>CAVQHW010000006.1:0-16520 GCA_963712425.1 uncultured Actinomycetota bacterium | reverse complement strand
CGGCCGCAGCTCACACACCATCTACGGCGGACAGGACCACCACCTCGGCAGACGCTGATTGCCTTGGCCGCCGGACAGTCACTCGACGGCATAACCATCCCGGGCGAAGCCACACTGCAGATACTGCGTGGACGCGTCGCTCTGGTCAGTGATGGAGCCTCGACCGAGGGTGCAGAGGGAGACCTGCTCGTGATCCCGAACACCCGACACAGCCTCGAGGCTATTGCCGACAGCGCCGTCCTGCTGACGGTTGCGATGCCGCTCGGCGACTAACTGCCGAGCCCGCTGCGCTTAGTCGCGCCCTTTCCGCGCATGACCTCGCGGGCCACGTGTGCTGGCGCAAGCTCAACTCGACCTGCGTCGGCGGCGCCGGGAGGTGACGGGTCGGGCGGGAGACGCTACGGCGCTCTTTGAGTGGGACCCTGGCCAGAGCCCTCACATCGACGCGCAGCCGGCGTCGTTGTGATCGTGGGGAGCGAGTCGGAATCTGCGCTGCTCCGTTTTCCCTAGGCGATGCGGAGTTCTCCTCCTGTACTTCCCCTCTTGTCGTGTACTTCAAACGAGGGATCGACGCGGCCTGCTGAAGTCGGGGGAGCCGCGTCCAGGTTGTTGGATTAACTCGTCAGCCTGGGGGGTAGGAGTTGCACTGTATGGGACCGCCCGACCTTGCTACGCGACTCTTGCGGAGCCTCGCCGGTGACGAGTTGCCCGTCGCGCTGCGCGCGGTACCAGAGTTGACGACCGAACTGGTGCCCCACGTGTATGGCGGGCCAGCATCTCGGACGCGTTCCCAATGATGCGCGAGCGGTAGCCGCCCAAGATCGGTCAACGCGCACCTGGCGTACAGAACAGGGTTGATGCCCGACTAAGAAACCGATACCCACACTTCGTCGCTTACTCCTCGGCCAAGGAGCTGCGTGGGTGCCGCAACAACACGGAGCCGTTGTGATCCGGGTCGTTCGAATCGAATCGGGACGCCGAAGCGACCCTTGTCACCGGTGACATCGGTCGCCAGAGTGCGCCAGTTCGCGCGACGGTTGAGGTATTGCACCTCGACGGGGATCGCTGCCCCTCGCGGGCCTCGATGTGACCAACCACCCGGAACCTCTCGCCGGTGTCAACAGACCCGGTGCTGCCTTGAGCGATAACGCGTCGACGCACCATGAGGTCGAGAGCTCAGAACTCACGGCCAACTGGTCCTGCGAACCACTGAAGTCCACCCGATAGCTGGTGTTCTCTGCGGCGAATCGCTGAAATCCAAAGTAGCCGCCGCTGCTGGTGTTGGCCGAAGCCACGACGTCCCACTCCTCCGTGCCGACCTCGCGCTGCAAGAGATCGACTGACTCGTCTTCCACGCGGGATTCGTCCGGGCGCTGTAGGTAGCCGTTGACCTGAATGAAGTTGCCGAACAGTGCCCTGGACGTCGAGAGCTCAGCGACGATCTCGGTGCCGTACACCCCATCGACCTCGCCGAAGCTGGGCCGGACGCGCGGACCGAAGGTGGCGTCGTAGCCGATGGCCCCCACTCCTGCCGGGGACCCGGACTCGCCGGTGCACTGGTGCTTGTAGGAGAGAGACACGTGCAGGACTTCGTCGGTGTCAGGATCGATCTCGATCTGGTGAACCGCAACTGATGATTGCGCCTCAGGGCAGTCGATTCCATTGACGTCCAAGTCGAACCCGCCGCTGTCCCCGGCAGCAGCGGGGAGGCTGGAGTACGTCGTCCCGGCCGTGAGTTCTTCACCAACGGGTGCTGTCAGTGTCGCCGCTAGGTCCTCATCCGCCGACGATGCGGTGAGCGTGAGCTCGGATAGATCGCCAGTCGCCGTGAAGTCAGCTGGTGTGAGACCGTCAACGTCAATCTTGGAGCTGACGACGCCATCGACCGTCTCAGTTGCGTGACGCCAACCTGAGATGCCGTCATCGGCAATGCCGCTCAAGGGGACACTGGCGAACTGGGCGCCGTCACCTCCGACCTTGAGGGATCCCGTGTGCACTCCGTTCAGCGTGGGATCGAAGCTCAGCGTGATCGAGCACTGCGCTCCGGAGGTGAGTGTGTCGGGGCAGGTGTCTCCGACGATCGAAAACGCATCCGAATCGCCCTCTGGGTGCACCCCCGCGTCGATCGATAGCACGGACGTTGGGACGTCTGTGCCTACCGCCCGCAAAGTGACCGGAACGTCTCGCGAAACCTCGCCGGAGTCCTGCAACGGCCAGTCCACTCGGCGTGGCATGGCGTGGAGCCCGGACGCGGGCGCTGACTTTCCGATGACGATCTGGCCGAAGAGAGGGGGAGCTGACCAGCTCTCGCAGTACTGAACGTACGACAGGTCGAGTCGCGTCACCGTGCCTTGCGTGTAGGCGATGTCGCGGACTGTGAATGAGCCGCGGTTTTGGTTGCAGCCTCGGCCGTCACCGGAAACACTGATGCCTGGGTGCCACTCGTCGTTAAAGGGGTAGCGCTCAGCGTCGTAGTACGTGCCCACCTCGAGCTTCTTGCCGCCCGGTGCGCTGAACTCGTAGCTGAACCAACTGCCGTTGGCTCCATCGAGACCTACGCGCAGGGTCCGACCGTCGAAGGATCCGCTGATCTCGTCCGTTGGCGTGGCAAACGTCTTCACCTGACCCCCGCCGATGTAGTCGCCAGAGGTGCTGAACATGGTGATGAAGGTCTGAGTGGTGGCGGCCCCCGCAGGTGCGCTGCTCGCGACCGCGAGAACAGGCAGCGTCAGAATCACGGCTGCCCCGACGACCGAGATGCGTCGCAGGGCGTGCGAGGTGAAGCTCATGGTCCCCCCAATGGGCAAGATGGTCCGGCGAGGTTACCCACCCACATGGCTGATGACCTAGCGACCTGGCGCAATGTGGCCGAAGTTCACCCTGAAGGACGCCACCGGTGCCGTGGCCGTGACCGCGAGTCACCAGCGCCCCACTCGGCGAGCTTCGGCTCTAGGCGACCAGGTGGTCAAGTCGGTTGAGCCGATTGTCGATGCCCTCTAGATCTGATTCAGACCTGGGGGAGAAGCATGTCGGTCTTGCGTGCCGTGACCGTTTCGATGGCGATGGCTACGGCAATGCTCGTCACCTCGATGAGTGCCTCAGCGGCAGAGCCGGCGCCGTACGTAGACACAGCCCACACGACCTTCGAACGAGGGACTTCTTGGTCGCTGGCTCTCAACCAGGGGCTAGTGCTCGCTGACCCCTTTGTCGCTGAAGCGAGTGGGTCTCTCACCGAGATCCGAATGGCCTTCGACGAGAACCACGACGGCGCCGCCAACACCGAAGTGACGCTCTCCGTCTCAGACGACAGTGCGCGTCCGCAGATCGGCAACGTACTCGGATCACAGACCGTGACCGTGTCGGGCAGCGACATGACGTTCGACTTCACTGCGGCAGACGTCGAGCTGGTCGCGGGGGAGACCTACGTACTGTCTGTCGAAGGTGTGTCCCTCTACTCGCAGCTTGTGCTGTCTGCCGCAGACGGTTCGGGGGACGACGACTTCGCCATCTATGACCCGAACACCTCCAGCTGGAACACCTACGGCAACTTTCCCACCTTGCGCACCACTCTGACGGTCGAGGGTATGGACGCCGACGCACCGATCATCGATGCGACCACGACCCCGCCGAGCCCCGACGGAGACAACGGCTGGTTTGTCACGCACCCAACGGTTGCTTACACCTGCACCGACCCGACAACGCGAGTCGTGTCGTGCCCGGGTGCAGAGGAGTTGCCGGACGGCGAGCACGCACTTGTCAGAACCGCGACCGATCTGGCGGGCAACGATGGCCAGACCACCGTCCAGGCCATGGTCGATACGCGAGCACCGTCGGTGAGCGTCAGCCCGGATCGTGAGCCCAACGCGTACGGGTGGTACCGGCGTCCGGTGAGTCTGACGTACCAATGCTCGGATGCGACCTCGGGAGTCAGTGCTTGCCCCGATTCGAGGGTTGTCGACCGCACGATGCGGGTGCGCGTCGAGGCGACCGACAACGCCGGCAACGTCCGGCAGCGGAGTTGGTTCGGCGAGGTAGACCAGCGAGACCCCGAAGTGTGGATCGGTGGGGTACTCAAGCAGCACGAGGGACGCCCCGACGTCCGCTGTCGCGCCGACGACGGAGCCGGGCGCAGCGCAAGCGGGGTCGCGGAGTGCTACGTCGAGATCACCCGCGTCTCGCGTCGGCTGTACGAGGTGACCGCGACGGCGTCCGACCGTGCTGGCAACCGCTCAGTCGTGCGGGCGACCGTCAACTCGAACGCGAACTGAAGCAGCCGCCCGAGAAGAGAGAGCCCGCTGTCTCGTCGGGCACTCGCCCATGTGGGTGACCGCGTCCGGCAACTTCGCTAAACGCCTGTAGCGCCTCGCCCCAAGACCTACGGTGGCATGATCGTTTCGATATTCACCGGGGGTACTCGTGATTCGACGGCTCGTCGTCACTGGCATGGCATGTGCAGCGCTCGCGAGCGTGATCCCGGCGACCGGGGCGTCCGCCGCGGTCGAGATCCAGGTCACCGGTCAGCTGGTCTCTTCTGCCACAGTCAGCAACCAGGACATCATCGTTCGCTTCTGCCCGACGGCTGGCGACAACCCCTGCGTCGTGCCGGTGATCGACGCCGCCGGTTCGTTCGCCGCGACATTGACACCAGACCTCTGGGACGTCGCGGTCGCGACCAAGCCGGGCACGCCGGCCTACTGGTACGCCAACACTCAGGCCGAACTCGTCGACTCCGCAGATTGGACGCTGCAACTGCCCGAACTGGCGAAGGTGTCGCTGCGAGTGCGGGATGCCGACGGCGTCCCACTGCCCGACCTGTCCGTCGACGGCGGAGGCGACAACGCTGCCGACGACGTGACGCTCTCGGGCGACTTGCCCACGTTCACGGCCCGGGCTGTCGTCGATGCGCCGACCACGGACGCCGAGGGACGCTCGGTGTTCAGCGTGCTGCCGGACTCCGATCGCGAGATACGCATCACCGGACGCCAGGAGTCGCTGGAGTATCGCGTGCCGTTGGTGACGCCGTCGCAAACGTCGGTGGACGCCAGCTCTGACGTTTCGGTGCGGGCCAAGGCGTTGCCGATCCACAACGTGTCGTTCCGCATCCAGGACTACGCCGGACGTGCGGTGAACATCGACAACTTTAATGTGGATGGCACCTGGGGTCATGTCTATAGCGCGGTGCCTGACACTGGGCCTGCCACGTTCGCGTTCCCCGAAGGCGAGGCGAGCCTGCGCCTCTACAGCGGTGCCAAGGTTTGGTACTTGCCGGGCTCCTGGTCGATGGTCCAACCACTGAACATCACCGAGAGCGACAGCTTCACCCTGACGCTGCCCGAGCCGGTGCGCACTAGGGCCACCGTGCGGGACGCCGACACCGGTGACGTTGCCGAAGGGGTGCGCGTCCAGGTGGGAGGCCCCGCCGATCCCGCGACGCTCGCACCCGGGCTCGCGCCTGCGCAGTTGGCCAACGGGTTCAACCCACTACGGGCCACCAGCAACGCCGATGGGGGAGTGCAGTTCCGCACCTTCCCGGACGCCACGCTCACCGCGTCCGCAACCCTGCAAGGCCCGGGGCTCTACCGAACCGCGCCGGCACGTGACGTTGACGCGTCCGCTGACAACGACTTCACGATCCGGCTACCCAAGTCGGTCGTGATCGACATCGACGCGACTGACGCCGACGGCGCGCAACTCGAGGACGCCATGGCGAACCTGCGGGTTGCCCGAGAGTTCATTGTGCCGTTTGCCGATGGACCAGACGGCCGGCCGCAGATGCGCATCACGCCAGGGCCAGCCGCGGTTGAGGTGAATCTTGGCAACCCCTACATCGCCCTCAAACGTGACGCGGTGGTCACCGACAACACGACATTTGAGTACCAGCGCCCCGAACTCGTGGAGGTGACTGTCGTTGCGCTCGACTGGCGCGGCGCGGTCGTCCCGGATACCCGGGTCTCCACTGGTGGCCGAACCCAGGTCGAGACGGACGCGGGGCCGGTCATGGCGCAGTTCTCGAGCGTCGGTTCGCTGACCAATGCGCAGGGAGTCGGCGTGGTCATGTCGCCACCGTCGAAGTTTGCCAACGTCAACGCTTTGGACCCCATCTATGCAGGGGCCGACGGCGTCACGCTGACCGAAGATCGCACCGTGGTCGTTCAGGCGCAAAACGCGCAGGTGGGCGCGGGGTTGCCGTACGCGTGGTTCGATGCGGCCGATCCGTTGATGCTCGACGCTGAGGGCGAGCTACCCTGGCGTCCGGTCGAGGCGTTGTCCGCCCAGTTCACGCGGCACGTCCACTCGCCACTTGGAGTGGAGTCTGTCGACACCACCATTCCCACCTGGTTCGGTGGTCCGGTGAACCCGGTTCCGGTTCGCTATGCCAACGGGGCGACCACTTGTGTTGATGGATTGGCACGTAGATCGGACGGCGTTCTTCTCCGCTCGCCGATGGTTTGCCGTACGCGTCCGATCGACGACGACAAGTTCGCCCGCTTGGGATCGTGGCAACGGGTATCGGACGCGGCGGCGTACGGCGACAGCTACCTCACCACGAACGCCCGACGAACCTCGCTCGTGCTCAAGGGCCTCGACATCCCCGCCGGTGAGCGTCCCGGTGAGGTGTCGCTGCTCGCTTACACCGGTCCGAAAGCTGGCGACGTGCGGTTGCGCGTCCGCGACCAGTGGGTGAGTGATCCGCTGTCGTTGCAGGGGCCAGCGCAGGACGAGCCGACGGTACTCGAGGTGCCGATCAAGGGCCAGTTCGACAGTTCGGCGCTCAGGGGCATGCTCGAGGTGGTCGTGGTCAGTGACGGCCAGCGGGTGCGCCTCGACGGCCTAGCGTGGCCGATGCCGACGGCGCCCGATCCGTTCCTGCCACCTCTGTAGCACGCGGGGCGCCTGGCCTGACGTTGCGGCGTCTGGCTTCAGGCGCCCGGCAGGCAGAGACAGAACGGGTGCCCAACCGGGTCGAGGAACACACGGAAGCCGGTGCCCGGTTGCACCTCGTGCTTGCGGGCGCCTAGCGCGAGCACGGCCGCCTCGCCGACGTCGAGGTCGTCGACGACGAAGTCGAGGTGTGCCTGTTGCGGGCGTTCTTGGCCGGGCCACTCAGGAGCCTGGTAGTCCGCGACGCGTTGGAAGTCGAGGCTGACGCCCTTTCCGGGGTTGATGCCGATCCACTCTTCGCTGGTGTTGTCTTCGTCGACCGGCCAGCCGGTGATGGCGGAGTAGAACTCGGCGAGCTCGCGAGGTTCTGGGCAGTCGATGGCGATGCAGCTGAGGCTTGCGATGGCTGTCATGGCTCCGAGTCTCTCACCGCGAGGTGGCGTCATATCAAGACTGATGACCCGATTGCCGGCCTCAGACCAGGCCGCCTTGGTAGGCCAGCACCACAGCTTGCACCCGATCCCGCACCTCGAGCTTGGCCAAGATGCTGCTCAGGTGTGTCTTGGCCGTTGCCTCGGCAATCACGAGTTCGCCCGCGATCTCGGTGTTGTTCAGGCCTCGCGCCGCGCACTTCAGCACCTCGGTCTCACGTGGGCTGAGCTGAGTCAGCAACTGCTGTGCTCTGCTGTCGGGCTGTTGCCGCTGCGCCACTCCGTTCATGAGTCGGCGGAGTGTGGCGGGCGCGATGAGTGACTCGCCAGACGCCGCCAGCCGAATGCCGCGCACCAACTCGTCCGCGTCTCCGTCCTTGAGCAGGAAGCCGGCAGCCCCGGCGCGCACGGCGTCCAATGCGTACCCGTCCTCGTCGAAGGTCGTCAGGATCACCACCTCGACGCCCGGGTGGGCAGCCCGGATTGCGCTAGTCGCCGCGATGCCGTCCATCTCGGGCATCCGAATGTCCATGAGGACGACGTCGGGCTGGGACGCCGCGACTTGGCGAAGCGCTTCCCGTCCGTTGCCCGCACCAGCCACGACTTCGATGTCGTCGCTGTCGTCGAGTAGGGCCCTCAGTGCGGAGCGGATCAGCGGTTGATCGTCGACGATCAGAACCCGGATCACCGATTCGGTCACGTGACTGCCTGCAGGGCGGGGGTTGGCATCACGACGTCGATCTTCCATGTGTGTTCGTCTTGCGTCACGCGAAATCGTCCACCATGCAGTTCAGCGCGTTCGCGCATGCCAGCGAGGCCGTGCCCACCTGGCCAGTCGAGTGATGCGGACTCCGGAGCTGCGCCGCGAAGGGTGTTGCGCACCTCAAGCAACACCGAGTCGGACGCCCACGTCACCTCGACTGAGACGGTGCCACCCCCGCCGTGCCGGCCGGCGTTCGACAACGCCTCCTGGCAGATGCGGAAGAGCGAGGTCGACAGCGCGGGCGGGAGAGGTCGAGGCTCACCGCGCACCATCAACTCGACCTGCTGGCCGTGCCGCGCACTCTGGCCCACGAGCGTCTCGAGATCGCCGATGCCCGGCAAGGGGCGTCGCTCGTCATCGGTGTCGGAATGAAGGAGACCAACCAGGCGCCGTACGTCAGTGAGCAATTCGTTGGTCGTCGCCTCGACGGTGCGCACGTCTGCCTCGGCGAGAGCTTTGCCGGCCGCTACTCGTCGCCGCAGCGTCTGCGCCTGCAGCGACAGCCCAGTCAATGTGTGCCCCATGACGTCGTGCAATTCGCGAGCGATGCGCAGCCTCTCGTCGACCTCGGCGCGTCCGGCAACCGTGAGCATCTGCGACGCTAGGTCGTCGGCCTTGCTTTCAGCGCGCTGGGCGCGGCTGGTTGCCAGTTGTAAGGCCAGCCCCGCGAGCCATGGCACTCCGGCAAATATGAAGGGGAACACAACATCGCCTGGTGCCTGGCGTCAGGTGTGGTCAGCGCGACAAACAGCAGCACCATGAAGGCCGGCCACGGTTGAGAGCGCGGCGGTGCATGCCGACCAGCGGAGTAGCTGGCCCAGACAAGTGCAACCAGGTAAGGGTCGTCCGGGCCTGGATACCCCGCGAGGGTCGCTGACGCCAGCAGGCAGGTCAGCGCCACGGCCAGCGGAAGTAGCGGCAGCACTTCGTCGCAGCAGCAACGACAGGGCCGAAGCGATGCCAAGCGCCGCGGCCAGGGCACTGTGGTCGGCTCCGTCAGCGAGGGTCACGGCCCACACCGCGAGCGCGGTGACGCCGGCGATCTCGTACCACGTCGGCCTGATCCACAGTCTTCTCATGAGGCTCCCCTCAGCGCGCGGTGCCTCAGGGTACGTGAGCGGGTGTGCGCTCGGCTCAGCCTCAGGACCGAGTGAGTGGGAGGTGGACTCATCCCGTGGTCTGAGCCCTTCGGGCGATGAGTAGCCGCTGGCTCCGATGTGCGGGCAGTGAGCCACTGTCACGATCGGATCGCTCAGTTCGCTTGCATCGACAGTTGGAGGTCTCATGCCGTCTGCAACAGAGCCAGCGCCGGCGTCCATGAATGTCGGGCATCAGCAGACCGCGTGGTGGGGACGCGTGGCGATGGTGCTCGCCGGAGCGTCGGCCATCGCGTTGGCAGTGTTGCTGGTCACGGTAGAAGGTCCGCCTGAGTTTCGGCTCGAGACGGCGTCCGATTGGCTGCGTGAGTTGGGTCTCTTGCTCTATCTGGCGGCGTCCATCGTTGCGGTCGCCGCAGTGCGCGGTCGTGAGCAGATCGCGAGGGCGCCGTCATTGCTCATCCAGATCGGCTATGGGCTGCTCGTCATCGGTGTATCCGCGGGCGTCATCCTCGGTGACGACCCAGATTGGTTCTTCGTGCTCGGCGGGCCGGGCAACCTGATGGCAGGGATCGGGTTCGTCTGGTGGGCCGTCTGGGCGTCCGTCAGGCGGACGCTCCCGGTGTGGCTTGCGGTGCTCGGGGGTGTGGGGGGTTTCGTGGCCGTGCTCGGCGCGGAGTTCGGTACCGGCGTGCTGATCGGGTCGTTCTGGCTCGTGATGGCCGCTCGAGCGACGCGTCCCGCACCGCCGGCGAGCTGATCACCGAGATGACCGTTAGGAGCAAGAGCCCGCCGAAATGAGGCCGGTTTCTGCCCCTAACGGTCATCTCGATCGCGTCCCTGCCGTTGATGTGACGGTTAGGACCACAATCGGGCCCTCTGGACGCCGAAAGGTGGTCCCAACCGTCACATGAAGCGCGGTGACCCCGACGACGGGCTAGCTTCTACGGCCGGCAGCTGTGAAGCTGCGGGCCATGCCCGTCCAGTACGCCCGCCTCGTGCGGCATCAACTGGACGTCGCCGAGAGTGCTGAGCTCGAACGGGTCGACGGTCTCGCGGCACGCCTCCGCGATCACCTCGAGGCGCGTGCAGACGCCATCGATGCGGTGCACGTGCATGGGGCACAGAGCTCAGCAGTGCAGCGGATCGTCGCCGAGTTGCTTGAGAACGAGCTTGGGTTCCGCAGCGAGGTCGTGCTCAGCCCGCAGGACGGCCTCGTGACGCACGCGCGTCCCGACTTCGTGTTCTGGCTGGCAGAGGGACGCGGGATCCTCGGCGAAGTCGAACGCGGCGGAACGACCACGAACAACCACGACCTCAAGGACATGTGGAAGGCCCACATCTCACCGGATACCCAGCATCTGTTCCTCGTCGTGCCGCAGGCGAACTGGGGCGAAGGTGGACGCGCCCGCGAGAAGCCGTTCCCACGGGTCGCGTACCGGTTGGCCGCCTTCTTCGGCGATGACCGGCGCGAGCTCGACGTCGTGAGCGCGCACATCTTTGGCTACGGCCAGTTGGACGGACCGGTCAGCACCGCCACGGAGCCTGTGGATTGACCGTGCTTGCCGCACGGCGGAGCTAGCCTCATGGGCGTCCGACTCATCTGTACGTTTCGGAGGTCAAAATGTACGCTACCTACATGGCCACAGAACTCTCCGTCACCGAGGCCCGTGAACGCTTCAGCGAGGTCGTCGACACCGCTGAGCGTGAACCGGTGTTCCTCACCAAGCACGGCCAACGCCAGGCAGTCCTGCTGAGCGCAGACCAGTACGAGCGAATGGTCGAGCTTGTCGAGGACGCCGAGGATCTCAACGCAGCGGATGCCGCGATGGCAGAGATCGTCAACGGTGAACCGACGATTCCCTGGGATGACGTCAAGCGAGACCTCGGCCTGGCGTGACGTATGACGTCCGGCTGACTGCTTCGGCGTCACGTGCGCTGGCGAAGGCTCCGAAGGCGATGCAGCGTCGGTTGGTCGGAGCCATCGAGTTGCTGGCGATCGATCCGCGACCGCCCAACGCTGTGATGCTGCGCGGGGGAGACCGAGGTCGGTGGCGCGTCCGAGTCGGCACCTACCGGGTCGTGTACGCCATCGAGGACGGCGAACTCGTGGTGCTCGTGCTGCGGGTGGCCCACCGGCGTGAGGTGTATCGCTGAACGGTGTGGTTGGGATGCAGCGGAATTGGGTAACCCCGAGGGCAGGACCAACGAAGGAGTGCCCCATGGGATTCGACCCAGCGCAGATCACCGCTGTACTCGACAGATTGCCCGGTTGGCAGGTCGAAGACGGCGCGCTTGTGCGCGGAGTCCCGGTCACCGAGAGCACACGACCTGAACTCGTGGCCGCGATCGCTCACGTCTCAGCTGGGTTTCCGACGCGCCCCGCGGTGCAGTTGCAGCCAGACCTCGTACTGCTCACGGTGGGCGAGCCGGGCGGCCATGGCGTCTCAACACAGGACGTACTGCTGGCGACAACGATCGACCAAGTGCTCCGGGGGAGTCTGGTCACCGCGGGCGTCGGGGTCGGCTGACCGGATCGGCCAGATCGTCAGAGCCGCAGCGAGGACGCCACCTCGTGCTGGCTGACCTCGGCGCCAGTGATCAGCTGGGACAACCCGCCCTCGGGCCTGACCCTCTGAACGCCTCGACGGACGCCGCGTCCCGCCAGCACTCGTACACGTTGACGCGCTCCGGCTGAAGCAGGTCGGCTGATAGCGCGAAGTCGAGACACCCAGGTGCTTCTCGAGCCGCCCGGACTACGTCGGCGCAGGCGCTGAGGTATTCGTCACGATGCTCCGCGGGGACCACAAGATGACCAGCCACGATGACCATGCAGGCCATTCTGCCCAGAGGGGGTCGGCAATCACAGAGTGACGGGCGGCACCGCAATCGGAAGGCGGCCCACACCCTCGCCCGCATGGGGTTCTCACCATGAGGCGCCGCCCGCCCTCGCCAACCACAATCTGTGCGCGCCCCGCGGAACCGAAAGAGCGCTAGAACGCGACATGACGAGTGGACGTCGCTCGACGCTCCAGTCTCAAGGAGGGGTTATGCGGAAATCGTTGGCAGCAAGTGTCGTGATCGGATCAGTATTGACATTGGGTATGGCGGGTACCGCAGTCGCAGATCCACCGGCGGCTGACGAAAACTCAACGACCACCCTGTCGTGCAACGACGGCTCGTCGTACAACATCGTCGTCGCTCCCGGCAACGGCTCGTGGACGCCGGCTTTCGATGTGAACGGAAAGTCGGTGTTCATTCCGCTGGCCTTCGAAGGCTTCTTCTTCCGGATCACCGACGCCAACACCGGTGAGGTCTACGTCGAAGAGTCCGACCCGGGGGTTGAGACCAAGAACTACAAGACCCGTGGGCGCCCGGTTCTCAGATGCTCGTTTGTCGACGAAGTGCTCTCGGTGGATGACCCAGAGTTCGGCACAGACGTCATCTACTCCTTCGGTGGCGAGGTCACCGGGATGCGGACCCGCTAGCGAGCCGCCAACGCTGGGGAGGTCGTGCGACGGGGGCACGACCTCCCCAGCCTGTTCACTTCCAAAGAAGTTGCTCATGAGGGAACCAAACGAGGTGCCGAACCCGCGACAATCCGCATGTGAGTACCGGTGGCGACGAGTCTGCCGACCGCGCGCTGCTGCAGGGCAGTGGCGGACGGTGACGCTGGAGCCCTCCGAAAGCTGCACGAGCGTCACGCCCCTTGGCTATCGATCCGACTGCTTCGTCGCTGCAACGACCCAGAGCTCGTGGCCGAGGTGCTTCAGGACACCTTCGTCGCGGCCTGGAAGGGCGCCGGCAAGTTTCGCGCTGACGGAGACGTCGGCGCCTGGCTCTGGGGCATCGGCATCCGCCGGCTGATCTCGAGTCTGCGCAAGCGTCCGGCGTCCGCAGACGTCGAGCTGGCCGATGGTACGTCGGTGCGGCGCCGAGTGTCGAAGAGACGGTGCTGCTCGCCGTTGAGTACGGCGACCTTGGGATGGCCATGCAGTCGCTGTCGCCGGAGTTTCGCGCAGTGATCCAGGCGACGGTGCTCGATGGCCTGTCGACCAAGGAAGCTGCGAAGTTGTTGGGCGTTCCGACTGGAACGGTGAAGTCACGGGCGCTACGAGCCCGCAAGCAAATGCGAGAAGCCCTCGTGGGAGGTGCGACATGAGTGACTGGCACGTGCGTGAGCGTGACTTGCAGGCGTGGGTGGCAGGACGCGCCTCGATCACCGCAGCCGTCTCGATCGAGCAGCACGTCGAACGCTGTGCCCACTGTCAGCAAGCCGTCGGCCAGGTGTCGCACTCTGCGGGAACCGTCGTGAATGTGGAGGCGTCCTGGGCTGCGATCCGCGACGAGATCGAGCCGCAGCCACTGCCCTGGCTCGGACGCCGACTGCGCGCGCTCGGGGTGTCTGAATCCACGACGTGGGTGGCATCGGCCGCGTCTTCGTTGACCGGTGCTTGGGCGACTGCGGTGACGTTGGTGCTGGCGCTCGTCGTGCTGGCTGGAACGCTGGTGGGATCACCTGGCGATGCAGTGTTCTTGGCCCTGGCACCGGTGCTGCCGATTCTGGGGGTTGCTAGCGCCTACGGGTCAGAAGTTGATCCGACCTACGAGCTGACAATCGCTGCTCCGTACTCCAAGCTGCGCATTCTGCTACTGCGATCGGCGATGGTGGTGGCGGTGTGTTTGCCATTGTCGGTGGCAGCCGGGGTGGGGTTGGAAGGCCCGTGGTGGATTGCAGTTGCTTGGTTACTGCCCGCAGCCGCCTTCTTGCTTGTCACGTTGGCGTCCGCAACGTTCGTGCCACCGCACTATGCCGCGATCGTCACAGCACTCGGTTGGGTGACCGTCGCGTTCAGCATTTCGCGAGTAGGGGAACCAAGTGACCTCTTCAGCGCGACAGCAACCATGACGTACGTGATCGTCGCCGGAGTGGCGGCTGTGGTGTTCGTCAAACGCTTCCAACACCTGTCGACACAGGGGAGGATGGGATGAGTACACAACCGAACACGGTGCTGCTCACTGCGGTCACACATCGCTTTGGTTCGACGGTTGCGGTCGACGACGTGGGCATCACCTTGCAACCGGGCATCATCGGGCTGCTCGGGCCGAACGGCGCTGGCAAGACCACGTTGCAGCGCATCATGGCTACCGTGCTCGCTCCTAACGACGGCGACATCGCGCTGCTCGGGCGAGATGTTGCAACCCTGGCGAACCGCACGGAGGTGCGGCGCCACCTCGGCTATCTGCCTCAGGAACTTGGGTTCCCCCGCGGCTTCACCGCGTTTGGGTTCGTCAACTACATGGCGATCCTTAAAGAGTGGGACGACAAACAGGCCAGGTACGCCGAAGTGCGTCGGGTGCTCGACGTCGTCGGGCTCGCAGACGTTGCTACCAAGAAGATACGGCGGCTTTCCGGCGGCATGCGGCGTCGCCTGGGTATCGCCCAAGCCCTCCTCGGCACCCCACAGTTGCTGGTACTCGATGAGCCGACCACCGGGCTCGATCCCGAGCAGCGCGCCAGCCTGCGCGGCGTACTTTCTGGTCTCGGCCGCACCGCCACCGTGTTGCTGTCAACCCACCAAACCGAGGACGTCGAGGCGCTGTGTGACCGAGTCGTCGTCATGGACAGCGGCCGTGTGATCTGGGACGGACTGGTGCGAGACCTAGTCGCCACCGCGTCCGGATCGGTGTGGCTCGCGAACGAAGAAGACCCGCGGGCATTCACGTCTTGGCATACCAGCAGTGGACGGGTACGGCACGTCGGTGATGCGCCGCCCGGTGCCGACCTCGTCGAACCGACGTTGGAAGACGCGTACCTCTTGATGCGCGCACGGATTGGGACGGTGACGGTATGACCACCATCACGCGGCCGACGGCGAGTATCGACCAAGGCGCTCTGCTGCGGCAGTTGACGCTGATTCAGGCGGGACGCTTTGCGCGTCACCCGCTGTTCCTGCTGGGCCTGGTCTTCCTCGCGATGAATCTGATCGCGATCTATGACGACGCCCCGACCAACCCGAGTACTTTGTCTGACCATGTTTTCCTTTCATTCTTCGTTGGAGTCCTTGGCTTGATCGTCGCGGCTCGGCTCACGCGCACTGAGGACCGAGCCATCGCGCTGCTGCCTAGCGCTCCAGTGCCGGCGACGACTCGCACATTGGCCTTGGTGGGCGCGTGTCTGGTGCCGGCATCCGTCGGAGTGCTGTGGCTGCTGTGGCGGGCCATCACGTGGGCGGCCAATCCGCCGTCTGCCGAGCTGGTCGATGCTTTCGGCGGCTGGGGTCCGATCATCGCCTACAACATTGGTGGCTCAGTGGTGGCCTGCTTCGGTGGTGCCGTACTTGGAGTCGCAGTCGGGCGGTGGCTCCGGTTTCCTGGTGCCGAGGTGCTCTTCGCCCTGGTCCTCTGCGTCGTCGTGGTCTTTCTGGTCGGGGGCGGCTTGGCACAGCGCACGACCAACGAGTGGAACCCGATCTATCTCACCGCCACGGCGATGCCATGGACAGACTGGGTGCTCATCGATCGGGTCGACGATGCGTCAAGTGCGCTGCGCGGCGTCCGCACTGGTTCACCCTACGGACACCTGATCTACACACTTGGTCTCACCGGTCTTGCGATCTGGGCGGCCGTCATGAAGGACGCCGTCGGCGCCGAGCGCGCCACGTGGCGTCGTCGCGGTGTGGTCTTTGGCGTGGTGGCTGCCGTTGGACTGGCTTGGGCCATCGCAGGCTGACGATGTCAGCGCTCAGTTTCGTGCGGCAGGCGGTTCCGTGGCCGAGCGTCGCAGTGGCGACTACCCCAGTTCTGATGTTGGGTGCATTGGCGGTGCTGTACCGCGATGCTCTCTGGTCGTCGAGCGTCATGCACGCCGCGCTCCTGCTGTTGGCGCTGCCGGCTGCCTTCATCTTCGATGAACCCTCTGCTCCTGTCGTAGCCGCCTCTCCGCGGAGCCCGTGGTGGTGTCACCTGCGACGGCTGACCGGCTTGCTGCCGCTTCTGGTCATTGCATCGGTCGCGGTGTGGGGGTGGACGCGCGTGGTGCACGTTCCGCAGGCCAGCGCCCTACTGTTGACTGTCATCGCGGCGATACTGGCCGCTGCGGCCGCTGGGGCAGCGGCTCGGGCAATGGGACGGTTCACGCCAGGTGAGGCAGTGGCCGCAGGTGCGGGAGTGACAGTGGCGGGTCTGATGCTGTTTGACCCGCGAGTGCGCAACGTGCAGCTGCTGCCTTCGGTCGGCGATACGTCAGCAGCGGAACTTTGGTTGTGTCTTGCGCTGATGGCGACAGCGCTTGGCGTACTGGCGTTGACGCCGGTGTGGCGTCCGGCTGGTGCGGTCGACGTCTGA
>CAVQHW010000005.1:0-453103 GCA_963712425.1 uncultured Actinomycetota bacterium | reverse complement strand
ATCACTCGACTGGCCAGGTGGGCACGGCCTGGCCGGCATGCGCGAACGCGCCGAACTTCACGGTGGGCGTCTTCGCGTGACGCAAGACGAACACATATGGAAGATCGACGTCGTGATGCCAACCCCGGCCCTGCAGGCCATCACGTGACCGAGTCGGTGATCCGCGTTCTGATCGTCGACGATCAACCGCTGATCCGCTCCGCGCTCAGGGCCCTACTCGACGACAGCGACGACATCGAAGTCGTGGCTGGTGCGGGCAACGGACGCGAAGCACTTCGCCAAGTCGCGGCGTCCCAGCCCGACGTCGTCCTCATGGACATTCGGATGCCCGAGATGGACGGCATCGCGGCGACTAGCGCAATCCGGGCTGCCCACCCGGGCGTCGAGGTGGTGATCCTGACGACCTTCGACGAGGACGGGTACGCCTTGGACGCGGTGCGCGCCGGAGCTGCCGGCTTCCTGCTCAAGGACGGCGACGCGGACGAGTTGGTGCGCGGCATTCGGCTGGCGGCGTCTGGCGAGTCACTCATCGCGCCCGCCACACTCCGCCGACTCATGAACGGAGTGGCGCAGCAGCAACAGCCCGACAGCAGAGCACAGCGGTTGCTGACTCAACTCAGCCCACGTGAGACCGAGGTGCTGAAGTGCGCGGCGCGAGGCCTGAACAACACCGAGATCGCGGGCGAGCTCGTGATTGCCGAGGCGACGGCCAAGACACACCTGAGCAGCATCTTGGCCAAGCTCGAGGTGCGGGATCGGGTGCAAGCTGTGGTGCTGGCCTACCAAGGCGGCCTGGTCTGAGACCGGCAATCGGGTCATCAGTCTCTGATATGACGCCACCTCGCGGTGAGAGACTCGGAGCCATGACAGCCATCGCAAGCCTCGAGCCTGCATCGCCATCGACTGCCCAGAACCTCGCGAGCTCGCCGAGTTCTACTCCGCCATCACCGGCTGGCCCGTCGACGAAGACAACACCAGCGAAGAGTGGATCGGCATCAGACCCGCCAAGGGAGTCAGCCTCGACTTCCAACGCGTCGCGGACTACCAGGCTCCTGAGTGGCCCGGCCAAGAACGCCCGCAACAGGCACACCTCGACTTCGTCGTCGACGACCTCGACGTCGGCGAGGCGGCAGTGCTCGCGCTGGGGGCCCGCAAGCACGAGGTGCAACCGGGCACCGGCTTCCGTGTGTTCCTCGACCCGGTTGGGCACCCGTTCTGTCTCTGCCTGCCGGGCGCCTGAAGCCAGACGCCGCAACGTCAGGCCAGGCGCCCCGCGTGCTACAGAGGCGGCAGGAACGGATCGGGCGCCGTCGGCATCGGCCACGCTAGGCCGTCGATGCGCACCCGCTGACCGTCACTGACCACGACCACCTCGAGCATGCCCCTGAGCGCCGAACTGTCGAACTGGCCCTTGATCGGCACCTCGAGTACCGTCGGCTCGTCCTGCGCTGGCCCCTGCAACGACAGCGGATCACTCACCCACTGGTCGCGGACGCGCAACCGCACGTCGCCAGCTTTCGGACCGGTGTAAGCGAGCAGCGACACCTCACCGGGACGCTCACCGGCGGGGATGTCGAGGCCCTTGAGCACGAGCGAGGTTCGTCGGGCGTTCGTGGTGAGATCTCCTGGCTAGCTGTCGCCGTACGCCGCCGCGTCCGATACCCGTTGCCACGATCCCAAGCGGGCGAACTTGTCGTCGTCGATCGGACGCGTACGGCAAACCATCGGCGAGCGGAGAAGAACGCCGTCCAATCTACGTGCCAATCCATCAACACAAGTGGTCGCCCCGTTGGCATAGCGAACCGGAACCGGGTTCACCGGACCACCGAACCAGGTGGGCATGGTGGTGTCGACAGACTCCACTCCAAGTGGCGAGTGGACGTGCCGCGTGAACTGGGCGGACAACGCCTCGACCGGACGCCAGGGTAGCTCCGCCCTCAGCGTCGAGCATCAACGGATCGGCCGCATCGAACCACGCGTACGGCAACCCCGCGCCCACCTGCGCGTTTTGCGCCTGAACGACCACGGTGCGATCTTCGGTCAGCGTGACGCCGTCGGCCCCTGCATAGATGGGGTCCAAAGCGTTGACGTTGGCAAACTTCGACGGTGGCGACATGACCACGCCGACTCCCTGCGCATTGGTCAGCGAACCGACGCTCGAGAACTGCGCCATGACCGGCCCCGCGTCCGTCTCGACCTGGGTTCGGCCACCAGTGGAGACCCGGGTATCCGGGACGCCGCGCCGCGCCAGTCGAGCGCAACGACAGTCACCTCCACGAGTTCGGGGCGCTGGTACTCAAATGTCGTGTTGTCGGTGACCACCGCGTCACGTTTGAGGGCGATGTAGGGGTTGCCAAGATTCACCTCAACCGCGGCTGGCCCTGGCGTGATGCGCATCTGCGGCCGGCCGTCTGGTCCATCGGCAAACGGCACAATGAACTCTCGGGCAACCCGCAGGTTCGCCATGGCGTCCTCGAGTTGCGCGCCGTCGGCGTCAGTCGCGTCGATGTCGATCACGACCGACTTGGGTAGCCGGATCGTGAAGTCGTTGTCAGCGGACGCGTCAACGTCACGTGCCGGCGCGGTTCGGTAGAGCCCCGGGCCTTGCAGGGTTGCGGACGCGGTGAGCGTGGCGTCCGGGAAGGTGCGGAACTGCACTCCCCCATCGGCGTTGCTGGTGGCCCGTAGTGGGTTGAACCCGTTGGCCAACTGCGCGGGCGCGAGCCCGGGTGCGAGCGTCGCGGGATCGGCGGGGCCTCCCACCTGGACGCGCACCCCTTCGGCAACGTCACCGGTGTCGGCGTCCCGCACGGTGGCCCTAGTGCGCACCGGCTCGGGCAGCGTCAGGGTGAAGCTGTCGCTCTCGGTGATGTTCAGTGGTTGGACCATCGACCAGGAGCCCGGCAAGTACCAAACCTTGGCACCGCTGTAGAGGCGCAGGCTCGCCTCGCCTTCGGGGAACGCGAACGTAGCAGGCCCAGTGTCAGGCACCGCGCTATAGACATGACCCCAGGTGCCATCCACATTAAAGTTGTCGATGTTCACCGCACGTCCGGCGTAGTCCTGGATGCGGAACGACACGTTGTGGATCGGCAACGCCTTGGCCCGCACCGAAACGTCAGAGTCGCGCCTGGCGTCCACCGACGTTTGCGACGGCGTCACCAACGGCACGCGATACTCCAGCGACTCCTGGCGTCCGGTGATGCGTATCTCGCGATCGGAGTCCGGCAGCACGCTGAACACCGAGCGTCCCTCGGCGTCCGTGGTCGGCGCATCGACGACAGCCCGGGCCGTGAACGTGGGCAAGTCGCCCGAGAGCGTCACGTCGTCGGCAGCGTTGTCGCCTCCGCCGTCGACGGACAGGTCGGGCAGTGGGACGCCGTCGGCATCCCGCACTCGCAGCGACACCTTCGCCAGTTCGGGCAGTTGCAGCGTCCAATCTGCGGAGTCGACGAGTTCGGCCTGAGTGTTGGCGTACCAGTAGGCCGGCGTGCCCGGCTTGGTCGCGACCGCGACGTCCCAGAGGTCTGGTGTCAATGTCGCGGCGAACAAACCGGCGGCGTCGATCACCGGCACGACGCAGGGGTTGTCGCCAGCCGTCGGGCAGAAGCGAACGATGATGTCCTGGTTGCTGACTGTGGCAGAAGAGACCAGCTTGACCGGTGACCTGGATCTCGACCGCGGCGGACGCCCCGGTCGCCGGGATCACGCTCGCGAGCGCTGCACATGCCATGCCAGTGACGACGAGCCGTCGAATCACGGTACCCCCGGGTGAATATCGAAACGATCATGCCACTGTAGGTCTTGGGGCAAGGCGCTACAGGCGTTTAGCGAAGTTGCCGGACGCGGTCACCCACATGAGCGAGTGCCCGACAGTTCAGCGGGGGCTCTCTCTCTCGCGCTGCTGCTTCAGTTCGCGTTCGAGTTGACGGTCGCCCGCACCGACTGAGCGGTTGCCAGCACGGTCGGACGCCGTCGCGGTCACGTCGTACAACCGACGCGATACGCGGGTGATTTCGACGTAGCACTCCGCGACCCCGCTGGCGCTGCGCCCGTCTCCGTCGTCGGCGCGACAGCGGACGTCGGGGCGTCCCTCGTGCTGCTTGAGTACCCCACCGATCCACACTTCGGGGTCTCGCTGGTCTATCTCGCCGAGCCAACTCCGCTGCCGGACGTTGCCGGCGTTGTCGGTCGCCTCGACGCGCACCCGCATCGTGCGGTCGACAACCCTCGAAACGGGGCAAGCTCTGACTCCCGAGGTCGCATCCGAGCATTGGTACGTCAGCCTCACCGGACGCCGGTACCACCCGGACGCGTTGGGTTGACGATCCGGGCTGACGCTCACCGACGGTGCTCGCGTATCGACCATGGCCTGGACGGTGGTCTGGCCATCGTTGCCAGCTAGATCGATGGCGGTTCTGACAAGTGCGTGCTCGCCGTCCGGCAACTCCTCTGCACCCGGGCACGACACGACTCGCGTTGTCGGGTCGGTGCAGGTGTAAGCAACCGTTGGGTGCGTGACAAACCAGCCGTTGTCTCCGTCGGGGCTCGGCGGGGTCGTGGTCGCATCGATGATCGGTGCGTCGGCGTCCATACCCTCGACCGTCAGAGTGGTGCGCAAGGTGGGAAAGTTGCCGTAGGTGTTCCAGCTGGAGGTGTTCGGGTCATAGATGGCGAAGTCGTCGTCCCCCGAACCGTCTGCGGCAGATAGCACAAGCTGCGAGTAGAGGGACACACCTTCGACAGACAGTACGTCCTCCCCCGCGACCAGCTCGACGTCTGCCGCACTGAAGTCGAACGTCATGTCGCTGCCCGACACGGTCACGGTCTGTGATCCGAGTACGTTGCCGATCTGCGGACGCGCACTGTCGTCTGAGACGGAGAGCGTCACTTCGGTGTTGGCGGCGCCGTCGTGGTTCTCATCGAAGGCCATTCGGATCTCGGTGAGAGACCCACTCGCCGCAGCGACGAAGGGGTCAGCGAGCACTAGCCCCTGGTTGAGAGCCAGCGACCAAGAAGTCCCTCGTTCGAAGGTCGTGTGGGCTGTGTCTACGTACGGCGCCGGCTCTGCCGCTGAGGCACTCATCGAGGTGACGAGCATTGCCGTAGCCATCGCCATCGAGACGGTCACGGCACGCAAGACCGACATGCTTCTCCCCCAGGTCTGAATCAGATCTAGAGGGCATCGACAATCGGCTCAATCGACTTGACCACCTGGTCGCCTAGTGCCGAAGCTCGCCGAGTGGGGCGCTGGTGACTCGCGGTCACCACGACGGGCGCTGGCGGCGTCCTTCAGGGTGAACTTCGGCCACATTGCGCCAGGTCGCTAGGTCATCAGCCATGTGGGTGGGTAACCTCGCCGAACCATCTTGCCCATTGGGGGGACCATGAGCTTCACCTCGCGTGCCCTGCGACGCGTCTCGGTCGTCGGGGCAGCCGTGATTCTGACGCTGCCTGTTCTCGCGGTCGCGAGCAGCGCACCTGCGGGGGCCGCCACCACTCAGACCTTCATCACCATGTTCAGCACCTCTGGCGACTACATCGGCGGGGGTCAGGTGAAGACGTTTGCCACGCCAACGGACGAGATCAGCGGATCCTTCGACGGTCGGACCCTGCGCGTCGGTCTCGATGGAGCCAACGGCAGTTGGTTTAGCTACGAGTTCAGCGCACCGGGCGGCAAGAAGCTTCGAGGTGGGCACGTACTACGACGCTGAGCGCTACCCCTTTAACGACGAGTGGCACCCAGGCATCAGTGTTTCCGGTGACGGCCGAGGCTGCAACCAAAACCGCGGCTCATTCACAGTCCGCGACATCGCCTACACGCAAGGCACGGTGACGCGACTCGACCTGTCGTACGTCCAGTACTGCGAGGCTGGTCAGCTCCCCCCTCTCTTCGGCCAGATCGTCATCGGAAAGTCAGCGCCCGCGTCCGGGCTCCACACCATGCCACGCCGAGTGGACTGGCCGTTGCAGGACGCCGGCGAGGTTTCGCGAGACGTTCCGGTCACGGTGCGGGCGGTGGGCACCGACGTCCCAACATCTGTGCTCTCGATCGACGCGGGGGTGCACCCGGAGGGCGATTCGGATGCGTTTTCGATCGTCGGAGACACCTGCCCCGACACACTCACCGCCGGAGCGCAGTGCTCGATCACGTTGAGCTTCGATCCCACGCTGAACGGAGTGCACACGGGATCCCTCAAGGTCGGAGGTGACGGCGCCCAGTTCGCCAGTGTCCCCTTGAGCGGCATTGCCGATGACGGCATCTCAGGTTGGCGTCACGCGACTGAGACGGTCGATGGCGTCGTCAGCTCCAAGATTGACGTTGACGGTTTCACACCAGCTGACTTCACGGCGACTGGCGATCTATCCGAGCTCACGCTCACCGCATCGTCGGCGGATGAGGACCTAGCGGCGACCCTGACAGCACCCGTTGGTGAAGAACTCACGGCCGGGACGACGTACTCCAGCCTCCCCGCTGTTGCCGGGGACAGCGGCGGGTTCGACTTGAACGTCAATGGAATCGACTGCCCTGAGGCGCAATCATCAGTTGCGGTTCACCAGATCGAGATCGATCCTGACACCGACGAAGTCCTGCACGTGTCTCTCTCCTACAAGCACCAGTGCACCGGCGAGTCCGGGTCCCCGGCAGGCGTGGGTGCCATCGGCTACGACGCCACCTTCGGTCCGCGCGTCCGGCCCAGCTTCGGCGAGGTCGATGGGGTGTACGGCACCGAGATCGTCGCTGAGCTCTCGACGTCCAAGGCGCTGTTCGGCAACTTCATTCAGGTCAACGGCTACCTACAGCGCCCGGACGAAACCCGCGTGGAAGACGAGTCAGTCGATCTCTTGCAGCGCGAGGTCGGAACGGACGAGTGGGACGTCGTGGCTTCGGCCAACACCAGCAGCGGCGGCTACTTTGGATTTCAGCGATTCGCCGCAGAGAACACCAGCTATCGGGTGGACTTCAGTGGTTCGCAGGACCAGTTGGCCGTGAGTTCTGAGACTCTCGACCTCATGGTGCGTCGACGCGTTATCGCTCAAGGCAGCACCGGGTCTGTTGACACCGGCGAGAGGTTCCGGGTGTTTGGTCACATCGAGGCCCGCGAGGCAGCGATCCCCGTCGAGGTGCAATACCTCAACCGTCGCGCGAACTGGCGCACTCTGGCGACCGACGTCACCGGTGACAAGGGTCGCTTCGGCGTCCCGATTCGATTCGAACGACCCGGATCACAACGGCTCCGTGTTGTTGCGGCACCCACGCAGCTCCTTGGCCGAGGAGTAAGCGACGAAGTGTGGGTATCGGTTTCTTAGTCGGGCATCAACCCTGTTCTGTACGCCAGGTGCGCGCTGACCGATCTTGAAGCGGCTACCGCTCGCGCATCATTGGGAACGCGTCCGAGATGCTGGCCCGCCATACACGTGGGGCACCAGTTCGGTCGTCAACTCTGGTACCGCGCGCAGCGCGACGGGCAACTCGTCACCGGCGAGGCTCCGCAGGAGTCGCGTAGCAAGGTCGGGCAGTCCCATACAGGGCCATCTACCCCCAAGGCTGGCGAGTTAATCCACCAACCTGGACGCGGCTCCCCCGCGTTCAGCAGGCCGCGTCGATCCCCTCGTTTGAAGTACACGACAAGAGGGGAAGTACAGGAGGAGAACTCCACATCGCCTAGGGAAACCGGAGCAGCGCAGATTCCGACTCGCTCCCCACGATCGCAACGACGCCGGCTGCGCGTCGGTGTGAGGGCTCTGGCCAGGGTCCCACTCAAAGAGCGCCGTAGCGTCGCCCGACCCGTCACATCCCGGCGCCGCCGACGCCGGTCGAGTTGAGCTTGCGCCAGCACACGTGGCCCGCGAGGTCATGCGCGAAAAAGGGCGCGACGAAGCGCAGCGGGCTCGGCAGTTAGTCGCCGAGCGGCATCGCAACTGTCAGCAGGACGGCGCTGTCGGCAATAGCCTCGAGGCTGTGTCGGGTGTTTGGGATCACGAGCAAGTCTCCCTCTGCACCCTCGGTCGAGGCTCCATCGCTGACCAGAGCGACGCGTCCACGCAGTACCTGCAGTGTGGCTTCGCCCGGGCTCTCATGCTCGTCGAGTGACTGTCCGGCGGCCAAGGCAATCAGCGTCTGCCGAAGGTGGTGGTCCTGTCCGCCGTAGATGGTGTGTGAGCTGCGGCCGCTCGAGGCGTCCTTGGCGGCCCGCACGTGTTCGTCGACCATCGAGGTCAGTGACGTCGTCTGCATACGGTGGCTCCTCAGGTTTGCTCGTCACCCTATGGCCGAGTCGACGGAACGCAACCCATGCCAACAGAGCCCCTGTTCCGACCTCATAACCGCCACACTCGGCGAGGTTTGGTGACCACCGCTCCACACTCGGCGAGCTGTTAGGCCGGGGGGACGCCGTGGCGCTTCTCGGAGCGCGGTCGCACCTTGCCGTGCAGCGACACGAACCGCCACACCAGCTCTTGCCGCAGCGCGGACGGTTCGACGATGCCGTCGATCACCAGGTCGGACGCCAGCCGCATCAGGTCGACGTCCGCCTCGTACTCCTCGCGGCGCTGAGCGATGAACGCAGCGCGCTCCCCCTCGTCGTCGATCGCGGCGATCTTCTTCGCGTAGACCGCGTTCACCGCGGCGTCCGGCCCCATCACGGCGATGTGCGCCGTCGGCAGCGCCAGGCACGCATCGGGCGAGAACCCCGGCCCGCCCATGGCATACAGCCCCGCTCCGTAGGCCTTGCGCACGATCACCGACACGGTCGGCACCGTCGCCTCCGCGACCGCCGTGATGAGCCGTGCGCCGTGGCGGATGATCCCGGCGCGCTCCACCGATGCGCCGATCATGAACCCCGGCACGTCGGCCAGATACAGCAGCGGAATGTTGAACGCGTCGCAGAACCAGATGAACCGCGCCGCCTTGTCGGACGAGTCGTTGAACAGGACGCCGCCGCGCACCGCCGAGTTGTTGGCCACCACTCCGACGGACCGACCGTCGATGCGTCCGAGCCCGATCACCACCTCGGCGGCGAACTCCGGCTTCAGCTCGAAGAACGAGTCGGCGTCCACGAGCCCCTCGATCACCCGGTGCATGTCGAACGGTTCCGACTCCGCCTCGGGCACGACCGAGGAGTCCAACGCCACCGCCACATCAGCACCGTCATACGACGGCGGAGCCTCGCGGAACGACCCCGGCAGGTAGCCGAAGAACACCTTCGCCTCTTCGATCGCCTCTTCGTCGTCGGCCACCAGGTTGTCGCCGCAGCCCGAGACGGTGGCGTGCATGCGCGCGCCGCCCATCTCCTCCAGCGTCACGGTCTCCCCCACCACCACCTCGGCCATGCGCGGTGACCCGAGGTACATGGACGCGTTGCCCTCGACCATGAACACCACGTCGCAGAACGCCGGGATGTACGCGCCACCCGCGGCGGACGGCCCGAACAGGCAGCAGATCTGCGGCACCCGCCCCGACAGCGCCACCTGGTTCGCGAAGATCCGGCCGGCGCCGCGGCGTCCGGGAAACAGGTCGACCTGGTCGGTGATCCGCGCACCCGCGGAGTCGATGAACCAGAAGATCGGCAGCTCTTCAGAGAGCGCCCGCTCGGTGACGCGCACGATCTTCTCGACGGTGCGCGCTCCCCACGACCCGGCCTTGACCGTCCAGTCGTTGGCGACCACCAGCGCCGGACGCCCCGCGACCAGCCCCTGCCCGGTCACGACTCCGTCGGCGGGCAAGCCCTCGGCGAGCGCGTTGGCGAGTGCGCCGTCTTCGACGAACGTGCCCGCGTCGAACAGCAGGTCGACCCGCTCGCGCGCCTTGAGCCGCTCCGGCCCGGACGCCGCGCCCGCCCCGGCGAAGCACCGGCACTCACGACGCCACCCCCGTCGACAACGGCAACCCAAGATGCCGCGCGATGACGAGGCGTTGCACCTCGGACGTGCCCTCGCCGATCTCGAGGATCTTCGCGTCGCGGTAGAGGCGCGCGACCGGCGACTCCTCCATGAACCCGTAGCCGCCGAACACCTGCGTCGCGGTGCGCGTGGCGCGCACGGCGGCCTCGGTGGCGAACAGCTTCGCGGTCGCCGCAGCGCGAGACAGCTCGGCGCCGCCGCGTCCGGCGTCCTTCATGGACGCCGCCTGGTACGTGAGCAGTCGCGAGGCTTCGAGGTCGACGGCGAGGTCGCTGATCGGGAACGCGACGCCTTGGCGCGCTCCGATCGGTGAGCCGAACGCGGTGCGGGTGCCGGCGTAGGCGACGCACTCGTCGAGGCAGCGCTGCATCAGGCCGACCGCGAGCGCGGAGATCGCGATGCGTCCGTCGTCGAGGATGCCGAGCATCTGGCGCAGCCCTTCGCCGCGGACGCCGAGCAGCGCGTCTTCGGGCACGCGGCAGTTGTCGAAGGTGAGGCCGTGGGTGTCGGACGCGTGCCAGCCGAGCTTGTCGTAGGCGGGCTCGACGATCAGGCCGGGTGTGCCGGCGGGGACGATGATCGTGGAGATCTCGGGGCGTCCGTCAGACCGCGTGCCGGTGCGCGCGGTGATCGTGATGCACGACGTCATCGGTGTGCCGCTGTTGGTGATGAACGCCTTGGCTCCGTTGATGACCCAGTGACCGTCGGCGAGGTCGGCGTGGGTGCGGGTGGCTCCGGCGTCCGATCCGGCGTCCGGCTCGGTGAGCCCGAACGACGCGAGCGCGCGTCCGGCGACGAGGTCGGGCAGCCAGCGGTCGCGTTGCGCGTCGGTGCCGAACGTGAGGATCGGGTTGATGCCGAGGCCGACTCCGGCCGAGAGCGTGATGCCGACCGACTGGTCGACGCGGCCGAGCTCTTCGATCGCGATGCAGAGCGAGGTGAAGTCGGCGTCCGCGCCGCCGTAGCGCTCGGGGGCGGTGAGGCCGAAGAGCCCGAGGTCGCCGAGCTTGGGGACGAGGTGCTTGGGGAACGTGTGCGTGCGGTCCCACTCGGCGGCGTGCGGGGCGACCTCGGCGGCGGCGAAGTCGCGCACCAGGTGGCGCAGCGCCTCGTGCTCGGGCGTGAAATCGACGGCCATGGGCCACCTCCATCCGATCCGTCCGAGGTGTGACGCCTTGTGGGCTGACCGGATGGATCTGCTTGACGTTTACGTCAACGTCAATCAGGCTAACCCCATGACCCCCGTCGCTGGCAAGACCCTGAACCGGCAATCTTCTGGATCGCCGTCAGACGCCGGGGTCGACGGCCAGCAGCTGTGGTCGATCGGCGATCTGGCGGCAGACCTTGCCGTCACCCCCCGCACGCTGCGGTTCTACGAGGCGGAGGGGCTGATCGAGCCGATTCGCGGCCCTGGCGGCTCTCGTACATATACAAGGCGCGACCGGACGCGGATGCAGCTGATCTTGCGCGGCAAGCGGTTCGGCATGACGCTGACCGAGATCGCCGAGATCATCGACATGTACGACGGTGCGGAGTCGAGCAAGATCCGCCAGCTCGAGCGGGTGGTCGAGCGCGTCGACGAGATCAGCGCCGAGCTGACCGAGAAGCAGCGCGACATCGCGCGCACACTGGACGAGTTGGCGGACGTCTCGAAGCAGTGCCAGGCGAAGCTGCGCCAGCTGCGAGCTGAGCAACTGACCGAACGAGTCGGAGGTCGACATGGCTGACCCAACGGAGCGGGTCGTTGAGCAACGCGGCCTTTGGTACGAAGAGCTCGAGATCGGCACGATCTACCGCCACTCCCCCGGCCGCACGATCAGTGAGGCTGACAACACACTGTTCAGCGCGATGACCATGAATCAGCAGGCGCTGCACGTCGACGACGTCTTCGCGACCCAGCAGGAGTTCCGCGGACGCCTGGTCAACAGCACCATGACGCTGGCGATTGTTGTGGGGCTGTCGGTGAACCAGCTGACGCAGGGAACGCTGGTGGCGAACCTCGGCTTCGATCAGGTCCGGTTCCCTGCACCGGTTCGGCATGGGGACACCGTGCGAGCCGAGACCGTGATCGTGGCCAAGCGTGAGTCGAAGAGCCGTCCCGCACAGGGCGTGGTCACGATGCAGCACCTTGGCTACAACCAGCACGACGAGGTCGTCGTGGACGCCACTCGGAACGTCCTCATGCAGATGGCTCCGCAATGAAGCCGCTCACGCACGAGTCGGGACCGGCGTACCTGTTCTGTCCGGCGTCCCGACCGGATCGGTATCAGAAGGCGCTGGACGCAGCCGACTTCGCGATCTTCGACCTCGAGGACGCCGTCGCGCCGGCTGACAAGGCGGCGGCGCGCCAGGCGTTGCTCGACAACCCGGTGGACCCGGATGCGGTGATCGTGCGGGTGAACGCGATCGGGAGTGAGTACTTCGAGGGACTTGGACGCGCTAGAGCGACGGAGTACCGCCGGATCATGGTGCCGAAGGCCGAAGACCCGCGGCGATCGCGAAGCTGGACGTTCGAGGTGATCGCACTCTGCGAGACCGCCCGCGGCGTCCTGCGCGCACCGGAGATCGCCGAGGTGCCGAGCGTCGTCGCCCTGATGTGGGGCGCCGAGGACCTGATCGTGTCCCTCGGTGGCCGATCAAGTCGCCAGCGATGACGGCTCCTACCTCGACGTCGCCCTCCACGCGCGGTCGACGATTCTCCTCGCCGCCGCCACGTGCGGCAAGCCCGCCATCGACGCCGTGTACCTCGACAGCGCCGACGAAGTCGGACTCGCAGCAGAAGCTCACGACGCAGTTCTCGCAGGCTTCATTGCCAAGGCCAGTATCCACCCACGCCAGTCGACGCCAATCCGCGATGCCTTCCGGCCGACGTCTGCCGAGCTCATCTGGGCACGTCGCGTGGTCGAGGCGACCGTTGAAGGTGGTGTGCACGCTGTCGATGGCGTGATGGTCGACGGCCCGTTGCGCCGTCAAGCAATGGCTCTAGTCGCGGCCTCACAAGTCAGAGGCGGCCGGCCGGCGTCGTCAGTATCCGGCAGGTCCCTGGTTCGATCCGGTCGCGGGGGCATCATTCTCCAGTCGTCGCAGGTCGAGGCCATCCGCATGTGTGATCTGGTGGGCAGGGTGGTGCAGTGACAGCACAACTGACAGCACAGCGCCCCCGGTCGAGTACCGGCATGGTGTCCCCAGTCGTCTTGGGAACTCGATACCTTGTGTTCGGTCGAAAGGGCCGATTCGTGCCCGAGTCCCTCGGTACATCCAATGCCAAAGGGGCAGGTCAGGGGCTCGGACCCTGGGTCTCATCAATGGGCGCGCCGGGGCTCACCCATTCGGTGGATTGATTATGCTGGGCTAAAGAGTGTCCCTTGGACTTCCGATTGAAGCAGAAGTCTATCCGTACTACAGGATTGAGGCACCGCCAGTGCAGAGCCACCAACCACGCCCGGTTGTTGGAGATGACTGAACTCATCGAAGAAAGTGCCGCCCAGGTCGAAGGTTTGGTCACGCGGCCGGGTTCGACCGCGCTGAGCCCACCCCCAGACTTTGGCGCTCTTCGCGCCGCATGTCGACAGCTCGAGGATGCCGTGCTTGATCTGTCCACAAACATGGATGCAGGGGTCGAGGACTATGAGGTTCGGAAGCTGCTGGAGTTTCTGACCGTGCTGCGGCGCGCGATCGACGCCGCGAGTGTCAGCGAGCAGCACGCCAGATGCCATGGCGCTGGCCGCGATGCAGGTTCACGATGTCCTTCGGCGGCTGGAACGTCGGCTACGGCATACTCGGTGGGAGTCACCCCAAGAGGCAGCTCAGTACATTTTCGCGATCTGTGACAGTGCGGAAGTCCCCACGACGGACCTCGTAAAGCTTCTTGGGGTTTCCGACAAGACCGTTGGCGCGTGGCGTCAGGGCGGTGCGATCAAGGTAAATGCAGAGCGAGTCGTCCTCACAGCGCAACTCGTCAGCTATCTACGTCCGAGCCTGACGGTCAGGGGCGTCCTCTTGTGGTTTGACACAGAGTTTGATCGTCTGGAAGGGAAGACGCCCTTGCAGTTGCTGGCCGCCGATGTCAAGGCAGCTTGGAACCCCCTCGTGTCGTTTGCGCGCGGTGCCCGTGACCAGTTGGGCAGTTGACCCCGCCCCAGTATCCGTTGCCAGATTCTGGTATCGCCATACGTCGCCGGAGTGGCCGCCCCTCGTACATTCCGCTGGTGAACCCAGGCCGAGCCAAGAGTCTGGTCGCTGGCACAAACACGGTGAAGGTTACGCACAGTATCTGGCCGAAAGCCCTGCGGGAGCTTGGGCAGAACTTGTCAGGTACTACGAGATTCGGAGCAGCGCCTTCGCGGCTGAGCAGCGGCGAAATCTCTGGCTCATTTACGTGGAAGAGCACGAGATAGCTGACCTCAGTACCTTCGATGCGTGGGTCAGGTGCGGGTTAGACCCGTCGCTTGCAGTTGGAAAGCACGCTCCGTGTCAGGACCTCGCATTTGAACTTGAAGCACAGGGCTACCGAGGAGTTCTCAGTCCGAGCGCGGCCCTAGCAGACACCATCAACCTGACCCTGTTCGGGTCGCGATACGAACACGTCCTGAATAGCGATCCTCGCGGCTGGGTCAACCCCGATCCGCACACTTGGCTCGCATGTCAGCTGGCCGCAGCCACTGCCGCTCCACCCGCAGACTTACTCACACAGACGTGCTTCTTGGGTGCGCCCCATCTCGGATACGAGGTTTGGAAGGCTCCTAAAGATGGTGCCTGATCCGACACCGCCAGTGTGGCCGCTGGTAATGCATGGGTCCGGCGATGCCCCGAGACGGCTGCGCAATAGCCCAGGTCACGGGGTCATCCGGGCGCAGCGAAAGACTCAGGGCTCGTCCGACTGAAGCAGCCTTGGTAGCACGGTCCGGCAGTCCGGGCGTTTGGCTGCTGCTTGTCGGCGGTGTCTGCCAAAGTGCCCGTATGGGGAATGCGGCAATAGCTTCAAGGCATCACGGGTGGAACGAAATGCTGCAGAGCAATCTGCGGGTCGTTTCTTGGAATCTAAATGCTCGTGGGCCAGACCGAACCCACGAGTTCATTCGGCACCTGTCGGCCGTAGATCCCGACGTGGTTCTCCTCCAGGAGGTCACCAGGTCAATGTTTGGCAAGCTGAAGGACGGATTGGGTCCGGAGGGAACTCGGTTCTTCGTGGACGGCCGGCTCTCGACCGATGTCGGGGTGAGGTTGGACGGTCGGCGTTGGGGCACTGCCGTGATGCTGAGACGTCAGTGGAGAATCCATGACGCTTATCGGCTGCCGGACAACTCTTGCTATCCAGGGGATCTCGTGGATGGGTTGCCATTCAAGGCCGTGATGGCTGAAGTCGAACTTCAGGTTGGCGAAGGTGAAACGCGCACGGTCACCTTCGTCAGCGCCCACGCTCGTCCCGCGTCGGGGAAACAAGGTTTGAAGAGCAAGAAGCCGGCCTTCCATGCAGCGCTGGCACGCTGGGCAACGACGGCTAGCCATCCCGTCGTATTGGGGATCGATGCCAACACTCCCAACGTCGACCATCCCGACCCTGCGAAAGTCGTTTACCACTGGCCGGTTGCGGATCAGCGTCCCCATGAGCTCGATCAAGGCGAGCCTTGGGGTGAGGATCTCTTGCTCGACCCGCGTAAGATGCCGAGACTTCGAGACGCCTATCGAGAGGTGGTCTCGAGGGATGACGAAGTGTGGAAAGCCCAAGTCCAGGAGAATCCAGATGGTCCGCTCGCCACTTCGCACGTACTTCGAGGAGGTCGGCATGTTCGTTATGACCACCTACTCGTTGACGAAGCAATAAGAGTCATCGACTGCGCATACGACCAGGCTCCGCGACACGAGAAAGTCAGTGACCACGCAATGCTGATGGCTGATCTCAAAGTCTCTTAGTGAGTCTTGGGCGTCAAGGGCACAAGTCTCCGATCGGAGTCCAGGCTCCGAAAAGGTCCTTCCACTCTGACAACTTCTCCTTACTCTCCATGGTGGAGAACGCCATCACGTTGTCCTTCCAGAACACGCACACTTGCGACGTGTACTTCGGGTTTCTGGCGATCTGCTCGGCTCCTTGCTTGGTGAACCTGGACTCCTGATAGAGCACGAGGCCGTATCTGTTTATGGCTGCCCCACCGAGCTTTCCCCACCTCTGCCTCAGTCGGTCTTCGTCCTTCGCCTTCCGACGCTCATACTCACGGCGGGCGGACGCCCCTGCGTTGCCTTGCTCGGCTGTGGTGTCGAGCACCGATGAATCGGCCTCGGGCATATCGGCCGGGTCAGCGCTCGAGTGCGGGCAGACAACACAGCGCACCGTCTTGGTTAGTCGTTCATAGATGGCTTCACTCCTGGCAGCAAGCTCGCGACCGCACAATCGACAGACCCCCGCATAGCGCAGCTTCATCTGCTTGTCGCTGACGCTCTCGGTCGCTTGATCGCTCATGGACCCAACATCGGCTCCATTGCTTCCTGATCTTGAGTGCCAGCTCTACTCGACCAGGCTCGGGCGGCGCCTCCAGACCGTTGGGGGGCGGAAGCCGCGGGCGATCATCCAGATCGCGAGCACCATCTCTTGTAGCGCCAGCGGCATGTACAGGAGCGTCTGACTCGTCGAGTCGGTCTCAATCGCGCCGTACGCGGAGAGCAGTGCGGCGGCAGCGTAGATCGGGATGCCGAGCAACCCCCAACCGGAGAGCCACCGTGGTGCGAGTCCGGAGCGGAAAAGTGCGACGTAGAACAGCGCAGCCCCCAAGCAGAACACCAGGGTGGTCACAGTGGCCGCCCCTTCGCCGTCGACGAGCAACCGCCCCAACGCCGGAGCTACATCGCCCGCGTTCTCTAGGCCGCCAAGGACGGACAGCGACAACACCCCGGCAACGAACACGACGTAGCAGGCGGTCTCGACCGCACCTCGGATCACGAGGTATCCGTAGGCAAGGAACTCGCTTACCGGTCGCAGCACTGGCAGGAGCACAACGGGGATGAGCGCTAACGACAGCCCCATCACCAGGATCAGCACGGCCCCGGTGACCACCGCCGTCTGCTGGGTAGACGCTGCGGCGATCGGGTCTGATGCGTCGCTGACGTCCGCTAGCACTGCCTTGCTCAGGATGCCCGCGACGGTTCCGGTGATGTAGAGCACCCCAGCGGTGATGGCTGCGCTTCGGTGCTCCCGTTGTCGCGTTCGCTGAGGCGACGCGACACTCACGGTCTGTTCAACTGATGGCGACAACTGCTCGGTCATGGCACACCTCCCGACGCGTCGATAACGTCGCTCTATCCGTGCCCAGACTCAGTCTGACGCGGCGAAGGTGAGGTCAGAAGTGCCGAACGTCCCCTCAGGTGGTCAACCGATCGAGCACGTTGCGTGTGACCTGACTGACCACAGGGTCATGCCCCGCTAGTCCGTACACCCAATCGGTGACTCCGCAGGTGAACACTGTCCCGCCGCTGCTGTACACACCCATGACGGCGTGGTTGTGGGCCAGACGCTCGATCGCTTCCGGCGTTGCCTCCCCGAAGACAGACTTCGCGAATGACTCGACCTCGCCGTTCTGACTCGATCGATACCTGGAGGGCAGTTCGTCATGGGTCCACAGCCGCGCCGGAGCCGTCGCCAAGATGGTGAAGCCCGGCGGAGTGCCATCTCGCCCGGTCGGCACGGGTAGACCGTCCTCGGCCGAGAGCGTGAACTCGCAGCCGTCCACCTCGTAGACCGCGATCGAGTCCTCGGCGCCAAATAGATCGCCGTAACGCAGATCGCATCCGTCGAAGACCCAGTGGCCGGGACGCCATGCGGTCAGTCCCCCGGACGCGCGGGGAACGGCCTGACCCATGCGGATGTATCCGCCTCGACTGAAGCTGACTCCCGGTCAGCTGGTTCTCGGGACGGTTCACCAGTTGCGAGCACCAGAGCGTCGACACCAGGTGTTGCTCGTCGGTGCCGTAGAGCGGGTCAGCCTCCGGGTCAGCCTTGTAACCGACCATCGTGCGTCCGTCGTCCTCGTAGCGCACCTGCCAGCAGACGGAGTTGCCGGACAGGAACGCGTAGTTGCCTCCGCGCCCGATGAACGCCTCGGCCGTGTCACGCATCCCCCACGACCAGTACTCGTCGTGGCCCACACTCACCAGCAGCGGGTAGTCGTCCACGATCTCGGGACGCTGCTCGAGGTCGGCGTTGACGGCCACGTCGACGGTGTAGCCGGCGCGCTCTGCCCACTGCACGAACAGCCGTTCCCACTGGTACCAACCCGATGATCCCGACCAGCGTGCAAGACCATGTTGGTCAGCCCAGCTGCGAAAGCGCTCGTGCTCGGGATCATGGACGTCGTCAAGGTTCGGGTAACGCAGGTATGGCTCAGGTTTGCGCAGAAACCCGCGCGCCATAGGCCGCTCGAACGAGACGCGGACCGCTCCGGTGTAGAGGCTCGGCCCTCCCCAGTCGTTGTACGCGTTGTAGGTGTTGGTGGCCAACACCAGCAACATCTGCCCGCGGTCGTGTGCCTGCTCGGTGTGCCGCACAGCGAAGAACGCCAACGACTCCTCATCGCGTCCCGTCGCGGCATCGCGCGTTCGTAGGATCACCTCGTAGTACCCCGAGCGCCAACTCGGAGGGATCGTGAACTGGACGGTCGGCGTCCAGCCGCAACCCACTTGCGCCGCATTCTCTGGGACGGGTTGCGAGACGCCGGCAATGTCAGCGTCACGCCAGACGATCTCGCGCGAGCCACCGACCCGTGCCACTTCAACCGAGAGTCGTTCGGCTGTGGTCGAGCAACACAGCGAGACCAGGTCTCCGACGGCGTAACTCAGCCGGTCGGCATAGCCGTCGATCGTCACCCGTCGGACGCTACCAACAAAGCGCCAGTTGGCGGGGCCCGGTGACCACCAGGCCGTACGGGGCTAGCGGGCGGTCACCTCACGCCAATCGCGCGCTGAACGGGTCCTAACTGAAGACTCTTGCTTCGCACCCGAAGGACGACGACCTCGCGATCCTCCTGACGACGATCCTTGATCGTCGGGACGCGCAGCTTCGAATCGGTCTGGCCAGGCTCGAGGTAGCCGAAGCCGTGCAGGCGCTCTACCCGCCACAAGGCGATCGGTCGGTTCGGTGGCTTCACCCGAAATCTTCGCAACCATTTCGCCGGTACATCATCAGTTCGAAGCGATCGCACACCGCTAGCGGGCTTGACGATGGTCCAGCGAAAGCTGGCGTAGTAGTCCACCGGTTCGCTCAGTTGGATCGTCCAGTTGGCCGCCGACCCCTCGGAAATCGTGCGTTCCGCACGGGCGAGCGCGACATCGGGCGCGGGATCGTCATCGTGGACGAAGACCCTGGCGCCGTAGTCACCAGTCATCGCGCTCCCGGTCGTCGCGTAGGCGTAGACATCGAAACCGAAAGTGCTGGGAAAGTCGTCGAGGTCGTCCCGCTCTACGGGCACCGAGAAGGTGGCCTCAGACTCTCCCGGCTGAAGCGTGACCGTCGTCCTGCGCAGCACCATGCCGTCTGCCGTCAGCGCGCGGACCGCAACAGGCGTCGCCACACTGACCCCGCCGGGTGCCATCACTGTGACGTCCATCTGTTGCAGATCGGACGCCGAGCCCTCTGTCTCATTGACGTCGGGAACCCGCAACAGAGATACGTCAGGATCGCTCGGTGGTGCGAGTCCGGGCTTTCGCCCTGCAACGTCGAGTAGCCAGACGCGCCCTTGCGCCGAGCGTGAGACCAACCCGATGCTCGCGATGCGGGAAAGGTCGACGCCAGTGGCCCCAACGAGTGGGGTGCGCAACGTCTGCGCCAACAGCTTGCCCAAGGGTTCGCTGCCCGGTAACGCATCGAGCCGCCCGCGATCGCGCGGCACCAGTACGACGGACGACCCATCGACGTCCGTGAGGCGCAGATTCATGCGAACGCGCGGGCTCGTTTCACTCACGATGACGCGCGCGTCGACTGAGTTGCTGGTGCTGAGGTCGAGCGGCGTCGGCAGCTCAATGTCGGCAGTTTCATTCGTGTCGCTCCACGAAACCTCGAGCGCCGGCTGCCCTGGGCGGAAAGGCGGTTGGTCTCCGTGTGGCCAGTGCGGCGTCCGCACGCCCCAGATGCCCTCACCACAGACACCGGCCGGTCCGGACGACTGCCCCTTGCACACGTGAGCCTGCATCTGGCCGCTCGTCGCCACCTGGAGATCGCTCGCCATGGCGACAAGCTGCCGTCGGCCACCGACAGCTGCGGTACGAACGTCAGCATCACCCGCTGACGGAACACGTACGCGTGAGCCATCGAACATCGGCACCAGTTGAGCGTCTCGCTTCTGCATCAGCTGGACGGCGCCGGCGACGTAGGTCGCGGCGACGTCGCGCTGAGCTGCGGCGTCTAGCCGCGTCGGAGCATCGGGGCCACAGGTCGAATCGCTTGGGTCACGCCAGTCGTCCTCGGCGAATGCTGTCGCCGTCCCTGGCGTCCACTCGGTGTTGAAGTAGTTGTGGTTTGCGCCCATGACGAGCGCTGCGCTCCGCAACGATGCGTCGCCGGCAATGTCTCTGCCGACGTCGACGTAACCCTGTCCAGCGAGGTCAGTCACGTCACCATCGCAGTAACCAAGCAGCGCCACCGTCGGTACGCCCGGCGCGGCCTGACGTCCGAAGTTCGTCGGCGCGAGCAGCACCAGTCCGTTCACGGTGTAGTCCGACGTGGTTGGCGCCGTGATCCCGACGCGATTCACGCCCTCGCCTCCTCGGCTGTGGCCGACGAGCGTCACCGCGTCCATGTCGACCCGCCCGGCCCACGGGCTTTCTCCGTCCGCAGCCCACTCAGTCCAGATCGACAGGTGGTGGCGGACCAGAGCGGCCCTGGCGCTTGCGCCGAAGTCGGGCGCATCGAACGTTTCTTGCCCGTCAATCGCGTTCGCCGCGAGGGAAACCGTGACGTAGCCCTGCGACGCGAGCAGACGCTGCAGGTAGCGATAGCCGAGATGGCTCGGGATCGGATCCCACCCCTGCGGGCACGGCCAGACGAGCTGAGCATTGTCGGTGCCGCTCACGTAGCAGCTCGGATGCCTGCCATGAAGGAAGAGAACGAGGGGACGCGCGCCGGGAGCATCCACCGGTGCCACGACATGTCCGACGGTGGGCACCACCAGCGGTAGATCTGGCACGGCAATCGGGTCAAGCTCGTAGTCGGACGCTGTTGTCGCCCAAGGCCCAGTCACGCCGGGATCGACCGAAAGCGTGCGTCGCGCGGTCGTGGGCGCCGCCTGCGTCGTAGCGGACGCGCCCTTGCTCGATGAAGCCGCGTCAAGCCGCGAGCCCGACAACCACGCTTGCACGCTGCCGAGATCGACGTCTTCCTGGTTCGCCAACGGAAGCGACAGCGTGCGCAGGTCGGCTGACACCGACGGGTAGCCGATCACCTGCGAGCCGACTCGAAACTCTGGCGCCGCACCACCTACCGGAAGCGGGGTTGGTGACTGCCAGGTCAGGACGCGGATGCCGTCCACCTCGGAGACCGTCCAGGCCTCCGAGGTGGACGTAACGCGCTGCGCAGGAACCGCCACGGCGGACGTGGTCACGCCCACGATGGCCAACACCACGGCCACAACACATCCGATTGCCGCCAACGCACGGTGGCTGCGGTGCTTGATCATTGAACTCAGTTCCTCCGGAGTAGTGCGATGCCCGCAATGGTGAGCCAAATCGGGCCGATCATTCCTGCCATGTACTGCAGTGGGCTGATGCCGACCAGCGTGGTGAGCCCACCCAGAATGAGGCTCGTCCAGGCCAACCCACTCGACACCGCGCCGAACCTGCGGCCAGCAATCCCGACGGCTAGCGCGGCGACACCCGCCCCAACCCACAGCCAGGGAATAGTGCCGATCCAGTGTCCGAAGAAGACTGCGGTCTCAGGGACCAGTAGGTCAGGATCTTGGACGCCGAACACGAACTCAGTTGTCAGGCCTGACCCAAGCAACAGAGCGACAGAGACGAGCAACAGTCCATACGACGCCACCTGCGGCAGCAGGCTGCCTTCTGGAGTGGCCGACTTCAGCCGTCGCAGCAGGCCGGCAGCAAAGATGAGCAGCAGCACCGCACTGACCATCGCTCCCGTGTGCATGATCAGAATCTGTGCCGACTGGTCAGCGAGCTTGTCGACGATGCCGTCGGCGTTTCCGGCCAGCTCCTCGTCGTAGACGGCACCAGCCATGCTGCTGCCGATCATGCTGACGATTCCGGCGAGGCCGGCACCTACTCCTGCGACGGCCCACCCTCGGCCATACGAGCGCGGGCCGGTTTCGGCGTCCGCTCGGCTAGCGGTCGCGGGGAACGTGCTGGTCATGATGGGTCTCCTTCGATGGTGTTGTGTGGGAAGTTGGGGTTGGTGAACGGCCAGTCATGTGCGATCCACTGGGGCACGAGCGCGTTGAGTGCCCGCTCGATGGGGCCATCGACGAGCCAGTCGACGACCCACCACGAGATCTCCGCATCGGTTTCGGGTTTCTCGGGAGGGTCGATGTACACGCAGCCGAGTAGCTCGGTTTCACCCGCGTCGAAGAGGGCGTAGTTGAACGACTCGCCACGTTGCATGTCCGCCTCGTGATGAGCAAGGTCTTCGCGATCTTGCTCAGCGGTCATCGTTGCTGGCGGCCACCCCCAAGAGTCGCCGTAGATCGACCACAGCCGCTCCTGCGAACCCATCACCGCCTTCATGTCCAGATCGACATCCGTGGCACGGATCGGTCGCAGATGGTGTCCGGTGTCCAGGATTACTCGCTCGGGGTGCTGCCACCCTGGAGGCAGCCAGTTCTTCTCTGTCATGGCCACTAGTTTCGGGCGATCCTGGGTCGCACTCCAGGGGCAGCACTCGCACACTGCTCGCACAGTTCGAAGCGTGCGACTGCCCGGATCGGTGACCACGCTGGCGCTTATGCTTCGGTGATGCAGGGGGTGGAGGACGCGATCGAACCACGCTTCGGCGAGGTGTTACGCCGGTTCCGAGAGCGTGCCGGGCTTACCCAGCAAGAGCTCGCTGAACGCGCCGACCTCACGCCGCACGCCATCAGCTCACTCGAGCGCGGCACCCGCACTCGGCCATACCCGCACACGGTCCGATCGCTCGCCGACGCGCTGTCCTTGCCAGCGGCAGAACGATCTGAGCTGATCGACGCCGTCCCGAGGCGGCGCAGCGCTGGCAGCGAGACGCCGGTCGGTGAGCCGCTGGGTTTGGGCGTCCCGGCCACGCCCCTGCTGGGCCGCGACGACGACATTGCAGCGGTCACGAACCTGCTGCGTTCCGGTGCACCTCTCGTCACACTGACTGGCCCAGGCGGGGTGGGCAAGACTCGACTGGCGGCCGCTGTCTGCGAGGCACTCGTCGGACGAGTACCCCGACGGACGGGTGCAGATCTCGCTCGCTCCGCTGCTGGACGCGGCGGCAGTGATGCCCACGATCGGACGGGCGCTCGGCCTGACGGGCGCAGACGGTGACGCTGCGTTTGAAGTAGTCAGCGCGCACCTGCGTCCCCTGCGCTTGCTGCTCGTGCTCGACAACTTCGAGCACCTTCTCAGTGCCGCACCTGACGTCGGACGACTTGCCGCCCAATGTCCAGAGCTGGGCATTCTCGTCACGAGCCGGTCAGCGCTGCGGGTGCGGGCAGAGCAGGAGTACGGGGTGGCTCCGCTGGCGCTGCCCGATCACGGTGCCGTCACCGCAGACGAGTTGGCTGCGTCACCGTCCGGTGCCCTGCTTCTGGATCGCGCTCTCGCGGTTGCGGTCTCACCGACCGACGATGAAGTACCGGCATATGTCGAACTCTGTTATCGGCTCGCCGGCCTACCGCTGGCGATCGAACTAGCCACCGTCCACCTGCGCACACTCCCTGCGCGGGTGCTCTTAGACCGTCTGGACGACGCCGCAGCGACGTCTGGTGCTCGCGACCTTCCGGAGCGTCAACGCACGATGCGCGCGACTCTGGACTGGAGCTATGGCCTTCTGACAGCTGAACAGCAACAGATGTTCACTCTTCTCGGGGTCTTTCGCGGCGGCGCAACCCTGTCAGCAGTCGAACAGGTTGCGACCGCCCAAGGCGAGGAAGCCGACGTGCTCGCCTTGCTCGGGCAGCTGGTTGAACAATCACTGGTCGTAGTGCGTCGGGGGGTCGACGGTGAGAATCGGTTCAGCATGCTCGAGCCTGTCGCGCAGTACGCTCGCAGCCTGCTGATCGGCGACCGGGCTGCCCACCTCATTCGGGCGCACGCGCAACTGTTCCTCGCAATCTCCGAGAGCGCGGCGGCCGGCTATGAACGCGGCGACCAGGTTCGCTGGCTCGAACGGGTCGAAGCCGACGAGGCAAACGTGCTGGTGGCCATCGAGCGCGCACTCGATGAGGGCGATGCTGCAACGGCAGCTCGCATCACATGGTTCATGTGGCTGTACTGGTGGCTGCGGGGTCAGCCGACCGTCGGTCGCCGCCTCGCGGAGCATTGCCTGGCGGCAGATCTTCCCGACTGGGAACGCAGTCGCGTTCACCTCACAGCCGCCACGATGACGTACGCCGCTGGCGACCTCGATGCCGCAGCCGCAAACTGGGCAGCGTCCGACCGCCTTGGGGCGGAGTTGCAGGACTACGAGGTCTTGGCCAAGGCGCGGGCGGGCACTGGTCTCGTGGCCCTCTCGGCAGGCGACCTCGCGGCGGCCGAGGAACGCTTTCGCGCCGCCATCGACTTCGGTGAGAAGGCCGGACCAGCTGGCGGCGACTGGCTCGTCAGCTTGGTTCAGGTCTGGCTCGGCACTGTGTTGCTCTTGAAGTCCTCCGCGGCGGAGGCGGTCGCCGCGATCGAGCGCGGGCTTGGCGCCGCCCGGGCTCGCGGGGATCGGTTGACGACGTACATCGCGCTCTACAACCTCTCCCAGGTTGCCATCTCACAGAACGACCTCGAACTGGCCCGCACCCACCTCGCAGAAGGAATCCGGCTGTCGCAGGAGACTCGTGATCAGGCCAACCTTGCCTACTTCTTGGAGACCCTCGCGGTGGTCAACTTCCAAGAGGGAGACCACGGCAGTGTGCCAACGCTGCTCGGGTCGGCGGCCGGTTTGCGCGAGACCGTTGGCGCGAACGTCTACGGGTATTACCTGCCGGATGAGGCGGTCAGAGAAGCCGCCGAGTCTGGTTCACGCGCCGTCCTCGGAGACGACACGTATGAAGAACAATTCGAGGATGGCCGTCGGCTCGGGTTGGACGGTTACATCCCGTCCTGAAGGTATACTCAGAGGTATACTCAACGGTATACTTGATCAATGCCCACCACCACGATCAAGGTGCCGATTGAGCTCCGCGACCGGATCGCCGCGTTGGCCGAGCGCGAGCACACCACCTTGGCTGGCGCGATTACTCGTTCTCTTGACGCAGCCGAAGAAGCCGCCTTCTGGGTGTCGGTGTCTGAGACCCTCGGCGCTTCACACGTCGCTGGTCAAAGCCGTGTCGACGCTCACCTTGAGTCCCGTGTCACCGCAGAGGCCCTGAGCGGCGACCTCACCGACGGCCTCGACCCAGAGGAGTCGTGGGACGACGTGTGGTGAGCCGCAGCGAGGTTTGGCTGTGTGACTTCGGCAGCCCCGTTGGCCATGAGCCCGCCTACCGGCGTCCCGCCGTGGTCATCTCTCACGACCAGCTCAACCGTCATGGGATCGTGATCGTTCTGCCCGTGACTCGAACTCAGCGCGGCTATCCAACCCACGTCGTACTCGACGGAGTGTTACCCGTGGTCAGCTACGTGCAATGCGAGCTTGTGCGAGCCGTATCCGCCGAGCGACTCGTGCGCAAGGTGGGCAGCCTCGACATTGTCGACCAGACTGCGGTCGACGCGATCGTCCGCAGGTTACTGGCCCTCTAGTTTCGACGTACTGTGCGTTAGCCATCACCTTGAGCTCTCACACGGCGGAGCGGTACACCTCGAGCACGCGCCGAACCGAGGCTCGCAGCACTCGATCAGCTGTCAACTGCGACGCTCCTGGCACGGGTGCCCCCGAAACGCCATCACTTCCCAGCCATGACAAGTGCTGACTCACTAATTCGTCGGGTAGCCCGGTAGTCGTCAGGTTCTGTAGCAGCTGCTCGACCGCGGTCTGCACTGCCGGCACTGGCCAGTAGTAGCGGCTGCGGTCACTGCGCGAGTATCGACGCGCATACGCGGCGCGCTCGGGGTCGCTCGGGTAGAACGCCTGCCAGTGTCGCGGGTCATCAAGCATCGCCTGATCGAGCACGTCGCGGACGCCGGACGCCGCGTCCCCCAGCAGCTCGTCCTCGATGAAACTCAGCCCGAACAGTGCCTCGCGATACGCAAACGTCAGCCCGGGCCCGACCTTGAGCACCGCGAAGTGATCGTCGACCAAGCCACGCAACGCGGCACGTGACTGGTAGTCGGTGCTGTGCGCCTCGAACACCATCGACACATCCGGCGGAAGGCACGCACGCAGGTGTTCCGCCTGCCGCGGCACGTACTCGAACAGTTCAGTGTCCGAGAACTCCACGCCAGGTTGCGCCACCACGGCACGCACCCGTTGCCACGCATCCGGCACTCCGGCGGCAGCGAATGCCAGCCGCGTCACCTCGATCGTCTCGTCGACGTCGTCGGTCGTGCTCACATGGATGCCGTGCTCGCCCGATGATTCACCTCCCGGCACGGGCACCTCGGTGCCAATCACGTACCGCGGGTCGACGTCGGCCTCGGACGCCGCACGCTCGGCCACAACGGCCAGTCGCGCGGCGCGCTCAGCCACCAACGCTGGCGGCAACGCGCCAGGCCGGTCGTCACCGCACGCGATCGAAGTGTCGAGGTGAATCTTCGTGTAGCCCGCACGCACGAACTCGTCGACCAGCTCCTCCGACTTCGCCATCGCCGTCTCAGCCGGCAAGTGCTTCCACGGGTTGGGCCCGAGGTGGTCGCCGCCGAGCACCAGCCGCTCCCCCGGCAACCCGTGCTGCTCGGCCAGCTGCTCCACCTGCCGGCGGAAGTCGGCCGGACGCATGCCGGTGTAGCCGCCGTCTTGGTTCACCTGGTTGCACGTCGCCTCGATCAGCACAAGGTGTTCACCGGCAGCGCCGTGACGCACCGTCTCATCGAGCACCAACGGGTGCGCCGAGCAAACCGACGTGATGCCCGGCGTCTGCCCAGCACGGTGAGCCGCGGCCAAGTCATCAAGCGGGTGCGCGCTCACTCAGCTTCCTCGCTCACCGGAACCGACGACACCCAGCCATCGACGTCATCCAGCGTGGGCTGTCCATCGGTGCCACCGGAAGCGGACGTCGACAGCGACCCCGCAATCACGGCCATCGCTAACGTCGTCGCAGCGTCGCGCCCGAGCAGCCGCCCCGCGAGGTAGCCGGCGTCGAACGTGTCACCCGCACCCACCGCGTCAACGAACTCGACCGGCGGCGTCCGCAACGCGCGGTACGTCATGCCACCGACGCGCGCAACACCGCCCTGCTCACCACGCTTCACCGCGACGTCACAGCCGAGCTCGCTCACCATCGTCAGGGCGCGGTCGAGGATCGGTGATCGCGTGATGGCGCTCAGCTCCGCCTCGTTCGGCAGGAACACGTCGGTCTCGCCCAGCAGCGCCTCGACGTCCCACCGCTCCGACGGATCCCAGTTGGTGTCGACCGAGGTCGTGACGTCCCCTGCACGGAAGCGTCTGAACGCACCCGGCAACGCTTCTCGGTACTCCTCTGACATCAAGTAGTACGACGCTGCGTGCACGTGCCTCGCCGGGCGGTCAGGCAGCGCGGCCAGGTCGTCCGGGGTCAGCGCCGAGATCGTGCCGGACGCCGTCAGCACCGCCCGGTCATCGCCGCGGTTGAGGATCACCGACATGCCGGTGGGCGAGTACGCGTCCACGATCAGGTGCCGCAGATCGACGCCCGCTTCGGTCAGCTTCACCGTCATCAATCGCCCGAGGTCGTCGTTACCAACAACTGCGCAGAGCCCGACGCGCAGCCCGAGCCGTGCCGCACCCATCGCGGTAATCGCGCCAGAGCCACCGACCACCAACGTCGCAGAGTCGACGAGCTGCTCGGCCTGGCCGAACCGTGGCTCGATGCCAGGGGCAGACACGATCACGTCAGGGTTCGCGTCCCCCACGACGAGCAGGTCGAGCTCGGAGCTCTCAGACACCGGGCTCCTCTCGTCAGTGCAAGTAGTCGGGCAGGTGCTGCCGCTGGGCGGCGACCATCTCGTCGAACATCTCACGAATCTGCTGTAGCTCGCACGCCGCCGCGGTCAGCGGGTCAAGCATCAGTGCGTGCACCGCAGCCTCACGATCCTGGGTCAGGATCGACGTGACCGCCAAGTCGTTGAACTCTTGGTGCCGCCGCACCAGGGACGCCAGATGCGTCGGCAGTGAGCCAAACGGCTGCGGGTGAATGCCGTCGGAGTCCACCACCGCAGCCACCTCGACCGCATTGTCGCCGAGCAGGTTGTCGACCCAGCCATCGTTGTTGGTCGTGACGTACACCGTCGTGGGAGTGCCGGACGTCATGGCCCCAACGATGTGGGACGGGTACTCACCTCCGCGCTCCATCGCGAACTCCTGCTTGCCGTCGAGCACCGCACGCAGCATCTCGTCGTTCTCGCGGCGCCACGTCGGCCAGTTGTGCGCGTAGAAGCCGGACTCGCCGATGTACTCCTTGCCGACCCACCGCTTGACCACGTCAGGGTGCGTGCGGAAGTACGGCAGGTACTCCGACACGTGCCCGCTGCTCTCGGTCGGGAACGCACCGAGCTGGTACATCAGCTCGAACCGCACCGGGTCTTGCTCGAGTACCTCAGGCAACCGGCCCCGCTCGCGCAGCAGCGGATACAGGTCTTCGCCACCACGGGTCAGCTCGACCAGCCACGCGAGATGGTTCACGCCAGCCGCCCGAAACTCGATCTCGCGCTTGTCGATCTGCAGGTAGTCAGCGAGGTTCTCGACGGTGTAGTGCACCGAATGGCACATGCCCCACACCGGCATCTCTGAAGCGCGGGACGCCGCCAGCACCGTCATCGACATCGGGTTGGTGTGGTTGAGCACCATCGCGTCGGGGCAGAGCCGCTCGATGTCGGCCAGGATCTCAAGGAACGTCGGAATCGTGCGCAGCGCCTTGAACAGACCACCGGGCCCGATCGTGTCGCCGATGCACTGGTCGACCCCGTACTTCATCGGGATGTCGTAGTCGAAGCCCACGGTGGCCAACCCCGCCACCTCGATCGTGCTGATGACGACGGTCGACCCGGGCAGCAACTCGGTGCGATCGACCGACGACTGCACCGTCCAGTCGCGACCCGACCGCTCGATCAGGTAGTCGGCGAACTCGTGCGCCAACGCGAGCCGCTCCGCGTCGATGTCGACCAACCGGAACTCACCGGCGTCCAGCCCGGGAGTCGTGAGGAAGTCGGTCATCAACTCCGCGGCAAACACCGTGCTGCCGGCTCCGATGATGGTGACCACCGTCATGTCACTTGCCTCCAGTCAGGGTCAGGCCGGTCACGATCCAGCGTTGCGTGACGACGAAGAAGATGAGCACCGGGATCACCATCAGCACGGACGCCGCCATCACCAAGTTCACCTGCGCAGCGTGCTGCGTGGAGTAGGCGGTGAGAATCACCGGGATCGTGCGTTTGCTGTTCTCGGTGAGCACGATCAGCGGCCACAGGTAGGCGTTCCAGTGGAACATGAACGTGAGCAAACCCAGCGTCGCGAGCGCAGGCTTGACCTGCGGTATCACGACCGAACGGTAGATGCGGAACTCGGACGCGCCGTCGACCCGGGCAGACTCGATCTGTTCGTCGGGCAGCGACCTGATGAACTGTCGCATCACCAGGATCGCGAACGGATCAATCGCAGCCGTCACGACCAGGCCCCAGAGATTGTTGAGCAGGCCGAGCTCGGACAGGATCAGGTAGTTCGGGATCATCAGCACGCTGGCCGGCACCATCATCAGCGCCATCAGGTACCAGAACAGGATGTCGCGTCCGCGGAACACGTACTTGGCGAAGATGTAGCCGAGCAGCGACGACGTGAAGAGCGTGACGATGACGTTGGTCACCGCCACGAACAGCGAGTTGCGGTAGTACGTGAAGAGCGGCAGCGTCGGGTCGTTGAAGATGGTCTTGAAGTTCTCGAGCGTCCACTCCTGCAGGCAAGAACTCTGGCGGAATCTGCCTGATGTCTGGCCCGGTCTTGAAGGCCCCGAAGATCATCCAGAGGAACGGCAGCGCGGCGATGATGCCAGCGACCGTCAGCACCAGATACAGCACGATCCGTGCCACCGGCACCCGCTTGCGCGGCGGCTGCACGACGGTGATGTCGCTTTCGGGCGGCAGCTCGGTGGTTGTAGTGGTAGCCATTAGTACGACCACTTCGTTCGCAGCAGCCGCGACTGCATCAGCGTGATGAGCAGAACGATCGCCAAGAGCACGAGCGCCTCAGCTGCCGCCCAGCCCATCGACTGGAATCGGAAGGCGTTCTCGTAGATGTCGAGCGACAACACCCGGGTCTGATTGTCGGGCCCACCGATCGTCATGACCTGGAACAGGTCGAACACCTGGAACGACGAGATCATCGTCAGAATTGCGGCCAGCAGAATCGTCGGCTTCAGCAGCGGCAACGTGATGTAGCGGAAGCGCTGCCAGGCGTTGGCACCATCGAGTAGGGACGCCTCGTTCAGCGACTTCGGAATGCCCTGCAGCGCAGCGATGAAGATCACCAGGTTGTAGCCGATGTCCATCCAGAGGTACGTGGTGGTCACCGCGATGAGCGCGACCGGAATTCCAAGGAAGTCCAGGGTGGGGTCGCTGAGCCACGAGACGACCGTCGTGTCCCCCGTCACCTTGGTGATCAACCCGTTGAGCAGGCCGTACTGCGGGTTCAGCACGTACTGCCAGATGACCGCCACGGCGACTGCGGACGTCAGCACCGGCATGAAAAACACCGTGCGAAGGAATGGACGCAGCTTGCGTGCCGCTGACTCGATCATCACCGCAAGCGGCAATGTGATCAGCAGGTTGAGCGGCAACACGATGAACGCGAACACCAACGTGACGATGATCGACGTCTGAAACGTTTGAGACAACTGAGACGCCTGGTCAGAGAAGTCGAACAGCTGCTGGAAGTTCTCGAACCCGACGTACGGGTTGTCGCCACCCAAGCCGCCGATCGAAGCGCCTTCACGCCTGGGGCTGTAGTTGAAGAGCGATAGCGCAAACACCCACACCAAGGGCAGCAGCGTGAAGAACGCGAGATACGCGACGATCGGCGCGAGCACGATGCGTCGGAACCGGCGCTGTGGCGCGTCCAGCGCCCCCCGTGACCGGCGTGAGGTCACGGGGGGACGGACGGCCGTCTCTGCTGACATGGCGTGGCGTGCTCGCTAGAGCGCGTTGGCCTCTTGCTCGATCGACGCCAGCGCGTCCTCGGTGCTCTTCTGCCCGTTCATCACGGCGAGCACATTCGGCACGATGATTTTGTAGAAGAGCCGGTCGCGGTCGGGCAGGCTGCCCAGGTATTGCGCCTCGTCCAAGATGTCGAGCCACGGCTCGGTGTACGCGGCGTTGGCGATCAGCTCATCACGCGCCTCGCCCTGAGCGTTCTCTTTCAGCGCCGGAAGCGTTCCGGTGTTGAGGTTGAACTGCAGGGCGTTGTCGGCGTTCGCCGCAACGTACGACGTGAAGTCCCACGCGAGCTCTTGCTCTGGGCTGTTCGACGAGACCGTGAGACCCCAGCCGGAGTCAGCCGCGAAGTTGCCGTTCTCGAGCGTCGGCAGCGCGATGTACTCGGTGACGCCCGCGACCTCGGGGAAGTCAGCCTCGTACTCAGGGATCACCCACGGTCCGACCAGACCCATCGCGCACAGCTCGCTGAAGTAGCAGTCACCCACCCAGTTGGTGGTGTCGGTGTACAGCGCCGGGTCGACGATGCCCTCTGTGACGAAGCTGTTCATCAGGTCCATGGTCGCCGTAGCTTCCGGCGTCTGGAATGTGAACGTGCCGTCGTCGGCAAGGTAACTGCCACCGTTCTGCAGGATCAACGACAAGAACGTGTACGCGATGCCGTCGTTGGTCGTGAAGTGATACCCAGACCGCGTGATCTCGCCGTCCTCGGTCACCGTCATGGCCTTGGCGTCGGCCATGAAGTCGTCGTAGGACTCCCAGCCGTCGGTAGAGGCGTTGGCAGCCTCTGCCATCTGCGTGTTCACCAGCGTCGCGCCGTACTCGACGTTCGACTCCTGCGGCAACCCGTACAACGAGTCGTCGCACTGGTAGCCACCAAGCGGCCCTTCGAAGAAGTCCTTCTCGGCGTCCGACATCGACATCACGTCGTCTGGCACCGTCGACAGGTTCGAGGAGTAGCTACACACCCAGCTGCCGAACATCTGCAGCACATCCGCTTCATTGCCTGCCGGCAACGTGGTCTGCAGCGTCTGAATGTAGGTGTCGTAGTCGAAGGTCTCGAACTTGATCGTGGCGTCGGGGTTCTCGTCCATGTACGACGCGGCGAGCTCTTCGTACTGCTTGTTGAACGACTTGTTGATGTGCGTCCAGACGGTGATGGTGCCACCTGGTGCAGCGGTGTCCTCGTCGTCACCTGAGGAGGAGCAGCCGGCTGCCAACAAGGCGAGCGCCGCAACGCCCACCACCAGAGTTCGTGCAGGTCTCATGCTTCCTCCTCGGTCAGGACGCCCCTGCGGCGTCCAGATGAATCACTGCGGTCAGATGTCGGGGGTTGTCTGGGTCAAGGCCCTTCGCGACTGCGCGTTCGAGCGCCAGCAACTGCAGGGGAAGCAGGTAGAGCGCGGGCGTTGCCCAGCTCGGGATCTGCTCGGGGATCTGGTCTGTCGAACCGACAGTCGCGAGGTGAGCGCCCATCGGCGCAAGGTCGCGCAACACCGCCTGCTCGAGGTCGGATCGCTCGCGAGAGAGCAGCGCGATGACGGCAGCCGATGAGTCACACATCGACATCGGCCCGTGCCGAAACTCCAACGCGTGGTAGGCCTCGGACGCCGTCAGCGACATCTCTTTCAGCTTGAGCATGCCCTCGGACGCGATGCCGAACAGCGGGCCGCTCCCGAGGAAGAAGAACGAGGTGATGCCTTCGTCGCGCGCCAACTCAGCCATCGGCCCACGCGAGCGCGCAAGAATCTCGGACGCCGCACCTGGCAACGCCTTCAACACCGTGAGGTCTGCCCCGCGCAACGAGCCAGCCAACGCAGAAGCGATGACCTGCATCGACGTGAACGAGCGCGTCTGCGCCACCGACTGCTCAGCCGCCGCAGGCGCCGCCCACACCACATCGGCGACCTCGGCAAGCGACGACTGCGGATAGCAGGTGATCGCGGCGACGCGTCCACCGCCGATGCTGCGGAAGTGCTCGACCGCGCGAAGAGTTTCGGTGGTCGTGCCCGACCGCGAGATCGTCAGCAGCAGCGTGCGCTTCGGATCGACGAACTGCGGTAGCGCCTGAGGCAGCAGCTCGGACGCCGGCAGCGCCCAGGCCCGGCGTCCGGCATCGCGCAGCAACGCCGCGGCAGTCATGGCCAGGTAGTGCGTTGAACCGCACCCGGTGACGACGATGTCAGTCATGCCTTCGTCTGCCCGCCGTAGCGAGTCGACGTCGAGCGTGCCGAGAACTTCTTGCCAGACGTCAGGCTGCGACAGGATCTCGCGCTCGGTATGACTCGATGGGGTATGGCTCACGGCGACAACTCCGCCACGATGACCTGGGTACCAGCGGCTCGTAGCTCGTCGATCACCGATGGTGTCGCGCCTGGGTCGGTGATCACGGTGTGCAGCGCTTCGAGCGGAACGACCCGCCGGGTGCTCACGCGTCCGAGCTTGGTGTGGTCGGCGAGCACGACGGTGTGCTGCGCCATGTCGATGAAGGCGGAGTCGGTGGCCGCTTCGACGTCGCCGTCAGCGGTGAAGCCGTGCTCGCTGTCGAGCGCTGGCACGCCAAGGAACGCGATCGTCGCGCGGTACGAGCGGATGCCGTCGACCGCGCGTGGGCCAACAAGCGACAGCTCCGGCGTTCGCACCGAGCCACCCACGACGATGACCTGCCCGTGACGACCGCGCGAAAGTTCGGTGGCCACCGGGATGGAGTTCGTGACCACCGTGATGGCGACGTCGACGAGCGCCTCGGCGAGCCGCAGCGTGGTCGAGCCACCGCCGATGAAGACGGTGTCACCGGCGTTCACCATGGTCGCGGCAACGCGCGCGATGGCCTTCTTCTCGAGCACCTGTCGGGTGTTGCGCGCCGGGTACGGCAGCTCACTCGCCTGGGTCGCGATGGCGCCGCCGTGGGTGCGCTGCACGAGGCCGGAGCGCTGCAGGGCATCGAGGTCGCGACGGATGGTGGCCTCGCTGACCCCGAGCTGGTCAGTCAGCTGGCCGATCGTGACGGCGTCCGCCCCCTGCAACATCTGCTGGATCTGCGCCAGCCTGCTAGCCCGCAGGGAGGTTCGGCTCACCATGAGCGGATACTGCTCGTTTCTGCGCGAATCTGTCAAGACCTTCCACTGAGGTATGGCGCTGAGCGTGACTTATGGTGCAGAATCACGCCCACCAGTGAGCGTTTCGCTCACTCGCGTGCTCTGTTGTCGGATGCAGTCGGGAGGTGCCATGGCACCGATCGTGCTCGAAGGCGTCACGAAGGTGTTCCCGGACGGCACCACCGCGGTGCGCGACATCGACCTGACGGTCGACTCCGGAGAGTTCATGGTTCTGGTCGGGCCATCCGGCTGCGGCAAGTCAACGTTGCTGCGCATGGTCGCTGGCCTCGAGCCGACCACCGATGGCCGCATCTTGATCGGCGACCGCGATGTCACCAACGCCGCGCCCCGCGACCGAGACGTCGCGATGGTGTTTCAGAACTACGCGCTCTACCCGCACATGTCGGTGCGCGACAACCTTGGCTTCGCGTTGAAGGTGACCGGCACCCCGAAGGCCGAATTGCGTCAGCGCGTCGAGTCGGTCGCGTCCATGTTGGGCTTGAGCGACTACCTCGACCGCAAACCGGGGCAGCTGTCTGGCGGTCAGCGGCAGCGCGTCGCCATGGGACGCGCCATCGTGCGCGAACCCACGGCCTACTTGATGGACGAACCGCTGTCGAACCTCGACGCCAAGCTGCGAGTGTCGATGCGGGCCGAGCTCACCAACCTGCACAAGCGGCTCGGGGTGACGACCGTGTACGTCACCCACGACCAGGTCGAGGCGATGACACTGGGGCAGCGGGTCGCCGTGATCGAAGACGGACGCGTCCAGCAGGTAGCGCACCCGCAGGTGCTGTACCGGCGTCCGGCCAACGTGTTTGTCGCCACGTTCATCGGCTCTCCGTCGATGAACGTTGCCCAGGCGACCGTTGCGAACGGGACGTTGCGCTTCGGCCAGTTCTCGCTGCCGGTACCCGAGCGACTTCGACCGCTCGTCGGTGACCGCACGACGGTCATCGCGGGGCTGCGACCCGAAGCGTTCAGTGCGGGCGGCTCGGGCGTTCAAGTAGACGTGCTCGTCGGCGCGGTTGAGAACCTCGGTACCGAGTCGCATGTGTTCTTCGGGGTCGACGTTCCCCCGGTAGGCGTTGCCACGCATCAGGCCGTCGAGGACGCACCTGCCATCGTCGAGGACGCCTCGACCGTCTTCATCGCTCGCCTCGACCCTGACACCGACGTCGAACCAGGCAGCACCCTGTCGTTGTCAGTGGACGCCGAGCGCCTCTACCTCTTTGACGCCGACACCGGCGAGGCTCTGCTGCTCCGCAGACGCCTGAACATTCGTTCCGTCGAGCCTGATCTACGTCACAGGTCGAGGAAGTCGCGAATCCATACGCGTAGTGCCTGCAACGTGGACGCGTCGATGCGGCCAGCGCGTTCGACAATGCGTTCGCGCGAGATCGTCCGCACCTGCTCGGTCATCGCCCAGGAGCGCTGCGGTAGCTCGACGTCACCAAGCGGGACGTGGTTCGGCCAGGCGCGATCGACGCTGGTGACCGGAACCACGATGGCCAACGTCTCGACGGTGTTGAGGTAGTCGATTCCGCTCACGACCACGGCCGGACGCCGACCCGCCTGCTCGCGTCCGACCGTCGCGTCTGGAGCCACCCACACCACGTCACCCGGTGCGAGGTCAGTCACGGTCTAGCTGCTCCCACGCGGCGACCTCGTCGGCATATGACGCCGTTAGTTCGGCGGGAGTGCTCTCGATCGCCTGGCGCATGGAGTGGAAGCGGCCCTCGCGGTCGGCCAGATCGGCCAAGTGCGCCAGGTGCTCACCGAGCGTGCGATCCGCTTGCGTCGCCTGGGCCTTCAGGCGATCGCGGACGTCGCTCGACACCTTGATTGTCGTAGCCGTGATCGCCCTAGTCATACTCTGAGTATACCCGAGTGCATACTCGCCTTCGAAGACGTGGAGGTGTGCCGTATCCGATGTGCGCCCGGATACCCCCGGGGGTATAGTGATTCGATCGTCCCCACCCTTTGAGGAGTGCTCGTATGTGTAGCCCCGCCCGTTGCCGTAGCTGCGGAAAGACCACGTGGAGCGGCTGTGGTAGCCACGTGAACCAGGTCATGAGTTCGGTCGCGCCAGGTGACCGCTGCCATTGCCGCTGACCCCTCGTTCGGCCCAGACCGTGCCGCCAGGCGAGCGTTATCCAGCGAGCGCTTGTTCGATCTCGGCGATGACACCAGACTCGACGTCCTCGCCACCTTTGCCCGCTTCAGAGACCTTCGCAGCGAGGGACTTGACGGCGTTGCGGAACTCCGCGAGATCCTCGGGGTCCTTCGTGGTCAGCAAGGTCAACGACTCCTTGATCGCAGCGAGCGTGCCCTGCCGCAACTCCTCACTCGACGACGAAACGCTCCACCCGGTGCCCTTGGTTGACGCGAGATCACGCACGAGCTGACTGCTTGACTCTTTTGACTCGTGTGCCATGAAACTCGCCATGGCCCCTGTCTCCTTGAAGGTGGAAGAGAATCCGCGCTCGCTGATCGCCACCCACATTCCTGATCCAGTCAACGCTCGATGAAGCGTGTTCCACTCTTCGTCGCTGAAGTCAGCTCGTCCGGCCATCGGCATGCTCCTTTTGATCTTCGGTCACCAGCTGACACTCTATGCAGTTGGTGAGCCTGAGAGCGGCCTGTGGCGTCCCAGCCGGAGCACGGCGACGGGGTACGGACTCTGCAACCCTCGAGACACGGCTCGCGTTTTCCGGTTGTATGGCCCGGAAGGGGGTTCCATGCGATTCGCACGCGCTCGGGGCATTGCCGTCGTTGGCTCGGTGGCCGCTGTCGTCTTGACCAGCCTCGTCACCACGGCCAACGCTGAGGCGACCCTCGCGTCCGAGCTGTCCTTCTCCCCCGCCAGCCCCACCTATGACCCCTACGGCTCGGGCACCACCATCGCCGGGGACGTCACGGTCACCAGCGACGGATGGCTCGACTTCTACGGTCGCAGCGTCGTCGAGACCCCCAACCGCGCGAACCTCAACCCTGGGACGTCCGACTTCTCGTTCGGTGCGCGCATCGCCCTGACTCGCGGCGTGGGCGACTGGAACGTGATGCAGAAGGGCAACTTCTCTGAGGGGCAGTGGAAGCTGTCGACGCATGCCGTCGCCGGCGGCGCCGTGCGCATGAGCTGCCGCTTCAGCGGATCAGCTGGCGCGGTTCACGTCTACACCGACGACCAAGCGGTTCCAGCGGACGGCTCGTGGCACCAGGTCACGTGCGAACGTGTCGGCGACTGGTACGCGTGCTCGTCGATGGCGCGACCGTCGCGCAGGGCTTTGGCGCCATCGGCTCCATCACCAACACCAAGCCGTACCTCATCGGGTCGAAGGGCATCGGCGCGCTTGCCGACCCCGACCAATACCTCGGATTGCTGGACGACGCCTTCGTGCGCGTCGGCTCGGCCGGGGGCGGTGACGTCAACGACCCACCGGACGCCAACCTCACCCTCGTCGGCTGTTCACAGCTCTCGTGCGCGTTCGACGCCTCCACGTCAACCGACCCTGACGGCGACCCGCTCACGTTCTCGTGGAACCTCGGCGACGGCAACCAAGCAACAGGTTCCACGGTGAGCCACACCTTCGCGCAGGCCGGCACCTACACCGTGCAGGTCGAAGCGCGCGACCCGTCCGGGGCGACCTCGACGGCGTCCACCAGCGTCACCGTGAGCACGGTGCCGTTCGCACCCGTGGCGTTCCGCGGCGTCGCCGGCGCGGGCACCAACAGCACCGCCGTATCGCCGCGCATTCCGACGAACGTGCAGCCCGGTGATGCACTGCTGCTCTTCGTCTCTGCCAACCGGGCCGACACGACGCTGGCGGCCCCGGTCGGATGGCAGTCACTCGGAAGCCGCATCGACGAGTCGATGCAGAGCCAACTCTGGGTGCGCGTCGCCCAGATAGGGGACGCCGGCGCCACAGTGCGCGCCACCGCGTCCGCGACGTCGAAGTTGACCGCGCAGGTGGTGGCCTACTCGGGAACCAACGTGATGCAGCCCGTGGCAGTCGCGGCGTCCGCTGCTCAGACGCGCAAGACGGCCGCGCACACGACGCCGGTGGTGAGCACCTCGCCCAGTGCATGGGCGGTATCGCTGTGGGCCAACAAGTCGGCGTCGACCACCGGGTGGACTGCTCCCGCGTCCGTCTCGGTTCGACACTTCCAAGGAACAACGGGCGGCGGACGCGTCACCTCGCTGGTCGCCGACTCGGGTGCGCCCGTCGGGGGAACATCGGCCGGCGGGCTGACCGCTACGGCGTCACAGTCGTCGAGCACCGCGACGATGTGGACCGTCGTGCTCAGTCCTGCGTAGCTGCACCCTGGCGTCAGAACGACTGTTCCTCCGAGGGCGCGACACGGGATCGACGAGATTGGGTGCAGAAACTGCTGTCCTGGCAACACTTACCGCACCCAATCCTGGGGCTTAACCTGCGCCGGGCGACCGCTAGCTCACTGGGTGCCGGTGTCGTTGGCCGGGGCCGCGCGGTGGATTCTGGACTCCCTCGAGAGGCGCTGAGATCAGCTGGCGAACCCTGGCCCAGGCAATACGGAGGCGCTCACGTATCCGCCTGCCAGCAACATCGCATCGAGCAAGACCCGGTCGTGTGAGTCGGAAGTCGAGCTGTTCTCGATCGAGAGCGTGTGCGCTCCCGCCGAGAGCTGCACGTGAGTGACCACCTGCGTCGAGACCCGCTCGGCGCGCAGGTCGATCTCGCGCACGAACTGACCGTCGCGGTAGAGCGCGACCTTTCCGCCAGCCGGAGACTTACGCATGATGACGCCGAATTGCGCACCTCGGTCGACCTCGACGTCCATCGACATGGCGTCACCGGGTGTCTCACTCCGCGCCGAGGTGCGACCCAGGAAGACACCGGAGGGGAGCTCGGCGTCAGCGCGATGCACCCAGTCGCCTGTGTAGCTCTGTGCGCCGATCAGCCCGACCTCACCGGACGCCTGCACCTCGCCATCGGTATCGATGATCGCTGAACCCGCCGACGTGACCCACCCACTCTGCGCGCCTGCACCGTCATTGGTGAGCTGCCACCCCGTGACCCGCTGGGTGTCGCCACCTTGCTCGCCGTCATAGTTGCGCAAGCCGACTGTGACCGACCCCTTCGTTGCCCTGAACTGAGCGATCGTGGTCGGTTCGTCGGACACTCGCAGACTCTGCACGGTGGTCGTGCCGCCCGCCGAACGGAAGCGGAGCTTGGCGGGCCAGGTGAGCATCCCGAAGTTGGTGTCGACGATCTCAGCCGACGCATGGGGGCTCAGCCGCGCACCGTTCATGTACGACGGGTGGTAGGACGCGGTAAGCGCTGGCTCGACGGGATCACCCGCATGACCAGATGGCACCAGGACGGCAGTGGACGCTACGGCTAGCGCGGCGACAACCGCGAGGTTTCGGTACATGCGATCCCCCATTCAGCAAGACGCCCGAGACGGCGTCGAGAACAGGGTAAGCGACCACTCAGTCGGATTGCTCCGCAATGCGCTTGATCGCAGCCAGTCGCCGGTCCCACTCGCGTCCGATGCTCTCGAGCTCGTTCGCCAACATGCTCAACCTCGCTCCCAGTGCTCGGTAGCGAATCTCGCGTCCGACGGTGAACGACTCGACGAGCCCGGCGTCCGACAGCACCGTGAGGTGTTTGGCGATTGCTTGCCGGCTGATCGGTAGTCGCTGTGCGAGTGCGCTGGCCGACAGGTCTTCTGAACCGATCTCGGTGAGGATGCTCCAGCGGCTCTCGTCGGCCAGAACCGCGAGAACCGCCGGAACATCCTTCGTCGCAGTCGTCATCGTGATTCCACGAACTCCACCAGCTTGGCCAGCTCGGCCTTCCAACCTTCGGCGTTGCCGTCGCGGTTGCCCTGCGGGTCGCTGAGCTCGTCGAAGCCGGTCTCGTGCAACGTCAGCCGGGTGCCGCCCTCAATCTCGGTGAGGTCGAAGCGCACGAGCGTCGAGTTACCGACAACCGGGTCGGCGTCCTTCTCGCGCGCCCAGCGGTAGATCAGCGTCTTGGGCTTGTCAGCCCGCTCGACGAGGACGCGGAACGGTCCGTGCCCGTGTTCCTTCCACGCGAACATGCCGACGCCACCTGGCGTGGCTTCGAACTCGGCAGTGTCGCCGAACCACTGCGCGATCAGGTCTGCTTCAGTCAGCGCCGCCCACACCTTGGCCGCTGGGGCCTTGATGTCGATGGTCTTGGTGATCTCCAGCTCGGTCATGCCGTCTCCTTCGTTGGTAAGTGCAATCCCAGAGTTGCACATGCCGAGGACGAGACGCAACCCTGGAGTTGCACTTCTTCACTTGTGATATGGCGCCGTCGGCGCCATACTGGCGCCATGCCTAGCGTGCAGATCAAAGATGTCCCTGAGCAGACACATGCCGAACTGCGCCGTCGTGCGGCCTTGTCGAACCAGTCGCTACAGGAGTACCTACGCAGTTGGTTGATCGACGAGACCAGCCGCCCGACTCTTAACGAGGTGCTCGACAGAGCTGGGGGACGCGCCGGCGGCACTGCGCCCCTCGAGACAGTCCTTGAGGCGCTCCGGGCAGACCGTGCTGGTCATTGACGCCAGCGTCTGCGTCGTCGCTTTGAGCGATGACTCGAAGGCGGGAGACCGGGCGCGAAGGCGGCTGCGAGACGAGAACCTCGCGGCACCAGAACTGATCGACCTCGAGGTCGCTTCAGTGCTCCGCAAACTGGTCAGTGCCGGACTAGTCCCGCCGCGTCGTGCCGACCTCGCCCTCGCCGACCTCATCTCGCTGCCGATGGATCGCGCCCGACACCGACCGTTGCTCCCCCGCGTGTGGCAACTCAAGGACAACGTCACTGCCTATGACGCTGCCTACGTTGCACTTGCGGAGGCTCTCGATGTGCCGCTCCTGACAGCAGACACGCGTTTAGCGGCAGCGCCTGGACCACGGTGCGTCATCGAACTCCTGACCAGTCAGTGAGCGTCGCACCAACATCGCCGCTTCGGCAACATCAGCGGCGCCAAAGCACTAACAGATCACCCATTGTCGTGACGTCGGACACGCACCGTGTCAGACGCGGGCCGGCTCCTCGTCCGGGTCTTCGATGTCCTCGATCTCGGACGCCCCAGCCTCGATGTCCTCTTCGGACTCGACACTGACGTGTGGCAGCACCTTGTCGAGCCACCCAGGGATCCACCAGTTGCTCTTGCCAAGGATCGCCATCAGCGAAGGCACAAACACCAGTCGCACGATGAACGCGTCCAACAAGACCGCCGTCGACAACGCGACACCGAACAGCTTGATGATCGGATCGTTGCCGAGGACGAACGCGCCGAACACGCTCGTCATGATGGCCGCGGCAATCGCGACCACTCGGCCCGAGCCGGCCAACCCGCGCCGCACCGCCTTGCGGTTGTCGCCGGTGTGCAGCCACTCCTCGTGCATTCGACTGACCAGGAACACTTGGTAGTCGCATGAAAGACCGAACAAGATGGCGAACACCATGATCGGCAGGAACGGGAAGATCGGCCCGGTTGCCTGCAAGTCGATCTGATCGCCGAACCAACCCCACTGGAACACCGCGACGGTGATACCCATGGCCGCCGCCAGAGACAGCAGACTGGTCAATGCTCCGGTCGCGGCAACGATCACCGATCGGAACAACACGACCATCGCCAAGAACCCGAGCCCGACAACAATCAGCAAGAACCACGGCAACGCGTCGGTCAGCACCTTGGTGAAGTCGACCGTCACCGCCTGGAACCCACCGACGTACGCCTGCGCACCGGTTTCGGCCTCAACCGCCGGGATGATGTCGTCGCGGATGTGGAACAACAGATCCGTCGTCGCTTCGTCCTGGGGTGCCGTAGTCGGATAGAGCTGGATCGGAACGACATCGGCGTCTTCGGCAACCGGAGGCGCCGCAGCCAGCGCGACGCCATCGTCTGCCATCAACGCTTCGGTCAACTGCGTGACCGCATCTTGGTCGCCTGCCTCGGGCAGTTCGACTGCGATGTAGAACGGCCCGTTCACACCTGGACCGAAGCCTTCAGCGGTCAGGTCGTACGCGATGCGCGGCGGGCTGCCGGGAGCGGTTCCACCGTCATCGGAGAACCCGAGACGCAGCGACAACATCGGGATCGCAATCACGAGCATCACGATCAACGCGATGCTGCCCAGCAACCACGGTCGGTGCTGCAACCAGTTGCCGTAGCGCGCAAACGCGCTCGGGTGATGCGGGTCTGGGGCCTTCCCGCGCCTGACGACCTTGCGATACAACCATCCGACGATCGTCACCGGCCACACAAGCAGCCAACCGAGGTATCGGAAGATCCGTCCGATCACATGGGGGACGCCGCTGAGCTTCTGGCGTGCAACTGCCTCTTGGTCGGAAATCCATGCCATCCGACCGGTGAACGCCCACGTGCCGAGGATCCCCAGAACTGCGGGGAGCAACAGCAGTGCGCCGACCATCACCATGAACACCGTGGCGGCGGACGCGACCGCGATGCCGTTGAAGAAGTTGATGCCCATGACGAACAGGCCCATCAGCGCGATGATGACCGTCGCTGCCGCGAACTGCACTGCGCGTCCGGACGTGCGAACCGACTCAAGCGCTGCCGCTCGCGGTTCGCGACCATGGATGATCGCTTCTCGATACCGGTTGATGACGAACAGCGAGTAGTCGATACCGACGCCGAGACCGATCATCGACGCCAGGACCGGCGCGAACAGTGCAACGTCGAAGTTGGCCGCGATGAGCGGCAGTACGAAGCCGGTGCTGATGATGACCGAAACCATCGCCGACAGAATCGGCAGCAGCGCACCCGCCAGGGCACCGAACGCGAACAGCAGGATGACCAGCGCAACGGCCACACCGATGCCTTCGGACGACGGCTCCTCACCTGAGACGAAGGCGAAGACGCCGTTGGCGCCTACTTCGAGCCCGTCCTCGCCGTTCTGCGCCTCGATGGGCTCGAGCGCAGTCAGGATGTCTTCGTTGTCGAGGTCGTCGAAGGTCTCACCCGCGAACGTCACCGTGGCGTAGGCGACGGTGCCGTCTGGGCTGACACCGGCCTGCCCGAAGTGCGCCAAAGCACCCGCGGCTTCTGGCGACGGCTCTTCAGCCGGCGGTTCTTCGGCCGGTGGCTCCTCTCCCTGCTCACTGGTGGGCTCCGGCGGCGGTGGACACTCGGCGCCCAACGTCTCGCCTTCGTTGTAGGGCGAGAACACACAGGTGACGCCAGCCGACTTCGAGATCTCGGTCATGAGCTCGGTCATGGCTTCTTGCGTCGCACTGTCGGTCACATCGCCGGACTCAGGGCTCCACACCACCTGTCCTTCGAGACCAGCACCGGTGCCCGCACTACCTGACAACTCACCTAACAGGTCCTGCGCTGTGGTCGACTCGGTGTTGGGGAGCTCGAAGTCGTCGTTGTACTCCCCACCCCAGGCAACGCTCGCGGCGATGATCGCGGCCATCAGCACAACCCACGTGAGCAAGGCGTACCAAGGGCGTCGAACAGCCCACTGTGAAATGCGACCCATCAGAAGTTCACCCTCCAGAGCGCTCGCGGCGAGGTCAGCCAGCGATGCGGCGCCCGATAGTCAATCAGAAGGCCCCCGAAATCAACACCCTGATTTCCCCCTGAGTCGAGGCACGCCCTCGCACGCCAGTTATAGCCCCGGATCGAGGGTGGCCGACCACCCGGAAGTGATCACCTCGTCGCTGTGGCAGTCCAGGACGAGCAGTGCCGTCTGGACGCCATGCGAAGACCGCTTCCTGCTCGAAGGTTCGGCCGAGTTCACGGGCGTCCTCATCGGTGAGGCCCACGACGGCCACGGACTCTTCGCGGTGTAGCCAGGCCGGGTCGCCGCCTTCGGCGTCCCACACCGTGAGGTCGGTGCGCGAGGCGAGGAGTGCTGCGAGTTCCTGGTGTCGCGCTGCGTTCTCGGCGTCCGACAACTGCCGTCCCGGGTTGTGGGCGGTGACGATGTAGATCGTCCGACCGTCCTGGTCAGGGAACTCCCCCACGACTCGTCCATCTGGACGTGGCTCCACCAGCAGCGCACCCCTGCGATGGGTGCTTCAGCCTGATGTGCGCCTGCGCGTACGCCGCATCGCGTTCGCCACGCTCATCGCTGATCACTGCAGGACGCGGACAGCATCGGTAGCGCCCGCGCGCTCAGCCTCTTGCAACGGCGTCGCATCGTCGTCGACGCCCGTTCGGGCAGCACGATCTGCGCCAAGCCGTACGAAGCAGTTGCACCATCGCTGCGTCGTTCGTGGACGCCGCAGCGTGCAGCGCTGTCCACCCGTTGACACCCCGAGCCTCGTAGGTCGGCTCCGAGCTCGACGAGTGCCTGGACGAGCTCGAGCGGTCGTCGCGTCCGGACATCACCGCGTTGAGTAGCGCAGGAAACCCATCGTCGACCTGCACGTTCACGTCGGCTCCCGCGGACACCAGCTCTCGAACGCACTGCACGGGTGCCCACGAGATCGCCAGAATGATGAGGGGCGTCCAGGTGTAGGTGTCGCGGACGTTCGGGTACTCCGCTTGGTCGGTCACTTCATGTGGCAACTCACTGAGACGGCCAGCACGAAGGGCCCGCTCCATCGCCATGTACTGGCGCTGGTCGTGAGTCGGCTCAGGCATCGATTCAGCATCATCCGGCGTGCGCGGACGGTCAACCGACATTGGGGTCCTACCCTCTGCACCACGGCCGGTGACCGGCCGCAGTCGACATCGGGGGAACCATGCACCATCGCATCTGGGCAACCGCTCTCGCAGCAGCTCTACTGCTCACGCTCGCGGCGTGTACTGACTCGACCGAACCGGTCGCTGAACCGACACCCACGGCGTCCAGCAGCGAGCAGCCTGAGGGAGAGACGCCCGGCACAGATTCCACACCGACAGCCTCCGATGAGCCTGGCGTCGGCGACGAGTTCACTGCCGACGAGGCACAGGACATCCTCGACGACACGGTCGCGACGTTGCGCGCCACCGATGCACTCCAGATTAGGTCGCGCTCACGGACCGATAACGGCTTGGGCGGACTCGTGTAGGGCGCCTCGGCGAATTGGAACACCTCAACGAAGTGGGATATCAGGCAGGGCGCATGGGCTAGCAAGTCTCACTACGTCATCAAGGACGGTGGCCAGAACGACATTGCACGGCTACGCGAAGTCGATCGTCGTCAACGGGCGGCGAGTTCGTGAACTTGGAGATACGGGCACCGGCGTGTCGTTCAACAGTGGCTCGATATCACCGAAGCCTCGTCGTCAGATGTTGAACGCAAGAACGGATCAACTCAGCGAACTCGAAGCAATGACTGTCACGAGCGCAAGAACGGTCGGCAAGTGGACCACCGTGATCGGCACCGTGCCGAACGAGGTGGCCCTCACGCGTTCGGCCTGCACCAGCTCCACGCAGTCCATGGGTGTCGCGGACCGAATGAACGAAGGGGAGACAAGAGTCTTCGTGCAATTGTCGAAGGGGTCTCCCGTCGTGCTTTCGATGCGAGGGATCGACACCAGTACTCCGGGAGCTGAGCTGCCCCCGACCTATCCTCAAGGACCTGCGTGCTGTCGTACTACGAAGCGACGTACGACCCGACGACCCTGAACGAGCGCATCACAGTCCCCACCCCACATGAGATGCCAGATAGTCGAAGGTAACCCGCTCCGCAACAGAACGGCTAGCGCTCCTCGGCTGCCGCGGCCCGGTCGAGGGCAACCGCTGCAGAGATCAGCGTCAGGTGCGTGAACGCTTGCGGAAAGTTGCCGATCAACCGCTCATTCACTTGGTCGTACTCCTCGGAGAACAGCCCGAGCTCGTTACGTAGCGACAACAGCCGTTCAAACAGCTCGCGAGCCTCGGCGGCGCGTCCGATCATGGCCAGTGACTCGACCAACCAGAAGCTGCACGCCAAGAAGGCCCCTTCTCCGGGAGGCAAGACCATCGGCCGCATCTTCGTCGGGGATGTAGCGCATCACGAATCCGTCGCGCACCAGCTCGCGCTGTACCGCCTCGACAGTCCCGACAACACGTGGGTCATCCGGAGGCAAGAACCCGACCTGCGGAATCAGCAACAGCGACGCGTCTAGCTGCGATGACCCGTAGTACTGCGTGAACGTGTTGCGATCAGCGTCGAACCCCTCGCGGCACACCTCGTCATGAATCTCGTCGCGCAGCTTCTCGAGGTTCGGCACGTCCATCGGCACCGCGTGCGCGAACTGCACCATGCGATCCGCCGCCACCCACGCCATCACCTTTGAATGCACAAACTGTCGGCGCGGTCCGCGGATCTCCCAGATGCCATCGTCGGGCTGACGCCAGTTCGCCTCAAGCCACGAAGCGACGCTCAGCGCCACGTCCATCGCTCCCGGCGCCGCTGGCATGCCGAGCTCGCGCGCCCGATAGATGGTGTCGACCAGCTCGCCGTACACGTCAAGCTGCAACTGGTTGGACGCGTCGTTACCGATGCGCACCGGAGCCGAGCCTTCATACCCGGGCAGCCAATCGAGCACGTGCTCATCGAGCCGGCGCTCTCCCCCGATCCCGTACATGATCTGCAGGTCGTCGGGGTCACCCGCGACTGCCCGCAGCACCCAGTCGCGCCAGGCGACCGCCTCTTCGAGGTACCCAGCGGCCATGAGGGCGTCCAACGACAGCGCGCCGTCGCGCAACCAGCAGTACCGGTAGTCCCAGTTGCGGACGCCGCCGAGGAACTCCGGCAACGACGTCGTCGCTGCTGCGACGATGCCCCCGGTCGGCGCATACGTCAGCGCCTTCAACGTGATCAGCGACCGCTCGACCTCGGCGGCCCACGACCCGGTGTAGGTCGAACGCTCTGCCCAGTCGCACCACCACGACTCGGTCTCGGCAGCAGCTCCGGCCGCGTCGATCGGCGACGGAACCGGCTGCCACGACTGGAACCAGCTCAAGGTGAACGCGAAGCGCTCACCCGCGCCGACGTCGAAGGTGGCGACGACGTCCGCCGAGCTTCCCTCGACCAGGGCGTACATCGCTCGCGCAACTCGAGGGCGTCCGGCCCGGCCTGGGCGATCGCGACACTTCCGGCGACGTCGACCGCACCACGAGGTCGCGTCCGCCCATAGTCGAAGCGCGGGCTGAAGGTCGACCGCATCGACACCGTCCCGCGCAGCCCCTCGACCATGCGCACCAGCCGTCGGCGTCTCGCTGCGGATCGGCATGACAGTCGATCGAGGCGCACCGCGCCGTCGGCCGTCTCGACGTCGGTCTCGAGCACGAGGGTCGGCCCGCGGTAGCGACGCTCGGTGCGCGTCACCGTGCCCACGGGGGCGATCGCCCAGTAGCCGTGCTCGTCGGTGCCGACCAACCCCGCGAAGCACGCCCCCGAGTCGAAGCGCGGCAGGCACAGCCAGTCGACCGAGCCGTTCGCCCCCACGACGGCAGCGGTGTGGGTGTCGCCCACGATCGCGTACTGCTCGAGCGGGAGCGACATCGTTCACCCTTCGGTCACGCGTCCGCCGCACGGCGAGCGCCGGTCAAGGATACGACTCGCGGGACCGGGCCGACGACCTCCATGGAGTTCTCGCTCGCGATCGTGTCGAGCATCTCTGGTGTCACATCACCACGAGCTTCGGCGGCGGCGAGCGACTCGAAGAACCCCACCATCGCGTGCGGCGAGAAGAGATTGAGCTTCTTTCCCGGGGCTTCCGACACCACCTTGAAGGTGTGGGGCACTCCCTGCGGGACGTACACAAACGACCCAGGCTGGCATCGATGCTTGCCGCTCGGCAGGTACATCGCGTACTCGCCCTCGAGCACGTAGAACGCCTCGGCCGCATCGTGGTGGATGTGCAGCGGTGGCCCGAAGCCAGTCGGCTCGCCTTGGGTCTGAAGCAGGCTGAACGCGCCATCGGTGCGCACCCCGTCGGCCAGCACCAGCGCTTGGAACGTCCCCATATCCAGCAGCCGACCGTCCCCGCCGTTGAGCACGTAGGGGTCGGCCATGGGCTGAGTCTTGCCAGGTGCCGGCAGCCAGGCAATGGCGCGGACTAGCGCGCGGGTTCGCCGGATGCGGCGAGTCAACGCGTTGACAACATCGATGACAGCCGCCAGACTCCCGGTCTCATGGCCCCCAAGACCGCGGTTCGAGTCGAACTGTCGCGAGAGCGGATCTTGGACGCCGCCCAGGCGGTGATCGAGCGCGAAGGCGACAGCGCCCTGACCTTTCGGCGGCTCGGCGCCGAGCTCGAGGCCGACCCAACGGCCGCCTACCGCTACTTCCGCAACAAAGACGAGCTGCTGCTCGCGCTTGGGCGACCGACTGTTCGGTGAGGCCATCGATCCGATGATCGCCGAGACTCCAGCGGACGCCGACTGGCGCACCCTCATGCGACTAGCGGCGCATGCGCTGCGCAACACCCTGGTTCGTCACCCGAAGCTCGCCACGATCATCAGCGTCCGCGTCACGCAGGGCGAACAAGAGGCGCTCGGTATCGAGCGCACCTTGGCAACCCTCGCCCAAACCGGGCTCCCCACTCGCGACATCGTCGGCATCCAGCGGGCCTTTGCCGACACCGTGCTTGCTTGGTCAGCGTTCTCTGCGACGTTCGAGGCACTGCCCGCTGACGCAAAGGCGCGCGACGCCGCCGCCTGGATCACGACGTATCGCCAGTTACCTCAGGACGAGTTTCCCAACATTCACGCAGCTGGCCCATACCTCGATGAGTTCGACGATGCCTTCGACCTCGCCCTAGACCTGATGTTCGACGGCATCCAAGCCCGCATCGACGCCTACACCGCCCGTTCCGCCACCCACCCTCAGGAGAACACTGAATGATTAACCTCAGCCGCCGAAGCTTCCTCGGCGCCTCAGCCGCTGCAAGTGCCGGTGCCACCGCAGCCGTGATGCCGGTCTTCGCGCAGGGCGCGTCGGCGTCCGGCCAGAAGGCCGCCACCATCATCCGCAACGCCCGCGTCTTCGTCGGTGACAACGCCAACACCATCGCGCAGTCAGTGGCGATCGGCGCAGACGGCCGCATTCTGGCGGTCGGAACCAACAAGCAGGTGGCCGCGTACTCCGGCTACAGCACCGAGGTCGTTGACGCCGCTGGCGGCACGGTCATGTCAGGCATCCACGATGGGCACGTGCACCCGATGTACGCCGGGTTGCGCCAACTCAACCCCTCGCTCGACGGACGCCGAGCTCACGGCCGCCGACGTGCAAGACATCGTGGCGACGTTCCTGGCCGACCCGGCGTTCGGCACCGAACCTGACTCGTGGCTGAGCGTCGAAGCCTGGAACCCAGCGGGTACACCCAGTGACACGTTGCCGCACAAGGACATTCTCGATGCACTGAGCACGGCGCGTCCGATCCGCTGAACGGCTCAGACGGCCACAACTCCTGGGTCAACAGCAAAGCCCTACAGATCGCCGGTGTCGACTCAAACACCCCCGACCCTGCTGGCGGTGAAATCGTCCGCGACAACAACGGCAACCCCACCGGCGTACTCAAGGACAACGCTCAAGGTCTCGTCACGCAGTACATCCCCGAGGTTTCACCAGAAGAGATGTACGACGCATTCGTCTCGGCGTTCGCCCAGATGGCAGCGGGTGGAATCACCTCGGTCCTGGACGCGTATGGGTCGCCATGGCAGCTCGACTTCTACGCCGGGCTCGCGGCCAACGGCCACCTCACCACGCGCACCTACCCCGCACTGCTTGCCGGAGCCAAGAAGCTCGCCGAACCCGCAGAAGTACCTCGCGAAGGCGCAAGAGTTGGCAGCCGCCTACGGCGATGTGCCGAATCTGCACATGGGCACGATCAAGGTGTTCATGGACGGCGTCATCGAGTACCCAGCACAGACCGCTGCGCTGCTCAAGCCCTACCTCGACGCCGACGGCAACCCCACGAGCAACTACGGCGACCTCTACGCGACGCCGCAACGCTCGGTGAGTTCGTCCGCGTGTTCGACAAGGCCGGCTGGCAGGTGCACTCGCACGCCATCGGCGACGCCGCCGTTCGCGCTGCCCTCGACGGATATGAGATCGCCCGCAAGGCCAACGGCAACAAGCGCAAGCGTCACACCATCGCCCACCTACAGCTCGTGCACCCGAATGACTACAGCCGATTCGCCGAGCTCAACGTCGTCCCGGACGATGCAGCTGCAGTGGGCCACCCGCAACGTGTGGACGATGGACGCACTGCTGCCCTTCATCGGACCGAGAAGCGTCACGCACGCATGTACCCGGCCACAGAGCATGCTGAGTGCCGGCGCTCCCCTGGCCGGCGGCTCCGACTGGCCGGTCGACCCGCTGTACCCGTGGAACCAGGTGCAGACCGCAATCGACCGCATTCGGCCTGTACGGCGAGGGCGAGCCGCTCGGCACCCACGAGGGCATCTCACGTCGAGCAGTCACTGCGCATGCACACCCGCGGCACCGCGTACCAGCTGCACCAGGAGAAGGAGACCGGGACGCGTCGAGGTGGGCAAGCAGGCCGACCTCGTCATGCTCGACCAAGACATCACGACCTGCCCGGTGTCGGACATCAAGGACTCCGTACCGCAGCTGACCATGGTCGGCGGAGCCGTGACGTTCGACCTGGCAACGACCTCCGGACGCGCCACGCGACGCTCGCTGGAGTCGACCGCGGCGTCGAAGAAGCTGCTCGGACGCGTCCGCCACGACCACTTCGGCGGACGCCACGAGGGCTGCCCGTGCACGGCAGGTGGCGGCACGGGCTGACCGCCCGGAGCACTTGCTGACTGTGAGTGGGAAGTGTTGCGATCACAACACTTCCCACTCACAGTCTCGTCCGCGTCCTCCGAGGCGAACGGTGATCCGCGGAACGAAGCGGACATTCCCGCCATTCCCGCAACGACTGACTACACACCGCACGCCCCATCTGCCTGTGTGTAGTGGTGCGCATCACGTCGTGGAGTGTTCACCCGAAAGTCCCGCACAACCACGCACTTGACGAGTACGTTGCCCATGAAGTCTCTCGGGGCGGCTTCGTATCGATACAAGGCCACCTCGAGGGCCCGGGCATCCCTCGTGGTGAACATCCACCGAGCAGTGTTCGTATGGCGCTGGCTCGTCGCCCGAGGAGGGAACCAGATTCAATGAACAAGATTCGTAGGCATGGGCGGATTGCCGCCGTTGCCGGGGTCTTGGCGCTCGGAGCGCTGGTATTCACCGGCGCTCAGGGTTTTGCCGAGGATCCGCCTGGAAACAACGGAACCGTCAAGATCGACGGCATCGACGTTCGACCAGTACCCGAACAACGAACCGCACGTCGGGTGCATCTTTGAGGTCGACTTCTACGGCTTCGACGAGGGTGACCTGAACGCCAAGGTCCGCTTCCTCGTGTGGCCGCCAACTGGCGACCGCATGGAGCTGTTGCGTGACACCGTCTTCATCGGTGAAGACTCCAACGACGGCGGCGGTTCGCTCGCCGGCCTGGACGCCGAGCGCGAGTACAACCTGTCGCCGTACCTCAGGTCGTACATGGCTCACCCACAGCAGGGCTACCACGTCAAACTGGTCGTCAACGCTGAGGGCTCGATCGGCGCAGACAAGAAGCACAAGGTCTTCTGGATTGAAGAGTGTGCGTACGGATCCTGAGCCGATCCTGATCTGATCATTCGTTGATCACCGCTGATGGCCCCGTGAGTGTGCGCACACTCACGGGGCCACAGCACCAGCAGCACTGCACCACCGCATCACTGAGCAGGGGGACGCACCGTGATACCTCAACGTCGCCGCGCCACCGTCGTGTTGGCAGCGGCTGCCGCGTCCGCATTCGTCTTCGGCCTCGTGTCGCCGGCGTCCGGGCAACTCGAACAGCCCGTCGTCGTCAGCGACAACCCTGCCGACTGGACGCCGCACGTCATCGACGGGCGCGTCAACGCCCTCGTGCAAATCGGCGACACCATGGTCGCCGGCGGAACGTTCACCCAGGTCTCGGACGCCGACAACGGCCGCACCCTGAACCAGTCATACCTCTTCGCGTTCGACGCTGAAACCGGGCAGATCGACACCCGGTTCGACCCCCGGCTCGACGGAGCGGTCGAGGCGCTCGCGGTCGCACCCGACGGTGACGTCATCGTCGGTGGGGCGTTCACCAGCGTCGACAACGCCAAGCAAGACCGCCTCGCCAAGATCGACCTCCAGCAGGTCAGGGTCGACAACTCCTTCAAGGGCAGCGCCAACGACCTCGTCCAAGACCTCGCCGTTGTCGGTGACGACCTCTACGTCGCTGGCCGGTTCACCCAGGTTGCCGGTGCTGACCGATCCGGTATGGCACGCCTCGATGCCGGGAACAGGCGCGGTGGACGCCGACTTCAACGTTCCGTTCACCGACGCACCGCGCTTCGTGATGGGAGTCCTCCGGTTCAGCATCGACCCCGCCGCGTCCAAGCTCGTCGCCGTCGGTAACTTCAGCAGAGTCGGTGGCCAGGATCGGCTGCAGGTGGCCATGCTCGACCTCACGACGACCCCGGTCACCGTCTCTGACTGGCAGACCGACGACTTCCCGGTGTTCGTTCCCGGCAGCACTCTCACGTGGTGTGCGAGCGAGTTCCCGTCGTACCTGCGTGACGTCGACTTCTCGCCGGACGGCGACTACTTCGTGGTCGCGACGACCGGCGCCAACCGTCCAAACCGCCTGTGCGACACGATCACCCGCTGGGAGTCCGACGCCAGCGGCGGCGGCCAGAAACCGACGTGGGCAACGTGGTCAGGCGGCGACTCGTTCATCTCAGTCGCAGCCACCGGCGCTGCCGTCTACGTCGGCGGGCACAACCAGTACGTCAACAACCCATACGTCGACCGCGACTGCGGTATCTGCGACCCGGCTCCTGGCGCAATCGCTCGCGAGGGACTGGCCGCGCTCGACCCGCTCAACGGTTTGCCCTACACCTGGAACCCCGGACGTTCGCGCGGCTACGGCGTGATGCAGTTCCTGTCCACTGTCGAGGGGCTCTGGCTCGGCAGCGACACCGACCGACTCGGCGGCGAGGTTCACCCCAGGGTCGGGTTCTTCCCCGTCGACGGCGGAGTCGCCGTGCCGCCGAGCGTTCCCTACGCACTGCCGGGCAACCTCTACAACCTGGACGCCGCCACCGGCGAGATGCGCCGACGCTCCTACGACCTCACGACGCTGGGAACCACCGAGACAGTCGCCAACGTGCCCTGGAAGAAGTCGCGTGGAGTCTTCGCCCTCGACGGACGCCTGTACTTCGGCTGGGCCGACGGAACGCTGCGCACGCGGTCGTTCGACGGCAACGCGGTCGGCGCGATGACCAAGGTGAACCTGCGCGGTCTTGACGTTGCCCCAGAGCCGCACACCTTCTTCATCCCAGGCACCACGACTCCGGTTCCGAGCATCACCGACCACTTCGCGAACATGACCGGTGCGTTCTTCGCTGACGGCCGCATGTACTACACGGTCAAGGGCAACCCGCGGCTCTACTATCGCGGGTTCACCGCCGAGAGTCAGACCGTTGGGGCGAGCCTGTACGTGGCGAGCACCAACGCCGACGGCGTCAACTGGAAGACCGTGCGCGGCATGACGATGGCGTCCGGGCAACTGGTGTACGCGTCATCGGACGGCTCGCTGAACCGAGTCGCCTTCGACGGTAAGCCGGTGGGCGCGTCCGAGGTGATCGGTGGGCCGACCATCGACGGCGTCGACTGGACCTCACGCGGGTTCTTCGCGTTCAGCTAGGCATACCTCCAACAACGCGTGACTCTGCGGCTGCCGGGGCGACCCGCAACTCACGCAATGTCGGTAGGACGATCGCATCAGCGACGGTGAACGAAGCCCGGCCTAGCTCGGCGTAGCTGTCGTCCACCAACACGAGAACGTCGTACTCGCCTGGTGGCAACGGCCACGGGCCACCGCTGGCGTCAGCGTCGATGGTGGCTGAACCGGCGATGGTGGCCTCGGTGTAGAGCCAGTTCTTGTAGTAGTCGACGTTCGGGTCACCGCCGCGCTTGTAGACACCGATCCAGTCCCACTTGTTGCCAGGTGCGTCGGTCCACGACACCTCGATGGGCTCGCCCTTGTCGTACACCTTCTTCGACACCGTCACGGAGGTCTCTGCTCCGGGTTCGCGCACCCACAGCTGCCCGCTCGCCAAAGCGCCGCCCTCGGCGTTCATCAACGTGAGCGTGCTCTCACCGAGCGAAAGGTCAGCGGTGTTGACCTCGGCGATGCCGTCGTCGAGGTCGACGGTGATCGGCTGACCCTCAGTACCTTCCACCTCAACCTGCTCAGCGTCCTCGCCAGAGCCGAAGACCTCGACGGTGTCGCCCTGGTCGACGAGTCGCTGCGCGGGAGCGACATACGCCCCCGGGTCGGCCAGCGGGATCTCGAGCTGCGTCACGACTGCTCGGTGATCGGTCGGCCAGGGGTCGACCGCGATATCGGTGATCTCGGAGTCAGGCTCACCGACCACCTCGGCGCCTTCGACCTCGATGTCAGGCGACACGAACGTCATGTCGATGCGGTCAGCTGGCTTACCGCCAAGAGCAGGGTTGTACGACCCAGCTTTCGGGCGCGCGGCCGGCCACGTCAACCCAGGGTCGGCGACGGCGTCCGGGTAGACGGTGCGATACGTGTCGACCAAGCCGGTCTCTTCGACCGCGATGGTCACCGGCCACTCGACGGCGCTCACGTGATCGCGGGTACCTGCGGTCTCCTCGGTCCAGTCGTGGTGCGATGGCGTGTTGAAGTCTCCCGTTACGACGACAGGCACGCCGTCGGCCTGGAGTCGGTCGGACGCCTCAAGCACCGGCTCCATCGCGCGTAGGCGTCCCTTCTCTGCGGCGATCAGCTCGTCGGCGCTCGCTCCCTTTGCCGCGAGATTCGGACCGAACGGCGATGACGGGAGGTGCAGGTTGACGACCCCGAACACCTCGCCCTGCTCGGGTGCGACCAACACCTCGTGACCGGTCGGGTCGTCCGGCGTGATCAAGGGGTAACGCGAGAGCGTCTGCGTGCGCGGGTCGCAGTATGGCCATCCGACCGCTTCGGCGACCTTGCAGGTGTTGCCGTACGCCTCCTGCAACGCGACGACGTCGGCGTCCGCTTCCTCGATCGCGAGCGGCACGCTGTCGAAGTCGACGGTGTCGCCGCCGTACTCGATGTTGAACTGCATGACGCGCACCGTCATCGCCTCGTCGGACGCCGCAGGCTCGTCGTCGATGTCGGTGCAGGCGGCGAGGCCACCCACCAGCATGACCGTGAGGGCACCTACCAGGACCGCTGAAGACCGGTTCATCTGCCGGACCCTAGCGCGAGATGGGGCCTCACAACGCGAGACAGCCAGAAGCGAGGCCGGGGGCAACTCCGTCAGTGCCCTCGACCCCGCCCCTGCGGACCCTCACAAAGGAGAGTCGGTCCTGACGTTGCCGTCAGCTAGTGGGTTCTGGATCTGAACCTGAGCGACAGCGCCACCGCTGCCGCCGATGGAGGTCGAGCAGCTAGCGATCTGTCGCTTGCCCGTCTCCGGGCTCGTGGCGGCGGATGACATCGGCGCAGCTGACACCCAAGTCAACGCAAGGGCTGCCGCTGCACCAGCAACGAGAAGTCGTGGCTTACTCATATCGATCACGTTCCTTCCTGGACGGCGAAGATCTGTTGGGCGACGAGACCGTGGGCCTCGCGGTGAACGGTTGCCGCGGCCTCCGGCGATGGTGCATCGACGAGGCAGAAGACCTTTCCCTCGTCCTCTGACACCCAGTACCTCAGGTACTGGACGTCGTGCTTGCGTTGCTCTTGTAGGTCAGCCATGTGGGCCTTGGCGACGTCGTCGATACCGACGCCACCCTCGATGTGGTGAACATCCATGTAAAGCGACATTCGCTTCTCCTCTCGGTCCGTTGCGTGAACGGTAAGAAGAAGCAGGCAAGGCTCGGCAGGGGAACAGCCACCCAGATTGGCGTTCGATGCCCCCATATCGGGGTCGCCATCGAGTAGGTACCCGTGTAGGTAGGTGAGTCAGGCGCTCGCAGAGTTCAGCACTAGTGCGGCTTCTCGGCGGTTGTCGACACCTAGTTTGGCGAGCACAGCCGAGACGTGGTTGTCGACCGTCTTCGGCGAGATGACGAGCTTGTCTGCGATGTCGACGTTCGTGGCCCCCGATCCGATGAGCTCGAGCACCTCGCGCTCACGCGGCGTCAGACCCAATACGTCTTCGCGAGTCGCGGCGCGGCGGCCGCGAGGAATGGTCTTGACGCCCAGCCGCCGCAGTTCGGCTTGAGCGATACGGGACGCCGCCGTGGCACCCAGCCCGTCGAAGACCTCGAGCGACTCACGCACGCCCTCTTCGAGACCGGAGTCGAGCAGCGCCAGTCCCCGCGCGAATGGAGCTCCGAGCGATGACCACATCTCGGACGCGGCCCGCCACTCACCCTGTAGCTGCAGCGCGTAGGGCTCAGCAACGTCCCTGGAGCCGCGGTCGACCCCGAGGCGGTCCGCCCAGGTCTCTGCCGCGCCTCGCAGCCAGGGGTCAGCCAGTAAGTCTTCAGCGATGACAAGGGACGCCAACTCGCGAGCCCCGTCGAGGTCGCCAGTGAGCCATCGCCCCTCAAGTAGGGACAGTCGGGCCTCGACAACCCCGTCAACGCCGCCCATGCCCATGCAGATCGCCAGCGCTTCTTCGAGCATGTCGATGGCGCCGTCGTCGCCTCGCCTAGCCCGGATCAGACCACTCGGTTGCAAGGGATTCGATCGGTTGGACGGCGACAAGTAAGCCCTGTTGAGCACCGACTCAGCCATCTCGATGGCTTCGTCCCACCGCCCCAAGCGCTCGAGCCCAATCGACTCAGCACCACGAAGGCACAGACCGTAGGTCGAGATGTCGTGTTCCTCGCAGCACGCGATCGCCTCGGCAAAGATCGTGCTGGCGGTCCGCAGACTGTACTGACCGATCTGCATGCAGTGCAGGTTGGCGTAGGCCCGTCCAATCTGTGGCAAGGCGTTGCCCAACTTGGCGCACTCCAGAGCCTCCTGCAGTTGCGGAAAGCCATCGTCACCGCACTGGAGCAACACACACCCGAGGGTGTTCAAAGCATCACTCTTGAGGGCAAAGTCATCGAACGTGTCAGCTAGGTCAATCGCACGTTGAGCGTGTTCAGGGCTATCCGGATGCTCAAACCCGAGCAGGGCAGCAAGCCCCGCATGGGCCCACCCCAGCTCGACGGTGTCACCCAGCGGCTGGAGCATCTCGAGGGCTTCTTGCGCCAACTCCTTGGCCGCGTCGCCATCACCGAGCCGCCACATGCTGCGCGACAACCGGCGCCTGGCGTCACCCGCCCGACGTTGGTCGCCCGCCGCTTCCCACAGTTCGAGCGCAGACCTTCCAGCTTCGGCTGACTCCTGCCACCGGTCTACCAGCAACAACTCGTCCATCAACCCGCCAAAGAGGGCGGCCTGATCAGCGGGGGCAAGCCGGTCTCGGAACCGAAGAGCGCGCTCGAACTGGGCGATCGCCTCGCGGTGGCTGGACATACGCACGGCCCGCTGCGCGGCCGAGGGTGCGTACCGGAGCACGGCATCACCGTCACCGCACATCTCGGCATGGTGTGCGAGCCGCGCCTCATCGCGTGACCCATTCGCAATGAGCACGCGCAACACTGCTTCGTGGAGGGCGAGCCGACGGTGCGCCGGTATCGACTCCTCGACCGCCAGCCTGATCAGCTCGTGCCGGAAGCGGAAGCAACCGGGTTCTGAGAGCAGGGTGCCGGACGTGAGGCACTCATCAACCACTGATGGCTCTGATGGGACAACGCGTACCAGCACGTCGAGCTCTACGCGCGGGCCAGTGACCGCAGCAGCCTCCACGACGGCGCGAGCTTCATCGGACAGCCGCGCCAGACGGGCGTCGACGGCAGCGAGTGCCGATGGCGGTACTGCCGTCGATCCTGAGTCAAGTACCTCGTGGATGTAGAACGGATTGCCGCCGGTTAGTCGATATAGCTCGGCGGGCTCAATCGCCGAGTCTGACGCCAGGGTGCGCACGGCGTCCTCAGAGAGCGTCGGCAGCGTCATGAGCCGAGAGCTCGACTCGTGCATCAGCTCACCGAACAATGCGCGTAGCGGATGCCCACGTCCCAAGCCGTCGTCGCGGAACGTGACCACCAACAGGAGCTGCATCGACCCCATGCGTCGCGAGAGAAACCCGATGAGGTCCAACGTCGCCTCGTCGGCCCAATGGGCGTCCTCGAACACGAGCACAGTGAGACCGGGAAGCCTCTCGCAGGGTGTCGAGGAACGACCGGTAGAGCACGTCCCAACGAGTCTCGGAGCGACAGAGTCTCGGCGAACTGCCCACCGAGCTCATCGGCGATGTCGAACAGTGGGCGCAGTGGGTCGGGCGTAAACGACCCGTCGAAGTTGCCCTGCAGCCACCGATGGTGGAAACCCTGCTTCGCGCACCACCTCAAGCAGCGAGGTCTTGCCGACTCCCGCTTCGCCAGAGAGCAGAACCAGACGTCCGTTGCCTGACCTCGCCGCCTCGGCGTACTCACGACACCGCGGCAACGAACGGTTCGCGCTCCAGGAGATCCACGGGTCCCATAGTCCCCGCAGGACGGCAACGTCTAGGGATTCGCGCAATCTCGGGCTCCGCTGACGCCACCGGCGAAGCCATGAGACACTGGAGTCTCTGGCCCGTTCGCCACATCCGCGGAGGATCCCGTGCCCACCTACGACGCCCAGCTCTTCCTCGCCGGCGCCTACGTCGACGGCGATACCGACGAGGTCGTCCGCATCGACTCCCCCGTCACGGGCGAGCACCTCGCCGATCTCCCCGTGCCCTCGCGTGGGCAGGTCGACACCGCGGTCGCCGCAGCACGTACCGCGTTCGACGACTACCGCCAGTGGTCGACGCAAGAGCGCGCTGACCTCTGTCACCGAGTCGCCGACCTCATCGAGGCCAACGCCGACGAACTGGCACGCCTCACCACGATCGAGCAGGGCAAGCCGTACCACTCCGAAGCGCACGAAGACGTCGAAGACACCGCCAGCCTCTTTCGCGTCTCTGCCGAGGATGCCCTGCGTCTCTACGGCGAGACCATCCCCTCGGCATCAGCGCGACAAGCAGATGATGACGTGGCGCGCACCCATCGGCGTGTGGGCCGGCATCACGCCATGGAACTTCCCGCTCATGATCGCCGCAGAGTTCATCGGCCCGGCCCTCGCCACCGGCAACGCCGTCGTCGCAAAGCCTCCGGCGATCACACCTCTCGCCGCGCTGGCGCTCGGACGCCTGCTGACCGAAGCCGGCGTCCCCGAGGGCCTGGTGTCGATCCTGCCCGGAGAAGGTGCCGTGGGTGAACAGCTCGTCACGCACCCCGGTGTCGACGCGATCGGGTTCGTCGGATCATCCGCAACCGCCGAACGCATCGTCAAGGCCGCTGGGCTGAAGCGCTCGATCATCGAGGCGTCCGGCAACGGTCCTGTCGTCGTCCTGGCGGACGCCGACCTCAAGAAGGCGGCAGAAGCCGCGGTCTACGGCGCCTACTGGAACGCCGGCCAGGTGTGCTGTGCCACCGAGCGGGTCATCGTCGACGCCTCCGTCGTCGACGAGTTCACCCTTGAGGCCCGCAAGGCGGCAGAGGCCGTGTCGCTGGGCGACCCATTCCAGACGACGACCAACATGGGGCCGCTCTGCAACGAGATGACCGCAACCAAGATGGATGCGCACATCGCGGACGCCGTGAAGTCTGGTGCCGAAGTGCTGACCGGTGGCGGACGCCGTGGCGAGCAAGCCACCGAGTTGTACTACGAGCTCACCGTGCTGAGTGGCGTCACCGAGCAGATGCTGGTCAGCCGCGAAGAGTCGTTCGGCCCGATCGTGCCGATCATCGCCGCGGCCGGTGACGACGAGGCACTGCGAATCGCCAACTCCGATGCCCTCGGGTTGCAGGCCGCAGTGTTCACGCAGTCGCTCAAGCGGGCGTTCCGGTTCAGCCAAGAGCTGCGGGTGGGTTCGGTTGTCGTCAACGACACGACCGACTACTTCGAGAACGCCCAGCCCTTCGGCGGTGCGGGCGGCACTCGCACCGGCTGGGGTCGCGTCGGCGGCCTCGCCCAGCTGCGCGACATGACCGACGTACGCACCACGGTGTTCAGCCTGGACTAGCGTCCGGGGTGGAGGTGCCCCGTGACCACTTGGACCCTTTACCCGTCCGAACCACAGCAACGTCGCAACACCATCGTCCGCGATGCGTTGGTGGTAGCTAGCCTGGCGCTGCTCGCCTGGATCGCACGACGAGTCTTCATCCTCGTCGATCGACTCAGCGCTGTGACCGATGCGGTCAACGATGCCGGCTCGTCAGTGCAGAACGGTTTTGGCGCTGCCGCCGACGCCGTGTCCGGCACACCACTCATTGGCGACGAGATCGCGTCCGCGCTACAGGCGGCCGGTGCCGAGAGCGGCGGCAACGTGGTCTCGCTCGCCCTCACCGGTGACACCGCCATTCACCGGCTAGCGCTCGCCCTTGGCTGGTTGACGTTTCTTGTGCCAGCGCTGTTTCTGCTGGTGCTGTTCATCCCGATGCGCGTGGCTCAGATCCGGCGGCTGCGGGCGTCCCAGCGCATGTACCGCGATGAGTGGGATCCCGAACGCCGGCAGCTGCTGGCGATGCGAGCTGCCATGTCGCTGCCTGTCGACCACTTGCTCGACTACAGCGACGACCCGATCGGTGATCTCGTACGTGGTGATCACGACGCCTTGGTCGCTGCGCTATTAGCGGACGCTGGGCTGTCGCCGACCGCAGCAGGGACAATAGGGCCATGACCCTCACCCTTGGCGTTCTCGGATCATCTGCCAAAGAGAATGAGCGGCGGTTGCCCATCCACCCCGCTCACGTCGAGCGAATCGACGCCGACCTGCGCGAGCACATCTATCTCGAGCACGGCTACGGCGAGCGGTATGGCGTTTCGGACGAGCACCTGACGCCGTTGGTGGCCGGAATGCTCAGCCAGGACCAGCTCTTCGAAACCAGCGACATCATGCTGATGCCGAAGCCAACGCACAGCGACGTCCGCGCCATGCGCGACGGTCAAGTGTTGTGGGGGTGGCCACACTGCGTGCAGGACGCCGAGCTCACACAAATGGCGATCGACAAGCGGCTGACATTGATCGCCTGGGAGGCGATGAACCACTGGAAGTCGGATGGCTCATTCGTCGTGCACGTCTTTCACCAGAACAACGAGCTCGCCGGCTACTGCTCGGTGCTGCATGCCCTGGTGCTTGCCGGGTCAACTGGCCACTACGGCAACCACATGAAAGCAGCAGTCATCGGCTTCGGCAATACCGCGCGGGGGGCCATCACGGCGTTGAACTCACTCGGCATCCACGACGTCACCGCGCTGACGATGCGCGACATCACCGCTGTTGCCTCCCCCATCCCCGCTGTCGTCCTCGAACACCTCGACCGAGTCGACCCTGAATCGATGCGCACCCACGTGATCACCGAGGACGGCTCAATTGCCACCGCCGAGTTCCTGGCCGGTCACGACCTGATCGTGAACTGCGTCCTGCAAGACACAGATCGTCCCTTGATGTTCGTCGACGAGGATGAGCTTCATCTCCTTGCCCCAGGCACTGTCATCGTCGACGTTTCCTGTGACCTGGGTATGGGGTTCTCGTTTGCCGAACCTACGACCTTCGAGGAGCCGACGTTCACCGTCGGGGACGGCCTCACCTACTACGCCGTTGACCACAGCCCCGCCTACCTCTGGAACTCAGCAACCTGGACCATCAGCGACGCCTTGATTCCCTACCTGCGCACGGTGATGACGGGTGAGGCCGAGTGGCACAACGATGTCACCATCGAACGGGCGATCGAGATCCAGAACGGAGTGGTCCGCAACCCGAGGATTCTGTCGTTCCAGAATCGGGCTGCGGACCATCCGCACCGGAGGTTGCGCGCGGAGTAACCGTTGCGATTGCCCCATGGGGCGTTCAGTCTCTGACTAGAAGCCTGAGCACTGGTCTTCCTTGTTGCCGCCCACGGTGTTGTCGCTACCGATTGGCGCTGGGTTGTTGCTCTTGCACTGCAGGTTGCCGTCGACCGTGTTGCGGCGGATCTCGGCGCGTGCGTCGTTCGAGAACACCTGAATGTCACCCTCGACGTCATTGTCGAGCACCGTCATACGGCGGTTGTTGTCTTCGAGCTGGATGTTGCCATCGACCGTGGTGTTCACGACGACCACGCCGCCACCGTCGAAGCCCTGAATGTCACCGAACACAGAGGAGTTGCGGACCTTGATCGAGGCCGCGTCCTCACCCTGAACGTTGCCGTCAATGCGGGCGTTGTTCTTGATGAGCACCGTGGCGTTGTCATTGACGATGACGTTGCCGTCAACCTTGGTGCCGTTGAGGATGCAGTCGGCACCCTGCGGAACCACGATGTTCTTCGACACGCTCACGGGGCCGATCTTGCCCGTGCACCGGCGGTCGTCCGCAAATGCGGGGGCTGCTGGAAGTACTACAGCCCCGAGAATGATGGCCGAGCCAATGGCTGCGGCGGTCCGTCGAATCACGCTGACCTCCAGTGAAAGTGTCTGAGCGAGCAATGCCTACCTGTTCAGGGTCGTAGGCGCTCGTGACTCTCATGTGAGGTCACGATGAGAGTCCTCTCTTGACGGCGTCCCTACTGCTTGGCAGCCACCCACAACTCCTCTGCCGGCCACCTACTCGCCCACTCGGGAGTGACGATGTCGTAGTACTGGGGCATCGCGGCGTCCGGCTCTGCATAGAGCTCGTGCATCGCCTCAACGGTGAAGCCGTGTCGTCGCAGCGCCGCGATCCACTGACCGTGGCTGAGGTGAAACTCGACGCCTCCACCCGGCCATCGCACTGGTGCGAGGTCGCGCTGCGCGTGCAAGAGCACTTCGCCGGCGACGCCTCCTTCGGCTGGGGCACACATCGCGGACAGCACGCTGTTCACGAGGAACACCAAGCGTCCGCGTGGTCGCAGCACTCGGGCCGCCTCGGCGAGCCACTTGTCGGGGTCGCACCACACCCCGACCCCGTGCTCGCTGACCACCAGGTCGAATGACCCGTCAGCCAACGGAAGGTCTTCGGCGTTGCCTTCGATCAGCACGAACTCGACCCCGAACTCACGCTGATGTTCACGAGCGGTGGCCAGTTGTGCGGCGTTGAGGTCGACGCCAACCGGACGCGCTCCAACGCGCACGAGCCACGCGCTGAAGTAGCCGGTGCCGCACGCGAGGTCGAGCACGTCCAAGTCGGCAACGTCGCCGAGAGCACCAACGGTACGTTCTGGCGTCCCGAACAACCCCCACGAGATCTCATCGGACGCCCACCGCTGGCGCGCGTCGGCGTCCGTGTGCTGGGCGTTCACCGACGTCCAGACCTCGCGGTTGATGTCGATGCGCTCGTCGTCGTCCACGCCCCGACCCTGGCACACACTCGACGCATCGGCGCGCACCCAGTAGCGTCCCGGTGACGGGTGCCACCTCTGGAGGGCTCATGGCGAACGGCGACGGACTCATCACGCTCAAGCAACTCGAAGCGGCCGTCGACCGGGGTGATATTGACACCGTCGCCGTGGCGATCACCGACATGCAGGGACGCCTACAGGGCAAGCGGCTGGCGGCTCGCTACTTCCTGAACGAGGTCGCCCAGCACGGCACCGAGGGGTGCAACTACCTGCTCGCGGTCGACGTCGACATGAACACCGTCGAGGGCTATGCCATGTCGTCGTGGGAACGCGGCTACGGCGACTTTGTGATGGAGCCAGACATGGCGACCCTGCGGCTCACGCCGTGGCAGCCTGGCACCGCTCTGCTGCTCGCCGACCTGCACTGGGAGGACGGCACAGACGTCGTCGCCTCGCCGCGCCAGATCCTGCGGCGACAGCTCGCCAGGCTGTCTGACCTCGGTCTCACTGCTTACATCGGCACTGAGCTCGAGTTCATCGTCTTCAAGGACACGTATGAGCAAGCGTGGGATAAGCGCTACCACGACCTGATCCCAGCCAACCAATACAACGTCGACTACTCGATGCTCGGCACGGCACGCATCGAGCCGTTGCTGCGTCGCATCCGCACCAGCATGGAATCCGCAGGCCTCTACGTGGAGTCGGCAAAGGGTGAGTGCAACCCGGGCCAGCACGAGATCGCGTTTCGATACGCCGAGGCGCTCGCCACCTGTGACAACCACGTCATTTACAAGGAGGCAGCCAAAGAGATCGCCGCCCAAGAAGGAATGGCCCTGACCTTCATGGCGAAGTTCAACGAGCGCGAAGGCAACTCGTGCCACATCCACATCTCGGTGCGAGGTGACGGTTCGGACGCCCCTGAGCTCGCCATGGTCGACCCCGAGGACTCACACCAACTCTCGACTCTCGGCGCGAGCTTCGTGGCTGGGCAACTCGCACACATGCCCGAGATGACGCTGCTCTTCGCCCCGAACATCAACTCGTACAAGCGGTTTGTCCCCGGCTCCTTCGCACCGACTACGGTCGCGTGGGGCCGCGACAACCGCACGTGCTCAGTGCGCCTCGTGGGTCACGGTCACGGGCTCCGTATGGAGAACCGGCTGCCCGGCGGTGACATCAACCCCTACCTCGCGGTGGCCGGCATGGTCGCGGCCGGGATTGATGGCATGAACCGGGGTCTGGAACTCGAACCGGCATTGGAAGGCAACGCGTACGCGTCCGACAAGCCACAGGTTCCACACACGATGCATGACGCGCTCAACCTCTGGACCGACTCATCGTTCACCCGCGAGGCGTTCGGTGACGAGGTCGTCGACCACTATGCCAACATGGCCGCGGTCGAGCTTGCGGCGTACAACTCGACAGTCACCGACTGGGAGCTGCGTCGCAACTTCGAACGCTTCTGAGCTGCTGCAATCACAAGTCACGAGGCACGAGCGCATGAGAGATCTCTGGAGATGATGTGACCGCGACGTATGACGTCATCAACCCGGCAACTGAGCGGGTGGTACAAACCGTCGACCTAGCCGATGTTGCGACCACCGACCGGGCCATCGAGCGAGCCGCGCGGGCCTACGAGACCTGGCGGCACGTCGCCCCCGCTGACCGGGCTCGGTTGCTGAGGGCGTTCGCCGAGCAGGTCGACAGCCATCGCGAAGAGCTGGCTCAGCTCGAGGTCTCGAACTCCGGCCACACCATCAGCAATGCCCGCGGCGAGGCTGGCAACGTCCGCGATGTCTTGGAGTACTACTCGGCAGCGCCTGAGCGTCTGTTCGGACGCCAGATCCCGGTCGCTGGCGGCATCAACGTCACGTTCAAGGAGCCGCTCGGCGTCGTCGCGGTCATCGTTCCCTGGAACTTTCCGATGCCGATCGCTGGCTGGGGTTTCGCACCGGCACTCGCGGCTGGCAACACCGTGGTGCTCAAACCAGCCGAGATGACACCGCTCACCGCCATGCGGTTGGCAGAGCTCGCACTCGACGCGGGCATTCCCGAGGGCGTCTTCACCGTGATCCCCGGCAAGGGGTCGGTGGTGGGCGAACGATTCATCACGCACCCAGCAGTGCGCAAGCTGGTCTTCACGGGGTCGACCGAGGTGGGCAAGCGCGTGATGCGCGGTGCGGCCGACCACGTCAAGCGAGTCACCCTCGAACTGGGCGGCAAGAGCGCCAACATCGTCTTCGCGGACGCCGACCTCGAACGCGCTGCGGCCACGGCGCCGTACGGAGTCTTCGACAACGCCGGGCAAGACTGCTGCGCCCGCTCCCGCATCCTGGTGCAGCGGTCGGTGTATGACAGGTTTCTCGAGCTGCTCGAACCGGCCGTGATGGGCGTCCGCGTCGAGGATCCGGCGCAAGAGTCAGCCGAAATGGGTCCCCTCATCAGCCAGGCCCAGCGCGAGACGGTCGCGTCGTACGTTCCCGACGATGCACCAGTCGCGTTCCGAGGCACCGCGCCGAGCGGTGACGGCTTCTGGTTTCCACCCACCGTGCTGGCACCGGTCGCGGCGTCCGACCGCACCTTCCGAGAAGAGATCTTCGGCCCTGTCGTCGTGGTGACGCCGTTCGACGATGAGGCGGACGCGATCACGCTGGCCAACGACTCCGAGTACGGGTTGTCTGGCTCGATCTGGACCAACGACCTCGGTAGAGGCATCCGCATGAGTCGCGCGGTAGAGACGGGCAACCTCTCGGTCAACTCGCACTCATCGGTGCGCTACTCGACACCCTTCGGCGGCTTCAAACAGTCGGGGTTGGGCCGAGAGCTCGGACCGGACGCTGTCGATGCGTTCACCGAGGTCAAGAACGTGTTCATCGCGACGGAAGGCTGAGCATGGTGCAACGACTTGAAGGACGAGTGGCCGTCATCACCGGTGGGGCAGGCGGGATCGGCTTCGCCACCGCGCGACGCTTCGCCTCTGAGGGGGCCACGGTCGTGCTCACGGACATGAACGATGAGGCGGGTGAGGCCGCAGCGGCCGAGGTCGGCGGTCGCTACCTGCACGCAGACGTCACGAGCCCCGAAGACAACGAACGCGTGTACGCCGAGACCCACGAGGCGTTCGGACGCATCGACATCGCCTTCCACAACGCCGGTATCTCGCCGCCCCAAGACGACTCGATCCTCGACACCGACCTGGAAGCGTGGCGTCTCGTGCAAGAGGTCAACCTGACGTCGGTCTACCTCGGGTGCAAAGCCGTCATCCCCTACATGCAGCGCCAGGGCAAGGGGTCGATCATCAACACGGCTTCCTTCGTCGCCACTCTCGGAGCCGCGACTTCGCAGATCAGCTACACCGCGAGCAAGGGTGGAGTGCTCGCGATGACCCGCGAGCTCGGCGTCCAGTTCGCCCGCCAGGGCATCAGGGTCAACGCGATCTCACCTGGCCCCGTCGCCACTCCCCTGTTGCTCGAACTGTTCGCGAAAGACCCCGAGCGCGCTCAGCGACGTTTGGTTCACGTGCCGATGGGTCGGTTCGGTGAGCCGGAGGAGATCGCGGCGGCCGTCGCGTTTCTCGCGAGCGACGACGCGTCGTTCATGACGGCGTCCAACTTCTTGTGCGACGGCGGCATCTCAGGCGCCTACGTCACGCCACTCTGACACGGGTCTAGCCCGAGCGGCTTCGACGAGAGCGCGAAAGAGGCGAATGTCGCCGCCAGCTTCGGGGTGCCAGAGCACGCCGACTGCGAACTGATGCCCTGGAACCTCAACCGCCTCGATCGTGCCGTCTTCGGCATGACCCACCACTGTGAGAGACCCCGCATCGGCCACCCCTTGGTGGTGGTAGCTCTTCACCTCCACCGACTGTCCAAGAACCCGATGAGCGATCGAGCCGTCGGCCAATGTCACCGAATGGTCGCCGTACACCCCTGGTTCCGGTCGATGGTTCTCGTGGCCGACCCGGTCTGGGACATGCTGCTCAAGCCGCCCGCCTGCGTGCACCGTCATCACTTGCAGGCCGCGACAGATACCCAGCACCGGCAGCCGACGTTGCAGTGCGCCGTCGAGCAGCGCGAACTCTCCGGCATCGCGGTCCTCTCGCCACCCGCTCGTCTCTAGCGTGCGGCGACTGGTCATAGGTCGCCGGGTTGAGGTCGGCACCACCGGCCAGCACCAGGCCGTCGAGCCGCTCGACCAGTTCGGGTTCGAGACTGGACGCCGGTGGCAACACGACGGGGATGCCGCCAGCTGTCGGCCACGAGGTCCACGTACGGCGCTGGAATGAGCACGGCAGTCTCGTCCCACACGCCCCACCGCGCCCGCTCACGGTAGGCGCTGACACCGATGACTGGTCGGGTCACGCAACACCACCGGTGGCGACCGATGCGCGCGGCGCGCGACGACTCACCGCCACATCACACATGCGACCGCCGACGTTCACGGTGAACCCGTCACCAGAGGTGTCGTCGGCCGTCACGACACCGCCGTCCGGACGCCACACGTAGGCGAGACCGACGGAACTACCAAGGGTGTGGCTCCACGCCGCGGACGTCACCTGACCCACAGCAGCGCCGTCGCGTCTCAGGAGCTCTCCGCCCCACAGCATCACGTCAGGGTCACTGAGCACCACCGATGCCAGTCGCCGGCGAACGCCTTCGCTGCGCGCCTTCTCGACTGACTCGCGTCCGATGAAGTCCTTCGCGCCGGTGAGGTCGCACGCGAACGTGAGCCCGGCCTCGACCGGCGTGTAGTCAGGGGTGAGGTCGGCACCAAACGCGCGGTATCCGAGGTCGAGCCGCAGTGAGTTGATGGCGTAGTACCCGGCGGGCCGCACGTCGAACGCTGCCCCGGTGCGCATCGAGGTCGCCGTAGACATCGACAGCGAGCTCAACCGGAACGTAGAGCTCCCACCCCACTTCACCCACATAGGTGATGCGCGTCGCTCGCACGGTGGCGTGACCGAGCCCGATGGAGCGACTCGTGGCAAACGGGAACGCCTCCAGCGACAGGTCGGCGTCGGTGAGCGGCTGCAACAGGTCGGCAGCATGTGGACCCATCACCCCGAACACTGCAAGCGACTCTGTGACATCCGAGACGTTTACGCGACGCTCGGCCCCAAGACGCCGCAGCCAGTCGAGGTCGCGAACGATCGATGCCGAACCAGTCACCATGAGGTACGAATCCCCGGTCGGTTCTCGTCACCGTCACGTCAGCTTCGTACCCGCCACGCTTGTTGAGCATCGCCGTGTAGACGGTCTGCCCCACGTCGACGCCGACGTTCGCGCTGCATGCCTGCTGCAGGAGGCTGCTCGGCGTCCGGCCCGGTGATGGCAATCTTTCCGAATGAGGTCTGGTCGAAGACGGCAACCGTTTCGCGTGCGGCACGCTGCTCATCACACGACCATGGCAGCCACGCTGGCTTGTCCCACGTATAGCCCAGCGCACGATCCGCATGCGGCGGCGCGAACACGTTGGGCCGCTCCCACCCCATCTTCGATCCGAACAGTGCGCCCTGCTCGGCCACGAGGTCGTGTACCGGCGAGCGACGGAACGGGCGGGCTGACCCGAGCTCACGGTTCGGCCATGGGATCTCGTAGTGCAAGCCCAGCACCTCAACGACCCGGTCGCGCAGCCATCGACGGTTGCCAGCCCACGGCGCGAACCGCCGGATGTCGACGGCAACCAGGTCAGACGTCGGCTCGCCCGCGACGATCCACTCGGCCAGAGCTCGACCCGCCCCACCCGCGGATGCGATGCCGACCGAGTTGAAACCCGCGCCGACGAAGAAGCCCGCCAACTCGGGAGCCTCACCCAGCATGAACTGGTTGTCTGGCGTGAAGCTCTCAGGGCCGTTGTAGAGCTTCTTCAACCCGGTCTGCTCGAGTACCGGTACGCGGTGAACGGCGCTCTCGAGCAGGAACGAGAAGTGCTCCCAGTCCTCGTCAAGCAGCTGGAACTCAAACGGATGCGGAAGTTGATCCGGTGACACCCACGGTTTGGCCTCTGGTTCGAAGCCACCGACGACGAGTCCACCGACTTCCTCTTTCATGTAGGTGTACCCGTCGGGGTCTCGCAGGATCGGGAGATCGCGGTGAACCCCCTCGATCTGCTCGGTCACCACGTAGAAGTGCTCCGCGGAGTGCAACGGCACAGTGACACCAGCCATCGCGCCGACTGCGTACGCCCATTGGCCGGCACAGTTCACAACCACTTCGGCTTCGATTGCGCCGTGATCTGTCTGCACCCCACGTACGCGCCCATCGCGCTGATCAATGCCGACGACGCGGACACCCTCATGCACGTTCACACCGAGCTGTCGTGCTCCCCGTGCGAGTGACTGCGTCACGTCAGTCGGGTTTGCGGTTCCGTCGCCTGGTAGCCAGATGCCGCCAACCACGTCATCCGTGCGAAAGATCGGAACCCGATCGGCAACCTCGCTCGGCGTCAACAGCTCGCACTCGAGGTCGTATGCCTCTGCAGCCGCGGCTGTCCGTTGCAGCTGCACCATGCGGTCGGCGGAGCGCGCGACCGTGACGCCACCGCAACGCTTGAACCCGGTCGACAGACCGGTCTCCTGTTCGAGTCGCTCGTACAACGACGCGGAGTACTGGACCAGCCGGGTGCCACTCTCGGTGGCACGAAGCTGCCCCACGAGGCCAGCCGCGTGCCAGGTGGTGCCTCCCGACAGCTTTCCCTGCTCGAGTACAACGACGTCAGTCCAGCCGAGGTGCGCGAGGTGGTACGCCACGCTGGCGCCCACGATTCCGCCACCGATCACGACCACGCGAGCCTGCGATGGCACGTCCTGGCTCATAACCACTCCTCTGGACTCACGCGGCATCCAACCACTTTGGGTAGCCAGACCACTACCGCGTGCGGCTCAGGTGGTCTAGATTCAGCGCGGCGCGTGCGGACGCGTTGCGGTACCACAGAAGGACGGGCTCAACCGGGGGGCGCTTCGAGCGCGTCCCGGAGGGTGCGATGGTGCTAGAGGTCGCGGTGGCCGACTTGACCCCGCAATTGCTCGCGCGCCTCGACGCAGTTCCTGCACTTGCCTCTCGCACGACCGTCGTTGATCTGGCTGGCGGTCTCACCAATCGCAACTTGAAGGTCACGACTCCCGACGGTGATGTCGTGGCCCGACTATCGACACCCGAGAGCGCCCTGCTCGCGATCGACCGTGACAACGAGCACACCAACTCGGTGGCGGCAGCCGCGTCCGGTGCTGCGCCTGAGGTTGTCGCGTACCACCCTGAGGTGAGCGTGCTCGTCGTCCGCTTCGTCAACGGGCGCACGTGGCAAGACTCCGATGTCCTCAATCCCGACAACGCCTCGCGCATCACCTCGGTCTGCCGCCAACTGCACAGCGGGCCACGGTTCGTCGGTGAGTTCAACATGCTCGAGCTGCAGCAGCGATACCTCGAGATCGTGCGGCAACGAGATCTTCGGCTGCCCGACCGCTATCTCGAGTTCGCCGACCACGCCGCGGCCATCGGTGAGGCACTCAACGCTCAGCCGGTCGCGACCGTTCCATGCAACAACGACCTGCTCGCCGCCAACGTCATCGACAACGGCGACCGGCTGTGGCTCATCGACTACGAGTACTCCGGTAACAACGACCCGTTCTTCGAGATCGGCAACCTGTGGAGCGAAGCGCGCGGTACCCCTGACGACCTAGGACGCCTCGTCAGCGCCTACGTCGGTCAGGCGTCGAGTGCGCTCACGGCGAGGGCGCGGCTGTGGGGGTTGATGAGCAAGTACGGCTGGACGCTGTGGGCCTCGATCCAGGACGGCACCAGCGACCTCGAGTTCGACTTTTGGGAATGGGGCATGGAGAAGTACCGGCGCGCAGTCGCCGAGTTCGACTCCGCAGACTTCGGCACATGGCTGGAGGAGGTGCGCCGCAGTGACTAAACGGAGATATCGGACAGGTTTGCGGCGAATCTCGGCGTGTAGCAGGACAGGGCGGTGTGACCGGGGTCACACTGCGACCAAGGTTCACGGCGCCGCCGTGATCTTCAGAGGGGTTCCAGAAGAGGAGACACCACCGTGGTGGATATGTCGAAGCTGAACGAGGACGAGCAGAAGCTCGCCTCGCTCGGCTATAAGCAAGAACTCAGCCGCACTTGGTCGGGGTTCTCGAACTTCGCCATCTCGTTCTCGATCATCTCGATCTTGGCCGGCTGCTTCACGACGTTCTACTTTGGGTGGAACAACGGTGGTCCGATTGCCATCGCCATCGGCTGGCCACTGATCTCGACGTTCATCCTCATCATCGGATTCTGTCTATCCGAGCTCGTCTCCGCCTATCCCACCTCAGGTGGCATCTACTGGTGGTCGTCGAAGCTGGGTGGCGTCAAGGCTGGCTTCTACACCGGCTGGCTCAACCTGGTCGGATTGGTCGCCATCGTGGCATCGGTCGCCTATGGCTGCGCAACGTTCCTCGATTACAGCCTTACGCGCTTCAGTGCGTCGTGGGCCGAGGGCTACTCGTTGCGGCGCGTCTTCCTGATGTTCGTCATCATCCTCGTCGTCGTATCGCTCGTCAACATCTTCTCGAGTCACCTGCTCGCCATCGTCAACAACGTCTCGGTCTGGTGGCACGTGATCGGCGCCACTGTCATCGTCGCGATCCTGTGGTTCTTCATGAAGGACGGCGCCACGCACTGGGAGATCGGCGAGGTGTTCACCGGAACGGTGAACAACACGGGCGGGTTGTACGAGGGGTCGACGTCCAACCTCGGATTCTGGCTCTACGTGCTGCCACTCGGCTTCTTGCTCACGCAGTACACGATCACCGGGTATGACGCGTCGGCTCACTTGTCTGAAGAGACTCACTCGGCCGCAGACTCGGCTGCCAAGGGCATCTGGCGTTCAATCTTCTACTCCGCAATCGGTGGCTGGATCCTGCTGCTGAGCTTCTTGTTCGCCGTTCAGGACGCCGATGAGGTCACCGCGGGCGGTGGCGGCGTGCAAGTCATCTTCGACCAGGCACTCTCGCCCAAGGTTGCCGGCCTGGTGTTGCTCATCGCGACAATTGGTCAGCTCTTCTGCACCACGGCGTGCCTCACGTCAGCCTCGCGCATGCTCTTTGCGTTCAGCCGTGACGGCGGTGTTCCAGGGTCGAAGTACTGGGCCAAGCTCGACAAGAACCGCACCCCGGTGAATGCGGTGATGGCGGTGGCAGTTGCTGGCCTCATCTTGACGCTGCCGGCGCTGTGGGAGGTCAACATCGGGACGGCAGAAGAACCGATCCTCACGGTGACGGCATTCTTCGCAGTCGTGTCGATCGGCGTGCTCGGTCTCTACCTCGCATTCGCCATTCCGATCTTCTACCGCTGGCGAGCTGGTGACTCCTTCAAGCAGGGGTCGTGGAACCTCGGCAACAAGTGGAAGTGGATGGCACCGATCGCGATCCTTGAGATCCTGATCACGTCGGTCTACTTCATCTTGCCGCTGTATCCGGCGGGGGCACCTGGCTTCATGCGTGGCTTCCTCGGATCCCCGGACACCGCTGAGGTGCCCTTCGACTGGAAGTTTGTCAACTACGCACCGCTGGTCCTTGGCGCGATCTTGATCGCTCTCTGGATCGGCTGGGAGGTCTCGGCCAAGCGCTGGTTCACTGGGCCAAAGATGACCATCGACCTGCCAGAAGGCATGTCGAGTGCCGACGAAATCGCGCTCGAACACGAGCACGGGTCACCGGACGCTGGTGCACACGGCTCAGGTGGTGGTTCGTCCACCTAGCTGTCATTGCCTAGATGGATCTGAAGGGGTGGTGGCCACGGCCACCACCCCTTCAGTCTGACTCGATCTAGTCTGCGCTCGAGGCTTGGAGTGTGGGAAGCACCTTGCGGCGGAACTCGTACACCGGTCGGTACCTGTCGTAGAGCGTCACCAACACCGTGAACAGGAACAGGAAGAAGAACGCGTCCCGGAACGACGACTCAACACCCATCACGACGTCCGTGACAGCCAGGATGCCGATGTTGAGCACGAGCCTGGCGCCGAACGAGACGAGCACTGATTCAGTGCTCCAGTTTCTGCGCACGACGTAGAGGGCAGCGGCAGTGTTCAGGAGCACGAACAGCCCGACCCAGATGAACAGCGTCAGACTCGACACTTCGGTCTCGGGCAGGATCGATGCAAAGATCACGAACAGCAGCCCGATGAGCAGAATCTTCTCGAGCGAAGCCCCTGACCACACCTTGCCGTGTTCGGCCATGAACGCGAAGCGCTCCTTGCCGGTGTCCATCTCCTCTGGCAATGGCGGGGCAGTGATCTGCCAGCCGTGATCAGCAGGGTCGAGCCGCGGACGCACGACGAACCACGCAATCGCAGCGCCGATCAGAATCGCAACGACGATGGCGGGTAGGAACCAGGGCACGTCCTTCACGGTGTCGGTGAAGTCGAGCTGCGCGATGTGGATCCAGTACTCCTGAGGCAGCTTGATGACGATCCAGATGAACGCGGCCAGCAGCAGCCAGAACTTCAGCTGAAAGCGAATGGTGTTCCATCGCGACCGAATGCCCTCGTAGGCGATGAAGAAGTACTCGAAGGTGTTTGGGAACACGAGCAACAACGCTCGCACTTGAGTGAGCTCGAACGCCACGACGCCGATCTGTCGATAGAAGAACAGGAAGCGCGACACCGTGAAGGCGTGCAGGTTGACCCAGTTGCGCATGGTCGAGATGTAAGCGACGCCGAGGTAGAAGACGTCCATGGCCTTGTCGTATCCCTGGTAGAACGGCGGGTCGAACCCGAACCACTGAAAGACCGTCTGATCCATGCCGTCGACGACGAGGCAGGCGAGCACTCCAGGCAGCGGATACCGAAGAATGGCGAAAGGCAGCACAAATCGGACAGTGAGCACAGTGAGGAAGACAGTCGTTTCCACGGTTCCTGCCTTCGCTTCTCAAGAATGGCCTCCCGAACCTTAGTGGGGCCGCTAATGTCCGACCAACGTTCCCCGACGATTGGGCCTTTAGCATGCGCAAGAGCACTGCCGCCGCCGCTGGATCCGCCGTTCTGGGTCTCACTCTCCTCCTCGCGATGCAGCCGGCGTCCGCCGCGAAGCCCATCAAACCGCCGCCCCCGCCACCTGCGAGCGCACCCAAGAACATCGTCTACGTGATCGTGGACGGATTCGGTCCAGCACAGGTCGACCTCGCCCGGCGCATGAACGGCGGCACCCTCAACCTGACGAACCGCATCCCGTGGAGCGTCAAGACCACCATCGACTCGACATCGCTCGAAGGCACCACCGATTCCGCCGCAGGGGGTACGGCGCTCGCGTCTGGCGTCGAGACTCTCAACGGCTGGGTCGGCATGGTTCCCACCTCGGGTGGCGGCGCAGCATCTGTCGAGACGATGCTCGAGCGCGCCGAGTCAACCGGCATGGCTACCGGCCTCATCTCTGACAGTTACATCACGGACGCCACGCCCGCCGCGTTTGCTGCGCACGTCACTGACCGCGGTGAGACCGAGACCATCGCCGAGCAAATGGCCGACCAAGGCATCGAGTACCTCTTCGGTGGCGGTCTGCGTCAAGGGAACGTCGGACCACTGCTCGGTGACCCCAGCGTCACCTACGCGAAGAACCGCACCGAGATGCAGAGTTACGCGGCGTCTGGAGCCAAGGGGCCGGTGTACGGACTCTTTGGTAGTTGGAACATGTCGTACAACCTCGACCGCGACGACGAAGGCGTCACGCGCACCGAGCCGACGCTCCCCGAGATGACCACGGCCGGCCTTGACGTGCTGAGCCGTGACAGTGATGGGTTCTTCCTCATGGTTGAGGCGGGGCTCGTCGACTGGGCCGGTCACGCGAGGGACGCCGGTTCGCTCGGGAGCGAGATGATCGAAGGCGATGCCGCAGTGCGAGCTGCCTGGGACTGGCTGAACGCCAAGGGCATCGCCAACGAAACGCTCGTCGTCGTCACCGGCGACCACGAAACCGGCGGCATGGCGCTGAGCTCACAGACCAACATCACTGCGCTGAAGGCCCAAAAGGCCACCACTGAGTTCATGTGGGGCAAGATTTCTGCCGGTGCCTCGGTCGCAGGCACGCTGAAGACATACACCGGTATCACGGCAACGCAGCAGGAGATCGCCACCGTGAACTCGTGTGGTGAGCACGGCATCTCTGATGTCCTCGCGAAGCGCTGGGGCGTGACCTGGAACGGCACCTGCACCCAAGAGGGTGACCACACCGATGTTCCGGTACCGCTCTATGCCGTCGGGCCAGGCGCGGCGGCACTTGGCGGAACGTTCTACGACAACGAGGTCGTCGGCACGACCCTGTTGGGGTACGTCAGCTAGCGCTCACCGTCAGGGCCGTACGCGAATCGGAATTCTGCGCTGCGATAGCGTGACAGGCACCAATCTGAGATCTGACGAGAAGGTGGAACATGTCCATTCGCCTAGGCGACGAAGCGCCCAACTTCACTGCGGAAACGACCGAAGGAACCATCAACTTCCACGACTGGAAGGACGGTTCGTGGGCAGTCTTCTTCAGCCACCCGGCAGACTTCACACCGGTGTGCACCACCGAGCTGGGGCGCACCGCTGGCCTGTCCGACGAGTTCAGCAAGCGCAACGTCAAGACCATCGCGATCTCGGTCGACTCGGTCGAAGACCACAAGGGTTGGGCACCCGACATCAAGGACGTCGGCGGCGTCCCCCTGAACTTCCCGATCATCGCTGACTCTGACCACAAGATCTCTGAGCTCTACGACATGCTCCACCCCGGCGAGGGTGACACCTCGACGGTGCGCTCGGTGTTCATCATCGACCCCAAGAACAAGGTGCGGCTCACCTTGACCTACCCCAAGTCGGTCGGTCGCAACTTCGACGAGATCTTGCGCGTGACTGACGCACTGCAGCTCACCGACCGCGCACCCGTCTCGACGCCAGTCGACTGGGTTCCGGGTGGTCGCGTGATTGTGGCTCCGACCCTCTCAACCGAGGACGCCAAAGAGAAGTTCGGTGAGGTAGAAGAGGTCAAGCCCTACCTGCGCTGGACGCCGCAGCCGAAGTGATCAACGTGGTGACACACAGTCATCAGTAGCGAGTTTGTCACGAAGTGGGGCAGCCAAGATCGGTTGCCCCACTTCGTGCAATTTCGTGGTCTTATGCCGGTATCGTTCAGCGCGCACGGGGACGTACAAGCGTGAGCGGAGGCTTACGTGAGCGAGGACGGCGAGCGCCCCGGTCGGTATGCCCACCGGTTGGCATGGGGTCCAAGCGCCCGCATGCGCGCGCGCAGCCGTTTGCGTGAGGCCATCGACGACACGTCGGGGCTGCTGCCCGTGGTTGAGGCCGCGGCCACCGTCATCTGTGAAGAGCTCGGTGCCCGCACGGTTACCGTGACGCTTCTGCAGGATGACCACTACCGCGACTTGGTCAAGGTGGGTGAGTACGCCCCAGAAGAGGCCGTCGATCCTGACGACAAGTTTCCTACCGCCGATTACCCCGAAGCGACCGCGCGGCTGCTCGCCCATGACGCCTACGTCAGCGGAACGAACGGCCAGAAGGTCGTCCAGGAACACATTCAGATCGTTCCGCCCACGCGCGTGAGCGGGTTCATGGGCGTTCCGATCGTGGCTGAGGGAGAGGTTCGGGGCGAGGTCTTTGCCACGCGTCGGGCGTCCGAACCGTCATTCACCTCGGACGATGTGTCAGTAGCCCGCGACCTCGCCACCGAGCTTGGCACTGCGTTCCCCACTCTGCTAGCCGAGGACGGCTGACACCCGCGAACTTATTGCCCGGGCGCGGCGTCTAGCCACAGCCCCCGGGTCGGAGCAGGATGAGGCGTGGGTCGCCGTTTGGGCCCAACAGCACCGGGTAGTGACCCTAGAGGGGGGCCGACTCGGGAGGGCAGCGCCATGCGGGGGAAGACCACCGCCAGGTTCGGGGCGGCCATCGCTGGCGTCGTGATCGCATCAATCGCCACCACAGCAAGTGCGGCCCCGTGGACTCCAGCGGGAATCTGGGCATTCAACGAAGCCCCAGACTCGTCGACCGCTACCGACACGAGCGGCAATGGCTTCGACGCTGCCGTCGGCGCTGACGTCAACACCGGCATGACCTACAAGAACCGCACGTACTACAACTTCCCGACCGAAGGCGCGTGGGGCCCCCCGGGTTACGAACGGTTGGTGCTGATACCCGACACTCCTGAGCTTGACCCTGGTGTCGGCATGTACCGAGTGGCGATCGCGATTCGCACCAGAGCGGCAGGCGTCAACATCATCCAGAAGGGCCAGTCGAATACGTATGGCGGATTCTGGAAGATCGAGACGCACAACGGTCTGGCCACCTGCTTGTTCCGAGGCAGCAACGACGAGTCATCGGGTGTCGGTTCGGGCCAACGGGTCGACGACGGCCGTTGGCACAAGATTGTGTGTACTCGATTCCCGGACCGCGTGGTGATGAGCGTCGACGGCGTGGTCACTGACACCAGGTATCACGTGTCTGGATCGGTCTCGAACAGCAAGTACCTGTCGATCGGCGGAAAGCCAGAGTGCGGTGGAAGTGTGGGGTGTGACTACTACATCGGCGACATCGACTACGTCCGCATCACGACGAGGTAGCTGGATCGCACGGGGAACCGATCAATCGAGCCCTTAGCTCATCGTGGCGACCATGACGGCCTTGATCGTGTGAAGCCGGTTCTCTGCCTGGTCGAAGGCGATGTTGACCGGTGAGTTGAACACCTCATCGCTCACCTCGAGGCCACCAGTCATGCCAGTGAGTTCGGCGATGTCACGACCGACCGCAGTGTTCTCATCGTGGTACGCCGGCAAGCAGTGCATGAACCGCGCTTCCGGGTTCTTCGTGGCTTTCATCGCGGAGACGTTGACCTGGTACGGGGTCAGCGTCTTGACGCGGTGCTCCCACACTTCGCGTGGCTCCCCCATCGAGACCCACACGTCGGTGTGCACGAAGTCGACCCCATTGAGGCCCTCTTCGGTGTCTTCGGTCAGCGTGAGTCGGGCACCAGTCTGCTCAGCCCTGGACGCCGCAAGCTCGCGCACGTCGGCGTCCGGCCAAAGCTCCTGAGGAGCGCAGATGCGGACGTCAGACCCCATCACTGCGCCCATCGCATAGAGCGAGCGGCCCATGTTGAAGCGGCCATCGCCCATAAAGCAATACGACAGCTCGTTGGCTGGCTTGTTGGAGTGCTCGAGCATCGTGAGGAAGTCGGCCAGCATCTGGGTGGGGTGCCACTCGTCGGTCAAGCCGTTGAATACGGGCACATCGCTGTACTCGGCAAGCTCTTCAATCGTCGCCTGCGCCTTGCCGCGAAACTGGATGCCGTCAAACATGCGGCACAGGACGCGTGCGGTGTCGGCAGCCGACTCCTTGTGACCGATCTGCGATGACGTGGGGTCGAGGTAGGTGGTGTGCGCCCCCTGGTCGAAGGCAGCAACCTCGAAAGCGCAACGCGTACGCGTCGAAGTCTTCTCGAAGATCAGCGCCACGCTCTTACCTGCCAGAACTTGACGCTCCTTGCCAGACTTCTTCATAGCCTTCAACTGCGCAGACACGTCGAGCAGGTACTGCATCTCTTCGCCGGTGAAGTCGAACTCCTTGAGAAAGTCGCGTTGCCGAAGGTCCACCTACGACCGCCACACCGGTGCGATGTTCTTGCGGTACCCGCGTCCCCAGATGCCACCGATCACGGCAAGAACCGGGCCAGGGACAGTGCTGGTGGCGGCAGCCTTCTCGTCTGCGGTTGCGCCGTCGAGCAGCCAGGTGAAGAAGCGTCCGCCTCGCGAGGGGCTCACCTTCGCGAACTCTTTGCCCATGGCTTTGATCTCTTCATGGTCGGCGTTGTCCAAGTAGACAGACTCGAACTCGGCTTCTTCGTGATCGAGGTGGGTCAGCATCGCCGACTCGAGCGAGAGCATCGCTGACTTGGCCGCAGCCGCGTCATCGGCAGACGCCGTTCGCGCGAGCGACGAGATGGCGGAGCCGGCTTTGGCCAGCGCCGCTGCCATCGCGTCGTGCTCGGCGTCCATGGTGGCGAGAAGCTCTTCGCTCACGCCAATGCGTTTGAGATGCGGCCAAGCAATCTCATGCTCACCAGTGTGGTGATGCGTGAGCTGGTCGTCGAAGTTCTCCCACGCGGTTGCCAGCTGCTGTGCACGCGTCTGGTTGCCCGCGGGGAACCGGTCAAGGGCATCGATGAATCTCTTGAGATCTCGCCGAAACGCCCCGTGGATCACCTTGTTCATACTCATCTTCGCCATGGACAGACTCTAGCGAGTGGCCCCCTTGTCGCGGCCCCCCAGCAGCCGACCCAGCCGGTTGGTGGTCTTGGTGACAGTGGCGAAGAGTGCGTCAGCCTTGGAGTGATCACCGTCCAGGTGCGCCAATAGTTCGATGCCGAGATATGTCGCGACGATGGGGTAGGCCATCTCGTTCACCGGGACTAACCGACGGAGCGGGCTCTTGGCGAGCGCATTCGTCAAGGCGTCCTCGGTCAGCTGCATCCACGGCTGCAGCCGTTTGACGATCTCAGGCCCCAACCCCTTCGCGGTGGCACTGCCTGCAACCAACTCACAGAGCACCGTGATGTGCCCCTCACTCTGATCCTCGGCGTAGAGATCGCCAGCCACGCGCAGCGTCGCTGGAAGGCCCTTCACACCGGTCAGCGCTTCGCGATACCGCTTCATGCGGCGCTCGCTCGTGGCGTCGAGCGCCGCAAGCAGCAGCTCGTTCAGCGTGCCGAAGTGGTAGAACACCAGGGCTTGGTTGAAGTCGCCCTTGGATGCGATCGCCCTGGCGCTCGTCCCGGCGAAACCCTCTTCACGCAACGTTTCGATGGTGGCTTCGACAATGCGTTCTTTGGTGTCAGACGACATGGGGCTCCTTCACTGCCAGGCTCGCTGCAAACGTAGGCCAGGCGTCCTTGAGGTACCGGCTGAACGGCACCCACCAGATCACGTCGTTCGTGAGGCAAATGACAACCGTCGCCAGCGGCCACTGACCCGAAAGGATCAAGTAGCCCAATCCGATCGGTCCGATCACCTTGCCCACGAGCCCCACGGCCGCCAACACGAACCCGTCCTCGGGGCGTCGCGCAATTTCGAAGTACACGAGGCCGTAGAGCCCGACCACCATTCCTAGCGTCGCGAAGATCTGTGGGTAGTTGGCGTCTGGCATACCGGCAACGTCCCAGAGCCATTGCGGGTGAGTGATCGTCAGCACTCCCCACAGCAGGTTGTAGCTGCCGGCAAGCACGAACACTCGCTGGTGACGACGTCTGTTGCGGAGTCGGTCAGACATCAGCGGTCTCCCTCACAGTGGGGCGATCCTCGTCCAGAACAGACAGCGGCAGCGGCGTCCACGGGTAGGAGCAATGAGGGAGCCCCGCAGCCGCGTAAGCGTCGCGGACGCCGGACAGCAGCGTGCCGACTCCCATCAGGGTCAGACCAACCAAGAACCACGAAGGCAGCGCTTGCTCAGCAGCGACCAAGGAACTCGACTCCCCCATCCAGTCGATGACCGTCGGTGCCATGGCGGCGAGCATCGACCCGTAGATGATCCCCATCACGGCGTGAGCGACCCGCTCACCCGGGAACACTCCCCCTTGCGGGACGCGGACGCGGTCCTCCAGCACAAAGTCGTTCAGCGTGATCACGATCTCGGTGACGAAGAGGGATAGCAGCACCAAGGCCCAGAGCCCATGCCACTCGACCCATGGCAGCGTCACGAACAGCACGAAGTAGATGGCGTCTCTGGCCGCGTGTAGTCGCAACTCCGGTCGAGCCTCTGGTCGAGCCGGCAGCCGACCGCGGATCTCGTGGTAGTAGATCGTGTCGAATGCACCGACGACGGCCAGCGTCGCCATCAGGATCAGTCCGATCGTCATGACTCCTCCTTTGGAGTCGAGACTGCGAGGTCACCTGCGTAGGCGAGAAGGCGCCCGCCCCAGCGATGACGCATCTCAACGGACACATAGACACCGTTCAGGGTGGAGGGCGCAACGCGAGCATCGATGTCGAAGCCCAGCCGACGCGGCCATCTCACTGTCACCCCGGCGATGCGTGACGACAGGTGAGTAAGCCTCATGACCAAAGAGCCCGACTCAGCGGCGACGCTGAAGGTGAGGGCATGGCGTCCGATGCGCTCGACGACGGTGTTGCCGTCTGCCTCGAGTGTCGTCGTCAGGCGGATGTGGCCAAGCGTCCGATGCCACACCTCGTGGTCGTCAAAGCGCTCGACTCGAATCGACACCGCCACCGCGTCGCCCGCGGCAGGCAGTCTGAGCCCGCTGGCGACGAGGTTCGCGAGCCAGCGTCCGCGTCGCACCGAGAAGTGACCGCGTCCAACCGCCGTGCGCGGATTCTGGTGAAGTTCAGCAACGCTCGCGTCCAGCCTTCCGACGGGGTCGAGCACCATTGGCGTGGCAGCGAGGCCGGCGTGTGCGGTCATGTGTCACACCACCTGAACGCGTCGCACGTCGTGCTCTTCTAGCCACGGGTCGAGGCGACGAGCTAGCTCGGCCAGCTGGTAGGTCGGCACGCTGGGGTACAGGTGGTGTTCGAGGTGATAGACCATGCCAAGCAGCAGCTTGGGCACGAGGCGTCCGCGCACGATCGTGGCGTTCGGATCGCCCTTTCCCCACGCCGTTTGTGGCCCACGGGCGGAGATGATCGGAAAGGCGAGGCCAGCCACAACGAGGGTGATGACCAAGACGCGCAACTCAGTCGACGGAAATGCCACAGCCGCAACAAGCACGGCCACGTGGGCGAGGGTCTGAACGGCAACGGCAACGCGGGCCTCGGGGTGAGCGCGATAAGTCCAGATCCATAGCCGGTAGCGGTATCGAGGGCACTCCCGAAGCAAGCGTGGCCAGGAGTAGTTGTCGATGTATCCCTCGGGGTCCCACTCGTTGGGACGTCCGAAGTGGTGCTGAAGATGTGTCTCGCGGACGGCCGCCCCGTTCTCGAGCATGAGGGCAGCGATGACGCCGATGAATGCTCGCGCCGGCCGCTCGCGCACATTGATGACCTCATGGATCAGGTCGTTGAGGACGGCGACGCCCGAGATGAACATCGCGCCAATGCACACCAGGGCAATCGGCCACCACCCGATCGCGGCAAAGGCCCAGTACATGGCGAGGAATGCGAACGGCCGCCCGATCAGCAATGCCTGACGCGGGACGCTTGTGGGCGTCAACCTGAGGCCGAGATCGTCGAGAGAGGGCCGACTCTTGCCGGCGAGATCCTGTGGTGCAAGTTCTAGCGCAGTCGTCATGATCCACTCCTTTGAGCGAATGCTTTGAGCACTCGCTCAAATAGTGGAGCAGGCCAGAGCGCGGGTCAAGCCCCGTCCGGGGTCACTCGGAGGTGATTCGGCTCACTCTGTGCCTCGCTTGCGTGCCAGCCGCGATGACGCGAGGAGCGCAGTCACCAGGGCGCTAGTGACAGGTGCCCTCAGCCGTATCGAGGTAGTTGGGCTGCCCTTCGGCTGACACGAACTGCGACTCCCAGCGGCCGTCGTACAAGCTGAAGTCGACGAAGCCGAACGCCTTGCCCTGCCCGCGGACGAATGTGTCGGGCTGGGTGTGGAAGTTTCCGAAGCCGTTGAGGCTGCGTCCACCTGCACCTGAGATGAACTGCGTGATGCCGCGCTCCGGATCGAAGGCACCACTCGGGTCAGAGGGCATCCACCTCGAGTAGTTGTGGTTGTGTCCGGCAAGGAGCAGGTCGACTCCGTGCCGATAGGAGAGGCGGTAGAGCGGCGCCGTTCTGAGCAACTCGTACTCCTGGGTCCAGTCGGCCTTCTGGTACTTGAACCAGTCCCAGCGCGGGTGGTGCCACACCGCGATCGTGCAGGCGGCGTCGCTCGACGCGAGGTCAGCCTTGAGCCATTCGTACTGCTCAGATCCAGGGCGACAGTCACGTCCACCAGCGCCGCACAGCGTTGAGTCAAGAGTGACGACATGCCACTGGTTACCAAGGTCGTAGGAGTACCAAGCGGCAGGCGCGAGGTCACCGAAGTAGCGGAAGTATCCGGCTGCCCCTTCGGTACCCCAGTCGTGGTTTCCGGCCGCCGGCGCCGTGATCGGAAGCAACTGTCCCCAGTACACGTCGTAGTTCTCGATGAAGTTGCGGTACTCGCCGTGCTCGTACTGGATGTCTCCGAGCAGGAGCAGCTTGTCGTAGTCGCCAGCTGCGATCGTGTTTGCGACGTCGTCGTACTGGCAGACCCCCTGGTTCTTGGCAGGAGGGTTCTTACAGGCGATATCGCCAACGGCGGCGATGCGCACCGGAGCACCCGCCTCAAGCGCTTGCTCGCCTGTGGCGCTCGCCGGCAGCAAGGCTGCCACCGCGATGACGACCCCCGTCGACACACCAAGAACCCACCATTGTCTGCTCATACTTCGGCAGGCTAGGCCGATCAGACCGCCCAATGCAGCCGATTCCGAGGAACTGCTGCCCGGCAGACACATTCGACCGATCAGCGCCAACTGCTTGTCTGGCCCCCGCCCGACGGCGAGACTGGTGCTGACCTCAAGGAGTCGTGCATGACCGCGCAACAGACTGAACCAAGCACCGCTGTGTCGCTGGACGATGGCTACCTCACTCTGGCAATCGACGACCGGACGTCGAGGTATCACTACGTCTGGCTGAGAGACAACTGCTGGTGCGATGAGTGCCGCGTCTCGCAGTCCGGGGAACGTCGGCTGTATACCGCGAGCATCCCCGGTGACATCGCGGCAACGAGCGCAGAGTTCACTGCCGACGGCACCGCCATCGACGTGGTGTGGAGCGACGGTCACTCGACGACATTCACCCTCGGGTGGCTGGCAGCGAACGACTACTCAAACCGCTCCCCCGAGCCCGAGTACCCGATCACGCTCTGGACGTCCGAGCTGCCCGGTCTTCTGAGGTTCGAGCACGCGGGCGTCGTCGGCGACCCCGTCGTGCAGAAGGCCTACCTCGAAGCGGTCCGCGAGTACGGCGCGGCGATCGTCTACAACACTCCGAGCGAAGACTGCGAGGTCGCACGGTTCGCCGAGGCGATCGGCCACGTCCGCGAGACGGCGTTCGAGCGCGTGCACAACGTCCGGCACGACCCCAAGGGTTACAACGTCGCGCACACCTCGCTCGAGTTGAAGCCGCACAGTGACTTGCCGAGCTACCACTGGCCGCCGAGCATCCAGCTGCTCCACTTCCTGGTGAACGAGTCGACCGGTGGTGAGAGCACGCTCGTCGATGGCTGGCGCGTCCTGGCTGATCTGCGCGCCGAGAACCCAGCCGCGTTCGACGCGCTGTGCCGTGTCCCCGTGACGTTCCAGTTGTACAGCGAGGACGAAGACACCAAGGCCACCGCCCCGATCGTGCAGCTCGACCCCTACGGACGCGTCCGCACGTTCCGTTTCTCCAACCAGCTGGCCCTGCCGATCAATGCCTCGTTCGACGACGTCGGCGCCTTCTACGAGGCATACCGCCTGTTGGGTCGCATGCTCGACAACCCTCACTACAAGTTGACCTTCAAGACCGAGACCGGTGACCTGCTGACCGTTCACGGACACCGCGTGCTGCACGGACGCCTCGCGTTCGACCCCGACAGTGGGGCACGTCACCTGCAAGACGTGTACATGGAGTACGACGACCTCATGGCACGCTTGAATGTGCTGAGCGGCACCCACAAACCAGTTCCCGCAGACGGAAGGGCTCTCGCGTGAGCACCGACACCCGCACGGTCTCTTTCACAGCAATGAAGGACGGCACCGCCGAGGACTACCAACTGCTCGATGAGATCGAGGCACAGCAGACGTCCGACTTCGCTGACCGCGTGCTCGGGTGGTTGCAGACGATGGACGACTCAGCCGGCTACCAGATCAGCCGACTCGAACACTCCCTCCAGGCGGCGACGCGGGCGCATCGTGCTGGAGAGGACGAAGAGACCGTCGTGTGCGTTCTGCTGCACGACATCGGCGACTACTTGTCGCCCGCCAACCACAGCGAGGTCGCTGCCGCAGTGCTCCGGCCATATGTGAGCGAGAAGAACTACTGGATCGTGAAGCACCACGGGCTCTTCCAGGGCGTCTACTACTTCCATTTCTCCGGCGCCGACCCGAACGCGCGCGACCGCCACAAGGACCACCCGTACTACCAGGCGACCGTCGACTTCTGTGAGTACTACGACCAGAACTCGTTCGACCCGGCCTACGAGTGGGAGTCGCTGGAGTTCTTCGAGCCGATGGTTCGGCGAGTACTGCGCAGAGCCGAGAGCGTTCACTGCTGACCTCTAGGCCCAGTCGCCAGCTGGTTGGGTGAGCCGGACGCTGTTGCCTGACGGATCGCGAAACCCGCAGTCGATCCCGTACGGCTGCTGCTGTGGCTTCTCGGTGAACTCGACCCCGCGAGCCGAGAGCTCTTCGTAGGCCTTGACCACGTCGTCACTGGTGAGAAACACCGTGCCGGCAAAACCCTTGGCCGTGAGTTCGGCGACCTGCTTGCGGGTTGCCTCGTCTGTGAGCGGTGGTCCGGGGATCGACATCAGCACGATGGCGATGTCGTTTTGCTCAGCTGGGCCAACCGTTAGCCACCTGAAGTTGCCCATCTCTGGCACGGTGACGTCTTGTCGTACCTCGAACCCGATCTTGTCGGTCCAGAAGGCACGCGCCTCGTCCTGGTCATGCACCCACAGTTGGGTAGTGCTGATGCGGATCACGATTCCTCCGTTGGTGTTCGGGATGCCTCGAACCTACTGAGGGTCGGCGTCCGGCGTCTTCTCCGATCGTGCTGTTCCCGGACGTCCGTACACCTTCATCACGCACGGCGGAATCATCACCCAGGTGGTGGCAGGCGGAAACGAGTCGCGGTACTCGGTGGGCGTCTTGCCGAAGCGCTTGGTGAAGCTGGACGTGAAGGACCCGACACTTGTCAGGCCAACCTGCATACAGATGTCGGCCACCGAGTAGTCGGTGCTGCGCAGCAGCGATGCGGCCCGCTCGAGGCGGCGGGTCAGCAAGTAGGCGTAGGGCGTCTCGCCGAAAGCCTTGCGGAACTCGCGGCTGAAGTGAGCACGTGACAGGTGTGCCACGTCGGCTAGATCGTCGACCGTCAGTGGCTCATCAAACCGCGCATCCGCGAGGTCGCGCGCGCGAGTCAGGTACCGCTCGAGCGGCAGCGGAGTAGTCGTCGACACGTAGCCAGGCTAGGCCACGAAGGCTCTGAGTAGGGTCGACTGTGGCTGGTCAATGTTTCGTCAGTCTCGCGAGGTTGGGAGGCGCTATGGGCAGCAACAACAGCAACGCCGGTGCGGCTGGTGGTGGCGCGATCTATGGGTTGGGGATTCTCGGCGCGTGGGTCTACTTCTGGCAGGAAGCTGACCGGTTCTGGGAGTACGTGTGGGCCATTGTTCAGGGCATTCTGTGGCCAGCGTTCATGGTCTACGACGTGTTCAAGGCGTTGAACTAGCGCTCCATCCGTTGAGTGCCCAGTCGGCAGCGTCACCTGCGAGGTAGCGCAATCGTTCGTCGAAGTGGGCTAGCTCGTCGTCGGTCAAGAGCGAATGCCACTCACGGCGTCCACCGACGCGAAAGAACTGCTCGGTCGACTCCCATAAGTCCTTGTCCGCCTCCGGTGCCGTGTGTCGGCGCGCGAGAACGCATCGAACTGAGGCTTGCCGCGTCCACGTACTCGGGCCAACGTCGCTCGTCGACCGGGACGCCGAGCGCCTCGGCCACGCGTCGCATCTGCCCATCGAGGTCATGCCACATGTCGCTGTAGTGAAAGAGGTGAACATTGGGTTCGTCCCTGGCGTCCCAGTACGTCAGCACCTGGTGGCAGTAGTCCTCGAGTCCGTGTGGCCCCGATCCGGTCGGGGGTTCGTGGTTGTCGATGAACCACCGCAAGAACTCGGTCACGTCCTCCGGCGCGTCTTCAGTGCCCTCGATCTCTGGGGGTTCGCCGGACGCCGCCACCCGCAACGCCTCCGCGTGATCGCCGCGCATGTTCTCGCCATGGTCGAAGTCGGATAGCGCCGCGTCGAGCGGGTGGCGCGTCACGGTGATGTACGTGACGCCTTCGACAAGCGGGACGCCATCGAGGGGCGTGTGCGTCTTGATGAATCGGCGATGCGTCTGCCGGTCGAGCAGACCGAGCACCTCGTCGTCGGTTCGGATCTGGATGTCGAGCCACGGCGAGATGGTGCTGATCGGTGCACCGAGATCGACTCGCTCGTGCAGCAGCATGCCGACGATGGTCTGCATCCAGGTAGTGCCGCACTTTGCCGGTGTCGAGATGACCACGTCGTCCGGACGAAACGTGAAGCGTTCCCACCGCGAACTGTCGGCCATGAAGCCGTGGTAGCGCCGGGTCGCCGGACGCACTTGCGCTAGAACCAGCCCTTCTTCTCGACCATGTAGATCTGGTAGAACTCCGCGTCCGACTTGGTGAGGTAGATGATTCCTTCGATGAGTCCGATTACCGCACCGAGGCCACACGTGAACACCGTGATGACGATGCGGATGATGCCACCGGAGACGTCGTCCAAGAGGAACCGGTGAATTCCGAGACCACCCAGCACGATCCCGAGGACGCCGCAAAGGATCTTCTTGGAGTTCACATCCGGCGGAACAGGCGGTTGACCCATCGGTTGCTCATAGCTCATCGCGAGCTCCTCTTGCCTGGTGTCTGATCAACTCGTGTCGAACGACTCACCCCACGCTAGACCCAACGCCGAACCGTCCGAAAGGCCAGCAAGACCCTGAGAGCCTGAGGTTTGATCCGCCGCCACAGGGAACGCTAGAAGGGATCACCTAGCGAAAAGGAGCCTGACATGGGCGTCGAGGACAAGGCCAAGAACACCGGCGAAAAGCTGAAGGGCAAGGCCAAGGAAGCCACGGGATCTGCCACTGGCGACGAGGACACCCGCCAAGAAGGCCGCGGCGAGCAGTCCAAGGCTGACATCAAGCAGGCTGGCGAGAAGGTCAAGGACGCCTTCAAGAACTAGGGGCGAGCGCGTCGGGCAGATCGTTACGTGTTTGCCCATTCAGGGAGCAAGAGTGGTCACACAGTGTGACCACTCTTGCTCATTCCCGAGCGCGTGCGGCGAGAGTACGGTGAATCGCGCCGAAAGGCGCCTGACATTGCGCGCCTTGGCCCTTGGAAGGAGCGTCCCATGACTTCAATCGCGACGACCGCCGAGCGGTTCTTCGACGCCTGTGAAACGGGGAAGGGATGGGAAGTGTGCCAACAGCACTGCCAGCCCAATGCGACCTTCTCCGCCCAAGCTGATGCTCTACAGGGCATTGACACCGTCGAGGGGTACACGGAGTGGATGAAGGGGCTTCTCACTCCGCTGCCTGACGGACAGGCCGAGGTTCGCTCCTTCGCGGTTGATGAATCGCGCAAGAACGTCGTGGCGTACGGAATCTTCCGTGGGACGAACACCGGACCAGGCGGACCGAATCCGCCGACCGGCAAGAGCGCCGAGGCCGACTACGTCTACGTCATGGACTTCGACGGCGACAAGATCCGCCACATGACGAAGATCTGGAACGACGTGGCGACGTTGCAGCAGTTGGGCTGGGCCTAGCGCGTTCACCGAGGGACCGAACCTACCCGGGCAGGCACATAGGCCAACGCCGGATGCACCACTCCACCGAGTCGAGGCTGGCAAATCCCTTGCCCTTAGTTAACAGATCTGTTAAACATGCCTCATCAATCCAACTGAGGATCGGCTCACAGAGACCTTCGCCGCGCTCGCGAACCCCACGCGACGTGCGATCTTGGCCCGCCTAGCCCAGGGCGTTGCCAGCGTGAACGAGATCGCCGAGCCGTTCGACATGACCCTGCCGGCAGTGTCTAGACACATCCGAGTCCTCGAGCGCGCAGGGCTTCTTTCACAGAGTCACCAGGCGCAATACCGACCGTGCAGGCTCGATGCCACGCCCCTGAAGGACATCTCTACGTGGACTGAGCAGTACCGGCAGATCTGGGAAGCACGCTTCAACCGCATGGACGACTACCTCAACCAGCTCCACTGGAGCGCCGACGATCGGAAGCGAAATGACTGACATCGACACCCCATCGGACGCTGTCGTGATCGAACGCACTTTCGAGGTTCCCCCTGAGGTTGTCTGGCGCATGTGGACGGAATCTGAGCACTTTCAGTCTTGGTACGGACCTACCGGAGCGAGCATCCCGTTCGCGACAATGGATGTCCGCGTCGGGGGGAAACGGCTCGTGTGCATGGAGATGAAGACACCTGGCGGGGACATGCAAATGTGGTTCACGGGTGAGTTCCGTGAAGTGATCACCAACAAGCGACTGGTGTACACCGACAGCATGTCCGATGAAGACGGAAACGTAGTCTCCCCCGCGGCCCTTGGTATGCCGGGACTCCCTGAGACGACCGAAGTGATCATTGAACTGACAGACCTCGGTGGGCGTACCCACATGGTTTTGACCCACGTGGGCGTGTCGGCCGACTCCGGCGGCGCGGGCGGGTGGTCCGCGGCCCTCGACAAGTTGGCAGCCCGCCTAGAGTCGAGCGCGCCTGGGACGCCTGCGAAAGAGTCGAATGGCTGAGCAGTATCGGGCTACTTCGGCGGCAACGACCTAGCAAACCCCAATCCGCGGTTAAGCCACGTCCTCAGACCATCGTCCTCTTGGATGGCGTCCTCCGCGACGAAAACCATGCCACGCATCGATCGACCCGTGAAGTCCATCTCACGCGCACCGGGTTCCTCCAACGCTGCCTCGTAGCTATCGGCACCCACGCGCACCATCAGCTCGCTGCCGACGATGCCGAAGGACATGTTGCCCTCCGACAGGAAACAGAGTCCTCCGAACATTCTCCGTTCTGCGATTCGCCCGTCCTCGTCAAGAAGTTCGCGTACTCGCTCGGCCAAACCCTCATCGAACGCCATCAGACGAGGTTAGCCCGCTCGACTGCCCTCCCGATCGCGTTGTGCGCCCACGTGAACGAGAGGGGGCTAGCCCTTTGGGATCTGCCCAAGGCTCGTCCCACTCCCTACGGTGGTGTCACATTCGTCGCAAAGTCGAGGTGCAGCGCTATGACTCTCTACCACCCGAGCAATCGCGAGCTGCAGGATCAGTTTGATACGAGGAGACTCGCGGATCGACTTGAAGACGTGTTGGTGACAGACACGATCAGTAGGTCGGACGCCGCATTCATCACCTCCGTCGACCACTTCTTTCTCGCGACGGTGGATCCGGACGGGCTCCCTACCGTTAGCTACAAGGGCGGTGCACCTGGGTTCGTGCAAATTGTCGACGAACACACTCTCGCCTTCCCGAACTACAACGGCAACGGCATGTACCTCTCGATGGGCAACGTCGTGGCTAACGGCATGGTCGGCATGCTGTTCATCAACTGGTCGAAGGGACACCGAATGAGGCTGCACGGTGTCGCGTCCATTGCTGACAACGATGACCTGCTAGCTGACTATCCAGAAGCTCAGTTCGTCGTGCGAGTTCAGACGACGACGGTGTTCCCCAACTGTCCGCGATACATCCACCGCATGGAACCAAAGGAGCAGTCGGCGTTCGTGCCAGAGAAGGGTCGTCAGACTCCTGTCCCAAATTGGAAGCGGTCGGACTGGGCCGTCGATGTACTACCCGAAGGCGACCCAGCTCGAGATCCAGAGTCGCCAGTCGTCTGACCGGGCCAGGACTTCAGACCCTAGGTTGATACCCGAGCGCACGGTGAGATGAGCACGTCCCGACAGGGGCGCGCGAGCGTTCGCGGACTAGGACGGGGTACGACATGGCGCAGCAGCAGTCGCCGATGACCGGAGTCGAGGCGTACACCCCGGCAGAGATCGCCCGCTTGGTTGAGACACGGGGCGTGACCAAAGCTCGCGGAGCCATCGTCCCGACGTTCATGCTCGGAATACTCGCCGGAGCTTTCATCGCGCTTGGTGCGGTCCTGTCCACCGTGGTGGCAACGGGTTCATCGCTCGGCATCGGTCCCACCAGATGGCTGGCCGGGTTCGCCTTCTCCCTCGGGTTGATCCTGGTAGTGGTCGCCGGTGCCGAGCTCTTCACAGGCAACAACTTGGTGGTGATGAGCCTCGTCGACGGGCACATCACCACCCTCCAACTCCTGCGCAACTGGGCTGTGGTGTTTGCGGGCAACTTTGTCGGTGCAGTGTCAGTGGTCCTCATGGTCTGGCTGGGTGAGGGATGGAGCCTTGGTGAGGGTGAGGTCGGCGTCTCAGCGCTGTCCATCGCAGCAACCAAGACGTCACTGTCTTTCGAGGTGGTCTTTGTTCGCGGTGTCTTGTGCAACGTCCTGGTGTGCCTCGCGGTGTGGCTCGCAATGGCTGGTCGGACGGTCGTCGACAAAGTGTTCGCGATCATCTTCCCGATCGCTGCCTTCGTAGCAGTCGGGTTTGAGCACTCGATCGCCAACATGTACTTCATTCCGCAAGGATTGCTTCTGCGTGACAACGAGGATCTTGTGGACGGGGCGTTGGACGCGGGTGTGACGCAGGAGCAACTCGACTCGCTCGACTTCGCCGGGTTCGTCAACAACCTCGCGGGCGCCACCCTCGGCAACATCGTCGGAGGTGGGTTGCTGGTTGGACTTGTCTATTGGTTCGTGTACCTGCGCCCGGCCAAGGATGGGGCGGACGTCTAGCTCGAGGTACTACGACCATCAGACAGTAGATGCATCGGCGGTTCAGGGTGGATCCTGGCAGCGATTCCACTCGGGAGGCCTCAATGCACCACTGGACTGTACGTCTCGTCCTCGTCGCGGCAATCGTCGTGACCGCCAGCTCTGCCGGAGCTCAGATGGCCGCCGCTGCGCCAACAGTGGACGGCAAGGAGTGGAGAGAGCTGCACGAGACGACAGGCCTCTCGTGGTCCCAAGTTGCCTCGGTGTGCCCAACCGACGGGGTCTCGCCGTGCTCCGGCAGCGTCGGTGGGCGCAACCTCACCGGTTGGACATGGGCCACGGCCGACCAGGTGAAAGACCTCATGGCCACCCACGCCCCCGGATTGGCGACAGCCGAGCCTCCAGTCGTCGCCGGGATCGACGGATTCTGGGGGGCAGTCAGTTTCCTCGGAGTGATGCGCTGGACGACATACACCTCACTGACCTACTTCTACTCGGAGTCGACGAGCGGCTGGACCGCATCGAGGAGTGCAACGTCCGACCTTCCCATCGCGGGTGGCGCGGACTACTCGCACCGACTCGCTGGCAGCACAGCTGAGGGCAGCATCGGCCTCGGTACTGACGCCGACACGAGCAGCTCCGTCCGCGGCGTCTTCCTGTGGCGTCCCGCGGACGGCGACTACACCCCGCCAATCGTCACCCCAACTGTCACCGGGACGCTCGGCAACAACGGTTGGTACCGGTCCGACGTCTCGGTCGAATGGTCGGTGACGGACGACGAGTCGCCAGTCGTTTCCCGAGAAGGCTGCGACGAGTCGACCGTGTCGGCCGACGTCGATGGAAAGACCTTCACATGCACGGCCACCTCAAGCAGCGCAGCTGGTCCGGGTACAGCATCGGTCACCATCAAGCGGGACGCGACGCCGCCGACGATCACGTGCGGAACTTCCCCGACCTTCGAGCTCGGCCAACCCTCCGCGTTCGTCACTGGCACCGTGACCGACGCCCTCTCCGGTCCTGTCTCAGCGTCGACTCAGACGGCAGTGTCGACGGCTAGCGCGGGCACGTACTCGGCGCAGCTGGTGGCGCACGATCAGGCTGGCAACGAAAAGAACCGCACCTGCGGCTACACAGTCGTGGTGCCGAAGTGCGATGGCATGACCCCGACGCTGCTCGGGACCGGGGGCAACGACGTCATCACCGGCACCCCGGGACGTGACGTGATTCATGCCCTCGCTGGGTCCGACAAGGTGTCCGGCCTCGGAGCCGGCGACACGCTCTGTGGAGGTGACGGCAACGACGTCATCAAGGGCGGCGGCGGACGGGACACGGTCGATGGCGGCGACGGCAACGACGAACTCTTCGGCGGCGCATCCACTGACACCCTCGATGGCGGCGCGGGCCTCGACTCGATCCGCGGTGACGACGGCGCAGACCGTTGCACGAGCGGCGAGCTTCGGATGTCGAGCTGCGACGTCGTCTACTAGTGCCTCGTTCCGGCGTCCCAACCGATCCCAGCTAGGAGATCACGGTTCGGCGTGCCACGAAGCGGCGCCAGACCTGCTGCTGAAGTACGAGCGTCAGCCAGCCGGCCACTGCCATAGCGGTGAGGTTGAGGCCCAACTGCAAAGTGCTCCCCCACACCTCGTGCCAGACGCCGAAAGCCAGGCCTAACGCAATGTTGCCGGCAGCAGGCACGGTGGTGACCGAGATGAACACGCCAGACAGCCCACCCAGCCGATCTGACGTCAACGACAGGACCCCTGCTGCGGCGGCAATGATCGCAACGATGAACGACCACTTGTCGGGTGTGTAAATGAATGCCGTATCCGGACGGGGTCCCTCCACCTGAGCGAGCGTGATCCAGCCGAGAGCAGCCGTCCGACAAGGGCCGCAATCGTCGTCAGTGCAATGCCCACCGCGAACCCGATGAGAAGTGTCCTGGTGGCAACGCGGAACAAGTGATAGCGATGCCGGACCAAGGCGACACCAAGCGCGGCGATTGGCCCGAACTCCGGGCCAAGCACCATGGCGCCAATGACCAAGATCTGAGAGTCCAGAACGATCGCAATGCCCGCGATCAAGGTCGCCAACGTCATGAAGCTGAGATAGGTGTAGTTCAACTCGGAGTCTTCATACGCACGGTGCGTGACGTCGACCCAGACCACGGCGTCTGCGCTGCTGCCCGGTGAGCGCACCTCGGCGTCCAAACCCTCTTGCGAGAGCCATGCGTTCACCCGCTCGACTTGGATCGACCCCTTTCGATGAACACCCAGATCGCGGAGCCGGTCGATCACACCATTTGCCGCCTCGCGCGCAACGTCAGCCATCACCAGGTCGCCGGCAGGACGAACCGCCGCTCCCCGGATCACCGCCAGGCCACTCACAGCTGGCTCCGCTTCGAAGACCGCCGATACGTCATCCGTCAACTCAGACGGGACGAAGACCTGCACCCGGAGCATGGCGACAGTCTGCTTGATCTCCGAAGGACACCGGAGTTGCCGCGCCAGGCAGTTTCGCTGGTGAGTGCGGCCTGACCGAGAGCTGCCGAGCAGGTGAACTGATTCCGACATCAGGGACCTCGGACTCTAAGCGCACCCGAGGGGTCGGCATAGCGTCAAAGGGAACGAACGCTCCGCCCGTTTCGGCCAGATTTCCTCAAGGAGGCCTCGATCATGAGACCAGGAAAGACGCGCAGCAGGACAGTCGCGCAGTTCGGCGTGGTTGTTCTTGGTCTCATCGCCGGGAGCCTTCTTGTGGGCTCACCGTCTGCTGACGCCGCATCAGTGAGCACGTGCCGAGTCAGGAATACAACCTCGGGTGCCGCCGCAAGCGGAAACTTGCAAGCGGTGATCTTCGCCGCTCGCCCTGGCTCGACGATCGTGGTCAAAGGCGTGTGCCTTGGAGGCTTCCGGGTCGCCAAAGATATGGAGTTCGTAGGCAAGGCCACTGATGAGAAGCCCGTACCGTCCCTCGACGGAGAGGGACTCGTTCCGGTGCTCGTGGTCCACGGCGATCGGAATGTCCACGTCAGCATCACTGACCTGACCCTCACTCACGGTTTCAGCACTTTCGATGGTGGAGGGATCGTCAACGAGGGACCAGTCGTCACGCTCGCCGGGCACACTGTCGTGACCGCGAACCACACCGAAGGAGTGGGCGGGGGCATCTTCAACGCTGGGCCGCTTCGGTTGTTGGGGCGGTCGACCGTCTCCAATAACACGGCGGACGAGGACGGTGGCGGCATCTTCACCTATGCCAGAACAACGCTGTTCGACCGGGCGAAGGTCGTGGGCAACAGTGCCGGGCTCACCGGAGCCGGCATAGCGAGCTTCCACGGGAGAGTTGCCATCAGCGAGGATGGCCTCGTCGCGCACAACAGCGGTTCGGTCATCGGGGGCGGCATCTACGCGGAAGGGAATCCAGTTCTGATTTCCGGTGATGCGTCCGTCGATGGGAACAGCGCAACAACACTCGGTGGTGGGATCTACGGTGCCTACTCCAGCACGACCATCACAATTGGCAACACTGCGAGCGTGGTCAACAATCAAGCGTCGACATCCGGTGGAGGCGTGTACCTCGACGAGGCGGATCTGACGCTCAACCAACATGTCCTGGTTTCGCAGAACTCGAGTGGCCAGTACGGAGGCGGCATCTACAACAGTCAAGGTGCTGTGGTCCTGAATGACTCCGCCTTGGTCAACCTCAACACGTCAGTTGTTGGCGGCGGTCTGTACAACCTTGGAGGAACTGTCGCGATCAACGGCCTCGCAGCCATCATCGACAATGTCCCCGACGACTGCACCGGCTGCTAGCACTCCAGCTCTGGCCGGGGATCGTCTGAGCACTTCACCAGGGCCTCCATATTCGAGAGACTGGGTCCGGTCGTGCGATTGAGTCACCACCACACCGACTGGGGAGGCATTTGTGAGTGATAAGCCGGCAGTCGTCGTAGTGCAGGGCCCGAGGAACAACCTGGGCCCTATTGCCCTCACCTTGGGAGTCGTTGGAGTTCTGTTCGGGCTTTTCCCGGAGACCTTCTTCATCGCCGGCGCTTTGGGCGTGACTGGTTTCGTGCTCGGTCGCGCCGGACACCGCAGATGCATGCTCGGCAACGCGACCAACGGCAGAATCGCGATGGCGGGATCGGTCATCTCGGGAGCAGCGGTTGTGCTTGCCTGCTTCGGTGCGCTCAAGGTCTTCACTGACGTCCTCGATTGACGCGTGCCACCAACAACAACGCGAAGATTATTCGTTTCACGGCGCGGGGCAGTGGGCGTATGACACTCCGCGGCCCTCATCTCCTCAGCAATGAGCCGAGGCACCCTGACCTGCGCTTTATCAGTCCCAATTGAATGAGACCTTGGACATCGCAAGACTGCCGGACCCGTCCGCCGTCACACTCTCGGTCACAATCCAAACGTGACCAGGGTGGTCTTCCCGGCTAGCGCGCAAACGGCGGAAGCCTCCGCGTTGGTGTCTCAATCCTTCTTCGCAGCAGACGCGTCGACGCATACGACTCCCGTGTTGCCGTCCTGGTCGGCGATCACGGTGAGCGAAGGCGCGTCGCTGTCATCGACGACGGTCCCACCCGCGGCGACGGCGGCGGCGATTCGTTGCTCGGCCACCTCGGGCGCCACATAGACCTCAACGTGGAACCGCTGACGCGGGGTCTCGTGCTCGTCGGCGTCGCCGAACCACAGGTTCGGTACTCGTCCCGTGGCGTCCCGGATCTCGTCACTGGGGGTCCCGTGGCCCTGGGACTCGGCGTTCCCGGTCAGCAGGGCTGCCCACACGGGGGCGATGGTCGCGGAGCGCGCCGTGTCGAGGCCGAGCTCGATGTGGCTGACCGAGGCTGGATCGGTGTCGACCTTATGGTGGGCGGCGATCTCGGTGATCCGTCGCGCGAGGTCAACGTCACGCTGGGTCACCCATTCGACGACGTGTTCGGTGCCTTCGGCGTCGCGGTAGATGGCGTCGCCGGTGACCAGCTTGAAGTCGACGTACCCATTGCCGATCGACACGCAGGGCTGATGTCCGAGCACGTCTCCCGCCTCGCCCACCGCGGCGACGAACCGTGCCCCGGTGCCGAAGTCGTCGACCAGGTAGCGGGCATGCAGTCCCTGGGCCAGTTTGCGCCAATCGATCAAGTTGGCCTCGGCGATCTCCTCGCCCTTCAGCATGTCCATAGCGAGGACCCTATCCCTGATTCAGCCCGCATCGCTGGCGCGGCAAACCTCAGACTGCATGCTCGGCAACGCGACCATCTGCAGGTCGCGATGGACCGAAGTGAGAAACCGCGCTAAGCGAGATCCCGGGGCAGCACTTCTCGCCACTCGCGGGTGAACACGCTGGTGCCGTTCTCTTCAGCAGCCAGCGCGATGTTGACAGCAAAGTCGTTCTCGTCGGCCACGAGGTGAAGCGTTGACGTGATTCGGACGGACGCCTCGGGCCAATCGATCTGGTAGACGGACTCCGCTTGAGCCTCTTGGCGGTACGACCTCGTGTTGACGCTGACGAACCCCGTATTGCGTTCGATGATGCCTGTGTCGTAACGACCCTCGAACGTACTGCCATAGTCGACCGACGCTCGAACTGTTCGCTTGAGCACGTCTCGCGAGATTCGCCATTCGCAGTTGTCCAGACTGAGATCCGGTTCGGCATCTGGCAGCACCGCGATGGTCGGCTCTGGAAAGGGCGACGGGCCTGACCAGATCGGTAGCTGAATCTCTCCTCCGTGCACTGTCAAGGTCACGGGCGCGGGCGGCGCCACGTTGTTCGGCCAGTCCGCTCCGGCGATGCTAAGCCGCAGCCGTTGGCCAGGAAGGAACCTGAACGCACACGCGTCCAGCTCGACGTCGAGCTCGTAGATCTCGCCAGGAACCAGCGGGGTGGGATTCGCCGGGTCGTCGCGGTGGGTCAGGTTGATCAGCCCTCGACTGATGAGCGCCGACGTGCCGTCCGGAAACACGTCGGCGAGCTTGGCCGACAGCTGCGCGACGGGGACGTCCACACTCAGACGCAGGCGGACGCGCGGATGGCCCAAGAGCGTGCGCTCAGCCGCTTCGAAGTCCCACGTCATGGACGCGGCATCGTCGAATCTCAGATCGCCGCTCTGACCCCATGGCATCGTTCCTGCGCAGTCGATCCAGGCGTCAACGCCGACTGCTGGGTTCACTGGGTATGGAGGCAACCCAGATAGCGGCAGCACCTCGGTGCTCACACGCGGCGACGGCCACGCTTCCTGCATCCAGAAACCCTTGTGGGTGTCGAGGTCTGGCGCAGGGATGGTCGAGGTGCGCACGAAGACCGACATCGACGACGTGTCGTTCAGGCCATCGCCTACGTCGCTGTCGACGCCTCGCAGCCACCGGTCCCACCACCGCACCGCTTCGGCGACTTCGTCGATCCTGGGGCCAGGCCTGGTGGTATCCAAAGCTCCGTGCGCCCACGGTCCTGCCAGGAGTCGATGCGGGACGCCGCTCGCTTTCAGAGCTTCGAGGATGCGAAAGCTAGCGTTGCGATATCCGTCCGCCCAGCCAGCGACGACCATCGTCGGACAGGCGATCCGCGACAGATCCGTCCGTGCGGATTGCCCCCGCCAGTAGGCGGAGTCCCGCTGTTCGCGCAGCCAGTGAAGCAGCCACGGCTCGTGCTCGGCCAGACGCGCCATCCACTCATCGCGCCATCCCTCACCCCAGACGGCGGGCACTGGGGGGAGCGCGTTGAGGGTCGTCATGTAGCTGGGGTAGTCGATGAGATCGCTGAACTGAAGCGCACCACCGCGGTAGTGCACGTCATCGGTGTACGGGTCGTCGGGACCCTGGATAGCGATGATGGCCTTGAGGGCCGGCGGGCGTTCGCACGCGGTGAGCAACGCAGCACACCCGGAGTAGGACGTGCCATACATCCCGATGTCGCCAGTGCACCAGTCTTGCTCCGCCAGCCAAGCCACGGCAGCGGAAAGGTCGCCCCGCTCAGTCGCGGGATATTCATCGGTCGCCCGTCCTGCCGACGATCCAGTGCCGCGCACGTCTATCCGACAGACGGCGTAGTGATATTCGTCCCGCAGCCGGATGTACTCACGGGCGTTGGACGAATAGACATCATCCTTGCGGTACGGAAGAGCCTCGACGAGACACGGCTGCGGACCGAGCTGCGGATCGGGACGGTAGATCGTCGCTGCCAGGTGGACTCCGTCCGACATGGGGATCCACACGTCTTCGCGAACACCTGAACCAGGGACTTCTTGCGACTCGATTGTGTTGGGCACCGCAACAACCTAGGGCCGGACTCCCCGAACGACCACTGGTCGGAACACGCTGTTCGCAATTGGTCGCAGAACCTGGTTCTTAAGAGAGAAGCCTTGACGGCATCAAGCGATGCCATCCTGAGGACTTCGATGGTGACCTTCACGCTTAGCGAATCCCCTGGACTGCGCGTCACCCTCGCTGCGACAGCCCGAACCGTGATGGCACGCGGGCCCACGTTCATCGCAACTCGGAATGTTGCTCTCGCGATGTCATCGAGTCGCTGTTGGGGGTCCACCGCTATGGGCATTTCGTTCTACTCCAAGTCTTGACAGCCAGAAGCCCAGGGTACAAGAGTGTTGTACAACACTGTTGTATATCTCCTGGGAGGGAGATAGTGAGATCACCCCTCGCGCGGTTCATCACACTTCGCGCTTTGACGCTTCTTATGACGCTATTCGTCGGGAGCCTGGTGATCTACGGCGCCATGTTCATGGCTCCCGGTGACCCCGCAACTTTGCTGGCTGGCAACTCAAGACCATCTCCCGAAGCACTTGCCGCTATCCGAAGTGAGTTCAACCTCGACCAGCCGTTCTGGCGGGGCTACGCCAATTGGGTTGGCTCTGCTGTTCAGGGTGACTTCGGAACGTCGTTGAGTAACCGGACCGAGGTGCGAGAACTGGTAGTCAGTCGCCTACCAATCACGCTCCAGCTGGTGGCTTACGCTGCGTTGCTCGTATTGGTGTGCGGGCTGCTGCTTGGGGTCGTGGCGGCGTGGCGCGGCGGCGCTACCGCAACTGCCGTCACCTCGGTCACGACGGTTCTGATGGCGTCCCCGACCTTTGTCGTGGCGGTGCTATTGATCGCGGTGTTCGCGACCGGCCTCGGGTGGTTTCCAGTCTTCGGGGCAGGCGAGGGCTCATTGACCCGCCTCTGGCATCTGACCCTTCCGGCTGTGGCTCTGTCATTCGCATGGCTCGCCTATGTCGCCCAGGTTTGCCACGAAGCCTTGCGTCGCGAGTTCCTGTCGGAACATGTCATGACCGCCCATGCCCGCGGCACGGCACCGCTTGAGATTGTCCGCAAGCACGTGGTACTTAACGCCTCGGCTCCCCTTGTCACCGTCGGCGGTCTCGCCCTCGCGGGAATCTTCGCCTCGACCGCGATTGCTGAACAGGCATTCGGGATTCAAGGCATTGGTTCCTTGTTGGTCCAGAGCGCCGCACGGCAGGACATTGCCGTGGTTCAAGCCATCTCCCTTATCCTCATTGCCACCTTTGTCGTCATCAACACCGTGGTCGACGTGATGACGGCCGCGCTCGATCCGCGGGTCAGAGCCGGTGGCATGTCGTGAGTGTCGTCGAACTCGCCGGGGAGCGTCGTCTTTCGATGAGCAGGCCGTCGTGGGGTGTCACCACGTGGGCCGCCTTTTTCGTTGTAGTCGGCGTGATCCTGGCTGCCATTTTTGCGCCGATCATTGCGCCATACGATCCGCTGGCAGTCGATCCGGGACAGGTGCTCGCCCCGCCCTCCGCCGCGCACCCCGCGGGTACAGATGACGTTGGCAGGGACATTCTCAGCCGGATCATCTATGGCGCGCGATCGAGCCTGATCGGCCCGGCCATGGTCATAGTCATCGCCTCCTCAGTCGGCACTACGCTGGCAATCACCGCCGCCTGGCGGGGAGGTGCCTTCGACACCACCACCGCTCGCGCGTTTGACATCGCCTTCGCGCTCCCCGGCCTGATCCTCGCGATAGTCGCTGCGGCAGTTTTCGGGGTGGGATTGATGGCGCCGGCAATCGCCCTGGCAATCGCCTACATCCCGTACATAGGGCGTGTCGTCCGAAGTGCTGCCCTACGCGAGCGCCACATGTCCTACATCGCTGCCCTCGAGATCCAAGGCTTCTCCGGTCTAAGGATCTGCTTGCGTCACATCCTGCCGAACGTTCTGCCACTGCTTGTAGTCCAGTCCGCGGTCGCCTTTGGTTACGCACTCCTAGACCTTGCAGCCATTTCTTACGTAGGCCTCGGAGTGCAGCCACCGACCCCCGAATGGGGCTTGATGGTGGCGAACGGTCAGTCGGCCATCCTTGCTGGACACCCGGAACAGTCCCTCTTCGCCGGGCTCACCATCGTGGTCACTGTCGTCAGCGTAAACGTCCTCGGCGCTCGATTCGCGATCGCGACGGGTCGTGGTCGATGACGATGCTCCTCGAGGTCGAGAAATTGTCCGTGCAACTCGCGTCAAGTTCTTCACCTCTTCTGCGCGAGGTGGCTCTACGAGTGTCTGAGGGCGAATCAGTAGGACTTGTTGGGGAGTCTGGTTCAGGCAAGTCTCTGACAGCTCGCGCGATCCTTCGGCTGCTGCCACGGGGAGCTCGAGTGGCCGGAGCAGTCCATTTCGACGGCACCGAGGTCCATGGGCTTACCCCACGGGAACTCCGGGCCTGGCGATCCACCGAAGTTGGGATCGTCTTTCAGGACCCCCGCGCCCACGTCAATCCGATGCGCACCATCGGAGATTTCCTGACCGAAGGTTTGCGAGATCTGTTCCCCGACACCACGGACGCTCAGCGCGCGGTCCTCGACATGCTGAAACAGGCAGGCATCGGCAACGCCGGGAGTCGTCTTGCGGCAGTACCCTCACGAGCTCTCCGGAGGCATCCTGCAGCGCGTCATGATCGCGTCTGTGCTTGTTCGGCGCCCACGATTGCTCATAGCCGACGAACCCACCACAGCCTTGGATGTAACCACTCAGTCCGATGTCATGGCGATCATCGAAGAGGAACGGGTCAACCGTGGGATGGCCATGCTCTTCATCTCCCATGATCTTGACTTAGCCGCGGCTGTGTGTGACCGCACGGCGGTCATGTACGCAGGCAGCGTCGTCGAGGAGCAAAGCTCCAAACGCCTCCAAGACCAACCCGCCCATCCCTACTCGGCAGCACTCATGTCCTCCCGGCCGGTTCTCGGACAGATGGAGCGACTTTCGGCCATTCCGGGCCGGCCAATTTCCGGTGCTGAAGTGGCGGGCGGATGCAGCTTCGCGCCACGATGCCCACGCCGTCGAGAAGTGTGCGATAGCGACCGCCCAGAGAGCCAGCTAGTGAATGGCGAAGCAGGTCACGTCGCCTGTCACTTTCCCCTGCCAATCACGCACTTGGCGAGGTGAGGCAGCAATGAATGCACCTGTGCTTGAGGTGCGGGACCTCACCAAGATCTACGGTGCTCACCGAGGCACTGATGAGATCACTGCGCTCGACGGGGTGTCGTTCAATGTCCCAAGTGGGGGATCCCTCGCGGTCGTCGGTGAAAGTGGGTCAGGAAAAAGCACCTGTGCAAGGATCATCTGCGGTCTCGAAGCCGCCACGAGTGGTGAAGTCGCAATCGCGGGAGTCCCCGACCACCAGTTGCGGGGTAGCCTCCGAGCGCGACGTCGGCGCGCCAAAGCGGTGCAGTTGGTCTTCCAGGACCCCTACTCTTCACTGGACCCCCGGCAGCGCGTCGGCGATGCCCTTGCAGAGGTGGCGCGGAACCATGGTCTGGCCAGTCGCACTCAGGCCCGGCTCCGGGCCGCTGAGCTATTCACGTTGGTTGGACTTACCGAGAGCTTGTCGCGTTCCTTCCCCCACTCGCTCTCCGGGGGCCAGCGCCAGCGAGTCGCCTTGGCGCGAGCTCTGGTTGCAGAGCCACAAGTACTCGTCCTAGACGAGGCCGTAGCCGCTCTTGATGTGTCCATTCAGGCACAAGTCCTGAATGTCCTCTCCGACGTCCGAGCAGTAACTGGCGTCGCACTGGTCTTCATTACACATGATCTCGTTGTGGCGAACCTCATGTCTGACGACGTAGTTGTAATGAAGGAAGGCCGCATCGTTGAGGCCGGCGCCTCACAAGCGGTGCTGGGCGATCCAACACATCCCTACACCCGCAGACTCCTCGCCGCCGTGCCCCGCCGCGGCTGGAAGCCATCCCGCAACCCCGCAAACGAAATCATCGACAACCTCCAGGAGGAATGATGCCCACCTCGCACCCAGCACGGACCCACCGATTCTCCCGACTGATACCGATATTGGTCTGCGCGACCGTCGTGGCCGCTTGCAGCGCCAATGAGCCGGGTGACCAAGCCGTGGAGTTGACGATCGACACTCCGTCCGCGAGCGGCGAGATCGACTCTCTGAACTGGGCACTTCCCTTCGGGGAGCCGACGTCTATCGACCCAGCCTTGGTCGGGACTACTCCCCGCAAGCTGTGAGCTCCAATCTGTGTGAGGGACTGGTGCGCTTGAACGCTGATCTTGGTGTCGAGATGGGGCTCGCTGAGAGCATTGAGACTCCTGACGATCTCACCATGATCTTTAACTTGCGACCGGGTGTCGCCTTCACCAATGGCGACCCCTTGACGCCAGAGGACGTTGTCTACAGCCTAAAGCGCCACATGGATCCGTCGGTGGGGTCCTTCTGGGCTTACTACTATGACTCCGTCAAGTCAATCGAGGCCACGGGTCCAGCCCAAGTGACGGTTAAGTTCACCGAACACAGCGCCCTATTCGAGCAGTGGATGGGCACTGTCGGTGGGTACATCTCACAGAAGTCCTACGCCGAGCGGGCGGGCAAGGAGTACGGAACGCCGGCGGGCGGAGTCATGTGCACGGGACCGTTCTCCCTGCAGTCATGGCGGAGCGGGGAGTCGATCACCTTGCTGCGCAACGAGAACTATTGGGATCCGGGCAACAGTCCGCGCCCGCGATCTCTCTACCGCAGGATGTGGAGGCCAGGGTCCTCGAAATCATTCAAGCGTTGTCGAACTCTGCGGCCGACGGGACTTATGAGACCCGCTGCTTTCCAGGTGGTTCACCCGCGCCGCGGCTAGCGATACCAGCCCTCCACGTGGGGGGTTGGTGGGACAACCTGAAGGGTGTTCAACTCGACGACTGGTGTTCAGCGATGCAGTCCCCGGCCGCCGAGCATCAGTTCCTGCGAATGAATGTGACGGATCACGAGGACTACGAATGGCATGAGATTGCCACTCGGCACCACGACCACGAAGTGGATCGAGTTGCGCTCGACAACTATCTGCCGCGACTGCTTGACGAACCCATAGCGTTCCTCGACCACTATCTTGGGGGCTCCGCCGGTGCCTGGCGTGCACCCCGGGTTCGGTACCGGATTGCACACGCGGACTGGCAAGTCTCGGCCGAGTGGCCGCCCCTCGATGTGGAGAAGGTCAGTTTTGTCTTAACGCAGTTGCCGAACGCGCTCAACGGGGCGGAAGGTGGTCGGCTCGTCGTAGGCGGGCAGGATGAGGGGTCACTGGTTTCCTGGACCCACGACCCCAAGGACCCGGTGCCGTTCCTCGCCGAATCAGAGTGGGGGCAGCTTGCACAACTTCCCGATGAACAGCACGTTCACGCCCGCCGCGATGTAGCGACTTTCACCACTGAGTCAGCCGTGGACTCGTATGACCTCGTCGGTCCCATCTCAGCTTCGCTCTTGGTGGGCGCTACGAGCAGGCAGACCCACGTCATCGCTCGACTATTGGACGTCTACCCCTCGGGGGCAGCACGTTTGATTGTTGAAGGCGCCACTGTCACCGAAATGGTGGATCTCCCACGAAGGGTGAATGTGGACCTAGGCCACACTGCGATATCGAGTGCGCCCCGGACACAAACTGCGGCTCGCAATCAGCAGTTCCTGCTTCCCCCTCTATGCGGTCTACCCAGGCAACGATGGGGATGTCTGGAGTCCAGAGATACTTGAAGAGGCCGTGATTTCTTTGGCGGCCAACCACGGTGAGATGCCAGAACTGAAGTGTAGAGTGCGCGGGAGGGCGGCCAACTAGTCGACGGCCTTGGTGCGCCAGGCACCCGACTCTCGCAGAGGACTTCTCTTCGGTCATGCAGGTCATGGGAATCGACGAGCGGAAACTCCATCGCGAGGGCACTGGGGTCAACTTCGTTATCTTCATCTACAAGGGTGGCGACGACCCAAACAAGCGTCCGTCGGCTGACGGCTACAGGTCCTGGTCGGTTGATAGCTACCTGCTGACTGACGCCGACTTCACGGAAGTCCTTGCCTGGTTAAGCGAGAACGTGCCGCATGAGGCGTGCTACTCGGTGGGGGTCGTGCTCGATCCACCGAAGCCCACGGCGGACTCAGAGGTTGCCGTGATGTGGGTGCTCGGTGCCGATCTTCTCAACACTGACCCGCGTCACTGGACCTCCGTCGAACGGCGCATCGCAGAGGGAATGCTTTCCCGCCGACACCGGGTCTCAATGCCCTAGGGCCTGGTCAGTGCAGCCAAGCGATTTCCCCGACTGCGCGTCCCCACTGCCACGCGACCAACCTAGGGTCGCGCTAGACCGGATTGGTCCTCGCGAGAAACTCGAGAACCGTGCCTACTTCTTTGACACGCAGGTCAAGGTCATACACGCCGTGTCCGGTTTCGTGCCGTTGGTAGTCGACGTCGTGCCCGCGATTTCGTAGTGCTTCGACGTAGAGGTCGATCTGTCGCACTGGGCATCGTGGGTCGTTCTCGCCAGCCGTGATGAACAGCGGCGCCACGACCTGGTCAACATAGGAGATGGGCGACGCGGTGCGATACAGCTCTGGCTCATCGTCTATGGACACTCCGAACAACGAGCGATCGAACACCGTCATGAAGGGTGGCGAGTCCTCGGTCATCGTGATCCAGTCGGCAACCGGCACCATTGCGGCACCCGACCGCCATCGGTTCGGCTGCAATCCCACCGCCATGAGGGTGAGATAGCCACCCCACGATCCACCCGCGATGCTCACCCGCGCTGGTTCGATGACCCCAGCGTCCTCGAGGTGGTCGCGAATCACGGTCAGGTCTTCCATCTCGATGAAGCCCACACGGCGATTGAGGGCGTCACGCCAGGCGGCGCCGTAGCCGGTCGATCCTCGGTAGTTGACTCGGATGACGGCGTATCCCGCATCGAGGTAGGCACCCCGCGAGTCGCGCCACTCGTCGTAGTCCTGGGCGATCGGCCCACCGTGCGGCATGAACAACGCCGGGAAGGGAGCGCTCCCCTCGGTCGGCAGTTGCAGGAGGGCGTGGACGGTGCCGCCTGGCCCCTCGACCAGGACGTCCTGCGACTGGGTCGATGCCGGCGGAGGTTCTCCATCCAGCTCGACGAGTGCTGATACATCGCCCTCGAGATTGATGCGGGCCAACGAAACGGGCTGTTCGGAGCGCGAGTACAGGACGTGGACCGTTCCGTCCGGCCGCGGCGACGTCGTGGAGATCGCGGCGGGCGCCAAGGGGAGTGCTGTGACCGTGCCGCTCCCGAGGTCGAATGCGTGCAACGTGTGCCGCCCGCGACTGAGAGCGGTCAGCAGCAGTGTCTGCCCGTCTGGGTACCACTGCGCCGTGACATCACCTTCGAGGCCAGACTCAATGTCATTCACGGCACCGGTGGCGGTGTTCCACAGTGCCGGCACAACGCGGTCGGACGGTTCGTGGCCGAGCAAGACGCATGTCGAGTCGTTTGGTCGAAACCCCACACCCTGAAGGTGCTTGCCCTGATGCACCAATTCTGCGACCACAACACCATCGGCAAGCCGAATCACCTTGAGGCCGTAGTGCATCCAGTCGCCGTCAGGACCGAACGCCATGAGCGCCAACGCGGCGTCCGGCGTAGCGTCGATCAGGTACTCCGGCTGCTCGGTGGTGTACGCCACTCGCCCGGAACCGTCGGGAGTCGCGACCACCAGGTCAGCACCGTCGTCGATGAGCCGGCCGATGACCGCTCCCCCATCGGCCAGCATTCGGATCCCCGCGCTGTAGCTCGCAGGCCCGTCGGCCAGCATCGTGATCTCAGAGCCTGTGGCGAGGTCATGGCGCACCCAGCGGCCGACTTCATCGCCGGCGTTGTCGTCAAACCAGTACACCGCGGATGCATCCGACGACATGGCAGCACCCAGGGTGCCGTGCGGTCGGTTGGTCACTTTCGTCAGAGACGCGGGCGTGGACGACGCATCGAACGCAAACGCCTCGACGCGTCCACCGAGCGTCGACAGCAGGACGCCGCGATCGGGATCGTCGTGCGCCCATGACACTGCGGGGCCCAAGAGGCTGAAAGACAGGAGCTGCGGGGCGCGAATGCGCTGTTCCCAGAGAGGGACGTCATCGGACACGGATGTCACTGTGGCACCCGGGTCGTCCCCGTCGCTAGTCCATTCATCGAGTTGGCCCTTGTTCTTCAAGAACGCGCATACCTGCGTCGACAACCCCACGAAGACCTACTGAGGGGGACATGTGGAACGGGAGCCGGGAAGCCCGGGCTGGTACACGAGCGCACGCGCGGGCTACGTGCAGTACCACGACGGCCAGCGCTGGACGGACGAGTACTACCCGGCCAAGGCAGCCGACCCGACCGCCAACCCAACCGCCGCCTCGCCGACCGACACGACCGCGCCAGCGGCAACTGAGACGACGAACAACGCATTCACTCGCCGGCTTCGGTCCCCGACATGGCATGGGTCTTGCTGGCATGTGGCATGCCCTCGTCACGCGTCCGTTCGTCACTCTGGCCATCGCGACTCCAGCGGCCGTTGCAGTGTTCGTGCTCGAGGCATGGGATCCGAATCGGGTAGGGCGCGATCGCTATGGGCTCTGGGTCTTCGTCGCCGCCATTCTTCCCGGACTGGTGGTGACGGTCTGCCAGCAGAAGGTGCCTCGGTGGCTCAACGCCACGTACATATGCGCAGTGTGGTCCGGAATCATCGTCGCGTACGTCGTGCTGATCCTCCAAGGCATAGGCAAACTCTCGACCCCATAGCGGTCCGTCGGACAGCAGGTTTCCTTGTGGAGGCGCTAGTCCAGATAGTCGCGCAGCACCTGCGAGCGGCTCGGATGACGCAGCTTGCTCATCGTCTTGCTCTCTATCTGACGGATGCGCTCGCGTGTGACGCCGTAGACCTTGCCGATTTCGTCCAGTGTCTTCGGCTGGCCATCGGTGAGACCGAAGCGCATCGACACCACGCCGGCCTCGCGGTCGGACAACGTGTCGAGCACGGCGTGCAGCTGCTCTTGCAGCAAGGTGAACGAGACGGCGTCCGCAGGTACTACGGCCTCGGAGTCCTCGATGAGGTCACCGAACTCACTGTCGCCGTCTTCACCGAGCGGAGTGTGCAGTGAGATCGGCTCGCGTCCGTACTTCTGCACCTCGACGACCTTCTCGGGCGTCATGTCGAGCTCTTTCGCGAGCTCTTCTGGTGTTGGTTCGCGTCCGAGGTCTTGCAGCATCTGGCGCTGCACACGCGCGAGCTTGTTGATGACCTCGACCATGTGCACCGGGATACGGATCGTGCGCGCCTGGTCGGCCATGGCACGCGTGATCGCCTGACGGATCCACCACGTGGCGTACGTCGAGAACTTGTAACCCTTGGTGTAGTCGAACTTCTCGACCGCGCGGATCAGACCGAGGTTGCCCTCTTGGATGAGGTCGAGGAAGAGCATGCCGCGTCCGGTGTACCGCTTGGCTAGCGAGACGACGAGTCGCAGGTTGGCCTCGAGCAAGTGGTCCTTGGCGCGGCGTCCGTCTTCGGCGATCCAGTCGAGCTCGCGCGTCATCTTGGCCGAGAGCTTCTTGGTGCCGTTCAACTTCTCTTCGGCGAACAGGCCGGCCTCGATGCGCTTTGCAAGCTCTACCTCTTGCTCGGCGTTGAGCAGCGCGACCTTTCCGATCTGCTTCAGGTAGTCCTTGACCGGGTCGGCGGTCGCACCGGCGACGGTGACCTGCTGCACGGGCTCGTCGCTCTCGTCGCGGTGCGAGATGACGAAGCCCTTTTCTTCGGGGGCGTCCTTGGCGAGCTCTTCAGCGACCTCTTCGTCGCTGACCGGCATGCCGTCGTCGGCAACCGGAATCTCGACAGTCGCGACCGTCTCGGCGGCCTTCTTGCCGCCCTTCTTGGTCGCTGGCTCTTTCGCAGCGGCTTTGCCGGCGGCAGCCTTCTTCGCGTCGACCTTGGCCGGAGCCTTCTTGGCGGTGGTCTTTGCAGGAGCCTTCGCCGGTGTCTTCTTCGTCGCCTTGGCCGGAGCCTTCTTGGCAGCGGTCTTGGCAGGAGCCTTCGCCGGAGCCTTCTTCGCAGCGGGTTTCGCGGCAGTCTTGGCGGGCGCCTTGGCAGCAGGCTTCTTGGCCGCGGCCTTTGCCGTGGTCTTGGTGGTCTTGGTCGACTTCGCCTTGGCGGTCGACTGTGCCGATGCCTTCTTGGCCGCCTTTGCAGGCGCCTTCTTGGCGGGTTTGGTGGCAGTCTTGCGAGCAGCGCTCATAGGAGCGGTGGCCTCCTTGCAGGATGCTGGCAGGCGTCGGCGCATGACGCCTAGGTCTGGGGTCTGCTGTCGCCGATGGGGGAAGGCCGGGTGTGAGGCTGAGTGAGCGTTCTCGCTAGGTCAGGGCCTCAGTGGCGGCTTCGTGCGGCGCAGTAAGTGACATTGTAGTCAACGCTCGCGCCCGGCTCGCTGTTCCCCCTGGCCAGCCCCGCGAGCCCCCATTCGAGAAGCCCTAGCCGGTCACCAGTTCAGCCCTGGCCGGCACCACCGGGAGCTCGATGGGGCCAACGGTCTGCACCACCGGATCGCCGCCAACCGGCCATGGGCCCATGCCATCGACCGTGAACCACGCCTGCCACTCGGCGCTGACCACCACCGGGTAGCGACCCGCCCGCCGGTAGGTGTGGCTGACCTCGGTGTTGGGCCAGGCCCCACCGGGCTGCTCGGTCGTCAGAGCCTCGCCGTCCCCGAACTGCCACGTCCACGTGGCCCGACCGTTCAGAACGATCTCGAAGCCGACCAGGGTGAACCGCCGCTCCCCCAACCTCGCGGGTTGCCCGGCGTCGAACACCGCGGGTAGACCGATCAGGGTGCCGCCGCTTGGTTGAAACGACGGCCGCAACGCGGGGACGTCCTCGACCACCAGGTCAGACAGCTCGGACGCGACATCGTCGACCGTCGTCGGAGCACCGCCCACGAGACACACCAACCCCACCTCGCGCCACTCGGTGTCGGCCGGACGCAGCAGCAGGACGATCCGCCGAAACTCTCCAGGCGGACACGACGCGGCAGCTCCACCGCACTGGACCCCGTCACCCTGCCCTTGTCCACGACACATCGGCAGCCAGCGCCCAACGACACTCAGGGCACGTCGCGGCGTCAGCGCGATCGGCGGCGCTACCGGTGAAGCTGCTCGCCGGCAGCAACAGCCCACCGGAGCCGACGTACTGGGCGCCGTCGGGGTCACCGACGACACCGCAGTCGGCGCCTTCACACGGCTCTGCTCCACCAGCGGGAACCGACGGCAGCGCGACACCGACAACCAGCGCCACGCCGGCGATCACCCCTGCGACCGACGTGCGCCTCCCCCACGACCTGCTCCCCCATGACATAGGCCGGGAGGCTAGAGCCACAGCACGTGCCGCAACGCGTGATCCACAGGCGTCTGCCCCAGAGGGAGCAACCTCGCTACCGAACGCAACGACACGACCACGAAGCGCAGCCCACCACCACAACCCCACCGGACCACCCGAACCTCAGCGACGCCGCCGTCCGCCCGGATCGCGCTTGCGTTGGATCCGGCGTCCGACCAACTTCGCTTCGGCAGCCATGTCGTGGATGAACTCGAACGGGTTGATCCCCGCCGCCTGTAGGTCGAGCAGGATCAGCGCCAACGCGTAATCGGGGTCAGCAGCCAACGCCACGTCGAGCCCCATGTTGGTGCGAACACCGCTACCGGACGCGTAGCACCACAGCGCATACAACGTTGCCGGTGCCGGACGCCACTCCACCGGCGCCATGCGCGTGAGTTGACGCCACGCCTCTTGCACCTCGGGCTCGGGACGCGTGTAGAGGTAGCCGATCGCCGCGTCTCGCACCGACCGGTCGGTCAACGCGCACAACACCCTCGCCGCCTGCTCATAGGTCACGTCAGCGCCTTTTCGCGCATCGCGCACGAACGCCCGCACCTGCGCCCAGTCGTCAGCCCGCCCCACTCGCTCGTTCGGCTCTGGCAGCTCGAGCTCGGCCGCGATCAGCGTAACTATCTCGGTGAGCACCCGGTCGGCGGCCATCTCGTCGACCTCAAGCTCTGACTCGAGGGACTCCCGACTCGGCAGCGCCACCAACCCCTCACTCACTGCGGACGCCGCAATGGCCCCGTTGGTGTCAACGGGAGTGCCCTCCGGCGGGCAGCACCGAGTGTCGCCGCAGCGGTACGACCACCACCGCCCGTCGCTCACAGCGATGGCGTCTACCTCTGCGAGCGCGTGAGTCTCAAACAGGTCTCGCAGTTGCAGAGACAGCTCACGGTGCGGCAACGGCGACGCATCGATGCCCTCGGTGTAGATCAACGAAACAACACGGTCGGCCCCTGCCTTCGTGGCCGCCTGGCACCACGGCTGCAACAACTCAAGCGGCGTGCCCAGGTCGTAGCGCACCGACACGACGACGCGGCGTCCCCGCAGCGCGAGCAGCACCAGACTCTCGCTCGGATGAAACCCGAGCAGGTACGGCACCAGCTGCACGATGTCGGGTGGGCCACTGGCCCGCAGCGTCGGACGGTCGACGATGTCAACAATGTCTGTGACTCCGTTGACATCGTGCAGATCATCGTGGGACTCGGAGAACGGCTCTTCGGCCGGCAGTGGAAGGCTCATGGCGCAGACCGTGCACCCGCTGAGGGCCACGCGACCTCGCATGCTCGTGTGCTGTGGACGCCGACGCGTCACGCCCGCCTGTGGACGCGTGGCGGTTCAGCCGTCGGTGGCCCCCTCAGTCACCGTCAGCCCGCGCAGGGCCAGGTCGAGACGGAGCCGTGTCTCAGGGTCATCGAGGTCATGGGCCAGCAGCGCAGAGATGCGGTCGAGCCGGTAGTAGATCGTGCGGCGTTCGACGTGCAATCGCTTGGCCGTGGCCGTCTTCGACCCGTTCTCAGCCAAGTACGCCTGCAACGTGGCCACCAAGTGCGACCCGTGCGATCGGTCATGGGCCGTCAGCGGTCCGAGCTCGCTGTCGATGAACCGGCGCAGCTCGGGACCATCGGCCATGCGCTGCAACAACAACGTCAACCCCAGATCGTCGAACGGCACGACCTGCCCGACGCCCTCATCTGGCAACCGCTGCGCCGCATGGTGCAGCGCATCGACGGCTTGGTGATACCCGCGCACCACGTCGTCGCCGTCGACGATCGAGCTCAGCCCACCACGCGCGGACGTCTGCGCCAACGTCACTGCGACGGTTCGCACATCCAGGGACGACGGGGCAGCAATCACTGCGACGACACGCTCACCTTCGGTGGCGACCAACGCTCGGCATCCCAGCTCGTCCAGCGATCGGGTGAGACGTGTCGCTGCGGCGTCGCGAAGTCGAAGGCGCCCGCGCGATCGGTTCTGCGATCGACTCACCGGTTCCAGGATGAAGACACACAACGGATCACGTCCGAGCTCGACGCCGAGCGCACGCGAGCGACGGCGAAACTCGCGCCCTGACGTGATGCGCTCCATCACGAGGTCGTTCACGAGCGACGTGCGCGCCGTCTCGGCTAGCAGGCTTGCCTCGCGCTCGACGAGCAACGCCAATGCGATGGCGGTGCTCGCCCGGTCGATCGCCACGGACGCCACCTGACTGCTGCCGACAGCACGATGAACGCGCAAGGTGCCCCACCGATCACCTCGCAGGATGATCGGGTACTCCGAGAGGCCGTCGTCCGACGCGACACCCTCGTGCGCAATTTCGTACCCATGCGCGTCCATGACCGACACTCGGGCGTCGAGAACATCGGCGAGCGTCCGAACGATCGCCGTCACGTCACCGCTGCCCACCACGAGGTCGCTGAAACGTTGCGAAACCGCGTCGATCTGTTCGAGGGTCTGCATCTGCTCAGCGATGCGGGCCGCGTCCAGCTTCTGCCGCGTGACGTCCATGAACACCCCGGGAGACATACGGCGTCCATCGACCTCGATCACCGTGAAGCGATCCTCGATCCAGACCGTCTCGCCCGTGTCGGGTCTGATGTAGCGGTACTCGACCGTGCCACCGCCCTCGTCAAGCAGTCGAAAGATCTCGGCGATCACCGAATCTCGATCGTCGGGGTGTAGGTGGTCGTACAACGGGTCGTCGTTGGGCGCGACGTACTGTGCTGCATCGATCCCGAACACGTTCGTCACCTGCGGTGCCACGTAGTACGTCCGACGCTCATCGGGTGCGTCGATGTACGGCACGACGGGCATCGATCGGATCAGCGCCTCGAAGAACGCCCAGCCACCAGGGCCCTCCGTCAAGGCAGCAAGGTGTGGGTCGACAGACTCCGGTGATTCGGGCACCCCACCAGCCTCTAGACCGGCATTGGTCGCGGTCAAGGGGACCCCGGGTGCGAGCGCGATATCGGGGTTGGGCAGTATGCCGACATGCGGCTGGATCACCTTTCATACGCGGCGCCGACCAACCATCTGGCCGATGTCGTCCAGCGTTTGGGTTCACGGCTCGGAGCAGGTTTCACCGACGGCGGCGTGCACCCTCGATTCGGAACCCGCAACTTCGTCCTCCCCCTTGCCGGCGGCGCCTATCTCGAAGTCGTCGCCGCGCTCGATCACCCAGCCGCCGACTCTGCGCCTTTCGGGCGCGCGGTCAAGCAGCGTTCGATGGACGGCGGTGGCTGGCTCGGGTGGGTCGTCGAGGTTCCCGAGATGGCATCAGTGGAAAGTCGCCTCGGACGTGAGGCGGTCGATGGCCATCGCCGGCGTCCAGACGGTTACGACCTGCGCTGGCGCCAGATCGGGGTCAACGAACTCCTCGAAGACCCACAACTGCCGTACTTCATCTCGTGGGACTGCGAGCCAGAGCAGCGCCCCGGCTTCGGCAACGGCACCGACCTGCACATCACCAAGCTCGAGATCGCCGGCGACCGCTCAGTGGTCTGCGACTGGCTGGGCGATCCCCGCAATGACCCACTCGACGACATCGAAGTCGAGTGGGTTTCTGCTTCTGATGAGGCCGTTGGCGTCGTGGCCGCGCACTTTGCCACCCCGAACGGCATCGTCCGCGTCGACTAGCGCAGTCCTATCGGGCTCATCGGGCTCAGGCCGCTAGATCGGCTGACCCAAACGCCACGCTGAAGGCTCGGCACCAGATCACCACCGAGCCGCGCTCTAAGTCACCCGTCGACACTGAGTCTGGGATGTCGTACTGCTGGTCACCCTGGTTGCCCTTCAGCGCGCCGAGGTCTTCACCGGCTTCGACGGCGGTGCCAGGCGGCACGAAGTACACACGGAGGTCGGGCCCAGGGTCAGTCTCGAACTTCGTAAAGGTCACGACGACGCCGTTCGGTGTCTCGATGACAGACGCGACTCCGGACGTCGGATGCTCACCGGAGACGAAGTCTCCCTTCGCGATCAGCGTGTTGACATCCTCAGTTGGCTCGTCTGTGCCAGTGGCGTTGTTTGTGTCATCTGTGTCATCTGTGTCATCGTGTCGCCGCCGCTCGCGGTGGCGGACTCCTCAGGCGCCGCAACGACGACGTCCTCATCGACAACCTGGTCGACGGTGCTCGTGTAGAGCAAGAAGCCGCCGATGCCAACGGCCGCGACCGAATATCCGATGATGGCCGGCACCGCGGCACCGCGGCGCACCCAAGCCAGAACGAGCACGGCGAGCCCCGCGAGCGCGAACCACAGGCCAGTCAACACCTTTGCGAGCGACTCGTCGTTGGTGATCACTCCCCCGGTGATCCACACACCGACGGCCACGATCACGAAGACCCCCGGAAGCCACAGCCACCTCAGGGCCGAGCGTTCGCCACGAGCTGCTGAAGTCTGGCTGTCTAGTTCTTCCATGTCGTTCAGGGTAGGGGCATGCGCGCAGCAGCCAGGCCCGCAAACCATTACCAAACCCTCACGGTTGTCGGCCACTGCTGCTCACCAGCTAGCGTGAGCGTCATGTGCCGAAGCATCAAAACCCTTCGCCCGCCGTTCACCGACGAGGTCACCCCTCAAGACGTGAGAGCCGCCGCACTTCAGTACGTGCGCAAGATCTCGGGGTTTCGCGCCCCGGCGTCTCACAACCAAGAGGCTTTCGATCGCGCCGTAGACGAAGTGGCAGCGGCCACCAGCGCGCTACTCGCCGACCTTCAGGTACGCGGCCAACGCGCCTGAACCGAACGTTGCCGCTCTATCGCGTCGCGCTACAGCAGGTCGGGGTTCGGGATCAGCAACTGCCGCAACGGCGACCCAGAGGCGAGGTCGTCGAGCGCTGCCGCCGCGTCCGACAGTGGACGCCGGGCCGACACCATTGCTTCGAGGTCAAGCTCACCGGTCATCGCGCGATCGACGAGGTCAGGAATGTCACGGTGCGGCACGCACGACCCATAGTTCGAGCCGAGAATCCGCTGGTCGGCCTCCGCCAAGTGGAGCGGATCGAATGATGCCCGCTTACCCGAGGGCGGCAAGCCCACGACTACCGCAGCGCCGCCCTGTCCCAGCGCCTCGATCGCCTGCTCGGTCGTGACGATCGCTCCGATGGCGTCGAACACGAAGTCGAGGCCTTCTGCCACGAGCTCGTGCAACCGCGGAACCACCTCGACCTCGCTCGCATTCACTGCGTCCGTTGCGCCGAGGCGACGTGCCAGCTCGAGCTTGTCGGCCACCAGGTCGACCGCGACGATGCGGCTGGCGCCAGCCATCCGCGCACCTTGCACACACGACAGCCCAACGCCGCCACAGCCGATCACCGCGACAGTCGCACCCGCCGGAACTTGCGCGGTGTTGCGGACAGCACCGACGCCCGTGGCTACCGCACAGCCGACGAGCGCGATCACATCAAGGGGTGCGTCCGAGCGAACCTTGATCGCACCGGACGCCGGCACCACGGCGCGCTCGGCATACGACGAGACGCCGAGGTAGTGAAAGCACGGTTCGCCATCGACGCTGAGCCGCGGCGTCCCGTCGAACATCGTGCCGCCCGCCGCGATGATTTCTGCAGACGGTTGACACTGTGCCGGTCGGCCGGCCAGGCAGTACCGACACGCGCCGCACGATGGCACCCACGACAGCACGACGTGGTCACCCACCTCGAGGTCGCTCACTTCAGCGCCGACAGCCGTAATCACGCCAGACCCTTCGTGCCCGAGCACGACCGGGGTGCGATGCGCCCACTCCCCTCGCACCATGTGCAGGTCGCTGTGGCACACCCCGGCCGAGGCGATCGCGACCTCGACCTCGCTCGGACCAGGTGGTGCGAGATCGACGGAGCGGATCTCGATCGGACGCCCAGCGCCGCGGAACACCGCGGCAGTCATCGTGGTCACGTGCCCTGCCTACCCCAGGTGTGCCGCTGCGGCAACGGTTAGCGTGGAGTCATGAACGATTCTGAGAGTCTCTGGTCAGATGTCGACCGCTACATCGGCGATCACGTCGGGGTCGAGGACGACGCCCTGACAGCCACGCTGCGAGACAGCCTGAGCGCAGGTCTTCCTGAGATTGCCGTCTCACCGCCGCAGGGCAAGCTGCTCATGTTGCTCGCGGCGTCCATCGGCGCTGAGCGCATCCTCGAGATCGGCACCCTCGGTGGCTACAGCACCATCTGGCTCGCACGCAGCCTGCCATCCGACGGGCAGTTGGTCACGTGCGAGTACTCCGCTGAACACGCTCGGGTTGCTGGTGAGAACCTCGAGAACGCAGGGGTGGCCGACCTCGTCGATATCAAGGTGGGGCCTGCGCTCGACACGCTGGCGACCCTCGATGGCCCCTTCGACCTGTCGTTCATCGACGCCGACAAAGAGAACAACGCCAGCTACTTTCGTTCGGCGCTGCAACTGAGCCGACCAGGCTCGCTGATCATCGTCGACAACACCGTGCGCAATGGCGCGATCGTCGACCCCAGTCGCGAAGACTCGGCGACGATCGGTACCCGTTCGCTGTATGAAGCGCTACGTGACGAGCCGCGGGTGTCTGCGACCGCCATCCAAACCGTGGGAAGCAAGGGCTACGACGGGTTCGTGCTCGCGCGCGTGCTCTGATCAGACTTGCTCCTGCTTCACGGCTTGCAGCGTGTAGGTGCACGCCAGTCTTTCCGGACGCTCACGCAGGCGCCACTCACCGTCGTCACCTTCGACCATCTGGCCAGGGATCGCCTCCCACGGCACCGACTGGTGCTCGACCAGGCCAGTGACCCGCATGCCGACGTCACTGAGCGCGGTGACGATCTCGCCGATGCCGTGGTTCCACGTCATCGCGATGTTCTCGCGGAACTGCACGTCGGTCGGAACATAGGTTCCTGGTTCCTCATCGACTAGCGGCTGCTCGGTCTCGAAGTAGGGAAAGTCGACAACGATGCCATCGGCACGCGACTCGTCGACGGCCCAGAGCATTGGGTGACCCTCGCGGATGAACAGGCGGCCGCCTGGCCGCAATAGGTCAGAGACGACCTGCGCCCACTGCCGAATGCTGGGTAGCCAGCAGAGCGCGCCGACGCCGGTGAATACGAGGTCGAAGGCATCGCTGCCGAGCAAACTCGCCGCTGCGTACACGTCGCCTTCGACGAATTCGATGCTTGTTCCCGTCGCCTCTGCCAGCTTCCGCGCCTCAGCCAAAGACTGCGACGAGAAGTCGAGCCCGGTCATCTGTGCACCGAGCCTGGCGAGCGACAGCGTGTCCGTGCCGATATGGCACTGCAGGTGGACGCCTCGCAAGCCATCAATCGACCCCAGGAGCGGCATGTCGAACCTCACCACATCTGACAGGTGCGAGGGGTCCTCGATGAAGGTCTGGACGTGATAGCCGGGCGAGGCAGCGTGGGCTGCGGCGCGGTCGTCCCAGTTCGCCTTGTTGCGCCGCACGTACTCGGGGGTGTTGTCAGCCGGGGTGTTGCCAGCTGTGGTGTTGTCAGTCATGACGCCACCTTGGCAGAAGTCGCCGCCCAGGGCCCGGGACTTTCTTCCCGAACGGGGTAGTCCCCGCGAGCCATGTTGTACAGGGCACCACGGACCGCGACTGGGCCAACTGGGTGATTGCCTGTAACAGCAATCGTGACAGGCGTGTGACAGGCCGATGAATGCACCGGACACGACGAAGGGTCGTGCCTCGGGGCGCCACCTAGCGGTGGCTAGAAAGGGATCTCATGTCATCGCAGTCATCAAACAAGAAGCGAGTAGCGGCAGTCGCCGGAACCTTGGCCGTAGCGCTCGTCGGTGGCGGGCTCGCCATCGCGTACTGGACCACCACCGGCTCTGGCACCGGTACCGGTGCCGTGGGAACAGACACTCCGGTCACCGTCACCCAGGACAGCACCGTTGCTGGCCTCGTACCAGGTGGCCCAGCCGACGCTCTCGACTTCACCGTCGACAACAACGCTGCTGGCCCGCAAACGATCAACGACGTCGACGTCGCGATCACCGACGTGTCGAACGCTGGATGCACCGCGGCCGACTTCACCGTCACCCAGCCCAACCTTGGCGGCGCGGTCGAGCTCCCGGTGGGCAACACCGAGTTCACCTCGGGCCTTGGTGGCGACGTTGCCAACACCGGCGCACAGGTCGCGATGATCAACAGCGCGAGCAACCAGGACGCCTGCAAGGGCGCGACGCTCGACGTTCACCTACACGGTCAGCTAGTTCGACTGCAGCTGAAGCAATCGACATGAGAGCCGCGGCTCTGGGGTGAGGCGACTCACCCCAGAGCCTGCTCTCGACCGACGGGGTGACACATGACCAGAGGTGATCTGGACCCTTGGTCCAGCGGAGGGCCCGGCGGCCGCTCTGCTGGCCGGGTAGTGGTGTCTGTCGTGATGACGGTGGCACTCGTCGCCGGATCGTTCGCGATCGCCATGACCACGGCCGACTTCGTGCAGTCGCGGCTTGGCGCGTCCGCAGTCACTAAGGCACCTACCGGCAAAGACCTTTCTGCACGCAAGAAGCTGACGCTCAAAGCCAAGGTGATGCAGGGACCGTTGATTCCGGGCGTCAAACGACCGCTGAAGGTCAGCATGCACAACCCGCTGAGCAAACCGCTCAAGGTCACCGCTGTCACGGTGCACGGTCAAGAAACCGAAGGCGCGCCGGCTGCCTGAAGACGTGGGTCAAAGCGTCGTCGTTCAAGTCGGGCAAGAAGAAGAAGGCCATCCTCGTCAAGCCACGCAAGCGAGCCACAGTCATGCTCACCGTGCAGCTCAAGAACCTGCCTTCGGTCAACCAGGACGCCTGCAAGAACACCCAGATTCCGTTGCGCCTCAAGGCAACAGCTCGGCAAGCCTGAGGCTGTGCCGTCATGACCGACCCACCGCGCGCACTCAGTCGCCAGCACGCGCAGCACACGCAGCACAAGATGCTGCGACGTCTGGTGATCGTGGTCGGCATGGTGCTGACGGTCTGTCGGGGTCGGCGTGGCATTCGCGTCATGGTCGGCGTCCGGGTCGGGCACCGGAGGCGGGACCGTCGCGACACTCGCGCGCACCATCGAACGTCACCGCGTCGCCCCACTACGCCACGGTCGACCTCGCGTGGACTGCGTCGACTCCCCCGGTTGGCTCGCTCGACGGCTATGTCGTCACTCGCACTGACGGTGGGCCACCGGTTGATGCGTGCGGCACGAGTCTCGCCACCGAGACCTACCTGCCATCGGGTAGCACCAGTTGCACGGACACCTCGGTTCCCGACGGTAGCTACACCTACGTGGTGACCGCGGTCTATCGCAGCTGGACCGCTCAGAGTGGGCCCAGCAACGTCGTGACTGTGTCGGGCGACCCTTCAAACCCCTCGCAGTCGGTCGCGATGACCGGCGGCACCAACGCCGCCCTCGTCGGGGCGACCATCTACTTCCGGAGTACGGCAGGCGGCACCTTCTCGCTCGCCAACACAGTGTCCGATGGCGAGTCGGGGCCAGCATCGAGCACCTTTCCCGCGGTCAGCACCTCTGGTTGGACGCACGCTACCGAGACCGTCACGACCGGTGTCGGTACGAACCCGATCACCTACACCTCAAGCCCGTTCTCGTGGACAGCCGGTGCGGGGACGCCGACACCGATCACAGTCGTCGGACGCGACGTGGGTGACAACACCGCGAACACGACGTTGGCGTTCGCCGCAGACGACACGGGACCGACCGGCGGTGCGCTCACAGTCAACGGAACGGCGGCGTCAGCGGGCGGAACCACGAGCACTACTCGCACTGCCTTCACCATCGGTGCCCGCACCGACTACTCAGCGGACGCCGGATCGGGCGTGGCAAGCAGCGTCCTGACTCGCGAGACTGCCCCCTTCACAGGCGGCACCTGCGGCGCGTACGGCGCGCCCACCACGCTCACCGGCACTCCGAGCTCAGACCGGGCTCACGACTGGTTGCTACCGATACCGACTCACGGGGACGGACGCGGTCGGCAACACGTCGACCATCTCGACGGTGGTGCGCTATGACATCACCGCACCCACTCAGGCGCTGACCTTGACGTCACCGGGTGGAGCCGCACTGACTGGAACCAACATCTACGTACGCACAAACGTAGCCGGCTCGTTCACCGTGTCGTCGGCCGTGACCGACAACGAGACCGGCCCGGCCTCGGTCACCTACCCCGCTGTCACCACGGCTGGGTGGACGCATCCGGCACAGACGGTCACGAGCGGCACGGGGCTGCCACCCACGATCACCTACACCTCGTCGACCTATTCGTGGACGGCTGGCGCGGGGCGTCCAGGCAACTCTGCGCTCACTGCCGCTGACGTGATCGGCAACACCGCAGCAACGACCGTGGTCTTCGTCCGTGACAACACCACCCCGACCGGTGGCACGCTCACGGTCAACGGCACGAATGCGACGGCCGGCGGCAGCACGAGCTTCAACCGCACTGGCGCGTTCACGCTCGCGAGGACGGACTACACCGACGCCGCGTCCGGTATCGCCTCGAGCGTGCTGACGATGGAGCAAGCGACCCTGACAGGGAACGTCTGCGGCACCTATGGCGCTGCCACCACTCTGACGGGGGCTCCTGCCCAGTCGGGGCTCGCCACTGCGTGCTACCGGTTCCGGCTCACCGGCACCGACCGGGTCGGGAACACCGCCAACCGCAGCACGGTCGTCAAGGTCGACCGCGAGCTTCCGACCGGTGGTGCGCTGACGGTCAACGGAACAGCGGCGACAACGGTGGGCAGCACCAGCTTCGCCAACGCAGCGTTCCCGATCAACGTGCGAACCGACTGGACCGATGTGGCCAGTGGCATCGCGAGCAGCACGTTGACTCGTGCGGCTGCAACGTTGACCAACAACACCTGCGGGACGTTCGGTGGCACCACCACCATCACTGGCAACCCGAACCAGACCGGATTGACGACCTCGTGCTACCGGTATGTGCTCACTGGCACTGACCGCGCAGGAAACATCGCGACGGTCACCACGATCGTGAAGTACGACACCGCCGTCCCTGTCACCGGTGCTCTCACTGTCAACGGAACCGCTGCGAGCGCCGGTGGATCGACCAGTACGTCGAATGTGGGCTCATTCGCGATCGCACGCACCGACTACACCGACGCGAACTCCGGTATCGCCTCGAGCGTGCTCACTCGTGAGTTCGCCACTCTGACCGGAACGACGTGCGGCACGTATGGGGCGGCGACGACCCTCACCGGTGCGCCGACCCAAACCGGGTTGAGCCCCGGGTGCTACCGCTACCGGCTCACCGGCACCGACAACGCCGGCAACACGGTGTCGCTGACAACCGTCGTCCAGCAACGCGTGGTCATCACGGCAGTGTCGCTGACCAACGGCACCGGCATCGCTGGCCGAGTGGACGCCGGCGACCGAATCGACATCACGTTCTCTGACACGTTGTCGGTCGCGAGCATCTGCTCGACGTGGGCGGGCGACGCAAGCAACCAGACGCTCGCCGGCAACAACAACGTTGCGGTGACTCTGACCAACGGTGGTGGCGGCAACGACACGATCACCTTCAGTGCCGCCAGCTGCACCCTGAACATCGGGACGATCAACCTCGGGTCGACGGCGTACGCCACCGCGAACGTGACCTTCCGCGGGGCGGGCGCCGGCGTCAGCACCGTCGACTGGAACGTGGCGACTCGCACGTTGCGCGTCACGCTGGGGACCGCGTCAGGCGGCGGTGTGGCCACGGTGGCCAACAGCGCACCGATCGTCACACCGTCAGGTGGGCTCCTCAACACCACCAACGTCGGGGTGGGTGGCACCTTCACGCTGCCGAACGTCCGACAGTTCTGACCCACCCCGCCCTCTCCTGTAGAGCGAGCCACACTTTCTCAACCAGATGGTTGACAAACCGCGCGGGGGCAGGGTTGACTCTTCCTCAACCAATCGGTTGACAAGCGCCGGTGACTGCTGATGATGAGCGGGTCCTGTGGGTAGGTAGGAGATCAGGGATGAGCGCAGATCCGCTGTCACGCGCCTTCGCGGCACTGGCAGACCCCACCCGCCGCGACATGGTCGCCCGGCTCACTGTCGCCGACGCCACCGTCGGTGAGCTGGCCGAGCCGTACGACGTGTCGCTGCAGGCCGTCTCCAAGCACCTGCGGGTGCTCGAGGACGCCGGCTTGGTGACACGCAGCAAGCAAGCGCAACGGCGTCCAGTGCATCTGGAGGCGGACGTGTTTGACCTGATGACTAAGTGGATCGAGCGGTACCGGCGCCAGGCCGAGGAGCGCTATCGGCGACTCGACCGGGTGCTCGCAGACATGCCAGACGAACTACCACCCCGCATCACAACCAAGGAGAAGCCATGAGTGCCCAGACCACCCACCCAGAGACCACCATCGAGCTCGACGACAAGGTGCCGATGGTGCGGATCATTCGCGAGTTCGACGCTCCGCGCGAAAAGGTGTTCCGCGCTCACACCGACCCGGAGTTGGTCGTGCAATGGCTCGGCCCGCGCGACCTCACGATGACCGTCGAGCACTACGAGTGCCGCACCGGTGGCTCATACCGCTACACCCACAGCCGCGATGGCGAGGACTACAAGTTCTTCGGCTGCTTCCACGACGTGCGCGAGAACGAAATGATCGTGCAGACGTTCTGCTACGAGGGGTTCCGCGACAGCGTCGCGCTCGAGAGGCTGCAACTGGAAGACCTTGGCAATGGTCGCACTCGTTTGGTGGCAACCTCACTCGTCGACTCGTTTGAAGGACGCGACGCGTTCGTCGCAAGCGGCATGGAGACAGGAGTCGTTGAGGGTTACGAACGCCTCGACGAACTGCTCGCGCGCGGCTAGTTGCCGCGAGCTGACGGCCCTACAAGGGGCAGAAGGCGATGCGCGACCGCGGCTCACCGTTGAACAGTGCACCGTCGCTGCCAACCCAGAGCCCCGTGCTCGTGGCCAACATGTCTTTGCCCCCGACACCTCGAGTCTTGCCGGGGTTCCAGGGCAACGCATCGCCCGACTCCGGGTCGATGGCGCCAATACCCTCACGTTCGACCGCGCCAGGGCCAGGGCCAGCCTCATTCCCCAGCGGATTGTCGAGCCAGCGCTGATGGCCTTGCACGTAGACGGCTGCACCGGTGACGGCGACCGAGTGCAGGGTGTCGCCTCCGGTGTAGTTGATCCACGTGGGCGTGGCAGGAGCAGGCTCTCCGATCTCGAAACGAGCGGCTGCGTCACAGATGTCGGTGCCGACACCACCAGACTGAGGGATGTACCCGGACGACACGAGCACGAAGTAGGAGCCGTCCGGTGAGAAATCCACGTCCTTCAAGTACGAGGGAATCGACGCAGCCTCACACAGCCGCTCGAGCGGTGCATATGACCACTTGTTCAAGTGCGCGGACTTGGTTCCGAGGTTGACCATAAAGGCACGCCAACGGCTTTGCCCGGCGACAGAGGTGAAGTTTCCAATCGCCACTAGCCGGTTTGTCACCTTGGACACCGCAAACCGGTAGACCTTGGTGGGCCCGGCATTGCTCGCCACTGATCCTGCGATCGGCAGCGATAGGTAGCCGGTGTCGCGGCCGGTGCCAGGGTTGAGCGCACGGAGCTTGCCGGGCATGCTGCCGCCGACGATCAACTTTCCCTTAGCCATGCGAAGCTCGGTCACCGTGCCGCTTGAGTAAGACGCGTTGAACTTCTTGATGACCGCACCCGTGGTGGCATTGACCTTGACCACTGCCCGACGAGTGACGCCCCCGACGGTGGTGAAGTCGCCCCCCAGAAACACCGCCTTCTTATAGCGCTCGATGGCCCAGACTGTGCCGCCGACGTTGGGCGAGAACCCCCGGACGGCCCCGGTAGAGGCGTTGAAAGCGACGACGTTGTGACGGGTGTATGACTGCGTGCCCGCGGCGTCCTCGACCGTGTCGAACTGGCCACCGGCGAAGATCGTGCCGGAGCGATGGGCCAGTGAGTGGACAACGGGATTGTCGACTCCCGCGCTGGGAACAACCCTCGGCGTGACGTTCGCAGGGTCTTCGCTGACTACCGAAGGGTGCGACACCGGGCCCGCCGAAGCCGGCGCAACCGAGAAAGGAAGGAGAGTCAGCGACACAGCGACCACCGCTGGGATAGCCGCGGTCGCGCGCGAAATGGCTGGCGTTTCCAGCGCTCCCCCAAGCAAGTGGTGCGTACGTTTCACTCACTCTAAGTCAACCGACAGACCCACGCAACGTCAGCGACACCGAAACCCAGCTAAAGTTCGAAGCCACCGGTCCGGGGGTCGCCCGCACCTCGGAACTCGACGTCGCTCCCCGCCGCAGCGTCAACGCCGGCCGCGGGGTCCTGCTCGAAGACATGGCCATGATCGACGGCGGGATCGGTTTGCCCTTTTACGAACACGGGAACGGCGACTGGATCGAACCCAGCCTCTTGAAGGGCATCCCACGCGTCCCCCTGTGAGAGTCCCACCACATCAGGGACTGTCCCCTCGGCGTCCTCATCAGATGAGCAGCCGGGCAACGCCCAACAGAGCATGAGCGCGGTCAACGCCGCACCCGCTCGGACTCCGCGGTTCATAGGTTCATCCCCTCCTGATCGCACTCCTCCGTCTGACTGACGCAGAGCGGCCGTGAGTAGTTCCCCTCGAACGACCTTCCTGTCAGTCATTCAGGATTCGAGCACGGCAGACTGGTCGCATGGCACCGCCGTCCAAACGAGACACCCCTCGCGTTGACGGTGTCCCGATCAGAGGATCGGTGGTCATTCCCCGGCACGAGCTGCAGTGGAAGTTCTCCCGGTCGTCTGGTCCCGGCGGTCAGGGCGTCAACACCACCGATTCACGCGTGGAGTTGCTGTTCGACGTGGCCGGTTCAGCGTCGCTACCCAAGGTGTGGCGTGAGCGGGCGCTGGATCGACTGGCGAGCAAACTCAACGACGGGGTTCTTCGCGTCGTCGCTCATGAGGAGCGCTCGCAGTACCTCAACCGCCGTGCCGCCGAAGAGCGACTCGCCGAGGTGCTGCGAGAGGCGACGGCCCCTCCCCCTCGGCCACGACGTCCGACCAAACCGACCAAGGCGTCCGTCGAGCGCCGACTCTCGGCCAAGAAGCGCCGATCGGAGACCAAACGGACGCGGCGCGCCGACCCCGAGTAGTAGGCGCGAGCATGAGCGTTAGCCCGTATGGGTGTATCTGTGCCCCAAGACCGAGCCACTGACGCAAACGCGTCGAAGACCAGGAAGACGGCCGCATCTGGCGGCCCGACCATGCTTGACGATGAGGGGTCACAGTGGCATTGCTGGTGGGGGCGCCGGCTCCAACTTTCACGCTCGAAGGATGGCATCAGTCATCCGAGCGTTCCTTCACGCTGCGGGACGCGCCTGGCCACCCTGTGGTCTTGGCGTTCTACCCGGGCGATGAGCGGCTCGTGTGTACGCGGCAGATGTGTGCGTACTCCGACAGCCTCGGAGAGCTGCAACGCTTTGAAGCTGACGTGTGGGGCATCGCGCCGCAGAGCGTCGAGTCACACCGCGACTTCGCTGACGGACGAAGCCTGCAGATGCCGCTGCTCGCCGACGAAGGCAAGGCCGTGGCGCAGCAGTACGGCGTTGTTGGCGCGTTCGGTCTGCGCCGCTCGGTGTTTGTGGTCGGAGCCGATGGACGCATCACGTGGCGATGGGTATCTGCGACAAACGTGACGTTTCCGGGGATCCCCGAGATCGTCGCAGCACTGAAGCAGGCCACGCGCGTCGCCTGAACCGCCGCCTAACCCCAGGGGCTAGACAGCCAGCTTTGCTCGCCGGCGTTCGCCACGACGTGCGCTGGCCGAGAAAGTATCGGTGTTGAACCACCGAGGAAACGCGCGCGCCAGCCGAGACGGTCCGATCATGCGCACGTGACCCTCACGCACGAGCTGCGTGAAAGAGACGCGTCCGACGAGCCATTGGTGCATCTGAGGCAGTGGCGCTTCGACTGCGAGGTCAACGTCGAGACCAGGATCGTCCTTACAAAGGGTCATCTGGCGACCGTCGACCGTCAGCCAGCCCTCTGCTCCGTTCGTACCGCGCAATCGCATGTGTACGTTGGTGCGCTCGTTGGGCAGTTCCGCGGGAACTGCGAACTGGTGCAGTCGCCACATCACCGACAGGGCATCGAGGTCTTCGTCTTCAGGATCGCCGAACACCCACTCTGACGCCCACTGGCCCATCGACCAGACAACTTGCGAGAGTGCAACACCGGCCGGTGTGAGGTGGTACGCACCAGCGCGTCCGCGTTCGGCCGACTCGCGCACGACCAACCCCTGGCGCTCCAACGTTCGCAGTCGCTGCGAGAGCAACGACCGACTCATCTTCGGGATGCCACGATGAATTTCATTGAACCCGGCGGCACCTACCGTGAGCTCACGAATCACCAGCGGCGTCCATCGGTCTCCGAGAATTTCGACCCCGGACGCGATCGGGCAGTAGTCGGCGTAGGACATGACCAAGATTCTCTGCCCTTAGGGCGCTTCTGGGTAGTACGAATCCTGTACCTTCTGCCTTTCACGCATTTCCGCAGGTCAGCGGGCTGCGATCGGTAGCCGCAGTCCTCGTCGAGGCGTCCGGCACCCGCCCGCCCACGAGGCGACTGCGCCGATCCGCCGGTACGGCATTGGCACTCGTTCACCACCGCCGAGCAACGCCACAGTGATGACACGGCGCCACAAGAGCGCCGAATTCATTGCTCAGAACGAGCCAACAATGGGAGTACCAGTGACAACAGCAACAGTGACCGACCTTTCACTCGTCAAAGCTAAACAGCAGCAGACCTGGTCGAGCGGCGATTTCTCGATGGTGGCATCGCGCATCGTGCTCAGCGCCGAGCGGCTTGCAGAGGCCGCAGACTTGCGCGCGGGTTCACGCGTGCTCGACGTCGCGTGCGGCAGCGGCAACGCCACGATCGCGGCCGCCCGTCATGGCACACACGCGGTCGGCGTCGACTACGTCGATGGACTACTCGGGGACGCTCGCGAACGTGCATCAGTCGAGGGGTTGGATGCCGAGTTCCTGCTCGGTGACGCCGAGGAGCTCCCGGTGGACGACGACTCATTCGATTCGGTGCTCAGCGTGTTCGGTGTGATGTTCGCCCCAGATCACCAGCGCGCGGCGTCCGAGATCATGCGCGTCGCGCGACCGGGAGCCACCGTCGCCCTGGCGTCATGGACGCCCACCGGATTTCTCGGTGACATGTTCGGTGTCATGACCGGCCACGTGCCACCGCCCGCGGGGGTGCCGTCCCCCATGCTGTGGGGAACCGAGTCGCACCTGGGTGCGCTGTTCGGTGACGCCATCGTCGAGACCACGTCAACGAAGCAGACGCAGAGCTTCCGGTTCACCTCGGCCGAGGAGTTTGTTGACTACTTCCGGCGGTGGTACGGGCCAACGCTGAAGGCGTTCGCTGCGCTCGAGCCGGATCAGCAACAGCGGTTGCACGCTGATCTCGTGCACCTGGCTCAACGCTGGGACGTGAACCGCGATGGTGGTGCTGTCACGATCCCAGGCGAGTACCTGCAAACGGTGATGACGCTGCGTTGAGCCGTCAGGGCGTGGGGCATTCACCAGATGGGTGGTGCCTCACGCCCTGCTTCACGACATGCTGGGTCCGTGACCGACCAGCACGAAGCTGACGCCGAGCCGCCAGCCACCCCCACCCCGGAGCCTGCCGGCGAGCAGTACGGCTCGCATCGGGCGCTCAGCGGCCCGACCACACGCAGCCGGACTCAGTGGGTGCCCCTCATCGCTGACCTGCGCCACTACCGATCGTTGCGTCCCGATGTCATGGCAGGGATCGCCATGGCGGCCATCGCGGTACCCCAGGGAATGGCATACGCCCAGACCGCAGGACTGCCTGTCGTTGCCGGGCTCTACGCCCTCTTGATCCCACTCGTCGCCTACGCAGCCTTGGGGTCTTCGCAAGTCATGATGGCTGGCCCGACCGCGACGTCCGCCCTCATGGTGGCGCCTGCTCTCGTCGCGATCAGCTCCGATCCAGCCCACTACCCGGCACTGGCTGCGATGACGGCACTGCTTGTCGCTGGTTGGTTTGTGGTCGCTCGGCTCTTTCGACTCGGCTGGATCTCCGACTACTTCTCCTCACCAGTGCTTCTGGGGTTCACGAGCGGGCTCGGTCTCACGTTGCTGTCCGGACAGCTCGACGAGTTCACCGGCGTGGCAACGGACGGGGACACACCGCTGCAAGACTTCGTTGGGTTTGGCAGCGACGCCTTCGGCAGCGTCGAGGAGATCACGATCTTCATCGGCGTTGTCACGTTGGTCGCTCTGCTGGTTGGTGGTCGTTGGTGGCCGAAGTTCCCGATGCTGCTCGTACTCACTGTCGGATCGATCGTGGCGTCGGACGCGCTCAACTTGTCTGAGCGTGGTGTTGAGGTCGTTGGATCGATTCCGTCGGGTCTCCCCACCCTTGCGTTCCCGCACGTGTCGCTCGTCGAGCTACTTGAACTCGCTCCGCTGGCAGCTGGGATCGCCCTGGTGGCATTCGCCGATGACGTGCTCACCGCCCGAACCTTCACCGCGAACGGCGCCCGCGACGTTGATCCCAACCAAGAGTTCGTGGCCCTCGCCGGTCTCAATGTCGCGGCTGGGATCTCCCAGTCACTGCCGCTGGGGACGAGCGGCTCACGAACCGCGATCAACGCCAAGATCGGCGGACGCACCCAGGTTGTGAGCATCGTGCAGGCAGCAGGTGCCGCGCTCGTGCTGCTCTTCCTGACAGGTGCACTCGCGGAGCTGCCAGAGGCGACCCTCGCCGCACTCATCTTCTACGCCGCCTTCGGGTTGCTGAACCCGCGAGCGTGGATCGTTCTGGTCAGAGGGTCAAAGGCGGAAGCGCTGATCGCGGCGACTCTCACCGTGGGCATGCTCACGATTGGGCTGCTTCCCTCGCTCATCTTGGCGGTGCTCCTCTCGATCATCGATGTCGTGCGCACGAGCGCGCGTCCGCATGATGCCGTCCTCGGGTGGGGGGTTGAGCAGAGAAGGTTCGTCGACATCGGACGACACCCGGAAGCGCAGGTGATCCCAGGGCTGGTGATCTATCGCCTCGACGACCGGCTGTTCTTCGCCAACAGCGAGTACTTCGCCAACCGATTGCTCGAAGCAGTCAACAAGGCGCCCTATCCAGTGAACGCGGTGGTGTTCGATGCTGAAGCGGTCGTCGACCTGGACGCTTCAGGCGGCGAAAAGTTGAGAGAACTCGTGGAGGATCTGCAAGCCCGCGGCATCACGTTCTACCTTGCGAGGACGCGACGTGCCTTCGATGACCACATCGAACGCCTACAGCTGACGGACGTGTTGCCACCAGAGCGCAGGCATCACACGGTGAGAGCAGCTGTCCTCGCCGCCTCTGGCTATGACGTCGAGGCGGGTCGCTAGCTGTCTGACTGGCTGTCGATCAGCTGCTGGAGCCGGTCGAGGTCGGCGTCGGTCCACCCGTCCGCTGGCACGATGGCCTGCCACGCCGACACCATGGTTCCGCCGTAGTTGTGGCCTTGCAGGTCGGGCACCGACGTCCCGAAGAACTGGTCGACCGTGACCTGCAAGAACGTGACGACCGGGATCCAGTGCATGTCAGGTGAGCGGTCGGGGCCGGGAGTTTCGGCGAGCCAGTCGGGGCGCTCGAGGATGAGTTCAGGGTCCCACCACACCACGGGGTCGTTGGCGTGTTGCAGGTAGGCAACGCGTGGGTTGGTCCACGGTGTCGACGGGCCAGCGAACTCATCGCCGGACGCCCCGAAGCGCACCGTCACGCCCTCTTTGTAGACCGGACGCCACTGCGGGCTGTCGGCGTCCCGGGCCTTTTCGATCTCGCCGTGCGGTTCGCTGAAGCTCGGTGACCCGATGAAGAGGGCTCCGTCGGTGCGCGAGGAGATGTCGTCCGGCGTTGCGAACGCGGACTGGCCGGCGAACGACCCGAGGCTCAGCCCATAAGCGATCAGCTGCGGCCGATCATCGGCGGGCAACGACGACCACTTCGCGTACACCTTGTCGAAGAGTGCCTGCCCGGCGTCGGCGGCACGCTCTTTGTCGACGAGGAACGAGATCCAACTCGGTAGGTACGAGTACTGGATGCTGGCGATCGCGGTGTTGCCGCCCCAGAGGTACTCGATCGAGTCGGTACCTGCTGGCTCTAGCCATCCGGTACCAGTGGCAGATGCCACGACGAGCACGTCGCGGTCGAACGCGCCGGTGCGTTCGAGCTCTTGGACGGCGAGCTCGGCTCGCGCATCCGCGGTGTCGGCGCTTTCGAGACCCGCGTACACCCGGATCGGATGCTCGGCCGGGTTACCGGTGAACTGCGTGATGTCGGACGCCGATGGGCCGCCGCCGATGAATCCCCTGCCCTGGTAGCCCAGGCTCTCCCAGGTCACGAGCGACCCGGGGCCTCCCGAGCGCAGGTCAGACGTGGGTTGCGTGACGCCGGTGGGGGTTCCCTCGTTCTCTGACGAGTACGTCTTGTCGGCGAAGTCAACGCCGGCATCGAACGCGACACCGGTCAGCACCCAGTAGACGCCAAAGCCCACCACGACGACCGCGATGGTCTGCGCCACCGCTGCCGGAATGATGCGACCGAGCAACCGCGCGATGAGCCGGTTGAACCAGCGGATGCCGCGTGAGATCAGCAGCAGGATCGTGAACAACACGGCGCTGAGCAGCGCTATGAACAAGAAGTGACCAGCCGGGCTTTGCGGTTCGCCGACGAGCTCACGCACCTCGTTCTGCCACCCGCGTCCGAGCGCCAGGCCGATGATGATGAGCACGGGTGCCGCCACTGCGAGCACCCGCCAGCCCCACTTCGCGACCGAGGGGTTGATGGGGCGCTTCCACATGCGACGGACAACCCACCAGACGAGCACCCCGAGGCCGTAACCGATGGATGCGCCGACTCCGGCGACGATCGCTTCGTACATCCACGGACGCGGCAGCAGCGACGGTGTCAGCGCGAGCAGGAACAGCACGAGTGCACCGATGAGCCCAGGGAAGCTGAGCGTCAGCCAACGATGCCGCGTCTTCGGCTCAGAGGTGTCTGGCTCAGCGGCGTCGGACGGGGCCGCGTCCGGCGCGGTATCAGCCGGCGCAGCAGCAGCAGCGTGCTTGGGGGCGTCCGAGTCTGGGGCTGGTCCCTCCGAGGCGGTGCTCACCTGACCAGTCTTCCGTGAACACCGGCCGAAGCCGAGCCCGACGCGCTAAACCAACGTCAGGTGCTCACGTAGTCGGCGAGGTGCTTGCCGGTCAGGGTGCGCTTCTTGGCCACCAGTTCGGCGGGCGTCCCTTCGAAGACGATCTGGCCTCCGTCGTGGCCAGCCCCAGGCCCCAGGTCGATGATCCAGTCGGCGTGCGCCATGACAGCTTGGTGGTGCTCGATCACGATCACAGACTTGCCCGACTCGACCAGCCGGTCGAGCAAGCCGAGCAGTTGCTCGACGTCGGCAAGGTGAAGGCCGGTCGTCGGTTCATCGAGAACGAAGACGCCGCCGGCGTCGCCCAGGTGGGTCGCCAACTTCAACCGCTGCCGCTCACCGCCCGACAGCGTGGTCAGCGGCTGTCCGAGACTGACGTAGCCGAGACCGACGTCCGCTAACCGTTCGAGGATCTTGTGCGCTGCCGGTGTGCTCGCCTCGCCGTCTGCGAAGAACTCGGTGGCCTCGTCGACCGGCATCGCCAGCACCTCGCTGATGTTCTTGCCACCGAACGTGTACTTGAGCACGTCGGCCTGAAAGCGCTTGCCGTCACAGTCTTCGCAGGGGGTGGAGACGCCAGCCATGATCGCCAGGTCGGTGTAGATGACACCGGCGCCCTTGCAGGTCGGGCATGCGCCTTCGGAGTTGGCGCTGAACAGTGCGGGCTTGACGCCGTTGGCCTTCGCGAAAGCCTTGCGGATCGGGTCGAGCAAACCGGTGTACGTCGCCGGGTTGCTGCGCCGCGACCCTCTGATGGCGGCCTGGTCGACCGACACGACGCCGTCGAGACCCACCACCGAACCGTCGATCAGCGAGCTCTTGCCCGAACCCGCGACGCCGGTGACGACGACGAGGACGCCGAGCGGAATGTCGACGTCGACCTGCTGCAGGTTGTGAGTGTCGGCTCCGCGGATCTCAAGCACCTCGGACGCCTCACGCACCGTCTCCTTCAAACTCGCGCGGTCGTCGAGGTGGCGTCCGGTCAGAGTGTCACTGCCCCGCAGCTCGTCCACCGTTCCCTCGAACACGATCTCGCCGCCGTGCGTGCCTGCTCGCGGGCCGAGGTCGATCACGTGGTCGGCGATCTCGATGGTTTCCGGCTTGTGTTCGACGACCAGCACGGTGTTGCCCTTGTCGCGCAGTTGCAACAGCAGCTCGTTCATGCGCTGGATGTCGTGCGGGTGCAAGCCGATGGTGGGTTCATCGAAGACATACGTGATGTCGGTGAGAGACGAGCCGAGTTGGCGGATCATCTTGACGCGCTGGGCCTCGCCGCCGGAGAGCGTGCCCGACGGTCGGTCGAGCGAGAGGTAGCCCAGCCCGATCGTCACGAACGACTCGAGTGCCTCGCCCAGCGCCTCGAGCAACGGCGCAACAGACGGCTCCTTCAAGCCCCTGAACCCACTCGGCGAGATCGCTGATCTGCATCGCGCTGGCGTCCGCGATGTTGATCCGCTTGATCTTCGACGACCGTGCTTCTGGGCTGAGTCGGGTGCCGTCGCACTCCGGGCAAGTCGCGAACGTGACCGCGCGGTCGACGAAAGCGCGAATGTGCGGCTGCATCGCCTCGGGGTCTTTGGACAGGAACGACTTCTGAATCGTCGGGATCAGCCCTGAGTACGTCAGGTTGATGCCCTCGACCTTGATCTTCGTTGGCTCCTTGTAGAGCAGGTCGCGCAGTTCTTTCTTGGTGTACTTGCGGATCGGCTTGTCGGGGTCGAAGAAGCCGCAGCCACGAAAGATCCGTCCGTACCAGCCCTCCATGCTGTAGCCAGGGATCGTCAGGGCGCCCTCGTTCAGCGACTTGCTGTCGTCGTACAGGGCCGTGAGGTCGAAGTCGGTGACCGCGCCGCGCCCCTCGCACCGCGGGCACATGCCGCCGAGGCGATTGAACGTCGCCTTCTCGGTCTTGGTCTTGCCCTCGCCGCGCTGCACCGTGATGGCACCGCTCGCTTTCACCGATGGCACGTTGAACGAGTACGCGTTCGGTGGGCCGATGTGTGGCTTGCCGAGCCGGCTGAACAGGATGCGCAGCATGGCGTTCGCATCGGTGACCGTGCCGACGGTTGAGCGAGGGTTCGACCCCATGCGCTCCTGGTCGACGATGATCGCGGTCGTCAGGCCCTCGAGCACATCGACGTCCGGACGCGCCAACGTCGGCATGAACCCCTGCACGAAGGTGCTGTAGGTCTCGTTGATCAGGCGCTGCGACTCCGCCGCGATGGTGCCGAACACCAGCGAGCTCTTGCCCGACCCCGAGATTCCGGTGAACGCCGTCAGTCGCCGCTTAGGGATCTCGACGTTGACGTCACGCAGGTTGTTCACCCGTGCGCCAAGCACCCGGATCAGCTCATGGGAGTCGGCGGCGTGCGATGCCGCGTTCTTCGGGCGTCTTCGGGCGGTCTTCTTAACGGACTTCTTCGCGGCCGTCTTCTTGGTTGGCCTCTTACCGGTGCTTCTCGAACTCATCGGATCCCATCGTTCAGCGCGGCGATCATCGGACGGCCCGGCTCATCCAACCCGTCAGCGCGTCTCCTGGATGCGGATCAGGTTGCCAGCCGGGTCACGAAGCGCGCAGTCGCGTACACCGTACGGCTGCTCGGTGGGTTCTTGGACGATGTCGGCGTCGCTCGCCTGAATCCGCTCGAAGGTCGCATCGAGGTCTTTCGTCGCCAGCATGAGCATGGCGTACGTGCCCTTGGCCATCATCTCGGTGATCGTGCGGCGCTCATCGTCGGTGATGCCGGGGTTTGCGCCAGGCGGATCCAGCACGATCGACGTGCCGGGTTGATCGACCGGACCAACCGTGATCCAGCGCATCGTGCCTTGGCCAACGTCGTTGCGAACCTCGAAGCCGAGCGTGTCGCGGTAGAACGCCAGGGACGCCTCGGGGTCGCTGTGCGGAAGGAAACTTGAGTGAATGGTGATGTCCATGCGCTCAGGCTAGACGCGGTGTCGCCGCCCGTGCTTCTTGATTCCTGATCGGTCTGGTGACCTGCTTGACCACGCACGGGGGCATGCCGGCGGCGTCCCCAGCAGCCTCGCGCTGATAGACGCTGGGAGACACACCCACGAGCTCGGTGAAGCGAGTGCTGAACGTGCCCAGCGACGAGCAGCCCACCGCGAAGCAGATCTCAGTCACGCTCATGTCGCCGCGACGCAACAGCGCCATCGCACGTTCGATGCGGCGTGTCATCAGGTAGCTGTACGGCGACTCGCCATAGGCACGCTTGAACTCTCGGCTGAGGTGACCAGCCGACATGTTCGCCCCACGCGCGAGCGCCTCGACGTCGAGCGGATGCGCGTACTCGCGATCCATCCGATCGCGCACCCGCCGCAACTGCGCGAGATCACGCAAGCGTTGTTCTGAGGCGGGTCGACTGCTCACGTGCGCGATCGTGTCACCTCGCACCGGCCTTTGCCTAGCGCGACGGCCGCTTCGCGGCCCAGCCTGTGAGGCCTATTGACCGACCTCGCAAGCGATGGTTCCCTTCTGCCAAGTCCACCGATCCGAGGGGCTCGACCATGACTTCTGGGCAGGCGGCCGTTGTCCAGTTGCGTGAGGGCATCGAGGGTGAGGTGATCGGCGCCGATCATTCCGCTTACGACAGAGCTCGACGGGTGTGGAACGGCGCCTTTGACCGATTCCCGCTGGCAGTGGTGCGTCCGGCCGCCGTCCAGGACGTGCAACGGACCATTTCGGTCGCTGGAGATTCGGGCGTGAGGCTTGCGGTCCGCGGCGGAGGACATAGCCTCGCCGGTTTCTCCACTTGGGACGACGGCATCGTCCTCGACCTATCCGGCCTCAACCAAGTAGAGGTGGATGTCTCCCAGAATCGAGTGCGAGTAGGCGGAGGCGCCCTGCTGCACGACCTTGATTCGGCCACCGTCGCCCACGGCCGCGTCGTCCCGGCAGGGGTTGTCTCGCACACGGGAGTCGGCGGGTTGACCCTTGGCGGCGGAATGGGGTGGAACAGCCGTCGCTACGGACTGTCGATCGACCATCTGACGTCCGTGGAGCTCGTTACCGCAGACGGCACGTGCCTCACGGTGGACGCCGAGAGCGACCCAGACTTGTTCTGGGCCCTCCGCGGCGGCGGGGGCAACTTTGGGGTCGTCACCCGCTTCGAGTTCACCATGCGCGAGCTGGGTGATCCGAAGGTCGTCACGAGCGCGTACCCCGGCTCATCGTCGACCTCAGTACTCGGCAGCATGGCGAAGTACGCATATAACGCACCCCGTGACCAAACCATCGGGCTATTCCTCAGACGCGACGAGCTGGTCGTGAAGTCAATCTGGTTCGGCGACCCCAGCGAAGCCAACTCGAGGCTGACACCCGTCACCCAGTTCGCGGGTGTACGGACAGACCCAGCCATGAGCACGTTCACAGAGTTGCAGCACGCCTCAGACGAAGGAGTCGCGTGGGGGATCTGCTGCTACTCCAAGGGTGGATTCGTTGCCAACCTCGATGACGCATTCATTGCACTGATGACGCAGCAACTTGCCGCCGCACCCAACGCCGACTGCGACGTTTACATGATCCAAGTCGGTGGGGCCGTTGCCGACATCAGCGAAGAGGAAACGGCGTACTCGGGTCGATCCAATGCCTTCTACTACGTCGTCAGCGGCATCTGGGATGAACCCGATGGTCGAGGCCCGGCCATGCAGTGGGGTCGTGAAACCGCTGCACTGTTCAGCCAGGCGTCAGGTGTGACGTCCAACTACGTCAACGAGCAGTCCGACAGCAGCGCTGACTTTGTTCAACGCGCCTACGGACCTGAGAAGTATCAGCGGCTCGTCCAAGTCAAACGGCGGCTCGACCCGACAAACCTGTTCAGCCTCAACCAGAACATTGCACCCTGAGATCTGCGATACCCGACAACCAGTACTCGGTCTGGTCAATGGCCGACAACATTGCGGCCTCCTACTGCCAGGAGGCGACTGGCACACTCGGTTCACGTGATGGACAAGTTGGGCGCCAATGAAGAGCCAGAGTTGTGGCCCCGAGCGTTGGACGCCGCCGTAGCCGAAGTCATTTCTGTGGTCCAAGCGGGCAGCGCCGCCAACTGGTCGGCAAAGGCTGGCCGTCTCGACTGGGATTGCCGAAAGACCGTCGCGCATCTGGCAAGCGACTTCGTGGGGTACGCCGGACAGCTGACCGCACCACGGCAAACCGGGTATGTGCCGTTCGAAGTCATGCTTGACGAAACATCGGACGCACAAGAGTTGGCGGAAGTAGTGCGTGCCACCGGCGGACTGTTGAGTTCGGTTGGAAGGACAGCGCCACCCGGTGTAATCAGCTGGCACCCCTACGGCATGGCCGGCTCACATGACTTCTGCGCAATGGGCGTGGTGGAGGCACTCGTTCACACCCACGACCTCAGTGCGGGTCTCCGAGTGCCGTGGGAACCCCCAGACCAGCTGCCCACGCTCGTGCTGCATCACCTCTTCAAGCAGGAACCGGGGCCAGCCGCCTCATGGCCCACACTGCTCCAGATCACAGGTCGGACCCCAGACGCGTCCGGCGCCTTCATCACGAAATGGCGATGGCAAAACACGGGCACGTAAACCGCCCCCCAAGGTCACTTCACATCAGCTGCAGCCGCTGGTCGCACCGCACCCTTCGCAGACGAAGCACGAGCCGGCCGGACGCATCTTGGTTCCGCAGGTGAGGCACAAGGGAGCGTCCGATGCCGTGCCTTGCATGGCCTCCAGCAACTCCGTCGAGCTGTGCGCGGTCGATGCGGCCGCAACACCGGGAACCTCAGGCGCCGCCTCCGCCTCTGGTGCCTCGGTCACTGGTGCTGACTGCGCGAGGGTCTCGAGCTCGGCTGCTACCGACCCAGCGTCAGGTGTCTCAACCGAACCCTCGACGGAACCAACCTCCAACTCCTCGGCTGCTTCGTACTCGCCGGTCTCGAGGTAACGACTCCGCTCCTCCGCCGAGTAGATACCCAGCGCTGACCGGCTCTCATACGGCAGGTGGTCGAGCGCCAGACGCCGGAAGATGTAGTCCATCATCGACTGCGCCATACGGACATCTGGGTCGTCGGTCATGCCGGCCGGGTCGAAGCGCATGTTGACGAACTTCTTCACATACGTCTCAAGCGGGACGCCGTACTGCAGACCGATCGAGATCGCGATCGAGAAGGCGTCCATGACACCGGCAAGGGTCGAACCCTGCTTCGACATCTTCAGGAAGATCTCGCCAAGGCCATCGTCTGGGTACTTCGACGCGGTCATGTAGCCCTCGGCGCCACCGACTGAGAACGACGTCGTCATGGCCGGACGGGTCTTCGGCAGCCGCTTGCGCGTTGGCCGGTACTCGATCACGGTCTCTGGCGGTGCGTCAGCGGCCTTCACACCGTTGTCACGACTGGTGCCCTTGGCGTCCGACAGCGGCTGACCGACCTTGCAGTTGTCGCGGTAGATCGCCAGTGCTTTCAGACCGAGCTTCCAGCCCTGGAAGTAGACCTCTTCGATCTCTTCGACGGTCGCGGTCTCAGGCATGTTGACGGTCTTAGAGATCGCGCCTGACAGGAACGGCTGCGCGGCGGCCATCATGCGCACGTGACCCATCGGACCGATCGTGCGCGCTCCCATGGCGCAGTCGAACACCGACTCGTGCTCGGGCTTGAGCCCAGGGGCGTCGACCACATTGCCGTGCTGCGCAATGTGTTCGACGATCGCCTCGATCGTCTCTTCGGTGTAGCCCAGCTTGCGCAGCGCACGCGGCACCGTGTTGTTGACGATCTGCAGCGAGCCGCCGCCGACCATCTTCTTGAACTTGACCAGCGCCAGGTCTGGCTCGATGCCGGTGGTGTCGCAGTCCATCATCAGACCGATGGTTCCGGTCGGTGCGAGCACGGACGCCTGACTGTTGCGGAAGCCCTGCTTGTCACCGAGCGCCACGACATCGGCCCACACCTCGGTGGCTGCCTGGTGCACGTCTTTGTCGAGCGAGGTGTAGTTGCGCACGGCGTCGTTGGCCGCGGCGTGCTTGCGCATCACCCGGTTGTGGGCGACCGCGTTGCGCGCGTAACCCTCATAGGTTCCGACGACACCGGCGAGCTCGGCCGACCGGCGGTACGCGGTACCGGTCATCAGTGAGGTGATCGACCCGGCAAGCGCGCGTCCGGCGTCGGAGTCGTAGGCCAGACCCGATGCCATCAGCAGCGCGCCGAGGTTGGCGTAGCCGATACCGAGCTGGCGGTACTTGCGGGTGGTGTCGCCGATCGCCTCGGTCGGGAAGTCGGCGAAGCAGATCGAGATGTCCATCGCGGTGATGACCAGCTCGACGACCTTCTCGAACGTTGCCACGTCGAACGTGTCGTCGTCGCGGAGGAACTTCATCAGGTTCAACGAGGCGAGGTTGCAGCTGGAGTTGTCGAGGTGCATGTACTCGCTGCACGGGTTGGACGCGGTGATGCGCCCGGACTCTGGGCAGGTGTGCCAGTCGTTGATCGTGTCGTCGTACTGGATGCCCGGGTCAGCGCAGTCCCACGCCGCCTTGGCGATCTTGTCGAACAGACCCTTGGCGTCAACGGTCTCGATCACCGAGCCGTCGGCACGGGCGCGAAGGCCGAACTCTTTGCCCTCGTCGACAGCGTGCATGAACTCGTCGCTGACTCGCACCGAGTTGTTGGCGTTCTGATACTGGACGCTGTGGATGTCTTTGCCACCGAGGTCCATGTCGAAGCCTGCGTCGCGCAGCGCACGAATCTTGTCTTCTTCGCGTGACTTGGTCTCGATGAACTCTTCGATGTCGGGGTGGTCGACGTCGAGCACGACCATCTTGGCGGCGCGACGGGTGGCGCCACCTGACTTGATGGTGCCGGCGGACGCGTCTGCGCCACGCATGAACGACACCGGGCCGGACGCGGTGCCACCAGACGAGAGCAGCTCTTTGCTGGAGCGGATGCGCGAGAGGTTGAGGCCAGCACCGGAGCCGCCCTTGAAGATCATCCCTTCTTCGCGGTACCAGTTCAGGATCGAGGTCATCGAGTCGTCGACGGCCAAGATGAAGCAGGCACTGACCTGCTGCGGTGCCGGCGTGCCGACGTTGAACCACACTGGCGAGTTGAAGCTGAAGACCTGGTGCAGCAACGCGTAGGTGAGCTCGTGCTCGAAGATCTCGGCGTCCTCAGGAGTGGCGAAGTATCCGTGCTCTTCGCCGGCCCGCCGGTAGGTGAGCACGACACGGTCGATCAGCTGCCGCAACGACCACTCGCGGGTGTCGCTGCCGACCGCGCCGCGGAAGTACTTGGTGGTGACGATGGTCGAGGAGATGACCGACCAGAAGTCGGGATACTCGACGCCACGTTGTTCGAAGACGACCTCGCCGGTCTTCCAGTTGTTCTGGACGACGTCGCGCCGCTCCCAGGTGACCTCGTCGTAAGGATGCACGCCTGGCGTGGTGTAGACGCGGTCGATGGTCAGACCTCTGCGGATGACCTCTGGGCGGTCGGACTGCGTCTGGTTCTGTGCGTGCTGTGCGGCTTCGGTCATCTGGGCTGCCCCTCCTGGTGGACAGTGCTGCTGCTGGTGTTGATCTGGTGAAGATTGAACGGGTGGATGGAACTAACGGGGGCTGTCGGTATCGACGGGGTCGAGTGGGTCGAGTGGTTGTTCGGAGGCCGGTTCAACGCCGGTCGGCTCGCGCTCGGCGCGGAGCAGAGTGATCTCGGCCTCGAAGTCTTCGAGTGACTCAAAGCTGCGGTAGACCGAGGCGAAGCGCAGGTAGGCGACCTCGTCGAGCTCGCGAAGTGGGCCGAGGATGGCCAGACCGACCTCGTGTGAGTCGACCTCTGCGGCACCGGTCGCGCGCACGGCCTCTTCAACCTGCTGGGCGAGCAGCGCAAGATCGTCTTCGGTGACCGGACGCCCCTGGCATGCCTTGCGGACGCCCACCAGCACCTTGGGCCTGCTGAAGGGCTCGGTGGCGCCTGACCGCTTGACCACGACCAGGGTCGCGTTCTCGGCGGTCGTGAAGCGGCGTCCGCAGTCGGCGCACTGGCGGCGCCGGCGGATGGCGGCACCGTCGTCGGCCGTGCGGGAATCGACGACCCGGGTCTCGGTGGCACGGCAGAAGGGGCAGTGCATGAGTCGGCGCCCTCCTCTCCGCAGATCGCGCCGCCCACCCCTGGATCGGGCCTGCTTCGAGCGTGATCTGGGGACAATCCTGGGGAATTCCTGGGTATAACCAGGGTATTCCTGGGGACGACCGACCACAATCTGTGGAGGACTTACAGAGGTGTAACTACTAGATGTAGGGGGAACCGTACGCTCCGCCACCCTCTGTGGCAAGTGGCAACACGCGGCAATATTTCCGCGGCGAGAAGCTACGCGGGAACGTGGATCTCTTGCCCCACCAGCACTGCGGAATCGGGCAGGTCGTTCATCGACACGATGCGCGCCACGGTCTCGCGGGGGTCGGCGTCGGGGTCGACCTGCTCGGCAATCGACCAGAGCGTCTCGTTCGGTTGCACGACCCAGGTGCGGGAGGCGTCCGACGACGAGGACTCTGACCCAGCCTGAGCTTGGGGGCTCAGCGCCGCCTGCCCGAGGGAGATCACGGCAAAGGCCAACGCCACGACCAGTGCCACCAGCACCAGGCGGCCACGCCGGGTGATGCGGAACGCCGCAGGCGCAACAACGGCCTGGGGGGCGGGTGAGCGGTCGAGGACTGCTGGGCGGGACATTGGAGACCTCCGGGGAAGGGGTCGAACGGGTGTTCGATCGAACGTCTGTACGATATGTACACCATCGGACCGGCAAAGTCACGGCGTCACTGGCCGACACGCTGCGACACGAGCAGAAAAATCGAACAGGTGTTTGAAACATCCGTTCGATCAGCGCTACGGTCTGCGCAACGGTCAGAGCCGATCCTCAGAGCCGATTCGGTGGGCACACCCCCACCGTGCACCCCGGGTCTGACAACCGGATCTGACAACCGGATCTGACACGACCGACCAAGATCAACCAACTGCTGGAGATGAGCCGATGAGCCCCGATGGCCAGACCGATCCCTCAGCGGTTCATGAGCTGCCAGACGGCCCCGTGGCCGGCGATGGGCTCACCCAGCGTCAGCGCCTGGTGCTCGAGTACATCCACCGCTCGGTGAACGACCGCGGCTACCCGCCCAGCATGCGAGAGATCGGCGAGGCGGTCGGCCTCACCAGCCCCAGCAGCGTCAAGCACCAGCTGGCGTCACTCGAGCGCAAGGGATTCATCCGCCGCGACCCGAACCGCCCGCGGGCGATCGAGGTGCGGCTACCGGACGCCGCCGAGACCGCGATCGACCTCACCGGCTCAGGGGACGCCGCCCCGGCAGCCACGTACGTGCCGGTCGTCGGACGTATCGCCGCAGGTGGGCCGATCTTGGCCGAGCAAGCCGTCGAGGACGTGTTCCCGCTCCCCAAGCAGCTGGTCGGTGACGGTCAGCTCTTCTTGCTGAAGGTGGTCGGCGACTCGATGGTCGACGCCGCGATCTGCGACGGCGACTGGGTGGTCGTGCGACAGCAGCCGACCGCCGAGAACGGCGACATCGTGGCAGCCATGCTCGACGGCGAAGCCACCGTCAAGACCTTCAAGCGTCGCGACGGACACATCTGGCTGATGCCGCACAACCCCGACTACGAGCCGATCCTCGGCGACGACGCCGTGATCGTCGGCAAGATCACTGCGGTCCTGCGCAGCGTCTAACCACCAGCAACGAATCCAGCGAGGGCTACTTCTTCTTCGCCTTCTTCGATCCGTGCTTCTTCGGAGCAGCCTTCTTCGGCTGCCGGCTTGGCAACCGACTTCGTCGCCGCTGCCTTCGTGGTCGCAGGCTTCTTCGCTACCGGCTTCTTCGCCGCAGGCTTCTTCGCGGCCGGCTTGGCTGGCGCCTTCTGGGGCTTGCGAGCAACGACCACCAGCGCGGACGCCGTTGGTGCCGTCGATCCGATCAGCGGCGTCCCGTTGAAGTCGGCGTACATCGCTTCGACCTCAAAGCGAGCAGCGGTGAGCGCAGCAACCAGCTCTTGCGGGTAGCTGTAGCGCAGGGCCGTGGCGGTCGGCGTTGCCGCACGCGAGCCGTCGACGGCGTACTGCCGGTACGTCTCGTGCGTCATCACCTGGGTGATCGCGTCGTAGCGCTGCGTCCCTGACACCACAACCTGGCTACCACCGGCGTCGGTGTAGGAGTGCCAGATCTCGGGGGTCTCGGCGCGACGCGAGAGCTCAACACCGTGCGGGAAGCGAATCGCGAATGCGAGTGCGCCACCAGGGGCGAGTTGACGGTAGGCCGAGGCAAAGACAGCGGCCCGGTCGTCGTTGGTGAGGAACTGCTGGAGCGCGTTGCCGGCCAGGATCGCCAAGTCGAACGTGCCGCGCACCTTGACCGAGCGGGCGTCCTGCTCGGCCCAGGTCACCTGGTCAGCGCCGTCCTTGCTCTTAGCGACGTCGAGCAGGCCTGAGTTGATGTCGACCGCGGTGACCTTGTGGCCAGCGGCGGCCAGCGCCAGCGCGAGGCGTCCGGTGCCGGTAGCGAGGTCGAGGACGCGGGCTGCGCCGGCCTCGGTGCCCTCGGCCGCACTGGTGGCGAGCCCGAGGTAGAAGGGCAGGTCGATGCCCTGGCGGCCGTACTCGAGGTCGTAGCGCACCGGGTCAGCGAACTCGTCAACGTACTCGGCGATGACCGGCATTGCTGTCTCGACCGCGAGCTCGGGCTGCGCGGTGTCGACCGCGGCCTCGGGCCCAGCGTCTGACTCAGGGTCAAACTCGTGTGAGGGATGGAATCCTGACGACTCAGTCATCTCGAGCTCCTCGTTGTCGACGGCTGGCTCGATGGTCTCGGCGTTCTCGGTGGCCTCAGTGTTCTCGATGGCCTTGGTGGCCTCAGCGGCCGGGCTGATCTCAGTGTCAATCATGGAGCGAGTTCCTCACAGAAGAAAGGGGTGGTCAGCGATTCGTTTCGACGGACGCGACGCCCGTCTTGACCACCGAGCGGCGTGAGCCGCATCACGTCGGCGGCCATCGCCTGCCGGTGGATTGCCGGAAGGAGCCTCGCGAGTGTGAGGTGCCCAGCTACGACTCCTGGACGAACCGACCGATCTCGACGCCCTTGTCGTCGAAGAACACCAGGTCATCGCCGTCGAGCCCGACGGCCACGGCAACAGCGACCATCGTCGCGACGTCGACGTTGTTGCACCCGATCTCGGTCTGACCGCCGTTGCTCGACAGCCACTGGCCGGTCACCTCATCGAGTGACCAGGTGCCACCCAGCCCGTTGCAGCCGTCCGACCCGCGCCATCTGCCCGAAGCCAGGAAGCTGGCGTGCGGGCGGTCTGCCTCCGACCACTCGTCGCTCGACTCGGTGCCCTCGGGCAACCAACGGCCGTCGATGAGCTCCTCGACGGTGGGGGCCACCACTCCTTCAGGCAGCGCCACCACCCCGGCACCGCCCCAGCTACTCGCGCTCGCAGCTCGGTGGACACGTACGCGAGGTCGACCCCCGCCGGCCACTCGGACGGGTCGGACGCCGGGGAGAGTGAAAGCGAGGCGGCTCCGTCGAGGTCGGTGAAGTCGACGCCGTTGTCGTTCAACTCGAACCGAGCGATGCGCGGCGAGAACGCGTACGCCGCGTCGAGCAGGTCACCGCACTTGCCTCCGGCGGCGCTGATCAGCATGGCCGCCAACCCAGATTCGGTCACCGACCACGTACCCATCAGCCGACACGGACCGGGTGCGTAGGCGACCACTCGCCAGAAGGCAGCAACGCCACGAGGGCTTCCTCGACGGAGGGATCGCCCTCACCCCACCAGGTGCCGACGAGCGCCTCGGGGTCCTGCCCCCCACCGGCGGACGCAGCGGCCGGTACCGGCATAGGCGGGGCGTCCGACCCCACGACGGCCACCGCCGTGACCAAGGACAACCCGACAGCCGCCACGACCGCAACAACAGTCACACCGATCGCTCGCGTCATGGCGTTGAGACTCCCCTATGGCGGCTTCCGTTCCCTCGAACGGCACACGTTCGGGGTGATCCGTCACGGCCGTGACCTGGAGGAATCACCCCAAAGGTGTGACGGGTGGCGCGGTCTCATCGATCTTCGCCAGGGACGCCCGCACCAACGCCCCGTCGGTCGTCGGCCACATCGGAGGCAGTGACGCCCTGATGAAGTCGGCGTACCGGGCGTTGGCCAGCCGCGAGTCGAGCACCGCGACGACGCCCTTGTCCTCCGCCGTGCGGATCAGGCGTCCTGCCCCCTGCGCCAACCGCAGCGCCGCTTGGGCAGCCGACACCTGCATGAACCCGCTGCCGCCGTGGCTTTCGACGTAGCGGGCGCGGGCGGACGCCAACGGATCGTCCGGACGCGGGAACGGCAAGCGATCGATGACCACCAGCTGCAACGCCGACCCAGGCACGTCGACCCCTTGCCAGAGCGACAGCGTGCCGAACAGGCAGGTCTGCGCGTCCGCTGCGAACTGCCGCACCAGCTCGGACGTCGCATCGTCGCCCTGGCACAGGATCGGCAGGTCGAGCCGCTCGCGCAGCTCGTCAGCGGCCCGCTGCGCGCCACGCATCGACGAGAACAACCCGAGCGTGCGGCCACCCGCTGCCTCGATGAGCTCAGCCAGCTCGTCCAACGTCTGCTCGGCGACGCCATCGCGCCCCGGCGGTGGCAAGTGCGACGCCATGTACAGGATCGCCTGCTTGCCGTAGTCGAACGGTGAGCCGACGTCGAGCCCTCGCCACGGCGGAGCGCCCTCGCCGGTCAACCCCACCCCGCGCGCCACCGGCTCGAACCCGCCACCGAGCTCAAGCGTCGCTGACGTCATCACCACGGTGCGGTCCTCGAACAGCCCGCCACGCAGCAGCCCCCCGACGAACAACGGAGCTCGATAGAGAACCGGCGGACGCCGCTCAGACTTGCTGAGCCAGACGACGTCCTTCTCGCCGGCAACGACAAGTCGCCCGGCCACCTCGTGCACGTCCTCGACGGCTGCCCGTGCCCGGACCCGCTTGGCCAAGTCGTCATCGCTGCCCTTGGCGGTGCCGATCGCACTGAGCGCGTCATGCGCGGCGTCGCGCACCAGCACCATCACGTCGAACAATCGACCGGTGATCTCGACGATGCGGCCCTCAGGCGGCCTCGGCGAGTTCGAGGTCGAGTGCCGCGGCGGCGTCCATCAGCCGAGTCGTGGCGTCGTCACCCGCGAACGACCTGCCTCGCCTGGCTGCGCGCTCAACGATGGCAGCGGTCAACTCGTCGGTGACCGCACCCGTCGCTCGATCCGCCAGCTCGTGGCCCTCGTCGACGACGATGACATCTGACTCAGGCAGCAGCCTCGCGTCCGACAGCGCATCGATCGCCAACATCGCGTGGTTGGTCACCACGATGTCGGCCTCACGAGCACGTTCACGGGCCAGCTCGGCGAAGCAGTCGTCGGCGTAGGGGCACTTCTGCGCACCGAGGCACTCGTGCGGCGTCACCGACAGGCTGCGCCACGCTCGCTCATCGGGTGCCGGGATCACCTCGTCGCGATCCCCGATCTCGGTGGTCTCTGCCCACTCGCGAATGCGGACGACGTCGCGCCCGGCCTTCGAGGTGGGGGTCGGTGCGAAGAGGGCTTCGTCGTCGTCGGGTTCATCGTCAGTGGAGTGCATGCGGTGCAGACACAGGTAGTTGCTGCGTCCCTTGAGCATCGCGAACTCTGGACGGCGTCCGAGCAACGGTTCGAGCGCGTCGACGAGCTTCGGCAGGTCGCGGTCAACCAGCTGCCGTTGCAACGCGATCGTCGCGGTCGCCACGATGGCGGTGTCGTGGTGTGCGAGTACGGGCACGAGGTAAGCGAGGGACTTTCCGGTTCCGGTTCCGGCCTGCACCAGCAGGTGCTCACCCGTGTCGAGAGCGTCGGCCACCGCCACGGCCATCTGCTGCTGACCCTCACGAGGGACGCCGTTGATCGCCTGGACTGCTGCGGCGAGAAGGTCGTCGACCGAGGCGGGTTCGTCGGGCACCGGGTCAGCCTAGGCGTGGGGCCTCACTGCCGATGCGACGTCCACAAGTGCACTGCCCGACATCCGTTGTCATTGGGCGTAACTACGCGTCGAGCTCGGACGCCATGCCAGCCAGCGTGTACTGCCTCGCCCATGGGGTGTCGTGACCCGGCACCTGCAACCGCACCTGCTCGGCGGCACCGTTCATCAGCAGCACCCACCGCAGAGCAAACGCCTCAGCGTCCACCGCGCCGAAGACCCCGCGCTCGAGTACCGACGGTGACCCAGCCAGCGAGGTCGTCCATCCAGCCGCGTTCCAACTCACCGAGCAGCGCCTGGTCGGTGGCGTCGACGGGGGGTCGCACACTCACCTGTGCCCACAGGTTCCACCGCGGGTCGGCCTCAGAGACCGGAAGGTAGAGCTCGACGAACCGCTCGATCGCGCGCCAGGGCGACCGGAACCGCGCGAGCTCGATGCGCCGTTGCTCGGCGAGCTCGGTCTCACTCCACCGCAACGTCTCGAGCAGCACCCGGTCTTTGCGACCGAAGTAATAGAGGATGTGCCCAGGGCTCATGCCCACCCGGTCAGAGATGTCCTTCAGCCGGACGCCGTCCGCCCCGCGCTCGGCGAACGCGTCGACGGCGGCCAGCAACACTCGCCGTCGCTGGTCCGGACGCGGCTCAGCGCGGGTACGCGACACCGCGGCACTCGACGCCGGGCTCACGCGCTCACCTCCAGCGACCCGGTCTGATGCACGACCTCTCCGCCGACCATCGTGAGGTCGACGTGAGCATCGAGCAGCGCAGCAACGTCCCCGGCTTCGACCACCTGAGCCAGGTCGGTCGAGAAGACCGCAAGGTCTGCGGCCATACCCACCTGCAGGGTGCCGCGATGATTCTCAGCGCTCACCGAGTACGCACTGCCCCAGGTGTACGCGTGCAGGGCGGTCTCGAGGTCGACCCGCTCCTCCGGCACCCACGACTCCTGGCCATCGAGGTTGGCTCGCGTGAGCGCCGTGTACAGCCCGATCAACGGATCCATCTCGGCCACGTTCCAGTCGCTCGAGAACGCCAGCACGGCACCACGATCGGCGAGGGTGCGCATCGGCCAGGCATAGCGCCACCGTTGCTCTCCCACGTTCTCGCGCCATTGGGCGACGATCTCGGGAGCGGAGTGACGCGGTTGCATGCACGCAACGACCCCGAGCTCGGCGAACCTGCTGAGGTCGCGCTCGTCGGTGCACTCAACGTGCACGATCTGATGGCGCGGGCGATCTGGGCCCGTGCCGTTGGCAGCACGTGCCGCGGCGAACGCGTCCAGCGTGGTGGTGATGCCGCGGTCGCCTGTTGCGTGCACGAAGCACGGAAACCCGCGGCGGTCGAGCTCAGTGACGACCTCGGCGAACACTTGCGGGTCGTAGTAGGTCTGGCCACGGGTGTCAGGTCGGTTCGCGTATGGCTCGTGCATCGCGGCGGTGTGAGGCTCAACGATGTCGTCGATGTACAGCTTGATCGGCAGCACGCGCAACCAGTCGTCGTCGTAGCGCTCGCGAGTCAACTCGAACGCGTCCAACGTGTCGCTGCTCGTACCGACGGGGTGAAACAACGCTGCGACAACGCGCGACGGCGCCTGCCCCTCGCGCCGAGCCCGCTCAAAGAGCAACAGGTCGTCGATCGAGTTCTGTGGCTCAACGACGGTGGTGATCCCGTACTTCGCCGCCATCGCCAACCCCGCGCTCACCCTGCGGTACTGGGCATCGAGCGAGTACGCAGGCGAGACGGCTTGCAGAGCCTTCTGGCCGGCGTCCTCGATGCCCTTGACGGCGAAGTCGGCGACGTAGCCGGTGGGACGCCCCGCGTCGTCGCGCTCGACCGTGCCCCATCGCACACTGCCGGACGCCTCACCGACTCCGAAGGCGGTCAGCGCCGCTTCGTTGAGCAGCGCAGCGTGGACGCTGTAGTCGAGCACCATCACCGGACGCCCACCGCCGACGCCGTCGAGGTCACTCACTCGCGGATGACGGGTCTCACCGAGTGCCGCGTAGTCGAATCCCTCGGCGTGAACCCAGGTAGCACTCGGGTTCTCAGACACCCACGTATCGATGCGCGAGCGCACCTCGTTCATCGTCGTGGCTCCGGCGAGCTGTACCGCGTCATCACCGGTGCCGAGCCGGACGTGGTTGTGTGCGTCGACGATGCCCGGGGTGACGAAACGCTTTCCGAGGTCGATGACCTGATCGACGTCGTCGGTGAAGCGCTGCGCGTCGCGGTCGGACCCGACCCACGCGATGTCACCGTCGCGGACGACGAGCGCCTCGGCGATGCCGAGCCCACGACCGCACCAGATGCGACCGCCCTGCAGAAGCACGCTTGAACTGGTCATCTGTCCTTCACGCTGCCGTCCGTTCGTCGTTCCTGTGTCCCGTCGCACGGTGTCGTTCACCGATGGTCCGTCTACCCATCATCATGCCCGAGTCTTGAACAAGATTCTAGTATCTGATTCAATACCGGAATCGGAAGGAGTTTCTTGATGCCCTCTCACACCCCCCGCCTGGCCCCTGTCTCTCCGTTCTCTCGCCGCACGTTCTTGGCCGGTTCCGCCGGCGCCGGTGCGACCGCGTTCCTCGCCGCCTGCGGCGGAAGCGACGAGCCCGAGACCGCGACGGAGGACCAGTCCGAGGCCGACATGAGCCTGGTCGTCTCGAACTGGGCGCTCTACATCGACTCCGACCGCAAGGGGCCAGACCCCTACCCCACGGTCGCAGCCTTCGAGGACGAGACCGGCGTCACCGTCGACTACAACGAGGACATCACCGACAACACCGAGTTCTTCGCCAAGATTCGCCCGCAGCTCAGCAGCGGCACCGGTGTCGGGCGCGACATCGTGATCCTCACCGACTGGATGGCCGCACGGCTGATTCGGCTCGGCTACGTGAACGAGATCGACAAGACAGCGATCCCGAACGCCGAGAACCTGATCCCCTCGCTCGCTTCGCCGAGCTTTGACCCCGAGCGCACCCACTCACTGCCATGGCAGTCCGGGTTCACCTCAATCGCCTACAACTCTGACGTCGTTGACGAGCCAGTGACCTCGATCACCGAGATGCTGACCAGGTCAGACCTGGCAGGACGCGTCGCGGTCTTCACCGAGATGCGCGACACGGTCGGGCTGATCATGCTCGACCAGGGCGCCGACCCCGCTGACTTCACCGATGACGAGTTCAACGCGGCCATCGCTGTGTTGCAGGAGGCGACCGACTCCGGCCACATCCGCAGTTTCGCCGACGCCAACTACGGACAGAACCTGTCCAAGGGAAACTTCGCGGCGTCCATGACGTACAGCGGCGACATCAACCAACTGCGGCTCGACAACGATGCCCTCGAACTGGTGATCCCAGAGTCGGGCTTCATCTTGTGGTCAGACAACATGATGATCCCGGTCGGCGCGCTGCACCAGAGCAACGCCGAGAAGTGGATGGACTTCTACTACCGGCCCGAGGTCGCTGCCGACGTCGCCGCGTGGGTCAACTTCATCACGCCAGTGCAGGGCGCCAAGGAAGAGCTCGAGAAGGCCGATCCTGACCTGGCGTCGAACGAGCTGATCTTTCCAAGTGAGGACTTCTTGTCACAGGGCAGCATCTTCATGGCCCTCGATGACGAGCAAGAAGTCGACTATCAGTCCGCGTTCAACGGTGTGCGCGGGTTGTAGCAGCAGACTCCGTCGCAGCCTCGATGGCCGCGGCGAGACCGTGGTGCACGCGCGCCGAAAGGAACGTGCCTTCTTCACGGTGCTCCTCGACGAGCACCTCCCCCTCGGTGTGCGCGCGTGACACCAGGTCGCCACGCTCATAAGGCACGACGACCTCGATCTCGACTGGCGGATGTGGCAATGCGCTGTCGATTCGAGCGTGCAGGTCGTCAAGGCCTTCGCCGGTTCGCGCTGACACCACGACCGCGCCCGGCTCGCGCCTGCGGAGCCTCGCAATGGTCAGGGGGTCGGCGAGGTCGGCCTTGTTGATGACCACGATCTCAGGGAGGTCGGCCGCGCCGATCTCGGTCAGCACCTCGCGCACCGATGCCAGCTGTTGCTCGGGGTCGGGATCTGACGCGTCCACCACGTGCAGCACCAAGTCTGCGTCGGTGACCTCGTCGAGCGTGGAACGGAATGCCTCAACCAACTGGTGCGGCAGGTGGCGGACGAACCCCACCGTGTCGGCCAACGTGTACACCCGACCATCGCTGGTCTGCGCCTTGCGCACGGTCGGGTCAAGGGTCGCGAAGAGCGAGTTGTCGACGAGGACGCCGGCTCCGGTCAGGCTGTTCATCAGGCTCGACTTGCCAGCGTTCGTGTAGCCGGCGAACGCGACAGCAGGCACTCGCGCTGCGCGGCGGCGGCCCCGCTTCGTTGTTCGCGACTTCTCCATCTGGCGAAGGTCGCGGCGGAGTTTGGCCATCATGTCGCGGATGCGTCGGCGGTCGGTCTCGATCTTCGTCTCACCAGGACCACGCGTTCCCACGCCGCCGGTGGCGCCACCCGCGCGTCCGCCTGCCTGACGTGACAGCGACTCACCCCAGCCGCGGAGCCGCGGGATCAAGTACTGCATCTGCGCGAGGGATACCTGCGCCTTTCCTTCACGGCTCTTCGCATGCTGAGCAAAGATGTCGAGAATCAGCCAGGTGCGGTCGACGACTTTGACCTTCACCACGTCCTCGAGGTGAATCAGCTGACCGGGGGTCAGCTCACCGTCGCAGATCACGGTGTCGGCACCGTGCTCGATGACGAGGTCGCGAATCTCGCGAGCTTTACCCGACCCGATGTAGGTGGCGGCGTCCGGCTTGTCGCGTCGCTGGATAACACCGTCGAGCACCTCGGCGCCAGCTGTCTCAGCCAGCGCGGCAAGCTCGCGCAGCGAGTTCTCGGCGTCCGTGATCGTGCCTGAGGTCCATACGCCGACCAGCACGACGCGCTCGAGGCGTAGCTGCCGGTACTCGACCTCAGAGACGTCCTGGAGTTCGGTCGACAGCCCTTGGACGCGCCGAAGTGCCGAACGGTCCTCAAGGTCAAGAGCACCGGTATCGGGCTCGCCCAGTCGATCAGGAGCCGGTCGCTCGGGCGGTGTCAGATCAGAGAGTTGTGAGTCAGTCATCCCCCCCAGGATCGCATGCCCACGCAAGTGGATTCTGTCGCGTGATCAGGCGCACCATTGGGGCCATGCAACCCGACGAGCTTCGGCAGATCCAGCGTCCACTCAAAGACTCCTACCGCGAGCACCCCGAACAGGCACTCGTGGTCCTGACGGCGAGCGGCTCGTTAAGTGATGGAGTCGCGTGCTCTGTCGATACGGGACGACGCCTGGTCGAAGCCGGGCTGCACCCCTCGACAGGAGGCACGGGAATGCTCGCGTGCTCTGGCGACATGCTCTTGCAGGCACTCGTCGCCTGCGCTGGCGTCACCCTGCAGGCCGTCGCCACCTCACTCGATCTACCTGTGAATGGCGGAACCGTCACTGCGAAGGCGGACTTTGACGCACGAGGCACTTTGGGGGTCGACCGTGAGACTCAGGTCGGGCTGCAGAACCTCACCTTGCACTTCGCGCTCGATGCCGACCTCACCGATGAGCAGCAAGCAACGCTGTTGAAGCTCACTGAGCGCTACTGCGTGGTGCTTCAGACGATTCGGTCAGCGCCAACCGTCACGGCGTCCATGTCCGTGGGGTCAGTGAGCTAACGAGCGCGTACCGGCGCTGATCAGAACGCGTGTGCGTGCGCCGCGTTGAGCAACGACAACAGCTCGGCCTGCTCGGCAGCGGACAACGCCTCATAGGCAACGGCCGCAATGTCATCGGTCAGCACCTCAACGCGGTCACGCAGCTCTCGGTCGGCATCGGTCGGCGTCGGGAACGGTGGACGCCAGCCGTAGTCCACGGCGTTGGCCTCTCCCCCGACGTTGGTGAGGATCGCGATCAACGGCGGCAGGTTCAGGGCAGCGAGCGCTACTCCATGGCACGCACCGCGATGTTCGCGGAGCAGGTGGCACACGTGACCGCAACGCTCAGCGGACGCGTCAGCACCCGTCGGCAGGTCAAGCGCCCGCCACCCGGCCAACAGCGGCATCGCGACGATGTCGACCGCCTCGACGACACGTAAGCCGAGTTCGCTGAGCCGGTCAGCACCGGCGAAGCCGGCTAGCCGTTCACGGCTCCATTCGTGGCAGACGGCCACGTAGCGCTGGGTCGCCTCGTGTGGCGTCATGACCGCGCGGGCAGCGTCCCATTGGTCGGCGACTCGCTCCTTCGGGAAGACATAGGCCGCCGACCGGACCACCTCTGGGTCGACATCGCCCAGCACTCCGTGACGTCCGAGAAAGTACAGCTGCCAGTCGTCCAATCCAGCGGCCGAAGAGGCGGCTTCCTCGAGCTCTGACGACATCCACGCGCCACCGAGATCGCCGATCGGGCCTTTCGCCGCTACCGCCGTTTCGCGTGCTGTCATTGGGTCGCCTTCCACCATGCGTCGTCGATGGTTCCGCGTGCCACGAGCACCGCTGGCCCGCGCAACTCGAGCTCTCCGTCGTCGCGTTCGGTGACGTAGACAGTTCCGCCCGGGACGTCGACTCGCACCGTTGCATGCGAGCTTGCCGCGCGCCGTCGCCACACCCAGGCAGCCGCCACCGCACCAGTGCCGCACGATCGGGTCTCACCAACTCCGCGCTCGTGCACCCGCATGCCGATGCGCAGCGTGCCGTCATCGGCGACGGGATCGACGCCGCGATCGACCACGAACTCGACGTTGACGCCGTCGGGGAACACCTCGGCCGGAGTGACCGCTGGTGCCGCCGTCAGCCTTCCGGCATCTGCCAAGTCGTCGACTACCGCCACCGCATGGGGGTTGGGCACCCACACCGCCGTGGCTGCCCACGTCGGGGCATCGCCGCTAGCACCGGATGCCTTGTCACGCACCGACACCGTGACGGGCGGCCCGTCCGCTGAGGCCGTACCCATCGCGACCGTCACGGTGGCGACGCCTTCTTCGGCTGGCCCCATCGTGACGTCACGGACGCCCCCGCGCGTCATCACCGCGAAGGTGTCGGCCACCACCAGGCCTGCATCACGGAGGGCCAACGCGAACACTCGCGCCCCGTTGCCGCACATCTCTGCGACGGATCCGTCGGCGTTGCGGTAGTCCATGAACCACTGCGGCTGTGCCGCGTCCGCGACATCAGACTGAGCCGATTCGACGGGAACCGCACGAAGGACCCCGTCGGCACCGAGCCCTCGGCGACGGTCACACAGCGCGCGCACCTGTGACTCCGTCGGATCGTGCACACCGTCGGGGTCGAACAGCACGACGAAGTCGTTCTGCGTGCCGTGACCCTTGACGAACCCGATGCTCACGCTGACACCTTAGGCCGTGCTCTAGCGAGCGACCGCGTCCTGCCACTCGATGCGGGGGTCGCGGTTGAACCACGACTCTTGCCGGCGGACGAATCGACGCGTGGCGCGCACCGTCTCGTCGCGCGCTTCGGTTTCCGTGCACTCCCCGGCCAAGAACGACAGCACCTGCGAATACCCGAGCGCGCGGGACGCCGTGAGCCCTTGTCGCAGCCCCTCGCTTTCCAGTGCGCGTACCTCGTCGACGAAGCCCTGACGCCACATGCGGTCTACTCGCTGCTCGACGCGTACGTCGAGGTCTTCACGGGGCATGCGAAGCCCAATCACCTGCACGTCTGGGTTCGGATCAAAGGTCGGCAGCTGCGCCGAGAACGAGCCACGCAGCGCCACGACCTCGAGCGCCCGGACGATGCGGCGTCCATTCGTTGGCAGGATCGCGATCGCGGCTGCCGGGTCGACCGAAGCCAGCCGCTCGTGCAGCACCTCGGGGCCGGACGCCGCGAGGTCGCTCTCTAGCTGTGCGCGGATCTCTGGATCAGTGCCGGGGATATCCCAACGGTCGATCACCGAATGCACATACATGCCAGAGCCGCCCACGACGATCGGAGTCTTACCGCGTCCCGCGATGTCGTCGACTGCGTCGAGTGCAAGTGCTTGATACTCGGCCAACGTCGCGGTCCGAGTGACTGGCCAGATGTCGAGCAAGTGGTGCGGCACACCTCGACGCTCGTCGACCGAGAGCTTGGCGGTGCCGATGTCCATGCCGCGGTAGAGCTGCATCGAGTCGGCGTTCACCACCTCGCCGTCTCGCTGCAATGCCAGCTCGATGGCGAGGTCTGACTTGCCCACCGCGGTGGGTCCGACGACAGCGATCAGGCGTGCGGTCATGTGGGGCGAACCCACGACGCCACCACATAGGCGACGCCGTAGGGCGACTCGTCAGCCAACAGGTCAGCGACCCATGGCACGTCCTGCTCGTAGCCCTCGCCTGCTGCACCGGCCAGCACCTGCCATGCCGCGCGACCGGCCGCTCCAAACCGCGCGGCATCGTCGGCGCTCAAGGCACCGATCGCGTCAACATCGGCCGATGCGAGGGCACGCGTCGCGTCGTCCTGCCACTCACGCGCACCAGGCACCAGGTATCCGGGCGCCTTGACCGACAGCGTCGATGCGCCGTCACCCATCACCACCATCGCGACGCGCTCGGCCGAGCCCGCGAGGTCGCGCCCGAGCTGCTGCGGCGTCCGATGCTGTCGCATCAACGGCGATCACCTCGCCGATCACCGGCGTCGCGGCGACGTCCCACTGCCCTGCCTGCGACATCAGCCATGCGCCGACGGTGAGCGACAGCGGCAGGACGTCGACCCCTGGCGTTGCAGCAGCGCCAGGCAGCGCGACGTCAACCGTCTCCCCGAACCCAGCGGTCGAACCGCGTGCACCGGCAGCGAAGGTGGCGCGCTCGGCCCCGGTTCCGACCAGATAGATCCGCTCGCAGTCGGCCGCCATGATCTGCTTCAGCGCGTCGAGGCAAGCCGAACGCACCTGATCCATCTCGTGCGAGGCGCCCGCAGCCAGCTCAGGGATCAGCAGCGGTGGGTGAGGCAACACGGCCGCAGCGACCAACATGTCGTTTGCCTACTGCTCAGAAGCCGATGAAGGCGTCAGGCGACGCCACCGACGGTTCGGTCATCTGCCCGACTACCGGCAAGCCCCAACACCACTGGCCCAGCCGCCGCGGCCGCACCGGACGCCGCCGGCACACCACAGCCGTCCCCACCGTTCTTGCGCAACTCCCATGCGTCACCGGCTCGAGTGCGACTGACCGATTCCGCAGTGCCCACCAGGTGGTGCGGTGCCGCGTACGTCACGGTCACCGTCGCCATGTCGCCTGGACGCGGTACGTCGGCACCCGCTACCTCTGACCCGACTACATCAGGCAGCGAGAAGTGCACCAACCGGTTGTCGCGCGCGCGACCGGAAAGGCGTCCGGTGGCACCGTCCTTACGGCCTTCACCTTCGGCGATGAGCACCTCGACGGTCTGCCCGAGCTGCTTCTTCGCTTCGTCCCACGCGATGTCGTCGACCAACGTGACGAGTCGCTGGTAGCGCTCTTTCACGACGGCTGCCGACACTTGGTTGTCCATCGTCGCGGCCGGAGTGCCCGGACGTTGCGAGTACTGGAACGTGTACGCACCAGCGAACCGCGCCCGCTCAACGACCTCAAGGGTCTGCTCGAAGTCAGCGTCGGTCTCGCCGGGAAAGCCGACGATGATGTCGGTGGTGATGGCCGCCTCGGGGATCGCCGCTCGCACCCGGTCGATGATGCCGAGGTACTTCTCGCGGCGGTACGAGCGCCGCATCGACTTGAGCACCGCGTCCGACCCTGACTGCAACGGCATGTGCAACTGCGGCATGACGTTTGGCGTCTCGGCCATCGCGGCGATCACGTCATCGGTGAAGTCGCGCGGGTGTGGCGAGGTGAAGCGGACGCGTTCGAGCCCGTCGATCTCACCGCACGCTCGCAGCAGCTTGCCGAAGGCGAGCGTGTCGCCGAACTCGACGCCATACGAGTTGACGTTCTGGCCGAGCAGGGTGATCTCGAGGACGCCCTCGTCAACCAGCGCGCGGATCTCGCCCAAGATGTCGCCGGGACGTCGGTCCTTCTCGACGCCGCGTAGCGCCGGAACGATGCAGAACGTGCAGGTGTTGTTGCATCCGACGCTGATCGACACCCACGCCGCGTAGGCCGACTCGCGACGCGTTGGCAGCGTCGACGGGAACACTTCGAGCGACTCGAGGATCTCGACCTGTGCCTCTTGCTGCACCCGTGCGCGTTCGAGCAGCACCGGCAGCGCCCCGACGTTGTGGGTTCCGAACACCACGTCGACCCAGGGCGCGCGATCGATGATCGTGGCGCGGTCCTTCTGCGCCAGACACCCGCCGACGGCGATCTGCATGTCGGGGTTGGCGGTCTTCATCGGGGCCAGGTGCCCGAGGTTGCCGTAGAGCCGGTTGTCGGCGTTCTCACGCACCGCGCAGGTGTTGAAGACCACGACGTCGGCGTCCTCACCCTCAGGCGCCGCCCGGTAGCCGGCTGCCTCAAGCGACCCGGCCAGCCGCTCGGAGTCGTGGGCGTTCATCTGGCACCCGTAGGTGCGCACCTCATAGGTACGCCCCGCAGCGGTGGGCTCAGCGCTGGGGGTGGCAGCGCTGCTCGTCTGGGCCGTCGTCACCGCCCCAGGGTACGGGCCTAGGAGGGGGTCTTCTCCCCCAGCCAAGGGCGCCCGCGCCCCTCAACCGTCCCGCGGTCGTCTCACCACGCGGGATGGGCATGCCACATCGTGGGTCAGGGTTCGCCGCCCAAGATCGCGGCCTGTCACGCTGGTGACCATGCGCATCCTTGTTGCCGACTCCCTCGAGGCCTCGGCCATCACCGCTCTCGAATCCGCCGGGCACACGTTGACGGTCAACGCCGACCTGACGGGTGACTCCCTGCCCGACCACATCGGTGACCACGAGGGGCTGATCGTCCGCAGCACCAAGGTGACCGCCGACACCATCGGGGCTGGCAAGGCGCTGCAGCTGGTCGTCCGCGCCGGTGCCGGCACCAACACGATCGACGTGGACGCCGCCACTACGGCGGGCGTCGTCGTCTCCAACGTTCCGGGCCGCAACGCTGCGGCCGTCGCCGAGTTGGCGATGGGCCTGATGCTCGCGATCGACCGCAAGATCGCCGAGGGCGTCATCGCGCTTCGCGCAGGTCACTGGGACAAGAAGGGCATGAGCAAGGGTGCCCGCGGCCTTAAGGGGTCGACACTCGGCATTGTCGGGCTCGGCAGCATCGGGCTCGGCGTCGCTTCGCGGGCCCAGGCCTTCGGCATGAACGTCAAGGCGCTGCGGCGTCCCGGACGCCCCGCGTCCACCGAGAAGAAGATCACCGACCTCGGCATCGAACTGTGCGACTCATTGCCCGAGCTCGCCGCGTCCGTCGACATCTTGTCGCTGCACATTCCGTCTGGCCCTGACACCAAGGGAACCGTCGACGACGCGACCCTGTCGGCGATGCGTCCAGGCAGCGTGCTCATCAACACCTCGCGCGCCGACATCGTCGACGCCGACGCCCTGCTGAAGGCGCTGAACAGCGGCAACATCCGCGCCGGCCTCGACGTGTACCCCGACGAGCCGGGCACCGGCACGGCCGAGTGGACGTCGGCCATCTCGACTCACCCGGCTGTCACCGGAACCCACCACATCGGTGCTTCGACCGAAGAAGCCCAGCTGGCCGTCGCCGAAGGCGTAGTTGACGTGGTGGCCGCGTTCGTGGCCGGTGACCCCATTCATGTCGTGAATCCCAAGGCCCTCGGGACGATCCGGATGAGCCTGGTCCGCCCCTTCCCCGCGCGCATCGTCAAGCAGGAGCACGCGTCCAACGTCGTGTGCCCCATGCACGACGCGCTGTCACCAGCGCAGCGAGCCAATCTGCTGCTCGAGAACCCGCTGAGCTACCTGAACGTGACGCGGTCTGCGCTCGACATGCCGGGTGCTTCGTACGAAGAGATCGGCGCGGCCAATGCCGCAGGTCTCGAACGACTGCTGCGTTCAGGGGCGTATCACCAGCTCGAAGAACCCGGGCTCTACGTCTACCGCATCAGCCAGAACGGTGAAGAGCACGTGGGCATCGTCGCCGACATGGATGTCAGCGGATTCGTCGACGGTCGGGCGCTCGGTCACGAGGACACCAAGCCAGAGAAGGTCAAGGCACTGGCCAAGCACTTCGAGGCGGTGCCGACTCGATCAGAGTTGGTGGCCGTCATGCATCGCGACGACGCCGAGGTCAACGCGATCATCGCGGCGACAACAGCGCGCAGCCCACTGCTCACCCTCACCGACCTCACGGGCGTCGAGCAGCAGGTGTGGCGGATCGCGGATACCGATGTTCCGACGGTGACCGATCACCTCGGCGTGCTGACTCACTACGTCGCTGACGGGCATCACCGGGTCGCCGCGACCGTCGCACGATGGCGTGGCCACGGAAGCCCCCGCGGCGGAACCGTGCTGTGCGTGCTCTACCCCGAGAGCCAGACCCACCTGCTGGCCTTCCACCGTTTGGTCGCTGGGCCGATCGACGCTGACGCGCTGCTGGCGGGGCTGAAGGAGCAGTACGACGTCACTGAGGTTCCGGCACCACCGTCGACGCCGGGACGAGCCTCGAGCACAAGTGAGTCGATCGCCGATCACGGAGTCTTCGGGCTGCATCTCGCTTCGCGGTGGTATCAGCTGCGCAGGCGGTCGACCGAACGCGCCGATGGCGCGGCCGGGTTGGACGTGTCCATCATCGACGAAGAGATCCTGCGTCCGTTGCTCGACGTCTACTCAGGCCACGACCGCGTGAGCTACGTGTCTGACCTCGCCGACGTCATCGACGTAGCCCACACTCACCCCGACGATGCGCTCTTCTTGCTCGCTGCCCCGACGCACGACGAACTCATCGACATCGCTACGCGCGGCGAGGTGATGCCGCCGAAGAGCACCTACATCGAGCCGAAGCCGCGTGCCGGCGTGTTTCTGCACCCACGGCAAGGACCGGTCAACCCAGACGACCTGCCGTCGGCCGCAAGTTCAGACAGCGCCTGACGCCAAGGACGGCCGACGCCTCCAGGGGGCTTTGGCTTGGTCGGCTGTGACTGGGAAGTGTCGTAAGGGCAACACTTGCCACTCACAACCTCAGTCCAGTCCTACTTGTTGCGCTCCATCAGGTAGCGCTGGTTGAACTCGTAGACGTACTTGTCCTTCTCGGGGTACACGCCGTGGGTGAACGCCTGCGAGCTGATGCCGCGCTGCGCACGCTCGCAGATCGAGTTGTCCTGGCCCCCGACCAGCTCGCCGAACTCGACGAGACCGCTGGGGTCGAAGTCTGGTGCGTTGATCGCGTCCGGGTGGAACAGGTACCACGCGATCTGCCGGGTCTGCTTCGCGTTCAGCGGCAGCAGCACTGTGCAGATGATGCTCGTGCCTGAGGTGTCGATCATCACGTTCGGGAAGATCGTGCCCCCGTACACGGACTGGGCATCGACCTCGTTCATCGTCGGGATCAGCGGAAGGGTCGAGACACCTGGCGCATAGGCGCCACCGGACGCCAGCGTCACGCCTCCGTCGTCGCGCCCGTCCTCGAAGACCCAACCCTTGCGGTACGCCGGGATGATGTCGACGAGCTCGGGGTGCACGGTCGGGCAGTGCAAGCACTCGTTGTAGTTCTCGATGATGATCTTCCAGTTGGCCTCGACCAACCACTCAGTGGTGGCGCCGATCCGCAAGGTGTCCATCTCAAACCGCTCGAAGCTCGAGCAGGTCGTCGTAGGCGGAACCCACGTGCTCGCGCACGGGCTCAGGACGCTCTTTGCTCAGGTTGACGAAGACGAACCCCTGCCACACATCCAGGTGCACTGGCCAGAGCGACAGCTTCGAGCGGTCAACCTCGTCGACACCGACCTTGGGAGTCGCGACGAGATCGCCCTTCATGTCGTAGCACCACGCGTGATACGGACACATGATCGTGCCCTTGTCGTGGCCGCTCTCTTCGTCGCGCAGCCGTGATCCGCGGTGGCGGCAGACGTTGTAGAAGGCACGCAGATGCATGTCGTCGCCGCGAAGAATCAGGATGCTCTCACCGGTGACGTCCATGGTGAACCAGTCACCTGGTTCGGGAGCCTGCTCTTCGCGTCCGACGCAGAACCAGTTGCGCCAGAAGATCTTCTTCTTCTCGAGTTCGAAGACTTCTTGGTCGCGGTAGTCGGTACCGGGCAACGTGTGACGCTCGACAGGGGTCACTGTCTGAGTTCCTTCCTCGCGCCGACTCGGGGGTTCGAGTCTGGCGAACTGACTGACTGACCAATCAATATAGGCGCCCAGTCCCGCGTCGTCCAGAGAGACTCGGGGCAGGACCGAACAACCGAGATCATTCTCGGCCAATGATGCCCCTCAGTTGAGACCCACACCACTACCCTGTCGCCACCAGCGCCACGCTGGACGCTGGCGGAGGGCCCTGACCGGCGTCTTTCCCAATGGGGGGGAACCATGGCACCGCAGTACCGCGTCCGTATCCGTCTGAGGGGTCTTGTCGGCCTCGTCGGCAGTGTCGCCCTCGCCATCGTCGCCAGCAGCACGATCGCTGCCGGGGCAGCGAGTGCCATCGAGATCAAGCCCGACCGTGGCTTCTCAGGCGACGGACGCACCCTTCTTCGGTCTCCCGGAGACGACTACGCGACCGACGTCGTAGTCGACGGCAACGCCTCCTACATCATCGGCAGTTCACCGCTGGAGCGTGGTAGTGACAAGTCACGCATGGTGGTGGCCAAGTACCGCGCGTGGGGCGCCCTCGACCGCTCGTTCGGCAACGAGGGGCGCAAGTTCATCGAGCTCGGTCGAAACTCGCAGGCGTTCAGCGGCGCTCTCGCGCCGGACGGCGGGATCTTGATCTCAGGCTGGAGCGTAGGCAAACGATCGGCCGTCGTTGTGGTGAAACTGCGGCCGAACGGCAGCCTCGACCGTGACTTCTCAGGTGACGGGGTGAGCCGCATCGCGCTGCGGGCGGGCGTCAACTGGCCCCTCGTCGAAGCTGAACCCGACGGTTCGATCTGGCTGGCGTGGGCCTCAGTGCGCAACTACAACTACGAGAAGCACGTGCTCCGACTTTCGGGTCATGCATCTAACGCGAAACGGCCGAGTCGACCAGTCGTTCAGTGGTGACGGAGTGCGCGTCTTCGACATGCGCACCCGCGACTACACCTACTTCAGCGACGTCGACTCGACCGGGCGCTTCTACCTCACCGGGTATGAGTCGGCAGAGCGATCGGTCGCCAGCACTGACCAGTGTCTTGTCGATCTCTGACGACGGCCCATCGCACTCCCGCACCATCAACCTGTGGAGCCGGGCCGGCAACTCCCCGTTGACCATTGACGTCGACGACGTCTCCGGACGCGTCATGCTCGGCCTTACCCCGTACGAGAAGCCTGGATGGGGCGGGGTCAGGCTCACCGGTGACTTGTCGCTCGACGTCACCTATAGCAACGACGGCGTCACCAAGCACGACTGTCGGTGCACCTCTGTCTCGGGCACGAACACCCCACAGGGCTTGGTGTTGGTGGGCAACGCCAACAAGCAGCAGAAGACCGTGGTCGCACGCTTCGCCCCCAACGGTCGCTGGGACGCAGACCTGGGCAATGCCGAGTACAACCTGTTCCCCGACTCTGAGTACTGGATCGAGACCGAGATCGACGACAGCGGCCGACTGGTGCTGGCGGGCACGGTCAAGGCTCGGGGCTCTGACCTGGCAACGGCGCGTCTGACGATGAGCCCGATCTAACCGTCGAGCTCGGCCTCGGCAGCTCGTTCGGCAAGGGCCTCACGGACGACGGCGAAGGAGACTCCCGGGCCCGTACCCCTTGCGGCCGAGCATGCCCACCAACCGTCGCGTCGCAGCGTCATTGTCGACACCGCGCATGGCTCTGAGCTTCTTGTGCACCAGCGCTAGCGCGGCCTCACGCTCACTCGCATCGTCGACACCGTCAGCGAGCACCTGGTCGATCAACTCGCGGTCGATGCCCTTCTGGTTCAGCTCGCGTCGCAGGGCGGACCCGGCCAGCCCACGCGTGCGTTGCCGTGACTCGACCCACGACCGAGCGAAAGCAGCGTCGTCGATGTAACCGAGCTCGGTGTACCGGTCGAGTGCGGCCTCAGCGGCTGCCGGTGGCACCTCACGCTTGGCCAAGACCTGGGCGAGCTGATGCCGACTCTTCGCCGCCATGGACAGGTGCTGCGCCAGGATCTTCTTGGCGACCTCAACCGGGTCGGCGTCAGCCGCTGACCCCTCGGGATCGATCAGCGCCAGCGTCTCAGGCGATGGATCGGCCGCTGCACGGCGGCTCGTGCGCGACATAGAGCTAGACGTCGATCGGTGCCGGTTCGGTCAGGTCGACCTCGACGTCGGCTTCTTCAGCGGCGGCATCGGCACCGACCCCCAGCAGCGCCTTGATCTTCGTCTCGATCTCGGTGGCGAGATCGGGGTTGTCGATCAGGAAGTTGCGAGAGTTCTCTTTGCCCTGCCCGAGCTGGTCACCCTCGTAGGTGTACCAAGCACCGGACTTGCGGACGATGCCGTGCTCGACGCCCAGGTCAAGCAGTGACCCTTCGCGCGAGATCCCGCGTCCGTACAGAATGTCGAACTCTGCCTGCTTGAACGGGGGCGCCATCTTGTTCTTGACGACCTTGATCCGGGTGCGGTTTCCGACCGGTTCGGTGCCGTCTTTCAACGTCTCGATCCGGCGCACGTCCATGCGCACCGAGGAGTAGAACTTCAGCGCCTTGCCACCGGTGGTGGTCTCTGGCGAGCCGAAGAAGACACCGATCTTCTCGCGCAACTGGTTGATGAAGATGCACGTGGTGCCGGTCTGGCTCAAAGCACCCGTCAACTTGCGGAGCGCCTGGCTCATCAACCGGGCCTGAAGGCCGACGTGGCTGTCACCCATCTCGCCTTCGATCTCGGCCCGCGGAACCAATGCCGCCACGGAGTCGATGACGATGATGTCGATCGCCCCTGAACGGATCAGCATGTCGGTGATCTCAAGCGCCTGCTCACCGGTATCGGGCTGAGAGACCAGCAGCGCATCGGTATCAACGCCGAGCTTTCCGGCGTACTCGGGGTCGAGCGCGTGCTCGGCATCGATGAAGGCTGCGATGCCGCCGAGCGCCTGGGCGTTCGCCACCGCGTGCAACGCCACCGTCGTCTTACCTGACGACTCAGGACCATAGATCTCGACGATGCGGCCACGCGGCAGACCGCCGATGCCCAACGCGATGTCGAGCGAGATCGCACCAGTGGGGATCACCTCGACGGGAGCTCTGGTCTCATCGCCCAGACGCATCACCGAGCCCTTGCCGAACTGACGCTCGATCTGTGCGAGCGCGGTGTCGAGGGCCTTGTCGCGGTCTGCCATGGGTAGTCCCCTTCGTGGGTCTTGGATCGTGTGGTGCGGGTCGTGCGATGTCGCCAGCGACGCTAGATGCGACCACCGACAACGGCCCGGAAGGGCGGGCCATCGGTGGAAAACTCTGTGTCGCGTGCTGTTGGGTGCTGCCGTGCTGCCGTGCGGTGGAGCGCAGTGCTGCGACACTACCGAACAGGTGTTCGAACGCCACCTGCGACACGCCGACCTCTGGACCGGGCCAAACCCACCACCAACGGCACCAGACACAGGGCCGCAGCCACGTTCAACCAGGCGTAGGACGCCGCGAAGACGATCACGCCAGCCAGGGCTCCCCCGAGGGCGGCCGCGACGTTCATCACGGTGTCGCCGACCCCCTGCGCCACGGGTCGATCAGGCTCGGCGACCGACCTCGACAGCAGTGCCGAGCCACCCACCAGCGTTCCCGACCACCCGAGCCCGAGCAGGAACAAGCCAACGCCGAGCTGCACCACGGAGTCGCCTGGCGCTGTCCCCGCGATGGCGGTCGCCAGCGCCAACAGCACCACGCCGATGGCGATCACCGTCGTGCTCCCCCATCGGTCAGCGAGCGATCCCACCACGGGCGACAGGGCGAACATGCCGAGAATGTGGACGCTGATCACCAGGCCGACCACTTGCAGCGTGACGTCGACGTGCTGCATGTGCACCGGCGTCATCACCATCACCATGACCATCACGACGTGACCAATAGCGATGGACGCCACAGCAAGCGAGGCGCCAGGCGACTGCCGCACCACCCTCATGCCACGGGCCAACTCGGCGAGCATCCCTGGATGATCAGCGTCACCCGCATCACCGGACGCCCCGGCGCCCGACAGTTCGCGCGCGTGCAGCAACGGGTCGGGGCGCAGGAACCCCAGTACCAACATGGCGGCCAACGTGACCGCCGCAGCGGTCACCAGGTAAGCGCCAGACAACGGAGGCAACGACACCGCGTCCGCCAGCCGCGAGGCCGGCTCCATGAGGTTGGGACCCAGCACCGCGCCGATGGTCGTAGCCCAGACGACGAACGCTAGGTCGCGGGCTACGTGCTGTGGGTGCGCTAGGTCGCTGGCGGCATACCTCGCCTGCAATCCGACGGCGGACGCGACGCCAACGCCGAGCGTCCCAGCCAGCACCAATGGCACCCACCCGAGCGACGCTCCGACCACGACGATGACTGAACCGACTGCCGCGATCCACAGACCGGTTGCCAACCCGACCCGGCGTCCACTCTTGGCCGACAGCCACGCCAATGGGCCAGCCGCGACTGCAGCCCCGACCACTCCGAAGGTCTGCGCGAGGCCGGCGAGGCTCTCGTTGTCGGTGAGCTCAGCGACCAGCAGGCTGCCTGCCGCGATCCCCGCGCCCACGCCGACGCCCGACAGCACCTGGGCCCCGCCCAGCACGCGCACCGTGCGGCGTTGAATGGCACTGTCGTGGGGACGCGACCCCGAGCTAGCCGTCATCGGTAGCGCGCCGGAAGGTTGAGAGCTGAGACCACGGCACGCCACACCTCTTTAGCGTCATCGCCGTCGTGCAGTGCCTGCTCGACAGTGCGACCGCCCAGCTGGCTGAGCACCTGGTCGCGCGCGTAACTACGCGCGTAGGCGTCACCGAGGTGGTGCTCCATGCGCTCCCAGAAGTCCGTGTACCGCACCGAGCGACTGTAACCCCACCGATCCCGCGCGTCAGGGGCTGGCAGGTGGGGCCGGAGGTGACGGTGGCTCGTCGGCCGCACCCTGGTCAGAAGCCGGGCCGTCGGTAGCCGGGCCGTCAGGAGCAAGTCCGTCGGTAGCCGGCCCGTCAGCGGCAGTCCGCCGACCCCGCATGACCACGAGCAGCACGACCCCGATCACCACCAAGGCCACGAGGGCACCAACGGCGGCGATGGTCATCCATGGCACGCCTGCTTCGGCCGACCCACGTGCCGAGATCTGAAGCACCTCGCCCGCTGTCGGCTCCCAACTGACCTCATTGCCGTCGATGTCACCATTCGCCTCGATCACATCACCGGGGAACGAGATCGACACATCCAGCTCGGACGACTCAAGAAGCGCGACGGCGGAGGGATCCTCGCTGTCCTGCGTCAGATCCATCTCACCTTCGACAACGAACTCGTCGCCGTCGCGAGTGATTGTTAGATCGCCGGTCTCGGCACCGGCGAACTCGTCGATCGGCACCCCGCTGAACTCGCTCTCAGTGCCGATCCACTCATCGTCCTCGTAGTCCTTCTGCTCGAACTCGCCGCTCTCAGGGGCGTCCGAGAAGAGTCCCTCGCTATCGCTTTGGATCGACTCGCGCAGCGCGTCCTCGCCGCCGAAGAGTTCGGCCTGGTCGCGCGCCACAGCAATGATGACCGTGCCGTCGACGGTGTCGTCGGACTGGATGTTCATCTGCATATCCAGCTTGAAGCAGCCCGATAGCGCCACGATCGCGGCCACGGCGAGAAGAGTCAGAGACATAGGGCGACGGAGCGAAGGGATCATGGGCTCCATTCACCCCTGTCGGGCCTGTAGGGCACAAGCGACCACGCCGGTGAGGCGCATGTCAGCGCCACCGACGAAGATGGAACGGTGCCAGCGTCCACCCCTCACCTCTCGGGCTTCACAGCCCAGACTCGGCAGTGGTTCGAGTCGGTGTTCGCTGCGCCGACTCCTGCCCAAGGCGAGGCGTGGCGCACCATCAGCGCGGGCAACAACACACTTGTCGTCGCACCCACGGGTTCGGGTAAGACCCTGGCAGCCTTCTTGTGGGCGCTCGACCGTTGCGCTGCCCAACAGGCGGCCGCACCGCCGGCGCCGCAGACCGGACGTGGTGGCGACCCCCCGACGCCGACCACCGTTCTGTACATCTCGCCGCTGAAGGCACTCGCAGTCGACGTCGAGCGCAACCTCCGCGCACCGCTCGCCGGCATCAGCAACGCCTACCAGGTGCAAGGGCTAGCCCCACCGAACATCACCGTCGCGATCCGCACCGGTGACACTCCGCCGAACGAGCGGCAGCGACAGTTGCGGCGTCCGAGCAGCATCCTCATCACGACACCTGAGTCGTTGTTCTTGATGCTGACCTCGCAAGCACGCGAGACGCTGCGCACCGTCGAGACCGTCATTGTTGACGAGGTGCACGCGGTGGCTGGCACCAAACGCGGCGCACACCTGGCACTCTCCCTCGAGCGGCTCGACGAGCTGCTCGACACTCCCGCGCAACGCATCGGGCTGTCGGCCACCGTGCGACCAAGCGACACCGTCGCAGCGTTTCTCGGCGGCTCACGACCGGTCACGGTGGTGCAGCCGCCGAGTGAGAAGACCTTCGACCTGTCGGTGGTCGTACCCGTCGAAGACCTCGCGACCCTCGGCAACGAAGCTCCAGCGATGGACGCCGGCGACTTCGACATTCCGCTCGGCGCGGTGACGCCCTCCATCTGGCCACACGTCGAGTCGCGCATCGTCGACCTGATCGACGAACACCGCTCAACGATCGTGTTCGCGAACTCCCGACGACTCACTGAACGGCTCGCCGCACGGTTGAACGAAGAGGCCACCCGGCGATCCCAGGGACGCGAGCTCGATGCCGCGTCCAGCGCCCCAGCTGACGTCATGGCGCAGGCCGGAGCCACCCTGCCGCTCCCCCACGACGCCACCGAGATCGCGCGAGCCCACCACGGGTCGGTCAGCCGCGAACAACGCGCCGTGATCGAGGACGAGCTCAAGCAAGGCACGCTGCCGGCCGTCGTCGCGACCAGCACCCTCGAGCTTGGCATCGACATGGGGGCGGTCGACCTCGTCGTGCAGGTCGAGAGCCCGCCGTCAGTTGCCAGCGGGCTGCAACGCATCGGACGCGCCGGGCACCAGGTCGGCGAGGTGTCGCGCGGAGTCATCTTTCCCAAGCACCGCGGCGACCTGCTGCCCACCGCGGTCGCTGTCGACCGCATGAGGCGCGGCGAGATCGAGTCGATCTCGATCCCCAGACACCCGCTTGACGTGCTCGCGCAGCAGATCGTTGCGATGACCGCGATGGACGACTGGACGGTCGCCGACCTCGGCGCGGTCGTTCGACGGGCCTACCCATTCGCCGCCCTGCCCGACTCCGCACTCAATGCCGTTCTCGACATGCTCGCCGGGCGCTATCCCTCTGACGCCTTCGCCGAGCTCAAGCCCCGGCTGGTGTGGGATCGCGAGGCCGACACGCTCACCGGGCGCCCCGGTGCCCAGCGGGTCGCCGTCACCAACGCCGGCACGATCCCCGACCGGGGGCTCTATGGCGTGTTCCTCGCTGGCGGTGACGGCCCCGGACGCCGGGTCGGAGAGCTCGACGAAGAGATGGTCTACGAGTCGCGCGTCGGTGACGTGTTCGCGCTCGGGTCCACGTCCTGGCAGATCGTCGACATCACGCACGACCAAGTGCTCGTCGCGCCGGCTCCGGGTCGAGCGGGCAAGCTGCCGTTCTGGCACGGTGACGCCGAAGGCAGACCGGCAGAGTTCAGCAAGGCCATCGGCGGCACGATCCGTCACCTGCTCGCCAGCACGACCGAACAGGCCAACACCACGCTCACCGACCTCGGCCTCGACACCAACGCTGCCACCAACGCGCTCACCTACCTCGCCGACCAACGCGAGTCATGCGGCACCGTCGCTGACGACCGCACCGTGGTGGTCGAGCGGTTCCGCGACGAGATCGGCGACTGGCGCATCGTCGTTCACTCGCTGTTCGGTGGCCGGGTCAACACCCCATGGGCCATGGCGATCGCGGCGCGGCTGCGCGACGAGCTCGACATGGACGTGCAGGTCATGCCGTCCGATGACGGCATCGTGCTGCGGCTGCCCGATCTCGGCGGTGACGACACGGGGGCGCCAGAACTGCTCAGCTACCTGCTCATCGACCCCGACGAAGTCGAGGGTCAGGTGACCAATGCGGTGTGGGGGTCTGCGCTGTTTGCTGCCCGGTTCCGCGAGTGCGCAGCGCGTGCGTTGCTGCTCCCCAGGCGTCGGCCAGATCGACGCACTCCCTTGTGGCAGCAGCGGCAACGCTCAGCGCAACTTTTGGGTGTCGCCTCTGGTCATCCCACCTTCCCGATCGTGCTCGAGACCATGCGTGAGTGCTTGCAAGACGTGTTCGACGTCCCTGGGCTGCGCGACCTGCAGCACGACCTTGCGGCCGGACGCGTCCAGGTCGTCGAGGTCGAAACCCCGCAGGCTTCACCCTTCGCGCGTTCGCTGCTGTTCTCGTACGTTGGCGCGTTCCTGTACGAGGGGGACGCCCCGCTCGCCGAACGACGCGCTGCTGCGCTCACCGTCGACACGGCCCTGCTCGCTGAGCTGCTCGGCCAGGCCGAGCTGCGCGAGCTGCTCGACCCCGAGGCGATCGCCACCGTCGAGCGCAGGGTCGCGTGGCTCACCGACGAACGCCAGCTCCGCGATGCCGAAGCTGTGGCAGACGCGCTGCGCGTGCTGGGTCCGTTGACCGACGCCGAGTTGAGCCAACGTGGTGCAGCGCCGGAGTCAATCGCGCAGCTCGAGTCCACGCGACGCGCGGTGCGATTGCGGGTAGCCGGGTTCGATCGGCTCGTGGCGGTCGATGACCTCGCCCGGCTGCGCGACGCGCTGGGCATCCCGCTTCCGCCAGGGGTTTCTGGGGCGTTCGCCGAATCAGTCGCCGACCCCGTCGGCGACCTGGTCTCACGCTTCGCACGCACCCACGGCCCCTTCACCACCGCCCAGTGCGCCGAGGCGTTGGGTCTGGGGCCAGCCGTCGTTGAGCAGGTCCTGAACCTGCTGGCGTCCAAGGGGCGGGTGGTTGCCGGTGCCTTCCGGCCTGGCGGCAGCGGGCCAGAGTGGTGCGACGCCGATGTGTTGCGTCAGATCCGCCGCGCCAGCCTGGCCCTGGCGCAGCGATCGATCGAACCGATCCCCGCCGAACGACTGGCCACCTTCGTTCCGTCGTGGCAGCACGTGCGCCCAGCGAACAAACCAGCGACCGCACCAGGCGCGTCCCTGTCGACGGCTCGCGGTGTCGACGCGGTCTACCAGACCGTCGAGCAGTTGGCAGGCGCCCTCGCGCCGGCCAGCGAGTGGGAGCGCAGCCTGCTGCCGTCGCGGGTGCCTGGCTATCGCGAAGAGTGGCTTGATGAGTTGACGGCGTCCGGCGAGGTGCTGTGGTTCGGCGCCGGAGCCTTGCCCAGCAACGACGGGTGGCTGGGTCTAGTGCCGGCCGATCAAGCAGCCATCCTGCTGCCGGACGAGCCACCACTCGACGATCCAACTCCAGCCACCTCCGAGCTGCTCACGGTGTTCGAGTCCTCTGGCCCCGCCGGCCAGGGTGTTGCCCTGCTCACCCGCGCCATCTACGACGCGCTACCGAACTACCCTCGCGATGCTGTCGACGACGCGTTGTGGACGCTGGCCTGGTCAGGACGATTGAGCAACGACTCGCTCGCTGCGGTGCGTCGTCACTCCGGCACGCGAGGCACATCCCCTCGGGTCTCCCGCACCGCGTCGCCCCGCACCTCGACGCCGCGGGCCACCCAACGCCGAGGAGTCCGCCGATTCGGTGCCGACCAGGTGCCTGGTCGCTGGTTCTTGCTACCCACCGAGCGCGACAGCCCCACCGCGCGCGCCCACGGCGTCGCCGAAGCCCTGATGCAGCGCCACGGCGTCGTCACCCGTGGCATCGCGGCGTCCGAGCGCGTCACCGGCGGGTTCGCGGCGCTCTATCGGGTGCTGAGCGTGATGGAGGACGCCGGACGCGTTCGTCGCGGCTACTTCGTCGAAGGGCTCGGCGCTGCGCAGTTCGCCGCTGGCACCGCCGTCGATGACGTGCGCCGAGATCCTCCCGACGCAAAAGGTGACGCGGTCTACGTGCTCGCCGCCACAGATCCGGCCAACCCCTACGGTGCCGCGCTGCCGTGGCCAGCCAGCCCGGCCGATCACCTGCCCGGCCGCAAAGCCGGTGCCACCGTCGTCATCGACAGCGGCGGCCTCGCCTGCTTCGTCGAACGCGGCGGCAAGTCGATGCTTTCGTGGCGCGACCCTGCCTCTGCCGCCACGAACGGCGAACAAGCAACGAACAGCGGCCTCACCGCATTGGTCGACGCCGTCAAGAACGGACGCCGCCCCCCGCTGCACCTGCAGCGCATCGACGGCCAGCCGACGGCTGAGTCACCTTGGCGCGCGGCTCTGCTGGATGCCGGTTTCTTGGTGACCCCGCGCGGGCTACGCGTGCGGGCAACTCGCTAGCAGTCGCTAGGCCTACTGCGCCGGGTACAGCTGGCTGCTTGCTAACACGCTGCGTCGCGCCGAGTCGGGGCCATAAGTGAGGTCGAGCGCGGCGCCGCCGTTGTCGTCGGTGTAGCCAATGACAATCGGATACCGCTGCCCGGCAGTGAGGTTGATGCTGCCGCTCACTGCACCGTTGGTGTTGTCGGCGTCAATCACGGTGGTGTTGCCAACGGTCACAGTCAACGTCTCGTCCCGATGCAACGACGCCCAGAACTGGTTCTGGCCGCTGAACTGGGCCTGCAGTTCACCGCTCCACTGCACCGAGAAATCGTCCTTCGGCACGCCAGGCGCTGGAGCGTCTGGCCACGAGAAGTACGGCACTCGGTCAACGCGGGTCAGCACGGGGTCGGTGAAGTCGGGGTTGCCGTAGTACGTGGCGGTCAGCCCCGTACCGGTGCCAACGCTGCCGCCGGTGGGGCGGAAGTACGCCAGGAAGCTCGCTGGTGATTGCGGTGCGTTGAACACCCGGTTGGCATTCACCGAACCGTCCGCCCACGAGTCGAACGTCCATGAGGTACCTGCGAAGGTGGCAGTCTCCGCCGTCACGGTTCGCGTGGTTCCGACCACCGAGTCGATCGTGGCCTGAGTTGCTCGACTCACGCCATCGACCCGCAACGGGACGCCCCGTGGCAGCGCGTCAATCCCGAACGTTGTCATGCGCGGCTGGATGTCACGGGTCACCGATGAGGTCGCGCCGTTGCTATCGGTCACCGTGAGGCGGACCCGGTAGAAGATGTCGGGGTCGACTTCGATGGTGCGACTGAACGTCACGTCCATTGTCGACCCGGTCTGCGGCCCGGCGTACTCATGCAGGTGCACGTTGTGATGCAACTCCACATCCCACGTCAGCCGTGATCCGGGCAAGGCACCATCCTCAGCGTCCGTGCCAGATCCCGACAACCGCAGGGTTTCGCCGGCCGAGAACAGCGCCCCAATCGCCGGCGAGGTGATCGTGGCGACCGGGGCGGTGTTCGCACCCACAGTCAGCGAGGCCGTTCGCGACCAGACGGTTCCTTCGCTATTGGTCACCCGAACCTGGAAGGTTGATCCCGAGTCACCGGCGACCACGCTCGGCAGGGTGTAACTGCTTGAGGTGGCTCCTGAGATCGCAGTGCCGTTGCGGAACCATTGATACGACAACGGAGCTGAGCCCGACGCGATGACCGAGAAGGTCGCAGCGGAGTCGATCGCCGCGTTGACATCCTGCGGCTGTCCTGTGATCACAGGTTGGCTGGTCGACGACAACGGATCGATCCGGAACAGAGCGCCAGGCACCCCATCAGCCAGCTGGCGTTCGGCAACCCAGATGGTGCCGTTACGGGTGACCGCCATATCGACGGGTGCGTGGAACCCCGACGCGATGACGCCGCCGACGGCTCCGGTCTCGAGGTCGAGTGAGCGAATCCAGCCCTGACAGAAGTCGGCGAAGAGGTACTTGCCGAGCAGCGCAGGAAACGCGTCTTGGCGAGGCTGATACATGTCGCCGCCCATGACAGCGCACCCTGATATCCCAGTGGGCGCGGTGTGTGGATACGCGAACACCGGGCTGACGAACCGCGAGTCGGTCGTGTAGCCCTCAACGGTCGACCAACCGAAGTTGAGCCCCGCCGCACCGTTAGCCATGACGTTGACTTCTTCGAACTGCGTCGAGCCGACGTCGCCAATCACCATGTCGCCGTTGCGCACTCGCGTCAGCTTGAACGGGTTGCGGACGCCTGACGCCCAGATCGCTTGTAGTCGGCCAGAGACCTGACCGACGTAGGGGTTGCCGTCAGGGATCGAACCGTCGGCGTTGTACCGCAGGATCTTTCCGTGCAGGGTGTCCATGCTCTGACCCTGGCTCGCGGTGTAGAGATCGCCAGTGCTGACGTAGAGCTTGCCGTCGCGTCCGAACTCCATGTCGCCGCCGTAGTGGCTGTTGGCGAAGGCGCCATTGACGTCGGTCAGGGGGTCAAGGTGAACCAGGATCTCTTCGCTGGCCGGGTCGATGGTGTTGCCATCGATCGTCCACCTGGTCACCACGTTGTGTCGCTGCGGATACCCCGTCATCGGCTCGTGGGTGTACAGCAGGTACACGTGCTTCACGGTTGCGGTCGCGAAGTCAGGCGGAAAGGCGATACCGAGCAGACCAGCCGAGGCGTTGTGCTCGACGATGGCGCTCTCGTCAATGCGAAGCGCTGGCGCCTTGAGCAGACGTCCGCCGCTCACGATGCGGACGCGACCGGCTTGCTGGAGCAGGAACAGCCGGCCGTCGGGGGCCAGCCGCAGCGAATGCGGCTCGCGGATGCCGTCGGCCACCATCGTGATCTGCGACCCGGCGGACGGAACCGGCGCAGCTGATGCGGAGCCACCCACGAGGGGTGCAAGAGCGGTGGCGATCACCATCGCCATCAACACTGAAAGCCAGACTCTGAGTGTGTGCAGCCGTGCGTGTGGCGTCCGCCCCCCTCGGTTCATGCCCCGGAGCCTAAAGGCGCCCGCGTCGCCCGAGGTGAGTTTCGGGCGAATCAGTTCTGAACTCGCTCGTCTGCGTGCTCACCTGATGACGCAGCGTGCTGAGGCGCATGCGGAGCGACAGCAAACGACATCAGCCAGCGGAGCGCGGCTTCCGCATCAGCCCCGTCAGGTGCCCAGGTGGCTACCTCGTCGAGCACTGCCTCGTCGGTCAGAGACTGCTCGGCCAGACGCACCAAGGCACCGGCGTCGTGCCGGCGGATGCCGGCGAGCACTGGCGACTCACTGATCCAGGTGGCGGCCACGGTAAGCCGGGTTTCATGAGGCGCGGCGGCACATGTCGAGCGCAGTTGGCGCCACTGGTCGGCCAACAGGGCGCTGATCAGCTCGTCGCGATCACGCATGTGGTTGTACACCGTGGCCTTGGCAAGGCCCGCGCGCCTTGAGACGGCGGCCATCGTCACACCCTTCAGGCCATGTTCAGCGACGAGATCGGCCGACGCTTGCAGGATGCCCGACCTGGCTCGCCCCATGGCCTTGCCGGCGGGGCCAGCACGGCTCACTGACCCGACGAGCACGTGGCGTGCTGGTGAGGCGCTGGCGGGGTCGAGCGAAGGAGGTGGGGCGGAGACGTCAGCGACGTCAGACTGCGGCTGGGACACCGGAGGAGGTGTGCGAATCGCCGTCTTCTGGCTGCGGGCCACCGTGGCGCTGCGGCCTCGGGCCATCGTGGGTGACGGTCGCTGCGAGCTCGGCCAGCGCGATGTCGTCACCGACGTTGCGAAGCAGTTGCGAGAGCGGAAGCTCGAGTGCGCCGCAGATGGACGCCAACAACTCGCTGCTCGCCTCTTTCTGTCCGCGCTCGATCTCTGAGAGGTAGCCGAGGGATACCCGCGCAGCCGCCGACACCTGACGCAGTGTGCGACCTTGCTGCTGCCGCTGACGGCGCAGCTCGTCGCCGAGGTGCTGGCGTAGCACGATCATCGGCGCTCCTCTCGATACTTCTTCAGATCTCGATGCAAGCTCTGAGATTCGTCAAAACCCCACTGACGATTTCAGAGGTTCAGACAGTGTAACCGCGAGCACCGTCAGAGGCTTCCCAGCCGGGTGCGGACCAGCTCGAGAGCAGCCCGAACCGTGGCCTGACGGACCAACGATCGCACCTGTTCGCTATCGGCAGATCCACCGGTCGACTGCAGGCCGACCCCTGCATCGGGTGCCAGACCGGGCACTGGCCCCAGCTGTTCCACCTGATCACCAGCGGCGTCGGCCACGGCGAGGTAGACCTCGCCAACTGGATGGCCGTCCTGGGGCTCGGGCCCAGCGACCCCTGTGGTGGCCACGCCGACATCAGCGCCCCAGCGGGAACGGACGCCACGCGCCATGGAGATGGCAACGTCCGGATCGACCGGCCCTTGCTCCCGCAAGAGCGCCTCCTCGACACCCAGCTCTGAGGCTTTGGTGTCGGTGGCGTAGGTGACTGCTCCCCCGCGGAGCACGTCGCTGACCCCGGCGATCTCGGTCAAGGTCGCCATGACCAGCCCCCCGGTCAGGGATTCTGCGACGGCGACGGTGAGCCCACGGGCACGAAGCGCGCCGACCACGGCTTCTGCGAGACGCGCGAGCTCCGGCTGTGGTTCACGACCGGGGGTCATGATGCACCCCGACGCAGCGCCACCGCCCGGAAGGCATAGTCGGCACCGGTCACAACGGTGACCACGACCGCAGCGCCCATGATCCATTCGGCGACTGCGGTCGCTTCGCTCGCTAGCGGTAGCAGGTACAAAGTGATAGCGACGATCTGCAGCGCCGTCTTCAGCTTGCCGCCTCGGCTCGCGGCCAACACCCCGTGACGAATCACCCAGAAGCGCAGCAGCGTGACGCCGACCTCTCGGACCACGATGACGGCAGTCACCCACCACGGCAGCAGCTCAAACCACGACAACACAATCAGCGCAGACCCGGTGAGGGCCTTGTCTGCGATCGGATCGATGATCTTGCCGATGGCGGTCACCTGGTTCGTACGTCTCGCCAGCTCACCGTCAACGAGGTCGGTAATCGCCGCAGCACCGAACACGATGGCGGCCCAGGTCTGCCACGCCTCGCTGTCGCGCTCGAAGCCCACCCACGCCAAGAACACGAAGACCGGCACCATCAGCAGGCGCCCTACGGTCAGCGCGTTGGGCAGATTCCAGGGCGAAGGCGATACCGCCCGCTGGCCCTCCTGCTCCCGCTCGCCGCTGCCCGTGCTCACGCCTGGCGGCCCGATTCAGGTCGAGCGATGAGATCGACGCCGTCAGAGTCGACCACCGTTGCCCTCACCCACGAACCGATCGGTGCGTCGACCGTGGGGATCAGCACGACACCATCGACCTCAGGCCCCTGGTGCGCCGCCCTGCCCACCACGGCGTCCTCACCCTGCTCGTGCAGCCGCTCCTCGACGAGCACGTCGACCACCTCGCCAACCCGATCGGACGCGCGCTGCTCTGTCACCATCTCGACGACCTGGTCGATGTGCTGTCGGCGGCGCTCGATCTCGGCGTCCGAGACGTGGTCGGGCAGGTTGACCGCCTCGGTCTCGTCTTCATCGGAGTAGCCGAAGACACCGACGACATCGAGCTCTGCCGCACCTAGAAAGTCAGCCAGCAGGTCGACGTCGTCGTCGGTCTCGCCTGGGAATCCCACGATGACGTTGGAGCGAATGCCCGCAGCAGGAGCGAGTGCGCGAATGCTGGCGATGAGTGAAAGGAACTGCTCGGCGTCGCCGAAGCGACGCATCCGTCGCAGCACCGACCCGCTTGCGTGCTGGAAGGACAGGTCGAAGTACGGCGCGACACCATCGGTTGTCGCCATCACCTCGATCAGACCGGGTCTCACTTCTGCCGGTTGCAGATAGCTCACGCGGACGCGGTCAATGCCGTCGATCGCCGACAGCTGCGGCAGCATGCGCTCGAGTGCGCGCAAGTCACCGAGGTCTTTGCCGTACGACGTGGAGTTCTCGCTGACGAGAAAGACTTCGCGGACTCCACGTCCGGCAAGCCACTCTGCTTCTTCGACGATCTGCTCTGGATGACGCGACACGAACGAACCGCGAAAGCGCGGGATCGCACAGAACGCGCATCGACGATCGCACCCCGAAGCAATCTTCACCGGTGCCATCGGGCTCGAGTCGAGACGTTGCCGATTGACCTGTTGGGTGTCGCCCTTTGCTGTGCCATCTCGCTCGGCCGGGGCAAGCGGCAACAGCAGCCGTCGGTCTTGCGGAACCGGCGCCGCCGGTCGCTCGCCTGCCAACACCTGTTGCACCCGAGCGGCGATCTCGGGGTAGTCATCGAAACCGAGCACGGCGTCGACCTCGGTGAGCTCGGACGCCAGGTCTGTGCCGTAGCGCTCGGCCATGCACCCCACCGCAATCACTGCCTGGGGGCCCTGCGGGCCCTTCAGGTCAGCCGCAGCCAGCATCGTGTCGATCGAGTCCTTCTTGGCCGAGGCCACGAATCCGCAGGTATTGACCACCACGGCGTCGGCGTCGGCTGGCTCGTCGACCAAGGTCAGACCCGCCTGGGCAAAGCGGGCGGCTAGCTCTTCGGAGTCGACCTCGTTGCGCGCACATCCGAGGGTCACTAGAGAGACCCGAGACACCTGGGGTGTCACGTCAGCCTGCAGCCCCGTCCGGATCCTTCGGAGTGAAGGTCATGTTCGCCAGACCGCATGAGTCACCCGGCACTCCAAGGTCGTGACCATTCACTGTCAACTCAAGTGCGGAAGCGCAACCAAGAATGACGGTGAGCTTCTTCGGGTCGCGGAAGGTCTTGGAGTTGCCGTCACCAATCTCACCTTCGAATGCAACCGAACCATCAGAGCGCGTGACGTTGATCCAACTCAACGCGCTCGGCAACGCCGTCATGCGCAACACAACTTCTTCCGGCTCAGCTTCGGCGACCTGTGTCGGGTCGTCGGTTGGATCGTCGGTCGGTTCATCGGTCGGAGTTGTCTCAGGCACTGCCACCGTGCCCTGATTGCGTGCGGGGTCGTCGGACGCCTGGGTGACCTGCACGACAACGAGACCAACGGCAATGACGAGCGCCGCGGCCATGATGGCGCTCCAGTTCACCCCGCGGCGGATTCGTACCGGCGACGACGTCTCAGAGTCGAAGACCTCAGTCGCAGTGGGGGCGGCGGTGCCGAACTGCTGGTCATACGAGGCGACCCATGCACTGGCGTCCGTCCCAATAGCGGTGCCAATCGAGCGCAGGTGGCCCTTGGCGTAGACATCGCCGCCACAGTGCGAGAAGTCGTCAGACTCGATGGCGGTGATGACGCCCTTGCGGATACGTGTGCGCTCACTGACATCGGCGATCGAAAGCCCGGAGGCTTCGCGGGCAGCTGTGATGGCAGCACCGATCGACGCTGCTGGTTGTGCATCGTTTGAATCGTCGGGTTGGACGGTGTCGTCCGACTCGGTGGCCACGGCTGACCCTCCCCTCGTCGTGAGCTCTCGGCGCGGAGGCGCATTTCATGCCCAGTCTAGGCGTCGATCGGGAGCACGACAAAGTCGCCGACAATCAGCACTACTGCGCGAGGCCAACGCCGGGTCTGCGCAGGTGCGTCGGCTTCACTCGCCTCGCATCGAGGCCAATACCGCGGCCAACTCGTCCGGCTTGACCAAGACATCACGAGCCTTCGATCCCTCGGATGGCCCAACGATGCCGCGGCTCTCCATGAGGTCCATCAGGCGTCCGGCCTTGGCGAAGCCGACGCGAAGTTTGCGCTGCAGCATCGAGGTCGATCCGAACTGCGTGTCGACTACCAGCTCGACCGCTTGCAGCAGTACGTCGAGGTCGTCACCGATGTCTTCGTCGATCTCTTTGCGTACGGGAGCCGTCGTAATGTCATCGCGGTAGACCGGTTGCAACTGCGCCTTCACGTGCGCCACGACGGCAGCGACCTCTTGCTCGTTCACCCACGAGCCCTGCACCCGCATTGGCTTGCTGGCACCCATGGGCAGGAACAGGGCGTCGCCTTGGCCGACGAGCTTCTCGGCCCCCGGCTGGTCGAGGATCACTCGACTGTCGGCCAGTGACGATGTCGCGAACGCGAGTCGGCTCGGCACGTTGGCTTTGATGAGCCCGGTCACGACGTCGACACTTGGTCGTTGCGTGGCGAGCACCAAGTGAATACCTGCTGCACGTGCCAACTGTGTGATGCGCACGATCGAGTCTTCGACATCGCGCGGTGCCACCATCATCAAGTCGGCGAGCTCATCAACGACGACCAACAGATAGGGATACGGCGCGAGCTTGCGTTCACTACCCGCGGGCGGTGACACCTTTCCGGCACGCACCGCCTTGTTGAAGTCGTCGACATGACGGAACCCATATGCCGCGAGGTCGTCGTAGCGCATCTCCATTTCGCGCACGACCCACTGCAACGCGTCGGCTGCTTTCTTCGGGTTCGTGATGATCGGAGTGATGAGGTGCGGGATGCCTTCGTAGACCGTCAGCTCGACGCGCTTGGGATCGACAAGCACCATGCGCACCTCGTCGGGCGTCGCTCGCATCAGCACGCTGGTGATCAGAGCGTTCATGCAGCCGCTCTTGCCAGCTCCGGTGGCCCCAGCCACCAAGACATGGGGCATTTTGGCCAGGTTGGCGCAGACGTAGCCCCCCTCGACGTCCTTTCCGAGGCCCACAACCATGGGGTGATGATCATTTCGGGCCGCTGAGGAGCGCATGACGTCGCCCAAGCTCACGACCTCGCGGTCTGAGTTGGGGATCTCGATGCCGATGGCCCGCTTTCCGGGGATCGGCGACAAGATCCGGACGTCGGCACTGGCGACGGCATACGCGATGTTCTTGCTGAGGGCCGTCACGCGCTCAACCTTGATGCCAGGGCCGAGCTCGACCTCGTAGCGCGTCACCGTCGGGCCCCGCATGAAGCCGGTGACTTGCGCGTCGATGCCGAACTGTTCGAGCACCTCGGTCAGCGATGCAACAACGGCATCGTTTGCCTTGCTCCGCTCTTTGTGAGGTGACCCGGTGCGCAGCAGCGACGGGTCTGGCAGGGCGTAGGTGACATCGCCGGTGAGCAGGAGTTGCTCGACGCGAGTTGGCAGGTCGGACGCGGGTGCGGTCGTCGTCGAGGTGCTCACTACTTCGCTCAGCGTTGCCGCGCCCGGATCGAGTGCAGCATCAACCTCTGATGCATGAATCGCTTCGAGCTCGTCAAGCTGGTCGTCGGTGACGGGGTCGGCCAGCACTTCGGCGATCACAGGAGTCTCAAACGCCTCTGGCCCAGTTGGCACGATCGGTTCGTCGTCGCGGCGCATGCCGAGCCAACTCCAATTGCGCTTGCGACGCGGCACCGGTGCCACCAGTTCGTGGCTGTCTTCGGCGACGAGATCGATCACGTCGTCGTCTGATGTTTGGCTGCGTAGCAGCAGCCGATCGCGGAGCTCGGCGAGACGCTCTGGCACCTGGTGCACGGGCGTTGCGGTGAGCACGAGGACACCGAAGCCGACCATGAGCGCCATCACCGGAACGGCGATCCACGTCGTGAGCCCTGACACCAGCGGTGCCGACACCATGAAGCCGACGAATCCACCGCCTGAGCGCATGGCCGCAGCGCCCTCAACCGGCTGCGGGGTTCCAGCGAGGGCGTGGGCGATGCCGAGCACACCCCCGATGCAGCAGGCCCAGCCGATGACGAGTCGCCCGGTTGGCGCATGACCAGCGGGGTGACGTAGCACCCACCACGACAACCCGACCAGCAGGATCGGCACTGCCCAGCCGAGCTTTCCGGCGCTGCCGACGACGACGGCGTCCGCGACGGTGTCGATGTCTCCAGATAGCGACCACCACTGCGAGGCGGCGGCCACGATGGCGAGGCCAAGGAGTAGCAGGCCGACTCCGTCGCGGCGTTGTTCCGGGTCGATCTCACGCGCGCTGGTACCGATGCGTCGGGCGAGGCCACCGAGCAGGTGAGCGATGCCCACCCAGATGCCTCGGAGCGCTAGCCAGAACGCGCGACCCAGTTTGACGATCGGACTGGTCGCCGTTGCGGAGCGCGATGACCGCGCACGGGAACGGGAGGTGCTGCGTGAGCGGGACGAACTACTGCGCGTCCGGCTGCTCGACGGGCGCGTCCGAGTCGCACCCCGCGGGGAAGACGAGGCCATAGAGCGCAGGCTACCCACGGTTTCGGGGGTAACCCCGTTGCCCGCCCGGTGTGTCGGCCCCCATTGGGCACAACCGAAGGGGCGGGAGTCAGACCTCGATGACGACCGGGAGGATCATCGGACGCCGCCGGTGTCGGTTGCTGACCCAGCGGCCGACCGTGCGGCGCACGACCTGTTGCAGCTGGACGGCGTCGCCGACCCCTTGGGCGCCGGCACTCTCGAGGGCCTCGGTGATCTGCGGCAACACCTCGTCGAACACCGAGTCGTCCTCGAGGAAACCGCGCGCCGACACCGCTGGGCCGCCCACCACCTTGCCGGTAGCCGAATCGACGACGACATGGACCGAGATGAACCCCTCGGAGCCAAGGATGCGGCGATCCTTCAGCGAGGCCTCGGTGATGTCGCCCACCGAGGCACCGTCGACGTACACGTAGCCGCACGGCACTGCACCCACCACACGCGCGTGCCCGTCGACCAGGTCGACAACCACTCCGTCTTCAGCCATCACAACGTTGCGCGCCTCGACGCCCGTTGCCATCGCCAGTTCGGCGTTCGCGCGCAGGTGACGGATCTCTCCGTGCACCGGCATGACGTTCGTCGGTCGCACCAAGTTGTAGAGGTACAGCAACTCACCGGCCGCGGCGTGACCGGACACGTGCACCATGGCATTGCCCTTGTGCACCACGGTGGCTCCCCACCGCATCAACCCGTTGATGACGCGGTACACCGCGTTCTCGTTACCGGGGATGAGCGACGACGCCAAGATGACCGTGTCATCGGGCCCGAGCACGATGCTGTGATCGCGTCCAGCGATTCGCGACAGCACCGCCATCGGCTCACCTTGCGAACCGGTGCAAATCAACACGACGCCGTCGTCGGGGTAGTCATCGATGGTCTTCGGGTCGATGACGGTGTCGCCAGGGATCGTCAGGTAGCCCAAGTCACGCGCGATCCCCATGTTGCGCACCATCGACCGTCCGACAAATGCCACTTTGCGACCGTTATTGCGGGCGACGTCGATGATCTGCTGAATGCGGTGCACATGGGACGCGAACGAGGCCACGATGATCCGGCGCTTGCTTCGGGCGAACACTCGCTCGAGCGCGGGGACGATCTCTCGCTCGGACGTGACAAAGCCTGGCACCTCGGCGTTGGTCGAGTCGACCAGCATCAGGTCTACGCCTTCGTCGCCCAAGCGGGCCATCGCGCGCAGGTCGGTGACGCGACCGTCGAGGGGCAACTGATCCATCTTGAAGTCGCCGGTGTGAATCACCAGGCCCGCCGGCGTTCGGATCGCGACCGCCAAGGCGTCGGGGATGGAGTGGTTCACCGCAATGAACTCAAGGTCGAAGGGCGCGACCGTGATGCGCTCACCTTCGGCCACCGTCTGAGTCTGCGGATCGATGCGGTGTTCGCGGAGCTTGGCCGCGAGCAGCGCCAACGTGAGCCGCGACCCAATCAGCGGAATGTCGGCCCGCTCACGCAACAGATAGGGAACGGCCCCGATGTGGTCTTCGTGCCCGTGGGTGAGCACCACCGCGACAACGTCGTCGAGCCGGTCACGCACGTAGTCGAAGTCAGGAAGGATCAGGTCGATGCCCGGTTGGTCGTCCTCGGGAAACAACACGCCACAGTCGACGATCAACAGTTTGCCGTCGAAGTCGAACACCGTCATGTTGCGACCGATCTCACCGAGCCCGCCGAGCGCAACGATTCGCAGGGCCCCGTCCGGACGCGGCGGCGGTGTGGTCAGCTCGGGGTGCGGATGGCTCATCGAGCACTCACGCCGTGAACCCCTCGACGCCACCGTCGGCAAGGTCAAGCGTCAACGTCGCGAACTCCTCTTGGGTCAGATCGACCAACGGTGGACGCACCGCTCCGCCGATCACGCCGAGCTGTGAGAGGGCGGCCTTCACGGTCATCACACCCTGGGTGCGGAAGATGCCGGTGTAGACCGGCATCAGCCCCAAGTGCAACCGCGTCGCCGTCAGAACGTCTCCGGACTCGTACGCCGCGAGCATCTCGCCGATGCGTCCGGCGGCCACATGAGCAGCCACGCTGACCACCCCGACCCCGCCGATACTCATGAGCGGCAGATTGAGCACGTCTTCGCCCGAGTACCAGGCCAGCTCGGTGCGGGCGAGCACCCAAGACGCCGCATTGAGATCGCCCTTTGCGTCTTTGACGGCAACGATCTTCTCGTGCTCGGCCGCTCGCACCATTGTCTCGACATCGATGGCGACGCCGGTGCGTCCAGGAATGTCGTACAGCATGACGGGGAGCTCGGTCGAGTCAGCCACCATCGTCAGGTGCTTGAGCACGCCCTCTTGCGGCGGCCGGTTGTAGTACGGAGACACCACGAGCAGCGCGTGGGCGCCAGCCTTGGCAGCCAGCCGGGCACGTTCGCTGGCGTGCACCGGGTCGTTGCTGGACGCGCCGGCCACGACCATCGCTCGGTCCCCGACCGCGTCGACGACGGCTTGCACCATCAACTGCTGCTCGTGGTCGGTGGTCGTGGGGCTCTCCCCCGTCGTGCCGTTCACGACAAGCCCGTCGCTGCCGCTGTCGACCAGGTAGGTAGCGAGCCGCTGGGCGGCGTCAAGGTCGAGCGAGAGGTCGCCGTCACGGAAGGGGGTGACCATCGCGGTGAGCACCCGGCCGAGCGGGGCCCGTGCGGCCAGATGCGGGGTGGTCATGACCCTCAGGCTATCGGCCCAGGGCCCCACAGAACGTCAAGGACCCCGTTACCAGCCGCTCGGGGGGTCGGTCGGTAACGGGGTCACCGGTGGATCGCTCCTCAGGCGATCACCGTTACACCTGCTACGGACAAACTCGGCCGGACGCCTCGAAGGCGGCATGCGTCACCGGCATCAGGGGTGCCCAGAGCCGCTCCATCTGCTCGGCCACCATCTCGATCTCGCGCTGCGGGTACGACGGGTAGGCCGACCCCTCGCGCTTGGTGCGCAGCGACAGGAAGTTCATCAGCGATCTGGCGTTCATCGTCACGTACATCGACGAGTACGTGGCCACCGGCAGGACGCCACGCGCCACCTCGCGAGCCACACCGGCATCGAGCATCGCCTGGTAGGCGTCGTATGCCACCGCGCAGGCCTGTTTGGTCTGCTCGACCACGGCGGTGTACTGCTCAGGCGTTCCGTCGACGAAGACGTAGTGACCTGGCTTGCCCTCTTGCACCAACTTGCGCTCGGCCGAGGGCACATAGAACACCGGTCGGAGCTCGCGGTAGCGGCCTGACTCTTCGTTGTAGGACGCGATGCGGTGTCGCATGAACTCGCGGAAGACGAAGATCGGCGCTTGCACATAGAACGTCATGGAGTTGTGCTCGAACGGCGACCCATGCCGGTCACGCATGAGGTAGCGGATCAGCCCCTCTGACCGAGCCGCGTCGGCGTCGACCTCGTCGAGCGATTGCTCGCCCAAGGTCGACACCCGAGCCGCGAAGAGTACGTCGGCGTCTTGCGCCGAGGAGCGAACCAGCTCGACGGTCATGTCGCTGCGGAACTGGATCTCGGGCATGACGCACACCCTAAACCTCGTCACCGACCGCTGAATCGACCCAGCCCGAACAGCCCTGCCACGTCAGCAGCGACTGCCTCGGGCAGCGCCTGGCCCTCGACCAGGTCAGCGAAGATCTGCCCGAACATCGGCAGGAACTTGAAGCCCTGGCCGGAGTCACCGCAGCCGAAGAAGACCTCGCCCACTCGGTCGATGACGAAGCCGTCGTCAGCAGATTCGGTCCAGGCGCAGACCTCGGACCGGATGGGCGTCGCATCGAACGCCGAGATCTCGGCGCGCAGGCGAGCGACCGCCTCGTCCTCGCGCCACTGCCGCGGTGACCGGTCGGGCTCATCGGGGTCGAACGCGCCGATGGTGTCGTCGATGCCGATCTTGTAACCGATGCCGGGGGTCGGCATGGCGTAGAAGCCGAACGACGAGGCGTCCGCCGGTGGATCGATCACGCACGGGCGGTCAGCCCATGGCACGGCGTCGCCACCGCGCACGTATGTCACCTGCTCGAGGAACGGCCGCAGCACCACCTGGACGCCCAGATCGGCCAGCAGCGGCCCCGCCCACGGCCCCGGGGTCAGGACCACCCGATCGGCCATCCACGTCTGGCGCTCCCCCGCTTGTTCCGCGACCACGGTGACGCCGGACGCCGACCCGTCCGGCTGCGAGATCTCGAGCACGGTGGCGCCGCTGACAATGGTGCCGCCGGAGCGCTGGAACTTCGCGGCCGTCGCGTGGAGTGCCTCGTCGGCGCGGATCGCTCCCGCGTCTGGCTGCCACACCGACAGCATCTCCGGACGCCAACGCAACTCGGGGAACACCTCCGCCTGCCCCGCCTGGTCAAGTACCTCGTGCTCGACCCCTTCGGCGGCCAACGCGTCCGCTACGCCGTCACTCAGGCCGCCTCGCCACACCAACCCGCGCGGCCACCGCAGCGGACGCCCGGCGTCCTGTTCGAGCCGAGCCCACAACTCGTGGTTCCAGACGGCGAGGCGCACCCACCCCTGGTCGGCGTGCGCGAGTCGGTAGATGCGGCTCGCACCAGACGACGACGCCAACCGGTTTCCGACGTCACCACGATCGAGCCCCACCACGTCGTGGCCCCGGGCCGCCAGCTCGGCGGCCGCCGACAGCCCCATGACCCCGAGACCGACCACGACGACGCGCACCGGATGAGCGTAGGCGAGACTGAAGCCATGGCTGACCTTCCGACCCCTCGCGTCGGGGGGCAGGACGCCGGGTCCGAGCCTGGCTTCGTCCGGCCAGCCCGCCTGATCGACGCCGAGGCGTTCGCTCAGGTGCAGCGACGGGCGTGGCAGGTGTCGTCAGATGAGCTGGGGCTCCCCCCGCCGCCCGATCAAGCTCCCGTCGAGCGTGCGTGGGAGCACTCGATCACCGCACCCCCTACTGACCGGCACCGAACCTGGGTCGCCACAGCTGGGCACGGCGACGGCGAACGCGTCGTAGGTGTCGCCGCGATCTCACCGGCGTCCGACCCAGATCTCGACGCCGAGCAGTGCGTCGAACTCGCGCTGCTGGCCGTCGACCCCGATGCCAGACGCCAGGGGCATGGGTCGCGGTTGCTGTCTGCGGCGCTGCAGACCGCAAGCGATGCCGGCGAGCGCGAGGCGGTCGCCTGGGTGCCCAGCCCTGACGACGTGCTGCGGGCGTTCCTGGAAGGCGCAGGGTGGGTCGCCGACGGGGCCTTCCGGACCCTTGCCGACACCGACACCGACACCCGGCACTGACGCCGCGACCACCGGCACCGAACTACGGCAAGTGCGACTGTCGACGTCACTGGTGGACTCATGAGCCACTGGTTCACCGGGTGGAAGCTCTGGCCCGACCGACCGAAGGGCCCGGTGGGGTCTGACTACCGGCAGGTCGCCTGGATCAGGCCATACCGACCTGGGCCGATCCGGGTGGCGGTGTCGGCGCTCGGATTCATCGTGACGGTGCTGCCGATGCTGCTCGCCGTCAGCGCCCTGCTGACTAACGGGCCGATCCTCGCCAGGCTCACCTACGCCCTGATCTTCGGGCTACCTGCGGCCGGCCTCGCCATCGCCGTGACGCGCTATCTCGCCGTCGGGGTGTACGTCAACGATGCCGGCGTGCGCATCATGACGATGCGGGCCATCGCGGTGTACCCGTGGCGCCTCGTCACCGACGTGTCGACCCGCACCAAGGACGCTGCCGATGCCACCGAGGGCGACCTCGTGGTCATCACAGTGCGAGACGTCGGCCCGCTCGCCACCCCGGTGCGCAAGAACAGCCCCGACTTCCTCGGACGCCGTGAGGCCTTCACGATGGCCTCCATGGCACTGGAGCGGTGGTGGCGCGACGCCGGACGCCTTGGACAAGACAGCGGCTGAACCGACCGAGCAGACTGCGCTGACTGCGCTGACTGCCTACGACCTCGTCGATGCGTCGTACTTCGCGATCGCGGTGCGCATCGCGGCCCGCGCGCGACGTCGGTCACCGGCGTCGTCATAGGCCACCGAGAGGCGAAACCACGCACCAAAGTCGTCGGGTGAGAGTTCGACCTCGCGCTGACGTACCGCAAACCGGGCATCAGCAGCCTCACGCTCAACCCGACCGCTCGGCCGCTTCGGAAGGTCGTCAGCCGGCAGCCCACCGGACGCCTCGAGTGCTCGTCCGAGCTCAGCGGTTCGCACCCCGAACTGCAACTCGCGGAAGACAATCCACGCACCGATCACCGGAAGCACGAGGATCGCCAACCCCATCACGATCGCTACCGGGTTGTCATCGACGATGAACTGCCATGCCACCCGCGCGATGATCACGAGGTAGAGACCGGTGGTCGCGGCCAGAATGATCGCCACGGTGCGAGCTGAGAGCGTTCGCACGAGCAGACCGGTCAGTCGAGACTGAGCAGCGACTCGAGGCCGACGGTGAGGCCCGGCCTACGCGTCACTTCACGTATCGCGAGCAGCACCCCTGGCATGAAGCCAGCGCGGTCGAGCGAGTCGTGGCGCAACGTGAGAATCTCGCCGGCACTCCCGAACACCACCTCTTCGTGGGCCACCGCTCCCCGCAGTCGCACCGAGTGAACGGGCACGCCGTCGACGGATGCACCACGAGCTCCGTCGAGCGCACGTTCTGTCGCATCTGGCGCATCGGCCACCCCGGCGTCACGTCGCGCCGCCGCGATCACCTGCGCCGTGTGGACAGCGGTACCGCTGGGGGCGTCGACCTTGTCAGGGTGATGAGTCTCGATGATCTCGACAGAGGTGAAGTGTGCCGCGGCCTCACGCGCGAACCGCATCAACAGCACAGCGCCGAGCGCGAAGTTCGGCGCGATCACGACGCCTACGTCGCTTGCCCGCGTCGTCGACGAGCTGTTGCACCTGAGCGATCCGTTGCTCGTCGAAACCGCTGGTGCCAACCACCACATGCATGCCGAGCCCGAGCGCTTGCTCAATGGTGCCCATGACAGCGTCTCGGAACCGTAAAGTCGACGACGACCTTCGCGCCGGCATCAGCAGCCGCCGCAAGCAAGTCGCCCTTGTCGATACGGGCCACGAGCTCGAGGTCGGACGCGGCATCGACCGCGCGGCAGGTCTCTGTGCCCATGCGCCCGGCCGCACCCACGACCGCCACGGCGACCGTCATGAGGCGACCGCACCCGAGAAGTCACGATCGGCTTCGAATGGGCCGATCACGGCGAGTGTGGGAGCAGCTTCGAGCAGGGTGGACGCCACGTCTTGCACGTCATCGAGGCTGACGGCGTCGACCCGTTCAATGACCTCGTCGAGTGACAACATCTCGCCGTAGACCAGCTCGCTCTTGCCAATGCGGTTCATGCGCGAACTGGTGTCTTCCATGCCGAGCACTAGACCCCCGCGCAGCTGCCCTTTGCCCCGCTCAAGCTCTTCAGCTGTGATGCCGCGATGCCCGACGCGCTGCAGTTCGGCACGACATAGGTCGAGCACATCATCGACCTTCTTAGGCATGCAGCCGGCGTAGACCCCGAACAGGCCGGCATCGGAGTACTGCGAGTGGTACGAGTACACCGAGTACGCCAAGCCGCGCTTCTCGCGCACCTCTTGAAAGAGCCGGCTCGACATTCCGCCGCCAAGGGCTGAGTTCAGGACGCCGAGTGCGAACCGTCGGGGATCGTTGCGGTCGACTCCGGGAACGCCCAGCACCAGGTTGACCTGTTCAGTGGCGCGCGAGATGACAGCGACGTCTCCCCCGCGGCGCGGTTTGGGTTGCACCCGGCGCACGTTCGGCGTCCGCACGCTGTCGTCGCTGACGTCGGCACCGCCAGCCGCGAACGCCTTCCTCACCAAGCGCACGACAGCGGCATGGTCGAGGTTGCCAGCGGCGGCAACCACCATGTGCTCGGGGCGATACCAGCGCTTGTAGTAGCGGCGCACCGTGTCGCGACTCAACGAGTCGATCGAACCGGTCGTGCCGAGGATGGGGCGTCCGAGCGGCGTATCACCGAAGACACTGGACGCGAACATGTCATGGACGACGTCACCCGGGTCGTCGTCGTGCATGGCGATCTCTTCGAGGATCACGCCTCGCTCTGAAGCGAAGTCTGGCCCGGTGATCGTCGACGACAGCACCAGGTCGACGACGACATCCATGGCGATCGGTAGGTCGCCATCGAGCACCCGCGCGTAGAAGCAGGTGAACTCTTTGGCGGTGAAGGCGTTGATCTCGCCACCGAGTCGATCGACGGCAGCTGAGATCTCGAGGGCGCTGCGCTGCTTCGTGCCTTTGAAGAGCAGGTGCTCGAGGTAGTGACTGGCACCGGCTTGTTTGACCGACTCGTCGCGCGAGCCGACTCCGACCCACACGCCGAGCGACACCGACCGCATGGTCGGTACTGCCTCGGTGACGATCCGCAGCCCACAAGGCAGGACGGTGCGTTTGACGACGCTGCCGTCCTGCCCCTTGTGGAGCGTGCGGGTATCGGCCCGAGTAGCCACGTCAGGCGTCGACCGTTGCCTCGGCCCCGGTGTCAGCGCCAGCATCGCCGGCGTCATCGTCTTCCTTGGCGGCGATGAGCGACAGCTTGCCGCGGTCATCGACCTCTTTGATCTCAACGCGGATCTTCTGGCCGACCGACAGCACATCATCAACGGAGTCGATGCGTGGCTTGCCGACCATCTTCTTGATCTCAGAGATGTGCAGCAGGCCGTCCTTGCCGGGAAGCAACGAGATGAACGCGCCGAACGTCGTGGTCTTCACCACGGTGCCCAGGTAGCGCTCGCCGACCTCTGGCATCGTCGGGTTCGCGATCGAGTTGATCATCGAGCGGGCCGCCTCGGCAGACGGGCCATCGACGGCACCGACGTAGATCGTGCCGTCGTCGTCGATCGTGATGTCGGCACCGGTCTCGTCTTGAATCGAGTTGATCATCTTGCCCTTCGGGCCGATGACCTCACCGATCTTGTCGACGGGGATCTTCACGGTGATGACGCGAGGCGCGTTCGGCGCCATCTCGTCTGGTCCGTCGATCGCCTCTGCCATGACCTCGAGCAGCGTGAGCCGGGCGCCGCGCGCCTGGGTCAACGCCTCACCGAGCACGGACGCCGGAATGCCGTCGAGCTTGGTGTCGAGCTGCAAAGCAGTCACGAACTCTTTGGTGCCGGCGACCTTGAAGTCCATGTCACCGAACGCGTCCTCAGCACCGAGGATGTCGGTGAGAGCCACGTACTCGTCTTTGCCGTCGACCTGGCCAGTGACCAGACCCATGGCGATGCCGGACACCGGCGCCTTTAGCGGCACACCCGCGTGCAGCAGCGACATGGTCGATGCGCACACCGAACCCATCGACGTCGACCCGTTCGAACCAAGTGCTTCTGACACCTGGCGGATCGCGTAGGGGAACTCTTCGCGCGTCGGCAGCACGGGCACCAGCGCACGCTCGGCGAGCGCACCGTGACCGATCTCGCGTCGCTTCGGCGAACCCACTCGACCGGTCTCACCAGTTGAGTAGGGCGGGAAGTTGTAGTTGTGCATGTACCGCTTGCGGTTCTGCGGGTTGAGCGTGTCGAGCTGCTGCTCCATGCGCAGCATGTTCAGCGTCGTGACGCCGAGAATCTGCGTCTCGCCACGCTCGAACAGTGCCGAACCGTGCGTCAGCGGAATCACGCCAACCTCGGCCGAAAGGCGACGAATGTCGGTCGGCGTACGACCGTCCATACGCACCTTGTCGCGCAGGATGCGGTCGCGAACCAGCTTCTTGGTCAGCGCGCGGAACGCGGCACTGACCTCCTTCTCGCGGCCCTCGAACTGCGCAGCCAACTTCTCTGCGGTGTCGCCGGAGATCCGAGAAGTCTCGGTCTCGCGCTCTTGCTTGCCGGCGATCGTGAGCGCCTGCCCGAGCTCGGCGGACGCCGTCTGCTCGACTGCAGCGAACACGTCGTCTTGGTAGTCGAGGTAGACCGGGAACTCACGAGTCGGCTTAGCCGCGACGTCAGCGACCTCTTGCTGCGCCTCGCAGAGCAGTTTGATGAACGGCTTGGCGGCCTCAAGGCCCTGAGCCACGACCTCTTCGGTCGGGGCGACAGCGCCACCGGCCACGAGCTCGACGGTGGCTTCGGTTGCCTCGGCCTCGACCATCATGATCGCGACGTCATTGTCAACAACGCGTCCGGCGACGACCATGTCGAAGACCGCACGCTCGAGCTCGCTGTGAGTCGGGAACCCGACCCACTGACCATCGATCAGTGCGACGCGGACGCCGCCGATCGGTCCGCTGAACGGCAAGCCGGACAGCTGGGTCGACAACGAAGCGGCGTTGATCGCCACGACGTCATACAGGTGCTCGGGGTCGAGCGACATGATCGTCTCGACGATCTGCACCTCGTTGCGAAGCCCCTTGACGAACGACGGGCGCAGCGGCCGGTCGATCAGGCGACAGGTGAGGATGGCGTCCTCGCTGGGGCGTCCTTCACGACGGAAGAACGACCCGGGGATGCGACCCACCGAGTACATGCGCTCCTCGACATCCACCGTGAGTGGAAAGAAGTCGAAGTGCTCTTTGGGGTGCTTACCCGCGGTGGTGGCCGACAACACCATCGTGGTGTCGTCGAGGTAGACAACTGCCGATCCGGCAGCCTGGCGGGCAAGACGCCCAGTTTCGAACTTGATGATGCGGTGGCCGAACGATCCGTTATCGATAACAGCTTCGCTCGAGCGAACTTCCAGACCCTCCACGGGTCCTCCTCTTCTCAGATACCCAGGTCACGTACCCGACGGGGCGCGCAGCAACTTCTGAGGTGCTGCGCCGACTTTCGAAGAGGCCGGTCATCGATCGAGGCACCCGGACGCTGTCACGCAAGAAGCGCAACAAGTCCGGACGCCACTACCGAGGACCGACGAGATCCGGACTTGCCGGGCGCGACACCTGGGTGGTGTGTGTTTAGTTGGAACGCCCGCCCGCTGGGGTAGACCCTGCGGTGGGCGGTGGTGCCGACCGACGCCTTATCGGCGCAGGCCAAGCTTTTCGATCAGCTGGCGGTACCGCGTGATGTCGGTCTTGGCCAGGTAGTTGAGCAGGCGACGACGCTGGCCAACGAGCAGCAGCAGTCCGCGGCGGCTGTGGTGGTCGTGCTTGTGCTCTTTGAGGTGCTCTGTCAGGTCGGAGATCCGACGCGACAGAAGTGCCACCTGCACCTCGGGGGAACCGGTATCACCGGCGGTGGTGGCGTACTCGTCGGCGATTTGCTTCTTTGTTGCGGCGTCAAGCGACACTGCTGGTCCTCTCGAGGGTCGTTGCGCGGCGCTCCGGGGCATATCCACCGGGCTCTTAGTCGTCCGCGGCCGATCTGACGGCGTCGTCAGGCTACCAGCGGGCCACCGATCCCCCGAATCGAGCGAGGAACCCTCCCGGAGCAGAGCCACGCCGGGGCGGCCGAAAGACCCTGGTGCGGGCAGGGAACCGCCACCATGATGGCTTGTGACCGTCCCCTGCCCCCGCTGTGGTGCCGCCTTGGCGGAGCCAGGGCCTTCGAACGGCCCTCTCACGACGTGCTCCACCTGTGGCCACGTCATGGACACGGCCACCCTCACCGAGCTGCTCCACCTCATGAGCTGGCAGGCGTCGGCGTCCCAGCGGCTCGGGTGGCTGACTGAGCAGCTCGCGGCCGGGGCAAGCGGGAGCACGGAACGCCCTCAGGCGGCCCCCGCCGCACCGGCAGGGTCCCCGCCAGCCAGCCCGTCCGCTCACGGAGGTGGCGGTTCACTGCTGCTCGCGGCTGGTGCCCTGCTTCTGGTGCTTGCTGGCATCGCGTTCTTGGCGTTCACCTGGCGCCTGCTGGGGCCCTTCGGGCAGATCTCGACGCTGCTGCTCTTGGGCGCCGGCTGTCTCACGGCCGGGGCCCGGTTGCTCGGACGCCTGCGCGGCACCGCCACCGCTCTCGGCCTGGTGGGCGTCTTCTTGGTCAGCATCGCCGCGCTCGGCACCCGAGTACTCGGACCGGACGTGATCGGTGAGACCGGCTCGCTCGTCGTCGCAGTGCTCGTCCTCGTGGCACTCGGCGGCGCCGCCGTCTGGATTCGGCCGAAGAGTGCTCCGATCGGAGAGATCGCTGCCATCGCGAGCGCCGTCCTCGTCATCGCACTGCTCGCGACAGCGCCCCTGAACGACGCGCTCCCCCTGCACGAGCCATGGACGTGGTGGTCTGCGGTGATCTGCCTCGCGGGGGCTGTCGGGTTGCTGGTCACTGCTGACCGCTTCGGGTTGGCGTCGTGGCCGTGGGTCGCCGCGCTCTATCTCGTTGTCGGGTCGATCACCGCTGCTGCCTACATGCAGTCAGTCACCAGCGACACCGTCGCGCTTGAGCTGGACGTCGTGGTGCTGGCGTCCACCCTCGTCATCGCAGCGGTCTTGGTGGCCGTGATGCTGCGGCGCACCGGGCATCAGTGGCCGGTCACCATCGCTGTCGTCATCGTGTGGGGGCTCGCGGTCCTCATCACCTGGTCCAGCGCACTCTCGACTGCCGGTGAGCGACCCTTTGCAGCGGTCCTGCTCGCCGTCGCCGGAGTTGTCGGAGTCGTTCCGGGGTTGCTCGTCCTTCGCGAGTCGTGGCTGCGCGATGCCGTGATCGTGGTGGGGCTTGCGGCTATCGGGTCGGCCGTCGGTCTCGCCGTTGCGCCGTGGCTCGATCCGCATGACGACCCAGCCGGGGCTGAGCTTTGGGCGCAGATGGCCTGGCCGGCCTGGCGTGGGTTGGTGGCTGGTCTGGCGTTCGTTGCGGTGCTGGCGGCGTCCGTCATCGCGGTGCCGCGGCTCAAGCGACCCGCGACAGCGCAGAGTTCGACCGAGCGTCCGACCGAGCGTTCGACCCTCACGTCCATCGCTGCACTGGTACCCACCGCCGCCGCGCTCGGCAGTTGGTTGATGGCAACGCAGAACGATGTCGTCGCGGCGACCACCTACTTGATGGGCAGCTTCGAGCAGCCGGAACCCACTCCGGACGCGGTCACTCACCAGATCGCCATCGCGCTCGGCGTCCTCTCGGTCGGCATGCTTGCCGCAGCACTACTACGACGAACCCCGACATGGTCGGTGTGGTTCGTTCCCGCCCTGGCGCTGCCAGCGGTGCTGCTCGAGCTCTCGACGCGGACGTTCGATGGCTCGTGGCAGCCTGAGCTCTACGGAGTCGCGTTGGCGGCGCCGACCGCTGTCGCCGCGTACTCGTGGTGGTGGCTGCGGCGTCCCTCCCGCACGCTCACCTGGCAGACGATCGCGCCCGTCTTCGTGGTCGCGGTTGCGCCGTCGACGCTGGCGCTGCTGGACGACACCTCGAGCCGATGGTGGTACGGCGACGACCCTGGCACGGCCTACCAAGTGCGCATGGTTGCCTTGCTGGCAGTCGGAGTCGCGAGCGCCGTCATCGGTGCCCGGCAACGGTGGGGTGGGTTGTTCGCGCCGGGGTTGGTGCTCGTCGGTGTCGTTGTCGTCATCGAGTTGATCGACCTCGGACGGTTCCTGCCGCAGTGGGTGTCGTTCGGCATCGCCGGTGCCCTGCTGATCGCGGCAGGTGCTCGTTGGGAGTGGGTGCGCAAGCAGGGTCACGAGGGCGCCGCCTGGGTAAGAACGCTGCGGTGACCTCGTGTCGACCCTGATCCTGCTCAACGGACCGCCAGGCATCGGCAAGTCGACTCTCGCCGCGATCTACGTCGAACAGCACCCGGGTGCCCTCAACCTGGACGTCGATCGACTCCGCACGATGGTGGGGGGCTGGAAGCAGGAGTTCGTCGCCGTCGGGGAGATCGTTCGACCCGTGGCACTTCAGATGGCTGCAACACACCTAGCTCACGGTCGCAACGTGATCGTGCCCCAGTATCTCGCGGAGGGCGCTGAAGTCAGTGCGTTCCAGAACATCGCACGCACGTCGCAGGCTGCGTTCATCGAGGTCGTAGTGATGGCCTCCCAGGGACGACGCGCTCATGCGCTTTTCATATCTTCGTGAGCAACCGGACGAACTTCGCTCTTGCATTACCGAGCTTGTCGATTCGCTGGGCGGGAGCGACTACCTGGGCGCACTGTATGACGAGCTAGTGGCGGCTGTGGCTGCGCGCCCGGATGCAGTCGTGATTGACAGTGACGTTGATGACATTGACGGCACGTTCGCACTGTTGATGACGGCCCTCGACGCGCGGCAGTTGTCAGACCCGAACTGGTTGACTTTGAGTCATGGAAGGCCATGACTTCACCGACATCGCGCGGGCGATCGACACGCTACGATCGTCCGACACGTGCGCGGCTGATGACGGCGGGCTACGCGAACTTCTCATGGTGACCGAGTCGCTGCGCAATGCTGCGGAAGCGCTGCAAGCCCGCGTGATGGTTGAGATGCAACGGCGGGCGCACCGCGACGACATCGCCGACTCGAAGCCGGCTCACCGACCACGCGAGTCGCCCGCATTGCAGTGCCCACCGGAACCCGCGAAGAGTTCGTCGTCGACGAGATTGCGGTCCACCTTCACTGCACCCGGGTTGCTGCCTCTCATCGGTTCGCCACTGCCATGACCGCAGCCACCTATCCGGCCCTTGCCGATGCGTGGTCACGCGGCGAGATCGACAACCGCAAGGTGCATGTCATTGGCGATGGTCTCTGCGGCACCGATTCCGTCTTCGCCGACGCCGTCGCGGCGAGCGCGATTGACTATGCGAGGACGCACACCGCACCACAGGTCCGGGGGTGGTTGGCGCGTCGCGTGATCGCTGCCGACCCGAAGGCAGCGGAGGTGCGCCGCGAACGCGCGACGGCAGGGCGCCGGGTGTCCCTGGTTCCACTCCCCGATGGTGTCGCCGAACTCTCAGCCCTGATGCCAGCGGTGCAGGCACGGCAGATCTACGACACCCTCAACGCGATCGCACACACGACCGATGGCGATGACGCTCGCACCCTCGACCAACGTCGCTCCGACGCGCTGTACGACCTGGCGACCGGTCGGGCCGAACCACCCCAGGTCCACCTGAACGTCACCGTGCCCGCCAGCGTCCTAGCGGGCGAAGCTGACGAGCCGGCACTGCTCGCGGGATACGGGCCCATCACCGCGAGTGAGGCGCAAACCCTCGTCGCGGGCCCTCTGCCAGACGGAGACCCAGGTGTAGGCGCAGGGGCGGTCGTGACATGGCAACGCTTACTGACTGACCCGACGACGGGCGCACTCACTGACCTTTCTCCGAGGTACCGACCACCGATCCGGGTCGACCGGGCGGTCAGATTGCGCGACGTCACCTGTCGCTTTCCCGGGTGCCGGCGATCGGCTAGCACCCCACGCAGTGGCGTCGACCTCGACCACACCGTTCCTTGGCCAGCGGGTAGCACCTCAGCTGACAACCTCGCATGCCTGTGCCGTCACCATCACCGCGTCAAGCACTCCCCCGGTTGGGTCGTTGTGCTCAACAGCGACGGCGCCATGGAGTGGACCACTCCGGGCGGGCGCCGCTTCATGACGCAACCGTGGCAATACGACGACCCACCGCCGCTTGAGTAGCTCAGGCGGATAACACGCAATCCTGCGGTCAGCGCGAACCCAACGCCAAGGCTTCGCGCGTCCAACGCACGTCGTCTTCGATCTGTGCCACGAGCTCATCGATGCCGTCGAACTTCAGCGTGGGACGAATCCGTGCCACGAAGTCGAACGCCACGCGCTCGTCGTAGAGATCCAGGTCGTCGGCATCGAGCACGTATCCCTCAACGCGGCGATGCTCACCGTCAAACGTCGGGTTCGTGCCGATCGAGATCGCACACGGCATCCGTACTTCGGTCGGCGTTCCAGGATCACGCACCAGCCATCCGGCGTAGACGCCATCGGCAGGCACGGCAGCGTGCGCGACCGGCTCGAGGTTGGCCGTCGGAAATCCGAGCTCACGCCCCCGGTGGTCGCCGTGCACGACGACGCCCTCGACACGGTGTTCACGTGTCAGCGCTCGAGAAGCCTCAGCGACATCACCCTCAGCCACACACTGCCGCACATACGTGGACGACCACGGCACGCTCCCCTTGTCACCGTGCTCCTCGACGGTGGCGACATCGAGCTGAACGGCGTCGACAGTGAACCCGCGTTCCACCCCGAACACCTGAAGCATCGCAACGTCTCCGGCCGCCCGGTGACCGAACCGGAAGCCTTCGCCAACGACGACCCCGACAGCCGCGAGTCGCTCGACGAGGACGCGGTCGACAAACTCCGCCGGGGTCCACGACGACATCTCCTTGTCGAATGGCAACACGAGCACCGCATCTGCGCCGGCCTCACCCAGCAAGGTCACGCGATGATCCAGTGTCGACAGCATCAGCGGCTGCGAGTCGGGGCGCACGACGGCACTCGGGTGCGGGTCGAAGGTGACAGCAACGACCGAGGCGCCCAACTGAACAGCCAGTCGCTTGGCGCGGTCGATGATCAGGCGGTGCCCCTGGTGCACACCGTCGAACACTCCGATGGCAGCCACGGAACGGCCCCAGTCAGATGGCACTTCCGACAGCCCGTTGAACCTGGCGACCTCAGACATGGCGACACCCTGCCAGACGGGGACGCGCCGATCGAAAGGGCATCATCACGCCCCGATGAACCCGACGACCACGCGCAGCTCTGCTCCGCGCGGCTCCATCAGAGCCAGCACCGCGCCGTCAGCATCGAAGACGCCGACCACTCCCGGTTCACCGCGTGCTGCGATCGGACGCCCATGCCGGACGGCGGCCACCTCATCACCGAGTGCCTCACGCGCGGGAAACGACCGACGCACCGCATCAGCCAGTGGCACCACCTCGAGCGACTGCTCAAGTTGGTCAATCGACTTCGCCACCGCGAGGTCGACGCCACCGATCCGTGTCCTGCGAAGCGCCGTCAGGTGTCCGCCAACCCCCAACCGCTCACCAATATCGCGAGCTAGCGCGCGGATATAGGTGCCGCTCGAACACGTCACGGCGATGTCGACGTCGATCAGTTCAGGTTCTGGACGCTGCATTTGCCCCACCGACAGCTCGGAGATCGTGACCGAACGCGGCTCGAGCCGGACGTCCTCGCCCGCCCGCACTCGCGCATACGAGCGCTGGCCATCTACCTTCACCGCACTCACCGACGACGGAATCTGCGATATGAGACCGACAAACTGCGCAGCCATCGCACGGACGGCGTCCTCGGTGACGTGTGCGGCTGACGCACCCCCGGTCACGTCACCCTCCGCGTCGTCGGTCACGGTGCTCTGCCCCAACCGAACTGTCGCCGTGTAGCTCTTGTCGTTGCCAGAGAGGTATCCCAGCAGTCGAGTGGCGCGACCAACGCCACAGATCAGCACGCCGGTTGCCATCGGGTCGAGGGTGCCGGCGTGCCCGACCTTGCGGGTACCCGCCAACCGTCGCACCTTGGCCACCACGTCGTGTGACGTCCACCCCGCCGGCTTGTCGACGACAACGAGGCCATCGGGCGCAACGGTGCTACCGACGTCAGGCATCGATCGGGCGCGGCGCAGGTCGCGGCTCAGACAGCCCGACTGCAGCCAGCTCAGCGCGTACCGACCCAACAACGTCATCAAGTACCCGCGAGTCGGCGGTGAACCCTGCGGCGTATCGATGCCCACCGCCGCCGAGTGCCGTCGCGACAGCACTCACGTCAACGACGCCCTTCGAACGAAGCGACACCCGAAAGGCACCGACGTCGTCCTCCTTGACGACCATCGCCACTTCAGCTTCGGACGCCTTTCGCACCACGTCGATGACCGGTTCAACCAAGTCGAACGGCAACTCATGCTCGCGCCGGTCGTCGGCGTACACGACAGTCCACGTCATTCCGGCGCCGGACGCAGCATCGCGCTCGAGCGAGCAGCGCGACAACGCAGCACCGAGCATGCCGAGGTAGCCGAACGGAACGGCGTCGAAGACCTCACGTGCAATCACATCGAAGGCGATACCGGTCTCGAGTAGCTCGCCAGCGAGTGCGTGCGTCTCGGCCGTGGTGCCCGCATACCGGAACGACCCGGTGTCAGTAATCAACCCGGTGTACAGGCAGGCCGCGATGTCGGCGTCCAAGCGAATTCCCAACCGCTGCACCAACTCGTGCGCCACTACCGCGGTTGCTGGCGCCGCGACGTCGACCAGTGCGACGGTGCCGAACCCGTCATAGCTGGCGTGGTGGTCAACGGCCACCAACAGCGGTGCCGCCAGGGCAATCGGACGCAGTAAGCCGAGTCGATCGACACTGCTGGCATCGAAGGTGAGGACGACGTCGGGGTTTGGCGCGACGTCAGCTGGCGGCACCAGCAAGTGCTGGCCCGGCATCCACGAGAGGTTCGCAGGGACCACAAACGGGTCGTCGCCGAACGACACCTGCACGCGTCGGCTACCGGGAAGCGAGGCGAGCGCAAGGCCAGCCCCCATGGCCGATCCCAACGCGTCACCGTCTGGGCTGACATGACCTAGAAGCAGGAGCGACTCTGCTGACGTGATCGCGTCGATCACGCGATCCCAATCGGACGCAGCGATGGGGCTCACGCCGTCGCGTCCCCCACCGCGTCCCCCGCGGCGCTCGCAGCGGCGTCCCCCGCCGGCAGGTTTCCGTACTCCTCGAGCTCGTCCTGGTCTTGCGCGTCGTCGTGTCGGTACGGGTCAGGATCACCCGCGAACGTGGCATGTGCCGCTTGTTGGTGCACGCGATCGTCCGCGTCGTGCGCTTTGCGCAACAGGTCGTCGAGATGACGCGCGTTCTCTGGAATGGCATCTGCGACGAACGCCAGCGACGGCGTGTACCTGATGCCGGTCTGGCGTCCGACCTCGGTGCGCAACATTCCTCTGGCACTTTCGAGCGCCGCGGCGGTGTCCTCTTGCTCGGTCGGATCGCCAAGCACCGTGTAGAACACGGTGGCCTCGCGAAGATCGCCCGTCACGCGCACATCAGTGATCGTGACAAAGCCCATGCGGGGATCTTTGATCCGCCGCTCGATGGTCTCAGCCACGATCACCTGGATGCGCTCGGCCAACCTGCGGGCCCGAGCCTCGTGCTCGCCCATGTGTGCTCAACTCCAGTCAGTCACGGCTCAGCCGCGAGGCTTCTCACGCATCTCGTAGGTCTCGATGACATCGTCGACCTTGACGTCGTTGAAAGTTCCGAGGTTGATACCGCACTCGAAGCCCTCACGCACCTCAGTGACGTCGTCCTTGAACCGACGAAGACCCGTGATCTCGACGTTCTCGGCCACCACTGCACCGTCACGCACCAGCCGTGCCTTGGTGCCGCGCTTGATCTCACCGGAACGCACCAACGACCCCGCAATGGTGCCGAACTTGCTCGACCGGAACACCTCGCGCACCTCAGCCGTGCCGAGCTCGACCTCTTCGAACTCTGGCTTGAGCATGCCCTTGAGCGCAGCCTCGATGTCATCGATGGCTTGGTAGATGACCGAGTAGTAGCGAATGTCGACGCCTTCACGCTCACTCAGCTCGCGGGCGCGACCCTCTGGTCGCACGTTGAAGCCGATGATGATCGCTTCGGACGCCGACGCCAACGTGACGTCGTGCTCGGTGATCGAACCAACACCGCGGTGAATGATCCGCAAGTCGACGTCTTCACCCACGTCAACCTTGAGCAGTGCGTCTTCGAGTGCTTCGACCGAACCGGACACGTCACCCTTGAGGATGAGGTTGAGCGTCTCGATCGCGCCCTGCTCGAGGATCTTCTGCAAGTCTTCGAGGCTGACCTTCTTGCGAGTCTTGGCCAACTGCGCGTTGCGCTCGGCCGCCTGACGCTTCTCAGCAATCTGACGCGCCGTGCGGTCGTCGGACGCCACGAGGAACTTGTCGCCAGCGCGCGGCACCGACGTCAACCCGAGCACCTGCACCGGACGAGAAGGCCCAGCCACCTCGAGGTTGTCACCGTGCTCGTCGACCATCGCTCGCACGCGTCCGAACGCTTCACCGGCGACGATGGCGTCACCAACGCTCAACGTTCCCCGCTGGACGAGCACTGTCGCCACGGGGCCGCGGCCACGGTCGAGGTGTGCCTCGATCGAGATGCCGCGAGCCTCGGTGTCGGGGTTTGCGCGAAGGTCGAGTGCGGCGTCCGCCGTCAGCAGGATCGCCTCGAGCAACTTGTCAATGTGCAACCGGCTCTTGGCCGACACATCGACGAACATGGTCTCGCCGCCGTACTCCTCAGCAACGAGCCCGAACTCGGTGAGCTGCTGACGCACCTTGGCCGGGTTGGCATCCTCTTTGTCGACCTTGTTGACGGCAACCACGATCGGCACCTCTGCGGCGACGGCGTGGTTGAGTGCCTCAATCGTCTGAGGCATCACACCGTCGTCGGCGGCGACGACGAGTACGGCGATGTCGGTGACCTTGGCACCACGAGCACGCATGGCAGTGAATGCCTCGTGACCTGGGGTGTCGATGAAGGTGATGGCTCGGTCTTGGCCGTCATGCGGCACGTGCACCTGGTAGGCGCCGATGTGCTGCGTGATGCCACCTGCCTCGTCGGCCACGACATCGGTCGAGCGAATCGCGTCGAGCAGCTTGGTCTTACCGTGGTCGACGTGACCCATGACAGTGACCACTGGCGGCCGTGCTTGCAGTGAGTCTTCGTCTTGCCCGGCAACCTCGGCGTCAAGGTCGATGTCGAACGACTCGAGCAGCTCACGGTCTTCGTCTTCTGGGCTGACGATCTGCACGTCATAGCCGAGCTCGGCGGCCATCAGGGCGAAGGTGTCTTCGTCTAGCGACTGAGTAGCCGTTGCCATCTCACCCAGCGTGAAGAGCACCTGCACCAGAGACGCCGGGTTGGCGTTGATGCGATCGGCGAAGTCGGTGAGCGAGGCTCCCCGCGGCAACCGAACAATTTCGCCGTTGCCTCGCGCAACCTGCACGCCACCAATCGACGGGGCCTGAAGGTTGTCGAGCTCTTGGCGACGCTGCTTACGTGACTTGCGCCCGCGCGTCTTGCCGCCGCCGCGTCCGAAGGCACCAGCGGTCTGACCGCGTCCGCCGGTACGACCGCCACCGCCGGGGCGACCGGCATACCCGCCACCACCAGGACCACCGGGACCGCCACCTGGGCGACCGCCACCACCAGGACCACCGGAGCCACCACCGGGACCGCCACCTGGGCGACCGCCACCACCTGGTGCACCGGGACGACCTGCTGGTGCGCCTGGGCGACCAGCACCGCCAGCACCTCCAGGGCGACCACCCGGACGTGTACCCGGGGCGGGACGCCCGGCCGGCATCATGCCGGGGTGCGGGCGCGATCCGCCTGGGCCAGCCGGGCCACCTGGGCGAGGAACTGGACGCGGCAGCGCGCCAGCGTCCTTGCTCGTGTAGGGGTTGTTGCCAGGTCGAGCGGCCGGACGCGGCACAGCGCCAGCGTCCTTGCTCGTGAACGGGTTGTTGCCAGGGCGCGGGCCAGCTGGACGCGTCGGTGCATCAGGTGCCTCGGCGGCCGGCGCCTCGGGGGCCTGAGCGGCCGCGGCTGCTGGAGCGACGGGTGTCTCGGGTGCCCCTGGTGCTGCGGGAGCTGCGGGAGCGGGCGCCACTGCCGCAGGAGCCGCTGGGGCTTCTGGCGCAGCTGCCGGCTCGGCGACGGTTGCGGCGGCTGCTGCGGCGTCCGACTCGGGGGCAGCAGTCTTCTTCGCTGCCGCCTTCTTGGTGGTCTTCTTCGCTGCTGTCTTCTTGGCGGCGGCGCCATCGGCTCCGGCCGGCTGCGCGGGGAAGACTTCTTTCAACTTACGGACGACAGGAGGTTCAACGGTCGACGAAGCCGACCTCACGAACTCACCCATGTCTTGGAGCTTGGCCAGAACGACCTTGCTCTCTACTCCGAGCTCTTTCGCGAGCTCGTATACCCGGACCTTAGCCACTGCTCTCCTGTCTCGTGGTCCGGGCTCCACCTGACGGGGGCGCGGACCGCTAGTGCGTCGACATGCTCATTGCTGCGCGCTCATCGCGTGCTCGTCGCCATCTCGTCCTACCTTCTGAGGGGGACCCCTGACGGAGCCCCACGGAGGTGTTCAGTCATCTGATCGCGCAACCCCGAGGTGTCGAGCCGGCCCTGGAGCCGAAGCGCCCGAGGCAAGGCCCGCCGACGTTCGGCGAGATCAAGACAGCTGATGGCCAGGTGCAGGTACGCACCTCGCCCCTGGCACGAGCGGTCGATGTCGAGCCAAGCAACCGGGCCCTCATCGTGAGAGGTTCGGTTCACCTGACCCGGGCGTACCACTACTCGCACCAGGTCTGACTGTGGTGCCCGCTGACGACATCCGACGCACGTGCGAACCGGGCAGGTGCGAGTGGGAATGGACGCCGACGGGCGGTCAGCCACAGAGCACTCTACCCGGTCAGCCGCGCGGGCTGTCGGACGCCGGGTCGGGCTGGGCCTCGGCCCCGCTCTCGACGGGGGTCTCCCCGGTGCCCTCTGGGGGGCTGTCGGGCACGATATCGATCCGCCAGCCGGTGAGCCGGGCCGCGAGCCGAGCATTTTGTCCCTCGCGTCCGATCGCCAGCGAGAGCTGGTAGTCGGGAACAACCACCTGGGCTGCCCTGGCCTCGGCGTCGACGACCGTGACCGAGTTGACGCGGGCGGGTGACAGAGCATGACCGACGAACTCAGCTGCGTCCTCAGAGAAGTCGACGATGTCGATCTTCTCGCCGTGGAGTTCGGCCATGACGGCCCTGACCCGAGCCCCCATAGGCCCGATGCAGGCCCCCTTGGCGCCGAGTCCGGCCTTGTGCGAACGGACGGCGATCTTCGTCCGGTGGCCGGCCTCGCGAGCGATCGCTGAGATCTCAACCGAGCTGTCGGCGATCTCGGGAACCTCGAGTTCGAACAGGCGCTTTACCAAACCCGGGTGCGTGCGCGAGACCGTGACGATAGGGCCGCGTGCCCCCTTGCGAACGCCAACGACCACGCAACGGAGCCGCTCCCCGTGCACGTACTGCTCGCCGGGAACCTGCTCTGCTGACGGAAGGTGCGCCTCGAGCGGTCCAAGGTCGATGAGGACCGTCGACGGATCAGGCCCTTGCTGGATGACTCCAGAGACCAAGTCACCTTCGCGTCCGGACCATGCCCCGAATGTCGCCTCGTCCTCAGCGTCGCGTAGCCGCTGCAAGATGACCTGACGTGCGGTCGTCGCCGCCACGCGTCCGAAACCTTCTGGAGTGTCGTCCCACTCCCGAATCACGGCGCCTTCTTCGTCAGTTTCCGCCGCGTAAACGGTCACGTGTCCGCTCTTGCGGTCGAGCTCGACGCGCGCCTGTGGGTGCGCCCCCGGCGTGTGGTGATACGCCGTCTCAAGCGCTCGCTCGATCGCTTCGACCACGACGTCCAAGGGAATCTCGCGCTCGTTGACCAACGAACGGAGGGCGCTCATGTCGATGTCCATCAGAACTCCACCTCCACATGCGCTTCGCTGATCTCGGAGTAGGCAACGGTTCGCCCCTTTTCGGTGGCTGAGGTGTCGTCGGCTGAGGCGCCGTCGACTTCGGTGAGCGTGACGCCCTGGTCGTCGCTGGCACCGATGCGGCCGATCAGCGTTGTCGCGTCGGTCATCGTCAGCTTGACCTTGCGGTCAACGTTGCGGCGCCAGTGTCGCGGAAGCGTCAGCGGTCGTCCGACGCCGGGCGATGACACCTCGAGCACATAGGGCTGCTCGCCCATGGCATCAGTCGAATCAAGATGAGCCGACAACTCGGCGGTGAGCGAGGCGATGTCATCGAGCGTGACGCCACCGTCTTGGTCGACCAGCACGCGAACCAGGCGCCGGCGTCCGGCGGGTTGCACTTCGACCGCCTCGAGGTCGAAGCCGCGGGCGGCAACGACCGGCGAGAGCGCCTGTTCGACCCTTTCGGCGACTGCGGGCATCGGTGCCTCCGCGCTCTCCTGTTGTGCGTGCCTGATTGTGGTCAAACTCGTGTTCGAGGGCTCAGCGTAGCGAGGTGCGTGGAATGCTGACCGCCGTGCATCCCACTCTCTCGCGGCGCCGGCTCCTCGTCGGCGGGCTCTGCTTGCCGGTGCTCGCTGCGACGGCCTGCACCGACGACCCGGAACAGCCGCCGCCTGACCCCGACCGAGTGGCACTCGAGACCGCGCTCGAGGTCGAACTGGAGCTGTACCTGGTGGTGGGAAACCTCAAGACCGATGGACGCGACGCCCTGATGGTCTCGGACGCAGTCGAGGCACATGTACAGGCTCTCGACACTGCACTCGGACAACCACCGTCGATGACCGTCGAGCTTGCCCCCGTCGATTCGGCCTCCCCCGCAGCCTCGCCATCGCCCACTCCCACTGCGCAGGCCTTCACGACTGTCGAGGAAGCCATTCGCGCCACCGATCGCGCCGTCAACGCCCACGCTCGAGCGTTGCGCTCGGCGTCCGCAGAGATCACTCCGCTGGTGGCGTCCATCACGGCATCGGACGCCGCCGTCGCGGCCTACCTGCGAGGTGGTGCGCCGTGACCGACCCTTCAAGCCCGACGCCAAGCCCGACACCAAGCACGACACCAAGCACGACACCAAGCACGAGCCTGGGCAGCGGCGAGGCCGAGCTCGATCGCTGGCAGCACACGCTCGCCACTGAGCATGCCGTGATTTGGGGGTTCGGCGTTCTCGGTGCCGTGCCAGGGTTCGCCGAGGCGGCAGAAGCCGCGCTACGCGTGCACCGCGAGCGACGAGCTACGTGTGTCGACGCCATCGCCCGGTTGAACGGCGACCCCGTGCCGTCGGCTCCGGCGTACGACGTCTCGCGCCCCGCCGACGTTGTGGCAGCTCGACAGCTAGGGGCAGATCTCGACGCTGCCTCGTCCGCTGCCTACGCGGGCCTAGCCGGGGCGACGCAGCGAGACACACGCTTGCTGGCGGCGCGTTGGCTACGCGAAAGCGCCATCGCCCAGACCGCGTGGGACGGGGTTATCCCTGCGCTGCCCGGTCTAGAGCAGAGCTAGCAACCAGACCAGCCGCGGCCGACACCCGCTTCACTCGCAGATGGCGATGAGTTCGGCTGCCGCTGATGCCACCGGGATGTTTCGCCGCTCACCCGAAGCGCGGTCTCGCACCTCGATCTCGCCGTCGGCGAGGTTCTTACCGACCACCGCGATGGTCGGCATGCCGAGCAGTTCGGCATCTTTGAACTTCACCCCAGGCGAGACGCCGGTGCGGTCGTCGTAGAGAACGCGGACGCCGGACGCCTCGAGCTCGAGTGACAAAGCTTCGGCGAACTCGAACGCAGCAGGGTCTTTGCCCGTAGCCACCAAATGCACGTCTGCCGGTGCCACCTCGCGCGGCCAGATGATCCCGATGTCGTCGTGGGAGTTCTCGACGATTGCGGCGACCGCTCGGGAAACTCCGATTCCGTATGAGCCCATTGTTGGCGTTGTGAGCTTGCCGTTCTCGTCGAGCACCTTGAGCTCGAGTGCCTCTGCATAGAGGCGTCCAAGCTGGAAGATGTGCCCCATTTCGATGCCGCGGGCCAACTCCAGTGCACCGCCGTCCTCTGGGCAGGTGTCGCCGGGGCGAACCTCGGCCGCCTCAATCACTCCGTCAGCAGTGAAGTCACGACCGGCGACCAGGTCGAGCACGTGGCGTCCGGCCTCGTCTGCACCCGTCACCCACGACGTGCCGTCAACCACCCGAGGATCGACCACGAACCGGATACCACTCGACTGGTTCGTGCCGAGCGCTCCAGGGCCGATGTAGCCCTTGGCCAGCGTTGGGTAGCTCGTGAAGTCGTCCTCGGTGAACGCAGTCAACTCGGCTGGTTCGACCTGAGCCTGCAACCGCTTCTCGTCGACGTCGCGATCACCTGGCACGCCGATCGCGAGCGGTTCACGCGTTCCGTCCGGGTGCACGAGCATCACGACAACATTCTTGAGGGTGTCGGCTGCCGTCCACGCTCCATCACGCGGGAACTTCTTATTGAGGTAGGTCACCAGCGACTCGATCGTCGGAGTGTCTGGTGTCTCCTCGACATGCGAAGCGGGAAGGTCATCGAAGGCGATCGGTGAGGGTGACGGAACCCGCACGGCTTCGACGTTTGCCGCGTAGTCACAGGTCGCACAGCGCACGTAGGTGTCTTCGCCGTTCTCGGCGGTCGCCAAGAACTCTTCGCTCTTCGACCCGCCCATGGCCCCAGCCATCGCTTTCACGATCACGTAGTCGAATCCGAAGCGATCGAATATGCGCACGTAGGCGTCGCGATGCGCGCGGTACGAGAGGTCGAGCGACTCGTCGTTCAGGTCGAATGAATACGAGTCCTTCATCACGAACTCACGACCTCGCAGAATGCCAGCGCGCGGACGCGCCTCGTCGCGATACTTGGTCTGAATCTGATACAGCCAGACCGGCAAGTCTTTGTACGACGAGTAGAGGTCTTTGACGAGCAGCGTGAACATCTCTTCGTGCGTCGGCCCCAGCAGGTAGTCAGCGTCTTTGCGGTCCGAGAGACGGAACAGCAGGTCGCCGTAGTCGTTCCACCGGTTGCTCGCCTCGTACGGCTCGCGCGGAAGCAGGGCAGGGAAATGCACCTCTTGGGCGCCGATCAGGTTCATCTCGTCGCGGATGATCGTCTCGATGTTGCGGAGCACCTGGTAACCCAGCGGCAACCACGAGTAGATGCCGGGAGCGATCCGTCGGATGTACCCGGCACGCACGAGGAGGCGGTGGCTGGGGACCTCGGCGTCCGCTGGATCCTCGCGCAGGGTCCGCACGAACAGCTTCGACATCCGCAGCAGCACTGGTCGCACCTTTCAAGGGTCAGATAGTCACGTTGTTGACTGGGAGGTTGGGCCCTACTCTTCCACCCATGGCCGACGACGACCGACCCGCCACCGATCCCGTGCCGGCACACGGGGGCCCCTTCGTGCCACCAGGGTTCGTCCCACCTGACCCTCCTCGCACGTCCACCTTCTGGCTCGAACCCCTCGGGCCCGAGCACAACGAGGCTGACTTCGCGGCTTGGATGTCCTCGATCGACCACATTCACGCCACCCCGGGCTTCCCAGACGGCGACTGGCCACACCCGATGCCCATCGAGGAGAACCTCGCCGACCTAGTCATGCACGCCGACCACTTCGCCAGGGGTATTGGCTTCACCTACACCGTGCGCAGCACCGCAGACGACGACGTGATCGGGTGCGTGTACATCTACCCGACTAAGGACGCCGAAATGGACGTTCAGGTCACCTCATGGGTGCGGGCGTCACACGCCGAACTCGACACTGACCTCTGGCAGTCAGTCAACCAGTGGGTGGTGGACGCCTGGCCGTTTCGCCCTGACCGCATCGACTACGCGCCCCGGACGCCCGGCTAGAACAGGACGGTGGCGAAGGTTCCCGTGTTCTGGAACCCCACGCGCTCGTACGCGCGTTGCGCAGGTTCGTTGTACTCGTTGACGTACAGGCTCACCGTAGGTGCGAACCGCTCACGCGCGTATCTCACGACCGAGGCCATACCGGGGGCAGACAGACCCTGACCACGGAGCTCGGGCCGAACCCACACTCCCTGCACTTGGCATACCTGCCTCGACACCGAGCCGAGTTCAGCCTTGAAGAGCACCTGACCGTTCTCAATGCGAGCCATGGCACGACCACTCGCGACGAGCTCGCGCACTCGTGCTCGATACAGCGAGCCGTCGCTGCCCATGGTCGGTGATACGCCAACTTCCTCGGTGAACATCTCGATGCATGCTGGCATCAAGATGTCGAGCTCATCGTCGCGCACCTGTCGAACGCGAGGGTCTCCGTCGATCAGCGGGTCACGACTCACGGCAAGCAGCGGTTGGTCGTCACGTACTTCGCGCGCGGGGCCCCACGCGTTCTCGAGCAGCGACCACAGCAAGCGAACTTGCTCACGCGGACCGACGATCGACGAACAGCGACGCCCCCGTCTGCGGGCGCGCTCGGCGAAAGCAGCGATGGCATCGGGTGAGGACGCATCTGGCACGAGGTTGGCGCCGGAGTAGCACAAGCCGGTCCACTCGCGACCGCGTCCGTACCCCCACAACTCGCCGCCGAGTCGCCACGAACGTTCGATGGCCGACTCGATTCGCGCGGCCACAAAGACATTGGCGATGGGGTCACCCGACAGGTGCTCAGCGGCCGCTGGCAGATCGCTGTCACCGAGCACGCGCAGCGATGACGCCACGTGGGACGCGGGTCGTTCGGCGTGCGTTGTCATGTCAGCTCACAACCACCTCGGGCGAGGCGGCGCCACTCTCAGGGTCAACACCCATGTCGTCGGCCAGGCGCAACGCCTCTTCGATGAGGGTCTCGACGATCTGGGCCTCAGGCACCGTCTTGATTACCTCGCCGCGCACGAAGATCTGCCCCTTGCCATTGCCGGAGGCGACCCCGAGGTCGGCCTCACGCGCTTCGCCGGGGCCATTGACCACACAGCCCATGACCGCGACCCGCAGCGGAACCTTCAACCCCTCGAGGCCGGACGTCACTTGCTCGGCGAGCGTGTAAACGTCGACCTGCGCGCGTCCGCAACTCGGACACGACACGATCTCGAGGCCACGTTCGCGCAGTCCGAGTGACTCAAGAATGGCGCCCCCGACCTTTACCTCTTCGACAGGTGGCGCAGACAGCGAGACGCGGATCGTGTCACCGATGCCCTCGGCAAGCAGCGCACCAAACGCGACTGCCGACTTGACCGTGCCCTGAAAGGCCGGCCCAGCTTCGGTCACACCCAGGTGCAAGGGGTAGTCGCACTGCTCGGCAAGCTGTCGGTATGCCGCCACCATGACGACTGGGTCGTGGTGCTTGACCGAGATCTTGATGTCTCGGAAGCCGTGCTCTTCGAACAGCGAACACTCCCAGAGCGCAGACTCTACGAGCGCTTCCGGTGTCGCCTTGCCATGTTTGGCCAGCAGGCGGGGGTCGAGCGAGCCAGCGTTGACGCCAATGCGAATAGGAACCTTCGCATCGCCTGCGGCCTTGGCGATCTCACCGACCTTGTCGTCAAACTGCTTGATATTGCCGGGGTTGACGCGCACGCCGGCACACCCCGCGTCGATCGCTGCAAACACATAGCGCGGCTGAAAGTGAATGTCGGCGATCACCGGTATCTGCGACTTCTTCGCGATGGTCGCCAGCGCCTCGGCATCGTCCTGGCTGGGGCACGCAACGCGAACGATCTGACACCCGGACGCCGTGAGCTCGGCAATCTGTTGCAGGGTCGAGTTGATGTCAGCAGTTACGGTGGTGGTCATCGACTGCACCGAGACGGGCGCCTCACTACCGATGGCGACCGGGTGGGTGGGGTGCTGAAGAAGGAGCTGTCGGGTCGAACGGCGAGAGGCAAGCGGACGCGGCGGAGGTGTTGGCACGCCCAGTTCCACTTGCGCGGGTCCGACTGTCATGTCTCCAGTATCGCCTCAGGTCGGTCAGTTCAGCGCGATCGGGTTCACCAGGTCGGCGTAGATGAGTAGCACCGACATGCTGATCAGGAGGAACGCCACCGTGTAGGCGACCGGCAACATGCGGGCGACATCGACCGGGCCGGGGTCTGGCTTGCCGCGCACCCTCGCGATCTTGCGCCGGGCACCCTCATACAGCGCCCCCGCCACATGGCCGCCATCGAGCGGCAGCAGCGGGATCAGGTTGAAGAAGAACAGCGCCATGTTGAGCCCGGCAAGCAAGGTCAACCAGTTCGCCAGCTTCCAACTCCACGTCGATGGGTCCTCGGCCACTTCGACGCTGAACTGGCCGACGCCAACAACGCTGACGGGCCCCGTCGGATCTCGTTCGTCGCCACCGAACGCTGCCTGCCAGACGCCCACCATCTTGCTCGGGATCGACACGATCGCCGTTGCCGAGCGCGAGATGAACTCCCACATGCGCTCAGGAACGGCACTGATGGGTTCACGCACCTGTTCGACCGATGGGCTCACACCGACGTAGCCACCAGCCACCAATTCGTTGGGGTTGCCATCTTTCGGTACCTGCGTACTTCCAACGGTGACCAGCAGGTCGATGGACGACCCACCGCGCTCGACCGTCAGGATGATCTCATCGCCGGGGCGCCCACGAACCTCTTCAACAACCGCCGTCCAGTCGTCGTACGGCACCCCGTCGACCGCCACGATGACGTCGCCCGCCTCAACACCGGCTGCAGCAGCGGGGCTCGGCGGATCGTCGACGCCGCACTCACTAGTCACGGCCGAGGGGGTACACGGCGCCACTTCATTCACCGTCATCGTGAGAGACGGAACGCCAAGCACGACGAGCGCAATGGTGTAGAGAACAGCTGCGAGAACCAAGTTCATCGTTGGCCCGCCGAGCATGACGACTAGCTTCTTCGGCACAGACAGCTGATAGAACGCGCGGTGCTCTTCGCCGGCCTCAATCTCTTGCGCAGAGGTGTGGCGCGCGTCCTCGATCAGCGACTGGAACGGTCCGGTCGTTGTCGCCGAGTGAACGAGCTCACCATCACGGCTTCGTCGTGGGGGGAACATGCCGACCATGCGGATGTAGCCACCGAGCGGGATCGCCTTGGCGCCGTACTCGGTCTCGCCGCGAACTCGCGACCACACGGTGGGACCGAAGCCGACCATGTATTGGGTCACGCGGACGCCAAAACGCTTGGCTGGCACCAGGTGGCCGACCTCGTGCAGGGCAATTGATCCCATCACCCCCACGGCGAATACCGCGAGCCCGAGCAGCCCTAACGCACTCACCGTTCTCCTCGTTCGCCTCGATCTGCGCGCGCCAGCAGGTCTGCGGCTCGCTCTCTGGCCCACCGATCGGCGTCCAGCACAGCCTCAACGGTAAGCGACTCCCCCTGGTTCGCCATACCACCGGACGTGTGGCTGCTCGGGTGCCCGGCGCGCGCGAGGTCCCCCAGGTGATCGGCCAGAACCCGCTCGATGGTGTCGACAATGGCCAGGAACCCCACGCGTCCCTCGAGGAAGGCAGCGACTGCCGTCTCGTTGGCCCCGTTGAAGACCGCTGGCGCCGTACCGCCGACGGTCCCCGCTCGCCGGGCGAGGTCAACGGCGGGAAACGCCTCGGAGTCCAGCGGGATGAAGTCCCATTGCGCCGCGGCGGTCCAATCGAGCGACGGAGCCGCATCGGGGACGCGCTCTGGCCAGCTCAACCCGAGTGCGATCGGAAGCCGCATGTCGGGTGGGCTGACTTGCGCCAGCGTCGACCCGTCGACGAACTCGACCATCGAGTGAACGATCGACTGCGGGTGGACGACGACGTCAATGCACTCCATCGGCATGTCAAAGAGCAGGTGGGCCTCGATCACCTCGAGCCCCTTGTTGACCAAGGTCGCGGAGTTCGTGGTGACCAGCGGACCCATGCTCCACGTCGGGTGAACCAGCGCTTCAGCAGCAGTGACGTCGCCAAGGTCCTCGCGACGGCGTCCGCGAAACGGACCACCGCTGGCGGTCAGCACCAAACGACGAACCTCGCTGCGGCCGCCACCGCGTAGGCATTGCGCCAGTGCTGAATGCTCGGAGTCGACCGGCACGATCTGGTCGGGGCCCGCGCGCTGCATCACGAGGTCGCCACCGATGATGAGCGACTCCTTGTTGGCGAGTGCGAGGGTGTTGCCTGCCTCTAGCGCTGCCAGCGTTGGCAAGAGCCCGGCAGCTCCGTCCATACCGTTGAGCACGACGTCGCACCCCAGCGCGGCGATCTCACTCGCGGCGTCCGGCCCCACCAACACCTTCGGATTGACCCCGAGCGATTGCAGTTCAGCTCTCAGGGCGTCCGCGCTGCTGGAGTCTGCAATACCGACTGCTTCGACTCCAAGCTCGGCTGCTTGACGCGCGAGGAGCTCGGGGCGCGAGCCGCCTGCCGCCACTGCGCGGACGACGAACCGGTCGCGGTTGCCCGCGATGACATCGATCGCCTGAGTACCGATCGACCCAGTCGATCCCAGCAGCGTGACGGTGCGCACCTGCTCAGTGTCTCAGCCTCGGGACCGAAACCCGCACGCCGAAGGCCCGCCCAGTGCAAATGGCGCTGTGGAGATCAGAGCTGCAAGCCCGTCAGCACCATCACGCGCTCCTCGGTGAAGTCAGTCATCGCGTAAGCCACGCCTTCGCGCCCGACCCCCGACTCCTTGACTCCCCCATAGGGCATTTGGTCGGCGCGAAAGCTCGGGACGTCGCCGACGATGACGCCGCCCACCCGCAGCTCAGAGAAGAATCGGAATGCGGTGGCCGTGTCTTTGGTGAACACGCCCGTCTGCAATCCGAACCGCGAGTCGTTCACCTCGTTGATCGCACCGTCGACCCCGTCAACAGCAGCGATGACCAGAACTGGGCCGAAGACTTCTTCACTCCAGACCTTTGCCGACTTGGGAACATCGACCAACACCGCCGGGGTGACAGACGCGCCGTTGCGAACGCCGCCGGTCAAGAGCTTGGCCCCTGCCGTCACCGCTTCGTCGACCCACGAGACCACACGCTCCGCCGCGCTGGCATCAACCAAGGGGCCAACGTCAGTGGCGTCGTCAGCTGAGTCTCCAGTAGTCAGAGCCTCGACCTGCGCGACCACTTGCGCGACGACGTCGTCGTAGAGGGGCCGGTCGACGAGCACCCGCTGTACCGAGATGCACGACTGCCCCGCCTGGTAGTTCGCGAACATCGCAATCCGCTGTGCCGCCCAGCGCACATCTGACTCACTGCTGTAGTCGCCGAGGACCACAGCTGCCGCGTTGCCACCGAGCTCCAGCACGACGTGCTTGTGAGGTACCGCTCGTTGAATCGAGTAGCCGACCGGCGCCGATCCGGTGAACGAGATGATCGGGAGTCGATCGTCAGCGACCAGCGCCGGCATCTCTTCGTTGGGAACCGGCAGCACCGACCACATGCCAGCTGGCAACTCGGTCTCAGCGAGCAACTCGCCGAGCAACAGAGCCGAGAGCGGCGTGGCAGGCGCTGGCTTGATCAGTATTGGCGCCCCCACCGCGATGGCGGGAGCCACCTTGTGAGCCACCAGGTTCAAAGGAAAGTTGAAAGGTGCGATGCCAAGCACCGCGCCCTTCGGCACGCGTTTCACGATCGCCAAGCGTCCATCGGCTGTGGCGTCGGTGTCGAGCCGCTGCACGTCGCCACTCCATCGCCGTGCTTCCTCGGACGCCCATCGAAAGACGCTGGCGGCACGAGTGACCTCGATGCGAGCCCACCTGATGGGCTTGCCGTTCTCGGCAGTGATCAGCTGCGCACACTCTTCCTGGCGCTCCAGGAGTCTGCTCGCGACATGCGCCAAAGCATCGGCTCGCTGACCTAGCGTCAACGCGGCCGCGTCGGACGCGCTGGCATCGAGCGCTGCCACGGCCTCTTCGACCTGTGCGGCGGTCGGCACACTGACCGAGGCCACCCACTGCCCGTCCGGACCGGTCACGCTCAGAGACTGCTCGCCGTGCGCGCGCCGACCAGCCAGCCAAAACGGACGTTCCTCGTTCGCGACTGACGCCTTGATAGTGGTGTTCACGTGTCCACGGTAAGTCGGGGGCCACCGCATGTGGGGGCCACCCTGGCCAAGTCTGTGCCTGTGCCTTGGACCGAAAGGACAAGTCCGTCCCAGTCTGTTCACCTGAAGGTGGGGTTGCTAGTGCCCCCCGGCATCCCGGTCTCTGACAGCCAGCGCAACCCACAGTTCGGCCCGTAAGTCAGGGTCATCGAGTGATCGATCGAGCAGCTCCTCGACGCGCCGCATCCGGTATCGCAAGGTATGCCGGTGGACGCCTAGCGTCGTGGCCGCGGCGTCCCACTGTCCGTGATGAGCGAGCCACGCCCGCACCGACGCCACGAGGTCGCCCCGCTCACGCCTCTCGAGTGGGCCCAAGAGCGCGTCGGCGAAACCTCGCCCGGCGTCCTCATCGACGAGGCCTACCAATCCATCGCGAGCAAGGTCACCAAACAACCGGACGCCGCCGGCCCCTGCCGCCGCGAGCGCGCGCGAAGCCTGCCGCAGCCCGTCACCTAATGCGACGACCGGAACGACGTCGCTGATCCCCCACGCCACCTTGGCGGCAGCAGGCAGCGCAGGAGGTGCAGCCGGCGCTGCCGCCGGTTGCAGCACGATCACTCGGTGCTCGTGCCACGCCGCACCCCGCCAACCCTCGGCGGGGTCGGAGTCCTCGACCTGCTCGATCAGGGCCACCAGTTCGGCATCGGGCCCGTCAGCGACTAACACCCGCACCGGACCCGACAACAGTTCGTCCCACCCGACACCAGCGACCGGTAGCCGCTCGGGATCAATGCCATCGGCGAGCAGCACCAGCAGCGCCGATCGCAGTTCGCGTCGCGCGGTGTCTGTGCCGATAGAGCGCTCCATCGCCAGCGATACCAACGCAACCCCGACGTTCACGAGCGCCAGATCGGCAGTAGCCAGTGCCTCAGCTCGTGACACCGCCAGGAACCCGCGGATTCGACCGGCCGGCGCAAGCGGCTGCAGCACCACATACCTGTCATCAACATGCATCGACGCGGAGCTGCGCGGCCCACGGCGCCTCATCGCGTCGATGTCGGGACCAAGCAGCTCAATGAGATCGGCCGCTTCGCGAGGTGCGGCGTGAAGTAGTCGTCCGCTGGCATCGAGAAGGACGAGGTCGGCGTCCAAGACGACCGAGAGTCGCGCAACGACGGCCGCGGCCCCCTCCGGCGCAAGCGCCGCGCGAGTAAGGTCACGCTGCGTCTCGACGGTGCGCGTCACGGCCTCGTACTCGGCCGCCGACAGCAGGTCTGACACTGCGCGACTGATGGCGATGAACGGTGTCGGCTCAGGAACCTCGATCAGTGGGACGCCTGCCGCCTCGGCCGCAGCCACCAAGGGTGCCGGCGTCCGTTGGTGCGTCAGGCCGACCCCCAGCCCCAATGCACTCACCTGGGCGTTGGCCAATCGCTCGACAAACCTCGCCCAGTCACGTTCGCCAAGGCGCAGACCAGTAGTGAGTAACAGCTCACCACCCTCGAGGTAAGGGGTCGGATCCTCAAGCTCGCTCACCGCCACCCACCGCACCCTGGCGTCGATGGCGTGCCGGCCAGCACGCAGCGCGAGACCGAGGGCTGGCAGGTCGAGAACGGTACGGACCGTGGGAGCGCTACTCATTCAGGCGCCTCCTGCTGGACAATTTGGCCGATCGTAGCCTGAAACTTGTCCAGAACGGCGAGCAGGCAGAGCTGGACGCCTGCCCGTACAGTAAATCGCTACGGTCCCGCGCCTATGGCGTCCTGATCTCCCGGCTCATCTCCGACATGAGCACCAGAACCACACAGACTGAGCCTGAAAGCGAGCCCCACATGTCAGCCTCTTCGCCCCAGACCCCCGTCATGGTCGGTGGACCAACGCTGCCGCAAGAGCGCAGGGTGCTCACGAGCATTCCCGGTCCTCGCTCCGCTGAGCTGCTCGCTCGCAAACAGGCGGCGGTGTCCGACGGCGTCGGCACCATCCTCCCGGTCTTCGTCAAAGCAGCCGGCGGCGGTGTGATCGTCGACGTCGATGACAACAGCCTGATCGACCTCGGGGCCGGAATTGCCGTCGTCAACGTGGGCAACGCCGCACCCTCGGTGGTGGCTGGCATTCAGGCGCAGGCCGCCGCGTTCACGCACACCTGCTTCATGGTGACGCCATACGAGGGGTACGTGGCGGTCGCCGAGCAGCTCAACCGACTCACTCCGGGCGATCACGCCAAGAAGACCGCCCTGTTCAACTCCGGCGCTGAGGCCGTCGAGAACGCCGTGAAGATTGCGCGGTACGCCACCAAGCGCCAGGCGGTTGTCGTCTTCGAGCACGCCTACCACGGACGCACCAACCTCACGATGGCGCTGACCGCCAAGTCAATGCCTTACAAGTACAACTTCGGGCCGTTCGCTGGCGAGATCTACCGCATGCCGATGTCGTACCCCTTCCGCTGGCCCTCGGGGGCAGAGAACGCCGGACGCGAAGCGCTTGAGCAGACCATCAGCAAGATTGAGAAAGAGATCGGTGCCGACCAGGTCGCCGCCATTCTCATCGAGCCCATTGCTGGCGAGGGCGGCTTTATCGTCCCAGGCGCTGGGTTCCTCCCCGGCCTTGCTGACTTCGCCCGCAAGAACGGCATCGTCTTCATCGCCGACGAGGTTCAGACCGGGTTCGCTCGCACGGGTCAGATGTTTGCGTGTGACGACGAAGGCGTCGTCCCCGACATGATCACGACAGCAAAGGGCATCGCCGGTGGCATGCCACTCGCTGCGGTGACCGGTCGCGCCGACCTGATGGACGCCGTCCACACCGGAGGCTTGGGCGGCACGTACGGCGGTAACCCGGTCGCCTGTGCTGCGGCCCTCGGTGCCATCAGTGCCATGGAGGAGCACGACCTGGTTGGCAAAGCGCGACGGATCGGCGAGATCATGATTCCCCGGCTGACCGAGATGCAGGCTAAGTACCCGATCATCGGAGACATCCGTGGGCGTGGGGCGATGATCGCCGTTGAGCTGGTCAAGCCTGGCTCACTCGCGCCGGCCACTGACGAGATCGCCGCCATCGTGAAGCACTGCCACAGCGAGGGCGTGCTGGTTCTGACGGCAGGTACCTACGGCAACGTGCTGCGATTCTTGCCACCACTCACCATGCCTGAAGCCCTGCTGGACGAGGCGCTGACCATCATCGACAAGGCGTTCGCCTCCGTCGCCTAGGCACGCTTCCCGTGCTCGGCCAGGCGTGGAGCGGGGCGATTCACCTGCCACGATCACTCGTTCGGCGTAGCGTGGCACCCCGAAGTGCCCTGTTTGCTGACCAGTAGCTGACCAATAGCTGACTAGTAGTAGTGCCCTCCTACATCGCTGGGCACGAATTGCCGACACCTGAACGAGGGTTTCGATCAGGGGGAATGGCATCTGATGACGATGACGACGGGCAGCCACGAGGCCGCCTCGACGTCGACGTCCGCTGGCTCTGAGCCGCCGGACGTCGATCAATGTCGCGCGCTCGTCACGAGTGCACTTCACCACGGCGCGCCGACGATGGTCGCCCAACCCATTCTTGGCCTGGCAACCGGTCGGGTGGTGGCCTACGAGGCACTCGCTCGCTTCAGCCCTGAGCTTCCGTCGTACTCGCCAGACATCTGGTTTCGCATGGCCCACGAGTGTGGACTCGGCCCGATGTTCGAGGCCAGGGCGGTCGACATCGCGCTCCGCATCGGCGACTCCCGGCCCGCCGGAACCCTGCTCTCGGTCAACGTGAGCCCCTCGGTCTTGAGTGCACGTGAGCTACACGATGTTCTGCCCTTCGACTTGTCAGGGTTGCAGTTCGAGATCACCGAGCAAGAGCTCGTTCAGGACGTTGACCACTTCTCACGTGTGGTGCGCGCGTTGCGGGACCGCGGTGCGCGGATCGCCGTCGATGACGTCGGTGAGGGGTACGCGGGATTGCAGCGCGTGCTGTCGCTATCACCCGATCTGATCAAACTGGATCGGTCACTCGTCACCGGTGTGGAGTCCGAACCGGTCAAGGCAGCCCTCGTCGAAGCGATCGTCCGCTACGCAGGCAAGGTCGGAGCAGAAGTGTGTGCCGAAGGCGTCGAGAACCTCGACGACCTCTACGTGTTGGCCGACCTCGACGTTGCCGAGGCGCAGGGCTGGGTGATCGGCATGCCCTCGCCGACATTCGAGCCAGCGGCAGAGGCCGCAGCCTTGACCTGTCAGAGCTCGTATCAGCGCACGCTTGCCCTCGGCTCACGCGCCCCTGGGCAAGACGCCACCGCCCTCGAGCGGCTCCTGGTCGAACTCGTCGAGTGTTCTCACCTCGATGAGCTCGCGCGCATGGCGGTCCCCATCGCCGAGCACCTCACCTGCGATCTGGCCGAGATCTCATTCTTGGACGACGATCGCCAGTATCTGCAAGGCATCGGAGCCCTGGCATGGCGCCCAGAAGGCCACCGCTACCCGCTCGCCGACTTTCCGCTCACCCAGCGGTGCCTCGAGACTCTCGAGATCATGACGGTCGACCTCGATGACCCTGACTCAGACGCCGCCGAGCGCGCGTGGATGACGGTCGAAGGGGTCACCACGATGATTGGGCTACCAGTGCTCGCCGCCGGCAATGTCGTAGGCCTGCTGGAGTGCTCTCGTTCCGAGCCCCTGCCGTGGTCACGGCTGCAACTACGTCACGCCCGCATCATTGCGACCGTCCTCGGTCCGGTCATCAGCAGCCTGCAAGCACCGCACTAGTCACCCTCAGCGTGACGCGGGAGTTTCCTCACGCATTCCCCACGGCGAGCCGTACTCGACGAGCTTGTCCAGGAATGGTTTGGGCGCGAACGCCTCAGGGCCTAGCACCCCTGCGCCAGACCACACTCCTTCAGCGACGAGTTCGAGGGCGACGACAGGATTGATGGCGGTCTGCCACACCACGGCCTGCGACCCGTACTCCTGCATGGTCCATTCGTTATCGACCACGTGGTACAGGTACACCTGTCGTGGGTTGCCGTCTTTGCCGGTGCCCGTCACCCACGTGCCGGCGCAGGTCTTGCCGCGCATCCGGTCACCCAGGGTTGCGGGGTCGGGCAGGATCGCGGCAACGACGTCACGCGGGCTGACCTCAACGTCTCCCACCTTGACCTTGGCGGTCTTGTCGAGGCCAAGCTTGTGAATGACCTTCAGCACGTCGATGAACTCCTGGCCCAACCCGTACTTGAAGGTCGCCCGCTTGCAGTCGACCCACCGAGGTATGAGCAGTACCTCCTCGTGCTCGACGTTCACACACTCGACCGGACCGATGCCCTCAGGAAAGTCGAAGACCTCTGGCTCAGAGAACGGCGGGGTCGTGAACCATCCCTTGTCCTTCTCCCAGATCACCGGCGGGTTCAAACACTCCTCGATGGTGGTCCAGATAGAGAAGGACGGCGCGAAGGTGTACCCATCGACTTCCAGGTTCGATCCATCGCGAACCCCCGCCTCGTCGATCTCACTAAAGAGTTCGTCGGCTGCGTACTTGGCGAACACATCTGATAACCCAGGCTCTACACCCACACCGACGAGCGCGAGCCGTCCTGCCTGCTCCCACTCATCAGCAACTGCGAACTGTTCGTCGCCGAGCATGACGCCGGTCTTGCGATAGGGCTCGTCGGGGTGCGGGTATGACAGAGACATCGCCATGTCGAGGTAGTCAGCGCCCGCAGCGAAAGCACCGTTGAAGATCGGCAGCACGAACCGAGGGTCGACGGCATTGAGCACATGGGTGACCCGGTGCTTGCGCGCCAAGTCAGCGACCGACTGAGCATTCGACGCATCGACCTGGTCGGCCACGAAGCGCGAGTCATCGACCTGGGCGATGGCACGTTCGGCGCGACCCCTGTCGTAGTCGGCTACCACCATCGAGTCGAAGAACGTGCGGCGGGCCGCGATCGGGATCACCGCAGAGCCCACACCACCTGCTCCAACCAGCAGGATGCGCATAAAGGGTTCCTTCCGTTGCCTTCGCCGGAGTCTAGGCTGATCCTCGACTGTCACGAGCGAACGGGGGCAGCCCTAGACGCCGTCGACCGCCGGACGTGAAGGCGCCGCATGGCGCGGCCCAGAGGAGGCATCCGGCGACGCCGCCGCCCTCACTCTCCCGTTACTGGCCAGTGTCACTCCCGGCTCCAGAGAGTGGGCCTGGGTCGGAGCATGAAGGCGTGCCAACGTCGCCGAGGGTAGGCCCGAAGGTTCAGTGGCTGGCGCCGCAGCCTCGCCCTGGGCGACTCCACCTTCGGCCTCGAGCCCAGGAGCAACCCACGGCCGCTTGACCAGGCGGGAGCCAGCGATCTTGTGGGCTCCGTAGAAGGTCCCGATGACGATGAGGGCGTCACCAAAGCTGTACACGTTCGCGAAGGGAAACGGTTCGGGCCAGGCGAAGATGTCGCCCAACAGCGGAAGTACCGGATCAGCGAGCACCCCCGAGTTCACGAACTCCCCCTTGCTCACATCGATGCCTGCCATCTGCAAGGCATCCTTGGACGCGGGTAGTTGCCCACCGTTGAGGGCGATGGTGATGCCATTCATGGCACCGCCGGCGGCGATGATCAGCAGGCCCGGCACCCGCCAGTTGATGGCAACAAAGATGCCGGCCGCGACGTACGTGGCCATGTGCACCGCTTCGAGGAACGCTCGGTCGGCGTCCGGAAAGATCTCAATGATCAGGATCTGCGACAAGAGCGCCGCGACCAGAATCCACCAACCGCGAAAGCGCACGTAGGCCAGCCGTGACAGCTTGCCGCCGAACAGCACAGGCGAAGCCAAGGCCACGATGCACAACACGAGAATCAACATCAGCTGCTTCCCACCAAACGCAGCGGACTCGCGGGAGCAGGCGTGGCGACGCGGCGTTCGGCCACCACCTCAGCAACCGCCTCCGGCGCCATCGGGCGTCCGATGTGGTAACCCTGCGCGGTGTCGCACCCAAGGCCGCTCAGCCACTCAAGTGTCGCGCCGTCCTCGACGCCTTCGGCCACGATCCGCAGACCAAGGTTGTGACCAAGCTCGACGGTTGAGGCAACAATGATCGCGTCACTGGAGTCAATGTCGAGGTTCATGATGAACGAGCGGTCGATCTTCAGTTCGTCGATGTCGAACTGCTTGAGGTAGTTCAACGAAGCGTGACCGGTGCCGTAGTCATCGATCGCGACGTCGACACCAATGCGCCTCAGCTGCTGCAGCACGACTGCGGCACGCTTGGGGTCGGTCATGATGCTGCTCTCCGTGACCTCGATGATGAGCTTCGATGGAGCTACCCCCCAACGCTCCAATGCGACCGCAATTCGGTCAGGCAGGCTCATGTCGGTCAGATGACGCACAGACAAGTTGACGGCGACCGACAGGTCGATCCCCTGCTCCTGCCAGTTCCTCACCTGACGCAGCGCGTGCTCGACCACGAAGAAGGTGATCGGCGCGATCAGCCCGGTGTTCTCGGCGAGCGGGATGAACGTGTCCGGGTACTGCGTGCCTCGGGTGGGGTGGTTCCACCGCACCAGCGCCTCGACGCCGGTCACTTCGCCACTCGCGACATCGATCTTGGGTTGGTAAACCAAGAAGAGCTGGTCGTCCTCCACTGCGGACCGAAGGTCTGTCAGCGTGGTCAGGCGTTGTGGGGTGTGCGTGTCCTCGCCCTCTAACGTGTACGCGCAGAATCGAGCCCGCTCACGCTTTGCTTCGTACAACGCGATGTCAGAGCGACGCATCAAGGTGTGAACATCGTCGCCGTGGTCTGGAGCCAGCGCGATACCGAGGCTGGCCTGAACGACAAGGCGCACGCCTCCGACAGAGAAGGACTTGCCAAGCACCGACAACAAATAGGTGGCGACGTCCTCGGCCACCGACAGGTCTGGAATGTCAGGCAGCAGGACGGCGAACTCATCGCCGCCCAACCGTGCGACAGTGGCTCCCTCGGGTCGGGCATCCTCAAGTCGGTGCGCCACCTCGCAGATCAACTCATCGCCCACCTGGTGTCCGAGGGTGTCGTTGATCTCTTTGAAGTGGTCGAGGTCGATCATCATGATCGCCAGAGCAGTGCCCGTCCGCTGCGACTCGTCGAGCGCCTTGACCGAGCGTTCTCGGAACAACTCACGATTTGCCAAGCCCGTCAAAGCGTCGTGACGCGCCTGGCGACCCATAGCTACCGCGAGGCGGGCACTGTTGTGAACGGCGGCAACCGGTGCGATCAGCATGGGCAACATCAGGGGTTGCTGTTGCACGATCAAGGCGGCAACCGGGGCTAGCACGGCGAGGACGCCGGCCGTCATCGCTTGGAATCTCAAGTCTTGGAGGAACACCGACCGAATGCGTTGATCTGAAGCCAACGCAACAACCGTCGACACCAGCAGCTGGTTCATCAGCAGGAACACGAGAGCGGCTGCCAGGGCGCCAACGAGGGCCCAGGCATCCGGCGTGAAGACGTCGTAGGGCCCGAGGATTGGAACGCCAGCGATCAGCGCGTAGGCGGTGCGCGCAGCCATCACCGTGAGCACGTACTGCCCGACGTTGAAGGCGATCTTCAGCGGTGACCTGCGCGAGATCGCGTCGTCGATCAGCACTGCGACGCCCTGCGCGACAAGTGCGAGGCTCACCGGTCCAACGATGGCCAGTGCCAACGTGAAGGTTGTCGAGATGGTGATCATGTCGGTGACGTCGCCACTGCGCGGAACCGGCACCGGTCGTAGTTCGCCGACGATGACGGTGATGACCAGCAGGGTGAGCACCAAACCCTGCGACGGGTACGGGCCAGTCCATGCACTCACAGAACCGAGCGCGTCCTGGATAGGTGACACGAAGAGCGCCACTCCGAGAAGCAGAGCACCCAGTGAGATGACTGACCAGATGTACGTCGTCAACTGCCATTCGGGACGACGAAGAAGGGGAGCCGCCGATGACTCAGCGGCTCCCCCGACCGGATCGGCTACCTGGCCCACTTCTTTCCGGCTCCGACAACTGATGCCAGGGTGATCACCGTTGCGGCGCTCCCCAGCACGGAGACGATCACGCGTGCTTTGAGCTCTTCCATGTGATCAACCCCCTACCGCATCCACTTGGTACCGGCACCAACGACCGATACCAGAACCATGAGGCCGACGGCCGCGGCGCTGCCGCGGACGATCACCTCACTCTTGATGTTCTTCATCGCTCCCCTTCCCATAACAGTCGCGACGATCGGGGAGCCACAAGACTCAAACCCCCCTGGGTAATCTTCTCGTTCCGGAGGGTGACTTCGTTAGACGGCCAAATGGGTGAACACAAAGTGTTACTGCGGCTACACACAGCGATACCCCCAGGTCAGACCTGGTGTGGGTGCTTCGTGAGCCGCGCAGTCAGCGCGGGCGGTGCGGACTGGTTACGCGTCTGACGACGCCGAGCCGCGCCCCTCGAGCAAGGGGGTCGCGCGGTCCCAGGTGATGGCACCGCCGTCTTTGCGACGCCTGGCAATACCTGCGAGCGCTTCGAGGACCACGCGGTTTCCGAGGAACACGGTGATCTCGGCGTGGTCGTAGGGCGGCGAAACCTCCACGACATCGATACCAACAACGGGAAGCTCGTAGCAGATGCGCGACACGGCATCGAGCAGTTGTCTCGCGGTCAAACCACCGGGCTCAGGGGTGCCCGTGCCTGGTGCATGACCGGGATCGCAGACATCGATGTCGACCGACAAGAACACGCCATCGCAGTCGTCCTGCGCGATGGTGAACGCTTCGTCAAGAACCGGGTCGAGCCCCTTGGCCACGATCTCGCTCATGTGAAACGAACGCATCTGTTGATCGGCCATCCAGTCCAACGTCTCTGGACCCGGCCAGTACCCACGCAAGCCCAACTGCAAGAAGCGATCTCCGCGAGCTGCGCCCGACTCAATGAGGCGACGCATGGGCTGCCCGTGGCCGTACAGCGATCCGAACTCGATGTCACCGGTGTCGGCGTGCGCATCGAAGTGAATGATCGAGACCCGGCCGTATCCGGCAGCGCGGGCCACCCCCGTGACATCCGGCCACGTGACCGTGTGGTCTCCCCCGAGGATCAGTGGGATCTTGCCGGCCTCGGCAACGGTCGCCACGGCGTCCTCGATGATCTGACAACTGCGAACCACATCGCCGGAGTAGACCTCGAGATCGCCGGCATCGACCACGGTGAGGTCGTCGGTGAGGGCATCGACGCGCATCGCCATATGGGGGCGGACGCCGTCTTGCGGCAGGTAGTCGGTCGAGCGCATCGCCATCGGCCCGAACCGGGTGCCCGGGCGGTGGCTCGTACCACCGTCGAAGGGTGCGCCGATGATGACGACGTCAGCATCGGCATACGACGAAGGTTCTTCGAGGTCGCACGGTGGGACTCCAAGGAACGTGATGTCGGGTCCGAACATGGGTCCGTAGCGCGTCATGCGCAGACCCTATCGACCCCGATCAGCGTCAGCCCGCGATGGCCCATGCGGGTCGAAAGAACCTGGCGAGCGTGGCACCACAGGCGACCGCGAGGTCCTCATCAAGGTCAGTAAACGGAGCCCCCGACTCTCGCGTCACCCAGAACTCACCGAGCGCTCGTGATCCATGACGGATGGGAGCACCTAGACAATCAGTTCGCCGCATAGCTGCCAGTAACGTGCGGTACTCCGGCGGACACGACACGTCGTTCAAGGCCGAGCGATAGGCGCCACCATGGGCGAGCTGCTGGGTCGTGAACGGGAAGTCGGCGAACGGGTAGTACTCCCCGACCGGACGGCGGCGCTCGGTCTCCGTGAGGCGACCGACGTTCGTGATCGTCTGGTAGCGAAATCGTCCGTAGTCCATGAGGTTCACCGCGGTAGCTGTGCCGTCGAACAGGTCACACAGGTACTCCGCCGCGATCTCGGGGCAGTCGTCGGCCCGCGCCTCGCCTAGGACCTTGCGGAACTCGACGATGACGCTCACGACGTCCCGACTACCCCCACCAGCACTCCCACCCATAAATAGCGATCATCGACCCTGCTGAGGTGCGGTTCTATCCGCCGTTGGAGTGACGGGGCTTGCTGTTCTCAAGCGTTCTGCGTGCTCAGGCGTTCTGAGGGAAGCCCAGGTTGATCCCACCGTGACTCGGGTCGAGCCAGCGGCTCGTGACGACCTTGCCGCGGGTGTAGAAGTGCACACCCTCTTGGCCGTGCGCGTGGGTGTCGCCGAAGAGCGAGTTCTTCCAGCCGCCGAATGAGTAGTACGCCATCGGCACCGGGATCGGCACGTTGATGCCGATCATGCCGACCTCGACCTCATTCTGGAACCGACGAGCAGCGCCGCCATCGTTGGTGAAGATCGCGGTGCCGTTGCCGTAGGGGTGTTCGTTGATGAGCTTGAGGCCCTCGTCGTACGAGTGAACCCGCACCACGGACAACACCGGACCAAAGATCTCGTCGGTATACACGCTCATGTCGGGGGTGACGTTGTCGAAGAGTGTCGGCCCGAGCCAGAAGCCACTGGGCTCGCCATCAGGCTCGACGTCTCGTCCGTCAACCACGAGCGTCGCTCCTTCGTCGACACCAGCTGCGACATACCCCGCGACCTTGTCGCGGTGCTGCGCTGTCACCAATGGACCCATGTCGGATCCCCTGCGACCGTCTCCGGTGCGGAGCGTCGCAATGCGGTCAGCGATCTTCTGCACCAGTTCGTCAGCGATGCTGTCGACAGCGATCAAAGCCGAGATCGCCATGCAACGCTCACCGGCTGAGCCAAATCCGGCGTTGATGGCCTGGTCGGCCGCAAGGTCAAGATCGGCGTCCGGAAGCACCAGCATGTGGTTCTTCGCGCCACCAAGCGCCTGTACCCGCTTGCCGTTCTTGGTGCCATTCTCGTAGACGTACCGTGCGATGGGCGTCGACCCGACGAACGACACCGCCTTGACCTCGGGGTGCTCAAGCAGGCGGTCAACAGCCACCTTGTCACCGTGAACGACGTTGAAGACGCCAGCCGGTAGGCCAGCCTCGGCCCAGAGCTCGGCAACGAAGTTGGCAGCTGACGGGTCTTTCTCACTTGGCTTGATGATGACGGTGTTACCGGCAGCAATAGCGATCGGGAAGAACCACATGGGAACCATCGCCGGGAAGTTGAAGGGCGAGATGATCCCGACGACGCCGAGCGGCTGACGAATCGAGTACACATCGACTCGCGTTGACACGCTCTCCGAGAATCCACCTTTGAGCAGGTGCGGGATGCCGCACGCAAACTCAACGACTTCCTGTCCCCTCGTGACCTCACCCAGGGCATCCGACAGCACTTTGCCGTGTTCGGCGGTGATGATCTCGGCCAGCTCACCCTTGCGGGCATCGAGCAGCTCGCGGAACTTGAAGAGCACCTGCGTGCGCTTGGTCAGTGAGGCATTGCGCCACTCGACGAAGGCAGCGCTGGCTGCTGCGACCGCCTCGTCGACCAGCGTGACGTCAGCGAAGTCGACGGTGCCTGAGACCTGACCGGTGGCTGGGTCGTAGATGTCACCGTGTCGTTCGGCAACTCCGCCGAAGCTCTTGCCATCGATCCAGTGCGTCACGTGCTTGGTCATGGGGTCTCCAGGAGTCAGCCGCCGAACAGCGGGTCTGCGGTGAAGCCCAGTCTGGCGGCAGGCCTGGAAGCCCACAACTAGCAGAGTGTATGACCCTGATCCCTTGACTTTACAAAGCGTAAAGGCCCTAGGAGTCGAACCCCAGGCCGAGACGGTCCAGCGTGCGCAGCCACAGGTTGCGGCGCCCCTCACGCTTGTCCGCCTGGGCGATCGACCATCTGGTGAGCTGAATTCCAGCGGACTTGACCGGCTCAGGAGGGAACGGAATCGGCTTGCTCTTGACCATGGTGAGCTCAGTGCGCTCGGTTCGGCGTCCGTGCAGGTGGTCAAGCATCACTTGGGCACCGAAGCGGGTGGCTCCGACCCCAAGGCCGGTGTACCCGAGCACGTAGGACACCTTGCCGCCGTAGGCCTGACCCCAGAGCGCACAGAACCGCGTCGAGGTGTCGATCGCACCACCCCAGGTGTGACTGAAACGCACCCCCTCCAACTGCGGGAAGGTGGCGAAGAAGTGAGAAGCCAGCTTGACGAACGACTCGGGGCGTTGCGCCAGGTCTTCACCCAGACCGCTGCCGTAGTGGTAGATGGCGTCGTATCCACCCCAGAGGATTCGGTTGTCAGCGCTCAGCCGGTAGTAGTGAAACTGATTGCCGCCGTCGCCGATCCCCTGTCGGCCCTTCCAGCCGATCGACTCCATTTGCTGGCTCGTCAGGGGTTCAGTCATCAAGACGTAGTCCCACACTGGGATCACGTACGGGCGGGCACGCCTCACCAGGTTGGGGAAGATGTTCGTAGCGAGCGCGACCTTCGGTGCTCGTACCTGACCGTAGCCAGTCTTCGCGACCATCTGGCCGCTCTCCTCCGACAGGCCTGTGACTTTCGTCCGCTCAAAGATGCGCACCCCGAGCTGTTCGGCGGCTTGCGCGAGCCCCCACGCCAACTTGCCAGGATTGACCAACGCTGTTCCGTCGGCCTCGTGCGCACCACCGAGGTACGTGGGTGAGTGCACTTCCGACTGCATGCGATCGGCGTCCCACACCTCGATGTCGTGCCCGTACTCGCGGGCCATCTCGGCATACGACGCGAGGTCGTCGACCTGCCACGGCTCGTAGGCCGCGGTGATCTCGCCGTTTCGTTCCCATTGCGCATCGATGCCGTAGCGCTCGATCGTGGCCTCGATGCCGTCGAGGTTCTCGTCACCGAGGCGAAGCAGGGCTGGCATCTCGTCAGCGAAGCGGTCGACTCCGTTGGGCAGACCATGGGTCAGGCTCGACGAGACAAAGCCCCCGTTGCGCCCGGTGGCGGCCCACCCAATGCGCTCACCTTCGACCAAGACGACGTCGAGCGAAGGGTTCTGCTCTTTCGCCAGTAAGGCAGTCCACAAACCTGTGAAGCCACCGCCCACGACGAGCAGATCAGCGCTCACCTGTTCGGCCAGTGCCGGACGCAGCGCTGGCGCGTCCGGGTCGTCGAGCCAGAACGCTCGCGGCTCAGCGTCTCGCAACGCAGCCGCGATGTTGCTTGGGCTCACGGGAACCTTCGACAAAGCTCCAGACACGTTCTCACCTCGACGCAGAAGTATGAAGCACCCTGGGTAGGGCGGAGGGACGCGGGGTACGGCGAGCACCCGACTAGCCAGGGACTAGGCAGACCCAGCCATTAGCGGCGTTGGACTCGGCGGACGACCTCAGGAATCACGACGACGATCAACGCGATCATGAACATCAGCGCACCCACCACGTTGGCCTCGGGCGGAATACCCCGCTGCCAGGCACCCCAGACATACATGGGGAAGGTGACGGTCAGATTGCTCGTGAAGTTGGTGATGACAAAGTCGTCAAATGACAGTGCGAAGGCCAGCATGGCCGCAGCCACGATGCCAGGAAGCACGAGCGGGAATGTGACCTTCCGGAAGGTGGTCTTCTCGTCCGCATACAGGTCCATTGCTGCCTGCTCGAGCCGCGGGTCAAGCCCAGCGATTCGTGCCTTCACTGTCACAACGACGAAGCTGATGCAGAACATGATGTGCGCGATCGTGATCGTGCCGAAGCCCAACTCAGATTCAAGCCCCAAGGTGACAAAGAGCGTCAGAAGCGACGACCCCATCACCACTTCGGGCGTCGCCATCGGCATGAAGATCAGCAAGTTGATGCTGGCCCGACCCCGGAACCGATGTCGCCCGAGAGCGAAAGCGATCAGTGTGCCCAGCACCGTGGCAACGATGGTCACAATGACCGCGATTTCGATACTCAGAATGAGGGAGTCGGTGATGTCGGTGTCTTTCCAAACATTCACCCATGCCTTGGTACTGAACTCGTTCCAGACGTAGTTGAACCGCCCCGTGGGGTTGTTGAACGAGAACAACACCACGACAAAGATCGGTGCGAACGTGTACAGCAAAGCCAGTGCGGCACAAAACTGGACGAGGTGCGCGCGAAGCCAGCGCCCGGTGCGGACCGCAATGCCGGGCTTCCGGTACGGAGGCAGCGCAGCTAGTGCTTGCTCGCGGCGCTCTTCGATCGAGAGTTCGCTCGTCATCGTGGTCATTAGACGAGTTCCTCCGTTCCAGCGCGTTTCACGTAGAGCGCGACCAGCACCACGATGGTGAACATCAGAATCACAGACATCGCTGCGGCAATCGGATAATCACCGATACCGCGCTGTGAATCGATGACGTTGCCCACCATCGCGTCGTTGGTAGCCCCGAGCAACTCCGAGTTCACTGGGTCACCAGCAGCGGGAATGAAGGTCAGAAGCGTGCCGGCGACGACACCTGGCAAGGACAGCGGGAACGTGACCTTGCGAAACGCTGTGATGGCCGACGAGTACAGGTCGGTGGCCGCTTCGATCAGTCGGATGTCGAGACGTTCGAGGCTGGCATAGAGCGGCAAGGTCATGAACGGGAGGAAGTTGTAGGCCAACCCCAAGATGACGGCCAGCGGTGTCTGCGTGACCCGATCCTCGCCGGTGAGCCCGTCAGGTAGGACTTGCAGCCAGGTCGGCCACGACTCTGGCGTCTGAATGGCATGGAGCACGGTCAGCATGCCGGTGTCCTTCATGAACTCGACCACGAACCCACCGTCGGCAAGGATGGTGCTCCACGCATTCGTGCGCAGCAAGAAGCTGGTGAAGAAGGGTGCGATCACCAGCACGAGCAAGAGGTTCTTCCAACGGCCAGCCTTGAAGGCGATCGTGTAGGCGAGCGGGTAAGACACGACTAGGCAGATCACGGTGGCAAGGAATGCGAACAGCAAAGACTTCTGAAAAACCGGCTCGTCGATGACGTAGTCCTCGATCACGCTCCAGTAGTTCGCGAACTCCCAACTAAACGGCAGTTCGACCGTGTTCAAGACGTTGCCGGTCGACAGTGACAGATAGATCAGAGTGATTGTCGGGACCAGGAAGAAGATCGCGAGCCACAACATGCCAGGCGCCAGTAGCGCGTAGGGCGTCCATCGGTGAGCCCCTACCGGTCGAGCAACGTCATCGAGTGGTGCTTGCGGAGCGGCCCCGGGGGCTGGAGCTGCACTCATCCGTCGCCCTCGATCTTCTCAGCACCTGCGTCGGCGTCTTGGGATGCGTCGAGCGCGAAGGTGTGCGCGGGGTTCCAGTGCAAGACCACGCTGTCGCCATTGCTGAGGGGGCCCTCAGTTGACAGGTTCTGCGAGAAGACCGAGACCTCTTGCCCCCATGGCAGCTCGACGAGGTACTGAGTCGAGACACCGATATAGGAGGCGTCGGTCACGACTCCGTCGATGGCATTCTCACCATCTGTCGTTGTGCCGGCTCGACTGATCTGCATCTTCTCGGGTCGGACGCCGACCCACACCTCGTCGCGCTCGGAGTGCACTCGCGCCGTCGGCATCGCCATGCGAGCACCCTGTACCTCGAGCAATGCGTCACCCCCACTCTTGCCCGTCAGCGAGCCCTTGAGCAGGTTGGACTGACCGAGGAAGTTGGCGACAAACGTGGTGACCGGATTCTCGTAGAGCTCCATCGGTGCGCCCATTTGCTCGATGCGACCGGCGTTCATGACCGCGATGGTGTCCGCCATCGTCATGGCTTCTTCCTGGTCGTGGGTCACGTGGACGAACGTGATGCCCACATCGATCTGAATGCGCTTCAGCTCAATCTGCATCTGTCGGCGGAGCTTGAGGTCAAGCGCGCCCAAAGGCTCGTCGAGCAGGAGCACCTCGGGCTTGTTGATCAGCGCGCGCGCCACCGCGACACGTTGCTGCTGACCACCGGACAGCTGGGTTGGCTTGCGCCTGGCATAGGTCGTCAGTTCGACAAGGTCGAGCATGCTCTCGACTTCGCCGCGAATGCTTCCCTTAGGCACCCCGGAACGGCGGAGGCCGAAGGCGACGTTCTCGAAGATGTCGAGGTGGGGGAACAATGCGTACGACTGAAAAACGGTATTGACCGGTCGTTTGAACGGCTTGCGGTAGGTGACGTCTTCGGTGCCAATCACGATGCGTCCGGCAGTTGGTTCTTCCAGGCCGGCGACCATGCGCAGGGTCGTGGTCTTGCCGCACCCTGACGGCCCGAGAAGTGCAAAGAACGAACCAGCTGGAATCGTCAGGGTGAGGTCGTCAACTGCCTTGAAACTTCCGAAGGATTTGGTGACGTCGACGATGTGAAGGTCGGCACCGCCCCCGGTCGCTGTGTTCGCTGGCGTTGACTGCATTGGCGCTGGATTCTCTGGCGCTGCCATGGGGGTCTGTTCGCTCATCGGTCCTGACTCGGTGTGCTGGGTGCGGATAGGGGCTCTACCTCATCGGTAGGTCAAACCGTCAAGCCACGTACGTCGAGTGCACTCATGCCGCCACCGATCTGCCTCCCGCCCCGCTGTGGCAGGGCCGGGAGATTCACGGTGGCGGCTTGAGTCTGGCAAGGGTGCACCCGAATGGGAAGACCTGATCAGACCGCGATGTCCTGGAACTCAGAACCAAACTGGAGCTCTTCTTCCTCGGTCAGACCACGGAAGATGGACAAGCGTTCGTAGTCATCTGGGGTCGGGAAGATGAGCGGCAACTCGGCGAGATCAGGGGTCGATCTTTTCCATCTCCTCCTGCGCACCGTCCACCGGGCAGATGTAGTTGACCCAGGCGGCGAGCTCGGCTGCGACCTTGGGGTCGTAGTAGTAGTCCATCCACTTCTCAGCATTTGCCTTGTGCTGAGCACCGACCGGAATAAGCATGTTGTCCGACCAGAGCATGCCGCCGGCGTCCGGAATGACGAACTCGATGTTCGGGTTGTCGAACTGGAGTTGGATGACGTCACCGGACCACGCAATACACGCCGCCACGGTGCCTTGAGCGAGCAGTTGCGCGTAGTTGTTGCCGGTGAACTGCCGGATCTGGCCTGAGTCTTTGGCCTCTTGCAGAGTAGCGAGCGCCGATGCCCACTCGTCTTGATCGAAGTCTGCTGGGTCAGAGCCCTGATCGAGCAGGATCAACCCCATGGTGTCGCGCATCTCTCGAAGCACAGTGATACCACCGTTGAGGTCGGGGTTGGTGAGCAGATCATTGATGGTCTCGACCGGGTCAGTGAGGGTCTTGTCGTAGGCGATGCCAGTGACACCCGACTGCCAGGGCAGCGAGTACTCCCGCTCCGGATCGAATGAAGGCGACTTGAGCGTTTGAGTGAGGTTGTCGAAGTTCGGGATGTTGCCCTTGTCGAGGGTCTCGAGCCAGTTCAGGTTGATGAGCTTGGACGCCATCCAGTCGGTCAGCACGAACGAGTCGACACCGACATCTTTGCCCGCAGCCAAGAACGGCCGGATCTTGCCGAAGTACTCCTCGTTGTCATTGATCGGCTCGTCATAGTTGACCGTGATTCCGGTCTCCTCTTGAAACGCTTCGAGGGTGGGATAGGTCTTCTCGCCGTCGACGCGCTTGGTGTCGATGTAGAGCGGCCAGTTGGCAAAGTTCAGGATCGGATCGTCGTTGCCCGAACTGCCACCGGGTTCAGTGCCTTCGTCATCTCCACAGGCCGCGAGCAGGCCAGCTCCGGCGGCAGCGGCACCCGTGGCGCCTACCCCGCGGAGGAACCCGCGGCGCGACAAGCCGGTGTTCCGAACACCCGAGACCGGGTTATTGGTGGGCATCTTGTCAGTCATTGCTGGTTCTTCCTCCGCGATCGACATTGTGATGGATGCGAATCCCCTCGATTCGCTTGGCAGCAGACGTCTCGTCGGCCCAACCGACTGGCGCATCCCAGTCTCATTGGGCCCCAAAGATCGTGCGATGCCAGTCTTTGTGTACCACCGCGGTGCGGTCGTACATGACGTGCTTGACATTGGTGTACTCATCGAACGAGTACTGACTCATGTCTTTGCCGAATCCAGACTGCTTGTAGCCCCCGTGCGGCATCTCGCTGATGATCGGGATGTGGTCATTGACCCAGACGCATCCCGAACGAATCTCGGACGTGGCGCGTAGCGATCGGAACACATCACGCGTCCATACCGAGGCGGCCAACCCATAGGGAGTGTCGTTAGCGAGGCGTAGCCCTTCGTCGTCGTCGTCGAAGGGCAGGACGACAAGGACGGGACCGAACAGTTCTTCTTGGACGATCTCGGAGTCTTGCGCCGCATCGATGACGAGGGTCGGCTCGTAGTACGAGCCCACTGCAAGCGCACCACCTGGAGCCTGGCCACCGCGTACGACCTTGGCCCCATACCCACGCGCGCGTTCAACGTAGCCAGCCACGTTCTCTTGCTGCTTGCGAGAGATCAGCGGCCCCTGGTCGGTAGCCGGGTCAGCTGTTGGCCCCAGAACAACCGTCGACATCACGTCGGCGACCCCTTGCACAAACGCGTCGTACAACGGGCGCTGGACGTATGCGCGCGTGGCGGCCGTGCAGTCTTGGCCGCTGTTGATGAGCGAGCCAGCTACCGCGCCCTGGATGGCGGCATCGAGATCCGCGTCGTCGAACACCACGAATGGTGCTTTGCCTCCCAGCTCGAGGTGAACACGCTTGACGGTTTCGGAGGCGGTTTGCATCACCTTCTGGCCGATGGGGGTCGATCCAGTGAAGGACACCATCGAGACGCCTGGGTGAGCGATCAGGTGCTGCCCGGCCACCGAACCCCGACCGGTCACCACGTTGATGACCCCGTCCGGGACTCCGGCGTCGGACGCCGCCTGGGCGAACATCAGCGAGGTCAGCGGTGTCATCTCTGCCGGCTTGAGCACGATGGTGTTGCCCGCCGCCACGGCGGGGAGGACTTTCCACGCGGCCATCTGCAGCGGGTAGTTCCATGGCGCGATCGACCCAACAACGCCGATGGCTTCGCGACGAATGATCGACGTGTGATCGCCGCTGTACTCACCGGCCGCTCGACCTTCGAGGTTGCGTGCAGCCCCCGAGAAGAAGGCGATGTTGTCGACGGTTCCTGGGACATCGAACTCAGTAGCGAGCCGGATGGGCTTGCCGGCTTGGCGGCTCTCGACACTCGCGAACTCTGCGGCTCTCTCGTCGAGGAGGCGGGCGAAGGCAGCAAGCGCGTCTGACCTGGCGCCTGGAGTCGCCGTTGACCACTCTGGAAAGGCGGTGCTCGCTGCGGCAACCGCGGCGTCGACGTCCTCAGGTGTGGCCAAAGTGACTTGCTGGATCACCTCGCCGTTGCTGGGATCAATGACGTCATCTGTGGCGCCTGTCGAACTCTCTAGCGCCCGCCCACCGATGAACTGGCTGGGGATGGTCATCTGTCCTCCTCGTGCACCTGATGTTGCGACATGTTGCAGCATGTTGCGATCCGCGGCACCGGTGCTGACGAAACCGTACTCGCCTGACCACCAAATGCCTGGTCCAGCCGCTGATCCTGACAGACCAGGTGCCACCCGACAAGCGAATCCGTCGTCTTGTACCGATCCCGCGACGAAATCGTGACTCAATGACGGAACGAAACGACGATTCAGGAAGTGCTGTGGTGGTTCCGCTCCGACAGGTGCGGTCTCAAGCCTTTCCCACCTTTACACAGTGTCAGTGTCGTGACACCGTGCGGCCGTGCCGCGACCAAGCCCAGCCCATGACCCAGCGGCCAGCCCTGCAGCAGGGCCGACCGTCGCCGAGATCCTCGAGGTCGAGCCACTGCGACGGGGTCGACCCAAGGTGGTCGCTGGCGCCGGCGGTCTCGGCCGTACCGTGCGATGGACGCATGTTGCAGAAGTGCTCGACATCGCCCATCTACTCCGCGGAGGCGAACTTCTGCTGTCGACTGGGGTGGCCTTCCCCACCTCGGACGCCGACCTCACCGCCCTCGTGTCCGAGCTCGCAGCAGCAGGCACACCGGGGGCGCCGGGTACCTCGGGGCCGGCCGGCCTGGTCGTCGAACTGGGCAGGCGGTACTCCGATGCGCTACCCCCCGCCCTCTTGGCTGCCGCCGATGCACTCGATCTGCCAGTGATCGAGTTGCGCCGTGAGACCTCGTTCGTCCAGGTCACTGAGGCGGTCCATGCGCTGGTCGTCGGTGCCCAGCTGACCGAGCTGCGCGCCTCAGAGGAAGTGCATCGCGCCTTCACCGAACTGTCTGTCGAGGGGGCGGACGCCGAGGCAATCGTGCGCCACACGGCGCGCATGGCCAACGCGCCGGTCGTGCTCGAGAACCTGAGCCATCAGGTATTGACCTTCGATCCGGCAGGGGCATCTGCCGACCAGCTGCTCGACCGATGGGAGTCCAGGTCACGATCAATGGCCTCAGATCGCCGCACCACTGTCGATGTCGACAACGGCTGGGTGGCGGCCGTCGTCGGCGCCCGCGGTACCGACTGGGCGCGGCTGGTACTCGTGATCGATGGGGTACCGACGAGCAGACAACTGGTCGTCGCCGAGCGTGCGGCGGCTGCTCTCGCTCTTGGCAGACTCGTCGAACGCGAACACGAGTCCCTGGAACTTCAGTCACACCGTGCGCTGCTCACCGCGATGGTCGACCAGTCAATGACGTCGCACGAACTGATCCTTCGAGCGTCGGGGCTCGGCGTGAGCCTCGAAAACCACTCGATGGTCGCAGTCATCGTTCGCAGTACCCAGTCCGGTCCGACCCCACTCGCCGAACAGGCGATGGTGCGACACCTCACCGAGGCGACCGCGCGCGCGCTGCGTGCCGCCCGCGCCCATGGCCTCGTTGGGGTGCTCGACGAAGCGTCCATCGGCCTACTACTGGTTGCCCCCGAGGCTGGGGCCGAACGAATGTTGACCTCTACGGCCAGCCGCATCAGAAGAAACCTCGCCGACGAAGGGCTGCCCGAGGCCGTCATCGCGGCCGGGTCCACTGTGAGTGACGTGCTCGACGTCCGACGTTCGTTTCTGGAGGCATCGCAGGTTGCCGACTTGGCACGCCCGACCCCACGCCACACCGTCCACCGGCTCGCGGACGTTGGTTTGTCAGGGTTACTGCACCTGCTGCGCACCGACGAGCGGGTGCAAACGTTCGTTGAACGTGAGCTCGGAACCCTGCTCGCCTATGACGCAGCCAACGACACCGACCTGCTCCGCGCCCTGCGCGCATACCTCGAGTCAGGCAGAAACAAATCGGTCGCGGCATCGAACTACGGGCTCTCGCGCCCGGCGTTCTATGAACGACTGCACTCCATCGAGGCGCTGCTGAGCGCTGACCTCGACGACGTGAGCACCTGCCTCACCCTGCATGTCGCGGTAGCCGCACTGGACGCTGTCCGCTCAGCTGGTGAGCAGCGTTAGCTCTCGATGTTGGCCATGACGTGCTTGACGCGCGTGTAGTCATCAAAGCCGTACATCGACAGGTCTTTGCCGTACCCAGAGTGCTTGAAACCACCATGCGGCATCTCAGCAACGAGGGGGATGTGCGTGTTGATCCACACACACCCGAAGTCGAGCCCTTTAGCCATGCGCATCGCCCGACCGAAGTCCTTGGTCCAGACGCTCGACGCCAGCCCGTACTCAACGCCATTGCCGTAGCGGAGCGCCTCGGCTTCGTCGCTGAACTTCTGCACGGTGATGACCGGTCCGAAGATCTCGCTCTGGATCACTTCGTCGGTCTGCGTGACGTCTGCGATGACGCTCGGCTTGACGAAGTAGCCGCGGTCGCCAATCTTCTCGCCGCCAGCGGTGACGCGGGCATGGTCGGGCAAGCGATCGAAGAATCCCAGAACCCGGTCGAACTGGTTGACGTTGTTGACCGGCGGAACGAGGGCATCCTCGTCGCCGGGGCCGTTCTCGAAGGTGGTGGCGGTGTTGAGGGCCTGCTCGGTGAGGGCCGCAACGAAGTCGTCGTAAACACCCGGCGCTGCGAGGACGCGAGTGGCGGCAGTGCAGTCCTGGCCGGCGTTGAAGTAGCCGGCAACCGCAATCGCCTCGGCTGCCGCGGCAATATCGGCGTCGTCAAAGACGATGACGGGGGCCTTGCCGCCGAGCTCAAGGTGAAGGCGCTTCAGGTCTTTGCTCGCCGACTCTGCGATCTGCATACCAGCTCGCGTCGACCCGGTGATCGAGATCAGGCGAGGGGTGGGGTGGTCTACCAGCGCTCGTCCAGTGTCACGGTCACCCGTGACGACGTTAAACACACCGGGCGGCAAGAACTCAGCAGCCAACTCGGCCATACGTACGGTCGTCGCGGGTGTCGTGTCCGAAGGCTTCAGCACCGTGGTGCATCCGGCAGCGATCGCGGGGGCGTACTTCCAGACCGCCATCATCATCGGATAGTTCCAGGGTGAGACCTGACCAACGACACCAACGGGTTCGCGCCGAACCATCGAGGTGTGCCCTGCCATGTACTCACCGGCTGAACGACCCTCAAGGTTGCGGGCCGCCCCGGCAAAGAACCTGATCTGGTCGACCATCGGCGGGATCTCTTCGCTCGCGGTCAAGGCCAGTGGCTTACCGGTGTTCTCGCTCTCGAGCGCGACGAGCTCGTCGGCGTTCGCTTCGATCGCGTCGGCGATCTTGAGCAGCGCGAGCGACCGCTCAGATGGCGTGCTGTCCTTCCAGGTCTCAAATGCGCTGGACGCCGCAGCAAACGCACGGTCGACGTCCTCGCTTGAGCTGTTGGCGGCCTGTGCGAAGACTTCACCCGTTGTCGGGTTGATGAGGTCCATCATCTGGCCGTCTGCGGAGTCAACGGACTCGCCGTTGATGAAGTTGCGGATGACGCGGTCGCTCACGTGCGCTCCTGTGCTGGAAGTAGTGAAGGGCTTCGGGGTGTCTTGCCACCCTAACCCCAGACCGCGGGAAACGACATAGGGCGGGGGTTTTCATTACCGATTTCGTCGCGAAAGTGAACTTCCTCGACGGAATCGCTTGCCAAACCGCCCTGTCCTCGACAGGATGCGGCAATGGTCAGCCGCGACCGCGTCTCTGAACGCAGCAATGGAACCGTCCTCGACGATGTGTCGAAGGCGATCATCGAGCAGCTGCAACAAGACGGGCGTCGGCCCTACTCGGCGATCGGCAAGGCAGTCGGTCTCTCAGAAGCTGCGGTACGCCAACGCGTGCAGCGGCTGTTGGAGACCGGGGTCATGCAGATCGTCGCAGTGACCGATCCGCTCTCTGTGGGGTTCCCACGGGCAGCCATGATCGGGGTCAGGGTCGAGGGCGATCTCGAAGAGGTCGCCGACGCGCTCGAGACGATGTCCGAGGTCGACTATGTCGTCATCACCGCAGGCTCCTTCGACATCCTCGTCGAGGTGGTCTGCGAAGACGACGATCACTTGCTCGATGTCATCAACCGCCAGATCCGGGCCATCCCCGGGGTTCGGCACACCGAGAGCTTCGTCTACCTCAAGCTCCGTAAACAGATCTACTCCTGGGGAACCCGATGAGCATTTCACCGCAATACGTCAGCGAATCCGGCGACGACCTGCTGGCCGACCGTGCCCGCGAGCACCTATGGATGCACTTCACGCGCCACTCGACCTACGAGGACGGTGGACACGTCCCGATCATCACCCGCGGTGACGGTGCCTACATCTGGGACGACCAGGGCAAGAAGTACCTCGACGGACTTGCTGGACTCTTCGTCGTGCAGGTCGGTCACGGCCGTACCGAGCTCGCCGAGGTCATGGCCAAGCAAGCAAGCGAGTTGGCCTTCTTTCCGCTGTGGTCCTACGCCCACCCAGCGGCCATCGACCTCGCGGATCGGCTCGCCGAGCTGGCCCCCGGCGACCTCAACCGGGTGTTCTTCACCTCTGGTGGCGGAGAGGCCGTCGAGAGCGCCTGGAAGCTGGCCAAGCAGTACCACAAGCTGACCGGTAACCCCATGAAGCACAAGGTCATCAGCCGATCGATCGCGTACCACGGCACCCCCCACGGGGCGCTGTCGATCACCGGTATCCCCGACGCCAAGAAGTACTTCGAGCCGCTCGTGCCGAGCGCTGTCAAAGTTCCCAACACCAACTTCTACCGGGCTCCCGAGCATGGCGACGACCTCGTCGCGTTCGGTCGTTGGGCAGCTGACCGCATCGCTGAGGCGATCGAGTTCGAAGGGCCTGAGACCGTCGCTGCAGTCTTCCTCGAGCCGGTGCAGAACTCCGGTGGCTGCTTCCCGCCCCCTCCCGGGTACCTCGAGCGGGTCCGCGAGATCTGCGACGAGTACGACGTGTTGTACGTGTCAGACGAAACCATCTGCGCCTACGGACGCGTTGGCGACTACTACGCGACCACGCGCTACGGCGTCCAGCCAGACATCATCACCTCTGCCAAGGGTCTGACGTCCGGGTACGCACCGCTCGGCGCCATGGTCGTCAGTGACCGCCTGTTCGAACCGTTCAAGAAGGGTCAGAACTACTTCGCGCATGGCTACACGTGGGGCGGTCACCCGGTGGCTGCGGCGGTGGCGCTGGCCAACCTCGACATCTTTGAACGCGAGGGGATCAACCAGCACGTACAGAAGAACGAGGGTGCCTTCAGATCGACTCTCGAGAAGTTGAGTGACCTCCCGATCGTTGGAGATGTCCGAGGAGACGGTTACTTCTATGGCATCGAGTTGGTGAAGGACAAGAAGACGAAGGAAACCTTCAACGAGGACGAGTCAGAACGGCTGCTCAGGGGCTTCCTTTCGAAGGCTCTGTTCGACGCCGGGCTCTACTGCCGGGCTGACGACCGAGGCGACCCCGTCATCCAACTGGCCCCACCGCTGATCGTCGGGCAGAAGGAGTTCGACGACATCGAGCAGATCTTGCGATCGGTGCTCACCGAAGCCTGGTCGATTCTGTAGCTCCGTCCGAGTCGCAAAGGGATCCCCCACATGACCGCCATCCAGGGTGAGTCGCTGCCCACTCCAGGATCGACCGAGCGCACTGTCATCAAGCGCCTCGGAGAGAAGGCCGTCGCCGATCGCGGCATCGGCTACGACATCCTCGACGCTGGCTTCGTCGCCCACGTTTCAGTGGCTGACGAGGATGGACAGCCCTATATCGTCCCGGTCGGATACGCGCGTGACGGTGACGACGTCCTCTTTCATGGTTCGACTGGCAGCCGGCTGTTCCGAGGTCTCGCGGCGGGGCAACCGACGTGCCTCACCGTCACGCTGCTCGACGGCATGGTCCTGGCGCGCTCAACGTTCGAGTCCTCGATGCTGTACCGGGGCGTGATGGTCCTCGGCAGCTGTCGCGTGCTCGAGGACTCCGACAAAGATCGGGCGCTTGAGGTGATCACCGAGCATCTGTTGCCTGGCCGGTGGAGCGAAGCCCGACACCCGAACAAGAAGGAGCTCGCTGCGACGCTTGTGTTGGCGCTGTCACTCAACGAGATGTCAGTGAAGGTGTCAGCTGGGCCACCCGACGACGAAGACGACGACATGTCGCGTCCGATCTGGGCAGGGGTCGTGCCGCTGATCGAAACCTTCGGGGCGCCGGTTTCTGCCCCAGACCTGGCAGCGCCATATCCCGTCCCTGACTACGTGTCGGGGTGGCGTCGTCCGGTGCCACCGTACGAATCAGGTCAATGACAGTTCGGGGCTAGGTCTGCGACTGCCAAAGGTCAGCGGCCATGAGTTCGGTGATGGTGAGCTCGACCAGGAACCGAACGTTCTCGTCGTCGTCATGGCGGTACCGAACCGCGTGCTCTGCACCCGCGATGTCCTCACCCACTGCAACGACGATGCTGCTGCGCTCGCGTGCCCACCGCAAGAGCTCAGGTTCGTACCGACTCCCCGGCAGCAGGATGATTCGATAGTCGTGAGTCTTCGTCAGATACACATCGACGTGACTCCATTCACCTGTCTCTGCAGCCAATGCAGCTCGCCTTGGCCCCTCACGCAGCATCAACGCCGACTGCGACGCATTGCCGAGTCGTCGAAATGGTGCGGCCACGGCTGTGAGCTGCGCCTCACCCATGACGTCGACAAGGTCGGGCAGCCAGGACGCCTGTCGGTCGATGACGTCTTGGGTGGCATCGGCAGCTCGGCCGACGATCGACAACAAGTCTCGGTCGAGGCCGGTCAACCGCTCTTCTAGCGCCAATAGCAACACCTGCGTGTGCGTGTACGAGCGACACGAAACCCCGCCACGCTCCGTGCCGGCGTGCATCAGCACGGTCTCATCGGCGGCTTGTGCGAGCGATGAGCCATCGACGTTGGTCAGAGCAACCACGGGTGACTGCCCGGCGTACTGGGCAACGGCATCGAGGGTCTCCCGAGACTCCCCCGAAGCCGAGATGGCCACGACTAACTGCTCCGGATCCGGGGGTGGAAGCAGCTCTGACGACGCGAGCTCGGCAACCGCATCTACGCCTAAGGAACGAAGTCGGGCGGCCGCCATCGAGGCCGCAAACGTTGACGAACCCATGCCAAGGAACAGCACCTGGCCGACATCTTCTGGCAGGGCTACCCATGGGTGATCAGTCACCAGGACGCGCTGCAAGTCCTGGAGCGACCCTGGACGCGCTAGCAGGTCGGCCGTGAAGAGTTGGGGGTCCACCGCGCTCCCAGTCAGTTCGATTCGATGCCGGGACCAGCACCAGTCACGGAAACAGGGCCTCCAACGCCTGGTCAGGAACATATCGCCAGCGCGGAAGGTGTCGGACAGCGTAGAGGAACTCGCGGCACTCCTGTTCGACCTGCAGGGGGCGCAGGAGCCGTTCGTCAAACAGCTCGTCGCGACCGACCCGCTCCAAGGTGGCGCGGTACGAGTCGAGAAAGACCTCTTGGGCGGCCGCGATCCACGTCGTGACCTGGTCTGGGTCAGATCCCTCGACCCGACGGTTGACCACCCGGCCGACATGATCGATTGACTGCAGCATGCCGGCGACGTCACGGGCTGCTGGTTGCGGCGACAACCGTTCGGAGACAGGAAGCACAGGGTTTCCGTCGAAGTCGCCGACGGCCAGTCCGCCAGCCCAACGCAACACCTGCCCCACATGAAGATCTCCATGAACCGGGATGGTGACAGCCTCAGGCACCTCACTCAGCTGTGCGAGGGCAGCCCTGATGCGCGGTTCGCGTGCTCGCAGGCGTTCGCCCTCGGGTCCGTCCACGCACTCGATGACCTCGTCGAGCAACGACTCGGCGAACGACCGCCAGCCCACGACGTCCTCCGCTCGTGCGATGACGGTCGGCTGACTAATGACTAAGGACGGGGTCGTCAGCGCTACGTGCAGATCGGCGATCAGCCGGCCGACCTCGCCCAAAGCTGTCGTGGCTTGCGTTTGTGAAGCGCGCCCGGTCGCGAAGGCCCCGGCGTCCCCGACCGCCCACTTCCATCCGTCCTCGGCGGCTTCGAGGAACTCGACAGCTGACGCCAGCAGCACCGACTCACCCTCTGAGCGCAACTGAACGAACCCGAGCGGCCGAGCCATCTGCGTAAACCCGGCCTGCGCGAGGTGCGCGACCAGGGCGGGGGCCGGCGTCGCCTCTGCCGCCACTGACCACTTCACCACTACCTCGTCAGCTATCACGACGGACTCGTGGGTCTGGTCGACCAGCATGGGTCGCTCGGCGCTGGGTATCACGTCAGCGCTGGTGGCGAGCGGCTCGTTGATGGCGAGGACCTCGAACTCGACTGACCAATCGTCGGGTCGTTCCGCGAGAGCAGCAATCAACTGCACCGCAGCGCCGTCGCCGGGGCGAGCACGCCGAAGTTGACTGCCGTTGCGGACGACTGGCGCACACACCAGCCCGCCGCTACCGGTCCGGATCGCCGTGAGCCACACGCCCCGTCCCAGTGGTACCGCACCGACAAGAGCAAGGGGGGATGAGACAGCTATCGCCTCATGTCCGTCCGGTAGCAGCTGAGCTGGCTCGGTGGCCCCGAGCAATGGCCCCAGCGCCTCGACGGTGAGGTCAGCCACCGGATCGGGAGGCTTGCGCGACCTGTTCGATCACGTCGGCCGCGCGCTCCTTGCCACGTCGTGAGCGAATCGATTCGCCCATCCGATCCAACCGCTGTCGCAGGACGCCATCGGAGAGAAGCTCGTTCACGGCACCGGCGAGCTCCTCGTCGGTGAACTCATAGGTCCGCAACCGACGACCAAACCCGAGCTCGTGCATACGTTGCGCGTTGTCGTACTGGTCCCAGAACAACGGCAAGAGCACCATCGGCTTACCGAAGTGAAGTGCCTCCGTTGTGGTGTTGTTGCCTCCATGCGTGATTACCAAGTCGACAAGTGGCATCAACGACGTCTGAGGCAGGAACTCCTGGCCCCACATGTTGTCGGCGAGCTCGTACTCAGCATGCTGTGGCCCCATGCTGACGATGTACCGGTGCTTGGTTCGGCCCAACACATCCACCAACCGCTTCATGAGGTCGACATCTGCGCTCCCGAGCGAGCCAAGCGAGAGGTAGATGAGACCCACTCCATCTGGCCGGTTCGCCATCAACTCCGGCAACTCAAACGGCCCGTCCGTCGAACGAACGCTTGAGTCGATGCGATGCCAGTTCGATCCCAACGGTCGGCGGTCCACGTAGTCAGCCTCGTCGGGGAATAGGTAGAGGTTGGCGGCCTTCGCTTCCGGCATGAAGTCGAGGTCGGGTAGTGGATCGGCACCAGCGGCCACAACGAACTGGTTGAAGTCATTCCACATCTCGCGGTGTGTACGTTCGTACTCCGAACGAAAGGCGGCCCACTCGCTGTCGTCGTCGGCGGCCAGACCAGAGAACGTGGGTGCGACTCGATCCCCTTTCACCTCAAGCGGGTTGCAGCTGACAATGCGCACGAACGGTGCCCCTGAGGTCGTCAAGGCTGGAAACAGCACAACGTTGTCTTCGACCAAGACGTCGGGGCGATGCCTTTCGATAATCGCTCGCAGTTGCGGCTCGCAGTACTTGGCGCCATCGATCAATGCCTGGTACGTCGGCGCGATGAACGTCTCGAGTTGCTCGACGGTGGGTTTGCGAAACTCAGGGGAGGTCTCGCGGATGAACTCTTTCCAGAAGGCCCCGGCGTCTTGCACTTCGTCGCCCTCCGGGGCCGGGGCAAGGTCGACGAGATCCTCGACGAATCCGAGCGGCTCTAACTTGCCCTTCCACGATGACTCAGCGGCGAAGACCACTCGGTGACCTCGCTGGAGGAGAACATTGCCAATGCCAATGCAGTTTCCGGTCGGCCCGTAGGCAGACTCGGGAAGGAAGAGAACAGTCAGCTGGCGATCTGCCATCAGGGGCTCCAGGTCAGGGAGTGGTGGGTGGCCAGTCGTGCGTACGTCAGGATGAGCTCGATCGCCGCCTCACGATCGATGTTGGGGTGCCGTGCCATGATCCGGTACCCGTAGGCGTCTTCCAGGGCCACCAGCGTGCGAGCAATGACCACGGACTCTTGCGCCAAGTCGAACAAGCCTTGCGCAGCACCGGTCTCGAGGATCACTTGGTACATGGCCACCTGTCGGTCGAACAGAGTGGTCAGCAGGGCTCCGTACACGGGGTTTCGCGCGGCGGCTCCCCCCAACTCACACAGCAACCGCACATCGGGGTCATCGATATCGTCGGGTAAGCCTGAAGCGATCGTCACCACGAGGCGCTGCACAGGATCATCAATCCCTTGGATCGCCGATAGCCGGGCGTCGTAGAAGCGCTCCATGCCCGATCGCTGCGCGTCCAGCAGCAAGTCCTTCAGATCCGGGTAGTGGTACAGCACGGCACCCGATGTGAGGCCAGCCTCGCGCGCCACTTGGTTCAGCTGAACGTTCGCTCCGTACTCAGCCATCGCCCGCTGCGCGGCCGCACGCAGCGATTCACGCCGCTCCGTCCCACGCCGGTTACGTGACGACACGCAGTCACCTCGCCTCATTCGCACCAGTCACACGCCATCAGTGGTCCCCGGGTCAGCCCGAGCCAAATCCCGATGGTAACGATTTGAATCAGGCTTCAGAGTACGTACGAAACACCCAAGATTCTCAGATCGCAAGGCCTTGTCCCTCGTTGATGCGTGATGTAAGAAAGGGGCCACCCGGGTGCCACCCGAGCGACATCACGAGACATCACGAGACATCCGGCCCCCGACACCGACGCCACGATCGGAGACCTCGGCATGACGAAGAATCGATCCCGACGGCTCGCACTGGCCGCCCTGACTCTGACCTCCGCCATGGTGATCGCTGCCTGCGGCGGCAGTGACGACGAGGAGCCAGCCGCCGAAAGCACGCTCGACCCAGACGCCGACCTCTCGCAGCAGTCCTTGGTGGTGTCGAACTGGGAGGCCTACATGCCTGACGACCTTCCTAAACGCTTCGAGAAAGAGTTCGGCGCAGACGTCGAGGTCACGTATCACGCCACCAACGAAGAGATCGTCGGCAAGCTCACCGCGACCGACAACCCCGACATTGACGTCGCGTTCGTCTCAGGACAGTTCGCTCAGGCACTTGACGAGCAGGGTCTCCTTGCTCCGATTGATCCTGAACTGATTCCCAACATGTCGAACCTCTACCCCGAGGCTTCTGAACTCGCCTACGACCCTGGCAACGAGTTTTCGGTGCCATATGCCTGGGGTACGACAGGTCTCTGTTACCGCGAAGACCTGACCGGCTTTGAGCCGACCAGTTGGAACGACTTGCTCGACCCAAAGCCTGAGATCGAAGGCAAGACCACGATGATGGCCACCGAGCGTTGGCTCATGCTCCCAGCGCAAAAGTCTCTCGGCTTCTCGGTCAACACCACAGACGAGGCCGAGATGGAGCAGGTCAAAGAACAGCTCATCGCTACCAAGCCCACCTTGCTCGCCTACGACGACACCACCTTCTACTCACGTCTCGTGAGCGGTGAAGCATCTCTGGTCCAGGCCTGGGACGGCTGGTGCAACTACGGCATCGCCGAAGACGATCGCATCAAGTTCGTTGTGCCCGACGAAGGCAGCGACCTCTGGACCGACACGATGGTGGTTCTCGACTCATCAGAGAACAAGGAAGCTGCGCACGAGTTCATCAACTACATCCTCGACCCAGAAGTTCACTCATGGGTGGTCGAGAACATTCTGTACAAGGTCCCGAACGAGTCAGCCATGGAAATGATCGACCCGAGTTTGGTCAAGACCTATCCCAACTTGGGCATGACGCCGTCCGAGCTGCTCGAGCAAGAGGAACTCGTCGACCTCGGTGATGCTGCACCGCTGTACACCGAGATTGCGACAGAAGTCACCGCCGCTAACTGATGCATCGGTAGTGAGTTCGACGCGCAGTACCCAGCGCGATTCAGGGCGCGGTGCCAGTCGGCGCCGCGCCCTGATTCCGCGACTGGTTCACCTCGGCCCCGGGCTGGCCTATCTGGCCGCATTCCTCGTCGTCCCGCTCGGCCTGATCGTGTTCTACAGCTTCATGCAGCGCGGGCGGTTCGGCGGCATCGTCTACGAGTTCACTCTTCGCAACTATGAACGTGCCCTCGACCCGATCTTCGTTGGCGTGCTTGTCGACTCTTTGGTCATCGCCGGGATCACGACCGTCCTGGCGCTTGCGCTCGGATATCCGACCGCCTATGTCATTGCACAACTGCCAAGGCGTTGGCGGGCTGTTGCTCTCATCGCGGTCGTGTTGCCGTTCTGGACCAACTTCCTGATCCGCACGTACGCCTGGATCGTGCTACTCAACAGTGAGGGCCCGCTCAACCAAACCCTCACCGGCAGTGGCCTGATCGACGAACCACTGTCGATCCTCTACACCCGGCCCGCCGTCGTCGCCGGCTTGTTGTACGCCTACCTGCCCTTGATGATCTTGCCGCTCTACTCGTCCATCGAACGACTCGATCCGGAACTCCGCGAGGCTGCCGCGAACCTCGGTGCCACCCGTTGGCGCACGTTCCGCGATGTCACACTCCCCATGACGCTGCCCGGCATCCTCACCGGGTGCATCTTTGTCTTCGTTCCCAGCTTGGGGAACTTCGTGATCCCTGAACTGCTCGGCGGTGGCAAGACAGTCATGGTCGGAAACCTGATCCGAGACCAGTTTCTCAAGGCACGCGACTGGCCCTTCGGCTCAGTTCTCGCGCTCTCGGTCATCGTCATGCTCGTGGTGCTATTTCTGATTCAGGCGTGGGTCACACGCAGAGTCAACGAAGGAAAGCGCCATGCGTAGCACTGGGGGCAGTGCCCCGAGAAGCGCGCGACAGAGCAAGGCCATCGATCCCAATTCGCCGGGCAAGGCGCTCCTCATCCCGTTCTGGCTGACCTACGTCTTCTTGTACCTCCCCATCGCGATTTTGGTGGTGATGTCGTTCAACTCCTCGAAGAACCCCTTCTCCTGGGAGGGCTTCAGTCTGAAGTGGTACGGCGAACTGGCACAGAACGACACGGTCAAAGAAGGTCTGATCAACACGCTCATCGTCGCGGTGGGATCCACGATCATCGCGACCGTCTTGGGCACCCTGTTGGCCATCGGCCTTGAGCGCTACACCCGCTCGAAGACACTCGAGGCGGCCGCCTTGTCGCCAGCGATCATGCCCGACATCGTCTTGGCGATCGGTCTGCTTGCCTTCTACTCGATGATCTCCATGAGTCTCGGACTCCACTCGGTGATGCTTGCGCACGTGGTTTTCTGTACCGCCTTCGTCGCGGCCGTGGTGAAAGCAAGACTGGGTCACGTCGACCCCTCGATCGAGGAGGCCTCGCGTGACCTGGGCGCAGGTGCCGTATCCACCTTCATGCGCATCACGGTTCCGGCCCTTGCACCCGGCATCATCGCCGGAGCGCTACTGGCGTTCACCTTGTCACTCGACGAGTTCGTCATCGCGTTCTTCACCAACGGACCTACGTCGCCAACCTTGCCCATGGTGATCTACTCGATGGTGCGATTCGGTGTGACCCCCGAGATCAATGCACTCGCCACCTTGCTGGTGGCGGTGAGCTTCACTGCCGTCATTGTGGCCCAACGATCGACTCGACTTACGGACTCGGTATGACTGACACTCCGCAGCACACCCAGCACGCCCAGCATGCCCAGGGCATCGACGAGCCCGCCCTGCTCGAGGTACGAGACGTCCGCCGGTCATTCGGTGCGGTGGTGGCGCTGGATGGCGTGAGTCTCGATATTCAGCACAATGAGTTCTTCGCCATCCTCGGCCCATCCGGTTGCGGCAAAACCACCTTGCTGCGCATTCTCGCGGGATTCGAGTACCCCGATGACGGGCACGTGAGCCTTGAGGGCGACGACTTGCTCAGGCTGCCGCCACACCGTCGTCCGGTGAATCTGATGTTTCAGTCGTACGCGCTCTTCCCCCACATGTCGGTCGAGCGCAACATCGCATACGGGCTTGAGCGTGAAGGACGCCCCAAGGGTGAGGTGCGCCAACGCGTTGGCGAGGTGCTCGACACCGTTGGCCTGTCCGAGCTCTCCCAGCGTCGCCCCAAGCAGCTCTCAGGAGGGCAACGACAGCGAGTGGCTTTGGCGCGAGCGATCGTCAAACGTCCCAAGATTCTCTTGCTCGATGAGCCCCTGTCAGCTCTCGACAAGAAGGTGCGTGCCGAGATGCAACGCGAGCTCAAGCGACTACAACACGAGGTGGGCATCACGTTTGCCGTGGTGACTCACGACCAAGAAGAAGCGATGTCAATGGCTGACCGCATCGCGGTTCTGCATGAGGGGCGCGTGCAGCAGATCGCTGCCCCTGTGACCTTGTACGGACAGCCCGCCAACGTGTTCGTCGCCGACTTCATCGGGGCAAGCAACCTGCTGCCCGGTACGCGAACAGCCACAGGAGTGGCCGTCGCCGGCATCGGCGATCTGCCTGGCGAGAGCGGTGCAGACACGGGAGGTGTGGTCGGCGACCCCGCCACTCTGCTGATTCGCCCCGAGCACCTGCGGTTGTCTGAGAGTGGACCCGTCGGCGGGGTGGTGACAGACGTGCAGTTCTATGGTGGGACGTCGACACTGGCCGTCGACGTCGGCCATGGACTACCCCCCATGCTGACGACTGTCACCGGGTCACCACCGGTCACACCTGGAGCACAGGTCAGATTGGCCTGGACGCCGCAGCACGCGGTCGTCCTCGGAACCACTACCAAGGAGCCGACATGACCACCCCACTCCTCGTCGCCACTGCCGAGGCCGAGCTAGCTGGCGACCTCGAGAGCTGGGGCCCTCGCGAAGGCGCCGACAGCGGCTCGCCGATCATGAGCGGCCGGATCTTGTTCGAGGATGAGCCGGCCGGAGTGCAGGTCGGCATCTGGGAGTGCACCCCAGGTGGATGGGCGATCACCGACCGTCCTGACCACGAGACCGTGCAGATTCTGTCGGGACGTGCCCAGCTCACGAACGCAGACGGCACCTCGGCTGAGCTCACGACCGGCGACGTCCTGACCTTGCCCAAGGGCTGGTCCGGCCGTTGGGACATCATCGAGACGGTCCGCAAGCTCTACGTCATTGCCACCTGATTTCGTTCGAACTGAATCCACTGGTATATTGGATCCAATCTTCAACGATCGTCGACCACTCCGCCTTCTCGCTGGGGAGCCCGCCGTGCCAGCTGCACCAGGTAAACCCGTTCGACCGCTCGACCTCATCGCTGCTGACACCCTGCTGTCCGACGAGGAGCGGGCGATCCGTGACACCGTCCGGCAGTTCAGCGACGCGACGCTGCGGCCCCACATCGCAGAGTGGTTCGAGGCTGGCACTCTCCCTGCCCGCGAGCTCGCCAAGCAGCTCGGTGGTCTCGGAGTCCTCGGCATGCACCTCGAGGGGTACGGCTGCGCCGGCACGAGTGCGGTCGCGTACGGCCTGGCGTGCATGGAGTTGGAGGCTGTCGATTCGGGTATCCGCTCGCTGGTCAGCGTCCAGGGATCACTGGCGATGTTTGCGATCTGGCGCTGGGGATCTGAAGAGCAGAAATCGACGTGGCTACCCGACATGGCAACGGGCGAGCGCATCGGATGCTTCGGTCTGACCGAACCAGACTTCGGCTCAAACCCCTCCGGAATGCGGACGACCGCCAAGCGTGACGGAAGCGATTGGGTGCTCAACGGAACCAAGATGTGGATTACAAACGGTGCCATCGCCGACGTGGCAGTTGTCTGGGCACAGACCGATGAAGGCATTCGCGGCTTCGTCGTTCCGACCGACACTCCCGGGTTCAGCGCACCGCTCATCAAGAGCAAGTTGAGCCTGCGTGCCTCCATTACCAGCGAACTGGTCTTGGAGGATGTTCGCTTGCCCGACTCAGCTGTGCTGCCGGAGGTCACTGGGCTCAAGGGCCCCCTCGCCTGCCTGAGCGAGGCCCGCTTTGGAATCGTCTTCGGCGTCGTGGGCGCTGCGCGTGACTGTCTCGAGACGGCCATTGACTACGCCATCAACCGCGAGCAGTTCGATCGACCTATCGCCGGGTTCCAGCTCACGCAGAAGAAACTGGCCGACATGACCCTTGAACTCGACAAGGCCTTTCTGCTGGCCTTGCATCTCGGCCGGCTGAAGGACGACGGTGCCATCACCGCTCGGATGGTGTCGGTCGGCAAGCTCAACAACGTGCGCGAGGCGATCGCGATCGCCCGCGAATCACGCACGATTTTGGGCGGAAACGGCATCACTCTCGAGTACCCGATCTTGCGGCACGCCAACAACCTGGAGTCGGTACTGACCTACGAGGGCACCGAAGAGATTCACACCCTCGTAGTGGGAGAAGCAGTCACGGGCATTGCGGCGTACCGCTGAGGTTCACCGCTAGAAGCTCGCCCTAGCAGTACTCCTGCTGGATGCAGTCTTGGTTGGCCGGGTCGTCACTCGATCCGCTGGCGAGTGCCACGCCGAAGAGCAAGGCCAGGATCGCCACCAACGCGACCAGGCCCAGCAGAAAGCCCTTGCCCTCCATCGACCGTCCTCCCGAGCTACGACCCCCTGCAACGATCAGCAGCAGCGCACGCCTGCCACCAACAGCCTGCCATGTTCGACCAGGGCCTGGCGGAGAACCCCCAAATGAAGCGAGGACCCAACTCTGACCAGCCCTGACTCACACTGGCTCAGCCCGACTCACCCGGGCTCAGGGCGGCTTCCAGGGTCGCTACCGCATGGGCGCGATGCTGTCTCAACACCTGGACAGCGCGCTCGGCGTCACCGGCCCGGATCGCCGCCAACGCCTCACGGTGCTCGTCGCTGACCGCATCGCGACGACCCCCTTGTGCGTAGTAGACCGATCGGTACACGTCTGTGGCATCCCACAGGATCCGCACCAGTCGAAGCAGTCGGGGCATTCGTGCTGCCTCGATGAGGCAGAAGTGGAAGCGCCGATTCGCTTCGGTCATGGCGAGCAGGTCGTCACTGCGCGCCGCTAGTTCAACATCGTCTAGCGCCGCTGCGGCTGCGTCCAGCTCGGCGTCTGTAATGCGGGCGACGGCGAGAGAGATCGCCTCGGACTCGAGCAGGTCTCGGATGCGGTACACCTCACGCAGGTCATCGAGGTCAAGGGCTGCGACGAAGTACCCGCGATGCGGGCGATAGGTGACCTGCCCCTCGCCCTCAAGAATCTTCAACGCTTCACGCAGCGGCACCCGTGAGACTCCGAACCGCTCGGCGAGCACGTCTTGAAGCACCTGCTCCCCCGGTGCGAGCTCACCGGTGACGATCGCGCGGCGCAACTCCGCCAGTACTGCTTCTTGCGCCGTGGGGGGACGCCGGAATGCCGAAGCCGTCACGTCGCCACCTCATCGATGGCTCCATCGCGCAGCTCGACGTCTCCGAGACGAGGCGGGGCCTTGCGATAGCTGACGGGCGTCCGACTGAGCGTGATCGGGTTGGCCACCGTGGGCTCGCCCTCAACGTGCGCGATCGGCGCCAAACCCAGTCGTTCGGCCATCGCGAAGGCACCTGCGATGTCATGGATTGGGCCGGCCGGAACCCCGGCGTCAGTGAGCGCGGTGAACCACTCCTCGGCGCCGCGCTCGCGCAGTTGAGCACACATCTCGTCATACAGTTCACCGCGGTGACGCACCCGCTGCGGGTTCGTCAGGAACCGCGGGTCCTCAGCCCAGTCAGGGCGTCCCAGAACACCGGCACACGTGCGGAACTGACGGTCGTTTCCGACCGCGATCACGATGGGAGTGTCTGCCGTCGGGTAGGACTCGTACGGAGCGATGCTCGGGTGGCGGTTACCCATCACCGGAGGGACGAACCCGGCCCCGACATAGCCAGACGACTGGTTCACCAACCCCGAGAGCAGCGACGACAAGAGATTGACGTCGACCTGCTGGCCGCGCCCACTCCGAGAACGTTCGGCGAGCGCGGCAAGAATTCCGACTGTGGCGTGCAACCCAGTGATCACGTCGACGAGGGCGACGCCGACCTTGACGGGTTCATCAGGTGAGGTACCGGTGATACTCATCAGGCCACCCACCGCCTGCACCAAAAGGTCATAGCCCGGCAGGTGTGCGCCATCGCTGGTGCCGAATCCACTGATCGAGCAGTACACCAGGCCAGGGTTGTCGGCACTCAGCGAGTCATAGTCGAGGCCCATACGCGCGAACGCCCCCGGCTTGAAGTTCTCAACCAGTACGTCGGCCCGAGTGGCCAACTCGCGAGCCGCGGCGCGACCGACCTCGGTCGCGAGGTCTATCGCCACCGATGACTTGTTGCGGTTCACAGAGGCGAAGTACGTCGACTCCTCCTCACGCCCGGCGGTCCAGGGCGGTCCCCATGCCCTGGTGTCGTCACCAGACCCGGGTCGTTCGACCTTGACCACCTCGGCGCCGAGATCGGCGAGGAGCATGGTCGCGTATGGCCCAGCCAGCACGCGACTGAAGTCGGCAACGACGATGCCGTCCAAAGCTCCGCTGTTCATCTCACCTCCGGGTGCGCTGGCCCGACCCGGGCGCGGTGACGCATGTGGAGACTTTATCCAATCAACGGGCGGGGTCAGGAGGTGACACTTCTGCCCCACGCTGCTCGGCCACTCGCTGTGCCACCCCCAACAAGACGCGGACGCCCGCGCCGATCAAACTGACGCCCAGGATCATCTGGAAGGTCGTGAATGCGCGAGTGAGATCACTCGTCGGGGTGATGTCCCCAAATCCCACGGTGGCCAACGTCGTCACCGTGAAGTACAGCCCGTCGATACGGGTCATCGGTTCGCTGTAGTTGCTGGCGTCCGCAGTAGCAAAGCCGACCGCAGCGCTGGCCATGAGCACGACGAAGATCGTGGCGACCAAAGCGATACCTTCAACGGCGCGCAGCACGGGGAATGCCGCACTACGAATCTTGTGCAGCTGGCGAGCGAAGATGACGGCGAAGATGCTGAGGCCAACGACCACCGCCACCATCCCAAGCACGACAGCGTCACGGTCCTGGAGTGGGAACATGAAGTAGACAAGCAGGAGCGACGCAATCGATCCTGCGATGCGAAGCAGCGCGTGTATCACCTGCCGACGCCCGGCGTGCTGGCTGTATTGCTGCTCGGTCATGCTTATGTCTCCTCACTTGACGAGGCGGCGAGCTGGCCACACGCACCGTCGATCTCTCGTCCACGCGTGTCACGAACCGTCACGTTGACACCGTGGTCTTCCAACTTGCGAACAAACGCATGCTCGGCCGCAGGCGTCGAGGCCGTCCATTGAGACCCGGGCGTCGGGTTCAGAGGAATGACGTTCACGTGCACGAGTTTGCGCTTGAGCAGTGACCCCAGCAGATGTGCGCGCCACTCCTGGTCATTGATGTCGCGGATCAGCGCGTACTCGATCGAGACTCGGCGCCCGGACGCGGCTGCGTAGACCCATGCCGCCTCGAGCACCTCGCGAACGGGGTACCGCGTGTTCAGGGGCACCAACGTGTCGCGAAGCTCGTCGTCAGGTGCGTGGAGTGATAGTGCCAAGGTCACCGGGATGCCCTCCTCGGTCAACCTCGCCATCGCCGGCACAACGCCGACCGTTGAGACGGTGATGGAACGCGCAGAGATCCCCAAGCCTTCTGGCGACGGCTCGCTCAAGCGTCGGACCGCGCCCATCGTGGCTCGGTAGTTCGCGAGCGGTTCGCCCATACCCATGAACACGACGTTGGATACGCGACCAGGTCCGCCCGCGACGAGCCCGGCGTCCAGCATGCGCGCTCCGGCCATCACTTGCTCGACGATCTCAGCGCACGAGAGGTTGCGCGTGAGTCCGGCCTGCCCGGTGGCACAGAAGGGGCAGTTCATGCCGCACCCAGCTTGGGATGAGACACACATTGTGGTGCGTCCCGGATAGCGCATCAGCACACTCTCGACAAGCGAGCCGTCATGCAGCCGCACCACGTTCTTGACGGTCGCGCCTTCATCACAGGTCAGCGTGCGGACAGGAGTCAGCAGCGGCGGCAGCACCGAACTGACAAGCAGGTCGCGATTCTTCGCCGGCAGGTCTGTCATTTGGGCGACGTCGGTCTCAAGTCGTTCGAAGTAGTGGCGTGAGAGTTGGTCTGCCCGAAAGCCTGACTCACCGAGTTCAGTGAGCCACTGTCGCCGCTCGGCAAGGTCGAGGTCTGCGAGGTGTCGCGGGGGCTTCCCTCGCGGCGGAGCAACGAGGGTCAGCTCGCCTGGTTCAGGTGCCATGGGGGGCTCCCGTTCTCGACGAGTCGGCAAAGCTCGCGCGCCCGACCAGGTCTGCGGGATCGAGGGAGAGCTCGTGAGCCACGCCGATGAGCCACTCGCGAGCCATGGACTGTGGCGTGAGACCGGCCCCGCCCAGCACCGCCTGAACCGCGAGGCCGTCCTGCAGCGATGCCAGCCGGAGCGTTGCCCCGTCGGGGTCGGGGATGGTCAGGATGCCTAGCCCGACTCCCGAATCGATGACATCTCTGATGGCTTGGCGCCAGCGCTTATCTGAGTCTCGGCGTAGTTGGTCGATCCCCTCGTCGTGCAGCCCCCGCACCCACACTTCGATCCACAGTTGCCAGTCACCAAACGCCGGACCCACCTCAGCGTTGAGGGTCGCCATCAACGCGAGCCGATCCCGGGGATCGTCATCGACATGAGCGGCCAGCTCGGCGTAGTAGTCGTCCTCGATGGAACTCAGTGCTGCCACCAGCACATCAGCGAGGCTGCTGAAGTGGTACAGCACCAGAGCCGGGCTCGTGCCAGCGGTCGCCGCAATATCTGCGACCCGCGTCCCCGAAAACCCCCGCTCGCGAAGCACCACGATCGCTGCCGCCAAGATTCGGCGACGACGCTCATCGGGGGCCTTGGCAGCCAACGTCATGCGCTCATCATTGCCCATCTGCGCCCATCAGCGACTGAGCGCCGCCCGGGATCACGAAGCGATCGCGGCGAGGACAAGTGCCATCACTGGTGCCGTCGGAAGCAGGGAGTCGAGGCGATCCATGATTCCCCCATGCTCGGGAAGCAAGTTGCCCATGTCTTTGACGCCGAGGTCGCGCTTGAGCAACGACTCGGCGAGGTCACCAGCCGTGGCGGTCGCCACGGCAACGGCACCTACCAAGGCCCCCTGCCACCAGGCGGCACCCAGGAGCAGCGGGACCGCGATGGCAGATCCCACTGTCGCGGCCACGAGCGAACCGGCCAACCCCTCCCACGACTTCTTGGGACTTACCGATGGCGCCATCGGATGCCGCCCAAACCTCACTCCCGCAGCGAACCCACCCGTGTCGCTCAGCACGACCGCGATGATGAAGACCACGACTCGATCAGCACCATCACTTTCCGCAGCCATCAATACTGCGGACGCCGCAAGCAGCGGAACATAGACCGCGACGAAGGCACCGACGACGACGTCCTTGGTGAGTCGCTCCGGTCGAGGTCTGGCCAGTCGTGCGGCAGCCATCGCCACGATGGTGAGGACGAGAGCTGCGGTCAACGCGTCTGTACCGTCGACGTACGCCGCCACGATCATCGCCGCGCCACCGACCAGCAGGGGAACGACAGGCACATCGATATCACGGCTCGCCAGTACGCGGCAAACCTCGTAGACGCCCAGGGTCACCGCGATCGCCACCAACGCGACGAAGAGTTCGGTCACCGTGTAGAGCGAGACCAACACCACCGCTGCGAGCGCGACTCCCACTGCGGTGGCGACGGGGACGTTTCTCCCCGAGCGCCGTTTGACCTCAGGGGTTACGTCGTTCATGAAGTGGGGCCTCAGACCTCGAGGAGCTCTGCTTCCTTGTGCTTCAGCAGGTCATCAACCTGAGTTGTGTACTTGTGAGTGAGGTCATCGAGCGACTTCTCGGCCCGACGGACGTCGTCTTCACCGACGTCACCATCTTTCTGCATCGCCTCGAGCTGATCCTTGGCGTGGCGGCGAATGTTGCGCATCGCGACCCTGGCGTCCTCTGACTTGTGCTTGGCAACCTTGATGAACTCTTTGCGTCGCTCTTCTGTCAGTGGCGGAAATGGCACCCGGATCACGTTGCCGTCATCGACGGGATTAACTCCGAGGTCGGAGTCGCGAATGGCCTTCTCGATCGCAGCGAGCGCACCCTTGTCGAAGGGAGTCACCACCATCAGCGATGGCTCAGGTGAATGGAACGATGCCAACTGGTTCACCGGCGTCGGCGCACCGTAGTAGTCAGCCAAGATCTTGTTGAACATCGCGGGGTTGGCGCGGCCGGTGCGGATGGCCGAGAAGTCTTCCTTGGCCACCGTGATGGCCTTGACCATCTTCTCTTCCGCCTCACGCATCGTGTCGGCGATCATCGACCCTCACCCTTTCGGTGGTCGTGCAAATTCCTGCACGTCATGTGAACCATGCGAACCTTTGAGAACCCTTGTGAACCTGAAATCCTGACGGTTCAGACGTCCCGCGTCAGACGTCCTGCGCCACCAGCGTGCCGATCTTCTCACCTCGAACCGCTCGACCGATGTTGCCCTCCTCGAGGAGGCTGAACACGATAATCGGCAGCGCGTTGTCTCGGCACAGGCTGAACGCCGTCGCATCGGCCACTTTCAAGCCACGAGCGAGCGCCTCATCGAAGCTGAGTCGGTCGAACCGCACCGCCTCGGGATTCGTCTTGGGGTCGTCGTCGTACACGCCGTCGACACTCTTGGCCATGAGGACGACGTCAGCGGACGTCTCCAGCGCTCGCTGCGCTGCTGTGGTATCTGTCGAGAAGTACGGAGCACCCAAACCAGCTCCGAAGATGACGACACGGCCCTTTTCGAGGTGGCGAATGGCCCGTCGGGGCACGTAAGGCTCGGCCACCTGGCCCATCGTGATGGCGGTCTGCACCCGGGTCTCGACACCGCTCTTCTCGAGGAAGTCCTGCAATGCCAGGCAGTTCATAACCGTGCCGAGCATTCCCATGTAGTCAGCACGTGAGCGGTCCATGCCTCGCTGCGACAGCTCTGCACCGCGGAAGTAGTTGCCGCCGCCGATCACTACCGAAACCTGAACGCCTGAGGCGACAACGTCACCGATCTGTCGAGAGATCGCGGCGACGACGTCAGGGTCAACACCCAACCCGAGATTTCCTGCGAATGCCTCGCCTGACAACTTCAGGAGCACCCGGCGGTAAGGCCCCTGGTGGGCTGTTGCACCCGACGTGACTTCAGCAGAAGGTGAAGCTGGCGTCTCCGTCATCTGTCGCTCCTCGCCTCAGTTGGTCTGGGTGCTCTGCAGAACCTCAGACCTCGCCGACCTCGAAACGCGCGAATCGGCTGACCGTGACTCCAGCATCGGCCAGTACCTGCTGCACGTTCTTCTTGTTGTCCTGCACGCTGGGTTGATCGAGGAGGGCCACCTGCTTGAAGAAGCCGTTGAGCCGACCGTCGACGATCTTGCCCAGCGCCGCCTCCGGCTTGCCTTCTTCGCGAGCAGTGGCTTCGGCAATCCGGCGCTCATTCTCGATCACGTCAGCCGGCACGTCGTCACGCGTGAGGTACTGCGGACGCATTGCCGCGACCTGCATGGCCGCGCCACGGGCGGCCTCTTCGCTGGCACCCTCGTACTCAACGAGGACGCCCACCGATGGCGGGAGGTCGCTGGCGCGCCTATGTAGGTAGACGGTGGTTGTTCCCTCGAACGCTGCCACCCGCCCTAGCACCAACTTCTCGCCGATGACGGCGGCGAGGGCGTCGATCGCCTGCTGCACGGTCTGACCGTCTGGCAGCGCGGCGGCCGCAAGCTCTTCGCTGGTCGCAGTCTTGGCCGCAGCCGCCACCGCAACCACCTGCGCACCCAACGCTTGGAACTGTTCGCTCTTGGCCACAAAGTCGGTTTCACAGTTGATCTCGACCAGGGCACCGCCGGTCGAGGCAACCAGGCCGTTGGACGCCGTCCGCTCGGCGCGCTTGCCGAGACTCTTGGCTCCCTTGATGCGGAGCAACTCGATGGCCTGGTCGAAGTCGCCGTCAGCTTCTTCGAGGGCCTTCTTGCTGTCCATCATTCCGGCACCCGTCGCCTCGCGGAGGCGCTTGACGTCGGCGGCGCTGATGTTCGCCATGATTCCTTCCTTGCTGCATGTGACTCGTCGGCTTCTTGACTCGTCAGCTCTCGAGCGTCGTTCGTTGGGTGTACTGCTCAGGCCTGATCGGTTGCCTCAGGTGCCGTCGCAGCAGTAGGCGCTGGGTCTGTCGCAGCACCGGTGGACGTGCCTTCAGCCGCGGTTTCAGCGCTGGTCTCTGATGTCGACTGGCTTGCCGGTGCGGTAGCAGCATCTCCGGCAAGAAGCTCGCGCTCCCACTCGGCCAGCGGCTCAGCAGCACCCGGCTCCGCGGTTTCTGGCTTCGCATCACCAGATGCCGCACCGGCGCGTGCCACCAGACCGTCGGCGACGCCGTCCGCGATCACGCGGGTCAGCAGTGCCACCGAACGGATGGCGTCGTCGTTGCCAGGAATCGGGTAGTCGACGTCATCAGGGTCGCAGTTGCTGTCGAGGATCGCGACGATCGGAATGCCCAGCTTCTTAGCCTCTTCGACCGCGATCGCTTCTTTGTTGGTGTCGATGACCCAGAGCGCGCTCGGGATCTTCGCCATGTCACGGATTCCACCGAGCGTGCGCTCAAGCTTGTCCTTCTCGCGGCGGAGGATCAGCAGCTCTTTCTTCGTCACGCCCGAACCAGCGACGTCGTCGAAGTTGATCTCTTCGAGCTCCTTGAGCCGCTGAAGCCGCTTGTGCACAGTCTGGAAGTTGGTCAGCATTCCGCCGAGCCACCGCTGGTTGACATAGGGCATACCCACTCGCGTCGCTTGCTCAGCGATCGCTTCTTGGCCCTGCTTCTTCGTGCCGACAAACATGATGCTGCCGCCGTGAGCGACTGTCTCTTTGACGAACTCGTAGGCCCGGTCAATGAACGACAGGGACTGCTGCAGGTCGATGATGTAGATGCCGTTGCGCTCGGTGAAGATGAACCGCTTCATCTTCGGGTTCCATCGACGGGTCTGGTGCCCGAAGTGGACGCCGCTCTCGAGCAGCTGCTTCATGGTGACGACGGCCATGGCCGCGCTCTCCTCACCCGCGCACACGCGCGGTACTCGGTTCGTTGTCCGCGACGGGACGCCGCGAACCCTGATGCCTGTCGCGGCCACCCGAAAGGCGAACCCTTCGGACCGAGCGGCCAACCCCCGCCATGCGAGCAAACAAACAAACAAGCAAACACTGCGTGGCGAGCGGGACGGACATGCGAAGTCACCCTGAGACAGGGTGCTGAGCCAAAGTCTACGCGGTCGGTCTGAGACAGACCTAATCGCCGTCCGGACCCACCCGTCCCCGACCCTGCCCCCGTCCCTGCCCCCGTCCCTGCTCGTCCACAGGCCGCAACATCTGGGTTCCAACGATCCCCAGCAGCGTCTGGGTCGGGTGACGTTCGGCGCCAGCGCCGGCACCCTCGGCCTCATGACACCCCTCGCCCTTGGCGCCGTCACCGCTGCTCTGGCACTGCTGGTCACCCCGTTCGCTGGCTCGGCGGCTCAATCCCCCGCCCCCATCGGCTCTCCCGCAGCGGCCGGCGCGGCGTCCGGTGCTGACTGGCCGGTCGCCCCAACCAGGGTGATCACCCCGTTCGATGATCCACTCCCCTATGCCGCGGGTCATCGCGGCGTCGACCTGGCAGCGGCCTCAGGTCAGACCGTCAAGGCGGCGTTACCAGGGCGGGTCTCGGTGGCGGGGTACGTCGCCGGTCGACCGCTCGTCGTCATCGAGCACCAGAACGACGTTCGCACGACCTACCTACCGGTGTTGCCGTCAGTATCAGTCGGCGATCTCGTGAAGGCCGGTGAACCCATCGGCTCGCTGGGATCATCTCGATCGTCAGCGTCCGCTGAGCACTGCATGGGATCCCCATGCCTTCATTGGGGTGCCCGACGTGGGGCGATCTACATCGACCCACAGAGCTTGCTGAAATCGGACGCGCGGCTGACCGGACCGATCGTGCTGTTGCCCGAGCCTTAGTCGACCGGGTCTGCGAGTCGACCACGCAACTGCAGCACGGCTTTGGTGTGCATCTGGCAGATCCGACTCTCGGTGACCCCGAGCACTTGCCCGATCTCAGCCAGCGTGAGGCCCTCGTAGTAGTAAAGGGTCACCACGATCTTCTCGCGCTCTGGCAGCTGGTTGATCGCCTTGGCCAGCAGGAACTTCGTCTCCTCTGACTCAAAGGCCGCGACCGGGTCTTCTGCCTTCGTGTCCTCGAGGGTGTCGACCAAACTCAGCTTGTCGCCCTTGTCGCCACCGACGTTCAACAACTCGTCGAGCGCCACGACGTTGACGAACGACACTCGGCTGAAGATCGTGTGCAGCTCGTCGAGCGTGATGTCCATCTCCGCGGCGACCTCTGGCTCGGTCGGGGTTCGATGCAACTTGGCCTCGAGTGCGGCGTACGCCTTCTCGACCTCGCGCGCCTTGTAACGCACTGACCGTGGAATCCAGTCGATCGCGCGGAGCTCATCGATGATGGCGCCGCGGATGCGACTGATCGCGTAGGTCTCGAACTTGATGGCTCGTGCGAGGTCGAACTTCTCGATGGCGTCGATGAGACCGAAGATGCCGTACGACACGAGGTCGGCCTGTTCGATGTTGGGCGGTAGCCCCACGCCCACCCGTCCAGCCACGTACTTCACCAACGGTGAGTAGTGCAGGATCAGTCGCTCGCGCAAGCTCTGCTCAGCAGTGTCCTTGAAGTCTCGCCACAGTTGCTGCAATGCAGCCTCGGCGGCGGCGGCCTCGTCGATCGCATCCAACTCGTCGTACTTAGCAAGCTTGGCGCTCGATGGGCCCTTGGTCGCCGCGGACTTCTTGGTCGGCGCAGCCTTCTTGGCGGCAGCCTTCTTGGCCGGCGCCTTCGTCGCGGCAGCCTTCTTGGTCGGCGCAGCCTTCTTGGCGGCAGCCTTCTTGGCCGGCGCCTTCTTCGCAGCGGCCTTCTTGGTCGGCGCAGCCTTCTTCGTGGTCTTCTTGATGGCCTTCTTCACGACCTTCTTGGCGCTAGCAGCCACCGAACGCTTTGTTGACGTCTGGGAGCTGCTGGAGGACGTCCGGGACGCCGGCGCGTCCGGATCAGGCGCGGGGGTGCGCTTTGTCATACGCCCTCTTCAGTCGGTCAACGGAGACATGAGTGTAGATCTGAGTGGTCGCGAGCGTAGCGTGACCAAGCAGCTCCTGGACGGAGCGCAGATCCGCGCCGCCCTCAAGCAGATGCGTGGCTGCGGTGTGCCGCAGGCCGTGCGGGCCGAGGTCGGGTGCGCCCTCGACTGCTCTGAGTTGCTCGTGCACCAGGGTACGAACCGCTCTGGGGTCGATGCGACGCCCCCTCCGGCCCAGGAACAGGGCCGGTCCGCTATCGGAGGTCGCCAGGGCGGTTCTCGGTCCACCAAGCCACCGGTCCAGGGCTTGCTGGGCCGGGACGCCGTAGGGAACGGTCCGCTCCTTCGCCCCCTTGCCGAACACCCGGACAGTCCTGCGGTGGGCGTCGAGGTCGTCGACATCGACGCCACAGAGCTCGCTGACTCGAATGCCCGTGCCATACAGAAGTTCGAGGATCGCGAGGTCTCGCACGCTGACGGGGTCGGCGTCGTTCTCGGCCCGGTCAGCGGCAGATGCCATCAACTCATCGACATGGCCGGAGCCGAGGACCTGCGGCAAGGTTCGATGTGCCTTCGGACGGGCGAGTCGCGAACCGGCGTCAGTGGGGGCGCGGCCGGTGCGAACCACCCAGCTGGTGAAGGTCCTCGCGGCAGAGGCCTTTCGCGCCACCGTGCTTCGCGCGCGTCCAGAGGTTTGCTGCAATGCCAGCCACCCTCGCAAGTCGGCCAGCGTGATCTGCTCGACCGAGGTGCGACCCCGTCGCGAGGCGTGGTCAATGAGTCCGTCGATGTCAGCGGAGTAGGCACGCACCGATCGTGGCGAAAGCCCTCGTTCGACCGTTAGGTGCCGCACGAAGGCCTCCACCGTCTCGTGCATCGACTCTGCCGTCACCGGTCAACGGTGCGTCCGGATAGCCCGTGAGGCAAGCCCCCGCGCCGCAGCGCAGCGATGAGCCCGCAGCGCAGCGACGAGCAGGGTTCGAATCGACCGCCTCAGGCCCGTCGAGCGCCCCCCGCACGGCCCCGTGGAATCACGGTGTCAGCTGCCCCGGGTATCCGCGCGAAGCCATCTGGGTGTTCGCGCACCAACCCGGACGCCACGAGACGCAACAGCACGCCGCCGACAGCTGTCACGTCGACGCCCGCGCTCCTCGACAGCTCGCTGGTGGTGACCGGCGCTTCTGACGGCATCGCCTCCAGGACTCGCTCGGAGACGGGATCGAGGGCGTCTCGCACCCGCATGATCGGATCGGTGTGGTCGGCAAGCTCACCGATCATGCCCACTTCCTCGATGACTTCGGACGCATCAGTGACGATGCGGGCGGGATCATCGCCACGTGCCAATCGGTGGCAGCCCACCGAGTGAGCGGAGGTAACCGGGCCTGGCACGACCATCACCGGGCGGCCCAACGCTCGCGTCCGCGCAGCGGTGTTCAGCGCCCCCGATCGCGCTTGCGCCTCGACCACGACGGTTCCCCTCGTGAGCGCTGCAATCACTCGATTGCGTTGAAGGAAGCGTGGTTTGGTGGGCGTGGCTCCCGGAGGTAGCTCGGCCACCAGAGCTCCGCCGTCTGCGCGAATGCGCGCAAACAGCTCGGTATGGCCGCGGGGGTAGACGGTGTCGACACCGAACGCCAACGCGGCGACGGTCGGGCCAGCTGCCGCTAGCGAACCGCGGTGGGCGGCTGCGTCGATGCCGTAGGCCCCACCTGAGACGACCGTCCACCCCCGCAGCGCCAGATCGGTGGCCAACTCACTGGCCACCATCGAGCCGTATTGCGTGGCCGCCCGCGATCCCACCAACGCCACCGACCTGGCGGCCGCGACACGCAGCTCGGCGCCGAGTACGTACAGCCCGAGGGGCGCTTGCGGGCCGAGTGCCATCAGTTGGGTCGGCCACTCGCCGTCGCCGGGGATGAGGTAGCGGCCACCCAGCTCATCGAGCCTGCGGCCGGGTTCGCCGGCATCGACCCCGAGCCGCGCCCGGTAGTGCTCGACGCCAGGCAACGATCGGTCGGCACGTTGGATGCGCTCGAGAACCTCGACCGGGCCACGCTGCGCGACAGCGGCGCCCAACCGCTCATCCCCTGGCTCGGCGAGCTGCGACAGCCGAAGTCGCGCTGCCCGCTCGTCGGTTACGCCGCCCATGGCAAGCCCCCGCCGCGAAGCGCAACTGCGGTCGACACCTCGGCTGCCCCCGGTTGCTCGACCCCACCGAGATCGGCAAGCGTCCACGCCACGCGGAGCACTCGGTCGACACCTCGACCGGTCAACCGGCCACGACCCACCTCGTCGAGCACGATCGCCATACCGTCGTGGTCCACCCGATGCTCACTCCGCAACGCCGGCCCCGGGACCTCGGCGTTGGTGGCCCACGTCTGCTCGGCGAAACGCACGCTCGCCCGTTCACGGGCAGCCATCACGCGCTGCCGGACGACGTTGCTGGGTTCGCCACCACGCCCCTCGAGCAACTCAGCTCGCGTCACCGGAAGGACGGGTACCTGCAAATCGACCCGGTCGAGCAAGGGGCCGCTGAGGCGCGACGCGTATCGACGCTTCTGGTCGGGAGTGCACGTGCAATCCAGAGCGCGACCTCCCCCGCGTCCACATGGACATGGATTCGCGGCAAGAACCAGCTGAAACCTCGCGGGGTACGTGACGGTCGCATCACCGCGGGCCAGTTCTACTTCGCCTCGCTCCATGGGTTGGCGGAGCGTGTCGAGCACCGAGCGATGAAACTCAGGTGCCTCGTCGAGGAACAGGACGCCGCGATGGGCAAGGCTGATCGCGCCAGGACGTGCAACACCGACCCCGCCACCGACCAATGCAGCCGACGAGGCGGTGTGATGCGGTGCTTGAAACGGTGGTCGTACAACCATTGGTCGCTCGGGCTCCAAGGCGCCGGCAACGGAGTGCACGGCGGTGACCTCGAGTACCTGTCTGTCGGTCAGCGGAGGGAGCAGACCGGGGAGTCGCTCGGCTAGCAGGCTCTTTCCGGCCCCCGGAGCCCCGTGCAACAACAAGTGATGGCCTCCTGCTGCTGCTACCTCGACGGCCAGACGCGGTGTGGCCTGACCGTTGACGTCACACAAGTCAGGGGCATCACCGAGGTCCACTACCGGGCTCACGCCAGCAGCCCAACGAGGTTCCTGGTGACCGCGAAGTACTGCCACCATCTCCTGGAGGTCGTTGACCACGACCACCTCGGCATCGGGCACCAAGGCTGCTTCACCGCCGGACGCCTCTGCGACGACGAAGCGATGCCGCCCAGCGGTCACGGCAGCCAGGACCATCGGCAACGTCCCGTTGACGGCGCGAACCTTTCCGTCCAACCCCAGCTCGCCGATCATCACCCACGCGCTGGTGGCGTCAGCTGGGACTTGGTCGAAGGAAGCGAGGCACGCACACGCCAAAGCCAAGTCGAATCCGCTGCCCCGTTTGCGCACTGATGCGGGCGACAAGCTGACGGTCACCTTGCACGACTTCCAGGGGACGCCGCTGTTGCCGATCGCAGACTTGACGCGATCTCGCGCCTCTCGCACCGCGGTATCGGGCAGACCGACCAGGGTGAGACCTGGGACGCCAGGCCCAGCATCAACTTCGACACGCACCACCGTTCCTTGGACGCCAGTGAGGGTCATCGTGAACGCTGCTGCCGTGCTCACGACACGGCCCCGCGCACGTGCTCGATCTGTGGTGCTGGCCCGTCGAGGACGATGCCGACCAGATCGATTCGGATCTCGCGAGGTCGAACGTCGTGCTCGACAACCCAGCGGGCAGCCAGGCGTCGGAGTCGCGCTGCCTTGGTGCTCGTCACTGCTTCGAGCGGGTCGCCAAACCGACGGCTGCTGCGCGTCTTCACCTCACAGATGACAAGGGCGTCGCCATCGCGGGCCACGATGTCGAGCTCACCGACGTCACACCGCCAGTTGCGGTCGAGGACGATCAAACCCTGACCGATCAGGTGAGCAGCCGCCAGCTCTTCACCCAGTCGTCCACGCACGTCTTTCGCGCGCATGAGCACCACCTCCGCGCCGGACTGTGGCGGAGGTCGATGCTCAAGCCGAGCGGTGCTCGACTAGTTGGGGAGAACCTGGGCGGCCATAGTGGCTGTGGATGCCACCACGATCTCTGCCGGGTCACGGTGGTCCTGGGGATCGTCGGGATCGTCAGGATCGCCGCAACCCAAGCGCCAGCTTCGCCGGTGGTGCTCACACGGCCCGCGCTCACGCAGTTCTGCTCGGTGGTGGTCTGACGCGTACCCCTTGTTCTCATCCCACGCGAAGTGCGGGTGCTCATCGGCCAACGTCGTCATGATCGCGTCACGCGTCACCTTGGCCAGCACGCTGGCCGCCGCCACCGAGGCGCACATCAGGTCAGCCTTGATCTGTGTGACAACGCGAGGCACCGTGCACTCCGGCCAGTCGGGAACGTGGTCGGTGAGGTCGATCTGCCACATGGCGGTTTGCTCTGGCCGTGGCGACAACCAGTCCTGGTTGCCGTCGAGAAGTACGACGTCAGGCTGGACGCCCACCAATGCCATCGCTCGTTGTCCTGCCAGTCGAAGCGCGATCGTGAGACCCCATCGATCGATCTCTGCTGGCGACGCATGACCCACCGCATGCCACTGCGACCAGCGCCGGATCTTGGGCACCAGCGATTCTCGCCGTTGCGGCGAAAGCAGTTTGCTGTCAGCCAGCCCTTGAGGAACGCGACCGATCCCCGCGTCCACCACCACGACTCCGACCGTGACCGGACCAGCTAGCGCGCCGCGACCCACCTCATCGCAGCCGGCCACGAGGACGCTGCCCTCGCGCATCAAAGCCTTCTCACGTCGTAACGAAGGGCGACGAACAGTCATGGCATCACCGCTGGACCGACCTGCACTGGCTCGAGGGGCATGCCCTCGCGCAGCACAGCGTCGAGCTGAGGACCAAGATCTGGCGGCGCGACAAGTTCATCGAACGTCGCGAGGTCATCAACGCTGAACCACCGGTAGCCCGACAGGTATCGACGTTCCAGCGGGGTGTGACGAGAGACGTCAACGTCATGCTGGTCGACCCTCAGCAGGTAGAACACCTCGTCTTGGTCGTACCCGACACCGTCGAACGAGAACTGAAAGCGGCGGGTCCACATCACGCGACCCAGCTCAGCGGCATCGTCAAGTTCGAGCCCAACCTCTTCGGCCAGTTCGCGCTGCGCTGCGCGCTGCGGGGTCTCACCCGGGTCGATGCCGCCACCAGGGGTGTGCCACACGGCGGGCCCTGGGCGCTTCGGGTCGCCTCCGCGGAGCAGCAGCACGCGGTCGGACGCGTCTACCACGACGACCCGCGCCGAGGACCGACGAACAGGAGACACGACGCTTAGCCTAGCCAGCGCGCCATCACGACTGCGAGATCAACGTGACCAGCGCGGTCAACGAGATCGGCAAGATCTACGAGATCGAGTCGAACGACGCAGGTCGGCTGATCAGATCCCAGTTCGCGAACGGCCACACCACCGCGACCGCGCGGCCACGCACCAGGTCGTCGGGAACGAACCGCAGCAAGTCTTCTTGGCAGCGGGAGTCGCTCGACACCGAGCGATGATCACCCATGACCCAGAGATAGCCGTTGGGCACCGTGATCTCGAACTCACCCGAGCAGCCGGCTGGCGCGTCGCTGGGCTCGTCCCCCGGATACAAGTAGCCCTCGTCGAGCGGGGTGCCGTTGACCTCGACTTGGCCTTCACCGTTGCAGCACCGCACGGTGTCTCCGCCGACACCGATCACCCGCTTGACGAGGTCGCCTTCGGCGCTGTCTGGGGCAATGCCCACGAACTCAAGCGCCTGACGAACCGGGTTGCTGGACGCCGTCACGTCGAGCCAGTCACCCGGGTCGGCGAATACCACGACGTCACCGCGCTCTACCGTGCCCAAGGTAGTCGTGAGCTTGCTGACCACGATCCAGTCGTCCTTGTGCAAAGTGTCTTCCATCGACCCCGAGGGAATGTAGAAAACCTGGGCGACAAACGCCCTGATGAGTGCGGCAACCACAAGAGCGATGACGACGACCAACAGCACTTCGGTGATCCAGTGCATCCGCCTCCGCGAGCTGACCGTCATGGCGAGCTCGATCCTGACTCTTGCTTCACCGTGCGCTCGGTCTGGGCCGCATCGATCTCGTCGTTGTTGATGCTGTCAGGACCGGTGAGCAACCCCATGTCGCTGACGGGCCAGATCACCACAAACGCCCGGCCAACAACGCTGTCGATTGGTATTGCACCGCCCCCAGGGTCGCCGATGTGAGCGCGCGAGTCGGCTGACGCCGATCGGTGGTCGCCCATCACCCACAGCCGGTCGTCAGGCACCACGATGTCGAAGGTGTCGTCTGACGGCTTGTTGTCGTTGTAGAGGTACTCAGTCTCATCGATCGGAATGCCGTTCACCATGATTCGGCCCTGCTTGTCGCAGCACTCCACATGATCGCCGGGCAGCCCGATCACCCGCTTGATGTAGTCCTTCTCATTCGGCGATGCGGCGAATCCGAAGGCTCCGGCGATCGATCGCAATGAGTCGGTGATCGGGTTGCCCGAGTCGGCGACCTCGATCTCGGGGTCCCACGAGTCGACCCCACTGAAGACCACGATGTCTCCGCGCTCAATGTCGCCAAACGTGTAAGCCAGCTTGTTGACCATGACGCGGTCACCGATCTGAAGCGTGTTCTCCATCGACCCAGAAGGGATGAAGAAGGCCTGAATCAGGAACGTCTTGAGAATGAACGCGAGCGCGAGCGCGATGATGACCAGGATCGGCAACTCACGCCAAAACGACGATCGCTTCCGCGAGTCACCTGGTTCGACATCACCGGCCGGAGCCGGAGGAGGTGCTGCGTGTGCCGTCACTGGCTAGCTGACGTCTCGCGGCGCTCCTTGATCTTGGCGGCCTTGCCGCGTAGGTCGCGCAGGTAGTAGAGCTTGGCGCGTCGCACATCGCCGCGGGTGACAACCTCGATCTGCTCGATGACCGGTGAGTGTACGGGGAACGTGCGCTCGACACCGACGCCGTAGCTGACCTTGCGGACCGTGAAGGTCTCGCGCACCCCACCACCAGAGCGTCGGATCACCACGCCCTGGAAGATCTGCACACGGCTCTTGTTTCCCTCGATGACTCGCACGTGGACTTTCAACGTGTCACCGGAACGAAACTCGGGAATGTCGCTTCTGAGCGACCCAGCATCGAGGGCGTCGAGCGTGTTCATGGCGTACTCCTTCGGCTGCCACAGGTCAACCGAGCGCAGTGGACCGGCAACCGAACGCGGCGCCGATCGAACGGATCTAATGGGAGCTCGATCGTCGCGCTGTGCCCCCCATGGTGCCCCCTGTGGCAGGAACAATGGCAGGAACGAGACGCATCGATCGGCCCCGCTAGTCTGCCACACCCCCGCCGAGCGGCCGAAATCGACCGTCATCGAGCACCCAGCCCAGCTCGGCAAGCAAGGTGACCTCATCGTCGTCCAAGCCGACGGGGCTTAGGGCCGCGATCAGGTCAGGCCTCACCTGGGCGGTGCGCCGCAGGGACGCCGCCCGCCGCCAGCGCGCCACCTCGCCGTGGTGGCCAGAGCGCAAGCACCTCGGGAACCTCGAGCCCCTGCCAGGTTGCCGGCTTGGTGAAGGCTGGCGCCTCGAGCATTCCGCCAGCGTGTGACTCGTCGTCCAATGAGGCCGCATTGCCGACGACACCCGGCAGCAGGCGTCCGACCGCCTCGATGATTGCCAACGCCGCCACCTCGCCCCCGTTCAGGACGTAGTCGCCCATGGACACTTCGCGCACCCGGAAAGCTCGTTCGGCCACCTGCGCTACCCGCGCGTCAATGCCTTCGTAGCGGCCGCAGGCGATCACCAACCACGACTCGTGGGACCACTCCTCGGCATCAGCCTGGGTCATGGGGACGCCTGCTGGCGTGGGTATCAACAAGAGCGGTGCCGCTTGCTGGGCATCCGCGTCGTCAATGGTCGGCGGGCCGCCGGTGTTCCGCACGTGGTCGAGTGCGTCACCCCACGGCTCTGGACGCATCAGCATCCCCGGGCCACCCCCATACGGAGTGTCATCGACAGTGCGGTGTCGATCGTGCGTGAAGGCACGGAGATCGTGAACTGCGACGTCGAGAGCACCCGACTCCTGCGCTTTGCCCAGTAACGACAGGGCAAGTACGTCGAAGTACGCGGGAAAGATCGTGACCACGTCGATCTTCATGCGGCCAGTCTCTCGTCAGGACTGGGCGTCGGTGGCAGTGAGGTCGAGCAGGCCATCGGGCAGGTCAGTGACTACCCGCCCGGCGTCGAGATCGACCTCGGGGACGAGTTCACGGACAAACGGCACCATCAGGTCTGCCTGCCCCTCGCGTCGCACGACGAGCAGATCTTGCGCTCCGTGCGTCACGGCGCTGACCTCGCCGAGCGTGGCCCCAACGCCATCGACGACCGTCAGGCCGATCAACTGGTGGTCGTAGAACTCATCGGGATCGCTCGGCAGCTCGGCTGGATCGACCTCGACCGACAGCAGCGTGCCGCGCAGCGCCTCGGCGCTCTCGCGGTCGTCAACTCCCTCGATGTGCAGCAGGAGCCGGCCGCTGTGCCACCGGTGTCCGGCAACGGTGATCGTGGCAGCGCCACTCGATTCGCTCGCACCGACGCGGGAACCAGCACCCTGCGTCAACAAGACGGCCCCGGCGGCGAATCGCTGCTCGGGCTCATCGGTACGAACCTCGACAGAGACATCCCCACGGACGCCGTGCGGGCGCCCGACCTTGCCCACGACGACCGTGGTGCGGTCAGCGGACACAGTCGGTCACCCGCGCGACCCGGCGGAATCCATGAAGTCGACCCGCACCCGACGCCCGGACAGCGCATCGATGACGGTGCGCACCGACGATGCGGTACGACCGCCGCGGCCGATGACGCGTCCGAGGTCGTCGGGGTGCACGCGTACCTCATACAGGCGGCCGCCGCGGCGCTGCTCACGCAGCCGAACCGAGACGTCGTCGGGGTTGTCGACGATGCCACGGACCAGGTGGTCGAGCGCCTGCTCGATCATTCGGCCGCAGGCTCTTTGGTGGGCTCTTCAGCCTTGGGCTCTTCAGCCTTGGGCTCTTCAGCCTTGGGCTCTTCAGCCTTGGGCTCTTCAGCCTTGGGCTCTTCAGCCTTGGGCTCTTCAGCCTTGGGCTCTTCAGCCTTGGGCTCTTCAGCCTTGGGCGCAGCCTTCTTCTTCGCCTTGGTGGTGGTCGCTGGCTTGTCTTCGAGGCCAGCAGCCTCCTTCGCGGCAGCTGCGAACACCGACTTCTTGTCGGCCTTGGGCTCGGCGACCAGCATGGGTGCTGGGGCGGGCTCGCCCTTGAACGCCTGCCAGTCTCCGGTCACGCGCAAGATAGCGGCGACGGCCTCGGTCGGCTGAGCGCCGACCCCAAGCCAATACTGGGCGCGGTCGGAGTCGACCTGGATCCGCGAAGGATCCTCGAGTGGGTGGTACTGACCGATCTCTTCGATCGCTCGTCCACCACGCGCGGTGCGGGCGTCGGCGACGACGATGCGGTAGTGCGGTTCGCGCATCTTGCCGATGCGCTTGAGCTTGATCTTGACAGCCACGGTGGCGTTGAGCTCCTGGTTCTGATGGGGTCTCGCGTCACCACGAGCGTGGGGGTGCTGAGCGGTGACTCAAGGGGGACTCGTCGGCGTGGGCGGTGAGAGGGCCGCCAACCCGGCGGGTACAGCAGGCCAGTGTGCCAGAGAGCGCCCGATGGGCCCAAACTGGGCAACGTTCCGGCGCCTTAGCGCCCCAGAAGATCGGTGAACGCGTCGGGCAGCTCTCCGAGGGTGGTGGGCGGGGCTCCCGCCGGCCCTGCGCCCTGGTCAGCCTGGTCAGCATCGGCGGCCGCCGGTTGCCCGGATTGTTGTTGTGCCCGTTTGGCCGGATTGCCGCTGACGCGTCCGGGCTTCTTGCCCTTGCCCTTCTTGCCCTTCTTGGCCTGAGCCTTCTTGCCACCACCGAAGCCAGCGCCAGCACCTGGCATTCCTGGCATGCTCGGCATTCCGGGGATGCCGCCCCCCTTGGCCATCTGGCTCATCATCTTGCGAGCCTCAAGGAACCGCGTCGTGAGTTGGTTGACGTCGCTGACCTGGGTACCCGATCCGTTGGCGATTCGCAGCCGACGCGAGGCGTTCAGCAGCTTCACGTCGGCTCGCTCGGCCGGGGTCATTGACTGGATGATGGCGCGAATGCGATCGAACTCTCGATCGTCGAGATTGTTGATTGCCTCTTTGTGCTCACTCATGCCAGGGAGCATGCCCAGCAGTTTGCCGATCGATCCCATCTTCTGGACGGCCTGCAACTGCGCAAGAAAGTCTTCCAGCGTGAACTCGTTGCCGGTGGCAAGTTTGGCGGCCATCTCTTCGGCCTGATCACGCTCGAACACCTTCTCGGCCTGCTCGATCAACGTGAGCAAGTCACCCATGTCAAGGATGCGCGATGCCATGCGCTCGGGATGGAAGGCGTCGAAGTCCTCGAGTTTCTCGCCGTTCGACGCGAAGAGGATCGGACGCCCGGTGACGCCGCGTACCGACAGCGCCGCGCCACCACGTGCATCGCCGTCGAGTTTGGTCAGCACCACGCCGTCAAAGCCGACACCGTCAAGGAATGCCTGAGCGGTAGTCAGCGCATCTTGACCGACCATCGCGTCGACCACGAAGAGGACTTCGTCGGGCGTGACGGCGTCACGGATGTCGCGGGCCTGCTGCATCATGTCGGCGTCGACGCCAAGCCGTCCGGCGGTGTCGACGACAACGACGTCATGCAGCTTCTCGCGGGCGTAAGCGACGGAGTCCTTGGCCACACGCACCGGGTCACCGACCCCGCTGCCAGGCTCTGGTGCGAAAACGGCCACCTGCGCCCGTTCACCCACGACCTGCAACTGTTGGACGGCGTTGGGTCGCTGCAAATCTGCCGCGACCAGCAGCGGCTGGTGCCCCTGCTCACGCAGCCACAATGCAAGCTTGCCGGCCAGCGTGGTCTTTCCCGCTCCCTGGAGGCCGGCCAACATGATCACCGTTGGCGGCGTCTTGGCGAATCGAATGCGCCGAGTTTCGCCCCCCAAGATGCCGACCAACTCTTCGTTGACGATCTTGACGATCTGCTGTGCGGGGTTAAGCGCCTGCGAGACCTCAGCACCTTTGGCACGCTCTCTGACAGCGGCGATGAAGTCCTTCACGACCGGCAGGGCCACGTCGGCTTCGAGCAGCGCCACTCGAATCTCGCGCAGGGTCGCATCGATGTCGGCGTCCGACAGCTTGCCCTTACCGCGCAGGTTCTTGAACGTGGCGGTGAGGCGATCTTGCAGCGTGGAGAACACAGTTGACCTTCGGCTAGCCCGGTTCAGGAGATATCACGAGGGTAACGGCTGCTCGACCGGGGGCATTGCCGTGCACGTACCGAGCGGGCGATTCGTCGAGCGGACCATTGTCAGACCCTCGATCTAGGGTGATCTCACCGACGACAGATGGCGTGCATGGCTTCACCCAGCACACGAAGCCCAGCAAGCTCAGCAAGCAGGGCAGGGACGGCAAGGACTTGCCACATGGTTCAGGAGACGGTCGTCGGCCAGAAGTGACCTCACCATTGGTCCGTCCCCTGAAAGGCACTTGTGTCCGCGCCCCTGACCATCGCTGGGCCAGTCGTCCAGGCGCTTGAGTCGGTTCGCGTGCTCGCAGGCGACAGCACTCGTGACCTGCTGCAGCGCGCGACGGCCGAAGAGCGAGCCGAGTGGCTCACGATGCTGCAGCAACTCACCGACGCCGCAGCGGCGGCGACAGTTGTCGCCACCGAGGTGTTCGATGCCCACGGCGATGGGCAGATGTTGCAGGGCGCGTCGTCGACGCAGGCCTGGATTCGGTCCGCCTGCCGCACGTCAGGTGCTGAGGCATCGAGGCGGGTGCGCCTGGCTCGCTCTTCGCGAGAACTGCTCAGCGAGCCGGTGCGCAAACTCACCATGGGCGCCATCACCTACGAGCACCTGCAAGCCATCGAGCACAACACCAGACACCTCGACCACGTGCACCAAGCCGACGCTGTTGAACTGTTGACGACACTGGCCGAATCCAATTCCGTTCGCGATGTTCGGGTGGCAGGGCAGCATCTCGCGCACGTGGTCGATCCCGACGGAACGCTTGCGCTGACCGAGCAGCAGTTCGCACGTCGCCATCTCACTATGGCGCCGTTGTTGGACGGTATGACATCGATCAACGGTTTGCTCGATGCCGAGTCCGCGGCAGTGGTGGACGCCGCGTTGCAGCCCTTCTTGACGCCAGATGGCCCAAGTGACAACCGGTCAAATGCCCAGCGCCGCGCTGATGGGCTGATCCAGGTTCTTGCGAGTGCCTGCGACGCACAGCGTGTTCCCCAAGCAGGCGGCGGGCGACCGCACCTTGCCGTGGTAGTCAACGGGCAAGGCCACGCGCACCTGTCTCCCCGGCGAGAGGCGTTGCATCCGTTCGCTGTTGCCCGCATCGCCTGCGATGCTCAGTTGACACCGCTCATCCTCGACACCAACGGTGTGGTTGTCGATCTCGGACGAACGCAGCGGCTCTTTTCGACGCAGCAGCGCAAACTCCTCGCAGCACGCGACGGAGGGTGCCGATGGCCGGGCTGTCACCGGCCTCCAGCACACACCGATGCCCACCACGTCATCGCCTGGCACGAGGGCGGTCCCTCTGACGTCACCAACGCCTTGCTGTTGTGCCGCTTCCATCATCGGCTGGTCCACGAAGGCGAGTGGCGCATTCGTGTCGACGACTGTGATCGCGGCACCAACGGTGCCGTCACGTTGACCGCTCCGTACGGACCGAGGTTAAGCAGCGTCCCGCGCGGCCCGTGAGACGTCGAGGTGTTGCTATCCCTAGGGCTATCCCACCAGGGCGTCGACGAAAACCTCAGGGTCGAAGGGCGCTAAGTCATCGGGTCCTTCGCCCAGGCCCACCAACTTCACCGGCACGCCCAGTTCGCGCTGAACGGCAACGACGATGCCGCCCTTGGCGGTCCCGTCGAGTTTGGTGAGCACCACGCCGGTCACGTCAACGACCTCGGCGAAAACCTTGGCCTGCGCCATGCCGTTCTGGCCTGTGGTGGCGTCCAGCACCAGGAGCACTTCATCGACGGGTGACCGCTTCTCGATGACTCGCTTCACCTTGCCGAGCTCGTCCATCAAGCCCGCCTTGGTGTGCAGGCGTCCGGCCGTGTCCACAATCAGGACATCGCTCCCGCCATCAACGGCAGCGGTCACGGCCTCGAACGCGACGCTCGCCGGGTCACCCCCTTCGGGGCCACGAACGACGGGAACACCGACACGGTCCCCCCAGGTCTGCAGTTGGTCGGCGGCGGCGGCACGAAACGTGTCGGCTGCGCCGAGCACGACGTCCTTGTCGTCGGCCACGAGCAGACGCGCCAGCTTGCCGGTCGTGGTCGTCTTGCCGGTGCCGTTCACGCCAACCACGAGCACGACCGACGGACGGTCCGGCTGTGACACTTTCAGCGACCGGTCGGCGTCGGGATCGACCAGGGTGAGCAGCTGGGTGCGCAGCAGGGCGGCCGGTGACGCAGACGGCTCGGCCCTCATGGCGTCCCGAAGACCTTGAACGACCTCTCCGGAAACCCCGACACCTAGATCGGCGGAGATGAGCGAGTCCTCGATGTCTTCCCACGTCTGCTCATCGACGGCGGAGCGAGACAAGAGCCCGACGATCCCCTGACCCAATGCCCCCGAACGTGCCAGACGATCTCGCAGCCGCGCCATCCGGCCCTGCGACGGCGTGGGGCGTTCAAGCAGGGTGAGCCCGGCGTCTGCGGAGGAATCGGAGCGGTCACCCACGTCCGCCTGCTCGTCGGGCAGCTCGAACCGTCGCGATCGTGCGCTTGGGAGTGTCTCGCGGAGGAGCAGCGTCGTCGCCGACTCCGGGAACGTGACCAGCGCGTGAGGCGGGCGCTTCTCGCTCGCGTCGCGAGCTACCCGATCGACCTCGCAGGGCGACAAAGCCAACGCCCAGCACCACAGCGAGCACAACGGCGATGATCACGACGAGCGAGAGCGGGTCCACGGGTCACGAGTCTTTCAGAGAGCCTGAGGGCGGCTAAGCCGACTCAGCTTCACGCAGTCGCTGGCTGATGACCGCGCTGACGCCATCACCTCGCATCGAGACGCCATACAGCGCGTCGGCCACCTCCATCGTGCGCTTCTGGTGGGTGATGACGATCAGCTGGCTGTTCTCGCGCAACTCCTCGTAGATGTCGAGCAGGCGTCCGAGGTTCGTGTCGTCGAGTGCCGCTTCGACCTCGTCGAGGACGTAGAACGGGCTCGGGCGTGCCTTGAACAGGGCCACCAGGAAGGCCACGGCTGTCAACGACCGCTCGCCGCCGGACAGCAACGACAGTCGCTTGACCTTCTTGCCGGGAGGGCGCGCTTCGATGTCGACACCGGTCGCCAACAGGTCAGAGGGATCGGTCAGGACGAGCTTGCCCTCACCGCCTGGGAACAGCCGCGCGAACACCTCAACGAACTCACGGCTGACGTCGCGGTAGGCCTCGGTGAAGACCTGCTCGACGCGGTCATCGACCTCACGAATGATGTCGAGCAGGTCACGCTTGGTCTTCTTCAGATCTTCGAGCTGCTCTGTGAGGAACTGGTGACGTTCCTCCATCGCCGAAAACTCTTCCAGCGCGAGTGGGTTGACCTTGCCGAGCACCGCCAGGTTGCGCTCAGCACCCTTCAGACGCTTCTCCTGCTCGACCCGAACAAATGGCACCGGCTGGCGCGGTGGGTCGGTCTCTTCTTCGTCGGGAGCGAGCGGTGGTGGTGGCACGAGTTGATCTGGCCCGTACTCGGTGAGCAACGAGTCGACGTCGATGCCGTACTCCTCGAGCGCGCGTTCTTCAATCTGTTCGATCCGGAGTCGTTGCTCGGTGCGCGCCACTTCATCGCGGTGCACCGAGTCGGTCAGCTGCTCGAGCTCGCCGCTGATCTCTCGAGAACGCGTTCGGACGTCGAGCAGCTCGGCTTCAAGCACGGTACGCGCACGCTCGGCGGCCGTTCTGGCATCGGCGGCCAGCGCCAAGGACCGTTCGAGACGGGAACCGACAAGATCGCAGGCCCGCAGCACGGCCCTCGCAACCTCAGCCTCTCGGGCGGCCCGCTGGGCCAGTGCGATCGCTTCGGCCCGCGCCGTACGTTCGGCTTCCGCCGCGGCTTGCAGCTGGTCAGCCCGGCCGTGCAACGCACGCGCTCGCTCTTCACCGGTGCGAACCGCAAGTCGCGCCTCAGTCTCTGCCTCACGAGACGACACCAATGCGCGCGCCAGCTCGTCACGACCAGTCATGTCGGGTTCGGCAACATGTGGCGAGCCGGTGACTGACGCCATGCGCTGCTCTAGATCAGCGAGCGCCACCTGGGCTTCGCGGTGACGCTCGACCGCCGCGGCGATGGCAGTGTCGAGCCGCTCAGCCTCGGCGGCAGCTGCCCGCGCGGCCGAACCGAGCTGCCCGAGCTGTTCGGCGACAGCGGCGAGACGGGCATCCGACTCATGCAGTCGAGCGAGGGCGCCATCGACGCGTTCTTGGGCTGCTTGCTCCTCCGCTGTGGCCTGGGTGAGCGTGAACCTCAGGCGCTCGCACCGGTGTGTCGTTGCCACCAGCTGCTCGTTCGCGTCATCGATCGCGGCTTGCACCTCAAGCAGACTCGGTGCGTGGGAGGAGCCACCGTGCGCAAACGCCGTTCCAAGCAAGTCACCGTCACGCGTGACCGCCGTGAGTGTCGGTTGTGCGGTGATCAACGACCGCGCCTCGCTCAGGCCGTCAACGACGGCCACCTTGTCGAGCAGTCGTCGCAGGGCTGGGCGCACTTGCTCGGGAGCTCGCACCAGGTCGATGGCGTAGGTGGCGTATCCCGGGAGCGCAGGCCACCCCGCTGAGCCGACCTCGCTGCCACTTGCCACGACGATGCCCGAACGCCCAGCGTCCTCGGTCTTCAGCAACGACATGGCATCAACCGCAGAGTCGACAGAGGCAACGGCCACGGCGTCGGCCGCTGAGCCAAGTGCTGAGGCAATCGCAGCCTCGGCGCCAGGCTCGATGGCAACAATCGCAGCGACCGAGCCGAGCAAGCCTGAGACGCGCTCATTGGCTGCCAGCAACGCAGCTGCGCCGTCTTTGCGATCCATTCCCAGCTCTAATGCCTCGACTCGCGCTGTGAGCGCAGCCCGCTGCTGCTCTGCGGCACGCTCCTCTTCGCGAAGCGCAGCTACTCGCTCCTGAGCTTGCGACAACGCTCTCGAGGCTCCGTCGTAGTCACCGTCGAGATCGACCTCGCCCTGGTCGAGACCAGCGATCTCGGACTCCAACGAGGCGAACTCCTGTTGGGCGCTCGCAGCGCGCTGTTGGGCATCAACCAACGACACGTGCAGCCGCTCGCGCTCGGCGTCAGACGCCTCGACCGTGGTGCGCGCGGCGTTGACCTGTCCGGCCAGTTTGGCGATCCCCTCACGACGATCGGCAATCGTGCGCAGCACGCTGGCGATGCGACTCTCTTCGGCGCTCAGTGCCGCCTCAGCGTCGGCCCGAAGCCGCTCTGCCCCTGTCAACGTCACACGGTCACGTTCGATGGTGACCTCAAGCTCGGCCTCTTGCTGCCGAATCTGGTGAGCCTCGTGCTCCATGTCTTCGGGTTCACGCCCCGACGTGCGGTGCGTGGGAACCTCGGCGGCAAAGCGCACTCGCTCGGTGGCCAGCGAGGCCAAACCGGTGAAGCGATCGCGCAGACCGGTGAGCCGGAACCACGTCTCTTGGGCGTCAGTCAGCGCCGGCAACGTCGCTGTCACGGCCGCCTCAAGTTCGACTTCGCGCTGCTGGGACAGTGCGAGCGCCGCCTCAGCTTCTGAGCGCAGCTTGAGGAGCGCGTTCTCGTCGGCGACCTCTTGCTCAAGGGCGGCACGAAACTCGGTGAGGTCATCGGCCAAGATCCGGAGTCGCGCGTCGCGCACCTCGGCCTGGATCACGCTGGCACGACGTGCCACCTCGGCTTGGCGGCCGAGCGGCTTGAGTTGTCGACGCAACTCGGACGTGAGGTCGGTGAGGCGAACCAGGTTTGCCTCCATGGCGTCCAGCTTGCGCAGCGCCTTCTCTTTGCGCTTGCGGTGTTTCAGGACGCCGGCTGCCTCTTCGATGAAGCCGCGACGGTCTTCTGGGGTGGCCGACAGCACTGAGTCGAGCTGCCCCTGGCCGACGATGACATGCATCTCGCGACCGATTCCGGAGTCGCTTAGCAGTTCTTGGACGTCGAGCAGGCGACACGGCTCGCCATTGAGGGCGTACTCAGAGCCACCGTTGCGGAACATCGTGCGAGAGATCGTGACCTCGGTGTAGTCGATCGGCAGTGCACCGTCGGTGTTGTCGATCGTGAGAACGACCTCGGCGCGTCCGAGGGGAGGCCGCCCAGACGTACCGGCAAAGATGACGTCTTCCATCTTGCCGCCGCGCAGCGACTTCGCGCCTTGCTCGCCCATGACCCACGACAGCGCGTCGACCACATTGGACTTGCCAGAGCCGTTCGGGCCGACCACGCAGGTGATGCCTGGCTCGAACCTGAGGGTGGTTGCCGAGGCGAACGACTTGAAGCCGCGCAGCGTGAGGGTCTTCAGGTACACCGTGTCTGCTCCTGCGTTCGGGTGTGCCGGGCTGGGCTGGCCAGTGGGGCTGGCCAGTGGTTCTGGTCAGGCACCTGCAGAGGGATCTGCAGGGTCGACCTGGCACGGTGGGGAATTGCCTGCAGGTCAGTGCTGGACGTCAGAGTACCGAGGGCGACCACACGATCAGCGGTGGGCGCGCGCGACACGACGGTGCAGCCCGATGCGCTCGGGCCGGGCCTTCGGCCCGGCTGGCGCAGGGTCAGGCGAGCGCTGGGGTCGAACGATCTGGATGCGGGGCGTCCAAGGTGATGATCTCGTCGTTCAAACTCTCACCCAACGACTCGTGGAGTGACTCGGTGAGCAGCGCCTGGTTCTCAGCGGTCAGTCGCGAGATCTCGGCCTGAAGCTCACCTACCCGACGACGCAGTCGGGCCACCTCGGCCAAGAGACGGGGGTCGGGTCCGCCGACGTGGCCAAGAATCGCCTTCGCCATGGAGGGGAGGCCCTTTCTGGGAGTCATCCGGTCACGATCTTGATCCAGCTGGGGGCAGCTGGTCGCTTCCAGGTGGTGGAACGCCTTCCGGCGCACTCTCAGGGTGACACCCAGGTGACGAACAGGTCAAGAAGCGGTCACAAAGCTGGCTCAACCGGTCACCCGGTTGGCCTAGCCCAGCCGCCCACGAGGGGGTCGTTGACACCTGGGGCAGACGAACGAGGACCGGTTTGCGAAGGCGAGCCGGCGAATCGGCGACCCGCACCGCAGGCAGGGTTCGTCCTCGCGGCCGTACGCCGTCAACGACCTCTCGAAGTACCCACTCTCGCCGTTCACGTTCACGTACAGAGCGTCGAAGGAGGTCCCACCCTGTCGGAGGGCCTCAGCCATGACCTCAGTTGCTGCCTCGAGCACCAGTCGGACGGTACGGGACGGAAGCTTGTCGCTGGGCCGCCCCGGGTGCACCCTGGCACGCCACAGGGCTTCGTCGGCGTAGATGTTGCCGATCCCTGACACCACCGTCTGATCCAGCAGGACCCGCTTGATCTCACTGCGTCGGCGACGGATGTCACGCACCACGGCCTCGCCGTCGAATCCCGGTTCGAACGGGTCGGGTGCCACGTGCTGCCACGCGGCTGGCACTCGTCGACTCGAGGTGCTGTCAGCAACCAGGGCGTCCCACCCGATGCCACCGAAGGTCCGCTGGTCGAGAAAGGTCAGCCAGCGTCCGTCGTCGAGCTCGGCATCGAAGCGCAGGTGACGATGGTCTGACATGGGGCCGTCGGTCACCCGGAACTGACCACTCATGCCCAGGTGGGCGAGCATCGCGTCCGTTGGCTCGCCGGACGACTTGCTGGACCGCGTACTCGGCCGCGAACTCAGCCGCGAACTGGGCCGCGAACTGGGCGCGAGCGGCAACCAGAGGTACTTGCCGCGACGTTCGACGCCGACGAGCTGGCGCCCAGTGAGGCGGGAACAGAGGTCGGCTGGTCCGGCCACATGCCGACGAGCGACTCGGGCATGGTGGGTACGAACCTGCACGAACGTGCGTCCGGAGATCTGCTCGGCCAAGCCCTGTCGAACGGTTTCGACCTCAGGAAGCTCAGGCATCCGCTCGCCGCGCGGCTAGCTCCTGCCATGTGGCGGCTGCTGCCTCTTGCTCGGCCTCTTTCTTCGAGTGCCCCTCACCTTGACCGTGCACTCCATCGCGCAAGACGACTGTGGCGACGAACGACTTCGCGTGATCTGGCCCGGAGTCGGAAATGCGGTACTCGGGAACGCCGAGGTCGAGCACCGCCGTCAGTTCTTGCAGGCTGGTCTTCCAATCCAGGCCGGCCCCCAGGTGCGGTGCCTGCTCAAGAAGTGGATCAAACAGCTGGTGGACGACTGTGGTGGCGATGTCAATGCCTCGATCGACGTACACCGCCCCGATCAAGGCTTCGACACCATCAGCCAGGATCGACGCCTTGTCGCGGCCCCCCGTGGCCTCTTCACCCTTGCCCAGCCGCAGATACTGCCCCAGGGAGAGGCCGCGGCCGACGCCGGCGAGGGCACGCATGTTGACGACCGCAGAGCGCAACTTGGCCAACTGTCCTTCTGGCAGGTCAGGGTGGCCGAGGTAGAGCGACTCGGTGACGATCAATCCGAGCACGGAGTCGCCAAGGAACTCCAGGCGCTCGTTCGTCGGGAGCCCACCGTGCTCGTACGCGTACGAGCGGTGGGTCAATGCCTGCTCGAGTAGCTCAGGCGACAGTTCGATGTCGAGCGCGAGCAGCAGTGGATGGCTCGCCGTGGACTGGCCGGTCACGCGGACGGTCAGACCGCGATGACCTGGCGCTTGTTGTATGTGCCGCAAGTGGGGCACGCCACGTGCGGCAACTTGGGCTCACGACACCGTTCGCACGTCACGACGGTCGGCCGAGTGGCCTTCCAGTTCGCGCGGCGCGAGCGAGTGTTCGAGCGCGAGGTCTTGCGCTTCGGGACGGCCACGGTGGTGCCCTTCTAGTTCTCGGACGCGCCCTGCGACGCGTCTGGCTCGTTCGGGTCGTTGACCGCGAGGTCCACGCCCCCCAGGGCGGCCCATCGTGGGTCGACCTGGTCGTGCTGGTGGCCTGGATCGTCGTTCAGCCGCGCGCCACACGTGGCGCACAGACCGAGGCAGTCATCTCGGCACACCGGTTGCAGGGGCAGGGCGAGCACCACGGCGTCCCGCAGCACTGGCCGGAAGTCGACGAGCTCGTCCTCCACCTGCGCGATCTCTTCGGCGTCCGCAGCAGCGGCGTCCGGGTAGGCGAACAGCTCTTGCACGTCGAGGTCGAGCTCGACCGTGATCGGGTCGAGGCATCGGACGCACTCGCCAGTTGCCTGTGCCCGGGCTACCCCGGACACCAACACTCCTTCAAGGACCGACTCGAGCCGTAGATCAAGCTCGACTTGGGCACCTTCGGGAACGCTGACCACGTCTAAGCCCAACCCGATCGGAGCCGGCACAGTGCGTGCCACTTCGGCCATCGCCCCCGGCTGCCTGGCCACCGCACGGGTGTCCAACACGAGGGGATCATGGAAATCAAGAGGCGACACAGGCGCGATCTCCAGTGCTCTCTTGATCGGAGATGATCGAAGGCTGACAGAAATCTGATGGCTCAGATGACTCTGATGAAACTCTGATCGAGATAGGCCTCGCAGACGAGACCGTCGTCTAGCGTAGCCGAGCGGCGCGAGAGCCCCAAAAGCGCGTCGTACCTTTGTCAGCCCGGTCCTGTCAGCCCCGGCGCTCTCCGGTGTCCCCCGTGCCATCCCCTTCATCCTCATCGAACGAGGGGAGCTCGATCTCGGACAACTCTTCGACGGCCCGTCGGCCCGCGATCTTGTCGCGGCCTCGCGCGACCGCCTCGAGCGTCTTGGTCAGTACCAGCTCGAAATTGGCCAGTTTGGCGTCGATGTAGTCGTCGATCTCACGCTGCATGCGCTCGGCCTCGACATTGGCGCTGGCGACGATGCGTCCGGCTTCACGCTCGGCCTGAGCGTGCACTTCTGTCTCGGCCACCAGCCGCATCTTCTCTTGGTGAGCTTCAGCGATGATGTCGTCGCCGGCCCGACGGGCCTGTTCGATGACGCCTTCGGCGTCGGCCAGAAGTGAGTCGGCGCGGGTGAGGTCAGACGGCAGCTCGCGTCGCGCCTTGTCGAGCAGAGCAAGAATGTCGCTGCGATTGACCATGCAGGACGCCGACATTGGCACCGCTCGCGCACCCTCGATCGCCTGAACCAGCTCGTCGAGTGTGTCGTGGATCTCCACATATCCTCCAGTGCAGGTCAGCTATGACCGGTGAGCGCGTCGACCAAGGGACCAAGAACCGGCGCTGGCACCAAGCCGTTGATATCCCCGCCGAAGGCAACGACCTCTTTGATGAGGCTCGATGACAAGAATGAGTAGAGCGGGTTGGTCGCCACGAACAGAGTGTCGACACCAGTCAGCCGGTGATTCATCTGGGCCATCTGAAGCTCGTAGTCGAAGTCACCCACGGCGCGCAAACCCTTGACGATGGCGCGCGCACCTTTGGCCTGGCAGTAGTCGACCAGTAAGCCTGAGAAGGTTTCGATGGTGACGTTGTCGACGTGCTGCAGCGATGCGCTCAGCAAGTCGATTCGCTGCTCAGCGGTGAAGAGCCCCTGCTTGTTCTGGTTGACCATCACCGCCACAAACACCTGGTCAGCGAGCCCTGAGGCGCGCTCGATGATGTCAACGTGCCCATTGGTGACAGGGTCGAACGACCCCGGACATACGACGCTCAGCACGTCCGCGACGCTATCACTGGCCGGTCAGGCGTTGACCTCTGCGATCCAGAGGTGCGCCTCGCCGTATCGCCGATTCCAGATGCCTTCAAGAGGCGCTCGCCACTGCCAGGCCTCGTCACGCGCACTGCGTTCGACCACGACCAGCGACCCGGTGGTGAGCGCGCCAGCATCCATCAAAGCCGCAACGGCGTCGCTCACCTCGTCGGACGGCGTGAGATAGGGAGGGTCGCAGAAGACGACGTCGTAGCTGACACCCGGAGGTGGCGTTGCTACCCAGCGAGCAACCGATGATCGATCCACGTGTACGCGAGTCTGGCCCGGCACCTGTGCCAGCAACGCATCTCGGTTCGCCGTGATCGCTGCTACGGCAGCTCGGTCGTCATCGACGAGATCGACACGTGCCGCCCCCCGAGATAAGGCTTCGAACCCGCACGCGCCAGAGCCCGCGTAGAGGTCGAGGACGACGGCGTTCTGCCAAGGTCCGCGCATGGACTCAAGGCTTGAGAACACGGCCTCACGAGCACGATCGGACGTTGGACGGGTACCCGCGTCAGGGACCACCAGCCGTCTACCCCGCGCGGCGCCCCCAATCACGCGAGTCATGACTTCTCCAAGAACTCTGCTTGCTCGGCGGCTTCGAGGTCGTTGACTGCTTCACGCAACTCTGGGTGCGACTCAAGGTCTGGATCAGCCGCCACGATCTCGATGGCATCGCCGCGCGCCGTCACGATGAGTTGCTCGTCGGAAACCGCACGAAGGACCTTCAGGCTCGAGCGGACCCCCGACTGCGCCACTCCGAGCACGTCGCCCTCACGTCGCTGTTCGAGGTCGAGGCGAGCCAGCTCGAATCCGTCGCTACTACTGGCAATCTGTTGCAGCCGTTCCCGCGAAGCGTGGCCCGTCGGTAGGTCTGTGACCAGTAGGCACAGGCCTGCCGTCTCGCCCCGCCCCACCCGACCTCGGATCTGATGCAGTTGGGAGACACCGAACCGATCGGCATCGATGACGACCATGACGCTGGCGTTGGGCACGTCAACGCCGACTTCGATCACCGTCGTGGCGACGAGTACGTCGATGTCGCCCGCCGCATACCGCGACATCACGGCATCTTTCGCCTCGGCAGGCATCTGGCCATGAAGCATCGCGACCCGGCAGTCAGACAGCGGGCCGTCTTCGAGGTACTGCGTGAGAGCCAGCACCGAGTGCTGCTCGGGGGCGAGAGTGTCGTTGCTGCCGACTCCAGTGCCAGCTCTAGGTCCAGTGCCGAGGCTCGCCGCGTCCAAGTCAGCGCCGATCCTGGGGCAGACGACATATGCCTGTCGCCCCAACGCGACCTCTTCGCAGACGCGCTCCCAGGTGCGCTCTAGAAATGCCGGCCGTTCAGCCGCTGGCACCACATGGGTCGCGATCGTCTGGCGTCCGACCGGTAGCTCGACAAGCGTCGACACATCGAGATCGCCGAAGATCGTCATGGCGACAGTGCGCGGGATCGGCGTGGCTGTCATGACGAGCACGTGCGGTGGCGACTCGGCCTTGGCGCGCAACGCCTCGCGTTGTTCGACTCCGAACCGATGCTGCTCGTCGATGACGACGAGGCCCAGATCAAAGAAGTCGACGTGCTCTTGAAGCAGTGCGTGAGTGCCCACGATGATGCCGGCCTCACCGGACGCCATGTCGAGCAACACTTCGCGACGTTGGGCGGCCGACAGGCTGCCTGTGAGGAGCCTGACCCTTGTCGCCTCGGCGGGTGCCCCGAGCATTCCGCCTTCGGCGAGGGCGCCCAGCATCGACGTCATCGTGCGGTAGTGCTGTTGCGCCAGCACTTCGGTCGGGGCGAGCAACGCTGCCTGTCCGCCAGCATCGACGACAGCAACCATGGCACGCAGCGCCACCACGGTCTTGCCGGAGCCGACCTCACCTTGCAGCAGGCGGTGCATCGGCTGGTTTCGCGCAAGATCCGTGGCGATCTCTTCGGTCACTGCCTGTTGCCCTTGGGTAAGAGTGAAAGGCAAGCGTTCGTCGAACGCGTCCAGCAACCCACCAGCAGCTGGAACACGGGGCGTCGCTGCTTGTGCGGCGAGGGCTGCCCGGCGCCGGGCGAGAACGGTTTGCAACACCAACGCTTCGTCGTAGGCCAAGCGACGCCTAGCGTTCTGGACGTCGTCCATGGAGCGCGGTCGGTGAATCGTGCGCACGGCTTCGGTGCGAGACATCAACTGCTCGCGCGCGACCACATCGGCTGGCAGCACGTCGGGCAGCTCAGGCAGCGTGTCGAGCAGGACACCGATCGCCTTCTGGATTCGCCACGAGGGAAGCTTTGCGGTCGCCGGGTAGATCGGGATCAGGTAGTCGGTGAACTGCTCGATCGCCATGAGGTCGCGTTCGACCTCGCTGGCCGGTTCACCTTCAACTGGCCCACCGAAGATGAGGCACTCGGGATGGGTCAACTGGCGCTTGCTGCCACGCACGGACACCGTGCCTGCGAAGAGTCCACGGCTTCCGGGAGTCAGCTGCCGCTCGCGCCACGGTTGGTTGAAGAAGGTGAGCGACAAGCGACTACGACCATCAGTGATCACGGCCTCTTGCAGGGTGCCCTTGCGCTGCTTCATGCGACGACTTGACACCGATGCAACCTCGGCGAGAACCGTGGCTTGCTCGTCGACCTGCAGGCTGCCGATGTCAGAGAGCTGCCCGTGATCGGTGTACCGACGCGGGTGGTGGTCAAGGAGGTCACCAACCGTGACCAGGTCGAGCGCAGCCAGCGCCTTGGCCGTTGCACCACCGACCGTCGAGCGCAGCGGCCGCTGTAACCAGTCGAGATCGTTCACTCGACACCGATCAGCAGTGGGTACAGCGCTTGACCCCCGTCGTACGAGACCACTTCGACGTCTAGGCGGGTCTGGTGCAGGTGGAGCCGGACCGACTCAGCGAGCGTGGCTCCGGGCAGTGGGTCGTGGCCATAGAGCACGGTCACTAACTCACCGCCCGCCGACAACATGCGGTCGACCAATGCCCGCGCAACAGCGTCGGGATCGTCGCCAATCACCGCGACGTCTCCCTCGACCAAACCGAGGATCTGACCCGGATGGCAGATGCCGGCGGACGTCATCGCCTCACGCTCGGCGCGCGCGATGGCTCCGTGTCGCGTGGCCCCGGCCGCCGCCGACATCGTGACGACGTCGTCGGTGAGACTGCGTCCGAGGTCATGCACCGCGAGTGCTGCCAACCCTTGGACGTCAGAGTGAGTGGGTAGGACGACGATGTGGGCACCGGTCGCCCGCAGTTCGTCGGCAGCCGCCTCTGCAGCCGCCAGGTGATCGTCATCGTTGGGCAGCAGCAGCACCTCGTCGGCCTCCGCCGCTGCTGCCACGAAGTCGCCAGGAGTCGGTCGTCGCCCGACTCCCCCTGCGATTACCCGTGCGCCGCCTGCGCTGAACAGCGACCCACTGCCTTCACCGGACGCGACAGCTACGACTGCCCGCGCTGTCACACCCGCGGCACTGATGGAACTCGGGGCACTGGTGACCCGCTCCGCTGTCGGAGCGGCGACATCGTGGGCACGCCCGGCATCGGTCAGGGGCGTGATCTTGATACGGAACACCCGACCGCGTGCGACCCCTGCCTCGACGGCTGGGCCAGCGTCGTCGGTATGCACATGGACATTCCAAAGACCATCGCCGCCCACGACCACAACCGACGCCCCGATGGCGTCCAACTCGCGGCGGAGCGTCGCAGCCGCCTCATCGGTGCCCTCAAGCAGGTACATGACCTCGAACGCCCCGTCGGCTCCGGGGCCGTCGACCCCGGCGACGTCGTCGCCTGGGTTGTCGGCGTCCGGGTTGTCCAGCGCGTGAACATGAGCGGCGACGGGCTGGTCGAGCCGATAGGCAGCGAGCACGCTTGCCGCTGTGGGCGCGGCCGGATCGACCGCGGCTCGTAGGGCCTCGAGCACCAACACCCACCCTTGCCCACCCGCGTCAACCACACCCGCCCTGGCGAGGACGGCCAACTGGTGTGGCGTCTTCGCCAGTGCGTCGGCAGCCGCCTCGACCGCGGCGCCGACGACGACTGTCAACCCCCCGGCCACGGCATCATTGGCGGCACGCGCAGCGGCGCCTGCCACCGTCAAGATCGTGCCCTCGACCGGTCGTGCCACCCCGGCGTATCCCAGCTCGACGGCGCGGGTCAGCCCCGCCACAAGCACCGTGGCACTGGAATCGGGGCTCAGCGCCGCCTGACCAGTGCGGACGCTGTGCTCGACGAAGGTGGCGGCGACGCCTCTCAGCAGCTGGGCCACAATCACCCCGGAGTTACCCCGAGCCCCGAGCAACGCGGCCCGAGACCAGCGGGTGGCAGCGTCGGCAAGAGTCGCCTCGTCGTCGACCGTCGAGCGCAGCGCCTCGCTGCCGGCGCGCCAGGTCAGGCAGAGGTTGGTGCCGGTGTCGCCATCGGGCACCGGGTAGACGTTCATGGCGTCGATCGGGATCCGCGACGCCTCGAGCAGCTGGCCACCTCGATCGGCCCAGGAGACCAGGTGGGCTACCCCGAAGGCGTCAGTCACTGCTACCGCCACCGGTGCTCCCTCCAGACTCAGTGCTGCTTCAGTACTGCTGCTCCAGTACTGCTGCTCTACTACTCCAGCGCGAGCCTAACTGCCTCATCCCACGGTCGGTTTGGGTCACACACACCCGATCAGGTAGCCTCGGGGGCTGGTATCGGTCGGTGAACTCCCCGGTCGAAGCCCAGGTAAATCAGTTGTCGAACCAATCTCGATCCACCTCCTGAAGGAGCCACTGTGGCTGCCAAGTGTGACGTCTGTGGCAAGGGCCCGGGCTTCGGCAACAGCATCTCGCACTCGCACCGACGCACGCCTCGTCGGTGGAACCCCAACGTGCAGACCGTCCGTACCACCGTCGGTGGTACTCCCACGAAGTTGACCGTCTGCACCTCATGCATCAAGGCGGGCAAGGTTTCTCGCTAGTCGCCCGCTAGCGATAGTGCGCGTGTCCTGCGCTCCCTGACCACGGCCGACCATCGACCGTGACGTGAGGAGCCCCATCGGTGCGCTCCGCCACTGAGCCAATTCTTACGAACCCCTTCGGCAACCGCTTCTTCGGCGCGAACGTGGCAACGAATGCGTGATCGTGACCACCGCCGAGCACCCAGACGAGCGGGTCCATGCCATAGGCCGCGGCCACTGCCGCGATCGGCTCGGCCACCTCGAGCGACGAGGTGTCGACATCGATCGCGACCTCACTGGCCACCGCGATGTGACCGAGGTCGGCCAGCAAGCCGTCACTGACGTCGCACATCGCGTGCGCCCCTGCGGCGGCCTTCAACGCCGTTGCGTAGTCGATCTCCGGACGCCGATACGCCTCCACCAGAGCTCGCGGCGTCCCGAAGCCTCGGGTGAGAACTGCCAGGCCCGCCTCGGCCCACCCGCTCTTGCCCGCGATAGCCACGTAGTCGCCGACCACAGCACCGCTGCGAAGCACGGGATCACCGCGTAACGACCCGACCCCGGTGACGGTGATCGACAGTTGCTCACCACGCGAAACATCGCCGCCGACGATGGAAGCCTTCACGAGGTCGGCTTCGTCACGGAGCCCATCTGTGAGGCGCAGGACCCACGCCGACTCGGTCGCGGCTGGGGCAACCAGCGCGACGACCAGCGCCACTGGTTGCGATCCCATCGCGACCAGGTCGGCAAGCGTCGCAGCCGCAGCACGGCGTCCGATGTCGTGAGCGTCTGCCCAATCAGTGCGGAAATGCACACCGGAGACCAGAACATCGGTGGTGATGACGGTCGGGGTCTGGTCGACCAGCACCACCGCGGCGTCATCGCCCGGGGGCACGATCACCTGCTTGCCCTGCGGCAAGCGGCGCCCGATCGCGTCGATCAGCTCGAACTCTCCGCGATCGCTGAGGCGCTCAGGGTCGCTCTCGGGGTCGCTCACGGGGTCGCCCGCGGGGCACCGAACCCGGTACGGTCAAGGCCCCCAATGGTGGGGGTAGTCGGGAGGTTCGTCATGGTCACGGCATACATCTTGATCCAAACCGAGGTCGGACGTGCGGCCGAGGTAGCTGACGCGATCGCCAAGATCCCCGGAGTGGCCCTGGCCGAGAACTTGATCGGAGCGTACGACGTGATCGTTCGCGCCGAGGCAGCAAGCGACGATGAGCTCGGCCGATTCGTCGTGGCTCAGGTTCAGGGTGTCCCGGGAATCACTCGCACCCTGACGTGCCCGGTGATCAAGCTCTGAGTCGCCCGCAACGCCGCAGAGATCTCGCTTCCCGCGCCATAGTCGCGCTGACAGTGGCGGCGGTCGCCGCAGGGTGTTCGGGAGCAGCGAAGGTCGACCCACCCGACCCGCCACCCGAAGGCTCAGCCAAAGCCACCGCATGCGGTGAGTTCATGGCCCGGTTGCCCGATGAGCTGGTCGATGAGTCGAGGCGCGAGACAGAGCCGGCCTCTGACTTCACCGCGGCGTGGGGACAACCCGCGATCTCGGTGCGATGTGGTGTCTCCGATCCAGCCGCCCTGAACCCAGCGTCCGAGCTCACCGTCGTTGGCGACGTCGAGTGGTTCGCAGAGGAGCTCACCGAGGGTTACGCCTTCACGACCTACGAGCGAGTGGCCAATGTCGAAGTAACCGTGCCAGACGACTACGCCCCCGAGATCGGACCGGTGAGCGAACTGTCCTCACTCGTGGCGGAGTTCGTCCCGACCCGCTAGTTCACGGGGGGCGAATGATCAGCGCAGCCCGCGACGCTTGGCGAGTGCGCTCCTCACCAATCGCGCAACGAGCTCGGGATAGGTGACGCCCGATGCCTCCCACATCTGCGGAAACATCGAAATCGGTGTGAACCCAGGGATGGTGTTGATCTCGTTGAACACCACGCGCTCATCGTCGGTGACGAAGAAGTCAACGCGGGCGTAGTCCTCGCAACCGACCGCATCGAACGCCGAACAGGCGGCCGACCGCACGCGATCGGTCACGTGAGCGGGCAGGTCAGCCGGAACGGTTGACTCCGTCACGTCATCGAGATACTTCGCCTCGAAGTCGTAGAAGTCGTGCTCACCCTTGACGGTGATTTCGGCCGGCACGCTAGCTTCCGGTCCCGAACCGTCGAGCGCAGAAAGGACTCCGCACTCGATCTCGCGGCCGCTGATCCCTTGCTCGATCAGAATCTTCGGGTCGTGCAGGCGCGCAGCCTCGATGGCGTCCTCGAGGTCGTCCCACGCGGTGACCCGGGCGACCCCTTGACTTGACCCTGCGCGGGCAGGTTTGACGAACAGCGGCAGTTGCAGTGAGCGCACTGAGGCGAGTGCGGCCGGACGATCAAAGGTCCATCGCCGGTCGGTGATCACCACATACGGGGCCTGCTCGATCCCGGCAGCGGCGACCAGAATCTTGGTCACGGTCTTGTCCATCGCTGCCGCGCTGGCCAGCACTCCAGATCCCACGTATGGCACGCCAGCAAGCTCCAACAGCCCCTGAATCGTGCCGTCTTCTCCGTAGGGGCCGTGGAGGAGCGGAAAGACCACGTCGACGTCGCCGAGCACCTCGGGAACCTGGCCAGGCTCTTGGACGCTCAGTTGCCGACTGGGGTCAGCAGTCCACACCACGGGAGCACCAGACGATTCATCAAGTGAGGGAAGTTTCCCTGACGTGATCGCCAGACTTTCGGCTTCGGAGCCGACCAGAACCCACTCACCCATGGGTGTGATCCCGACGGGAACCACCTCGAACTGCTTCGGATCGAGAGCTCGAAGCACGCCCCCGGCAGAGACGCACGAGATCTGGTGCTCCGAGCTTCGTCCGCCGAACACGACGGCGACGCGAATGCGGGAAGCGGCTTCAGTCACGTCGCCAGCCTAGGCCAGCCTGAGCCAGCCTGAGCCACCTCAGCCGACTACCACTCTGGCTTGGCGACCCGGCTCATGAGCGACTGGACGGTGTCGCGTGGTGACCACCCTTGCGTGACGACGCCGGAGACATGCTCGGTAATCGGCATGTCAACGTCGTGCTCCTTGGCAAGCTCGAGCACGGCATCGGACGACGTGACCCCCTCGGCAGTCTGGGCGGTGATCGCTACCACCTCGTCCAATGACATTCCCCGTCCCAAGTTCTCGCCGAATGTGCGGTTGCGGGACAACGGGGACGAACAGGTTGCGATCAGGTCTCCTACCCCTGCGAGGCCCATGAAGGTCAACGGATCGGCCTTCATCGCACGACCCAGCCTGGTCATCTCAGCTAGCCCGCGAGTCATGATCGCGGCCTTGCTGTTGTCGCCGAAACCCATTCCTTCGGCCATGCCAGTAGCGAGTGCAATCACGTTCTTGACCACACCACCAAGCTCGACGCCGATCACATCGCTGTTCGTGTAAGGACGGAAGTACGCCGTACGCACCCAGTCCTGCACTCGCGTAGCAACCTGCTCGTCTGAACACGCCACGACACTCGCCGTTGGCTGGCGTTGCACGACTTCGCGCGCGAGGTTCGGTCCCGACAACACTGCTACCTGCTCAGACGCGCATGAGGTCTCGGCGATCACAACCTCGCTCATGCGCTTGTGTGATCCACGTTCCAGGCCCTTGAGCAAGCTCAACACCACTGTGTGGTCTGGCTGAATGTGACTCCCCCAGGCCTGAAGGTTCTCGCGCAGGGACTGCGCCGGGACGGCGAGTACTACGAGGTCAGCACCGGCTACCGCTTCGGCCGCATTGGAGACAGCCGTGACGGAGGGAGCCAACTCGAAACCCGGGTGGAAAGCCTCATTGCGCCTGGTCTGCTGCACCACAGCAACGGTCTCGGGGTTGCGACCCCAGATACGCACTTCGTGACCTGCGTCGGCCAGGACGGCGGCAAATGCCGTACCCCACGAGCCGAGCCCCATGACTGCCGCGTGCATCAATGGCCCTCCTCATCTCGGCGTCGCGGGTTGCCGGTTCGCGGTAAGTGTGACGTGTGTGGGTCGAACGCGGCACCAGGAGGTACCTCACCCCTCAGTTCTCCCAGTAGTTCGGTGATGGCGTTCATGACGGTTGCCGTGAGTGCCCGGAAGTCTGGCGGGGACGTGGTCGCCAAGGTCAGTGGCGGCCCGGCCTTGATGCGCATGACCGGACGCGGCCACACCTTCGGCACCCTGCCATACGGGGCAAGCAGTTCGTGGGCTCCCCACTGAGCAATGGGGATCACTGGGCAGCGCGTCTCCCACCAAACCCTCGCGGCACCGGTCTTGCCGACCATCGGCCACAGCGCGTGATCGCGAGTGAGGGTGCCTTCGGGATAGATGACCACGCAGTGACCTTGCCGCACTTCGTCGACCGCCGCCGCCAAGGCAGCGCCAGCATGGGCGCTTTCCCGCTGCACAGGTATCTGTCCGGCCGAGAACAACAGGCGCCCGAGCACCGGCATGTCGAACAGTTCAGCCTTACCGAGAAATCGCGGACGCCGTCCAGCAGCATCGATGAAGTCACTGAGCGGAACCGGATCGCTATGCGACAGGTGGTTGGCGACGACCACGCAGCCACCGGATGAAGGGAGGTGCTCCATGCCCTGCCACTGTCGGTGACTGACGGCTCGCATCAGCGGTCGGAGCACGGTACGAGCGAACGAGTACGCCGCACCTGGCGACTCCTCAGCAGGCACGCCGCCCTCCCTTCAACGCCGCCTCAACGACGCCGGTCCCACAGTGTCGCACCGGACGGGGGCGGTGCAGGCGCGCCGACGCCGCATATCGTGGCCTCATGTGGCACGTGATCATCCCCGTCAAGGAATGGGATGCCGCCAAGTCGCGGCTCGCTCTGCCGTCCGCTGATCGTCGCGCGCTCGCCGAGGCCATGGCCGCTGACACGATCGCAGCGGCGACGTCCGCCCGCTCAGTCGCTCACGTCACCGTCGTGACGACATCGCCGGCGATGGGCGCCTCTCCGGCGTTGGCCGAGGCTGATGCCGTCCTCGTGCAACCACCTGGTGACCTCGATGACGCCCTGCAGTGGGCCGCACAGCAGGTGGTGCCATCCGGAATGCCAGTCGCTGCCCTCGTGGCCGACTTGCCATCGCTCACGTCGTCGGCTCTCGATGCCGCGCTGAGAGTCGCGGAGTCCGAGAACTCCGTCTTCGTCATTGATCGACATGGTTCGGGCTCCACCATGCTCACGGCCCTCTCGCCAGAGGGGCTGCGGCCGTCGTTCGGCCCGAACTCCGCGGCGCGCCATGTGGCGCTCGGAGCCACCCTCCTGCCTGCCAGTGCGGCCGCCCCCTCGCTCGCCTGCGATGTCGACACCCTCAACGATCTAGCCGCCGCCGGACGCTTGGGTCTTGGTCGGTATACCTCGTTGGTCGCTCACTCGCTGGGTTCACTTCGGGCTCACTAGGCTCAGCACCATGACAGACCCGGTACACCAGGCCACGGTTCACACGTTCGACGCCCACCACGGTGATGGATCGGTTATTACCGATGACGGTCGCGTGATCCCCTTCGAGGCCAAGGCCTGGCAGTCGGGTGCTCTGCTGACCTTGCGCCAGGGTCAGCGTTTGAAGGTGCAGGTCACCGAGGACCCCGCGGGGCCCCGTGTCACGACCCTGACCTTGGTCACCTTCTCGAGCTGAACCCTCGAGCCGGTCCGCTGGCCGGGTCCGCTAGCCGGGCCACGGCTTGGGCTTGGGGCCTGGGACGCAGTTGAGGGCCCCGCCCAATGGGCGAGACCCTCAACGAAGAAGCGTCAGTCCTACCGCTTGCGAGCGGTCTTCTTTGCCGTCTTCTTTGCCGTGCGCTTGGCCGGAGCCTTCTTTGCGGTCTTCTTGGCTGCGGTCTTCTTGGCCGGTGCCTTCTTCGCCGTGCTCTTCTTGGCGGCTGCCTTCTTGGCGCTGCTCTTCTTGGCTGGCGCCGCGAGCTTCTTCTCGCCGTTCACGACTGCCTTGAGCTCAGCACCCGCTGTGAACTTCGGGACGTGCTTCTTCTTGGTCTTGACGACCGCGCCGGTCTGCGGGTTACGGGCGGTGCCTGCCGGGCGAACCCGACGCTCGAACTTGCCGAAACCGGTGATGGCAACGGCCTCACCCTTGGAGACCTGGCGGGTGATGGTGTCGAGAACTGCCTCGAGAGCGGCCTGGGCAGCACGACGGTTGCCGTCGAACGATCCGGAGAGTTCATCGATGAGTTGAGCCTTGTTCACTACTTCCCCTTCAAAGAGCCTGTGTGATGTCGGGTGATCCTTGACCATCCGACCGAGGGCGTGCGCCGAGCGTTTGCCCGACCGAGGGGAACGTTAGGCAATCAAGGGCAAGGACACAACGCATACACGCCGAGAAAGCCCTTACGACACAAGGAGATTCGTCACACTCACCAGCCGCCAGAGACGGGAGCTACCCAGCCTCTGAGACGGTTCGTGGCATCCAGGCCGGACGCCGCGCCTCAAACGCCGCGATCTCGTCGGTGTGCTGCAAGGTCAATCCAACGTCATCAAGGCCCTCGAGCAGCCGCCACCGCGAGTAGTCGTCGAGCTCGAACGGGACGACGGTGCTGCCGAATCTCACTTCACGCGCCTCAAGGTCGACGGTCACCTCAGAGGACGCGTCGGACTCGGCCAGCTGCCACAGCTGCTCGACCACAGGCTCGTCCAACTCGACCGTCAGCAGGCCACCTTTGAGACTGTTGCCTCGGAAGATGTCGGCGAACCTCGGCGATATGACGACTCGGAACCCGTAGTTCTGCAGCGCCCACACCGCGTGCTCTCGAGACGACCCAGTGCCAAACTCCGGGCCAGCCACCACGATCGTTGCCGCTGCGTACTCCGGCTGGTTGAGCACGAAGTCAGGGTCTTTGCGCCAGGCCGCAAACAAGCCATCCTCGAACCCGTCGCGAGTGATCCGCTTGAGGTAGACCGCCGGGATGATCTGATCGGTGTCGACGTTGCTCCGCCGAAGCGGCAGGACGCGACCGGTGTGGGTGCGGAAGGCTTCCATCGCTAGTTCCCCTCTTCACTTCCGACAACGGCACGGGTCGCGAGATCAGCTGGACTACTGAGACGTCCGATGACCGCGGTGGCAGCAGCAACCTGAGGTGACACCAGGTGGGTGCGACCACCCTTGCCCTGTCGACCCTCGAAGTTGCGGTTCGACGTAGAGGCGCTGCGCTCCCCCGGCGCCAGCTGATCGGGGTTCATGCCGAGGCACATGGAGCACCCCGCATGGCGCCACTCGGCACCAGCATCAGTGAAGACCTTGTCCAGACCCTCGCTCTCGGCCTGCAGTCGCACCCTCACCGATCCGGGCACCACGAGCATGCGCACACTCGGGGCCACGGCTCGTCCACCGATGATCGCGGCCGCCGCTCGCAGATCTTCGATTCGGCCGTTCGTACATGACCCGAGGAACACCGTGTCGACGGCGATGTCTGCCAACGGCGTTCCCGGTGTGAGGTCCATGTACTCGATGGCGCGCTCGGCCGCCGACCGCTCCGCCTCATCGACGATGTCCTGCGGGTTCGGCACTGTCGCCGACAGCGGAAGCCCCTGACCTGGGTTGGTCCCCCAGGTCACAAAGGGCCGAAGCGTGCTCGCGTCGATCACGATCTCGTGGTCGAACGTCGCGCCCTGGTCAGTTGGCAGGCTGGACCACCACTGCACTGCGGCATCCCAGTCGGCGCCAGCCGGCGCGTGGGGGCGTCCCTTCAGATACTCGAGGGTGGTCGCGTCTGGGGCGATCATGCCGGCACGGGCACCAGCTTCGATCGACATGTTGCAGATGGTCATGCGCGCTTCCATCGACAACTGCTCGATCGCGCTCCCGCGGTACTCGAGCACGTAGCCCTGCCCGCCACCAGTGCCGATCTCGGCAATGACCGCCAGGATCAAATCTTTGGCAGTGACGTCGTCGGGAAGTGACCCCTCGACGGTGATCGCCATCGTCTTGAAAGGTCGAAGTGGAAGTGTCTGGGTCGCCAGCACATGCTCGACCTCGCTGGTCCCGATGCCGAACGCGAGTGCCCCGAACGCACCGTGGGTGGACGTGTGGCTGTCGCCGCACACGATGGTCATGCCTGGCTGGGTCACCCCCAACTGCGGACCGACGACGTGCACGATGCCCTGCTCGTCCGAGCCAAGCGGAAAAAGTGGGACGCCGAACTCAGCGCAGTTCTTGCGTAGCGCTTCAACCTGAGTGCGCGAGACCGGATCGGCGATCGGGCGGTCGATGTCGAGAGTCGGAACGTTGTGGTCTTCGGTGGCCAACGTCAGGTCTGGGCGGTACACCGGACGTCCAGCCTGACGCAGGCCGTCGAAGGCTTGCGGGCTGGTGACCTCGTGCACGAGATGCAGATCGATGAAGAGCAGATCGGGTTCACCGTCGGCCCGACGCACCACATGGGCATCCCAGACCTTCTCGGCCAGTGTCCGCGCTGCCTGCTGAGACATGATGTGCTCCTTCTTCGCCTAGTCGAGATTCTGCGCGCTACAAGGGAAGTTCTCACTTGCGTCTCAGAGTTCGAAACGGCAGTATCGACCTATGGACAACTCTAGCGGGGTCGGAGTCCTCGACAAGGCGGCGGTCGTGCTCGGCGCACTCGAGGCCGGCCCTCAGAATCTCGCGGGTCTGGTCGCCGCTACTGGCCTCGCGCGTCCGACTGCCTATCGCCTGGCGGTGGCGCTCGAACACCACCGACTCGTCGGCCGCGACCTCCAGGGTCGCTTCATCCTCGGACCGCGCCTCGGAGAACTGGCTGCGGCCGCCGGTGAAGACCGCCTCCTCGCGGCGGCGGGCGGCATCCTCAACTCGCTGCGTGACAGCACCGCCGAGAGTGCACAGCTCTATCGCCGTCAGGGCGAGCAGCGCATGTGCGTGGCCGCAGCAGAGCGACTCTCCGGCCTCAGAGACACCGTGCCGGTCGGCACCGTGCTGTCGATGGCTGCTGGCTCCGCGGCGCAGGTGCTATTGGCCTGGGAAGAGCCGGACCGGTTGCACCGGGGATTGAAGGGCGCGCGCTTCACAGCATCCATGCTGGCCGCCGTGCGACGCCGTGGCTGGGCACAGAGCATCGGCGAACGAGAGGCCGGTGTCGCCAGTGTGTCCGCTCCGGTGCGTGGACCCGGAGGCAAAGTGATTGCGGCCGTGTCCGTGTCTGGGCCGCTCGAGCGGCTCAGCCGCCAGCCCGGGCGCCTGCATGCGCCGGCTGTCGTGCACGCAGCCAACTCGCTGACCGAGCTGCTTCGCAGCAACGGCGGCTAGAAGCGCAACTCGTGCGTCGCCAGCAGTGACTCCGTCGCCTGCATGTCGGCATCGCAGTGATACGGCTCAGCCAACGCGGCGAGTTCGTCGGGGTCGATCGGCTGAGACATCGTGCCAAGCGCTCGAAAGAACACCTCGAGGCCAGCTGGTGAAATCAGTTCGAGCACCGACGCCGGTTCATCCCCAGCGTTCCAGAACGTGTGCCACTGCATCCGAGGTTTGAAAATCAAGTCACCCGGTCCGGCAATGACTTCGCTTACCGCCGAGCACCGCTCCGATCTGACCGCTCACCACGTACGTGTACTCGTCCTCCTTGTGGTGCCGGTGCATCGGCGCCGCCAGCGCACGAGGCGCGAAGAGGTGCTGCACCAAGGCGAACCGATTGTCGGTGTCTGACCCGTCAATCATGAACCGGTCGCGGACCCCCTCGGGGTCGCCGACGGTGAGCCCTTCTCCATGGAGCAGCACTCGAGGTGCCGCCGACTCCGATTGCACAGTCCGGTCGCTGTCTGGCGTCATCACGCCTCCGCATGGGTGAGAAAACAGATGTTGGCCGGGCCACGAATGGCCCGGCCAACATCGTCGCGTAGCCCCGACGGGATTTGAACCCGCGCTACCGCCTTGAGAGGGCGGCGTGCTAGGCCGCTACACAACGGGGCCGTGCGTGATCAGACCGGAACGACCGTGGTCGGCTGTCTGATCGACGGGGAACAGTACCCCAGGAGATAACCCAGGTGAGGCGTGCTCCACGCGCTGGGGTACCAGGACTCGAACCTAGACTAACGGAACCAGAAACCGTCGGGCTGCCAATTACCCCATACCCCATGGGTGCCGAAACCGGCCAGCCGAGGATACCCAACCTCGGGACCCTCCCCCAAATCCCCGGCTAGCTGCTGATGTCGCGGGTGGCGGCTGAGGTCAGCCGTGACAGGGACCGTTCGCGGCCAAGCAGCTCAAGCGACTCGAACAACGGTGGCGAGACCCGGCGTCCGCTGATGGCGACTCGCACCGGACCAAAGGCAACTCGCGGCTTGAGCCCCAACCCCTCGACCAGCGTTGCGCGCAACGCTGACTCAATGGCCTCAGTGGTCCATTCGGTCACCGACTCAAGTGCCTTTGACGCTGCCCTCAGCACCTCAATGCCTTCAGCGGTGAGCACCTTCGCTGCCTCCTCGGGGTCGACGACGAAGTCTGTCTCGTCGACCAGCAAGAACTGCATCATGTCGGCCGCCTGACCTAGCGTCTCGACCCGCTCATGCACGAGCGGGGACGCCTGGCGTACAACCTCTACTTGATGTCCGTCGAGTGATACCTGCCTCTGCTCAGCAAAGTAGGTCAGCAACCGCTCGCAGAAGTCAGCCTCACTGAGTGTCCTGATCCAGTCAGCGTTCAGTGCCGTGCACTTCTTCAGGTCGAACCGCGCGGGACTCGCGTTCACGCGACTGATGTCGAAGGCCTCGGCCATCTCCGCGAGCGAGAACCGATCTCGGTCTTCCGCGAGCGCCCAGCCGAGCAGGGCCAGGTAGTTCGTCATGCCCTCGGGAAGGTAGCCATCGGAGCGATACATGAGCAGGTTCGACTCGGGGTCGCGCTTGGACAGTTTCTTGTTGCCCTGACCCATGACGTACGGCAGGTGACCAAACTCGGGTATGGGGCCCTGTGCCACGCCTAGGTCGCGAAGCGCCCGCCAGAGCGCCAGCTGCCGAGGTGTTGACGACAACAGGTCTTCGCCGCGAAGCACGTGGGAGATCTGCATCAGCGCATCATCGACCGGGTTGACCAACGTGTAGAGCGGGTCTCCGTTAGCCCTGACCATTGCGTAGTCACGCACCTCGCCCGCAGGAACCGTGATCTCGCCTCTGACCAAGTCCGTCCACGTGAAGGACTCGTCGTCGGGCATGCGGAAGCGCACGACAGAGGTGCGCCCCTCGGCCCGGTACGCCTCAATCTGAGTCGAGGTGAGGTCACGACAGTGCCCGTCGTATCCGGGCGCCCGTCCCGCCGCACGATCTGCCTCGCGCCGTTCCTCAAGCTCCTCGGAAGTGCAATAGCAGTAGTACGCGTGCCCGCCATCGATCAGCTGCTGCGTCACCGCGCGGTAGCGGTCCATGCGCTCGGACTGACGGTAGGGGCCAAACGGCCCACCGACCTCAGGCCCCTCATCCCAGTCGAGCCCCAGCCAACGCAGCGCGGCTACGAGTTGTTCGTACGACTCCTCGCTGTCGCGCTGCGAATCTGTGTCTTCGATCCGAAAGACGAAGGTGCCGCCGTGGTGTCTCGCGAAGGCCCAGTTGAAGAGCGCGGTGCGCGCCATTCCTACGTGAGGGTGGCCGGTCGGTGACGGGCAGAAGCGGACGCGGACGGTCGACGAGTTCTGCATGACGGTGCTCGTGGCTCCTCAGCTGGGGTGGGGCCTCAGGCTAGCGACGGCCGAGCGCGAACTAAATGTCCCCTCGCCGCTGCAAGATCGTGAAGCCGATCCACCCGGGGATGATTGGCACCCAGAACGTGGCAAGGCGGTAGAGGAACACAGCCGGAACAGCAATGGCAGACGCCAAACCCAAGGCGGTCAAGCCCGCGATCAACGCCGCCTCAACCGCTCCAATACCTCCAGGCGTGGGAGCAGCTGCGGCAATCGACGCTCCCGCAAGAAAGACCACGGCGATCCCCGCTATCGGTAGGCCGCCGCCGAAGGCCTCGATGCTCGCCCACAACGCGCCGATGTAACTCAGGGTCAGGAGTGCCGAGCCGAACACCAGCACGACGAGCCGTCCGGGGCTCCGCAACAAGTCGTAGAGACTGGCCTTGATCTTTCCCAACTGCGGCCACACCCACGTTCGCAGCAGGTGTCTCAGCCGTGGCACACCAAGTGCAACGCCGATCACGACCAGGACGACCGCGGCCACGATGAAGATGACGGTTCCGGAGGGCAAGAACTCCGTGAACGAAACAGTGCGGCCGGCCCAGATCGCGAAGATCGCCAACAGCGAGAGGTGGACGGTGATACCAACCCCTTGGTACAAGCCAATGGACGATGCCGCTACCGCAGTGTCGACGCCTTGCTTTTGCAGGTACCGCAGGTTCAGCGCGATACCACCGACCTTGGCTGGGGTTACCCGGTTCACGAACGAGCCACCCAAGGTCACCAACGTGGTGCGCGCTACCGAGAGGCGCTCAGCGACACTTGCCGATAGTGCCAACGCAGCCCCGACGTAGGTCAGCATCGAGAACGCCACCGCGGGAATCGCCCAGACCCAATTGGCTTCCTCGATCTGCTGGAGAATTTCGCGGTAGGTCAGCTAGTTGCGGAATGAGGATCCACACCGCGAGGAAGAGCATCGCGGCGAGCACCACGGTTCGCGGGCGGATCCGCTCGACCTTCGCGACCTCGACCTCTTCAAGTGAGGTGCGCTCCACGACCCGCGCATAGATGTCTTCTAGCAGGCTCCTGTGCTTCTTGAGCGCGTGTTGCGTCGCGCCCGCAAGGGTGAGGGGTTGCATCCGTGGCGCGGCCGCGGCGACAGCATCAGCGCCGACCACCGTGATGGCGGCGTCAACAGCGCGTTGAGCGCCAACCCGGACGGCCGTTGACACCACTAGCTGCGCCACATCCTGGTCAAGCAGCGTGTCGCTGGCTGCGACCTCACCGAACCCGAAGTCGATGAGCATTGGCTCACCGGCGTCAGTCACAAACACGTTGGCGAGGCGTAGGTCTCGATGGGCGATGCGGTGAGTACGAAGAACCTGCACCTGCGCCCAGATGCCAAGCAATAGCGCGTCCGTCATCTCGGCCGGGTCGACCTTGTCGAGCGATCGACCGTCGATTCGCTCGTACACCAGGGCCATCGATTCGTCCTTGAGAACGACTGGCGCGACCATGGGTGGTGTTTCGACGCCGGCACGCTCCGCCAGGGCCGACACCATGGCTTCGTGCTCAACGGCACGCTTGAGTGAGCTGAACGGACGTTCGTCACCGACACCAGACAGCCGTACCCATCGGTAGACGCGGAACATGAGGTCGGCAGAGCGCTCGTCTGCCCCGAGAACCTTGATGAACAGCCGGCGACCCTGTGCTGCAACGGCGTAGTAAGGCGCTTCAACGGCGAAGTATGGCGTCGACCCTCGGGCATCCACGCTCGCTCGGCGCAGCTCGGCAACCCCTATGCCGGCGCTCGCCAGACCCTCGACCACATCGAGTGCCGTCGGGTTGCGCTGTGGCGCTCCGAATGCCACCACTGTCGCCGACCCCACGAACCAGCCAGTAGCGAGGCCAACCAGCAGCCCAGCGGGGCCTTCGACCCCAACAAGCATCTGGAACGGGATCACCGCGAAGAGCACCAGCCAGGCCATGCGACGCCAACGGCGGCTCATCCATGGAGCACTCACGACGAGCGCAGCCGCCAACGTGCCCATACCTTCTGGCGTCCACACCAGGTCAGTTGTCCAGGCGGGAAGGTCGTCGGGGGGATCGGGAACGGCCGCTACCCGGTCTTTGATCGGATCGGCCAGCAGCGACATGAGCGTGCTCACGATCACGGACGTCAGAAAATAGAGGCCGAGCAAGCGCCACCGACGTCGAACCAGGATCCAGATCAGGACAACGAGCGGAACGAGCGAAGCGATCACGCCAAAGGTGCCGTAGATGGCAACCGTGATGAATTCAGGCGTCGTGCGCGCAATCTCGGCAATGTCACTGGCGAGACCAGCGGCCGTCCGCTGCAGGTAGGCGAGGAACAGAACGCTGAGGCCGACGGCCAGCGTGGCGACAATGAGGCGCATGACATCGCCTGGGCTACGAACCCAGCCCTTGGCCTCAGGCGCCTGCACCAAGACCTCGTGCCCCGCGACCTCGACGGTACGCTCGCTGGGTGCTTCGCCGTCCTCTGGATCAGACATTGGGCAAGATCCTGACGTAATCCCTAGCTCAGCGCGAGCCCCCATCCCAAGGAGTTCATGTGACAGCCGCTCGTACCCGTTGGTCAAGCATGACCGCGATCGCGGTGATAGCGGCCCTCGTGACTATGGCGATCCCAACAGCGGCGGACGCCGCGGCAAGATTCGCCTTGGGAGACTCGGTCATGCAAGGAGCCAAGCCAAGGCTTGAGAACCGCGGCTTCACGGTGAATACCGCCATCAGTCGCCAGGTGTCAGACGGCGTTGGCATGCTGCGTAGCAAGAAGCGCAACGGGACGCTACGCAAGCAGGTCGTCGTTCACTTGGGGACGAATGGCACCTTCAGCGCCGCTCAGTGTCGCGCGATGCACAGGACGGTTGGCAAGAAGCGCAACCTCTATGTCGTCACGGTCAAGGTTCCGCGACAGTGGGAAGGGTCGAACAACCGAGTCATTAGGCGTTGTGCCAAGCGCTACCAGAACACCTTCCTCATCGACTGGAAGAAGTTTGTGGCACAGCACAATGGACTGATCGAATCGGACGGGTACCACCTGACACCACGGGGCCAACGCAAGTACGCGGCCCTCGTGGATCGCAAGGTCGACAAGTTTGGTTCCCGCTGACCCATGCCCTCCTCGGTGGCGACTAACCCACGGCAACAGGCCCGCGTCCGAAACGCTCTGAAAGCGGGGGTGGCGGGCGCGACAGTGGCCGCGCTTGCGGTCGTGGCGACGCGGGGAACCCCGGCTTGGGAAGAGTCGGTATTCGAGGTGCTGCACGACGTACCTCGATGGGTCGACCACGCACTCTGGGCACCCATGCAGTTCGGCAGCGCGTGGGCTCCTCCAGCCGCGGCAGCAGTGGGGTGGCTCGCCACCAAGTCGTGGCGGCCAACTGCTGGTTCGCTGGTGGTCGGATGGGGCGGCTGGTGGCTCGCTAAGGGAGTCAAAGACTTCGTCGACCGTGGGCGTCCCTTCGAAGAACTTGGCCTTGACGCGGTTCGCTCGTCGGCGATCACCGAGGGTCTGGGCTTTGTCAGCGGCCACGCCACTGTGGCCTTCGGCTGCGCCGCCGTTCTCTCCCCCTACCTCAGCCTGCGCTGGCGGGTATTCGTGTACACCCTCGCCGTCGTTGTCGGACTCTCTCGCATCGTGGTCGGCGCCCACTTGCCACTGGACGCGATAGGTGGAGCCGCGCTTGGTCTGTTCCTTGCTTACCTCTGGCACGCCGCGGTGGGAGTGAAGGTCTCCTCAGCGTCCGACGCTCCGCGATGAACACCTGGCGGCGGCGCAAGGCCGACGGTTTCGCAGCCGGAGCTGCCGTCCTGACGCTCATCGTCGCGATGCTGATCGCCGCCCAAGGCGTATCCCAGATCGAAGCCGACATCTTTCACGCCATCAACGATGCGCCTGAGTGGCTTTACCGGATCGCTTGGCTGATTCAGTTTCTTGGGCTGCTGCTCGTTCCGGTTGCCGTCGCCGTTGTGGCTCTCGTGTTTCGCAAGTGGCGTCTTGCGCTCGCGCTGGTGCTCTTGGTACCTCTGAAGTTGTTCGTCGAGAAGGTGGTCGTCAAGCAGATCGTCGACCGCCAGCGACCTGGCAGTTCTACGTGTGGCGGTGATCCAGACTGTCTTCATGCGCGCGGCGACGTTCACCTGATTGGGCCGAGCTTTCCTTCTGGGCACGTGATCATTGCCTGCGCCATCGCATGGTTGCTCGCGCCCTATGTCAGCGTCCGCTGGCGGTGGGTGCTTGGTGGAGTCTGTGTGGCCGTGGCGCTCTCGCGGGTGTACTTGGGTGCCCACAATCCGCTGGACGTCGTGGCTGGTGCGGCGTGCGGCGTAGCGATTGGGGCTCTGCTCAATCTCGTCGTCGGCGTTCCTAGTCGACGCTAGCGACCACCCGATGGCGCAACGTCCCGACTCCGGACACTGAGATCTCGACGTCATCTCCGGCCGCCAGCTGCCCCACACCAGCTGGCGTACCGGTGAGAATCACGTCGCCGGGCAGGAGCGTCATCACCGACGACACGAACATCACCAACTCGGATATTGAGTGCACCATCGAGCTGACCGGGGCTTCTTGCCTCGTGACTCCGTTGACCACCGTCTGTACCGCGAGTGACGACGTGTCGGCCTCTGTCTCGACCCACGGACCCAACGGGCAGAAGCTGTCGAAACCTTTCGCCCGCGTCCACTGACCGTCGATCTGCTGAAGATCGCGCGCCGTTACGTCGTTCGCGCAGGTGTATCCCAAAATCACGTCCTCGACTCGTCCCTCTGGCACGTCGCGGGCGAGGCGTCCGATCATCACCGCGATCTCACCCTCGAACTCGACTTGCTGCGACTGGGAGGGGAGGAACACCGCTTCGCCGGTGCCAATCACCGTCGTTGTCGGTTTGAGGAACATCACGGGAGTGGCGGGCGGTTCACCACCCATCTCGCGGGCGTGGTCGGCATAGTTCTTGCCGATGCCGATCAGCTTGTTGGGCAGGTTCGGCGGGAGTAGGCGAACCTCAGCCAGGGGAAAAGTCGCGTTCGTTCGCTCGAAAGGAGCGAATGGGTGGCCATCGATGGCGGTGATGCGAAGCGACTCGGGGTCTGCATCGTCACCGTCAACGACTCCGAAGGCGATCTGGTCGGCAATGGTGAATCTGGCGATACGCACGCCGTGAGGTTACTCGTCGCTGCCGATTCCTTTGGCCTCAGCCTCTTTCAACGCCGACATGACCAGGCGTGCGTACGCCCGTTGGCCTCGAGGGGTCAGGTGCGTGCCGTCTGCGTACAGGTACTCCGGATTGCCGACGGTCGCCCTGGCCCAGTCAGCCACTACGACGTTGTCAGCGTTTGCCGCCGCTCGCTCGATGATGGCGTTGCTCTGATCCATCCAGGGAACCTCTGACCGAACGGTGACGACCACGACAACGTCAAGCTCGCCCAACGACGCCAAGAAGTCGCGGAAACCTTCAGCGTCGGGGGGCCCGTTGGTACCCGTCTGAAGCACCAGCACGTCGCCTATGCGATCGACCGCGATGCGTTCGCGTACCCGTTCGGCAATCTCGAACGACTGCCGACTGATGGCCGCGTCAACGGTGACCCTTTGGAAGGTGTCCTCGAACGCACCCCTCGCACCCAACAACACCGAGTCGCCGACCGCCGTGACCTGACGCTTCCAGTACGGCAGGTCTTTGGCTGGTTCGCCGTTACCGGGTTTGCCCTGGCCGCCCTGCCCACTCTTGCCCGGCTCGCCGTCACCACTCTTGGGAGCCAGTTCATCGGCACCCACTTCGGTCACACCACCCAGGTAGGTCGTGCTGTCGACCGTCGGCACCGACCACAGCGCCACCATGACGATCACGAGCGTCACCACGCAGGCCGTGGCCAACGCCGCAGCTTGGGCATGTGCCCGGCGCGAGCCCGCCTTCACCGTCGACCACCATCGACCGAGGACGCCGCGCCGTACCGGCATCTCGATCCAGCGATAGCTGGCCTCTGCCACCAGGAACGTGGCTGCCAGCGAGACGACTGCCGCCCAGAACCCTCGCAGTGGGATATCTAGGTCGGGTCGGGTGACCAAGAAGATCGGCCAGTGCCACAAGTAGATGCCGTACGACCTGGTGCCCAGCCACCGCAGCACGGGGGTGCCGAGCGCCGCCCCAAAGGCGCCGGCAGGGTGCGAGGCTGCTGCCAGCAGGGGCACAGTAACGACCGCAACCACCAAGAAGCCGCCGCGGAACAGCCACTCCGACGATTCTGACGTCCAGAGGAAGAAGGCGGTCAGCCCCAAGAGCGACGCCACCCCGGCAACGGCCAAAGCAACCTGTGCCGACGTGGGGATGCGCAACGGCAGTCGGTTCGGACGCCATACGACGGCGAGCGCAGCACCTGTCAGCACCGTCATGGCATGAGTGTCGGCACCGAAGTACAGTCGCGCAGTGTTCGTGGGGTCGAGCGGACCATTCATCGAGCTGAGCAGGGCCATCCATGCGGTCCCGACGACCGCCCCACCGAGTGCGAAGTACCCGACACCTGGTCGTCGCCACTTGCGCCACACCAACAAGCACACTGTCGGCCACACCAGGTAGAACTGCTCCTCGATGCCGAGCGACCACAAGTGCTGCAACAGCGGGGGGCGTCCGAGAAGCTCGAAGTAGGTGCGCGCGTCAAGGATGTACCACCAGTTGGTGGTGTACGTGAGAGCAGCGATCGCATCCTGGCGGAACACCGCGGCCGCGTCTCGCGCCACTGTCAGCACCAGCAGCGTCGACACGGCCAACACCGCGATCAGCGCTGGCAGCAACCGTCTGGCACGCCGAAGGTAGAACTGGCGAAACCGAAGGCCTCCCGTGGCTTCGAGCTCGCCGAGCAGCAACGTCGTGATCAAGAATCCAGAGAGCACAAAGAAGACGTCGACGCCAAGAAAGCCGCCGGGCAGCAACCGAGCCGGTAGGTGAAAGAGCAACACTGCGACAACAGCAATGGCACGGACGCCGTCGAGACCAGGCAGATACGGAAGGGCTTTCGGCGGCCCAGGTGACTGGCTCACGTCATGCGCAGCTGCCTGCGCGGCATCGCCCCGTTTCGGGGACTCCTGCCGCGAGGACTGGGCGAGGGAGCCGCTGCGGAGCATCCGCGCAATCGTAACCTTTGGGCGACGGGGCGATCAGGCCCTCGGCACTGAACGGCCAGACCGAAGGAGCCCGTAGGTGATGGCATCCTCGAGGGCAACCCACGAGGCGGCGATGACGTTCTCGTGGACGCCGATGGTGTCCCACTCTCCCTTGCCATCGGTCGACTCAACCAGCACTCGCGTGATAGCCCCGGTGCCCTCACTGCCTTCCAGGATGCGCACCTTGTAGTCGACCAGCTCGAGCGCACCAAGCTCGGGAAAGATCTGACCAAGGGCCCGCCGCAATGCATTGTCGAGTGAGTTGACAGGCCCGTTGCCTTCGCCGGTAGCGACGATGCGCTGTCCCTCTGCGACAACCTTGACGGTGGCCTCACTGACGATCTCTCCGTCGGGTCGTTGCTCGACGATGGTGCGCCACGACTCCACCGTGAAGAAGCGGGGTCGCACGCCACCTGTCACCTCTCGAATGAGCAGTTCGAACGAGGCGTCCGCCGCCTCGAACGAGTACCCATGAGCTTCGAGATCCTTGACTCGTTCGACTAGGGCGCTCACCGCCTCGCGGTCATCAGTCAGGTCGAACCCCAGCTCTCGACCTTTGAGCTCGACGGACGCACGTCCAGCCATCTCGGTGACGAGGACCCTCATGTCATTGCCGACGACGGCGGGATCGAGATGGTTGTAGAGGTCTGGTGACACCTTGATCGCACTCGCATGCAAGCCCGCTTTGTGCGCGAAAGCGGAGACACCCACGTAGGGCTGGTGCGTGTCGGGAGCGATGTTGGCGATCTCGGCAAGGGCGTGTGACACCCGCACGAGGTCTGGAAGTCGCCCCTCAGGAAGCACCCTGCAGGTCGAGCTTGGTTTCCAAGTTTCCGATGACCGAGAACAGGTCGGCGTTTCCGGTGCGTTCGCCGTAACCGTTTGCCGTGCACTGCGCATGAGTGACACCCGCTTCGACGGCGGCGAGCGTGTTGGCGACGGCACAACCGGTGTCGTCCTGACAATGGATCCCAAGTCGGACGCCCCCACTGCGCTCAAGTACCTCGCCCACCACTCGGTGTACACCGACCGGGAGCATCCCTCCGTTGGTGTCGCACAGAACAGCCACATCAGCACCGGCGGTGATGGCGGCGTCCACTACCCGGAGGCCGTAGTCGCGGTCGTGTACATACCCGTCGAAGAAGTGCTCGAGGTCAAGGAACACCCGCCGGCCCTCACCAACGAGGAACTCGACGGTGTCACCGACCATCGCGAGGTTCTCATCGAGCGTGGTGCGAAGCGCCTCGGCCACGTGGCGCACATCAGACTTGGCCACCAGGGTGATGACGGACGCTCCAGAGTCGAGCAAGGCGCGAACCTGTGGGTCGTCCTGCACTGCCGTGTCCGCGCGTCGCGTCGATCCGAACGCCACCAACTGAGCGCTCGTCAGCTCGAGCTCATGCTGCGCCCGAGCAAAGAACTCAGTGTCTTTGGGAAGCGCTCCTGGCCAACCGCCCTCGATGAATCCCACTCCGAGCTCATCGAGCAGCCGCGAGACTGCGAGCTTGTCGGCCACCGAGTACGAAATGCCCTCACGCTGCGCTCCGTCACGCAACGTGGTGTCGTAGACGTGGAAGGCATCAGGCGGGCGGTTCACGGGTACTACCTCCAGAAAAAAGACCCCTCGCAGGAGCGAGAGGTCGGCGCAGCGGGGGTAACCGCTGCGCTAGGCGATAATGAGGGGCGTTGCAGGTGCCACGCGGCCAGTGTGACACACCGTGTCAGAACCGTGTCAGAGAGCGGGCCCTACACTCACCTACCGCCCCGGCAGCAACCTGTCAGCAGTCGAGCAGCAGACCAGAAGGCCGAGCAACGGAGCCGCATGGAACAGCATCGCCATAGCGCGCCGCTGCGTCATACCCGGCGACGACTAGTGCTCGCGACGATCGCCGGGGTGGCCGTTGGCGCCCTGGCGGTGGGTGGCGCGTGGTGGGCGGTCGAGTCGGGGGTTCTCGACGCAGAGACATCCCCCGAAGCAGCCTCCGCGTCCAGCACGCACACCCAGCAGCACACCCAGCGACGCCGACTCCGATGGCGCCCGCTCACCAAGTGCACGAAACGACATCGTCGTCCCGACGGCTGCACCCGCAGATCCCACGGACGATGACGACCCGGTGCTGCTGCTGGGTGACTCCCTTGCGGTGGGCATCCAGTACTACGTCGACGCGGGGCTCGGCGATCGCGTGCTGACGATGGACGCCGCCGAGGGCCGTGGCACCGCGACGAGCGTGTCTTTGCTCTCGCCATACGCCGAGACATCGGCCCCGGTCTGGATCGTCAGCCTCGGCACCAATGACAACCCCGAAGAGTTCGAGGCTCAGGCCAGATCGATCATGGAACTGGCTGGCTCGGACCGTTGCGTGGTGTGGTTCGACGTGTGGCGCGAAGGTACCGATGACTCGATCAACGCCACCCTGACCGAGCTCGCCAGCAAGAACCCCACGATGCATCTGATTCCGTGGCACGAGACGTCGTCGCTGCACACGGACTGGTTCAGCGGCACCGACGTGCACCCGTCGAGCGAGGGCTACGCGGTACGTGGCCAGATGGCCGTTGACGCGGTGAACGAGTACTGCAGTTAGCTGCTCGCAGCGACGAGCTCGTGCATCCACTCGTGGGTATCGGCGCGGCGTCCGTGCTGAACGTCGAGCAACCGCTCACGCAGTCTCATCGTCAAGGGGCCGGGTTCACCGTTGCCGACGCTCCACCCACCGTGCGTCCACTTCACATGTCCCACTGGCGTGATCACTGCCGCCGTGCCACACGCAAAGACTTCGGTGATCGAGCCATCGGCGTTGCCCTCACGCCAGTCATCGACACTGATGCGCTGTTCTTGCGCGTCGATGCCCAGATCGGACGCCACCTGCAGTATCGAGTTGCGCGTGACACCCGGGAGCAGGGCGCCGGTCAACTCTGGCGTGACCAGTCGAGCCTCGTCACCAGAGCCATACACGAAGTAGAGATTCATGCCCCCCATCTCTTCGATCATCCGGTGCTCAACTGCATCCAGCCACACCACCTGATCGCAACCCTCGGCAGCTGCCTGCGCCTGAGCGACCAGGCTCGCGGCGTAGTTGCCCGCGCACTTTGCTTCACCGGTGCCTCCGGGGGCAGCACGCACATACTCCGTCGAGAGCCACACCGACACAGGCTTGACGCCGCCGTGGAAGTACGCGCCAGCTGGAGATGCGATCAGCATGAAGAGGTACGAGCTAGCTGGCTTGACGCCCAAGCCAACCTCAGTCGAGAACATGAATGGCCGCAGGTACAGACTCATCTCGTCCTGACCGGGCACCCACGCCTGGTCTTGATCGACCAGCACCTCGATCGCCTCGAGGAACAATGACTCGGGCAGTTCGGGCATGGCGAGACGTCGAGCGGATCGCTGGAATCGACGCGCATTCATCTCAGGACGAAACGTGGCGATCGACCCATCAGTCCGGCGATACGCCTTGAGGCCTTCGAAGATCTCTTGCCCGTAGTGCAGCGACATGGTCGCCGGGTCGAGTTCGACTGGCCCGTAAGGCACCAGCTGCGCGTCGTGCCACCCACGACCCTCGGTCCACTCGATGGTCACCATGTGGTCGGTGAAGAACCGGCCGAATCCAGGGCTCGCCAGAATCTGCTCGCGCTGTACCTCGGTCAGGGGCTGTGACGTCGGCTTGCGGGAGATCTGCGGTGCACTGGTCTGGTCGGACATGAAGCGAACGCTACCTTTCCTCCGGTGTGTGGGCCTGCGGTTTACCGGGTGCTCTGACTAAGAACGCTAGGCGGTGACCGCTGCGGCCAGCGCGTCGCCGATCTGTGCCGTAGAGCGTACGCCGTCACCGCGCGCGGCAAGGTCGTCGGAGACCGCCTGCTCGACCTCTGATGCGGCCTTGTCGAGACCGACGTGGTCGAGCAACATCGCGATCGACAGCACAGTGGCAGTGGGATCGGCCTTCTGCTGGCCGGCAATGTCGGGTGCTGATCCGTGAACCGGCTCGAACATACTCGGGTTGTTCCGGCTGACATCGAGGTTTCCCGACGCGGCTCGACCAATGCCGCCAGCGATTGCCGCACCGATGTCAGTGATGATGTCGCCGAACAGGTTGTCGGTGACGACGACATCGAACCGCTCTGGGTTGGTCACGAAGAACATCGAAGCCGCGTCCACATGCAGATACTCAGTGGCGATCTCGGGAAACTCAACGGCAACTCGGTTGAACGTGCGGGTCCAGAGGTCGCCAGCATGTGTCAACACGTTGTTCTTGTGCACGAGCGTCACGTGCTTGCGCGGACGGCGTCCGGCGCGGGTAAAGGCGTCTCGCACCACTCGCTCGACCCCGAACGCGGTGTTGAGGCTCTCTTCGGTCGCGACTTCGTGCGGTGTTCCTCGGCGCAAGAACCCCCCCGAACCGGCGTAGGGGCCCTCAGTGCCCTCACGCACCACGACCATGTCGATGTCGGCGGGACGCTTGCCAGCGAGCGGCGTTGGCACCCCCGGGTACAACCTCACCGGGCGCAGGTTGACGTGATGGTCCAACTCGAATCGCAGCTTCAGCAGCAACCCACGTTCGAGGACGCCGCTCGGCACGCTGGGGTCACCGACCGCCCCGAGCAGGATGGCGTCGTGACCGCGGATCTCGGCGAGCACGCTGTCGGGCAGAGTCTCGCCTGTCGCATGCCACCGCTGGGCGCCAAGGTCATACCGAGACTGCGCAAAGGTGACGTCGTGGCGTCCGGCCACCGCCTCAAGAACCTTTAGACCCTCAGCAACTACCTCAGGGCCGATGCCATCGCCGGGGATGACTGCCAGGTTGATGGTGCGCGACATGCCTCAAGGGTACGAGCCAGTCTCACCAGTTGGTGAGCCTGTCTCAGAATCCGGACGAGCCCGAAGCTCAGAACCCGTCGAGGTCCAGTGATCGGCCTTCGTGCGCCCCTATTGCTTCGACGATCTCGTCCAGGGCCGAAGCCTCGATGGGCGAGTCGACGGTCATGGCGATCAAGGCATGACCGCCCTGCTCGTCACGACTCACCTGCATGCCAGCGATGTTGACCCCTTGCTCGCCGAGGATGCGTCCGAGCTCTCCGACCACGCCTGGTCGGTCGTGATAACGAAAGAAGGCCATGTGTTCGGCAGGGGCCAAGTCGATGTCGTAACCGTCGATCGCCACCAGCTTCTCGACGTCCTTGGGCCCGGTGAGGGTGCCACCCACCGCCAGCTGGCGACCGTCGTCTCCGATGCTCCCGCGAACGGTGACCACGTTGCGGTGGTCAGGGCTGATCGGATCGGTGACGAGCGCGACATCAACGCCACGCTCGGCGGCCAGCACAGGGGCGTTGACGTATGACACGTGGTCGTCGACAACTGAGTCGAAGACTCCCTTGAGCGCCGCCAACTCGAGCACCTTGACGTCCGCCTCAGCTATCTCGCCTCGCACCTCAACCGTGAGACCGTCGGGGGCACCGCCGGACAGACCGCTGAAGATGCGGCCGAGCTTCTCGACCAGCGCGATGAACGGGCGCACCTCTTCGTCGATCACACCGCCCTCGACGTTGACTGCGTCAGGCACCAGCTCACCCGAAAGCGCCAATCGCACTGACTTGGCGACGGCCACGCCGGCCTTTTCTTGCGCCTCGTCTGTGCTCGCCCCAAGGTGCGGTGTGACAACGACGCGCTCGTGGTCAAACAACGGGGACTCGGTGCATGGTTCGCTGGCGAACACGTCGACACCTGCTGCGTGAACCCGTCCGTCGTCAACTGCGCGCGCAAGGGCAGCCTCGTCGACGATGCCACCGCGAGCGGCGTTGACGAGGATCACCGAAGGCTTGACCTTGTGAAGCTCCGCCTCACCGATCAGGCCGACGGTCTCTGGCGTCTTGGGCAGGTGAATCGTCATGAAGTCGCTCTCGGCCAAGAGCGTGTCGAGGTCGACCAGCACGATGCCGAGTTGCGCGGCACGTCCCGGTTGCACGTAGGGGTCGTAAGCGATGACTCGGGTACCGAAAGCCATCAGCCGCTGCGCCGCCAGTACGCCGATGCGGCCAAGCCCGATCACACCGACCGTCTTCTCGTACAACTCGACGCCCGTGTACTGCGATCGCTTCCATTCACCGGCCTTGAGCGCCGCATTGGCCGGCGCAATGTTGCGCGCCGCCGCCAGCAAGAGAGCGACCGCGAGCTCAGCGGCACTGACGATGTTGGACGTTGGCGCATTGACGACCATGACGCCGGCTTGGGTCGCTGCCGCAACGTCGACGTTGTCGAGTCCAACCCCGGCCCGAGCAACGACCTTCAGGCGGCGCCCGGCCGCCAGTGCTTCGGCGTCGACTGTGGTGGCGCTGCGGACGAGGATCGCGTCGGCGTCGGCAATTGCGGCCAGCAGTTCACGTCGGTCGGCACCGTTGCAGTGGCGCACCTCGAAGTCTGGCCCCAAGGCGTCGATCGTTGCCGGTGAGAGCTCTTCAGCGATCAGGACGACGGGACGCACAGCAACAGCAGGCTGAGACACGTGAAAACCTTTGAAGTATCGGATGACTGCTTGAGGGCGCCTCTGATGTAGAGGCAGGGGTAGTCTACCGAGACCTCGCGGGCGTCAGCGGGCGGCGGTGCCCTCGGTGTAGTCCCCGTCGCCTGACTCGATCCACGGCATCATGCCGCGCAGTTCGCTGCCGACCTTCTCGATCGGATGCTGCTCACCCTTGGCACGCAGGGCCTTGAACTCTGGCGCGCCGGCGTCCTGGTCGGCGATGAACCGCGCTGCGAAGGCCCCCGACTGGATGTCGGCGAGCACCGCCTTCATGTTGTCCTTGACGTGAGGGTCGATGACTCGAGGCCCCGACACGTAGTCGCCGTACTCGGCAGTGTCTGACACCGACCAACGCTGCTTGGCGATGCCACCCTCATACATCAGGTCGACGATCAGCTTGAGCTCGTGCAGGCACTCGAAGTAGGCAACTTCGGGCTGGTATCCAGCCTCGATCAACGTCTCGAACCCGTACTGCACCAGCTGTGAAGCGCCACCACAGAGCACCGCTTGCTCGCCGAAGAGATCGGTCTCGGTCTCTTCGGTGAAGGTGGTCTTGATGCCGCCGGCGCGCAGGCCACCGATCGCCCTCGCGTACGACAGTGCCAATGACCAGGCAGTGCCGGTCGGGTCTTGCTCAACCGCAACAATCACCGGGACGCCTCGACCAGCGCTGTACTCGCGGCGCACCAGGTGGCCTGGGCCTTTGGGGGCGACCATGCACACGTCAACGTCGGCCGGCGGCTTGATGTACCCGAACCGGATGTTGAAGCCGTGGCCGAAGAACAGCGCCTTGCCCGCGGTGAGCTGCGGAGCGATGTCCTCTGCGTAGAGAGTGCGCTGTACGTGGTCGGGAGCCAAGATCATGATGACGTCGGCCTCGGCGGCCGCCTCTGACGGCGTCAAGACACGGAGCCCATCGGCTTCAGCCTTGGCGCGGCTGCTCGACCCCTCACGCAGGCCCACTCGCACGTCGACACCCGAGTCACGCAGGTTCTGAGCGTGGGCATGGCCCTGGCTGCCGTAGCCGATGACCGCCACCTTCTTGTCGGCGATGATCGAGAGGTCGGCGTCGTCTTCGTAGAACAGGTCGGCCACGAGGGGTCCTTTCCGGAGGGACTGGCACCGGAAACCTACCGGCGCCTTGCGGTACAGCGGATGTGGGGTTGTGGGGCCGCCACTAAGGGCGGCTGTGCGTTTCGGCTATGCCGTTCGCTCATTCGAGCGTTCCGCCGAACGCAGGGCCCGGTCAGTGATCGAGCGCGGACCGCGTCCAACGGCGACCATGCCCGACTGCACGAGCTCTTTGATGCCGAACGGCTCAAGCACTCGCAGCAGTGCTTCGAGCTTCTCGGCGTTGCCTGTGGCCTCAATGACGACCGAATCAGGAGACACGTCCACGACGTGGGCACGGAAAAGCTGAACGGCCTCGAGCACTTGCGAGCGAGTGTCGGCATCTGCCTTCACCTTCACGAGCAGCAACTCGCGTTGAACGGACGTCGCGGGGTCGAGCTCGACAATCTTCAGCACGTTGATCAGCTTGTTGAGTTGCTTGGTCACCTGCTCGAGCGGAAGGTCGTCCACACTCACAGCAATCGTCATGCGCGACATTCCAGGGTGCTCAGTCGGGCCGACTGCCAGCGACTCGATGTTGAACCCGCGTCGCGAGAACAACGAAGCGATCCGTGCGAGAACACCTGGCTGGTCTTCGACCAGAACAGACATTGTGTGTCGAGTCATCAGAGTTCGTCCTTGTCCCACTCAGGCGCCATATCTCGCGCAACCTTGATGTCGTCGTTGCTCGTGCCAGCTGCGACCATGGGCCACACCATGGCGTCCTTGTGCACCACGAAGTCGACCACCACCGGTCGGTCGTTGATCTGCATTGCCTTCTCGATGGTGGCGTCGACATCAGACGCCGACTCGCAGCGCAGACCCGCAGCCCCGTAGGCCTCTGCCAACTTGGCAAAGTCGGGGATGCGCGCCGAGTGCAGGTCGGTGTTGGAGTAGCGCTCGTTGTAGAAGAGCGTCTGCCACTGACGCACCATGCCCAAGCTGCCGTTGTTGATCACCGCGACTTTGATGGGAATGTCGTTGAGGGTGCACGTGGCGAGCTCTTGGTTGGTCATTTGGAAGCAGCCGTCGCCGTCGATCGCCCACACCGTGGCGTCCGGACGTCCGACCTTGGCACCCATGGCCGCGGGAACCGCGAACCCCATCGTTCCGAGCCCGCCGGAGTTCAACCAGGTGCCTGGCTTGGTGTAGTTGATGAACTGGGCTGCCCACATCTGGTGCTGGCCGACGCCGGCAGTGAAGAGTGCATTGTCTCCAGCCAGGGCGCCCAAGCGCTCGATGACGTACTGCGGAGCCAACGAACCGTCGTCCGGTGAGGTGAACCCCAGGGGATACGTGTCGCGCATGCGCTCGAGGGTGTCTCGCCATGCCGCGTAGTCACCCACGCGTCCAGATTCTTGCTCGGCCCGCACGGCGCCGATCAGCTCGGCAATGACCTCTTTGGCGTCACCAACGATCGGCACGTCAGCAGTGCGGTTCTTGGAGATCTCGGCAGGGTCGATGTCGGCATGCACGATCACGGCATCCGGAGCGAAGCTGTCGAGGCGTCCGGTCACCCGGTCGTCGAAGCGGGTGCCCAACGCCAGGAGCAAGTCTGACTTCTGCAGGGCACCGACGGCAGCGACTGATCCGTGCATGCCGGGCATTCCCATGTGCAGCGCATGGCCGTCAGGGAACGCCCCGCGCGCCATCAAGGTGGTGACCACGGGGATGCCGGTGAGCTCCGCCAGCCGCATGAGGTCGGCTGACGCGCCAGCGGCCAGCACTCCCCCGCCCACGTACAACACCGGACGCTTGGCATCCACCATGAGTTTCGCGGTCTCGCGCACCTGCTTGGCGTGGGGCTTGAGCACCGGCCGGTACCCAGGTAGGTCAATCGAGTCGGGCCAGTGGTACTCCGCCTTCGCCTGCAGTGCATCTTTGGAGATGTCGACCAACACCGGGCCCTTGCGACCGGTGCCTGCGATGTGGAACGCCTCGGCAATGGTCTGCGCAATCCGCGCCGGGTCGGTGACGAGGAAGTTGTGCTTGGTGATCGGCATCGTGATGCCGCGAATGTCGGCCTCTTGGAAGGCGTCGGTGCCGATCGAGGCACTCGCCACCTGACCGGTGATCGCCACCATCGGCGTCGAGTCCATGTAGGCGTTGGCGATGGACGTCACGAGGTTCGTCGCTCCGGGACCAGAGGTTGCCATGCACACGCCAACGCGTCCGGTGGCCATGGCGTAGCCCTCGGCGGCGTGGCCAGCGCCTTGCTCGTGGCGTACCAAGATGTGGCGTACCGAAGAGTCGAAGAGCGGGTCGTAGGCGGGCAGGATCGCCCCGCCAGGGATGCCGAACATCGTCTCGACGCCGACGTCCTCGAGCGCCTTGACCAGGCTTTCGGCGCCCGTCAGCTGAGGTGCTGTCGGTTGGCCACCGGCCGACTCACTCATCTCGTCCTCTTCCATTCCTGGATCATCCCAACAAAAAACCCCTCTCCCTGGCGGGATGAGGGGTGCGCGCAGCTCGTGCGGTGCGGTCTGCCTAGAAGGCGTGAGCCGCGCGCCACCTAACTACGAGGATTCGCTGCATGCCCCCAGGGTGAAGCCTGGGCCCGGATTGGTCAAGTGGTGACCTGAGGCGTCTCACGATTTGGACGCTGCACCGCCCGACCCGGTAGCCCGGGCTTAGTCGCCGCCACCGCAGCTGACGCAGCCTCCCCAGTGGTTGACCTCATGTCCCACGACGAAGACGACCGGCACGGTCACCAGGAACATGGCCATCGCTCCGGCAACAACAGCGACCCAGGCGCGCTCCCTCGCGGCCGCCGCCCCGAGAGCGGCCAAGAAGAGTGCAGCCAGACCGGCCAAGAACGAGGCGGTGAGATACACCGCGAAGTAGGCGAACCCCTCTTCGGCGCCGGTGAACACGCCCGTGAGGTCAAGGTCGTCGTAGTCGACGCGCTGAGCATTCGCCCACACCCAGCCGACGAGGGTGACGAACACGCCGACCGCCGAGATCGCCAATGATGCGTTCAATGCCCATGGCCGCTCCGGTGACTCGTCACCGGTCGCTGGCATGTCTTTGGCCATTACCTGTGTCATGTCAGTTTCCTCGTCGTCCCTAGGCTGCGGTCATGTCGACCTTCGAGGAGCTCCCCGAGAACCTCCCGGCTCCTCACGACGATGGTGCCACTGATCACCTGCTGGGGACGCAGATTCCCGAGAGGTTGCTTCCTGGAACGGGAGGTGACTCGCTCGACCTTTCAGCTCACCCGGGACGCCTAGTCGTGTACGTCTACCCCATGACCGGGCGTCCGGGCGTCCCACAGCCGGATGGCTGGGACTCGATCCCCGGTGCCCGCGGATGCACGCCTGAGTCGTGTGGCTTTCGTGACCACCTCAACGACCTCCAGACCGCAGGAGTCACCGCTGTCTTCGGCATTTCGAGTCAGAGCACCAACGATCAACGCGAGGCGCGCGAACGCCTCGAGCTCCCCTTCGAGTTGTTGTCCGATCGTGGCTTCGAGTGGGCTGATGAACTGCGCCTTCCGACCTTCATTGCGGGTCAGCGTCGGTTCCACAAGCGGCTCACCATGATCGTGAACGAGGGCGAGGTCGAACACGTCTTCTATCCCGTGTTCCCACCGGACAAGCACGCCGGCGAGGTCGTGGCCTGGCTGCGCAGCACGCGGACGTCCGACTAGCCGCACACCGCGCCTTCTGCCGCGGACCCGACGAGTCGCGCGTACTTGCCGAGGACGCCCTTGGTGTACCTCGGCTCTTTGGCCTTCCACCCATCGCGGCGCCGGTCGAGCTCGTCGGCGTCCACGAGCAGGTCGAGTGACTTGCTCGTCATGTCGAGGCGGATGCGGTCGCCGTTCTGCACCAGAGCGATGGGCCCACCGTGCGGTGCCTCGGGAGCCACGTGACCGATGCAGAACCCAGCGGTGGCGCCCGAGAACCGACCGTCAGTGACGAGCATGACGTCCTTGCCCAACCCGGCACCCTTGATGGCGGCGGTCACGGCGAGCATCTCGCGCATGCCGGGCCCACCCATGGGGCCCTCGTAGCGGATCACCACGACGTCGCCGGCCTCGATCTGGCCGTGGGTGACGGCAGCCATCGCGTCCTTCTCGTCGTCGAACACTTTGGCTGCACCCTCGAACACCGGTTGGTCGATGCTGGCCGACTTGATGACCGCACCTTCGGGTGCAAACGACCCCTTGAGGATCGCCAACCCACCGGTGGGGTGGATCGGGTCGGACACCGGATGCAGGATCGTGCCGTCAGGGGACGCCGGCGAGAGTTCATCGAGATTCTCCGCCAGGGTCTTGCCAGTCACCGTGAGCACATCGCCGTGCAGCATGCCGGCGTCCAGGAGCTCACGCATGACGACCGGGACACCGCCGATGCGGTCGATGTCGTTCATCACGTAGCGGCCGAACGGCTTCACGTCGGCGAGGTGTGGCGTGCGGTCGCCCACCCGGTTGAAGTCGTCGATGGTCAACGGCACTTCGGCCTCGCGAGCGATGGCCAGCAAGTGCAGCACCGCGTTTGTTGACCCACCCAGCGCCATCACCACGGCGATCGCATTCTCAAACGCCTTCATCGTCAGGATGTCGCGCGCCGTGACGCCGATGCGCAGCAACTCGACGACGGCCTGGCCCGAGCGGAAGGCGTACTCGTCACGACGGCGGTCAACGGCTGCTGGTGCTGCACTACCTGGCAACGACATTCCCAGCGCTTCACCGACGCTTGCCATCGTGTTGGCAGTGAACATGCCACCGCATGCCCCTTCACCTGGGCACGCTTGTCGCTCGATCTCATCGAGCTCCCCCTGGGTGATCCGCCCAAGAGCACACGCACCCACACCTTCGAAGGCGTCCTGGATCGTGACGTCCTTGCCTCCGATTCGTCCAGGAAGGATCGATCCGGCGTACACGAAGACATTGGCCAGGTCGAGGCGAGCGGCGGCCATGAGCATGCCTGGCAATGACTTGTCGCATCCGGCGAACGTCACAGAGCCATCGAGTCGTTCGGCGTGCATCACGGTCTCGACCGAGTCAGCGATCACCTCGCGGCTCACCAAGGACGCGCGCATTCCCTCGTGCCCCATCGAGATGCCGTCCGACACCGAGATGGTCGCGAACTCCATGGGGAAGCCACCTGCAGCGAACACGCCCTCTTTCGCCTTAACCGCCAAGCGCTTCAGCGAGAGGTTGCATGGCGTGATCTCGTTCCAACTGGACGCGATGCCGATCTGAGGCTTGTCCCAGTCGTCATCGGTCATACCAACGGCGCGCAGCATGGCGCGGTTCGGTGCGCGCTCCATGCCGTCGGTGACATCGCGGCTGCGCGGTTTGAGATCCGGACCTTGAAGGTCGGGGTGCTGGCCCTGCTCGCTCATGAGGAGAGGGTACGCGTCACCCAGATGTCGCGAACCGGGTGGCCGAGTCGCCGCGCTCGCCGTTCGTACTTCGTCACCGGACGCTGCACCGCGACTGGCATCCGTTGATGCAGCTCAAGACTTGGCTCGGCGTTGAATACCTCGACCATCTGCTCGGCGTAGCCGACGTCGTCGGTGGCGCAATGCACGAACCCTCCCGGTGCGAGGCGTCCAGCCAGCAGCCGGACGAACTCCGGTTGCACCAATCGCCGTTTGTGATGGCGCACCTTGGGCCACGGGTCGGGAAAGTAGATGCGGGCTCCTGCTAGGGACGCCGGGATCAGACGTTCGTCGATAAAGGTGACTGCGTCGCCGAGCACCACCCGCACGTTGGTGAGGTTGTCGCGTTCGATGCCACGCAGCAACGTCGCGACCCCGCGGGTATGCACGTCCAGGGCGATGACGTCGGTCATGGGGTCAGCAGAGGCCTGCGCGCGGGTGCTGTCACCCATTCCGCATCCGATGTCGAGCACGACGTCCGCACGCCTGCCGAACACGTCGGACGTGTCTAGCGGTGGCCCGGCGGCCTCCAGCGACCACCGATCGGCGAGGGTGCGCAGCGCCTCATGATGCGCGCTGCTGAGGCGTCCTCGTCGGGCGTGATACGTGCGGACTCTCGGGGCCGACGCCTCGTGCGGCACCGGCGTCTCGGGCAAGCTCACGGCAAGCTCATGGCAGCTCAGCCGCCAGATACCGCTGGGATCACCAAGACGACGGCGTTGTGCTCAAGCACGGTGCTAGTGCCAGCGCTCGCGCGCACGTCTAGCCCATCGGCGTACAGGTTCACGTGACGGCGGATCTGGCCCGACTCGGTGCGGAGCCGACGTTCGAGATGAGGATGCGTTCCGGCGACGAGGTCGAGCAGGTCGGCGACGGTTGGGTCATCGCCATCAAGCTCGACGGCCAGGCTGCGGCGTCCTCCAGCGACATCCGCGAGCACCGAGGGAAGCTCCAGCGTGATGCGCACGGCTGTCGTCCCGGTCATCCGTGCTGATTCACATCGACGACCGCAGCGCGAACACACAACACGTCGGGTAGGTGGCTGACGAGTTGGTTCCACGACTCTCCGCCATCGGACGTTCCCCACACCTCACCCGACCGAGTTCCGAAGTAGACCCCTGCAGGATCGGCGTTGTCTGTCGTCATGGCATCGCGCAACACGATCGTGTGGAAGCCCGCCTCGGGCAAACCCTTTGACGAGTCGCTCCACGCACGACCACCGTCGACGCTGCGATACACACCACCGCGTCCGTCCACCGGGAAGCGATTCATGTCGGCCGACAGCGGGAAGGCAAAGAACGCGCCGCCGCTTCCAGGCGTCCGGGTCATGCCGAAGCCAAAGTTGGCGGGGAGCCCCTCTTCGGCGGAGACCCAGGTGGCGCCGCCGTCTTCGCTGCGGAAGACCCCGCCGTGGTTCTGCAGCATCAGCAGGTCGGGGTCTTCGGTGTCACGCACCACCTTGTGGACGCACTGCCCGTACTCCGGCTGCGGATCGGGCATGAACGGCGCTGCGATACCACGGTTGGAGGGATTCCAGGTCTCACCGCGGTCTTCAGTGACGTAGACGCCACCTGTCGACATTGCCACCAAGACCCGACTGGCGTCGTCGGGGTGCGGAAGCACGGTATGAAGGCACTGTCCGCCTGCCCCCGGATGCCAATCGGCACGGTGCGGGTGGTCCCACAGACTGCGGACCAGTGAGAACGTCTCACCACCGTCCTCAGACCGGAACAACGCCGACGGTTCGACGCCAGCCCACATCTCATCGGGGCGCGAAGCTGGCCCAGGTTGTAGCTGCCAAATCTGTTCGACGTCGGCACCTGCGTCAGTGGGGAACGTGGGTGATCCCTTGGCGTTCTCTACCCAGGTCTTACCGAAGTCGTCAGAGGTGAACACGGCAGGGCCGAAGTGCTCGTTGCGCCCACCGACAAGAAGTCGCGCTGGCGTCCGCCTCGTGTCGATCGCCACCGCGGCAACGGCAGCCATCGACTGGTGCGGCCCTTCCCAGTCCCAGGAGTACCGGTCGGTCGACCACCCGATGAACAGCCCCTTCTTGGTGCCGACCGCGAGCATCACCTGGGTCATGAGACTCCCTTCTCGTTCACTCAGACTGGCCAGTCTGGCGTGACGGGCTGCACCGCCACAACCCCCCAGCCAGCTCAGAAGCAACGGCGCTACTACACCTCGCGCGCTGGCACGACCACGTTTGCTAGTGCCTCACCGCGCGCGTACGCGTTCAGTTGCCGCTGCAACAAGCGCCATGCACGCGGCAAGAATGCCGACGTGTCGCCACCCACGTGCGGAGAGATCAGCACGTTGGGCGCTTGCCACAACGGGTGATCCTCTGGCAGCGGTTCTGGGTCGGTGACATCGAGCGCGGCTCGCAGTCGTCCACGTTGCAGCTCGCGGACCAGCGCGTGAGTGTCGACAACGGCCCCGCGCGACACGTTGACGAGCAGCGCCGCGTCCGGCATCGCCGCCAGGAACGCCTCGTCAGCCAGGTGGTGCGTCGCTGGCCCATAGGGAACGGCGAGCATCACCACGTCGGCCTGGGGCAGCAGCCCACTCAGATCAGCAACCGACCGGACGCCGGCGCGCTCGGTGCGTCCCACCATCGTGATCTCGACTTCGAAGGGTTCGAGTCGTCGGGCGATCGCGGTGCCAACTGCCCCGGCGCCCACCACCAGCACGCGCCGGTCGGCCAAGGCGTCATGCCGAGCGTGCAACCAGGTGTGCTCGTCCTGTGCCCGGACGAATCCGACAAATCCCCGCAAGCTGGCGATGGTCAGCCCGACCGCCAGTTCAGCGGTGCTCGCGTCGTGCACTCCCGTGGCATTGCACAAGGTGACGCCGTCGGGCAGCAACGGAAGCACGTCGTCGAACCCTGCGGTCAGGGTCTGGACCACCCGCAGCGACGGCAACTGGGATAGGACCTCGAGCACAGCCGGAGGCCCCATGTACTCCGGGACGTAGAACTCCACCTCTGACGCCGAAGCTCCCACGGGCATCCCGCTCCGCCACACCTCCACGGCGATCCCGCTGGGGACGGCGAGTCGCTGCTGCCAGTCGTCCTCTGGCAGCCACACCAACCCCGTTCCAGCGATCCCAGTCCCAGCGATTCCAGCCATCCCGCCACCGTAGCGGCGGCCCCGCCGAGGTAGGTCTTGCGTGGTGGCTCGGCGTCTCGCGCAGTCCCGACATGGCGCTGACCCGACAGAATGGTGCGATGAGTTCACTCGAGGGGTCTGGACCGTCGCGCAGAACGTGGATCATCGCCGCTGTCAGTGTGCTCGTTGTTGTTGCTGCGCTGGTCGCCATGTGGTGGGTCGTCTCAGACGACGACAACCCCTCGACAACTCCGGCGCCTGCTACGTCGACCGCGACACCAAGTGATACACCTTCGGACGATCAGTCCCCGTCGTCGCGAGGGCTGCCGAAACTCGGCGAGCCACGCGACGTGGCCACCGAGCTCGCAGTGCCCTGGGGTGTGGCGTTCATGCCTGACGGCGATGCACTGGTCAGCGAACGCACGACAGCAGACATCGTTCGCGTCACGCCCGAGGGCTCGGTGACGACGGTGGGCACGGTTCCCGGTGTCACGGCCGACAACGAAGGTGGACTACTCGGGATCGCTGTCGCTCCCACCTTCGCTCAGGACCGATTGGTGTACGCGTACTTCACCACCGCGTCCGACAACCGAATCGTTTCGATGAAGCTGACGTCCAAGGGACTGGGCAAGCCCACGGTGATCCTCGATGGGATTCCGCGGGCGTCCTACCACGACGGTGGACGCCTGCTGTTCGGCCCGGACGGAATGCTGTACGCGTCCACCGGTGACCACGGTGTCCCAGACGAGGCCCAAGACCGCGGATCGCTCGCCGGGAAGATCTTGCGCATGACCCCGGACGGCGAGGTTCCCGATGGCAACCCCTTTGACGGCTCGCTGGTCTGGAGCTACGGGCACCGCAACGTGCAGGGTCTGGCGTTCGACGACAGCGGTCAGCTATGGGCGACGGAGTTCGGCAACTCCGAGTACGACGAGCTCAACCTGATCGAGGCTGGTGCGAACTACGGGTGGCCGGCGTTTGAGGGAGACGGTGGCGCGGCCGCGGTCAACAAGGGGTTCGTCAACCCGCTCTTGGTGTGGTCGGTCGAGGACGCCTCACCGAGCGGGTTGGCCTGGCTGGACGGCGTCCTCTACATGGGTGCCCTGCGCGGAGAGCGGCTATGGCAGATCCCCGTCGATGGAGACCGCGTCGGTCAACCGAAGGCGGCACTCGAGGGTGCGCTCGGTCGGATCCGCACCGTCGAGGCCACACCCGAGGGCGACCTTTGGCTCACGACGAGCAACACCGACGGACGCGGCACGGTGCGTCCTGGTGACGATCGCATCGTCAGCGTCGCCGTCAGCTGACCCGGTAGCCCTCCTGCAGCCAACAACCCGCACTCTCGAGGACCTCGAGCGCCACCTCTTCGAGCGGTCGTCGATCTTCGGTGACGACACGCGCCGCCTCTGTCAGCCGTGCCGCGGTCTCTGGCGCTCGCGTCGGACAACCAGCGATAGAGCCACTTGCCGGAACCGGTCCAGGATTGACACGTCGCGAGTACCAGTTGCCCGGTCATCTCCACTACGCCGCACGCAACGACAGCCAGCTCGTCAGGCTGGGTGCATCCCTTCAGATCATCGATGGCCGCGCTGAGGTGGTAGCGCTGGGCGTCCATGGTGGCGACACTCCTAGGCGGCGGCCCAGCGCTCACGTGTGCACGCGCATCGCCTTGGAGTCGGTCCCCCGTGGGGGTTGGCCAGATGGACGCGCCCGTCGCCAACATGTTCGCCAGCGTGCATCGATACTCGCGAGCTTCGCGCTCGTACCACCTGCCTCAGCGAGTCCTCCGTGTGCACGAACAACTCGACCAGGGCGTCATGGTGCCGGAAGGTCTCGCGGCATGGTTCAGCGTCGCCAGCGACGACCACGATGTCGATCGGCGCGGGGTTTGGGGGTGCGGGCGATTGCGCGTGGTTGGGTCGTGATCCTCCGACGGTCAGTCGGGAGTTGCGGCGGATGCGTCAGGTCCAGCCTTGTAGTCGACTGGGTTATCGGGCGTCGACGGCGCAGGCTGATGCTGGTCGGGCACAGGCCAAACGGCCGGTGCAGGCGACAGTTGGCGACGGTTCTGCCGCTGCGACGGGAGGTCAGAATCGACTCAAGGTGAATCTCCGCCCAGAGCAGTCTCGAGTCGGTTGCGGCAGGATTTCGCCGACGATCCGGAGATGTGGGTGTCCGCCCGAAACGCGCCACCTATCCCTTTACGTACGAGCGGCGCGGAGCGCTCAGCGTGAACTGGTCGAGCATTGGCGGACTGGGCGAGCGCTGCGCCATACCTACGTCGCGGTGTGGCGCACCGCCGCGAGGATCAGCTCCGGATCATGGTCTCGATTACGTGAACGTCCCAGCCGAGGCCGCCGACCGTGCGGTGCCCGGTCATCGCCGAGGGCGACCTGCTCTCGGGGTCAGCGGCGTCCGGACCGGCAGTGGGCACTCTGGCCGAGCGGACCAGCTCGCAGGTTCAACAGGTTCTCAACCAGGTGGCGCTTGAGGCGGGATCGGGTGATGTCCGCACGATGGATCAACGCCGCGCAGATGCGCTCGTCGAACTCATCACTGGTGAAGCTGACCCGCCTGATGTTCTCCTGCACGTCGTCGTCCCACACGACACCCTCACAGGCGAGACAAACCGCCCCGGCTGGGCACCCGGAGTCGGCCCCGTCACGGCCGAACAGGTTCGAGAGTTGACCTGCACCGACGAGCCACGCGGCACTCGCCGATTGTTGACCGATCCCAGCACTGGCATCCTCACGGATATCACCGAAGCGCGGTATCGACCCTCACGGGCGCTAGACCAGGCAGTGCGCTATCGCGACCTCACCTGCCGGTTCCCCGGGTGTCGCCGCTCCGCCCTGGGCACACACTCGGGCACCGACCTCGACCACACCACTCCGTGGCCGGAGGGCGAGACCGCCGCCCACAACCTCGCAGTGCTGTGCCGCCGCCACCATCGGCTCAAACACAGCCCGGGGTGGCAGGTCACCCTCAACGGTGACTGCACGATGACGTGGACCACACCGACTGGGCGCTCGTACACCTCAGATCCGTGGCAGTACGACGACCCCGACCCGCCTGCGCTGGAGTAGCCGGGGCTACCCGTCGACTCCGACACGCTCGAGGATCAGCTCGCGGACGCGGGCCGCATCAGCCTGGCCTTTGGTCGCCTTCATGACGGCGCCGACAATTGCGCCCGCCGCCTGCACCTTGCCGTCACGGATCTTCCCGGCAACGTCAGGTTGCGCGGCAAGCGCGGCGTCGATCGCCTCGATCAGCGCACCATCGTCTGACACCACGGCCAGACCCCGAGCGGCCACGACCTCATCCGGTGATCCTTCACCGGCGATGACACCTTCGATCACTTGTCGTGCCATCTTGTCGTTGAGCGCACCGTCCGACGTCAACGCGATGACTCGATGCACGTCGGTTGGCGTAATCGAGAGTGCGGCGACATCAACTCCGCGCTCGTTCGATAGGCGCGCGATCTCTCCGGTCCACCACTTGCGCGCATCTGCAGATGCCGCTCCGAGCGCCACCGTCTGCTCGACCAAGTCGAGGGCTCCGGCGTTGATGAGTGACTGCATGTCGTGCTCGTTGATACCCCACTCTTCCCGCAACCGCGCCCGGCGTTGCAAGGGCGGCTCGGGCAGCGTCGCCCGCAACGCCTCGATCCACGCGGCGTCCGGTGCAACTGGGGTGAGGTCGGGCTCAGGAAAGTACCGGTAGTCCTCTGCCTCTTCCTTGATGCGACCAGAGGTGGTCGACCCGTCGTTCTCGTGAAAGTGGCGTGTCTCTTGCACGATAGTGCCGCCGGACGAGAGCACCGCAGCTTGACGTTGGATCTCAAACCTGACGGCCCGCTCAACCGAGCGGATCGAGTTGACGTTCTTGGTTTCGGTGCGGGTTCCGAAGGTGGTGGACCCCTTCGGCTTCAGTGACAGGTTGGCGTCAACGCGCATCGAACCCTGGTGCATGTGCGCGTCCGACACGCCTAACGCGACGATGAGCTCACGCAGTTCGGTGACGTAGGCCCGAGCCACCGCAGGAGCAAGTGCTGGTTCGACCTCGATGGGCTTCGTCACGATCTCGATCAGCGGGACGCCGGCCCGGTTGTAATCGATCAATGAGTAGTCGGCGCCGTGGATGCGACCCGTGGCGCCACCCACGTGGGAGATCTTGCCGGTGTCTTCCTCCATGTGCGCTCGCTCGATGCCAACGGTGACGAGGAGTGGGCCGTCGTCGGTATCGACGCTGATGTCGAGGGCACCGTTGAACGCAATGGGCTCGTCGTACTGCGAGGTCTGAAAGTCCTTCGGCATGTCGGGGTAGAAGTAGTTCTTTCGAGCGAAGCGCGACCAATCGGCGATCGAACATCCGAGCGCGAGGCCGATGCGGATCGCCGACTCGACCGCTTGCGCGTTGACCACCGGAAGCGAACCTGGAAGGCCGAGACACACCGGGCATACCTGCGTGTTGGGCGGAGCGCCGAAGTCGGTCGGGCAACCACAGAACATCTTCGTCGCGGTGTTGAGCTCGACGTGCACCTCGAGACCCATCACTGGGTCAAAGGCAGCGATCGCGTCCTCGAACGAGAACAGGGCCTCGGAAGCAGTGCTCGTCACGCGGCACCTCCCAGAGCGATGTCGGGTCGTCGATCCAGAAGCGGAGCACCCCAGCGCTCGAGCAGTGCCGCCTCGAGCGCCGCCCCCACGCGATACACCCGTTCGTCTGCCTGCACGGGGGCCATGATCTGGACGCCGACTGGCAAGTTGTCGTCGCCCAACCCTGCAGGCAAGCTCATGGCTGGGCCGCCGTAGAGGCTCGACGGCAAGGTAGCGAGATCAGCCTTGTACATCGCCACGGGATCATCGCTGCGCTCGCCGATCGCGAAGGCAACCGTCGGGGTTGTCGGTGAGATAAGGACATCAGCTCGCTCATAGGCGGCCTCGAAGTCACGTCGGATCAGCGTGCGGACCTTCTGTGCTTGGCCGTAGTAGGCGTCGTAGTAGCCAGCCGACAGTGCATACGTGCCGAGCATGATGCGTCGCTTGACCTCCGCACCGAAACCCTTGGCTCGTGTCATGGCCATCACCTGCTCGACCCCGTGCTCGCCGTCATCTCCGACCCGAAGGCCGTACCGCATGCCGTCGAAGCGCGCGAGGTTGCTCGAGCACTCGCTTGGCGCGATGAGGTAGTAGGCCGGCAGCGCGTACTCAAAGGACGGACACGAGACCTCGACCACGGTGGCGCCCATCGAGGTGAGCAGCTCAACGGTCTCATCGAAGCGCGCCTGAACCCCCGGCTGGTATCCCTCACCCTGCAGTTGGGTCACCACGCCGACCCGCAGACCATCAACGTCACCGAGCTCACCGCGCGCGGCGGCAACCACCGGCGGAAGGGGAGCATCGATCGAGGTGGCGTCGCGCTCATCGTGGCCGCCGATTGCCTCGTGCAACAGCGCCGCGTCGTGCACGGTTCTGGCAAAGGGCCCGCCCTGGTCGAGCGAGGACGAGAACGCCACCAACCCGTAGCGCGAAACGCCACCATAGGTCGGCTTCACGCCAACGATCCCGGTGACTGCCGCGGGTTGGCGGATCGATCCACCCGTGTCGGTGCCGATCCCCAACGGAGCCTGATGCGCGGCGACTGCAGCACTGGAACCACCCGACGAACCCCCAGGGATTCGCGTGAGATCCCAAGGGTTATGGGTCACGCCATACGCGGAGTTCTCGGTGGACGAACCCATCGCAAACTCATCCATGTTCGTCTTGCCGAGCACGACGACATCAGCAGCGCGCAGCCGCTCGACCACGGTCGAGTCGTAGGGCGGATGCCATCCCTCGAGGATCTTCGACCCGCAGGTCGTTGGCGCTCCCACCATCGTGAAGACGTCCTTCAGCGCAAGCGGAACTCCCGCCAGTGATCCCAGGGCTTCGCCCCGTGCACGTTTGGCATCGACTGCATCGGCGTCGGCAATCACGCGGTCGCGTTCGACGTGCAGGAACGCGTGAACCGCGTCGTCCGTCGCCGCGATCTGGTCGAGGTGTGCTGTCGCAATCTCTCGGGCCGACACGTCGCCGGACGCCACGGCGGTCGCGAGATCAGCCGCCGACCAGCGGGTCAGGTCGCTCACTGCTCCTCCTCATCGAGGATGCGAGGCACCCGGAAGCGCTCTTCCTCGGACGCCGGGGCCCCCGCCAGCGCGTCCTCACGCTTCAGACTTGGGGTCACGACGTCGGGGCGTGTCACATTGACGACCGGTACCGCATGCGTGGTGGGGGGCACATCGTCGGCGGCCACCTCGGACACCCTCGCTACCGCCCCGAGAATCACCTCAAGCTGCTCCCCGTAGTGGCTGAGCTCTTCGTTGGTGAGGTCGAGGCGCGAGAGCCGTGCAAGGTGCGCAACGGTGTCGTGATCGAGCGCAGGCATCATTCTCCAGCGTTGGCGCGTGAGGATCGGGGCTCTGACTGGCTGTCGGTACTGGTGTGGCGCTGCACGCCGAAGCAGTGCAGCACCGGACATCCTACGGAGGCGCCGCGGACCAGATCGGCCGGTCAGCTACGCGGATCCGCCAGCCCCTTCCGCGCCCCCGCGAAGCACCCGGAGTGCGCGTTGCTGCGAAGGATGACGCAAGAGCCACGCCGTCGCGTTGTCGGCGTCGAGCGGCCGGCTGACGTACCAACCCTGGACGGCGTCACAGCCCAGGTTCTGCAGCAGATCCCAGACCTGCTCGGACTCCACGCCCTCAGCCACCGCGGTCATGCCGAGGCCATGCGCGAGCTCAACGATGCTGGCCACGATCGTCACGTCCTCGGGGTCGGCGGTGAGCCGCGAGACGAACGAACGGTCGATCTTGATCTCAGAGATCGGCAAGCTCTTCAACAGCACCATCGAGGAGTACCCGGTACCGAAGTCATCGAGGGACGCTGAGACCCCGATGCGTCGCAGCGCGTTCAGCGTGGCGTTCACCTCGCCAGAGTCGCGGGTCAGCACTCGCTCTGTGAGCTCGAGAACCAGCATGGACGCCGGCAGGTCATGGCGCTCAAGTGCCGTCGCCACTACCCCCACGAGATCGCGTCCGTGCAAGTCTCGCATCGAGACATTCACGGCAACGGGCACCTCAAGCCCAGCCTGCTTCCACCGCGCCACCTGCGCCAGCGACTCGTTGATCACGTGCTCGGTGAGCGATGCCATCAAGCCGGAGTGCTCAGCCATCGGAATGAACTCGTCTGGCATCACCAGGCCCCGCTGGGCGTGATGCCACCGGACGAGCGCCTCTACCCCGACGACGGCTCCCGAGCTCAGCGACACCTTGGGCTGGAAGTGCACGTGCAGGTCGCCGTTCTCAAGTGCACTCCGTAGCCCACCGAGCAGTGCAAGCCGGCTCGCGGAGTTGTGATCGCGGTCAGCGACGTAGACCTCGACTCCAGTGCGTTCTTCTTTGGCGAGGTACATCGCCACATCGGCGCGACGAACGATCGGGTCGACGTCCTCGCCATGTTCGGGAAACACCGAGACACCCACGCTGGCTTCGAGCTCGAACAACATGCCCTCGACGTGGAACGGACGCGTCAACGCCTGCCGAACGCGATGCGCCACCTCGACAGCGGCATCCGCGTTGCGTACCGGATCGAGCAGGATGGCGAACTCGTCGCCGCCTAGGCGCGCCACGAGGTCACTGGGGCGCAGTGCACCCTGAATACGTTGCGCGACCACCGCGAGCAGCCGGTCACCGACCTGGTGGCCAAGCGTGTCGTTGACTTCTTTGAAGCGGTCGAGGTCAAGCAGGCAGAACGCCATGCTGGTCTGTTTTCGCCGTGCCTCCTCAAGCCGTTCGCCCAGCTCGGTGAGGATCATCTTGCGGTTGGGCAACCCGGTCAGTGAGTCGTGTAGCGCCTGATGTTCCTTCTCACGCGAGATTGAGGCTGTCTTGCGAACCGCGTACAGCGGGAGCAGGAGCAGCGGCAAGTAGATCGGCTGGGCCGAGACGAAGACAACGAGTGGAGCGACGGCGAGGACAGCCAAGTTGGTGAAGAAGTAGTAGCCGAAGTCTTCAAAGAAGTCGTCGGCAAATGTGCGCCCCGGATCGGCCAACATCGAGAACAGGGTGTTGTTCACGAAGAAGAAGGCAAGCCAGCCGGCGACGATCCAGGTGAGGTCGACCGGCTGTAGACCGGAGAGTGGTTCGGCGAGGGTGGGGATTGGATCGCCCATCGCGCTGCGCGTCAGCTCCATGAGCAGTGCCGCTGCCCCAACGCTGAGAGCGAAGTTGCCGATGTTGTACGGCACCTTCCAGAGGGCTTTTCGCTTTGCCACTTCCGAGAACAGTGTCGCGACTGAGATGAGCGCGATGGCTGGCCACGGACCAAACAGGTACAGCGTGGCAAAGACGAAGGCGTCGCTAGTGGCGACGCCTTCGCTGTCGTAACCGCTGCCGATAATGACGGGGAAGAACTCGAACAGGAACAGCAGGCCAGCAATCATCCAGAAGGCAAGCTCTGCCTCGCCAAGGTTCGGCAGCGTGAACCAGAGGGCCACAGCCACGAGGCTGAGACCGGCAATGACCGAGATCCACCAGCCCAGCGCAAACATCGAGGGGCGCAGCAGGTTGGGGTGATCCGGCTCGCGGTCTAGCCTCAGCGGGCGCGGCAACAGGTGCGTCGACGTCGTCCATCGCCACACCGCCTTCCCGCGCCAAGGATGCCCCTGAAATGTCCCCGAATGTGCTCATTGATGGTAGCCAGTCGATCACCTTCTGTAACTGCTCGACTACGACCTGTTCACCCATTCAGGTGAGCCGAACGGATGATTCACGCGCATTTCACCGGGCGTCACTGGAAGGCAGCGGGCCCTTCATCGAGCAAGCGACGGAACTGGCCTTCGTCGAGCACTGTCACGCCCAGCGACTCGGCCTTGGCCAGCTTCGAACCAGCGTTGGCTCCCGCGACGAGATAGGTCGTCTTGCGAGAGACAGAGCCAGCCGCTTTGCCGCCCGCCGCGGCGACCGCCTCCTGCGCCTCCTCGCGCGTCATCGTCTCGAGGCTGCCCGTGACAACCACGGTCGCGCCTGCGAGCAGCGCCGACTGGGGTGACTGCGTCACGGGGTCTTCGAGTCGGACGCCGGATGCGCGCCACCGGTCAACGATGGCTCGGTGCCAGTCGACCGCGAACCACTCGTGAATGGACTCGGCGATGATGTTGCCGACACCATCGACCGCCGCGAGGTCATCAACACTCGCGTTCGTGATCGCGTCGAGGCTGTGCAAGTCGCGCGCCAGCGCCTGCGCCGCAGTGGGGCCGACGTGGCGGATCGATAGCGCCACCAGCGCTCGCCAGAGCGGACGATCCTTCGCCGCCTCAAGCTGCGAGAGCAGCACGTGAGCGTTCGCCGACAGTTCCGTGCCATCGGACGTATGGCGGGTGAAGAACTCACAGGTGCGCAGGGCTTCGGCGTCCAGCGCGAAGACGTCACCTTCGTCGTCGACGAGCCCGCAGTCGAGTAAGGCGATCGCCGCCTTGTATCCGAGCCCCTCGATGTCGAACGCACCCCGTCCAGCCATGTGAAAGAGGCGCTCGCGCAATTGCGCTGGGCAACTGCGAGTGTTGGGACACCTAATGTCGGCGTCACCCTCTTTCTCGGGCGCCAACGCGGTTCCGCACTCAGGGCACTTGGTCGGCATGACGAAGGCGCGCTCGTCGCCAGTGCGCGCCTCGACGACCGGCCCGATGATCTCAGGAATGACGTCGCCTGCTTTGCGCAGAAAGATGCGATCACCGATGAGCACGCCCTTGCGCTCGACCTCTGACGCGTTATGCAACGTGGCCATCTGAACGGTAGAACCGGCGACCCGAACTGGTGTCATGACTCCGAAGGGTGTGACTCGCCCCGTGCGTCCCACGTTCACGCGGATGTCTTCGAGGGTGGTCGTGACCACTTCGGCTGGGTACTTGTAAGCGATAGCCCACCGTGGCGCACGAGATGTGGCGCCAAGTGTGCGCTGATCGGCGATCGCATCAACCTTGACCACCACGCCGTCGATCTCGTGCTCGACATCATGTCGGTGCTTGTCGTAGTAGGCGATGAACTTCTCAACCTGGGCAAGTGTCTTGTGAACCTTCATCCGACCAGACGTCGGCAAACCCCACGAGGCCATAGCGGCATACGAGTCCGACAACGACGTCGGGTCATACCCCTCGCGAACGCCGATGCCATGAACCACGAGCTGCAAGCCGCCCAGCTGATCGACCGAGCGCTGCGCTTCGGCCTCGAGCCGGGCAACCCGCTGGTCACTGCGGTCAGTTGACTTGCCGGACGCCGCAGTCTGGTTTCGCCGCTCTCGTGCGTCAGCGGCCTCGTTGAGCCGACGGTCTACGCGTTGTCGCAGGGTTCCTGCGGCAGCGTTGCGGGGGTTGGCGAACGGAGATCGCCCTTGCTCAATGACGTGTTCGTTGATCTGGTTGAACGTGCTCACCGGGAAGAACACCTCACCGCGAACCTCGAGCAGTGGCGGTACCGGAGGTCCGTCTGCCGACGCCTTGAGCAACTCAGGGATCGACGCGATGAACGAGGCGTTGTAGGTGACGTCCTCACCGGTGCGGCCATCGCCACGGGTAGCCAAGGACGCCAAACGACCGTCGCGGTAGACGAGGTCGACGGCGAGACCGTCAACCTTCAGCTCGCACAACATCGGGGGTACGCGTCCAAGCCCCTGCTCGACACGTTGCGCCCACGCGTGCAGCTCGTCAGCGCTGAAGGCATTGTCGAGGGAGTACATCCGCTCGAGATGCTCGACCGGTTCGAACATCTCCGACCGAACACCACCGACCGTTGCAGTAGGTGAGAGGTCGCTGACGAGTTCTGGATGCTCGGTCTCGAGCTCGCGGAGCCGTCGCTCGAGTGCGTCGTACTCGTTGTCAGAGACCGTGGGCGCGTCGAGCTCGTAGTAGCGCCTTCGGTGGTCGTTCACCTCTGCGACGAGCTTCTGATACTCAGCGCTCAACTCGTCGACCGGGCTGTCCTCAGACGTGGCTTCGTCGCTCACCGTGCCTCACACCCCGACGGTGGCCGTGATCGTGGCCGAACCGCGCACGCGAGTGCCCTCGTACAGAGCAAGGGCCTGACCCGGCGCCACGCCGACGGCCGGGGTCGTCAGACGCGCGCGAACGGAACTGGCGCCCGCCTCGACCGCTGCCGCAACGGCATCACCGTGCGCTCGAAACTGCACGTCGAGGTGCGTCTGATCCGTGACAGCAGGACCGCACCAGGTTGGTTCGCCGCAGTGAATCTCGGCGACGCTCAGCGACTCACGGCGTCCGACGGTCACCGTATTGCTGACCGGCTCGACCGACAGGACGTAGCGGGGTTCGCGGTCGGGTGCAGCGACGGTCAGCCCCAACCCACGGCGTTGCCCGACGGTATAGGCGTACGCACCCTCGTGCTCACCCAACACAGCGCCGGACTCGTCGACGACTTCTCCGCGGCGCTCGCCGAGGTGCGATGCGAGAAATCCTTTGGTGTCACCGTTGGAGATGAAGCAGATGTCGTGACTGTCGGGCTTGTCGGCGACGAGAATGCCTCGGTCGGACGCTTCGGTACGCACCTGAGACTTCAGCGAGTCTCCGAGCGGGAACATGGCATGCGCCAGCTGTTCGGCGTTCAAGACCGCAAGCACGTATGACTGGTCCTTCTCGGGGTCGACTGCCCGATGCAGCTCGTTGCCCTCAGGCCCAGACACAATCTGCGCGTAGTGCCCGGTGCAGACAGCATCGAATCCGAGCCCGCGGGCCTTGTCGAGAACAGCGGCAAACTTGATGCGTTCATTGCAGCGCAGACAGGGGTTCGGGGTTCGTCCTGACGCGTACTCGGCCAGGAAGTCGTCGACTACCTCAGCCTTGAACTGCTCGGCAAAGTCCCACACGTAGTACGGCAACTGCAAGACGTCAGCGACCCGCCTTGCGTCGCGCGAGTCCTCGAGGCTGCAGCACCCCCGCGCGCCCGATCGAAAGGTCTGCGGATTGCTGCTCAGCGCCAAGTGGACGGCGGTGACGTCGTGTCCTGCGTCAACAGCGCGTGCCGCGGCAACCGCCGAGTCGACGCCGCCGGAGAGCGCGGCCAACACCCGCATCGCTATGCCTGCCCGGTGAGGGGACTCGGTGCCGGGCTCGACGCCGGGGTCGGCGTCGGGCCGGACGCCGGACGTGCGGCCCGCGCGCGCGCGACTACGGGGCCGATCGCGGCACACAACTCACGAACATCAGCACTCGTCGAGGAATGCCCGAGCGAGAAGCGCAACGACGACCGGGCCTCTGCAGGTGTAGCACCCATGGCGAGCAGAACGTGGCTTGGCTCGGCGACTCCGGCAGAACACGCAGAACCCGTCGAACAGTGCACGCCGTGGGCATCAAGCAGCATCAGCAGTGAGTCACCCTCGCACCCCGGAAACGACAGATGGGCGTTGCCGGGAAGCCGGTGCTCGACATCAAGCCGCGGATCGCCGTTCAGCCGGGCATCGGGGACGGCCTGCAGTACCCCAGCCACCAACTCATCACGTAGCGCAGCCACCGTGTTCCCACGCGCGACCCGATAGTCGGTCGCCTCGACGGCGGCTGCCGCAAAGCCCGCTATCGCGGGGGTGTCGAGCGTGCCAGAACGGACGTCTCGCTCTTGCCCACCGCCGTGCACCAACGGGGTCGGCGTTGCCGAGCGGCTGAGGAGCACGGCGCCGATCCCTAAAGGGCCACCGATCTTGTGCGCGCTAATGGTCAATGCGTCTAACCCGGACGCAGCGAAGTCGAGGTCGAGCCATCCTGCGGCCTGAACCGCATCGGAGTGCATCGGAATGCCGTGACTCGAAGCAGCGCGCACACACTCGATGACCGGCTGCACGGTGCCGACCTCGTTGTTGGCCCACATCACCGTGACCAGCGCGACAGCATCGGGGTCGCGTGCGATTTCGTCTCTCACTTGCCGCGGATCGACTCGGCCAACCTCATCGACGTCGAGCCACACAACCTCAGCACCTTGCGCGTCGACCAACCACTGCACAGGATCAAGCACGGCATGGTGTTCGACGGCGCTTGCCAAGATTCGCGGACGCGGGCGGTCGTGCTGCCGTGCCCAGTAGAGGCCCTTGATGGCGAGGTTGTCTGACTCGGTACCGCCCCCGGTGAAGACCACCTCGCTGGGTCGCGCTCCAAAAGCACCGGCGATCGCTTCACGGCCCTCTTCGACGACGCGGCGCGCCCGGCGTCCAGCCGCATGAAGTGACGAAGGGTTGCCGACCTCGCCGAGCTCCTTAGTCATGGCCGCTATCGCGGCAGGGAGCATCGGCGTCGTCGCCGCGTGATCCAGATAGGCCATTGCGACGAGTCTAGGTGGTGGTGTCAGCCTCGGCGCCTTCGTAGCCGTGGAGCGCTGGCGCTCGGGCCGTGACTGGAGCTCGATCAGCCCTTGCGCCGCTTGACCTCGTCGGTCAACTGCGGCAGCACCGTGTGCAGGTCGCCCACCACGCCGTAGTCGACGAGGTCGAAGATCGGGGCCTCAGGGTCTTTGTTCACCGCGACGATCGTCTTGGACGTCTGCATGCCGGCACGGTGCTGAATCGCGCCCGAGATTCCGTTCGCGATGTAGAGCTGCGGCGACACGGTCTTGCCGGTCTGCCCGACCTGAAACTGATGCGGGTACCAACCGGCGTCCGTCGCTGCACGCGAGGCACCGACGGCTGCGCCGAGTGAGTCGGCGAGCGCTTCGACAACGCCGAAACCTTCCGGCGAGCCAACTCCGCGTCCGCCCGAGACGACAATCGCGGCTTCGGTGAGCTCGGGGCGCCCGGCCTTCTCTTGTGCCACCCGTTCGGTGACCTTGGTGGTCTTGTCCGCATCACTCACTGACACCGTCAGGTCGACGCGCTTGCCGGCACCGGCGTTCTGCTCTGCGGGGACGCTGTTGGGCCGCACCGCGATGATCGGCGTGCCAGTGGTGACTTTGGAGTGAACCAACGTCGAGCCACCGAAAACAGACTGCTCTGCGACGAAGTCGGCACCCACACCCACTGCGTCGGTGATCACGCCAGCGCCGGTACGAACGGCGAGGCGCCCAGCAATCTCTTTGCCTTCAGCCGTGGCCGCCACCAGCAGACCTGCGGCACTGGACGCCTCAAGCGCGGCTTGCAGCGCCGAGACGGACGGGGCGACGACGTGGTCACTGAACTCTGAACCGTTCGCGACATAGACAACCTCGGCGCCACCCGCACCAAGAGCCGCGACCAGCTCGTCAGAGACGTCGCCGATTGCGACCGCTGCGGGCTCGCCAAGTGTTCGCGCGAGGGTCAGCAACTCGTACGTGACCTTCTTGACGTCACCGTCGGCGTGCTCTGCGAGCACCAGAACTTCAGCCATGGGAATCCTCCGGACAGTTAAGAGACGGTGAGGTCAGATGAACTTCTGAGTGGACAGGAACTCGGCGAGCTTGGTTCCGCCGTCACCTTCGTCGGTGACCACGGTTCCGGCAGCGCGCGGGGGTCGCGCGGCGAAGTCGTCGACTGCGCTCCACGACCCACCCAACCCCACGGTGGCGGTGTCGACGCCAAGGTCGGCGAGGGTCAGGGTCTCGACCGGCTTCTTCTTGGCGGCCATGATGCCCTTGAACGAGGGGTACCGCGGTTCGTTGATCTTCTCGATCACGCTGACCAGCGCCGGTAGCTTCGCCTCGACGACGTCGTAGCCGTAGTCGGTCATGCGCTGCACCCGAACGGTCTCGCCGTCGAGGTCGACCTTGCCCGCGAAGGTGAGTTGAGGGCGTCCAGTGCGCTCGGCCACCATCGCCGGAACAACAGACATGCGAGCGTCGGTGCTTTCAGAACCCATGAGCACGATGTCGGGTTGCAGCTTGTCGATTGCTGCGGCAAGAACCGCAGACGTGGCGACTGCGTCGCTGCCGTGCATAGCCTCGTCGACAACATGGACGCCGTCATCAGCGCCCATCTGAAGGCCCTTGCGGACGCTCTCGATTGCCTTGTCGGGACCGACGCTCAGCACCGTGACGGTGCAGTTGTCAGCTCCGCCCAGGCGCTCCTGAATCTGCAGGGCCTCTTCGATGGCGAACTCGTCGAGCTCGTTCACCACCGCGTCGACGGCATCGCGGTCAAGGGTGTTGTCAGCCGGGTTGAGCTTCTTCTCGGCCCACGAGTCGGGTACCTGCTTTACGCACACGACGATCTTCATGGCGACGATGCACCTCCTGATGCTTGCCAGCGTGCCGGCCCTTGTCACAACGTGTCACACCTGAGATGTCCGCTCTGGGACAACAGCAGGATGCAGTGCTTGGGGTCTGGCCGCGACAGTCGAGAACTTTCACTGACTCGCGCGTCAGTCTGCCAGACCCCTCTTGGCCGTTGGCTGGGAGGTCGGAGGTGGAACAGTGAGTCCCGTCACAGCCGCGAGGCGGTCGCTCGACCTCATTAGGCTCCCTTGCTATGACCCCTGCGATGAGCTCCAGCCAACGACGCAAGCCATGGAGAGCAACTCCCGGCAGATCAACCCCCGCCTTCGCGCTCTCCTCGACCTCAGCGTTGCTGAGTCACGCGAGGGGGTCGGGTGTCATGAGTACGACGGCGTCGTCCAAGACCTCTCCCCCGCTGGAGTTGCGTCGGGTCTCGCGAGGCTAGGCGGGCCAGCCCTGGCCGATGCCCATGACGAGGCGCACCTGAACGCCTTCGAGATCGCCGCTCAGGTGCGGTTCGGTGACCTCCAGTTGCACCGCCGCAACCCGCTGATCCACGCCGAGAACCTCGACCTCTCGTGCTACGACCGCGCGTACGCCCCAGAGGCCGAACGCTTGGACGCACGACGGCGACACCTGGCGTCGTGGCCAGATGCTGTCGACATGGCGTGCGAATCACTCGACCAGGTACCGGCTCCGGTCGCCACGTCGCTAGTCACCGCAGTGCGCGGGCTCGCAGGAGCCGTTACCCCAGACGAGCCAGGTGCAAGTGCAGCGCTTGCTGCTCATGCTCGGCTGGTGTCACACATCGAGCGGCTCGCCGAGACGGGTGACCCGGCAACGGCCATCGGACGTGAGGCGCTCGAGCAACTCATGGGGGCCGAGGAGGCCGTTCCCTCCGTCCAACTCACCGAGTTGGCCGACCGGGCCTCGAAAGAGACCGCGCGGCTCCGCGCCATGCTCGATGAGGGGTGCCAGCGTTGGGCACCAGGAACCAAGACGCTCGACACCGTCGCAACGTTGATGGCTGACCATCCCGCCTGCCGACGGGGTAGTGGCTGCCGCGGCCTCCATCACCGCTGAGACCATCGACTTCTGCCGCGAACGCGGGTGGTTCTCACACCTCGACGGAGAATGCCGGGTGGGGTTGGCTCCGCCGTCCCGCCGATGGGCTGTGGCGATGTTGGCGTGGTCGGCACCGTTCGAAGATGACGGACCTTCGCACTACGACATCACGCCCCCCGAACCTGAGTGGCCCCTTGAGGAGCAACAGGAGTGGCTGTCGATGTTCAGCGAGATGGCGTTACCAGCTGTCACCGCGCATGAAGTGGCACCCGGTCACTTCGCTCACGGGCGGGCACTGCGGCACGCGCCAACCGACGTGCGTCGGGCTCTGATCGGTGCTGGGTTCGGTGAAGGGTGGGCACACTACGGCGAAGAGCTCATGCTCGAAGAAGGCTTCCGCGGCGACGACGCGCGCTTCCAGATCGGGGTTGCCCTTGAAGCGCTCGTGCGTGTGACGCGGTTGTCATGCGCGATCGGGCTACACACCGGGGCCATGAATGTCGACGACGCCACAGCCGCGTTTGAGAACGACGCGCTGATGCCAGAGGCGACAGCGCGATCAGAGGCCCGTCGCGGAACATTCGATCCGACCTACGGCATCTACACGTGGGGTAAGTGGATCATTCTGGATACGCGAGACACCGCACGAGAGGCATGGGGCGATGAGTTCTCGCTGCGCCGGTTCCACGACGCCCTGATGGAGCTGGGTTCGCCCCCGCTGGGGCTGGTCAACGCAGCTGTGACACGAGGGTGACCGACGAGACCGCCCAGACCGAGACCGGCTGGACCGGCTAGATCTGCGGCCAGGCGTCGTTGGCGCCTGAGATGCAACCGAGCGGGCGTCCGACCTTCTTCAGACCGGCGCGGTCGCCGTCCTTGTACATCGTGAACTCGCGGTCGATCATCGTCGGGTACATGAGCTCGCGGGTTGTTCCCACGTGTCCGAGCCCGGTGGCATGACCGATCTCGTGCAGCAACAGCGCGCCGCGTGTCGTGCCCGAGCCGTAGCCATCCTTGTAGATGCTGTTGTGGCCGCTGTTGAGCACAACGAACCCGCGTCCGATCGCGGCGTGCCACTTGCCGCCCGAGTCGGTCCAAGCGCGCATCATCCAGCCGCCAACACCTGAGCCGTATCCACTGCCGCTGTTCGACATCAGGTCGGTGCGGGTCTTCGCGCGACTCTGGTCAACCCACGCGACGACGATCTCTGCCGCCTTCTGACGGTCAGACCACGATCCGCCTGAGCTGTTGCGGGGAATCTCTGTGGTGCGACCTGCATACCTGAAGTCGATGCCGGAACGGTTGCTCACTCGACGGAACGCTTCACGCACATCGGCGACAGCTGCATTGCGAGCTGCAGTCGTCTTGCCGGCAAGTCGCGGATTGACGGCGAACGTCACAGCTGGCTGGCAGGGGTTCCACCTGATCCGGTGCTGTTTGCCATTGGGGTCTGTCCAGTTGTTGACGTCGTAGCGGTCGCCCGCAGCGTCAGCAGAGTTGTTGGGGCTGAGTGGTACGGAGGCTCCCAGTGTGAGCCCGAGCGCCATCACGGCCAGCACCAAGGGACGCGCTGCTCGCGTCAGGCGCGGTACGGCAAAGCCGGTGACCATTGACGTCCTCCTCGACAAGACCTGCTTTCCGGTCTTCGGCGGGGGGAACGGCGGCCTTGACTAGGCCGCATGGGGGACACGGTGACGATACCGTGAGCCCAAATGGGTGTATCGCGGTGTGGGCCTGAAGGAGCGCCGGTTGGGCTGGGAAGAACGTGGAGCAGAAATCAGACCCAGAGGAGAAATCAGAACAGGGCGCTGGCCAGGGCCCGCCTGGCCGCTAGCACCTCAGGCACCTCGTTGCCGACCAGGTCGAGCAGGTCGAGCAGGTGTGCGCGCGCGGCGTCCCGTTCGTCACCGTCGGTACGACGCACCAAGTCGACGAGCCGGGTAAATGCGGCAGCGGCGTCACCGCTCAACAGTTCAAGATCAGCCGCCTGGCAGTTGACCTGCACGTCGTCGGAGCTGGCTGCCGTGGCAATGACCGCCGCTGGGTCGAGCCCCGCGGTGCGCTTGAGCAGCGTGACGCTGGCAAGCGCTTGCTTGGCTTCGGCGTGCTCCGGCCGAGTTGCCAATATCTGGCGGTACGCGGCTTCGGCCGCGTCTAGATCATCGCGGGCAAGAGCATCGTCAGCTGCGTCCAACTCGGGGTCAGCAGCAACGTCGGTTGCAGGGTCATCGGGTGCTGCTTCGCCTGAGCCGTCTGCTTCGGTGCCGGGTTGTCCTTCGCCCGGGATCTGGCTCGGCAGTGCGATGACCTGGTTGATGAAGTCGCGTACCTGGGCCTCGGGCGGGGCTCCTTGGAAGCCCGGGATCACCTGCCCCTGCCACACGACCAGCACGGTGGGAATGCTTTGCACCTGCGCGGCGGCAGACAGCTGCGGGTTGGCGTCGACGTCGACCTTGGCGAGCAACCACGAGCCGCCGTCCTCAAGCGCAAACCGTTCGAGCACGGGTGACAGTTGCTTGCACGGCTCACACCACTCGGCCCAGAAGTCCATGACGACCGGCACCTGCAGTGACCGCTGGAGCACCTCGACCTCGAAGGTCGTATCAGTCACATCGATGACCGAGTCGACGACGCCCGATTCGCCGTCTTGGGCGTTGGACGCTGCGCGAGCACGCGCCGCGTCCGCCTTCTCTTGGGCTTGCCGCGCCTGGGCGAGAGCCGCGAGGTCAACGGCGCCATACGGGTTGAACGAGGCTCCGGCCGGCGCGGGGGCCCCTGCGGGACCCGTCGGCAGCGGCGGGAGCGGCGGCTGTGGTGACTGGGTCATGGCCCCATTCTGACTCGTGGGCCCGCGAGCCTGCGCGGCGCGTCCCGCGTCAGCGGGTGCAGGGGCTTTCAGTAGATGGCGGGCTCTCGGTACTCGCCGAAGACGGTTCGCAGGGTTGCGCATACCTCGCCCACCGTGGCTTCGGCCCGCATCGCTTCCAGCATGGGCGGGATGAGGTTGCCGGTGCCCGACGCGGACGCTGCAAGGTCGGTGAGGCAGTCGGCGACGCGGGTGGCGTCCCGCACCGCTTTGCGTTGTGCGAGCGCCGCGGTCTGCCCGCGCTCAACGTCGTCGGAAATGTGCAGGATCTCGAGTGGCTCGGTGATCGTGCTCGTGTGCACGTTGACGCCGACCACCTTGCGAGCACCGGTGTCCATGTCGCGCTGCTGCTGGTCTGCTGCGTCAGCGATCATGCCGATGAACCAACCGTCCTCGATGCCAGCGACGATGCCAGAGGTCATTGAGGTGCCGTCGCCGTGCGCACTGATGTCTGCGAGCAGCGCCTCGACCTCCGCATCCAGCTGGTCCGTCAACGACTCGATGAACCACGACCCACCCAGCGGGTCGATGACGGACGCCACCCCGGTCTCTTCGAGGATCACTTGCTGGGTGCGCAGCGCGACTTCGGCCGCTGCGTCGGTGGGCAGTCCGAGCACCTCATCGAGTGCGTTGGTGTGCAGTGAGTTGGTGCCGCCGAGGACGGCGGCAAGCGCTTCGATGGCGGTGCGCACCACATTGTTCTGCGGTTGCTGCGCTGTGAGCGAGACCCCAGCGGTTTGCGTGTGGAAGCGGAGCCACTGCGCACGGTCATCGGTGGCGCCGTAGCGGTCACGCATCCATCGCGCCCATATGCGTCGCGCCGCCCGGTACTTGGCGATCTCTTCGAAGAAGTCGATGTGCGCGTCGAAGAAGAAGCTGAGTCTACGAGCGAAGTCATTGACAGGAAGGCCGCGCTCGATCCCCAACTCGACGTAGGCGAACCCGTCGGCCAGCGTGAATGCGACCTCTTGTGCAGCCGTCGATCCTGCTTCGCGGATGTGATATCCGCTGATGCTGATCGGGTGGTAGTTCGGCACATGGGTGTGCGTCCATTCGAGCAAGTCGCCGATCAGGCGCAAGTGCGGCGCCGGCGGGAACAGCCACTCCTTCTGTGCGATGTACTCCTTGAAGATGTCGGTCTGCAGCGTCCCGGCGAGCTGCGACACGTCGACGCCAGCTCGTTCGGCGGCGACGACGTAGCAGCAGAACAGAGGTATGGCCGGCCCGCTGACGGTCATCGACGTCGTGACCGAGTCGAGTGGGATATCGGCGAAGAGCTCGACCATGTCGGTGGCGGAGTCGACGGCAACACCGCAGTGACCCACCTCGCCACGACTCGACGGGTGATCAGAGTCGAGGCCCATCAGAGTTGGCATGTCGAAGGCCACGCTCAGACCGTCGCCTCCGGCGTCCAGCAACTGGCGAAACCGGTTGTTCGTGTCGGCAGGTGACCCGTACCCAGCGAACTGCCGGATCGTCCACGGCTTGCCGCGGTATCCGCTGCGGTAGATGCCGCGCGTGAAGGGGAACTCCCCTGGGCGTCCGATGCGCTCGAAGGTCGAGTCGCCTGGATCCTCAGGCTCGTAGACGGGGTCGAGCGGCGTCCCGGAGATCGTGCGGCGTTCGTCCATCACGAGGTGCGCCTCCTTCGGCCGCCTCCGGCACGGGATCGCTTTCAGGCTAACTCCCGATGTCCTGTGCCGCCTGCTGTCGCGCCGCATTTGGCACCCGGTGCTGGACAGCCTTTCCTATATTGTCTATCGTCTTGATCGGTAATGTAGGAAATCTTCGAAAGGACGCTTAGATGCGCCCCCTCAGCACGTACCTCCGGCTCGTCGCCGGGGCAACCGCCCTGGCATCTGTCGTTGCCCTGGCCGGCTGCTCCAGCGACAGCGGGTCGAGCAGCGACACAGAAGGCGACGCCGCACCGGCGGCCGCCGAGGAGATCACCACTCTGCGGCTCGGCTACTTCCCCAACTTCACGCACGCGCCAGCACTCGTGGGCGTCCAGCAGGGGTTCTTCAAGGACGCTCTGGCCGAGCAAGAGCTCACGGTGACTCCCACCATCTTCAACGCCGGCCCCGACGCGATCACCGCAGCTGTTCGCCGGCTCGCTGGACATCTCCTACATCGGACCGAACCCCACAGTGAACGGGTACGTGGAGTCGGGTGGAGACGGGGTGCGGGTCATTGCAGGAGCGGCCTCTGGCGGAGCTGCGCTGGTCGTCAGCCCCGACATCACGAGCCCCGCTGACCTCAGCGGCAAGACACTCGCCACGCCGCAGTTGGGTAACACCCAGGACGTCGCGCTGCGCTACTGGCTGAAGCAAGAGGGCCTCGCCTCCGCTGAGGAGGGTGGCGACGTCAACATCGCCCCCCAGTCCAACTCCGAGGGCCTCACCGCGTTCGCGGCCGGTCAGATCGACGGGGCGTGGGTTCCAGAGCCGTTCGTGTCGCAGTACCTCGACCAGGGTGCTGAAGTTCTCGTGAACGAGGCCGACCTATGGCCAGGCGGAGACTTCGTCACCACCAACGTCATCGTGCGTACCGAGTTCCTGGAGGAGTACCCAGAGGTCGTTGACGCGTTCCTCGACGCGCACGTTCAGGCGCTAGAACTGATCAAGAAGGACCCGGCCACGGCCAAGCAGAACGTCAACGACGCCCTGCAGGCACTGACTGGATCACCGATCGACACCAAGATCCTCGACCAGGCGTGGTCGCAGGTGACGTTCACCGCTGACCCGTTGCCAGCGACTCTCGTTGAGAGCGCGGCCCACGCGATCGATGTCGGGCTGCTGGACACCAGCACTCTCTCCGAGGAAGACCAGGCAGCTTCACGCGGCTCTACGAGCTCGACCCGCTCAACGCCGCGCTGAAGAAGGCCGGCTTGGAGCAAGTCAAGTCATGAGCAACATCACTCTGGACGAGGTACGGCCCCGGGTAACCGGGGCCGTACCCCCCGCCCTTCGGGTCCGGGGTGTGACCAAAGTCTTCGGTCAACACGACACACGCACGGTCGCGCTCAACGAGGTCGACCTCGACGTTTCGCCGGGTGAGTTCGTCACTGTTGTCGGGGCTTCCGGATGTGGCAAGAGCACGCTGCTGAACTTGGTCGCGGGCCTCGAGCAACCCACGTCGGGAAGCGTCGAGGTCGGGGGTCAGGTGGCCTTCATGTTCCAGGAGGCCACGCTGCTGCCGTGGCTCACCGCTCGTCGCAACATCGAGTTGGCGTTGCGACTCCACGGAGTGCCTCGAGCCGACCGTGGCTCGCGGGCCGAAGAGCTGCTCGAGACGGTTCGGCTCGGCGGCATGGCCGACAAGCGTCCGCACGAACTCTCAGGGGGAATGCGACAGCGGGTCGCGCTCGCACGCGTCCTCGCGCAGGAGGCTCAGGTCGTCCTGATGGACGAGCCACTTGGAGCGCTGGACGCCATGACCCGCGACCACATGCACGACGAGATCGAGCGGGTGTGGGAGAAGCACAAGTTCTGTGTCCTCTTCGTCACGCACAACATGCGTGAGGCCGTGCGTCTTGCCGATCGCGTCGTGCTGATGTCGAGTTCTCCCGGGCGCGTGAAGGTCGATCAGCAGATCACCATCCCCCGCCCACGTCGGATCGACTCGGCCGAGGTCGCAGAGCTGGCCAGCGAACTGACCGAAGCGCTCCGCGAGGAGGTGGCCGCTCATGTCGCTTGACCTGGCCGATGCCCCTTCGAAGCTCGTCGATCCCGTGAGTCCGCCGCCGCGACGGCGGACGGCGTTGCGTGTTGCATCCAGAGTCTGGGCATGGACGTGGCCCAAGGTCTTGGCCATCGCGATCGTGTTGGCGATCTGGCAGTTCTTGTATGTCATCGACTGGAAACCGCCCTACATCTTCCCGTCACCTAGCACGGTCCTCTCGCAGCTGGCGGAGATGATTCCGACCACCCGCTTCTGGGACAGCGTGTCAACGACACTGCAACGCGCTGCGTTTGGTTACCTCACAGCACTCGTCATTGGCAGCCTCATCGGGATCGCGGTTTCGCGAATCCGAACCCTGCGGCTCGCGATTGGATCGCTGATCACGGGTCTGCAAACGATGCCGTCGATTGCTTGGTTCCCGTTCGCCATCGTGGTGTTCGGCGGTACTGAGAATGCCATCTACTTCGTGGTCGTGCTCGGGGCAGCCCCCAGCATCGCGAACGGAATCATTGCGGGCATTGATCACGTCCCACCGACCTATGTGCGTCTTGGCAAGGTCATGGGCGCGAACAGTTTCTCGCTGTATCGCAACATCGTGCTGCCAGCCGCCCTGCCGTCCTACGTGGCTGGCCTCAGCCAAGGGTGGGCCTTCGCATGGCGTTCATTGATGGCGGGTGAACTGCTCGTGCTTGCTCTCGGGGTTACGTCCATCGGCGCCAGCATGGACTTTGCGCGCCAGTTCAACCGCATGGACGAGGTAATCGCATGGATGATCGTCATCCTCGTGATCGGCATGGTCGCCGACACGATCTTCACGAGCATCTCTCGCACGATCCGGAGGCGTCGTGGGCTCGCCATCGACGACTGAAACCCTCGCCGCCAACCCGGACGTGAGTAAGGGAAGGGAGGCCCCCGCCCGGTCCACGATCGACCCCGTGGACCGGGCGGGAAGCCGTCGGCGAGCCACGTCAAATGGGGCCACGAAGGGGTCCTCCTCGCGTCGTCGCCGCGCAAGCGGCAAGAATGGCACCATGCACGTGTCTGCGAAGGTCGACTACGCCATGCGGGCACTGCTAGTGATCGCCCGTGAATCTGAGTCAGGCGCCCTCATTAAGGGTGACTACCTCGCGGCGCAACAAGACATCCCAGCCCGATTCCTCGAGGGCATCCTGCGCCAGTTGCGGCAGTCCGGCGTGGTGGCGAGTCAACGTGGCGCTGATGGGGGCTACCGACTTGCGCGACCGGCGTCCGAGATCACGGTGGCTGACGTGGTGCGTGCCCTCGATGGCCCACTGGCCGACGTCAGGGGCGATCGTCCAGAGAACGCTGACTACGAGGGAGCCGCCGAGCACCTCCGCGATGTGTGGATCGCCACGCGTGCCGCACTGCGGGGGGTCCTCGACCACGTGACCCTCGAGGACATCGCCAGCGGTGACCTGCCCAAGACGGTAACCGAACTGACGCGCGACCCCTCCGCCTGGAGCTAACCCTCCCCAGCCCATGTTGGGTGCGGTGCTACAGCGGTTGCGATGATCGGCACCAGCGCCGCTCCCATTGACGTCCACAGCGTCCGTGTGCACCCGTGACTCATCCCCAGCTGATCCCTACGACCTCGCGTAAGAGCCGCGCAAGCCACATCGTGTGGCCGTGCCTACACCCCGACTCTTCGACGTCCATGCCATTGACGATGTTGCCGCTGCGCAAGGCGGCATCGTCAGGTTTGCCCAGCTCGTTGAGCTCGGCATGTCCAAGTCATCGATCGCACGATGGACACGCACCGGCGGTCCCTGGCAACGGTTGCTACCCGGCGTCTACCTCGTCCATCGGGGGACACCAACCGGCGAGGAACGACTCCACGCCGCACAGCAGTACGTTGGCCACGACAGCCAGTTCACCGGCCACGCGGGGCTTCACCTCCATGGAATTCGGGCCGTGACTGAACCCCTTGACCAGGTGTCACTTCATCTCCTGCTGCCAACAACACGGCACACCCAATCGGCAGCTTTCGTGACTATCGAGCGAACCCAACGCGTCCCAGACCCAGCTGTGATCCGCGGCTTCAGAGTCGCTCCCCTCCCTCGCGCAATCTTCGACGCCGGACGCCGGACGCCGAACCGTCAGGCCACACGAGCGTTCACCCTCGAAGCGATCCAGCGCCAGCTCGTGACGGTCGAGGAGCTTCGCCACGAGATTCAACGTGGCCAAAGGCAATGGACAGCAGTGCTGCGTGAGGTCCTAGATGAAGCCGGGGATGGTGTCCGATCCGTGCCCGAAGCACAGCTTCGGCGACTGTTCCTGCAGTCGGGGATCCGTGAGCCAATGTGGAATCCACGCCTCGAGAGCGCGACCGGGGAGTTCATTGCGGAGCCCGACGCCTACTTCAAGGAGCTGGCCCTAGCTCTCGAGGTCGACTCGCGGAAGTACCACTTCGAGGACGCCCGTGCGTATGAGAACACCTGGCGGCGTCACGAGCGGTACACGCGCTATGGCATCGCTGCGCTTCGTCTGATGCCCATCGACATTCGCGATCGTCCGGAGTCGGTCGTTTCATCAGTCCGGGCCACCATGACGGCACAGCAAGGCTGCCGCCTTCCCGACCTCCGCATCGTCACCAAGGGGAGCAACAATCGCTGATGGCACCGGTGATGGTTGCGATGATCGGGCACGGTGTTGCACCGCACCCACAGGGCCTGCCGCTCACTCCCCCGGCGGTTCACCCGACAGCACAGCGGCCGCCGTGTACGGGTCAACCTCGCCGGCAGCCACCTGCGCCGCCAACTCCTCGAGCCGGGACGCCGAACCACCCGTCGTCAACCGCGACCGAAACCCCGCCACGGCGAGCGCCTCGATTTCCGCCCTGGCACGGTCACGGCGCAGCACGTGCAGCTGACCGTGAGCCTCGAGGTACTCGCGGTGCGCGTTGATCGCCTCGAGGAGTTCGCCAACACCCTCGCCGCGGGATGCCACCGTCTGCACGATCGGGGGCCGCCACTCCGAGGCATCCGAGCCCTCGAGGTTGCGACCGATCGACACCATCGTTCGCAGCTCTCGTGCAGTCGCATCCGCTCCGTCGCGGTCAGCCTTGTTCACGCAGTACACGTTGCCGACTTCGAGGATCCCGGCCTTCGCCGCCTGAATCGCATCACCCATACCGGGGGCCAACAACACCACCGTGGTGTCGGCCAACCCGGCAACCTCAACCTCGGACTGACCCACGCCGACGGTCTCGACCACCACCACGTCGCAGCCAGCCGCATCGAGCACGCGAACCGCCTGCGGGGCAGACGCAGCGAGCCCCCCGAGGTGACCCCTCGTGGCCATCGACCGGATGAAGACACCGTCATCGCCGGAGTGCTCCTGCATCCGGATCCGATCACCCAACAGCGCTCCGCCGGTGAAGGGCGACGACGGGTCGACCGCCAGCACTCCCACCCGGCGACCCTGACCTCGCAGCGCAGACACCAACGCGGACGTCGTCGTCGACTTGCCAACCCCGGGGGCGCCCGTCAATCCCACAACGTGAGCCCGCCCCGTGAACGGAGCCAGCTCGCGAGCCACATCACCGAGCAGCGGTGACTGATCCTCAACCAGCGAGATGAGCCGCGCTACCGCCCGTGGGTCACCGTCGCGCGCCCGCGCGACAAGAGCCGCCGGGTCGCTCGCCTCCGACCGGCTCAGGCTGGCACCCGCAGGATCAACGCATCGCCCTGCCCACCGCCGCCACACAGCGCAGCAGCACCGATACCGCCGCCACGCCGCTTCAGCTCACTCGCGAGCGTCAGCGCCAACCGCGCACCGCTCATGCCAATCGGGTGACCCAGCGCGATGGCTCCACCGTTGGGGTTGACCTTGTCTTCGGAGACGCCGAGAGCGCGCGTCGACACGATGCCCACCGCAGCGAACGCCTCGTTGATCTCGATCACGTCGAGATCATCGACCGTCAATCCGTCCTTGGCCAACGCCTGCTTGATCGCGTTCGACGGTTGCTCGTGCAGCGAGGTGTCCGGTCCGGCGACGATGCCGTGCGCACCGATCTCGGCGAGCCACGTCAACCCGAGCTCGTCGGCCCTGGCTTTGCTCATCACCACGACCGCGGCCGCGCCGTCAGAGATCTGGGACGCCGAACCAGCGGTGATCGTGCCGTCCTTGCTGAACGCCGGACGCAAACGCGACAGGGACTCGGTCGTCGTGTCAGCACGGATGCCCTCGTCCTCAGAGAACACGACCGGGTCACCGCGTCGCTGCGGAATCTCGACCGGCACGATCTCTTCGGCGAACAGACCGTTCTTCTGCGCATCAGCGGCACGCTGATGCGAACGCGCGGCGAAGGCGTCCTGCTCTTCACGGGTGAGGCCGTAGCGCGCGTTGTAGCCCTCGGTGGACGCGCCCATCGGCTGGCCGTCGAACGCGTCGGTCAGGCCGTCGTGCGCCATCGCATCGATCAGCTCGGTGTGGCCGTACTTCACGCCCTCGCGTGACTTGTGCAACACGTGCGGGGCATTTGTCATCGATTCCATGCCACCGGCGACCACAATCTCGACCTCGCCAGCACGGATCAGCTGGTCGGCTAGCGCAATCGCGTCAAGACCACTCAGGCACACCTTGTTGATGAGAATCGAGGGCACGGTCATCGGGATCCCTGCGTCAGCAGCCGCCTTGCGAACGGGCAGTTGGCCAGCGCCTGCCTGCAGCACCTGGCCCATGATCACGTAGTCGACCTGATCGCCGGTCACGCCGGATCGCTCGAGGGCGGCCTTGATCGCGAAGGCACCAAGGTCAGCAGCGCTGAAGTCTTTGAGCGATCCGAGCAGCCGGCCCATCGGCGTCCTGGCGCCAGCCACGATGACACTCGTGGGGCGGCCTGAAGAACCGGTCGAACCGTTCGAACCAGTAGTACTCGTGGTCATTGACTGACCCTCCCATCCGGGGCACCTGCCCACCTTGCCAAACACGGGCCCAACGCGGCCCACCATGGCCCAACACTGCCCAACGGGGCCTCAAAGAAGCGCCCATAAAGGTACGGGTGATCACTGGCCAGCCTAGGGCAGCGGTCCCAGCCGGGACGCAGACCGTCCCGACAAAGATCGACCCACGCGGCTGTCACATTCTGTGGAACAGTCCGACCCCCTGCCGCCTTCCCTGCCGCCTTCCTGCCACCATGTCTGCGGACCTCGACTCCACCGAGAGGGGATCTTCGAAATGTCGGCGACATCATCTAGGTCTTCCAATTCACCCGACCCATCAGGGCCGACGGGTGCCTCAGGCGTGCTCGCAGGCCTGTTCACGGCGATCGACCACATCGGAGTGGCGGTCAGCGACCTCGACGAGGCAATCGCGTATCACCGTGACGTCCTTGGCATGCCCCTCGTTCACGAGGAGTCCAACCCGGAACAGGGCGTGCGCGAAGCCATGATGGGCATCGGCGACTCCGGCAGTTACGTCCAACTGCTGGCACCGCTGTCGGACGACTCGCCCATCGCCAAGTTTCTGGATCGGTGCGGCCCCGGTCTGCAGCAGGTCGCGTACCGGGTTGACGACATCGACGCAGTTACTGCCACGCTCCGGCAACGCGGAGTCCGCGTGCTGTACGACGAGGCCAAGGCCGGTACTGCGGGTGCTCGCATCAACTTCATTCACCCCAAGGACGCCGGGGGCGTCTTGATCGAGATCGTCGAGCCAGCCCAGCCAGACCACTCTGCAACCCACTAAAGTCCAAAGCCAGCGACCACCTGACTCGGAGCCAGACGTGCAGCCCATGCAACAGATCGCGGACGCCATCATGACGGGCGACGCTTCCAGTGACGACTTCGCCAACCTCGAGGTGCCCGACCACTACACCGCGGCTCTCCTCCGCAAAGAGGACGAGTCGATGTTCGACGGTATGCCGACGCGAGACCGTGACCCGCGCAAGGCGCTGCGCATCGAGGACGTTCCGCTGCCCGAGGTCGGCCCGGGCGAAGCGCTTGTTGCGGTCATGGCGTCATCGATCAACTACAACACCGTGTGGTCGAGCATCTTCGAGCCAGTGTCGACCTTTTCTTTCCTCCGGCGTTACGGCAAGACATCACCGCTCGCAAAGCGCCATGACCTGCCGTACCACGTGCTCGGGTCTGACCTGTCCGGCGTCGTGCTGCGCACCGGCGCTGGCGTGCACGCGTGGAAGCCAGGAGACCGCGTCGTCGCGCACTGCGCGTCCGTCGAGCTCGAGAGCCCGCTGGGCCACAACGACACGATGCTCGACCCAGAGCAGCGCATCTGGGGGTTTGAGACCAACTTCGGCGGGCTCGCTCAGATTGCCTTGGTCAAGTCGAACCAGCTGCTCGACAAGCCAGCGCACCTCACGTGGGAGGAAGCCGCGTCACCGGGTCTGGTCAACAGCACTGCCTACCGCCAGCTGGTGAGCCGCAACGGCGCCGGCATGAAGCAGGGCGACGTCGTGCTGATCTGGGGAGCCAGCGGTGGCCTTGGGTCATACGCGACACAGATGGCACTCAACGGTGGGGCCACTCCGGTGTGCGTGGTCTCGTCGCCCGAGAAGGCCGAGATCGTGCGCAGCATGGGCGCCGAGCTCATCATCGACCGCAGCGCCGAGGGTTACCGGTTCTGGAAAGACGAGACGACACAAGACCCGTCGGAGTGGAAGCGGTTCGGTCAGCGAATCCGTGAGCTCACCAAGGGCGACGACGTCGACATCGTGTTCGAGCACCCCGGACGCGAGACGTTCGGTGCCAGCGTCTTTGTCGCTCGTAAGGGCGGAACGATCGTGACGTGCGCATCGACGTCCGGCTTCATGCACGAGTACGACAACCGTTACCTCTGGATGAGCCTCAAGCGCATCATCGGATCGCACTTCGCCAACTACCGCGAAGCATGGGAAGCCAACCGGCTGATCCAGCACGGCAAGGTGCACCCCACGATGTCGAAGGCGTACCCACTTGCCGACACCGGCCAGGCTGCCTACGAGGTGCACCGCAACATGCACCAGGGCAAGGTCGGCGTGCTGTGCCTCTCGCCCGAGGAGGGCCTCGGGGTCACCGACCCAGAGCTGCGCGCCAAGCACCTCGACGGAATCAACCGCTTCCGCGAGAAGTAGCCCCAGCCCTCGAGCCGACGGCTACTGGACGCGGGACATCAAGCCCTCGAGGGCTTCGGCTACCGCCGTAGGGGCTTCGACCGGTGTCAGATGTCCGACGGCGTCGATCACTACCAACCCGGCGTCAGGTAGCGCCGCGGCCATGGCCTCGGCATCAGATGGCGGCGACAGCACGTCCTCGGCCCCCACGATGACGAGCGCCGGAACCTCCATAGCGCGCAGGGTCTCCATCGAGTCGGGACGGTCGGCCATAGCTCGCTGCGCCCACGCTGCCGACGCCGGTGGGGCATCGCGCACCCAGCCCAGCACCTGTTCGGCGACCTCTGGACGCGTCGCCACCGTCGTCGCCCCCAACAGCTTCGGCAGCACCATCTCAACCAGCGGGTCGGTGCTCTGATCGCGCTCCATGATCGACGCCATCGTGCGACGCACCTCGGCACCTTCTGCGGTGTCGGCGGACGCCTTGGTGTCGATGAGCGCCAGCCCAGCCACTCGGTCTGCGTGACGGCGGCAGAACGCCATCGCCGCATAGCCGCCCATCGAGGTGCCGCCCAGCACCACCTGCCCGACGCCAACGCGATCCAGCTCGGACGCCACCGCGTCGGCGTACACGTCGACGCTCGGTTCGTCGTGCGGGCGCGCAGTGCCCCCGAACCCAGGCAGGTCGGGCGTCAGCACCTCGGCAGTCATCGCCTCGCTGACACCGCGATACATCTGCGCATCCAGCGGGAAGGCATGTAGCAGGACCAACGGCGTCATAGCAGCTCCTATGGGCTGGCGGACAAGACGATGAAGCCCACGAACAACACCAAGTGGACGCCACCCTGCATCACGGTGGAGCGTCCGGGGGTGATGGTCAAGGCCGCCACGAACATGGTCAGCGCCAGCAGCACGACCTGCACCGGCGCCAACCCCAACAGCAGCGGGGTATCGATGATGACCGACACCACAGCAATCACCGGAATCGTGAGCCCGATGCTGGCCATCGCCGAGCCCAGCGCCAGGTTCATGCTGGCCTGCAGCCGGTCATCCCACGCAGCGCGAACGGCGGTCGCACCTTCGGGGAGCAAGATGAGCGCCGCAATGATGACGCCCACGAAGGCCGGGGGTAGACCGGCCGCATCTGTTGCGTCCCTGATGTTCGGCGCCACGGTCTTGGCCAGCCCGACAACGCCGATCAGCGCCACCACCAGCACCGCAAGGCTGATGAGCGCTTCGCGATCAGACGGCTCCGCCTCTTCGTCCGTGTCGTAGGCGTCTTCGGCTTCACCTTCGTGCACGAAGAACTCGCGATGTCGGATCGCCTGCACGAAAACGAAGAGACCGTAGAGCACCAATGAAGCCAGCGCCGCAAAGGTGAGCTGAGCGCCGGTGAGCGTCGGTCCAGGCGTGCTCGTCGTGTAGGTCGGAACCACCAACGTCAGCGTCGCGAGGGCGGCCACTGTGGCGAGCGCCGCTCCAGCCCCCTCGGCGTTGAAACTCGGGATGCGGTTTCGGAAGGCTGCGACCAACAGCGACGCGCCGATGATCCCGTTACAGGTGATCAGCACCACGGCGAACACCGTGTCGCCAGCAAGCGACGACGGTTCGCCCCGAGAGTCGAGCATCACTGCCACGATCAGAGCTACCTCGATCACGGTGACCGACACCGCCAGCACCAAAGCACCTAACGGTTCACCGACTCGCCGTGCCACCACTTCTGCGTGGTAGACCGCAGACACCACGATCAGGGCGAGCACAACAAGATCGAGGACAAGCGCCCAGGCCGACAGGTCGCGACCCCATGAGAACACCAGAGCCACTAGCCCAACGAACGGCGCAGCAAACGTCACGCGATGCATCACGGCGTCTCCTCCGTCGAGTTACGCCATTCTGTGGGAAGCGACACCGGTTCGCCCAACGCAACAGACGCGATCTCGTTCAGCGCCCGCTGCACGTACTTCTCACCAACCCACAGATGCTTGCAGTCATCAACTCCCACGATGCGAGCGTGAGGCACGACAGCGAAGCGCTCGACGGCTTCAGGGGGACGCAGGTAATCGTCGACCTCAGGCACCAACACCGTCATCGGGATGGGGCTGAGACCGGGCTCAACGGGTGATGCCCACGCGGCTAGCTCAGCCTCTGAGGTATGCCGCAACGGTGGGGACATCAGCACAACGGCATCCACGCCAGGTTGCCGTGCGTACTTCAGCACGAGATCGGTGCCGAACGACCACCCGAGCACAACGAGCGGTGGACGCCGCAACGCGCGCCCAGCGTCCAGTGCAGCGTCGACGTCATACCGCTCACTTCGCGCCTCATCGAACGAACCCTCGCTCGTTCCGTGCGGTGACGTGGTTCCGCGAGTGTTGAAGCGCAGCACCGCGATGTCGGCGAGCGCGGGCAGGCGAAGTGATGCCTTGCGGATGATGTGTGAGTCCATGAACCCGCCAGCCGTCGGTAGCGGGTGGAACGTCACCAAGGTCGCGCGTGGTTCGGCGTCCAACGGCAGTGCCCACTCGGCGACGAGTGAGAGCCCATCAGGGGTTCGCAACTCGAACTGTTCACGACGGGCTGGCAGCTCAGTGTTGGCGCGAATCTCGACGGTCATCGCGGTCCGCGTCGGTCACGGGCATTCCAACAAGGCGAGTGCCAGTGGCGCCGTTGCTCAACGCCTTCGCCGGTGATCGCGGTCTCGGGCCACACGACCGTGTGCGGGGTGGCCGGGGGGATCAGCTGATCGCAGCCGGGGCACCGGTAGGAGCGGGTAGACGAAGAGCCTCGGATTGGCCGCACCACCCAGGGCTCGCCCTGCCACTCCACGACGGTGTCAATCGACACCGGGGGCGTCACCCCTGACGGGTCGGCAGGGCGGCCTCCCCCGGATCGTCGGCGTTGTCGTCGGCGACCCATGGATGCCTCAGGCGTAGACGCGGAATCCGCGGGTCGACTTGCGGCCGAGGTAGCCAGCGGTGACGAGGTGCTCGAGCAGCGGTGCAGGGGCGTAACCGGGCTCGCGGAACTCTAGATACAGCTCACGTTGGATGGCGAGCGCCACGTCCAGCCCGACGACGTCGAGCAGCTCGAATGGCCCCATTGGGTAGCCACAACCGACCTTCATCGCGTTGTCGATGTCGTCGGCTGTCGCATAGTGCGCCTCGAGCATCTTCACGGAGTCGTTGAGATACGGGAACAGCAGCGCATTGACGATGAACCCTGCGCGGTCACTACACGTCACGGGGTGCTTGCCGATCCGCTCACATACCTGACGGACGGTGTCGACGACCTCTGGCGAAGTGTTGATCGTGTGCACCACCTCGACGAGCTTCATCACCTGAGCCGGGTTAAAGAAGTGCATTCCGATGACGTCGCCCATGCGAGACGTCGCCGCCGCGATGTCAACGATTGGCAGGCTGGACGTCGTGGTCGCCAAGATCGCGCCGGGCTTGGCCAGCTCATCCAAGGTCGCAAAGATCGCTTGCTTCACCGAGAGCTCTTCGACAGTGGCTTCGACGAAGAGGTCACAGTCGGCCAGGTCGTCGAACGACGTGCTGCCGGTGAACCGCCCTAGAGCTTCGTCGCGTTCGGCTTCGGTGACCTTGCCCCGCACGACGGCCTTCTCGAGTGAGCGCTCGATCGCGGCGCGGGCCTTGTCGATCTGCTCAGTACCGCGAGCGCGCAGAACGACGTCGAACCCCGACTTGGCGAACACTTCGGCGATCCCGATCGCCATCGTGCCCGAGCCGACGACGCCGACTCGCTGCACCTGACGAACCTGCGCCTCGTCGCCATTCGCGATGGGCGTCTGCGCGTCAGCAACAACGACAGGTGAGTCAGGGGTCTCGTACGTATAGAAGCCGCGTCCGGTCTTGCGGCCCTTCACCCCAGCCGTGACCATCTGCTTGATCAGCGGGCTCGGTGCGTGCAGCCGGTCACGGGTCTGCTTGTACATCGTGTCGAGAATCTCGTAGGCGGTGTCGAGCCCGATGAGGTCGAGCAGCGCGAGTGGACCCATCGGCAATCCGCACCCGAGTCGCATCGCCGCGTCAATGTCTTCGCGGGTCGCATAGCGCTGCTCGAACATCGACACGGCGTGGTTGAGGTATCCGAACAGCAGCGCGTTCGCGATGAAGCCAGCCTTGTCACCGACGACCACGGGCACTTTGCCGAGGCGTTCACTGAGTGCCTTGACGTCGTCGATGACCTCGACGTCAGTGACAACCGTTCGAATGACCTCGACCAGCGTCAGAACCGGAGCAGGGTTGAAAAAGTGCATGCCGACGACCTGGGCAGGTCGGTGGGTCGCCACCGAGATCTCGGTGACGGAAAGCGACGAAGTGTTCGTAGCCAAGATGGCGTCCGGTGCAGTGATGCGATCGAGTTCGGCGAAGATTCGTTGCTTCAGCTCGAGATGCTCGGGAACGGCCTCAACGACGAGGTGGCAGTCGGCAAGATCTTCCATCGACGTTGTGAACGTGATGCGGTCGAAGATCCCCTGCTTGTCTTCCTCGGTCAGCTTGCCGCGCTTGACCGCACGGTTGGTGGATGACTCGACATGTCCAATGCCCCCAGCTACGGCGTCGTCGCTCTGCTCGACGGCCACCACTTCGAGCCCACTGCGAGCGAACACCTCGGTGATGCCAGCGCCCATCGTTCCGAGGCCGACGACCCCGACCCGGGTGAACTCACGTGCCATGTCTTGCTCCTTGCGCGCTGAATCGACCGCGCGCCCGGCGTCCGCCGGGCGGGACCTCATCCTCCCACTTGCAGGTCGCCGGGCCAGCGCCGGTCAGCGGCTACTGGCCGAAGCGCTCGATGACTTCACGCCAAGCCAGTTGTGAGGGCCGATCGAGCAACCGGAACTCGCCACCGACCGGGGAGTCGAAGTAGGTGACGAACTGCGCGTCCTCGTCCTGCCAGGTACTGCCCGGCCTCGAGCAACCACCCAGCCCGCAACGCTCCAGTGGGATCAGTCGAGACCTGGAGCGATCCTGTTTCGGCGATGCCCCAACCCACGCCCAGGTTGCGCGAAGTTTCAATCGCAGGGCCATACAACGCCTGCGGGTCTTCATACGCCTGGTCAGCAGCAGGCTCGCTGTAGCAGTCCCACCCGATCGTCTCAACGACGTCGGCTCCTGGGAAGTAGTCCGAGATCGACCTGCCTGAGGCGGGGTCGAGCGTCCAACACATCAACACGATGGTGTTGAGGAGCCGAGGGTTGTTGGCTTGGTTGGCGAGGGTGGCGATGTGCCTGTAGGCCGCGCGCCATTGCTCAGCAGTGAAGTCACCGCGTTCAACGTTGTCTTCAGGTTCGTGGTAGTAAACCCACCAGATGTCGCGGTCTTGTGGCGCGGTCGCAAACCACTCCTTCAACCGCTGATCGCTGGCTCCCGAAAGGATCTGCGCCGGGTTCGCCTTGAAAGACACCACGAGCGAGGTATCGCTGGCTTCGGAGATCTGTTCCCACGCCGGTGGAAGACCGGGATAGAAGGCACGTACTACTTCCAGATCTCCGTATCGGGCATCGGCTTGCTCGACCGCTGTCTGCCACGAGGACGAACCGCGGTAGACGCTCGCGCCGAACAAAGTTCCGTCCGACCCGGGCGGATCGTGAGCTGCCGATGTCGCTGCCAAGACGCCTGAGGCCAGCAGCAGCGCGAGTTGCCGGTGGCGACGCCGTAGATGCACGTCTCAGTCTAAAGCGGGCAGAAGGCGATGCGGGCCCGGTATTCACCGGCGAAGCGCGTCCCATCACTGCCAACCCAGAGCCCGGTGCTGGTGGCCAGAAGATCCTTGCCACCCACTCCGCGAGTCTTGCCAGGGTTCCACGACAACGCCGTTCCCAGCGTCGGGTCGATCGCGCCGATCCCCTGTCGAGAAACGGCACCAGGACCAGCAGTATCACGGCCGAGGGGGTTGTCCAGCCACCGTTGGTGACCCTGCACGTACACAGCCGTTCCGGTGACCGCCACGGAGTGAAGGGTGTCTCCACCGGTGTAGTTGATCCAGGTCGGACTGGTCGGTTGCGCCACGCCCGTCTCGAACCTCGCGGCCGCGTCGCACAGATCGCGTCCGACGCCGCCGGACTTCGGTATGTACCCGGTAGACACGAAGACGAAGTATGACCCGTCTGGCGAGAAGTCCACATCCCGTAGATACGCGGGGAGACTGCTCGCCTCGCACTTGTTCTCCAAGGGCTGGTAGTACCACGGGTTCAGCGTTGCGCTCGTCGATCCAAGGTCCAGCATGAAGGCCTGCCAGCGCGTGGCGCCGTTCACTGCCGTGAAGTTTCCGATTGCCACCAACCTGGTTCCTGTCGGGTTGACCGAGAACCGGTAGATCTTCGTGGCGCCGGAGTTGTCCGCGACCCGGCCAGTGATCGGGAGATCGATGAAGCCGGTATCAGCGCCAGTCACCGGGTCAAGTGCCGCAAGCTTGTCCTGGAAGCTGCCACCGATGATGAGCCGCCCATTGACCAGGCGAATCTCCGTGACGTTGCCCCACTTGATGATCGGCTTGAAGGTCGCATCGATCTGACCAGTAGTGGCGTCCATCTTCACTAGCCCGCGATGAGCAACGCCATTGACGGTCTTGAAGTCTCCCCCGACGTAGACCGAAGATCCGCTTGCCTCGATGGCCCAGACCGCTCCGTCGAGTACCGGGGCGAACGATGTCATCGCACCAGTCGTGGCGCTGAAGCTCATGAGGTTGTTCCGCTGGTACGACGTGGTTCGCGCAGAGTTCGTTACTGTGCGGAACTCGCCACCCGCATACATCGTGTCGCCGAGCTGCTCTAGGGCATGGACCGCCGGCTTGCTGACCGCCCCATCCGCCTCCACATTCGGTGTGACGTTGGCCGGATTAGCTTTGACGATGGCGCTATGCGCCACTGAGGCATCCGCAGCTCCGAGGGGCAGAACAACGGTCCCGAGCAGCGCGGCCAGCAAGGCCGCCGTCGCCTGACGTTTGGTCATAGCAAGAATCTCCCCGTGCGGTAGGTCGGGGCAGAATCGTTCACCCCTAGGTATATGCCATTCCTACGGCAGTTCAAACCCCCCAAGCCGTGTCGGTTGCTGGCGATGTCGAGATGATCACTAGTTCCGGCAGGACGCCCGCAATCAGTGCCTGACCCGAGGACGAAGGGATTGCGTGTTTGGCTTCCAAAGCAACTAGCGCCTGTCACTGTTGATCATCACGGAAGGAGGGGAAGCGGTGGCGGATGCTGGTGTGACCGTGAATGCCGACGCGATGGTGCGCTCGTGGCTGCGGTCGGGGTTAGCAGATCTGCTGGTGGAGTTCGTTCCCCGTCGGCCAAACGACCGATGCCTGACCGACGCCGATGAGGCGACCGGCGTCGCGAACAAGGCGGCCTTTGATCGGGGGTGGGAGGAAGTCGTAGGGGGTGAGTCCCCTTCACGGTCCCCTCGCGGCGCGCTCGTGCGGCTCAAGCGCCCCGACGACACCACCGCGATCAAGTTCTGGCTTAACACCTACGCTGACGCGCTCAGCGCCCTAGGCCAGCACGGCCGGCTCACCGGCCCGCAACAACGCCCGACCTGGCCGGAGTGGACCAACGGCACCCTCCGGGAACGTCAACCGGCAGCGTTCATGTTCTTCCCCACCGACCCTGCCCGCCACCTCGACGGCGGGGTCGACGCCAGGCCCGGGCTCTGGGGTGCACAGGAGGCTCCAACGCAGACGGCGATTACCGAGGTCGCCAGCTGGGTCTCCATCGACGACGCCGACCTCACCATCAAACTCGGGGCGTTTGCCTTCGCAGGCCGTCACGACTCGATACCCCACCTGCTGCAGGAGGGCCTGACCACCGAGCAATCATCTGGGGTGCAAGCCCTGCACCGACACACCCCGCGCGCCCGAGTCGCCGGGTTCTTCCCACCCAACGGCATGATCCTGAACTCCTTCGACAAGGAACGGTCCGACGCCGACCTGCTCGCCGAAAGGATCGCCGTCGCCACCCGGCTTGCGCCGACCACCTCAGTCGCCTTCTTCACCAAAGCACCCGCCCTGAGTACCGCTGGAACACTCGCCATGGAAGGGTTCCGACCACCACCACCGCAGAGTCGCAGCTACTGGGTCAAACACTCACACCTCCACGCGACCCACACCTTCGATGCCTTTGGCGTCCAGATCTTGACCGCCTCACACCTGGAGCGCGCCCACGATCTATCGGAGTGGACAGTCACCGAGATCGCCACCGACCGGTATCTCGTCCAGACGCCAGACTTGGCCACCTGGTACGCCGACATCACGCCGCCGCCCGATCTGCACGAGAAGGCCCGAGCCGACTTCGGGGACATGATCGTGCGTTAGTTGGAGCCGGGTTCTTCGGTTTCCTCCTGCACCGTGCAACAAAATGGCGTCCTCGATGCGTTGAAGCAGTGGGAGGTGAGGGGTGGACGAGTTCGAGGCGTTCGTGCGAAACGTGGGTCCGTCCCTGTCCCGATTCGCCTACCTGCTGACCGGGGACGCAATGTATGCGGAGGACCTGATGCAGGTGATCCTGTGGAAGTCCCACCGGTCGTGGGACCGTGTGCGCGCTGTAGACCATCCGGAGGCGTACCTGCGTCGGATCCTGCTCAATGAGTACCTGTCCTGGCGTCGCCGACTGTGGACGACCGAGGTGGTTTCCAGCAGGCACGTTCTGGAGAGCGCACTCGACGGGTCAAGAGCAGACCACGTCGAGGCGGTGGCCGACACCGATGCCATCCGCCGCATGCTGAAGGGGCTCCCCCGCAAGCAGCGGGCGGTGCTGGTCATGCGGTACTACCTCGACCTGCCCGATGACCAGATCGCCGCCGAACTGGGGTGTGCCTTGTCCACTGTGCGTTCGCTCAGCGCACGTGCGTTGAAGTCGCTGCGGAGCGACCTCGGCTCGCGGGAGGAGGTCGTCCATGAACCCGAGTGAGTCCGAACTGCGGCATGCCCTGCGGACCCTGGCCGAGGAGGCACCCGTGGTCACCGAACTGGCCGAATCCAAGCCACGACGTGGAGGCTCGCTGATACCCCTGCTTGCAGTCGGAATCACCGCAGCCGTGGTGCTGGCCATCGTCCTGGTCACCCGCGACGCACTGCCACAGTCTGACGACGTTCCAGCGTCGAATCCCGGACAGCAGATCCAAGTTGACTCCGTCAGCATCATCCGTCCCAGCGGCATCGTGCTCTACACCAGCCTCACCTCGAAGACCCCAATGCGCGTGACCGGGACCTCCCTCGACCCGGAGGTTGTCGCTACCCGCTCCGAGGGGTACATCTGGGACAACCAGGCGCCCGACCCCGACATCGGGTTCGACCACGTCGACATCAGCGGGTCCAAGCGCGTCTCACTGATCTTCACCGTCCTGCCGCGCTGCGCCGACGACACCGACTGGAGCCAGATCGACATCAGCGTCGACACCTCGGACGGGGCCTTCACCAAGCCCGTCGAGGCGCCCATGTTGCCTGACCTAGTCTCCGAATGGTGCGGCTCACCGATGCAGGTCGAGGCCGGCTCCGGCAGCGCCAGCCAGAACTGGTGCGAAGTCACTCGCGATTTCGACTTCACGAACCCAGCCGCACGGGCCGCAACGATCAGACTCACTACACCCGGATGGCAAGCCGAGCCTCTCACCTTCAAGGAGGGACAGATCCACGGCACCATGGTCATCAGGTCAGACCAGGCGTGCGACTTACCAAAGGACCCCACCCAACTCATCGTCACCTACGAAGACGGCTCCACCGAAACCATCCGAGGCCCGAGTCCACTACAGAACCTGTGAGGCGTTCATCGGTGCTCCGACGTCCGGATAGACGAGGGAGGTCTCGCTCTTGGGTCGGTGACAGACATCTAGGGTCAGAACATGCGTCTCGTCATCGCCCGCTGCTCCGTTGACTACACCGGACGCCTCGGCACCCACCTCCCGCTAGCCACGCGACTGCTGATCCTCAAGAGCGACGGCAGCCTCTCGATCCACTCCGAGACCGGCTTCAAACCCTTGAACTGGATGAGCCCGCCCTGCCGCACATCGATGGACGTCGATGACGCGGGCGCTGGCACCTGGACCGTGACCCACGGCAAGTCGGGCGACAAGCTCACCATCACCATCGACGAGGTCCTGCACGACACCGCCATTGAACTCGGCGTTGAACCGGGGCTTCAGAAGGACGGCGTCGAGGCGCACCTGCAAGAGCTCCTCGCCGAACACATCCAGACGCTGGGCGACGGGTGGTCACTCGTGAGGCGCGAGTACGGCACGGCGATCGGCCCGGTCGACATCCTCGCTAGGGACGCCGACGGCGCGTCCGTGGCGATCGAGATCAAACGCCGAGGCGAGATCGACGGCGTCGAGCAGCTGACTCGCTACCTCGAACTCATGAACCGGGACCCGTTGCTTGCACCCGTCCGTGGAGTCTTCGCCGCGCAAGAGATCAAGCCGCAGGCACGGGTCTTAGCGAAGGACCGTGGGATCGAGTGCGTCACGCTCGACTACGACGTCCTCCGCGGCATGGACAACGCCGACGAGCGGCTGTTTTAGGGCCACTAACGATCAACCCACAGGCCAGGGCGGTCGATGGTGCATTCGTGACCAGTCTTCCGCCGGCCGACGACTTCTTCGCGGTTGCCTCCTCCACCGTGTCCCCCACTGTCGAGGCACCCTCGTCCTCGATGACCCACCGAGGGATTTCATGGCGTCGGGCCTCGATTGCGGCTATCGCATTTGCAGCCATCGCGATCGTGGCGTGGTGGTTTCTGCGACCAGATCCCATGCCGATATCAGACCCGCCCCCCGACGGCGGAAGCCTTCTGGTTCCGCCATCTCTCGGTGGCGGACCGGTTCTGAAGGCCGACCCTCAGCCAGAATGGTCAATGCGCAAGCTGTCTCCGTACTATCCCGAGGACGCAACCCTCACCTACTACAACCCGCCCGGCGCCGGCGCGTGGAGCGTGACAGCTCTCCGGGGCCCCTACACCGCCCTGCCCGATCTGAGTGCTGCCTCTGACGATCGAGTGACTGTTGGCGATGTGCGATGCGGCAGGACCGTGATCGGCGGATCCGACGGCCCGCCCGAAACCGAAGTCGCGGGTCACACGTGCTGGCGGACGTCCGGCGACTTCTCGGTGAGCGTGCTGACTGTCCTCTCTGACCTGGATGAGACCGTTTCCCTCGTCAACGAGTACTGGGAGTCCCAGTAACCGCTGAGCGACCTCGCACTGCACCCGCACACTCTCTAGGCTGGCCCTATGGCTGGATTCTTTGACAAGGCAAAGCAGGTCGCTCAGCAGGCAATCGACGAGGCCAAGAAGGGCGTCGAACAAGGTCAGCAGAAGTTGGACGAGGCAAGCGCCAAGCGGGAAGCCTCCAAACTCCTCGCAGCGCTCGGTGCGGCGTTCTACGCCGAGCAGCGATCCGGCGGCAACCGCGCAGACGTGGACGCCGCACTCAACGCCGTCGATCAGCACGTCAGTGTGAACGGCACAGACGGGTTCCCGACCGATACTGACGCCGCGACGGGTACGCCGAGCTCACCGACTCCGACTCCTCCGCCCTCCGGAAGCACACCCACCCCGCCGGCGACCGGTCAGACTGCTCCCCCGGACGCTCCGCGCCCGCCAGGCACCTGACAGATCGCTCGCGCGTCAGCCAATGCCGTGACGCTCGGCCCACACGGCGGCCTGCGTGCGATCCAGCACCCCGATGCGTTGAAAGCACGACGTGAGATGTGCTTTCACCGTGCGCTCGGTGATTCCCAACCGCCGAGCGATCTGCTTGTTCGACAGGCCCGCCCGAACCAAACCAAGTACCTCGGTCTCACGCGCGGTCAGCTCGACCTCTCCGCGGGTGGGCGTCTCCGAACGTGCCGACAACAGCTCGCGCGCAGCCTTCGGGTGCAGCGGTGACTCACCACGTGCTGCCGCACGAATGCCCGACAGAATCTCGTCGGGCGAGGCATCCTTGAGCAAATAGCCGACGGCACCGGCGTCCACAGCACCGACGATGCGCTCGCGATCCGAGAACGACGTGACAATCACGACAGCCGTGTCGGGGTTCTGTTCCCGCAGGGCCGCTGTCGCTTGGACCCCGTCCATCACCGGCATCTGGAGATCCATCAGAACCACATCGGGGTTCGCCTTCGCGGCGAGCTCGACGGCCACCGCGCCGTTCTCGGCCAGGCCGACCACCTCGACGTCGTCCATGCTCGACAGCAGTTGCTGTAGGCCAGCACGCACCATCGAGTGATCGTCGACCACCAAGACCGTGATCACGTCGCTGGCACCTCCAGCGTGATCGAGGCTCCTTCGCCAGGCGACGACGCGACTGTCAACGTGCCACCCGCCTCGTGCGCAAGATCACGGATACCCCGCAGGCCAAAGCTCTCTTTGCCGACATCGCGGTCGGGTTCGAACCCGGCACCGTTGTCGACGACCGACATCACGGCCACTGACGGATCGCCAACAACCCTCACGTCAATCGACAGTTCAGACGGCCGGCCATGCCTGACGGCATTCCGCACGCACTCCTGCGCAGATCGCCAGACCAGTGCTGTTGTCTGGTCGGACATGCGCTCGGCTCCGTCAACCGTGACAGTCACTGCCACACCCGACTGTTGCACCGGCGCCACAAGATCCTGGAGTGCAGCGCCCAAGCCGTCGCTCTGCAACTGCGGCGGGTAGATCTCGACCAACAGCGAACGCAGTGATAGCAAACTCGACCGAACCGCTGACGCCAGCCGCTCTAGCTCGACCGCGAGGTCACCACGAGCAGGTTCGCCATCACGCTGCGAATCCATGTCACGGGCCAGACCCGACAGCGCAAACGAGGTGCCCGCCAGGTCTTGGACGACTCCGTCGTGCAGGTCGCGTGCCACCCGACGACGTTCGGCATCCGATGCCTCAGTCGCCATGACGAGATAGCGCTCACGATCGGACGCCGCCGCGTCGGCGCGGCGCGAAACGACCCACACCAGCGGCGTAGTCACGAGAAGGAAGAGCAAGATGCCTCCGACCGTGAGCGGCCGGAAGAGACTGAAGAGCTCGTCTGCCCGTGCTTGCAGAGTTTCGTCGGTGAGATACAGCTCGAAGAGCAGCGGTTCACCATTGGGTGCTTCGACCAGCGTGTACACCTCGAGCACGCGCACCAACTCAGTCTCAAACTCGTTCTCAGACCTGCTCAGGTCGGAGACCTCTGCCCGTGACCCTCCGTTCTCCAACACCGCTTGTTGCTCAGGGGTGACTTCGAAGGTCTGACCGATCAGCCGCGGCTCATCGGAGTAGATGACGAGACCGTCGGAGTCCCACACCTTGACGCGCACGATGTCGCCGCCGAGCACGCGACTGAGAATCAAGCGATCAAAGCGGTCGAGATCGCCGGCTTCGATATCCAACAACCCCGACGAGAGGGACGGCTCGATGACCGTCTCAGCGATGAGCTCGGTGCGCGTCCGGGCGTCGTCAACTGCCTGCTCACGGGCCAGTCGCTCGCCCATCACGCCAGTGATCCACGCGAGTGCAGCGGCGACCACGAGCCCCACCACGACGAACTGCACGACCGGCTGTTGCCATACCGGTCGTGCAGGTCGTCGATCAGTGGGTCTGCTCACGCAGCCAACTCCTCGGGTGTTGCTCAGTACTGGAGGCTACCTCTGCACACCTCACCGGTGTTCGGGTTGGTGGCCCGGAAACCGATTCGGTCGGTGCCGCTGAGGTCCACCATGAGGCGGCGAACGTCGAACGAGCCGCTGGGGGCGACGGTGGTCGCGCTGCCGCGCGCCGAGACCTTGCCGTTGTGCAGCATGCGCCAGCGCCAGTTCTGACCGTTGACGTTGCTGTCGACCTCACCCTCGACCTCGATGCGGTTGTTCTCTTCGCTGGCCTTGAGCTTCCAGTCGCTGCGTGCAGAGCATGAGCCCTCACGCTTGACGTCACTGTCGTTGGCGATCGCGGGCGATGCTACGGCGAATACAGCGGCGCCGGCGAGGGCCACCGCTCCGGTACGGATGGCGATGCTGCGGTTCATGGGGTCCTCCACGGGCCTGGTATCGAGTGTCCGGTGACACGGTCTTTCGCTGACACCAGAAGCCTGCGTCAACCCAGGGGCAGCCCACCATTGTCCGGTGGTGCTAGGACCCCTAAGGCCCAGTCGCTGCACCGGACGCCGCGGGTGCCGCACCCACCAGATCGAGGCCATTGGCGCGACGGATCTCGGTCACGACCCGCAGCATGATGTCGTCGATCGTGTAGTCCTTCGGCGTGAACACGGCCGCCACACCCTGAGCCTCGAGCGCTGCGGCGTCCGACTCAGGAATGATGCCGCCGACGACAACAGGCACATCAGTCAGCCCGGCGTCCCGCACCCGGCGTAGCACCTCAGGCACGAGCTCCATGTGCGAACCGGATAGCACCGAGAGCCCCACGACGTGGACGTCCTCTTCGACGGCGGCCGACGCGATCTGCTCGGGCGTCAGCCGGATGCCCTGGTAGACCACCTCGAAGCCAGCATCTCTCGCGCGCACCGCGATCTGCTCAGCCCCGTTGGAGTGACCGTCGAGCCCCGGCTTGCCCACCAAGAACCGCAGCCGGCCACCCAGGTCGCTGCCGGTCTGCTGCACCGCTTGGCGTACCTCGGCTGACGCGCTGCTGCCCGCCGTCCGCGACGACACCCCGGTGGGCGCGCGATACTCGCCGAACACCTCGCGCAGCGCATCGGCCCACTCCCCCGTCGTAACACCCGCGCGGGCACACTCCAGGCTCGCGGGCATGAGGTTCGTGCCATCGGAGGCCGCGGCCGCCAACGTCTGCAACGCACGACCGACAGCGGCCTCGTCACGCTCAGCACGCCACTGCTGCAGGCGCTGGATCGCCTCGGCCTCAACCTCGGGAGCGACCGTCTGGATCGCGGTGTCGAGATCGGCCAGCAGTGGGTTCGGCTCAGACGTCGTGAACTCGTTGAGACCGACCACGAGGTCTTCGCCAGTCTCGATCCGGCGACGTCGCTCGGCATGTGACTGCACCAGCGCAGTCTTCAGATAGCCAGACTCGACGGCTGCCAGTGCGCCGCCCATCTCTTCGATGCGCTGCATCTCGTCGCGCGCAGCATTGACGAGCCCTGCCACCTTCTGCTCCACCACATGTGAGCCGTCAAACAGATCGGCGTACTCGAGCAGGTCAGACTCAAACGCCAGCACCTGCTGCATACGCAGCGACCACTGCTGGTCCCACGGGCGAGGCAAGCCCAGCGCCTCGTTCCACGCCGGCAGCTGGATCGCGCGCGCCCGCGCATCCTTCGACAACGTCACTGCCAACATCTCGAGCATGATGCGGGCGATGTTGTTCTCTGGCTGCGCCTCGGTGAGACCGAGTGAGTTGACCTGGACGCCATACCTGAACCGGCGCTGCTTGGCATCGGTGATGCCGTAGCGATCGCGAGTGATCTCGTCCCACAGTTCGACGAAGGCCCGCATCTTGCACATCTCCTCGACGAACCGCACCCCGGCGTTGACGAAGAACGAGATGCGCTGAACGACATCCCCAAAGCGCTCTGGTGGCACCTGGCCCGAATCGCGCACGGCGTCCAGCACCGCGATAGCAGTGCTCAGCGAGAAGGCCAGCTCTTGCACCGGCGTGGCACCGGCCTCTTGCAAGTGATAGCTGCAGATATTGGTCGGGTTCCACTTCGGAACGTTGGCCACCGTGTACGTGACCATGTCGGTGATGAGACGCAGCGACGGCTCGGGCGGAAACACGTACGTACCCCGAGACAGGTACTCCTTGATGATGTCGTTCTGCGTCGTCCCCTGCAGCAGCGTGGCATCGACGCCTTGCTCTTCCGCCACCGCGATGTAGAGCGACAGCAGCCACATGGCCGTCGCGTTGATCGTCATCGACGTGTTCATCGCGTCCAGCGGAATGCCGTCGAGCAGCGCCCGCATGTCACCGACGTGGGTGACAGGCACCCCGACCTTGCCCAACCTCACCCTTGGCCAGCTCGTCGTCGGGGTCGTACCCCGTCTGCGTTGGCAGGTCGAAGGCAATCGATAGCCCGGTCTGACCTTTGGCCAGGTTCTTGCGGAACAGCGCATTGGACGCCGTCGCCGACGAATGGCCAGCGTACGTGCGCATCACCCAGGGGCGGTCACGCTCACGCCGCTGGGCAGGATTCGAATCTGGGTTCGAATCTGGGTGTGATGGATCGGGTGCCATCCAAGCCTCCGTGAGGTCCCGGTGGAATCGCCGTTCAGCCTAGCGGTCAGCCACCTGCCCCGATGGAACTTGGGTCAGTTCAGGGTCAGTTGCACCGGTCAGCTGATCTCCGCGTGAACGTGGTCGAGGTTCAGCACCCGATGCAGTCGGGTGACCGCAAGGATGCGCAGCACCCGAGGCTGGGGGTCACAGATCACCAGGCGGACGCCGCGATGTTTAGCTCGTCGATGCGCCGCGACCAAGACTCCGAGCCCAGCAACGTCCAAGCTGACGACTGCCGAGGCATCAACGCTGAGGTCGCCCTCGTGTACGGCGTCGAGCGCCACCTGCAGGGCATACCGGACATCGCCTGAGGTCGTGGCGTCGACGCGGGGCGGAAGTGTGACGTCGAACGGGTGCATAGAACCCTCCGCGCGGACCAGCCAACGCCCGGCAGCAGGGGAAGCGCCGGAGGGGAAGTCGTCGGCATGGTTCCGAGAAGAGGCACGCTAATGCCCCGACGCCACAGTCTCGGCGGTGACACGCCGCGGTGGCGCGACCGGACCGAAGGTCGCAGAATCTAACTGTGCCGAGCTGGGGCAGTTACTCCTACCTCTACGGGCCGGTCGTCGCGTTCTGCGTGATCGGGCTGTTGATGCTGATGCTCCGCTGGGCTTTCGGCGGCCCCCGCCAGTCTGTTGTCGAGCGTCCACCCATCAGCGGCTCCCCCGACCAATACGGACTACTGGACGCCGTGGCATCGCCAGACACCTACATCGAGGCTGAGATCTTGCGGCAGCAACTCGAGGCCGTTCAGATCAAGGCGACGGTTGCTCTTACCAATGATGGGCCTCGGGTGATGGTCTGGCCCGAAGACCGAGAACGTGCCAACACCGCGCTGCGGCGCGCTCGGTAGTCGAGCGCGAGCTAGTCGAGTTCGAGGTCGTCGTCGAACTCGCGCACGATGTCGGCGCCCAGTGCGCGCAGTTGCTCGTCGAAGGCCGGGTACCCACGGTCGATGTGATGGATGCGACTGATCACGGTCTCGCCATCTGCCACGAGGCCAGCAATGACCAGGCCTGCGCCCGCACGAATGTCGGGGGTCGTCACGGGCGCACTGGACAGTTGCTGACGCCCCCGAACGATGGCGTGGTGGCCGTCGGTACGAATGTCGGCACCCAGCCGTGACAGCTCGTTGACGAACGAGAACCGCGACTCGTACACGTTCTCGGTCACCATCGCGGTGCCGGACGCCACGGCATTCAGAGCCAGCGCCATCGGCAAGAGGTCGGTGGGGAACCCCGGGAAGGGCAGGGTGACGGCATCGACCGCTGTCGGCCGGCGGTCCATCATCACCCGGAAGCCGTCTGCTGTGCGATCGACGGTCGCACCAGCAGTCACCAACTTGTCGAGTGCGATCTCGAGATGCGAGGCGTTGGCGTTGTGCACGGTGACGTCGCCCTGAGTCATGGTGGCGGCCATGGCCCAGGTTCCGGCGACGATGCGATCGGCAACGGTGACATGACTGACCGGGTTCAACCGCTCGACGCCGTTGATGACGAGCGTCGACGTGCCGGCACCCTCGATCTGCGCGCCCATGTGCTGCAACATGTCGCAGAGGTCGACAATCTCGGGCTCTCGGGCCGCGTTGTCGATCTCGGTGCGCCCCTCGGCCAACACCGCCGCCATCAGCAGGTTCTCAGTAGCACCAACACTGGGAAAGTCGAGCCAGATCGTCGCACCTGTCAGCTTCTTGGCCTTGGCGACAATGAAGCCGTGCTCGTTCTCGACGGTGGCACCGAGCTTGAGCAACCCAGCGATGTGAAAGTCGAGCGGGCGCGACCCAATCGCGTCACCACCAGGCAGCGCGACGTCAGCTTCACCAGTGCGGGCCAGCAAGGGGCCCAGCACCGCGATCGAGGCCCGCATGCGGCGAACCAAGTCATAGTCAGCGCGGTGATGCAGTTGTTCTGGCACCGTGATCTCGAGCGTGGACGCTTCGCGGTCGCGGTCGACTTGGCAGCCGAGACGCCGCAGCAGCTCAGACATGATTGCCACGTCGAGAATGTCGGGTACTTCACTCAACGTGGTCTTGCCCGGGGCCAATAGCGCAGCGGCCATCAGCTTGAGCACCGAGTTCTTGGCACCGGTGACTCGCACCTCACCGACAAGCCGCGCGCCACCGGACACACGGAACCGTTGCGGACGCGCGAGGGCAGCGTTGGCGGTCTCCACGTAGTCATCGTAGGCGGTCACCGTAGGGTGGCCTCATGGTCAACCTCACCCGCATCTACACCCGTACCGGCGACGACGGCACCACCGCCCTGGGCGACATGAGCAGGGTCAGCAAGAACGACCCACGCCTGATCGCCTACGCCGATGTCGATGAGGCAAACGCTGCCCTCGGGGTCGTGGTATCGACCCCCGGCCTAGACCCAGAGTTGGCCGCGCTCGTCACCCGCATCCAGAACGACCTTTTCGATGTGGGTGCCGATCTCTGCACCCCAGTGGTGAAAGACCCCAAACACCCGCCGCTGCGCGTCGAGCAGGTGTACATCGATCGTCTTGAGCAAGCCTGCGACCACTACAACGAGCAGCTCGATCCGCTGCGGTCCTTCGTGCTCCCCGGCGGAACCATGGTGGCTGCGCAACTGCACGTGGCACGCACGATCGTTCGCCGGGCCGAGCGCAGCACGTGGGCGGCCCTCGGCGAGTACGGACGCGTGATGAGCCCGCTCACGGCGATGTATCTCAACCGGCTCAGCGACCTGCTGTTCATTCTCAGCAGGGTGGCCAACGTCGCCGAGACAGGTGGCGACGGTGACCGACTCTGGAAGCCGGGCGGCGAACGCTAACCCTTGAGGTAGTTGTCAGGCAGTGCTCTTGGTCGAGGCCTGAAGCATCCGGATCTTGCTTTCGAAGTCTTCGTGGTTGAGGTACGCACCGCACAACTTGCGTCCGCCTTGGTACGACGCGCGGCCGTGCATCACGCGCCAGTTGTCGAAGAGCATGACCTCGCCAGGCTCGAGCTGGTGCCGCCACTGCAGGCGGTGCTCGTTGGAGAGGTTGTCGAAGGCCCGTATGGCGTCGTAGAACGCGACCATCTCGTCTGGTGCAAGCAGGAACGGCGCACGGTCGGCGTTGTTGAACGAGACCTGGATGAGATTGCCATGGTGGTCATGCCGCAACAGCGGGCGCGCGGCCATCAGGTGAGACCCGTCGCCGATGTACTGGCCAGGGATCATCACCGTCGACAGCGTCTCGTAGTGCTGAGGGCTCTGCTGCTTGAGCTCCCACGCCACTCGGAAGCTATCGGCGATCGTCGACTCACCGCCCGTGCCCTCAAAGAACAGGCAGTGCAGCGCCTGCACCGGTGCGTCGTTGGAGTACGTGGCGTCGGTGTGCGAGAGCAGCTCGATGTTCGTGTAGGCCGTGTCTGCCTTGCTCATGTCGGCTTCGAACTCCCAGAAGCCACCGAAGATCGAGCGACGGATGTAGGCGACCTTCTCGAGCAGTTCTTTGGTCGCCTCGCCAGTGGCGGGGGTTCCGACGGCAAGGCCGAAGCCATACTGCGCGACGTTCGTCAGCCAGTCGAGCATGCCCTGGTCGGTGTTCATGATGTCGTCGTACGACGTACGCGGGCCGTTGCCGATCATGTCGGCGTCCCACAGCACCGGCTCGATGCCGAGCGAGACAGAGGCGGTGCTGGGCGACCGGTAGCGAGCGAGGAACTCGACCGGAATGCTCGACGTCTCGCCGACGGTCCAGGTGATCGCGATGTCGCCGTTCGACAATGTCACGTCGTCTGCGGTGATGGTTGGATCGATCGATGCGGTATGGATGTTGCGCTGCATCGTGATCGGGTGGAACGTCTCTTCGTCATGAGCGTGGTCGCGGAGCCAGATCCACGGGTACGTGGTGGTGGCTCCGTCATCCCATGTGACGGTGAGCGCAGCAGTGTCGGACTTGTAGTCAGTGATCGTCGCCATATGCGGATGCTAGTCAGCGCTCAGCCGCTGCGGTAGGCCCTTAGACCCTGACGAAACACGGTGTTCCGTCGTAACGGCTAGATCCTGGCCTCCGCGGCACGCAGCCGAACCTCGGCCTGCTGCTGCGCGTCCGCGTCACCGCTGCCATCGGCAAGCACCCGCTCGGCCTGTGCCACGTCGATCTCTGACGCCAGCTCAGCCTGCTCGGCCAACAGCGACACAGTGTCGTTCTCGACCGAGATAAAGCCACCGTGAACTGCCGCTGACACCTGCTCGCCATCGGTAGTCCGCACCAGGACCACGCCACTCGCCAGCTCAGCCAGCATCGGCTCATGGCCGGGCAGCACTCCGAGATCACCGTCGACAGTGCGGGCTATCACGATCGTCGCCTCGCCCGACCACACCGATCGGTCAGCGGCCACCATCTGTACCTGCAGTGCCATGGGATCTCCTTCGCGCTGGTTCGTGGGACGCCGACTAGGCGAGCTCGGCGGCCTTGCGCTCAACGTCCTCGATGCCACCGCACATGAAGAACGCCTGCTCAGGAATGTTGTCGTACTCGCCATCGGCGATGGCATCGAACGACGAGAGGGTTTCTGACAGCGGCACGAATGAACCGGGCTGGCCGGTGAAGGCCTCGGCGACGAACATGTTCTGCGACAGGAACCGCTGGATTCGGCGGGCTCGGCCGACGAGGATCTTGTCCTCTTCGGAGAGCTCGTCGATACCAAGAATCGCGATGATGTCTTGCAGATCCTTGTACCGCTGCAGAATCTGCTGCACCCGACGGGCCACGCGGTAGTGCTCTTCGCCGATGTAGGTCGGGTCGAGGATCCGCGATGTCGAGTCGAGCGGGTCGACCGCCGGGTAGATGCCGAGCTCAGAGATCGGACGCGATAGCACCGTCGTGGCGTCAAGGTGAGCGAACGTCGTGTGTGGCGCTGGGTCGGTGATGTCGTCAGCTGGCACGTAGATCGCCTGCATCGAGGTGATCGAGTGGCCACGCGTCGAGGTGATGCGCTCTTGGAGCTGGCCCATCTCGTCAGCCAGGGTCGGCTGGTACCCCACCGCGGACGGCATGCGACCGAGCAGCGTCGACACCTCTGAACCGGCCTGGGTGAAGCGGAAGATGTTGTCGACGAACAGCAGCACGTCCTGCTTCTGCACATCGCGGAAGTACTCGGCCATGGTCAGCGCAGACAGGGCGACCCGAAGCCTCGTGCCGGGCGGCTCGTCCATCTGACCGAAGACCAGCGCGGTCTTCTCGATGACGCCCGACTCGGTCATTTCACCGAAGAGGTCGTTGCCCTCACGGGTGCGCTCCCCCACACCGGCGAACACCGAGACACCACCGAAGTTCTCGGCGACTCGGTAGATCATCTCTTGGATCAGCACGGTCTTGCCGACACCGGCGCCACCGAACAGGCCGATCTTGCCGCCCTGCACGTACGGCGTCATCAGGTCAACGACCTTGATGCCGGTCTCGAACATCTGAGTCTTCGACTCAAGCTGGTCGAAGGGGGGCGCCGACCGGTGGATTGGCCAGCGCTCGGTGATGTCGAGCGACGAGGTAGGTACGTCGAGTGCTTCGCCAAGCGCGTTCCACACGTGGCCCTTGGTGACGTCACCAACCGGCACCGAGATCGGAGCACCAGAGTCGGTCACCTCGGCGCCGCGCACCAGACCATCGGTGGGCTGCAGCGAGACGGCGCGCACCATGTTGTCGCCGAGGTGCTGCTCGACCTCAAGGGTCAGCGTGCGATCTTCGCCGGCGCCTTCACCGGATCCGAAGGACACCTCGACGCTCAGGGCGTTATAGATCGACGGCATGGCGTCCGGCGGGAACTCGACGTCGACGACCGGGCCGGTGACGCGGGCGATGCGGCCCACTCCGGTGGTGGTCTGATCCTGGGTGACGGTCATTTCTTCACTCACTTCCCGCTGTAACAGTTGCCAGCGCGTCGGATCCACCGACGATTTCGCTGATTTCCTGGGTGATCTCCGCCTGACGGGCCTGGTTGGCCTGGCGGGTCAACGACTTGATGAGGTCTTCTGCGTTGTCCGTGGCCGACTTCATGGCACGACGACGTGCAGCATGCTCAGACGCTGCCGACTCGAGCAGCGCGGTGTAGATGATGGTGCGCACATAGCGGGGCAGAAGCGCGTCGAGCACTGCCTCTGGCGAGGGTTCGAACTCATACAAGGGTGACAGCCCCGCGCTGGTGTCTTCTTTCTCTTCGACGACCTCAAGCGGAAGGATCCGGCGCACTCGGACCTCTTGCGACACCATGTTCTTGAAGCCCGTGTACACGATGTGCAGCTGGTCGACGCCGCCCTCATCGGTCGGCTGCAGGAATCGCTCGAGCACTGTGTCTGCGATCTTGACGGCGTCTTCGTACTTCGGTTGATCCGAGATGCCGGTCCACGACTGAGCGATCGCACGCTCACGAAAGCGGAACCACGCTTCACCCTTGCGACCGACCACATACGGGAGGACTTCGTAGCCCTCCTCTTGCAGCAGGTTGGTCAGCGCCTGGCCCTCGCGAATAGCGTTCGAGGAGTAGGCGCCGGCCAAACCGCGGTCAGCGGTGATGACGATCATCGCCGCGCGCACCTTGGCCCGCTGCACGGCGAGTAGCGGGTGTTCGTCGATCGAGCTGGCGTTCGATGCCGCCGCGGTCAACGCGCGGCTCAACTCGATGGCATAGGGGCGAGTCGCCTGGATACGACCTTGGGCCTTCACGATGCGCGATGCGGCGATGAGCTCCATCGCCTTGGTGATCTTCTTGGTCGCCTGGACGGTCTTGATCCGCCGGCGGACGACCCTTAGTTGCGCGCCCATGTCAGCACCTCCTCATCAAGAGGATTCGTCGAGAGGGTCACTTGACCTTCTTGGTGATCTGCGTGGGATCGATCTCTTGCTCTTCGAGTGCTTCGACGGGAACGTCCTTCACCAGCAGTTCGCCTGCGCTCGTCGTGAACTGGGCCTTGAACGCGCCGATAGCCTTCTCTAGCTCTGCCACGGTGTCATCGCCGAGCACCTTGGTCTCGCGGATCACATCGAAGATGCCAGCGTGACTCGTCGCGAGGTAGTCGAGGAACTCCGATTCGAAGCGGGCAACGTCTTCGACGGGTACCTCGTCGAGCTTGCCGGTGGTACCCGACCAGATCGACACGACCTGACGCTCGATCGACTGCGGCTGGTACTGCGGCTGCTTGAGCAGCTCGACCAACCGCGAACCACGCTCGAGCGAGGCCTTGGACGCCTTGTCGAGGTCGGATCCGAAGGCAGCGAAGGCCTCGAGCTCGCGGTACTGCGCCAGGTTCAGGCGCAGGTTTCCAGCGACCGAACGCATCGCCTTGACCTGTGCTGAACCACCGACGCGCGACACCGAGATGCCGACGTTGATGGCGGGGCGCACACCTGAGTTGAACAGGTCGGTCTCAAGGAAGATCTGGCCGTCGGTGATCGAGATGACGTTGGTCGGAATGTACGCCGACACGTCGTTGCCCTTGGTCTCGATGATCGGAAGCCCGGTCATCGAGCCGCCGCCGAGCTCGTCAGAGAGTTTCGCGCAGCGCTCGAGCAAACGGGAGTGCAGGTAGAAGACATCGCCGGGGTACGCCTCACGGCCCGGTGGGCGGCGAAGCAGCAGTGACACGGTGCGGTATGCCTCGGCCTGCTTACTCAGGTCATCGAAGACGATCAGAACGTGCTTGCCCTGGTACATCCAGTGCTGCCCAATGGCCGAACCGGTGTAGGGAGCGATGTACTTGAAGCCGGCTGGGTCGGACGCCGGGGCGGCCACGATCGTTGTGTACTCGAGCGCGCCCGCTTCTTCGAGCGCTCCGCGAACCGACGCGATCGTTGAGCCCTTCTGCCCGACCGCGACGTAGATGCAGCGCACCTGCTGCTTCGGGTCACCAGAGGCCCAGTTCTCGCGCTGGTTGATGATCGTGTCGATCGCCACCGCCGTCTTTCCGGTCTGGCGGTCGCCGATGATCAGCTGGCGCTGACCGCGTCCGATCGGCGTCATGGCGTCGACCGCTTTGATACCGGTCTGCAGTGGCTCTTTCACGGGCTGGCGCTGCACGACCGTGGGTGCCTGTACTTCGAGCGCACGCCGAGTCTCGGCCTCGATCGGGCCGAGCCCGTCGATGGGGCTACCGAGCGCGTCGACAACGCGTCCGAGGAATGCGTCGCCCACTGGCGCCGAGAGAATGTCGCCGGTACGGCGAACGTCCTGGCCTTCTTCGATGTGGCTGAAGTCGCCGAGCAGCACCGAGCCGATCTCGCGCAGGTCGAGGTTCAGCGCGACGCCGCGGAGCCCACCTTCGAACTCAAGGATCTCGTTGGTCATCGTCGAGGGCAGGCCCTCAACCCGTGCGATGCCGTCACCGCACTCGAGGACTCGACCGACCTCGGTGCGCGAGGCAGTCTCGGGGGTGTACGACGAGACGAAGCGCGAGAGCGCGTCCTTGATCTCTTCGGGTCGGATCGTGAGTTCCGCCATGACTTCTGTGCTCCTCGTTCTCCTCGGGTGCTCGAGCACCCAGTAGGTCTAGGTCGTGCTAGCCGGCGATGCGTCGCTGCGCGTCGTCGAGTCGGTTGGCAAGGGTGCCGTCGATCACTTCGTTGTTGACGGCCACGCGCAGACCACCAACGACTTCAGGATCGACAACGACATTGAGCTGGACGCCGTGGCCCAGCTGCGTCGACAAAGCGGCAGCAAGTCGATCGCGCTGCTGCTCGGTCAGAGGTACTGCTGCTGTGACGGTTGCCACCTGACGCTCACGGCGCGCGGCCGCTGCTCGCGCCAGTTCGTCGAGGTTGTTCTCGAGCGACCGCCCGCGTGGTTCGGTGACCACATGCACGATCAGGCGGGCCGCCTCGACTGTGGTCTTCTCTTTGAGCAGTTCGGTCAGTAGGTCTGACTTGCGCTCTACCGGCAATGCTCGGTCGGTGAGCGCCAAGCGCAACTCGGGCCGCTGGGCGACGATCTCGGCAAACCCGAATAGCTCGTCTTGCACAGCATCGAGCCGGTCGTGACGCTGAGCCGACACCAGGACGGCCTCGACTCCGAGTTGGGCCACAGCGTCTGCCAGATCACGCGGCGCCGACCAACGACCACGCGCCATGCCTGCGAGCAGGTCGACCACCTGCTCGGCCACCTTGCCCCCCAGCAGCGATCCGACCAGTGCCGCCTTGTCGTCACCGCTCCGAGACGGGTCAGTGAGAGCCGAGCGAAGTGACGGCTGAGCATCAAGCAGCGCGGACACCGAGAACAGCGCGTCACCGATGCCCAGCGGACCGGCCACCGGCAGCACTGATTCGACTCGTTGCGCCAACGACGGCAGGAATCGCCCGACCCAGTGGGTCGCACGCTCTGCTACGTCACCGGCGTCGGTCGCCGGGGACGCCAACAGCGTGTCGAGCCGCTCAGATGCGGCTGACAACGACTCTCGGCTAGCCCCTTGCATCAGCGCGCCGCCCCGGAGTCTTGCGCCTCGATGTCAGCCAGGAACCGGTCAATCACACGCTGCTGACGCTCGTCGTCGGTGAGTGACTCACCCACGATCTTCTCGGCGAGCTGGCTGGCCAGCGTGCCGACCTCAGCGTGCAATGACGAAATCGCTGCCGATCGCTCGGCCTCGATCTGCGCCTGCGCACCGGCAACGAGGCGGTCTGCCTCAGCCTGTGCCTGCTGTCGCATCTCAGCGAGGATCGCGGCCCCTTGGGTGCGAGCCTCTTCGCGGATCTGCGATGCCTCACCACGGGCGTCGGCCAACTGCGCCTGGTACTGCTCGAGTGCTAGCGCGGCCTGAGCCTGAGCCTCTTCTGCTTTGGCCAGCCCACCTTCGATCGCCTCGGTGCGCTCGGCGAAAGCCTTTTCGAACCGAGGCACGACAAACTTCGCGACGAAGAAGTAGAGAATGCCAAAGGCGATCAACCCGACGATGACCTCCGCGAGGTGCGGGACCAGCGGGTTGACCTCTTCGTCGCCGGCGGCCCTTACGACCAGCAGCGTGTCCATGTGCGTGTCCGTTCGTCAGTGTTCGTGGGTGTGGCCGCTACAGAACGAAGGCGAGCACCAGACCGAACAGCGCGAGGGCCTCGGCAAGTGCGAATCCGAGGAAGGCGATCGGCTGGAGCACCGAGCGAGCCTCGGGCTGACGGGCGACACCCTGAATGTATGCAGCGAAGATGAGACCGACGCCGATACCTGGGCCGATCGCTGCGAGGCCGTAACCGACCGCGTTGAGCGTGCCGAGATCTGCGATGTTGCCTTCCATTACCTGTTCCTTTCGATGGAGACGCGAGGTGCGCCGTCCGACTAGTGCTCCTCGCTCAGCGACGATGCGAGATACAGCGCCGTCAAGAGAGCGAAGACGTAGGCCTGCAGGAGTTGCACCAACAGCTCAAAGAACGTCATGACAATGCCCATGCCGAAGGCGGCGAAGGACAAGACAGGTGAGGGCCCGCTGCCGTGCAGCAGCATGTACTCACCACCGAGAATGAAGACCAACAGCAGCAGGTGGCCGGCGAACATGTTGGCGAAGAGTCGCAATGCCATGGTCAGGGGCTGAACGAGGAGCACCTTGGCCAGCTCGATCGGCGAGAGCACAAAGTAGACCCACCACGGAACACCGGGTGGGAACATCTCCTGCTTGAAATAGCCGATCGGACCCTTCGTCCGAATTCCGACCCACAAATAGGTGACCCACACGACCAACGTCAGCGCGATCGGGAAGCCAATCAGCGACATCGTCGGAAACTGGATGAACGGAATGATGCCGAAGACGTTGTTCAGCGCTACGAAGATGAACAGCGAAAAGATCAGCGGCAAGAACTTCAGAAAGTGCTCGGTGCCGAGGATGTCTCGCCCGAGATCCTTGCGAACGAAGCCGTACAGGCCTTCGCCAGCGAACTGCACCCGGCTGGGAACCAGAGAACCCTTGCGAGATGCGACATAGAGAAAGGCGATGATCACCAGGGCCGACAGAATGGCCTGCAGGTAGGGCTTGGTGAACCACTCGATGCTGTCGATGAGTGGCGGAAGCTGGAAGTCTCCAGCGCCGGGTGGGGTATACCCCTCCCCTTCTTCGGCGAGCACCACCAGGCTCAACGAAGGCTCCTCTCAGCGGCTCGAGCCGTTGGGTTCTCCGTCGTGTTGGTCAGGCGGCGAGGGAGCGCGTCCGAATCGCACATAGACGATGTAGAGCGCCAGCCCCGTACCGAACAGCAGCCCGATCGGCAGGAAGACTCCAGTGTCGAGCCAGCGATCGAGCAGCCACCCGGCGCCACCCCAGAGCAACATGCCGGAGAGCAAGTAGGCGACGATGTCCCAGGCACCAGCTTCCTCCGCGGAGAACCGCGAAGGACTCGAGTGATCACCCTGATTCATCGGTTCACGGACCCTAGCAGTCAGTGAATCCGCGACACCAACTGAGGTCGGGGAGTCACGGGGTGAGCCTGCTCACGTTGCTGCATCCCGCTCTGTCTTTGATGATTCGGGTTCGATCACGAAGGTCGGAACCCGCAGATACGCCACCACCAGCGCAGTGAGAAACACCACGGCTGCGACCGCGAGGCCGATCCCCACCCACCTGGTCGACAGTTGCTGCGGCTCGCTCTGGCCGCTCAGCGCGACGAGCAGAATCGCCAACGCAATGATCTTGCCGAGGTACTCCATCATCACGACACCGAACGCGGCGGTGGGGTCCCAGTGAGCCGTCACCCGCATAGCCAGCAGGTCGATGCCGAAGAAGACCAGCACGAGCACGGCACCCAACGCCGCCCCCCACGCGGCCGACCTGCCGTCGCCGAGCCCAGCGGCGACGGTGATGAGCACGCCGGCCAGCCCTGTGGGGATCGCCGCGGCACGAAAGTATCTGACCAGGAAGCTCGCGCAGCGAGGCCGGATGTTGCACGCCTCCGCTCATGAGCGAGACCTCGAGCGCCACGGAGCTCGAGTGGCGAGCACTGCCAGCCCAGCCATCACGAGTGCCGTGATGACACCGGCGCGAACGCTGACGTGAGCCGACACGCCTGCGCCGAGCGCGAGTGCGCCCGCCCAGAGGTACATGATCAACACCGCTTGGCGCTGGCTGTGCCCGATCTCGAGTAGCCGGTGGTGCAGGTGCTGCTTGTCAGGCGCGAACGGTGAACGTCTTGCCCGCGTCCGGCGTACGACGGCTAGCAACAGGTCGATGAGCGGAACAGCGAGGACGGCAAACGGAAGCAGCAGGGGCATCAGCGCCGGGAGCAATGCTGCGTCGTCGACCGAGTATGGGTCGATCTTGCCGGTGAGCGTGATGACGGAGGCGGAGAGCAAGAGCCCAGCCAGCATCGATCCTGAGTCCCCCATGAAGATCCGGGCGGGGTTGAAGTTGTGCGGCAGAAACCCTGCGCAAAGCCCGGCCAGGATTGCCGACAACAGCGCCGCCGTCGTGGCCCGGTCGATCCCACTGTCGACCGACAACAGGTAGGCGAACGCGAAGAAGGCCAACGAGCCGATCCCGATGATGCCAGCCGCCAACCCGTCCAGACCGTCGACGAAGTTGATCGCGTTGACGGTGACAACGATCAACAGCACCGTCAAGATGACGCTGGTGTTGTAGTCGAGCACCGTGACGCCATTGAACGGCAGCCACAGCAGTTGGACGCCCTGCACCACCATCACCCCTGCGGCGATGATCTGCCCGGCGGCCTTGGTCAACGCATCGAGGCCCCAGATGTCATCGACCACACCAACGAGAAAGATCAGCGTGCCGCCGGAGATGACCGCCCAGGCATCGCGTGACTCGCTGAACACCGCAGAGACGAAGCCGAGTTGACTTGCTACCAGCATTCCCGCCAGGAACCCGAGATACATCGCCACACCGCCGAGCCGCGGGATGGGTATGTCGTGAACGTCTCGGTCGCGGATCTCGGCCATGACGTTCCACCGCACGGCGTACCAGCGGACGACCGGCACGGTCACATACGTGATGGCAGCTGCGGCGAGCAGCACCAGCAAGTACTCGCGCACGCGGCGTCCCGTCGTCGGTTGATCCTGCAGATGGGCAGGACCAGGCTAAGACAGGTTAGGCCGAGGGGTCGGGGTACGCCGGGTACTTCGCCACGAGCGTCGAAACGGCGTCGGCCACCTGAGCGATTTCTGCCCTGCCAGCCTCAGTGTCGAGGTCTGCCCTGACCGCTCGACCGATCAGCGACGCTACCTCTTTCATATCGGTCGGCCCCATGCCCTGGGTCGTGACCGACGGTGTTCCCACTCGGACGCCGGACGCGATCATCGGCTTCTGAGGGTCGAATGGAATCGAGTTCTTGTTGAGCGTGATCTTGGCCGCGTCGCACCGAAGCTCGGCGTCGCGACCGGTCACGTCGACTCCCCGCAGGTCAATCAACGCCAAGTGTGTGTCGGTGCCACCAGAGACCGGACGCATGCCCTCATCTTGCAGCCCGGCCACCAACGCCTGGGCGTTGGCGATCACCTGACGTGCGTAGTCCTGATAGGCCGGCGAGGCGGCCTCTTTCAGCGCGACGGCCTTGGCGGCCACGACATGCATCAGCGGTCCGCCCTGAAGGAACGGAAAGACTGCCTTGTCGATCGCGCTGGCCAACTCTTCTTTGCACAGGATCATGCCGCCGCGCGGACCACGCAGCACCTTGTGCGTGGTGAACGAGACCACGTCGGCGTAAGGCACCGGTGAGGGGATGGCCTGACCGGCGACCAGGCCAATGAAGTGCGCCGCGTCCACCATGAGGTACGCGCCCACCTCGTCGGCGATCTCGCGGAACGCAGCGAAGTCGATGAGTCGCGGGTAGGCCGTGGCGCCCGCGATGATCATCTTGGGACGGTGCTCACGGGCTTGCGCACGCACCTGGTCGTAGTCAATCGTCTCTGATTCAGCCGAGACGCCGTATGACACGTTGTTGAACCACTGACCTGAGAAGTTCACTGGCGAACCGTGCGTCAGGTGACCGCCGTGCTTGAGATCCATCGCGAGAACGGTGTCACCCGGCTTGAGCAGAGCTGCGTAGACCGCGAGGTTGGCCGAGGCGCCGGAGTGTGGCTGAAGGTTCGCGTGATCGGCGCCGAAGAGTTCTTTCGCCCGCTCTCGCCCGAGGTTCTCAGCGACATCGACGTCGGCACAGCCGCCGTAGTAGCGACGCCCTGGGTAACCCTCGGCGTACTTGTTCGACAACGTCGATCCGGTAGCGGCCAACACCGCGGGTGAGGTGAAGTTCTCACTCGCGATCAACTGGAGCCCACCCCGTAGCCGGTTCAGCTCGTCGAGCAGAACTCCTGCGATCTCTGGGTCGGACTGTTGGAGCGCGTTGAAGTCGGGGCCCCAGTACGGCGTGCTGCTCATTGCGGATCTCCTCGACCGGTAAGGGTGTCTGGCGTGCGGACACTCTAGCCAGCCTGACTGGTTCCGAGCAGATAGGGAACGATCCGTTCCACGGAGGCGGCAATAGCCCTGGCACGCTCTCGATACACCTCGTCGGGCGCACCCAAGGGGTCACCGAGATCGTCGGCGTCTTCTGCCTCTGGACGCGGTACTGCTCCCCGCACTTGGGCGGCCCATGCAACCGCGTCTCGCACCTGCTCGGGGGTGACGCCGTCCGTGCTGGCAGTGCCGGCAGTCCCGCTGGCGTCCCGAGGTGGTGCCGACCCAGCAATACGCGCCAACTCGTGCACGGTGAACGTGCGTCTGACGGCAGAAGGCACCAGGTTGACGACCTCACTGCGATGCTCACGCGTCGCCACGAGCACGAGGTCTGCGCTGGCCACCGCGTCGTCGGTCAGCGGCGAAGCCGAGAAGCCGCTGGCGTCGATACCGAGCTCAGTCAACGCCAGCAACGCGCCAGGTTCCATTTCGTGCCCCTGCTGCCCCCAGGTACCAGCGCTCGTGACGTCGAACACGGGAGCGACGCCCCGACCTTCGAGGGAACGCTTCATGATCCGCTCCATCATCGGTGAGCGTCCGATGTTGCCCGTGCACACCATCAGCACCCTGACTCTGTTGTCAGGCGCGCCCGAATCGGCAGGCTCAGTCATCGGCGTCGAGCAAATCCGGTGCCACGGTGCGCAACGCATCAACTGAGATCGCTCCCGGTCGCAGCAGCCGAGGTGCCGCCTCGGTCAGATCGACGACGGTGGACGTCTCGCCTTCTGGCCGCTCCCCCGCGTCGAGGTAGACGGTGATCGCACTACCCAGTTGCGCCTGGGCCTCGTCACAGGTGCGAGGAGCCGGCTCGCCGACTCGGTTGGCCGCGACGACAACCATGGGGCCAGCCCCCTGCAGCACCTCAAGCGCCACAGGGTGCAGTGGCATGCGCACCGCAACGTGCTTGCCATCGCCACCGATGTCCCACGTGAGGGTCGACTGTTGCTGGCAGAGTGCGGTGAGCGGCCCTGGCCAGAAGCCCTCAATGAGTGCCTCGCCCTGTGGGTGCAGAGAGCCGACGATGGCACGCGCGGCCTTGACCGAGCCGAGCATTACCGGAAGCGACTCACCCGCCGTCCGACCCTTGGCTTCGTTGAGCCGCTCTACACCTACCGGCGAGAAGGCATCACATGCCACGGCGTACGCGGTCTCGGTCGGAATGACGACCAATTGATGACGCGCTACCGCAGCGACAGCTCGACTGATTCCGCGCGCACGCTCACCTGGATCATCGCACTCGAAGCGCGGCATCAGACATCCGAGCGCCGAGCCGAGACAAAGCGATCGCGCCCGGCAAGGTCGACGTTGTCAGTGACATCTGACCACTCGTTGGTCGCAGCAAACACCTCGGGCGCGAGCTGTCCCTGCAAGTCGCCGTGTTCGACCACCACACACCCGCCACGCCTGAGCAAGCGTGCCGCCGCACGCTCGATGATGCGCATGTGCTTGAGCCCGTCTGGCCCGGAGTACAGAGCAGCTGGCGGATCGAATCTCGCAACCTCAGGGTCGCGGGGTATGCAGCCCTCGGGGATGTACGGCGGGTTGGCAACGACAACGTCGACACGGCCGCTCAGCTCTGGAAGACAGCCGTCGACGTCAGCCAGGTGCGCGTCGAAGCCATGTGCGCGGGCATTGTGCAACAGCCAAGGGCCGGCAGCCGGGTCTCGCTCAACGGCGTGCACCTCGACCCCTGGCACCTCGACGGTGATCGCGGCAGCAATGGCCCCAGACCCGGAGCAAAGGTCGACGACGCACAGCCTCTGGGTCGCTTCCTTTGCGCGTTCACGCTGCATGCGGGTGAGCACTTCAATCGCGTGACCGGCGACCACTTCGGTCTCAGGACGCGGCGAGAAGACGCCAGGACCCACCGCGAGCTCGGTGGTGCGGAAGTACGAGACGCCGGTCAGATGTTGGAGCGGGATGCGCTCGGCCCGGCGTGCCACCAAGTCATCGAACCCGGTAGGCACCGGCTGTTGCAGGTACTGCCAGAGGCCGACTCGCTCGGTGCGCAACAGATGCGCTGCCAGCAACTCGGCGTCTACGCGAGGTGATGCGACGCCGGATGCCGTCAGATGTGCTTCTGCTGATCGCAACGCTTCGGCGAGCGTCCGACGGATTGCTGGTGCGCCAATCAGCTCTGGGGGCGTGCTCATCGATCGCACAGCCGACCCTGGCATCAGTGATCACCTTGCAGTTCGGCGGTTCGGTCAGCGTGTTGACACGCTTCGATCACCGCGGTCAGGTCTCCATCGAGCACTTGGTCGAGGTTATACGCCTTGAAGCCAACGCGGTGATCAGAGATTCGATTCTCTGCAAAGTTGTAGGTGCGGATGCGCTCGGAGCGATCGACCGTGCGTACTTGCGACCTGCGAGCCGCGGACGCTTCACGATCAGCTTCCTCTTGCTTGGCGGCAAGCAGCCGAGCGCGCAGAATTCTGAGCGCCTGTTCACGGTTCTGCAACTGTGACTTCTCGTTCTGACAGCTCACGACGATGCCAGTCGGAAGGTGGGTGATTCGGACGGCTGAGTCAGTAGTGTTCACACTCTGACCGCCGGGCCCACTGCTGCGATACACGTCAATCCGCAGGTCGTTCGGGTCGACCTCGATCTCAACGTCCTCGGCCTCTGGGAGCACGAGGACGCCAGCCGCACTGGTGTGGATCCGTCCCTGACTCTCGGTCACTGGTACCCGCTGAACTCGATGAACGCCACCTTCGTACTTCAAGCTGGCCCACACGCCCTCGCCTGGCCCGGGCGCTGACTTGCTCTTGATCGCCACCGATGCGTCCTTGTAGCCGCCAAGGTCTGACTCTTGTGCGTCGAGCACCTCGGCCTTCCAGCCCTTGCGCTCGGCGTAGCGCAGGTACATGCGCAACAAGTCACCCGCGAAGAGTGCGGACTCGTCGCCCCCTTCACCTGCCTTCACTTCGAGAATGACATCTCTGTCGTCATCGGGGTCGCGCGGCAGCAACAACTCGGTGAGACGTTCTGACAGTTCGGCTCGCTCGGCGTCCAGGCGCTGCGCCTCGGCCGCGAACGACGGGTCTTCGTCAGTGAGCTCGCGGGCGGCCTCGGCGTCCTCGCCTAGTGCCCGCCAACGCTTGTAGGTGTTGACGATCGGCCCCAACGCGGCGTACCGGCGTCCGAGCGCCTTGGCCTTCGACTGGTCTGTGTGCACGGCGGGGTCGGCCAACTGACGCTCGAGGTCGGCGTACTCATCGACCAGGGAATCGACCTGGTCGAACATCGCGACTCCTGGTGAGTGGGCTGGGTAGCAGGACGCTGAGCGAGAAGACAAGCAGCACAACAACGGCGCCGCAGACACCTGATCTCAGGGCCCGCGGCGCCGCAGCGTTGCTAGCTGTCTTGGTCTGCGCTCTTCTTGCCGTAGCGCTTCTCGAAGCGGGCTACGCGACCGCCGGTGTCGAGGATGCGCTGCTTGCCGGTGTAGAAGGGGTGGCAGTTCGAGCAGGTCTCGGCGTGGATGATGCCGTTCTCGGCTGTACTGCGGGTGACGAACGTGGTGCCACAGGTACAAGTGACCTCGGTGGGCAGGTACGTCGGGTGAATGTCGGGCTTCATCGTGATCTCCTCATCAAGGCACCGGGTCGGCTGCCCTCGGTCTGTCCGAGGTGGTGGGCCGTGAACCGGAGCCAGCTAGAGATTGTGCCACTGGCAGTGGCACTCCCCCAAACCCAGCGTCAGCGCCGGGCATTCCAGCCCCGCTGGCGAGGTGCTAGTCGGCATCCTCACTGAGCATGGCGCCTGGGGTGGTCTTCTGAACCTGCAGCAAGAACTCGGTATTGCTCGTGGTGTCCTTGAGCTTGGAGAGCAGCAGCTCAAGAGCCTGCTGCGACTCGAGGGCGTGAAGCACGCGACGCAGGCTCCACACCACCTTGAGCTCATCGGCTGCCAGCAGCAGTTCTTCCTTACGAGTTCCTGAGGCGTCGACGTCGACGGCCGGGAACACTCGCTTGTCTGCCAGCCTTCGGTCGAGCTTGAGCTCCATGTTTCCGGTGCCCTTGAACTCTTCGAAGATCACCTCGTCCATCTTCGAACCGGTCTCGACCAGCGCGGTCGCCAGAATCGTCAACGATCCGCCGTCCTCGATGTTGCGAGCGGCTCCGAAGAATCGCTTCGGCGGGTAGAGAGCCGAAGAGTCGACACCACCGGACAAGATGCGTCCGGACGCCGGCGCCGACAGGTTGTAAGCGCGACCCAAGCGCGTCATCGAGTCAAGCAGCACGACGACGTCGTGACCCAGCTCGACGAGTCGCTTCGCGCGCTCGATGGCGAGCTCGGCGACCGTGGTGTGGTCGTCTGCCGGACGGTCGAAGGTCGAGGCGATGACCTCACCCTTGACCGTGCGCTGCATATCGGTGACCTCTTCAGGGCGCTCGTCGACGAGCACGACCATGAGGTGCACTTCCGGGTTGTTCGTCGTGATCGCATTGGCAATGGCCTGAAGCACCATCGTCTTTCCCGCCTTGGGCGGGGAGACGATGAGGCCGCGCTGGCCCTTGCCGATGGGGGCCACGAGGTCGATCACCCGAGTGGTGAGCAAGCCGGTCTCGGTCTCGAGACGCAGCCGCTCTTGCGGGTACAGCGGGGTCAGCTTGGAGAAGTCTGGGCGCTCTTGGACCTTGTCGCCGTCAGTGCCATTGACCGTGTCGAGTCGCACGAGCGCGTTGAACTTCTCGCGACGCTCACCTTCTTTGGGCTGTCGCACGGCACCGGTCACGGCATCGCCGCGACGCAATCCATAGCGACGAACCTGCGACAACGAGACGTACACGTCGTTCGGGCCAGGAAGGTAGCCAGAGGTGCGCACGAAGGCGTAGTTGTCGAGCACGTCGATGATGCCGGCAACGGGGATCAGCACATCGTCTGGGCCAACCTGCGGCTCGCCCTCTGAGTACCGGTCGCCACGCCCGCCGCGATCGCGGTAGCGGTCGCGGCCCCGACGCCGACGTCGACTGCTTCGGCTGCCGCCCTCGAACCCTTCGCGGTCACGACCCTCTTGGCGGTCACGACCCTCTGACCGGTCGCCGCGATCGTTGCGGTCGCCCCGATCGTTCTTGGATTCGCTGCGGTCGTTCTTGGGTTCACTCTTGGGCGCTGACCTGCGGTTGCCCCTGGAGTCAGGTGCCTCAGTGGTGTCTGTCGAGGAGCCGCCATCGGCGTCCGACGACGAGCCCCTGGAGTCTTGCTGCTTGGGGGAACTCTTGCTAGCTGTCTTGGTGGTCTTGGCGCCGTTCTTGGCGCTGGCCGGAGCTGACTTTGCAGATTGCTTGGCTTGAATAGCCTCGATCAACTCGCCCTTACGCATGCGAGTCGTGCCGGTAATGCCCAGACCTGAGGCCACGGTCTGAAGCTCGGCGAGGACCATGCCTGACAGCCCTGAGCCCTTGCGGCCCTTGGCTGATGCAGAACTGGCGTCTGAAGTGCCAGCAGGCAGGGTTTCGGTGGTGTCGCTCACGCGATGTCCTTCCGGAATGTTCCGGTTCGCCCAACTACTGGGCGCCGGAGAGGATCCCAACGCGTCGTTCAGCGTCAGGTGGTGGTGCGTCGTTGGATCAGAACGATCCGACGAGCCCGGGACCGGAGTGAAGGCATCTCAGGAGGTCTTGAGTGCGCTCACATCACACTCTGAGGAACTCTGAGAACTCTGAGAACCTGGCTGTGAACGAGGTGAAGAGCCCTGAGATGAGGAAGACACTCGGGATACCCGGTGTGTTGCCACCGTAACACTTGACGACGCCCCGGTGTTCCAAGGGGGTGCTTTCCCTAGGTGTCGGCGTGTTGAGAGTGAGTCTGTAGCCGGGCGGAGCGCCCTTTCAGAGCGGCAAGACCTGGAGCCCTTGACGATCAACCTCGATCGCTTCGGCCCGCCACCCGCGACGTTTAAGAGCTGCGACCCCCTCAGCTGTTGCCCGGGTCGTGAGCGCAATGACCGAAGGCCCGGCCCCAGAGATCACCGCCGGTACCCCGTCAGCACGAAGCTCGTCAACGAGGTCCAACGAACGTGGCATCACCGAACGGCGGTACTCCTGATGCAAGAAGTCCTCTGTCGCGACCATCAACAGGTCAGGGCGTTCGACCAGGGCGCGCCCCAGCAGGGCTGCCCTTGCGCTGTTCACTGCCGCGTCATCGTGAGAGACAACGTCGGGCAGAGCTTTACGAGCCTTCGCTGTGCGCAGCTCGGTGCCTGGGATGAACACGACTGGAAGAACATCAGGGTGGGGACCAGCACCCAACACGCCCACCTCGCCACCGTCAGTCCACGCCATCGTGAACCCTCCGTGCACCGTGGCTGCCACGTTGTCGGGGTGACCTTCCATCTCGGTAGCAACTGCAAGCAGGCGCTCATCATCGAATCGCTCGTCACCCCCGACGGTGAGCGCGCGAGCGGCGGCGAGCCCGCCGACGATGGCAGCGGCCGACGATCCAAGGCCCCTGCCGTGCGGGATGCGATTGAGGCACCGAACTTCGAGACCACGGGGCCTGCCACCCATGCGGTCGAACGCTGTGTTCATCGCCTTGATGACGAGGTTGCGAGCATCCTTGCGCACCTTGTCAGCGCCCTCACCCGCCACGTCGAGGTCGAGTCCGTCTTCGCCGACGCGCACGACGATCTCGTCGGTGAGCGAGAGTGCCAAGCCGAACGAGTCGTAGCCAGGGCCAAGGTTGGCGCTGGTCGCTGGCACCCGGATGCGCAGCGTTGCCGCACGAAACATCGGTGCTGCCACTACTGGGTCAGTCCCAGCAAGGTCGCGGCCGCATGCGGGTCGGCGGCCACTGTGACCGGCTTGGGTGCACCGGAGATGGCCCAGTCGGGATCTTTGAGACCGTGACCGGTCACCGTGCAGACCACCGTCTGACCGCGGTCGAGCGTTCCGGCGTCCGCCATCTTCAGCAAGCCAGCGACACCAGCGGCCGATGCGGGCTCGACGAATACGCCCTCTTGCGACGAGAGCAGTCGGTAGGTCGAGAGGATCTCGCGATCGGTGACGGCATCGATCAGACCGCCAGAGTCGTCACGCGCCTCGAGAGCGGGCTTCCATGAGGCAGGGTTGCCGATTCGGATCGCCGTCGCGACGGTGGAAGGCGTCGGCACGACTTCACCTCGCACGATCGGAGCTGCCCCGGCGGCTTGGAAACCCCACATGCGCGGACGCCGGGTGGCCATGGCGTCAGCTGCGTACTCGCGGTAGCCCTTCCAGTAGGCCGTGATGTTGCCTGCGTTGCCGACCGGGAGCGCGTGGATGTCGGGCGCGTCGCCGAGTTGGTCGACGATCTCGAAGGCGGCAGTCTTCTGGCCCTCAATGCGAACCGGGTTCACGCTGTTGACCAGAGCGACTGGGTACTGCTCGGACAACTCACGTGCCAGGTTGAGACAGTCATCGAAGTTGCCGTCCACCTGGAGCAACTTGGCCCCGTGCGCGAGCGCCTGGCTCATCTTGCCGAGGGCAATTTTTCCTTGCGGCACAAGCACCGCTGACACCATGCCAGCGCGCACCGCGTAAGCGGCAGCGCTCGCGCTGGTGTTTCCTGTCGACGCACAGATGACCGCCTTGGCACCGTCTTCGGCAGCCTTTGAGATGGCCATGGTCATGCCGCGGTCTTTGAACGAACCGGTGGGGTTGGCTCCCTCGACTTTCAGCCACACCTCGCAGCCGGTGCGCTGGGACACGACATTGGCGCGCACGAGCGGCGTCCCGCCCTCGCGCAACGAAATGACCGGCGTCGCGTCCGATACCGGGAGTCGCTCGCGATACTCCTCGATGACGCCGCGCCATTGGTGCGTTCTTTGGGTCAACACGTCAGTCATTCTCCCACCACCCGCATCACCGAGGTGATCTGTCGTACCGAGTCAAGCGTCCGGAGGGTCGAACACGTTGCTGCCAGCGACTGCTCGGTGGCCTCGTGGGTCACCATCTGCAAGGTCGCGTCGTCACCGTGACCGTCTTGACGCAGGGTCTCGATGCTGACGTCATGCTCAGCGAAGGCGGCGGCGACAGCCGCGAGCACGCCAGCCTTATCCGTGAGGTCAAGTGCGATGTAGTACCGCGTCATCGAGGTGTCGACCGGCAGCACAGGAAGCGCGGCGTAGGCCGACTCTCGAGGCCCGTGGCCACCACTGATGCGATTACGTGCCACCGCAACGATGTCTCCGACGACGGCGGACGCCGTTGGCGCGCCCCCAGCGCCTGGCCCGTAGAACATCAGCTGGCCTGCGGCGTCCGACTCGACGAAAACTGCGTTGTAGGCCTCGCGCACTGCGGCAAGGGGGTGCTGCTCAGGAACCATCGCTGGGTGCACTCGCACGTTGATGGCACGCCCGTCGGGTGAACGCTCTGCCACAGCGAGCAGCTTGACGACGTGGCCGGAGTCGCGCGCCGCCTTGATGTCAGCTGGGGTAATCGCCGCGATGCCTTCGCAGAAGACGTCATCGAGGGTGACGCGGGAATGGAAGGCGAGACTCGCGATGATGGCCGCCTTGGCCGCGGCGTCGTGCCCATCGACGTCGGCTGAAGGATCGGGCTTCTCGGCGTAGCCGAGCTCTTGGGCCTCAGCCAGAGCGTCGTCGTACGACGCACCGCTCTCGTCCATGCGAGTGAGGATGTAGTTGGTGGTGCCGTTGACGATGCCCAGCACGCGCTGCACGCGGTCACCCACCAGCGACTCGCGCAGCGGTCGTAGCAGTGGAATCGCACCAGCCACGCTGGCCTCGAAGTAGAGGTCGACACCTGCCGCATCACATGCCTGGTGCAGCTCGGCACCGCGCTGAGCGAGCAGCGCCTTGTTGGCAGTGACCACGCTCGCGCCTGACTTGAAAGCGGCGAGGATGAGTTCGCGGGCGGGCTCGATGCCACCCATCACCTCGACGACGATGTCGGCACCGCGTCCGGTGACTAACTCATGCAGATCGTCGGTCACGAGGGCGGGATCGATCCACCGACCGCGATCGGCGCCGGCACGGCGAACTCCGACACCCACGAGCTGCAAGGGCGCACCGATCCGTGCGGTCAGGTCGTCAGTCTGCTCAGTGAGCAGTCGGGCGACCTCAGACCCCACAACACCAGCGCCGAGCAGCGCCACCTTGAGTGGCTCCGCGCTCATTTGATCCTCCCGGTCGCTCAACTATTGGACGGGAGGACAAGCCTCCCATGAGCAACCACGCAGAACTCATGACCCTCGGGATCTCGCAGGGTCTGCCATTCCACGCCGTACGCCGCGATTGGGTCTCCCACCCGCCTTGCGCCCATCGACTCGAGCAACCTGATGTGGTTGGTCGGATCGTCAGGATGCACGTCGAGGTGCATGCGGTTCTTGGCGGCCTTCGGCTCGGTCACCGGCTGCAGGATCAGAACCGGGCCGGGGGGCTCATCGTCAAGCGGCGCAAGGATTCGGTAGCCATCTGCGGCGTCAACCAACTGGTACCCCAGTGCCGCTGACCAGAACGGAACCAATGCCTCTGGGTTGAGGCAGTCGAGTACGACTGAGAGGCGCATAACCCCACGCTACGGCGTCGTCAGGCGCCGGTATCGAGCGCCATCAAGTCGTCCTCGGTCTCACGCCGAATCACGACGCGATCTGTTCCATCGACTGAAACAGCGACGACCGGCGGACGGCCGAGCAGGTTGTAGTTCGACGCCATGCTGCGGCAGTACGCACCAGTAGCGGCGACCGCGAGCAAGTCACCGGCGCGAACGTCATCGGGAAGCCACGCATCGCGCACCACGATGTCACCGCTCTCGCAGTGCTTGCCGACGATTCGGGCCAGCATGGGAGCGGCGTCCGAATGGCGGTCGGCGAGGGCCACTGTGTAACTCGCGTCATACAGCGAGGTTCGGGGGTTGTCGCTCATGCCTCCGTCGACACTCACATACGTGCGAGCTGCGCCGCCATCAAGAGCGACCTGCTTCACCGTGCCCACCTGGTACACGGTCATCATGCTCGGGCCGACCAACGCGCGTCCGGGTTCGACAGCGAGCCGCGGCACGGCTAGTTCGTAGGCGCGACACTCGCGCTCGACGATCGCGCGCAGACTCTCAGCCATGAGCGAGACGTCGGCCGGGTCATCCGACGCTACGTAGGCGATGCCGAGACCCCCGCCCAGATTCAGCTCGGGAAGTTCCAGACCGTGGCGCTCGCGGACGTCCGCGAGCAAACCCACCGCGCGATGTGCGGCTACCTCGAATCCGGACGTGTCGAAGATCTGCGAACCGATGTGCGAGTGAATGCCAACAAGCTCGAGCGAGGGCTGCCCCAGCACCAGATCGATGGCTCGCGCTGCGGCACCCGATGCCAGCGAGAAACCAAACTTTTGGTCCTCATGTGCCGTGGCGATGAACTCATGGGTATGAGCCTCAACGCCCACGGTGACGCGCAACTGAACTCGTTGGCGAATACCGGCGTCCTCAGCACATCGTGCCAAGCGGCGGATCTCTTCGGTTGAGTCGATCACTACTCGCCCCACCCGGAGGTGCACTGCCCGTGACAACTCAGCCACTGACTTGTTGTTCCCGTGGAACAAGATTCGCTCGACAGGGAACCCCGCACGTTCGGCGACCGAAAGCTCACCGCCGGTGGCGACGTCGAGCCCCAGCCCCTCTTCCGCTACCCAACCGAGCAGCGCAACGCTGCTGAAGGCTTTGCTCGCGTAGTAGACATCTGCGCCATCGAAGGCTCGGGCGTAGCCGGAAGCCCGGCTGCGAAAATCGTGTTCGTCCAACAGGAAGACCGGCGAGCCATGAGCCTCGACCAGAGCCGGGACGGACCGCTGGTGCATCCGAAGCTCACCAGAAGCCTCGCGCTTCACACCCAAGGGCCAGACATTCGCGCTTAGCGCATTCAAGTCTGCTGGGGGGGCTGCCGGGATGGCATCACTGACGAGGTCAGCATGCCGAGGGCCGGCTGGGTGCGCGCGCATGACGACTGCTCCTGTTCAAACGGTGGGACGAACCGAGCAGCGTAGTGCCCTACTGCTTGTCGCCCTTCTCACCCTTGTCGCCCTTGTCACCCTTGTCACCCTTATCGAGGCGCTTGCGACGCAATGACCAGGCTTGGACACCCAAGGTGCCCAAAGCCCACCCGACGAGCATGGACGCCAAGATCACGAGGAAGAGGGGCGCTTGAATCGTCCAGCCAAAGACTTCGATCTGAGTGTCGTTCGAGTTCTGGGCGATCAAGATGACGGCGACGATCGCGAGAACGATCCACAGCACTCGTGCAGGCGTGAGCGCACTCCGTCGCGATGCACCGTCGACCATGGCGTGAACCTACATGCGTTCTGGCGCGCTGACGCCTAGTAAGCCCAGGCCATTAGCGAGCACCTGGCGCGTTGCCGAGCACAGCACGAGCCGCGCGCGATGCACCGAAGTGACCTGCTCGTCACCGCGGGGAAGCACCCGGCAGGCGTCATAGAACTTGTGATACGCAGTCGCCAGCTCTTCGAGGTAGCGGGCGACTCGATGCGGTTCACGCAGCTCGCCAGCGGACGCGACGACCCGAGGAAACTCTCCAATGGCCCCGAGCAGGTCACCCTCTCTCTCGTGATCGAGAAGTGACGGGTCAAAGGCTTCGAGGTCGACCCCGATGCCGAGATCAGCCGCATTGCGAAGGAGTGACGAGATGCGCGCGTGGGCGTACTGGACGTAGTACACCGGGTTGTCGTTCGTCTTGCGGGCAAGCAGATCTAGATCGATGTCCATTGAAGAATCCGCACTGGATCGGGCCAACGCATAGCGTGCGGCGTCGACGCCAACGGCATCCACCAGGTCCTCCATCGTCACCACGGTGCCGGCACGTTTACTCATGCGCAGGGGCTGGCCGTCGCGCATCAGATTGACCATCTGGCCGATGAGAATCTCTAGATTCTCGTGCGGTGTGTCGCCGAAGCACTGACACATGGCCATCATGCGACCTACATATCCGTGGTGATCGGCGCCCAACATGATGATGACCTGGTCGAAGCCACGCTCGCGCTTATCGAGGTAGTAGGCAAGGTCACCGGAGATGTACGCAGGCGCACCATCGCTCTTGATGACAACCCGATCCTTGTCGTCACCGAAGTCGGTGGTCCGAAGCCAGACCGCACCTTCTTGCTCGTAAATGTGTCCGAGTTCACGAAGTCGATCAACCGCATGCCCGACTGCGCCCGACTCGTGCAGTGCGTTCTCGTGAAAGTAGACGTCGAACTCGACGCCGAAGCTTGCGAGGCTCTCTTTGATCTCGCCAAACATGAGATCGACCCCGCGCTTGCGAAACTCTTCTTGCGCTTCGGGGTCGGGCAGCTCGAGGATCTGGGGATCCTCGCCAATGATGCGGGTGGCGATATCGTCGATGTATTGCCCGGCGTAGCCGTCGTCTGGCACATCGCGTCCGCGTGCCCTGGCCAGCAGTGAGCGGGCAAACCGGTCAATCTGCGCACCGTGGTCGTTGAAGTAGTACTCACGCTCGACGTCAGCGCCATTCGCCACCAACACCCTCGCGAGGGAATCCCCTACCGCTGCCCATCGGGTACCACCCATGTGAATGGGTCCTGTGGGGTTAGCGGACACGAACTCGAGGTTGATGCGCCGGCCCGCCATCGAGTCGTTGTGTCCATACGACTCTCCACCCACCACGACGGTCCGAGCGAGCTCACCCTGCGCGGCCGCGTCCAGCGTGATGTTGAGAAAGCCCGGACCTGCCACGGCAACGGCGGCGATGCCAGGCAGCGACTCGATGCGGGCAGCTAGCAGGGCAGCCACCTCGCGGGGTGGCTTCCCCGCCGGCTTAGCCAGTTGCATCGCGACGTTCGTGGCGTAGTCGCCATGCTCAGCTGATCTGGGGCGCTCGATGGTGACCTCAGTGGGTCGCCGCTCAGGGGCAACCTCGAACTCGCCGGACGCGATGGCCTCGTCAACGACAGACAGGAGCGCTGCGGACAGTTCTGCGGGGGTCACGCGCTTAGGTTAATCAGCAGAGGTTCGCGTCGTCCTGCCGCCTACCCGGCTGCGAAGATTGCGGCAATCGTCAGCAACGACAACACGCTGAGCCCGATGGCTGGCATCGCCGATGCCGGACGACGTTGAGCTAGCTGCTTGGCGGCGAGCCAGCCGTAGGTGAGCATGAGCACGACGGCGCACACGACCGCCAGCTCGGGCGCGACGAAGATGCCGACGACGAGCCCTGCCGCGGCGATCAGTTCGATCCATCCAGACACTGCCCACACCACTGCTGAGACGCCAGCCTGATCACGGATCTGGAGTGAAGCCGGCAATCGCTGCACCTTGGCCATGCCCACCAGGATCGCCAGGAGGGCCAACACCAGAGTTCCGGCAACAGCAACGAGTCTCACGCGCGAGATCCTCGCAGACGGCGTCCAGCACTCAGGAGCGGCCAGCGATCAGACGCTCGACCTCGTTGAGCAGATCGTCCGGGGCGAAGGGTTTGGTGAGATAGCCGTCGGCACCTGCACCCTGCGCGAGTTCGAAGTCGCGGCGTTGCGCCGACGCGCTCACGATCAAGATGGGAATGTCTGCCATGGCGGGCGTCGCCTTCAACTTTGCGGTGAGCTCGACTCCGTCGAGCCCCGGCATGACGACGTCGAGGCAGAGCAGGTGAGGAGCCGGGGCGGTTCCTTCGATCACCGCCGACAGCAACCTCAAGCACTGCTGTCCGTCTTCGGCGGTCACCACGTCGTAGCCCTCGAGGCCGAGATTGAGCGCAATGAGCTCGCGGATGGTCGGCGAGTCGTCAACCACCATCACGCGTTTGGGCTCGTCCGGAACCTCCGGCTGAGGCGAGTCAGTGACCACATGAGTCCTTCGGCGCAAATGCCCGACACCTTCAGCATGCCCGCGTCAGGTCACGCGACGACCGCGAGCACTCCCACCGCGACAGCCGCCAACAGCAGCCCAAGGCGCTGCACCACCTGCAGGTGTTCCTTGAGGACGAGCCGAGCCATCAGAACAGTTGCCGCCGGGTAGAGGGCCGTGATCACCGCGACAACGGTGAGCAGACCCTCGCGGGTCGCCAGCATGAAGGCCACTGTGGCGATGACGTCCAGGGTCGTGGACGCGGCGGCGAGCGTGAGCACATCGCGAGATGGCCGGCTGACGACTCGCGAGGCGACAGCAGCGAACAGCAGCAGAGTGGTCGTCACGATTCTCACGATCACGACCGGCCATAGCCCGCTGTCTTCTGGCGCCCGTTCGAGTGCCACAAGGAACCCAGAAATGAAGACGCCGGCGCCAATGGACAGGAGGATGACCTTCAGCGAGACCGGGTGAGGGGCGTCCTCGTGCACCTGACTCACCATCAACACCGCCACCATGCCGACCGCGATACCGACCCATCCCAGCAGTGGCAGCCGCTCACCGAACATCACTCCGGCGACCACGGGCAGCACGACCGCGATGAGTGCAGAGATCGGCGACGCCACACTCATCGGACCGATGGCGAGCGCGCGAAACAGCAACACGTACGTGATGGCTCCGCTCAGCCCGGACACCACGCCCCAGAACCACACCTCTCCGTCGACAGTGCCTCCCACGAGGAACGCGACGGGAAGCAACAGCAGCAGTCCAAGCGGCTGAGTGATCGAGCCCAACATGAAGATGTGTGCCCGCCGAGCAGCGAGCCCGCCGAGAAAGTCAGTCAGGCCGAAAGCAATCGAGGAGCCAAGCGCCAGGAGGATCGCGGTCATTCCGCATCCATACCCAGCATGCGTCTGGATGACCGAATAGCAGCGCGAGTTGCGCGGGCAGACCGCATCCGACTGTCTCCGACCAGCACCTGCAGTGACAAACCGTCGACCAGAGCCACCAGCGAAGCGGCCGTTTCGTCCGATGATCCGTTGATCGAGAACTGATTCGCCGAGACACCATCATCGATGGCACGTCTCACTAGCGTTCGCCAGCCACGGGTGACCGCTCCCGACTCCTCACGCAGTTCGGGGTCCCGAAACGCAGCACGCCAATACTCCATCCACAGAAGCCACCCTTCACGCCGGTTTCCGTCGTCGATCGAGATGCCGAGCCTGATGAACGTCTCGATGCGACGCCAGGGGTCAACCTCGTCGTCAACGGCCTCGCGCAGTCGGCGCAGCTCGTCGGCGACACCAGCACGGAGCACCTCGCGCACCAAGGCTTCCCGGGTACCGAAGGCGTACTGCAGTGAGCTCACTGGGACGCCGGTGGCGGCAGAGACGTCGGTGAATCGCAAGGAGTCGAAGCCGCGTTCGGCAGCCACCGTACGAGCGGCGCGCAAAAGTTCAACGCGGTCATGCTCTGGCGGACGACCCTTCCGCTTGACGTCGGACATGCAGACCGTTATACCGTACGGTCATACGGAAATCGGAAAGGGACCCAATGAACCGCCGCTCACTCTCGTTGTGGCACGACACGTTGCCCGACGGTGACCTCGACACCTTGCGGCCGGCACTGCCCGGCGACAGGGACGCCGACGTCGCCATCGTGGGTGGTGGTTTCACCGGGCTCTGGACGGCCTACTACCTCGCCAAGCGTGACCCGAGTCTCCGCATCGTCGTGCTCGAGAAGGACTTCGCGGGGTTCGGGGCGTCCGGGCGCAACGGCGGATGGGCGTCCGGCTTACTGCCCGCGAGCTGGGAGCAGGTGGCTGCGGCGTCATCGCGCTCTGAGGCGTTGCGCTTCCAGCAGGTAGCGAACGCGGCAGTCGACGAGATTGGCGCAGTGGCCGCGCAGGAAGGGATCGATGGTCACTTCGCCAAGGGGGGTTACCTGAAACTCGCGACGTCGCCCCTACAACGCCAGCGACTAGAGCAAGAGCTGACCCACGCGCGTGAATGGGAGGTGGACGACGAGGATCTGATGTGGCTCGACCGACGAGCGGCATCGGCGAGAGTCAACGCCGACGGCGTGTTCGCCGGGCTCTTCAACCCCCACTGCGCGGCAATCCACCCCGCCCGAATGGTCCGCGGTCTCGCCGACGTCGTCGAGCGAATGGGCGTCGCCATTCACGAAGACACCGAGGTCACCGCGATCGAGCCGGGGTCTCCTGCCGTCGTATCGACGACGCGAGGAACCGTCAAGGCCGAAGTGGTTGTCCGAGCCCTTGAGGGCTACACCTCCGCACTCCCCCAGTACCGCCGTGCGCTGGTGCCCATCTACTCCCTGATGATCGCCACCGAGCCGATCTCCGATGACCTGTGGAAAGAGATCGGGTGGCGCGACCGAGAAACGCTCAACGACGATCGTCGCTTCCTGATCTACGCCCAGCGGACGGCTGATGGACGGATCGCCGTCGGCGGACGTGGGGCGCCCTATCACTGGGGCTCGCGGATCGACCCTTCGTTCGAACACCCCCGAGGCGTCCACGACTCGCTGCACCGAAGCCTCGTCCAGCTTTTCCCGAGCCTTCAGGACGTCGCGGTGACGCACCGATGGGGTGGCGTCCTCGGCGTCCCTCGCGACTGGTTCCCGTCCGTTCGCTTCGACCGTGCAAGCGGTTTCGCGACCGCCGGTGGCTATGCCGGCGACGGAGTCACGCTGACGAACCTGGCCGGTCGCACGCTGGCCGACCTCATCACCGGGGCCGATAGTGACCTGACGTCACTCCCCTGGGTGGGCCGCAAGTCGCGCGACTTCGAACCAGAGCCCCTTCGATTCGTGGGCATCAACACCGGATTCCGCCTGGCCGACTGGGTCGACCGCCGCGAGGCGCACACCGGAAAGCCAGCGGCGATCCTCGACAAAGCTCTCACACTCCTCAGCGGCCACTAACACCCAAGCCCGCCGAGTGCCCTCCAGGTTGACGCCCAGGCTCATCGAGTGCCCTCCAGGTTGACGCCCAGACTCATCGAGTGCGCTCCGGGCGCTTCGTCGGCACAGGGTGCTGAGTCTCTCGAGTTGTCCACACTGACCCAGCGAACTCTGCGCTCGGCCTTCGGAGCGGTCAGGTTGTGTGGATGCTGCCTCAGTCACCCTTCACCCGCGCCGAAGCGCTCGACGTTATAAGAGAGCGAGAATGGCGAGCTCTCAGCGCCCAGGGCCTAGTGCGCGAGGTAGTTCCCGGCCTCTTCGTCGACGCCTCATTGCCTGACACGCTCGAGCATCGGTTGGCGATCGCTCGTCGGGCAGTCGCACCCGATGTAGTTGTCGCTCGGCGAACTGCGGCATGGCTCCAGGGTTATGACCTGCTGGACTACCGGGGTTTCCCGGCAACCCCGAAGGTGGAGACGGTCACCAACGAACGTGCTAAGCGACCAAAGAACGCCCTCATGGCCGCTCACTTCGCAGACGATCTGCTCCCAGGTGACGTCACTGAGATCGGGGGGCTTCGAGTGACGACGCCACTTCGTACCGTCTGCGACCTCGCCCGGTTCACGCCACGCGGGGATGCCCTTGTCGCCGTGGACGCATACCTGCACAAGGGGATGGTCGAAGCCGAACAACTCCGGAAACACTTCGTGAGATGGAAAGGTCGCCGCGGAATTCGTCAGGCATACGCAACGCTGGAAATGGCCGACGCGCGCTCCGAATCAGGGGGTGAGTCGCGGATGCGACTGCGACTGCTTGACATGGGTTTACCCAGACCTGAACTGCAGATTCCTGTCTACGACTTGCACGGGAGAGTGCGATTCTGGCTCGATCTTGGCTGGCCACAGTGGAGGTTGGCGCTGGAGTACGACGGCGAGGAGTTCCACCCCGAGGAGCAACTGGTACGCGACAGAGCCAGGCGAAAGTGGATCAGAGACAGGGGTTGGACCGTGGAGGCGTTTCGGCGTGGCGACGTCTTCACGAGCTCCGGTCACTTTGAGGACGCGGTCACCTCACTCGTGCAAAGCGCAACCAAGTCCGCGGGTCGCGCACTCGGAGCATGACAGCGTCAACCTGGAGGGCACTCGACGAGCCTGGGCGTCAGCCTGGAGGGCACTCGGCGAGCCTTGACGTTCATCCGGCGGGTGTTTACTCGGCGCGGTCGGCGAGCATCTGTTCCATCGTGTCGATCTCGGCTTGCTGTCCCGTCACGATGGTGTCGGCCAGGTACTGAACCTCGTCGCGGTCGGTGAGCGGTAACACCGCTTCGGCCATGTCGACGCCGCCGCGATGGTGGTCGATCATCAGTTCAAGGAACAGTGTCTCGGCGGCAACGCCCTTTGCGGCGCTGAGCTCATCGAGTTGTTCATCGGACGCCATGCCAGGCATGTCGTCGTAGCTCTCGATCGACATGCCGTCCATGCCGTCCATGCCCTCCATGCCGTGGCCATCGGCCCACGCCATCGGATCGACACCGGCGTCGGTTTGCGGCAGATCCCACTGCTGCAACCACCCGCTGAACATGCCGATCTGCGCCCGCTGAGTGTTGATGATGTCGTAGGCCATCGAACGAATCGCTGGGTCGTCGGTGCGATCGCGAATCAGAAACGCCATCTCGACCGCCTGCGCGTGGTGCACCGACATGTCGCGCGCAAACCCGGCTTCAGCAGAACCGCTGTCGGGGGTCGGCTCACTGCCGAGCAGCATCGCACCGAGCACGAGCCCGAGGATCAGCGCGGCGGCCGCTGCCACCGCCACCGTCACGACCTTCACGGCATGACACCAGACTCACACGTCGCTCCAGGCTCTGGAGTCTGTGGCCCTTGCCGGTAGGTCGTGAGGAACTCATCGATCCGCGGATCGTCGACACTGTCCAGACCCAGCTGGACGCCCCACGCGGTCAGCATCACCGGCGAACTTTGCTCGGGGTAGGGGCTCATGAAGGTGTACGGCTCGCCCTCAACCCGACCAGCCAACAAGGCGACGTCACCCTCGGCGAGCGACTCGTCGTAGGTGACCCACGCCGCACCGTGCTCCAACGAGTGCACCGCGTTCTCGTTCGGAACCGGATCGGGGTACACGGTGCCCGTGCAGTCCAACCACTCCGGGCTGTGGTCACCGCCGACCGGGGGCGACTGCGGGTAGTCGACCGGGTCCTCGGTGTGCCCGCGAGTCAGGTCGCCGAAGGTCTGGACGCCTGAGATTCCTTCGTCAGATGGCTCAACCGTCGGCGCGGGCTCGCTGCATGCAGCGATCCCCAACAGCAGGGCGCTCGCGCCGGCCACCACCAAAGCACGAACCAGAACCGCTGGGCGCGCATGCGTAAGAGGAGTCACCACACGATGGAACCACGCCGGGGGCGCAGATCAGGACAGCGGCCTGCTCCGTTCGGGGTCAAAGAATGGCCTGAGCGACACCTTGGCGGGCACGCGGGTGCCTGCGATGTCGATCTCGAACGAGCCGGCCTTGATGTCAGCCGCAGGAATTCCCTCATCCTTCTCAACATCGGCGAGACCACACGAGGCGCCCAACGAGTAGCCAAACGCGCCGACGCGAACCACGCCGACCGGCTTGCCGTCCCAGTAGATCGGCTCGGCGCCGACCAGATCATGCTCTGACGACTCCAGCAGCACGTTGACGAGGCGCTTCTTCGGCGGCCCCGCCTCCTTCTGCTTGAGCAGGGCCTCGCGACCGATGAAGCCGCCTGGCTTGTCCCACGCCACCGCGAAGCCGAGGCCCATCTCGAGCGGGGTGTCGGTTGAGTCGATGTCGTGGCCCATGTCGCGGTAGGCCTTCTCCATGCGCATGGACGACAACGCACCGACCCCGGTCGGAATGAAGCCGAGATCCTCACCGGCCTCGCGCATCTGCTCGTACAGGCAGGACGCGAACTCGGTCGGGATCAGCAGGTCCCATCCGAGCTCGCCGACGTAGGTGACGCGCAGCGCCCACAGCGGCGTGTATCCCAACTCGACCTTCTGCGCCGTCAGGTACGGGAACGCTTCGTTGCTCCAGTCGTCGGGGCTCATGCGCTGCAACAGCTCGCGTGACTTCGGCCCCTGAACGGTCAGAAGCGCAATGCCACTGGTGACGTCGGTGACCGTCAGGAACTCGCCTTCGCTGGTGTTTCGACGAATCCACGCGGGCAACCGCCGGTGCACGTTGTCGGCGCTGATGACCATGAACTGGTCGTCGGCCTGACGCGTCACGGTGACGTCGGCGATGATGCCGCCTCGCTCGTCGAGCCACTGCGTGTAGACGACGCGCCCGATCTCGGTGTCGATGTTGTTGGCGCACACGCGGTTCATGACCTGCATGGCATGCGGGCCTTGCACCAGATAGTTCGACATCATCGTCATGTCGATCGCGCCGACGTTCTCACGCGTGTTGAGGTGCTCGATCTGGGTGCGCTCGTGCGCGATACCGCGCTTGAACCCCCACTCGACATCTGGCTTGGTGCCTGGACCACCGAAGAAGTCGGGGTACTCCCACCCATTCGTCGCCACCAAGTAGGCGCCGTCGGCCACATGCTGGTCGTGGAACGGCGAGCGGCGGACGTTACGGCCCAGCTTGGGCTGCGAGTTCGGCCACGAGAGGTCGTTGAGCAAGAAGCCCAACCGCTCGACGGTGCGCTCCTCGCGGAACCGACGCGTGGTCTGGAACTCGTGAGTGCGGTCGACACCGACCTCAGTGAGGTCGATCGGCGGGTACTCCTCGATCAGCCACTGCGCCATGACGTGGCCCAGGCCACCGCCCATCAGGATGCCGACCGAGTTGAGACCGCATGCGAGGTAGAGCCCGTCGACCTCAGGTGACTCACCGAGCATGGGCGAGATGTCGTCGGTGAAACTCTCGGGGCCGCAGAACAACGTGCGGATGCCGGCGTCCTCAAGCATCGGGAAGCGCTGCATCGCGACTTCGAGGAACGGTCCGAGACGGTCCCAGTCGGGGGGCAGCACCGCGAACGCCGACTCCTTGGGAGTGCCATCGAGCGACCACGCGGCACCCACCGGCTCGAACATGCCGACCAGCAGGCCGCCGCCCTCTTCGCGGTAGTAGCCGTAGGCCTCGGGGTCTTCGATGACGGGAACGTTCTCGGGGGTGACACCCTCGATCGGCTCGGTCAGCAGGTAGTAGTGCTCGGCCGCCTGCAGCGGGACGCTGACGCCGGCCTTCGCGGCGAGCTCACGGCCCCAGAGGCCGGACGCGAGGATGACCTTCTCGCACTCGATGGTGCCGCGAGGAGTGACGACGCCCTTGATGCGGCCGTTCTCGATGACGAAGTCGATGACTTCGGTCTCTTCGAAGATCTGGGCGCCCTTCTGCCTCGCACCCTTCGCCATCGACATCGTGACGTCGACCGGGTTGGCGCGACCCTCATCTGGCGTCCAGAAGCCATGGATGACGTCGTCGACCTTCATCATCGGGACGATGTCGAGGATCTCCTTGGGCGACAGGATCTCCTTGGTCATGCCCACCGACCTGCAGTACGCGGTCTCGCGGCGGTACGCCTCGTCGCGGCGCTCGGTGGTGGCCAGCTGCATGTAGCCGACCTGCTTGAACCCGCTCGACAGGCCGGTCTCGGCCTCGAGCTTGGTGTAGAGGTCGCGGGAGTACCTGGCCATCCACAGCGGGTCTTCGGACGACCCCCCGGAAACGACTTCACCGGCCGCATGCCAGGTGGTGCCTGAGGTGAGCTGCTTGCGTTCGAGCAGCACGACCTCCTTCTGGCCCATCGTGGCGAGGTGGTAGGCGATCGACGTGCCGACGACACCCCCGCCGACGACTATGTACTGCGCTCTGGCAGGTAGGTCGGACGTGGTGGACGCGTCGGCGGCCTCGGTCGAGCGGGCGGCGGCAGGGTTGATATCAGCGAAATCGAGGGACATGGCGCCAGCCTGCCATGTTCGCGTTCACTGGTCGACCATTCAGTCAAAGTCACTCACAATTCGGTACTCGATGTACCGCCTTGTGACCTCACCCCGACCGAGCCCTCATAGCCCTCAGCCAACCGAACAGGGCGCTCCCGGCTCCGGCGTCTGTGGGCCCTGACGGAACTCAGTGACGAAGTCGTCGAAGCGCGGGTCATCGACACTGTCGAGCTCGAGTTGGTTGTTCCACGCGGTGAGGACTACTGGTGCCTGCTGGTCCTCGTAAGGCGAGACGAAGTAGTAGCTGCCATCGAGGCGTCCAGTGAGCTGGTCGACCTCGTCTTGGCTCAGTTCTGGGCTATACGTCACCCACACGGCGCCATGCTCAAGACCGTGCACGGCCTGCTCGTTCTGTACGGGTTCGTCATAGACAACACCCGTGCAGTCGAGCCAGGTACCGCTGTGCTCCCCGCCAACGGGCGGCGACTCGGTGTACGCGACCGGCTCTTCGGTGTGCTGTGAGCCTTCGTACTCGAAGCTCTGCACCTGGTCGAGCGCGCCAGGCGTCGGATCCTCGGTGCCAGCCTCGACCGCCCACCAGACGCCACCGATGGCCACGACGACAGCGATGACCAGGCCAACCGTAAGCAGCGTGGACGACCGTCGCTGGCGTGACTTGTCTTCCTTGCGCAGCTGCGCGACCTTCTGCTCGCGTTCCTCGCGACGACGTTGGGCGTTTGACCCCATAGACCTGGCTCCTGAAGCGGTTTGCGTGTCCGAAGACTGTAACCGCTCACCCGCTGCCGTCGGGTCGACCGGTGAGCTCAACGTCTACCAACGTGTCGTGGAAGTCTCCGCTCCCGCCGCCAGCTGCGACCGCGTCGGCCGAGAAGCATCAGCCGGGCAGGCGCAGCTTGCGAGTAGCAGCCACGAGCGAGAAGCCCACGCTCTCGTAGACCGTCCGGGCGGGGTTGCCGTCGGTCACCGCCAGCGACACCGCCGTTTCACCCGAGTCACGGCAGTCCTGCAACACGTCAACGAGCAACGACCGCCCCAACCCTGCGTAAGCCGGGTCGGGGTCGCGGCACAGGTCTGTCAGCCACACTCCCCCCGCCGGGGCGACCCCCGGCACCCGATTGACGATGCCGAGAGCAACGGGACGCCCCGCGTCCAGCACCAGTCGGCTCTGCGGCATGAGCGGGCCGAGGCGATCACCGTGCAGGGCCCGCGCGATGTCAGCCAGAATCTCGTCGTCCGTGCCCAGTTCTTCGTCGGGGTGCCCTGGCGGGTACGCCCGGCGGATCAATGGGACGAGGTCGGGCGGCGGGACGAAGTCGGGGGTCAGACGCTGCTCGTCGAGAACGAACTCGCGCCGGGTGAGGTCCACCTCGTCCAACGACACGAGGTCGCACGTCAAGAGCGAGTAGTAACGCAGCGACCTTGCGCCCCTCGCGATCAGCTCGGACGCCAGACGCTCGTCCGTCGTCGTGAGGTTCCAGCCTGGCAGCTGCGTGACGACCGCAATGGCGGCGCGATCAGCTGGAACTTCCGCCACGAAGAGTTCGGCCGCGGGGGGTTGCGACTCGTAGAGGTGGTAGCGACCGACAACGGTGTCGTCGACCACGAGTTGTGTCTCACGGTTAACGCCGTCGAGGTCACGATCAGAGGGAGACACCGGTCAAGCAAACCGCGAGCGGTGATGCGTTGCCACCACATTTCAATGAATTGAGCGAGTCAGGGCGACCAGTCGCATCGGCTACCCCGCTGATAGCCTCCCGAGGTCCCCGCCCCCGTAGCTCAGGGGATAGAGCATCGGCCTCCGGAGCCGTGTGCGCAGGTTCGAATCCTGCCGGGGGCACAGCACGTGAAGGTGTCGTCGTCCAGTGTCGTCTTAGGCACCGGTCAGGCGCGAAGCGCGTCGACGGTGATCGACTCGCCTGCCGCGAGGGTCTGCCAATCCGCGCCATCGCGGACGTGAACCGACCCGACACCCATGACCTGCCAGCGCGCGCCGTCTCCGACGACAGCAGTTTGCTCATCGACGCCGATCAACAGCTCATCCGCTGGAACGCTTGCGTCGATGTGCGCCACGAGCCCGGGTACATAGGTGTCGAGGGCGTCCCAATGGGGTCCGAACCAGGTACGCGGAAAGAGCCGCAAACCATCGGCCCACAACTCTGGGGAGAACTCATCGACCGTGCTGTCCGGCGCCATCCGTCCGAGTGCTGCCATGCCTGCACTGCATCCGATGTAGCCCATGCCTCTGTCCAGCCCAGACAGCACCGCTTGCCACAGTGCGGTGCCGTTCAGCGTGGCGGCGAGGTAGGCCGGGTTGCCGCCAGAGAAGTAGACGACGGACGCCTCGCGCACCCGGTCTGCGATCGCTCGGTCATCAGCGTCGGTTCGATCACGCACGTCCAAGACCTCGGACGGAACTCCGTGAGCTGCGAAGTGTTCGGTGCCGCTGCGCGCCCATTCGCTGAACATCTCCTCGCCCTCAGGCGCGGACGCCGTAGGCACGATCAGCACGCGACCGTCACCCGTCACGCGGTCGAGCATCCAGGTGTCGACCTCATGCGACCACGGCTGAAACTCCCCCGATCCCAAGAGACCGAACCACCCACTCATGACAGGGGCTCCGGGGTACCAGCTGACGGCACTCGTTCGGCAAGCCGGAATGACTCGGACGCGAACGCCATGGACAGCAGTTCTTCACCGAAGACCTGCAGCAATCCCTCGATCTGGCTCTGGTGCTCGCGGATCGCGGCCATCTTGCGTTCAAGCAGCTCACCGTCGAGCACGATGTCGATATCGAGCGCGGCGTCGTCGACGATGGGTGGCTCACTGTTGTCGCGATACACGCCGACGGCGTCCAGCTGGGGGACGAACTGGTCAGCCCAGGTACGTGACACCACCGAGTAGTACAGCGACGATCCGGACGGTGCATGCCGACGAAACGCATCAGTCGTCCACGCGGATACCGACTTGTGCCCCTCGTGGTTGGTCATGCCATCTGGTCCGAAGGTGAGCACGCTGTCAGGCTGAACCTCGCGCATCAACTCAGCGACCGCGTCCGCACCGCTATCAGGAAGCGGTGTATGCCAGTCGACGTCGGGTATGTCGAGGAACACGTGCTCGGTGACGCCGAGGATCGCCAGACAACTCGAGAGTTCCGCTGCCCGGATCTCACCCAGCTTCTCAGGCGGCCACCGTTCCGGATCGAGCGAACCGCCTTCGCCCTTGGTCGCCGTCACACACACCACTCGAGAACCGGCCGCGACTGCTTGCGCCATCAACCCAGACGACAGATAGGTCTCATCGTCTGGGTGCGCCCAGATACCGAGGACGGTCCCGAGCTCGGCTCCACTCGTGATGCGCACGCGCTGACGGTACTCCCGCGCAGCGCAGGTCGGCACCCGAACTCGGCCGGTTGCCGTCAAGCACGCACGACGACCGGTCGAGATATGGCCCATGCACTCCCCCGATGACTCGGTCTGCTGGGCCGGCGACTGGCTCCGAGCCGAGCCGACGGTTGACCTGTGGGCGCACAGCGCCTTGCTTCGCACGATCGGCGCGCTCCCTCGCTTGCATGCGTGGCGGCTCGGCGACGAGAAGGGCAGCCGTCGCTCGCTGATCTGGTGCGGTGTTCTGTCAGCGGACTCCGACGGCGCCTCCAACTCCAACGCAGTGGCCGCACTGAGCCAAAGCGCCCCTGACCCTTCGCTGCCGCTCGGCGACGACGGTAGGAACGCGGTCTTGATGGACCCGCTGAGCGTCGCTACTGCAGCAACGACGATCGCTGGTGGTTTGTTGTCCGCGCTCGCTGCGTCGATGCCACGCGACGTCTCAGACGCCATCGCGGACAGCGTGGCACCCACGACGCCCTCCGCTGGGCCGAAGCAGTACCGAAAGCCCGCGGCCGGCGTCCGACAGTGGGTCGGTGGCTTGGCGCGACTTCCGGGGTCATGGCTACCGCCACTCGCGATCCTTCCCCGCAGTCGGCGTGACTATGACGACCCGGGGACGCGGTGGCAGACCGAGTCGCTCGCGTTCTCGGTGCGACACACCGTGCATGCCGAGGACACCCGGTACGCCGCTGACCTGCTCGCCCCGCATGTCACAGCGCTCGTGCTCGAGCATGTTCCTCCGGACGCCGCTGTCACGATCGCCGGCGACGCCATCCATGTCTGGTGGGAGTACGACGACACCTCGCGCACCGCGTCCGGCAAAGTGGCGAGAACCCTCGAGGTCGTCCAACGCTTGCGCGACGCACTTCCGACGTTCGTCCTGAACGACCACCCGGACCGGTCGCGTGAAGTCGAGGGCCGACTCGCCGAGCGCGCTGCGCAGGCGGCGGCGTACCGGTCGAACCGGCAGGCGGGTCGACACGAAGACCCCACCCTGCAACGCATCTACGCTCAGGCGCGCGCCGACTACGAAGCTGGGTCGGGCTCGCGAGTCACGGACGCCTGAGGCTTCGTATCCTGTCGAGGTGACAAGCCTTCGCAGCGAGATCCAGCGCCGGCCGGTGCTGCTCGACGGCGGATTGTCGACCACGCTCGAACTGTTGGGGCACGACATCTCAGGTGATCTGTGGTCTGCACGGTTACTGCAAGACGCGCCGCACGCGATCGTCGAGGCCCACCGCGCGTTCTTCGAGGCTGGAGCGCAGGTAGCCACCACCGCCACCTATCAGGCGACCTTCGAGGGGTTCGCCCATCACGGCATCGACGCTGACGAGACAACGCGGCTCATGCGGCGGGGCGTCGAGCTCGCGAGAGATGCGGCGTCCGAGGTCGATCACCCCACGTGGGTCGCCGCTTCGGTCGGTCCGTACGGCGCGATGTTGGCCGACGGCTCGGAGTACCACGGCAACTATGGGCTCACCGTGCAGCAGCTTCGCGCGTTTCATCGGCCGCGCATCAACGTTCTGGCCGACGCTGGCGCTGACGTTCTTGCGTTCGAGACACTTCCGAGCGCGCTCGAGGTTGAAGCGGTGCTGGAAGAGATTCGCGGCACTGGTCTCGACGTGTGGCTGTCGGTGTCGATTGACGGTGACTCCACCCGAGCGGGTGACCCACTCGCCGACGTCTTCGAGATGACCCGCGGCGTCGAAGAGATCGTCGCCACCGGGGTCAACTGCTCAGCGCCGAGTGATGCGACCGTCGCCGTCACCACGGCGTCCAGAAGCGGACACCCCGTCGTCATCTATCCGAACAGCGGTGAAGGCTGGGACGCCGTCGCGCGTACCTGGACGGCCTCGCGCGACACCGACGCCACCGAGAGGTGGCCGGTCGACCAATGGGTGACCGAGGGCGCGGCACTTGTGGGCGGCTGCTGTCGCATCGGGCCTGAGCAGATCAGGGCCCTCGCGAGTCAGTTGCACTGACGCACCATTAGGGTCGGCGCCGTGAAACAGGTCGACATCAGAGTCAGGTGGGCAGACATGGACGCCTACCAACACGTCAACAACGCGGTCTACCTCAACTACTTCGAGGAAGCCCGCGACACCGTCATGGTCGACATGTTCGGCTCCGAAGCCCTCGACTTCGTGTTGGCCCACGTCGATATCGACTTTCGCAACGAGCTGACGCAGGATGACGGCACGATCCACGTGCTGAGCCGAGTGACCGGCTACGGCCGGTCCAGCGTTCGCAGCCGCGAGATCGTTCGCAAGAGCGATGGCACGCTCGCCGCCGAGGGCGGCGCGGTCGTCGTACCCCGAGATCCGGCGACGGGCCAGTCGCGCCCCCTCAACGAGGACGAGATCGCACGAATCGATGCAGAGCTAGCGGCCGACCGCGCCGCCGGCCACGACTTCTAGCCGAGTGTGCAGCTGAGCGCGCCAGCAGCTACGCCGCGGGAGCCTCGGTGTCTGCCTTCGCCGCCTCGTAGTCGGGCTGTCCTGGGAACGAGATCAGGGCGTCCACACCGCGCTTGGCGATCTCGTTGCCGATGATGAGGCGCTGGATCTCTGACGTGCCCTCCCAGACCCGGTCAACGCGAAGCTCGCGGTAGAGCCGCTCGACGGCGAAGTCGCGCATGTAGCCACGCCCACCGTGCACCTGAACCGCGTTGTCGACGACGCGACCTGCGGCCTCGGACGCCGCAAGCTTCACGACGGCGGCCTTGGCGTGCAGCGTCTTTCGGTCGAGGTCGCCTCGATCGATCTCGTTGCCCACCTGGTAGACGAGCGTTCGCGCGCCCGTGGTGTCAACGATCATGTCGGCGAGCATCGCCTGGATCAGCTGGTGGTTGATCAGCGGACCGCCACCCTGGATGCGGTTGGTCGCGAAGTCGACCGACTCTTCGATGGCGCGGGTGGCAGCGCCAACCGTGCGCGCACCGATCATCAGTCGCTCTTCGACGAACCAGTCGCGGATCAGGTCGTACCCCTGACCGATCTCGCCCAGGATCTGCTCTGGGCCGACCTCGACGTTCTCGTAGAGAAACTCCGGGTGCTCGTACACGAAGGTGTGTGTGTAGCGCGGCGTGCGCTTCACACTGAGCCCAGGGGCGTCACGGTCGACGATGAACAACGTCGGCTGCTCGCCGACCCACGCCAGCGTCAAGATGAAGTCAGCGACGTCGCCGACGGTGACGAACCACTTCTCGCCGTTGATCACGTACTTGTCGCCGTGCTTGACCGCAGTGGTCGTCATGGCCAGCGGGTCTGATCCGGCGAACTCCTCGGTGACAGCGATCGCATCGCGCTTCTGCCCCTGGATGCCAGGTAGCAGGTAGCGCTCGCGCTGCTCAGGAGTGCATGCCTTCAACGCGTTCGCGGGACGCCACACGGTGTCCCACAGCGCGTTCGTCAGCCGACCCAAGCCCTCGTGGTAAAGGATCTGCTCCATGGTGGTGAACCCAGCGCCGCCCCACTCGCGAGGCATGTTGACCGCCTGGAGTCCAGCGTCGAGAACCGCCTGACGAATCGTGGCGTGCACGTCGTCAGACAGTCCGTTGTTCATCTCGCACTCGAGCTCGTATGGCTTGATGAACTCATACAGCTCACGGACTCGAACCATGAGTCTGCGCTGCTCGGGGGTGTAACTGAAGTCCATGACTAGCTGTTCCTCATCCTTCTTCTGGTGACGTCGCGAAACTTGGCGGCCTTTACCGCGCAGCGATCGCCCTGGCATCGAGCGCCACTGCCCCATTGGCAGTAGCGAGTAGTGGGTTGACCTCGAGATCGGCGAGCTCGGGGTGTGCGCACGCGAAGCGCGTGATGATCGCGATCTGCTCGGCCACCGACTCAAGGTCGACGGCTGGACGGCCACGGACGCCGTCGAGCAGCGCGGCTGAGCGCAGCGAACGCAGCAGGTCGATGGCGCGCGAGGATTCCATCGGTGCCAGCGACGTCGCAACGTCGTCGAGCACCTCGGTGAGAACGCCACCGACGCCAACCATGGCAACCGGTCCGAAGCGCTCGTCCTGGCGAACTCCCACGATCAGCTCAACTCCGTCAGAGGTGTCGACCATCTGCTCGATCGTGACCGCCGGTGGCGAGAGCCGCTCAACCATCGACTCGTACTCCGAACGCAGCTCAGCAGCGTTGGAGATCCCGAGCCTGACGCCGCCAAGATCGCTCTTGTGCAACAGCCCCATGGCCTTCAACACCACCGGGTACTGCACATCGGGCAGCACACCATCGAACTCGGACGCCGACGCCACTAAGTGCGCGGCAGGAAACGCAATTCCCGCCTTGACCAAAGATGCTCGGACGTCCCAGTAGCCAAGGTCAGTGAGCGGAGCCTCGGCGCTGGGCAACGCGGTCATACCAACTGGAGCGACGCCTGCCGTCTCAGACAATGACCGCATCGCACCTTCGATCGTGCGGTAGACGGGTACTCCCCCAGCGCGCAGCTCGACAGCGGCTGGGCTGCTGGGATACATCGAGTGGACCGCCAACGGTCGTCCCGACTCCGCGACCGCTTGGGCCATGGCACGCGCAGACTCGACCTCGAGTTCAGCCAATGCTTCGCCGTACAGGCCGTACCCGCCGTAGTACCCGCTGACGACCATCGCGTCGACTTCACCACTGTTCAGCACCGACCGCACGATGCGACCCGAGCAGGCGAGGTCTTGCTCGAAGCCACCAGCAACATCGATGGGGTTGAAGCTCGTGGCTGCTGCCGGAAGCTCGGCGGCAACCGTCGCGCCGAGCCCGTCAGTGAACTGCACGACCGAAAGCTCCATCGACTCCGCCACATCGGCGGCGATCGACGCGTGGCCACCACCATCGGTGATGATTGCCACCTTCCGGCCCGCAGCGATCGGTGACTCACGCAGTAGCGCCAAGGCGTCCGCCATCTGCGACGGGGTATGCACACGGACGATGCCCCCGGCAGCGCACGCTGCATCGACGACGTCGGACGAGGACACCAAGGACGCCGTGTGCGACGACGCTTGGCGAGCCGATGCCTCGCTGGCGCCGACGGTGAGCAACACCACCGCCTTGCCTGCGTCCCTCGCATCGAGCGCCGCCTGCGCGAACCGACGTCCGTCGCGAAAGTCTTCGCAGTAGACCGCGACCACCTTGGTGCTGTCGTGCGAGACCGTGGCCTCGACGAGGTCTGCGGCGTCGATGTGCGCTTGGTTGCCCAAACTGGCAAAGCGAGAGAACCCGAGCGAGTGATCTTCGAGCAACTGCGCAAGCTCGAGAGACAGGTTGCCGCTCTGCGAGATGAAGGCGATGTCGCCCGTCGGCAACGGGTTGGACGTGAGCGACAGACCGGCGGCCGCGTCAGAGACGCCGAGGCAGTTGGGCCCAAGGAGCACCGCACCGGCGGCACGAACACGCTCGACAACGGCCTCTTCACGCGCTTTACCCTCTGCTCCGGCTTCACCCAGGCCTGCGCTGATCCCCACGATCGCGCGGGCACCAGCAGCAAGGGCGTCGTCGACGGCAGACTCGAACGCCGCCGCTGGAACTGCGACGACTGCGAGGTCGCAGGTGAGACCCGCACCGGTGAGCGAGGGGACGGCGGGGCGTCCGAGCACGACGTCGGCACGTGCGTTGACGAGATGAACGGGAACCGGGCCAGCCAATGCCCCCTTAGCTAGCCAGTTACCCCATTTGCGGATGTCGTCGCTGGCACCGATGACTGCGATGCTCGTCGGCGCAAAGAGCGACTCAAGCGCTGCTGAGTTGTCAGCCATCAGCGAGCCACCGCTGCAGACTTCACCGAGGTCGGGTAGTGCCGAGCCACATCGGTGCGCTTCTCCTCTGAGATCGCCGTAGCCGCCTCACGCGGTGACGTGCGTTCGCGGCGCGCACGATCGAGCAGCTCATGCGTCAGCGGACGCAGGACGCCAGAGATCTTCGCGAACGAGGCCTCGGCGGTGGGCGCGATGTCGGCGAAGGCGACCCACCACCACCAGGCGTTCGTGCCGACGTTGGCCACGAAGTCGGGGACGACAGTGACCCCGCGCTCGAGCAGTGCCGCTTCGGCTTCAGGCAGCGTGGCCACGTTGGCCGCTTCACAGATGATGCTGGCCTTGATGCGGTCGACGTTGTCGCTGGTGATCACGTACGACATTGCTGCGGGTATGAGCACGTCGGCATCGGCACCGATCCAGTCCTCCCCCGGACGCAGCTCGTCACCCTGGCGCAAGCGACTGCGATCGATGACGCCGAATGCGTCTCGGTGTGCGAGCAGGTCTTCCACATCGAGCCCAGCCGGGTTGTAGATCAGGCCCTCTCGGTCGGCGACACCGACGACGCGCACGCCGGCGATCGCGAGGTAGCGAGCTGTCGCCCCACCCATCGACCCGAAACCCTGCACGACGGCGGTTGCCGTCGAGGCTTCGAGACCGCGGAACTCGAGCGCCGCGAGGGCTGTCTCAGCGACGCCGTAGCCACCCACCAGCTCACCGAGGCCGACGCCGTCGACGGTGACTGCGAAAGCTTCCTTGAGTCGGTCGTGTGCGGCATCAGCGCCGTCGTCCACCAGCGCGAGTGCTGACTCAGCTGACGAGCGGATGCCTTCGTCGGCGAACACTTCGTCGATGACGTCCTGGCGTACCCCGAAGTCTTCCCCGGTGGCGAACAGCGACTGGATCAGCGGCCGCATCGCGCGGCCGAAGCGGCCCAGCACCTCGCGCGCTCGCGGGTCGTATGGGTCGCAGTCGATGCCGGCCTTCGCGCCGCCAAGCGGGATGTACCGATCGCCCTCGGTGTAGACGACTGCCTCTTTCAGCGTCATCGCTTGCGCGAGGTCGCGCACCTCGTCGACCGTTACACCGTCGCGCATGCGCAGGCCGCCACCAGCGACACCGCGGCTCAGTGTGTCGATGACGACGTAGCCCTTGATACCCGTGACCTCGTCGGTCCAGGTGAGCTCGAGATAGGAGTCGTGAGAACTCAACGTGCTGATCCTTCCGGTGGGGCTGGTTCGGTCACCACAAGGACGGTGGGCCCGTGACGTTCTGCTGCTGCACGAATCTCGGACGTCAGCTGCTCTGGAGTGTCGATGCGGACGCCGTGCGCCCCAAGCGCCTGCGCCAGTAGCACGAGGTCGCGAGGCGGCGCGTCGACTGCCAGCGGCTTCTCTGCGCGTTCGAGCATTTCTGCTCGAATCTCGCCGTACCCACTGTTGTCGAACACGACTATGGCGACCGGCAGTTGCTCGGCCGCCGCGACAGCCAGCTCGGGAGCAGTGAAGAGCAGCCCGCCGTCGCCGGTGATGCCAATGACCTGTCGGTCGGGGGCAGCGAGCGCCGCTCCGACAGCGACTGGGACGGTGTAGCCCAGCGTCCCGAAGCCGGTCGGAAAGTGAAAGCTGCTCGGTCGATCCATCGACATCGAGGGGATGGCGCCGAAGTAGACGCACATCGCGTTGTCGGTAGCGACGATGGCGTCATCGTCTCGGGCTGCGTCGATAGCAGCCATCCACGGCGCCCACTTCGCACCGGCCGAGGCGGTCTCGGCGATTGCCTCAGCGCGTAGTGCGTCGACCCACCCTGGAACGGTGCGATTGGCGACGCCAAGATCGTCGAGGGCCGCATCGAGCTGACCCAGCACCGTGGCGGCATCGCCCACGAGCATCGTGTCAGCGCTCACGTTCACGTTCGCCATTTGCGGGTCGATGTCAACGCGAATGACGTGACCTCGTGGCGCCAACATGCCCTGCCACAGGTCGGAGTTGCCCACCTCGGAACCGATGAGCAACAGCACGTCGGCCTCGTCTGCCGCAGCCAATACCGACGACGAACCCATGCGGGTTCCCAACGAAAGCCGATGACTCTCGTCGACCGCACCCTTGCCGTTGATCGTGGTCGCCACCGGCGCAGCCAAACGTTCGGCGACCGCGGTGAGGGCAGTGGACGCCGTGCGCGCACCACCTCCGGCGACGATGACGGGACGCACTGCGACCGACAGCCGACGTGCTGCCTCAGCGATCAGGGCACTGTCGGCCGCCACCAGGTCGACCGTCGATGCCTGGCGGAGTTGGGCGTCGCCCACCTCTTCCAACAGGTCGAGGGGAACTTCGAGGTGGATGGGACGCTGGCGTCCACCCGAGAACGCGGTGAAGGCCTCAGCGACGGCGTCGGCGATCTGTTGATGCGTCGTGGCGCGCAGGCACCGAGCCGCGATGCGATCCATCGCCCCGGTCTGGTCTTTGGCTTCGTGAAGGTAACCGCTACCAGGCCCACCGACCGGCAAGGTGCGTGGCATTCCGGGGCTCACCAACAGCATCGGGATCGAGTCGGAGTACGCCTGCGCGACGGCGGTGGCGGCGTTGTAAACCGCCGGCCCACTCGTCACCACCGCAACGCCGGGGCGTCCGGTAGTACGCGCATAGCCGTCGGCCGCAAAGCCAGCGCCCTGCTCGTGGGTGGTGCCGACGGTGCGAATTCCGTATCGCGTCAAAGCGTCAAAGACCGTGAGGTTGTGCGTGCCTGGAATGCCGAACACCACGCGAACGTCGTGCAGGGCCATCGCTGCGACGACGACTTCACCACCGGTGACGCCGGTCAGCCGAGTCGGCTGGTCGGACGTCGTCACCACGACCTCGCCCCTGAGAACCCGTAGACCTGCTTGCCAAGCCACTGGCCACCGTCAACGACAAGGGTGTCGCCCGTGATGTACGCGGCATCGTCAGACAGCAGGAACGCCGCCGATGTTGCGACCTCTTCAGGAGTCGTGAATCGCTTGAGCGGCACGGAGTTGGTCAGGCTCGTCCGGTCTTCCTCCGTCGGCCAAAGCGCCGCGCCAGCACCTTCGGTCTCGGTGGGGCCGGGCGCAATGCAGTTGATGCGAATGCCGTAGCGCGCCCACTCCACTGCAAGCGTGCGAGTCATCGCCTGCACGCCAGCCTTGGCGGCCGCGCTGTGAACAACGCCGGGGTGTCCCGTCCAGGCATAGGTAGCGATGACGTTGAGGATCGAACCCCCGTGATCGCGCTCTTTGACAATGCGCGCGAATGCGCGGGAGCAGTAGAACGAACCGTTGAGCACGATGTCGACGACCGCCTTGAACCCGTTCGGGCTCATGTCCTCGGCTGGCACCACGAAGTTGCCAGCTGCGTTGTTGACGAGCAGGTGCAGCCCACCCAACTCTTCAGTGATCGAGTCGAACGCCTCGCCGACCGCGTCCGCATCGCGGACGTCAAGGCTGCGCGTCGTGACGGAAGCACCTGGGCTTGCCGCCTCGATCGCAGCGCGGGCCGCGGCGAGCTTGTCGACGTTACGCCCGATGAGTGCCACTGACGCACCGCCAGCTGCGAGTCGATGGGCGATGCCAAGACCGATGCCACTACCGCCGCCTGTGACGACGGCGACCTTGCCTGAGAACTTTTGCTCGGTCATGAGCTCTGTCATGAGAAGGCTCCGATCGGTGGGCTGGTAGCCAGACGTCGAGAAATGATGAGTCGCTGAATGTCAGAGGTGCCTTCTTCGATCTCTTCGAGCTTGGCGTCCCGCATCCACTTCTCGGCCAAGAACTCACGCGAGTAGCCCCAGCCACCCAGCGTCTGAACCGCCCCCCACGTACAGAACATCGCGGTCTCGGACGCCGCGAGCTTGGCTTGCGCACAAATCGCCGCAGCATCAAGGCCAGCGTCAAGCCGCTTGGCCGCACGCCACACCAGCAACCGGGCCTGCTCGACCCGAGTCGCCATATCGGCCAATCGGAAGGCCACGGCCTGGTGCTCGATGATCGGCTTTCCGAACTGCTTGCGAGTCTGTGCGTATTCGAGCGCGTACTCGGTGGCGGCGCGCGCCGCGCCCGTTGCTGCGGCGCCGAGAATCGCGCGTGACGCATCGAACGTGTGCATCAGGCCGTAGAAGCCCTGACCCTCATCACCGAGCCGGTCCTTGTCAGGAACGAACACGTTGTCGAGAAAGACCTCGGTGTTGACGAGCGCACGTTGACCCATCTTCTTCATGGGCTGCCCGAAGGACAGCCCTTCTGCGCCCTTCTTCAGCATGAAAGCGGTGACGCCTCGAGCCCGCTGCGTCGGATCGGTCTTGGCGAACACCACGTAGAACTCAGCGGAACCGCCGTTGCTGATCCAGGTCTTCTGCCCGGTGATCCGATACCCGCCCTCGACTTTGACTGCCTTCGTCGTCATCGCCGCAGAGTCAGAGCCGACTTCTGGCTCGGTCACGGCCAGGGATGTCATGGGGGTGTCGGCCTGGGCGAGCGGCGTCAACCACCGCGTCTTCTGCTCGTCGTTGCCGAGCTCCATCACCGGGTGCGCGAAGAACCCGTTCGACGCCACCAAGTTGCCGATGCCGGGGTCGCCCGCGCAGAGCTCCTCCTGCACCAAGCACTGGCTGAACATGTCAGTGAAGCCGCCACCGCCGTACTCCTCAGGAAGCATGAACGCGGTCAAGCCCACCTCGGCGGCCTTGCGCCAGATGCCCCACGGCGTCTCGACATCGGCTTCGTCGACCTCACGAGCGATCGGACGGATCTCTTTCTCGGCGAAGGTGCGCGTGAGCTCAACGATGGCCTGCTGCTCATCGGTGAGCGGGACCAGCTCGGTCGGCAGGTCACGCAACATGGGTCCTCCAGTGGTCACTTGAGCATGGTGGGACTATCTGACGCGTCAGTCAATACCTCTGACGGCCCCATTCCAGCAGGTGGAATCTGCCCTGTCTAGTGCCACGCGCCGATCGGGTGACAGACAACTGACGCGTCAGTTAGTATGCCGCCATGAGTGTTGTCGCCGCCGAAGAAGATCGCCGCAGGGCGATTCTGGACGCCGCGGTGACCGTTGTCGTCGAGCGCGGCTACGCCTCGGCCCGGGTTTCTGACATCGCCCGCCGCGCTGGCACCAGCACCGGGACGGTCCACTACTACTTCCCGACCAAGGTCGATGTGCTCGACGCCGCACTGCAGCACGCCTCCGAGCGGTCCCACCAGCGCCACCGCGCTGAGCTGGTCACGCTGGCCGAGCCGCGCGAGCAGCTGCTTCGTCTCATCGACCTGCAGATCCCCGACGCCGACGTCGCAGACGAGTGGGCGATCTGGCTCGAGTTCTGGAATGAGGCGCGCGGACGCGACGAGCTGCGGGAACGCAACCACGAGATCTACACCAGGTGGGTCGGCATGATCGAGTCGATCGTGCGTAACGGCCAGCGCCAAGGTCAGTTCTCACAAGAGGTTGACCCCGCTGACTTCGCCCTGCGTTTCGCCGGATTGTTCGATGGCCTTGGCATCCAAGTGCTACTGCAACCTTCGCTCGAGAACCGGTGGCGGCTTCGTGCCGCGCTGCGTGGAGTGGTTGAGCGCGAGTTGCTCGCGTGACCGTGCACTGCCGACGCGCAACGGCGTCCGATACTGCGGCGATTGTCGCCCTTCACCGTGCCGCGTTCTCGACCGACATCGAGGCCGACTTGGTAGCCAGCTTGATCGTTGATCAGGCTGTGCCCGTCGAGTCGTGGGTGGCCGAGATCGATGGCGCGGTTGTCGGTCATGTGCTGCTGACACCGGGTGAGGTGCCCGGTGATCGAGCCATCACAGTGCTGATCCTGTGCCCGCTTGCCGTGCTCCCCAGCCACCAGAACGCAGGAGTCGGCACCGCCGTGACTCGTGCCGCACTCGAGTCCGCGACCGACGCTGGTGCGCGCGCCGTCAGTGTGTTCGGTGACCCCGACTACTACGCCCGCTTCGGCTTTCGCTCGCTACTACCGGCCGGGCCCTTGCCTCCGTACGACGTCGCGCCGCAGCATCAATCGGCGTGGCAAACCCTGCTGCTCACTGACGACGCGGCGACCAGAGAGGCGCTTGAGGGTGTGCGAATCCAGTGGCAAGAGCCGCTGATGGTGCCCGCCCTTTGGGAGGCATAGCGGCCGCGGCCGCTGAAGCCGACGAAGCCGCGGTCAGGCCAATCAGGCTGGGGGATGCTCCGTGACGTTGGCGAGGTACAACTGCTCGCCGAGTTTGTCGATCAGTTCGAGCTGCGTTTCGAGGTAGTCGATGTGGTGCTCTTCATCGGCCAGGATCGACTCGAAGATTGCCGCACTCGTGATGTCACCGATGCTGCGCATGTAGGTCGCGCCTTCGCGCAGCCGGGTAATCGCTGCTGCTTCGATCGCCATGTCACTGCGGAACTGTTCAGTGACGGTGCCGCCGACCTCGATCGGCGAGATTCGTTGGTAGTTGGGCAGGCCTTCGAGGAACAAGATGCGGTCGGTCAGAGCCTCGGCGTGCTTCATCTCATCGATCGACTCATGACGGGTGTACGCCGCGAGTGTCGTGTAGCCCCAGTTCTCTTGCATCTTCGCGTGCAGGAAGTACTGATTGATCGCAGTCAGCTCAGCGGTGAGCTGCTCGTTGAGGTACTCAATGACTCGCGCGTCGCCCTGCATGCGAGTTCCCTTCGCGTTGGAGTGTCTGCGACACCCTCACGCGGACACGGAGACGGCGTCAAGTCGCCCTTCCGCGAACCCGGTCGACGATGACGTCGACAACAACGCAGCCAGACGCTCGCGACAACTGCCACACCCGGTGCCAGCACCGCAGCGGTCACCCACAGAGTCGACGCAGCGCGCGCCAGACTCAACGACCCGGTCGAACTCGTCCCGGGTCACCGCGTGACAGATGCAGACGTACACCGAACTGACTCCCGTGAGGATCTGAGGGTGCTGAGTGTTGGGGCGGGGTGCTTAGGTAAGCCTAACCTTAACCTGGCCTCCCCGGTAGACGTCAAGCCGAGAGCCGAGCCAGGCCTGGCCCAGTACCGTCCTGATCATGGTCGTCACCACCATTCACGCCTGCGGACCAGCGGACGCGGCACTGGTCCAGGCCGCCTCGCACCTGTTCGACGCCCCCGCCCAATCAGCGTGGACGGACCGCTTTCTGGCCGCCGAGGGCCATCACCTGCTGCTGGCATCCCTCGCTTCGGGAGCGTCTGGATCTGACGCAGCGGAGTTCGTCGGGTTCGTCTCTGGCGTCGAGATCCATCACCCCGACAAGGGCACCGAGATGCTGCTCTACGAGCTCGGGGTCGACGAAGGTCATCGGCGACAGGGGGTAGGTCGGTCGTTGGTGCGTGCTCTCGTCGCCCTCGCCAAGACCGCGGGATGCCGAGGCATGTGGGTTCCGCTCGACCCCGGCGACCCCCACTATCAGCCGGCGCTGGCGACCTACCGGTCGGCCGGCGCCGATGACGTCGAGGACGCCACCATCTGCACCTGGCAGTGGGACAACTAGCACTGACGCGAGTAGCCAGTCGCCGCGACGCACGAGCACCGCTCTGACGTGATACTCAAGTGCTGTGGAGCGAGACGGAAACGGCTGGATCGAGTGCGACCAGGGCCATAGGCACTGGGGTCTGCACGGTGCAGCTGGTCTGCTCTTGCACCACGTGGACGCCGAGGGCACCTTGCGCGTGCTCCTGCAGCACCGCGCGGAATGGTGTCATCACGGAGGTACTTGGGGTCTGCCTGGCGGCGCGCGCGATAGTCACGAGACCGTCGAGCAAGCGGCATTGCGTGAAGCCAACGAAGAGACCGCGCTCGATGTCGAGCAAGTTCGCGTGCGCCACACGTTCGTCGACGACCACGGTCAGTGGAGTTACACCACCGTGTACGGCGACAGTGCGGAAGAACTCGAGACGACAGGCAACGAAGAGTCGGCCGAGCTGGTGTGGGTGCCGACGAGTTCAGTCGGCGAACTGCCACTGCACCCTGGCTTCGGGCACACCTGGCCAGACGCCCAGTTGCCAGCGCTCACCCTGCTCGTTGACGCGGCCAACGTGGTCGGCTCAGTGCCCGATGGTTGGTGGAAGGACCGCGCGGGCGCCACGAAACGCTTGGCTTCGCGACTGCTTCCCCTGGTAGGCACGACGGTCGCGGTGGGTGATAGCGCTGGCGTGGTGGCGACGGTTCACCTGGTCGTCGAAGGCAAGGCTCGCGAGGTCGAGCTACCGCGTCCGGTGCATGCGATTCGCGCGAGTGGTTCTGGAGATGACGCCATCGTCGCCGCGGCACCAGAGCTCGCCACCGCGTCCGAAGCCATGGTTGTCGTCACCAGTGACCGTGAGCTCATCCGGCGTGTGACATCGGCGACGGCAGCATCAGGGCAAGCCAACGACAACGTTGTGAATGTGCAAGGCGCCGGGTGGTTGCTCGACCAACTCGACAATCTCGAGCGCCGCGCGGTTGACGCCTAGTTTGCGTCAGCGTGCGAAGACTCGCTCGCCGTCGATGAAGGTCTGCTCAACCTGAATGGTGCCGATCTCCATGGGGTCGATGGCGAACGGGTCACGTTCGAGCAGCGCCAGATCGGCGTACTTGCCGACGTCCAGCGTCCCGGTGGTTGCCTCGAGGTGATTGACCCACGCCGAGCCCGCGGTGTACGCGGTCAGCGAGGACTCCACCGACAACGCCTGCTCGGCGATGAACGCCTCTTTGCCAGCGTGATCGTCACCATCGGGCGGGGGCATGCGGTTGACGGCGACGTGCGTCCCCCACATCACGTCAGGGCTACTCACCGACCAGTCGCTGCCTGCGACCAACGTCGCACCAGCTCGCTCAAGTGCACCGAACGGGTACTGCCAACTCCACCTGTCACCCAAGAACGGAATGGTGAGCTCATCCATCTGTGGTTCGTGACATGCCCAGAGTGGCTGCATGTTGGCGGCCGCACCAAGGGCGGCAAAGCGTGGGATGTCGTCAGGGTGAACGACCTGGATGTGCGCCAGGTGGTGTCGCAGGTCGTTCATACCGTGCGCTTCACGCGCGCACTGCACCGCGTCGAGCGCCTCGCGTACAGCCCGATCGCCCAGCGCGTGGAAGTGCACCTGGAACCCCTCGGCGTCGAGCGCGACGACAGCCTCGTTGAGCACTCCTGGGTCGACGAACGACAGCCCAGCGTTCTGGGTTTGGCATCCGCAGGCATCGAGATACGGAGCGATCATCGCTGCCGTGAAGTTCTCGATGACACCGTCCTGCATGATCTTCACGCTCGTTGCCTGGAAGCGTCCGACGTTGCCGGCGGCGCGGCGCTCGATCAGTTCGGGCAGCTGTTCGAGCCCGCGGTTCCGGTCCCACCAGATCGCACCGACCACGCGAGCCTTCAGCCGTCCGTCGTTGACGCCACGCACGTACGCCTCGAGGTTGTCAGGGCGTCCGTTGACCTCGCCGACAATCGCGTCCTGCCACCCCGTGATGCCGAGCGCGAACAGGTACTGCTGCGCCACATCAAGAGCACGGTCATAGTCGGACGCCGTAGGCGCCGGCACCAGTGCGCTCACCAGCGACATAGCCCCCTCATGCAGGCACCCCGTCGGATTTCCGTCGGCATCGCGCTCGATGCGTCCGTCGTCTGGGTCGCCGGTGCCTTTCGTAATCCCGGCAACTTCGAGCGCCTTGCCGTTGACCCACCCGCTGTGACCGTCGCGGTTCGGCAAGAACACCGGACGATCGGGCACAACCGCGTCGAGCAATGCCGCCGTCGGGGTGCCGCCTGGGAACGCCTCCATCGACCAGCCGCCTCCCAAGATCCACGACAGCTCTGGGTTGGCGGCCGCGTACTTGGCGACGACCTCAACGCTCTCGTCCGAAGTGACGACCTCGTGCAGGTCGCACTGAGACATCTGCGTGCCGCCATAGATCGGGTGGACGTGGGCGTCCTGGAACCCGGGGCAGAGCAGGCGATCGCCGATCTCGATGACCTCGGTGCCAGAGCCGATCAGGTCTTTGACCTGATCGTCGGTGCCGACCGCCGAGATCGACCCCGAGGTCACGGCCACCGCTCCGGGTTCGGCCGGTCGCCCGTGCCCGGTGAAGATGCGTCCTCCGACAAAGACCAGATCTGCGTTTGTCATGCAGGCATCCAACCAGCCGAGCGACCCGAGCACCCGCTCTGAGCGGGGGTTGACGGAGCGGATCTGGGCGTCTACGGTTCTGGACGGTACGAAACCGTTTCGTTTCGTTTCCGTCGACGCAGATCGCCCACGGGAGGGGAGCCATGACGCCACAAGCCGTCGCTGCGCGCTCTCTCGCGACGCCGCACCGAACGCCACGAGGGCATCCTGCAAGCCACGATCGACGAGCTCCAGGCCGTGGGCTACGACCGCATGACCATGGACGCCGTCGCCGAGCGAGCCGGGGCCAGCAAGGCCACGCTCTACCGGCACTGGCCAGGCAAGGCCGAGCTCGTCGTGGCAGCCATTCGCTACATGAAGGGCGTCGACACCGCCGTCCTTCCCGACTCCGGTGACCTGCGCACCGATCTGCTGGCCCTGCTCAGCGGCGCCATGAACAGCTCGGGCCACGAGCAGCTCTGCGTCATGCGCGGCATGATCTCCGCCTGCGGAGCCGACCCCGAGCTCGCCCGCGCCTTCCAAGAGCAGGTCATCGACGCCAAGCGTGCCGGCGCCCTACAGATCCTGGCTCGCGCCCAAGAGCGTGGTGAGGTGTCAGAGGCGGCTGATATTCAGTTTCTTGTGGACGCCGCACCCGCCATGCTGATCTTCCGACACCTGCTCACACCGCACGATGTCGATGAGGTCTACCTCGCCCGACTGGTTGACGAGGTGTGGCTCCCCCTGCTCACGCGCGCTACCCCCGCGCCCCACCACTAGCTCGTTCCGCACCCATCACAACCCAAGGAGTGGCATGACCAGCTCTGATCAGAGCGTCGGCTCGAATCGACGATCGAAGCGCCGAAGAGCCTGGCGCTTGCGCTCGTCGTCATCTGTACCGCGCAGTTGATGGTGGTGCTCGACGCCACCATCGTGAACATCGCGCTCCCCAGCATCGAGAAAGACCTCGGATTCACCCCCACCAACCTGCAGTGGGTGCTCACCGCGTACACCCTCGCGTTTGGTGGATTCCTGCTGCTCGGTGGTCGGGCCGGTGACATTCTCGGACGCCGGCGCGTGTTCATCTTCGGTATCTGGCTCTTCACGCTCGGGTCACTCGGCGGCGGGTTCGCATGGAGCGAGGGATCGCTCCTAGCCTTCCGTGCCATTGCAAGGGCTCGGCGCTGCCATCGCCGCACCTACGGCGCTCTCGCTGATCGCCACGGAGTTTCCGGAAGGCAAAGAGCGCAACCGCGCCATGGGTGTCTACGCAGCGATGTCTGGTGCTGGTGCTGCAGTCGGGCTGATCCTCGGTGGCTTCCTCACCGAGATCGACTGGCGCTGGGTCATGTTTGTCAACGTTCCGATCGGCATCTTCATCGCCCTAGTCGCCCCCCGCGCACTCAACGAGACCGAGCGACACTCCGGCAAGTTCGACCTGCCTGGGGCCATCACAGCAACTGCCGGGCTAGCACTGCTCGTGTATGCGCTCACTGAAGTCGCCACGAGTGTTGGTGAACTCAGTGCTCAAGGCGTCGACAACGCAGCGACTGAAGCCTGGACCGACAGCCGAAATCTAATACTGCTCGCGGCATCAGTCGTGCTGCTGGTCGCCTTCATCATTATTGAAGCGCGAAGCAGGCACGCCCTGATGCCACTGCGCATCCTCGAGAACCGCAATCGCGCTGGTGCCTATGGCGTCATGCTCATCATCGGTGCAGCGATGTTCGGCATGTTCTTCTACCTGACGCAGTTCGTGCAGGGCGTGCTCGGCTACAGCCCGATCAAGGCAGGGTTCGCCTTCGTCCCCGTCAGCATCTGCATCATCATCGCCGCTGGCACAGCCGCACAACTGCTCACCAAGTTCGGCGCCAAGCCGTTCGCGATGCTGGGTACCGCAATGACGGCCATCGGGATGCTGTGGCTGGCACAGATCCAACCCGACTCCACCTACGTCGGCGGGCTGCTCGGACCGATGATCGTGTTCGCACTGGGCCTGGGCTTCACGTTCATGCCACTCACGTTGGCCGCGGTGTCACAGATCGACGAGAGCGACGCCGGTATTGCCTCCGGTGTGCTCAACACCACTCAGCAGATCGGTGGCTCGATCGGCCTGGCTGCTCTGACGACCGTGTTCGCGACAGTCTTCGCCAGCACCTTCGGAGATCTGGTGGCCGGCTACGGCTCGCAACCGACCCCCGAACAACTGGCGGCCGCAGATGTCACGGCCACGGTCGATGGTTGGACCTCAGCCTTCCAGGTGTCAGCAGGCCTTGCCATCGTGGCGTTCATCATCACAACGTTCGCCATCAAGGTCACCAAGGAAGAGGCAGCGCACGCAGGCCCCATGGGCGCTGCGCACTAGTCGCTGTCGGCCTCTTCGGGGGTGGCAGTCGGCGCGATTCCACCGAGTCGCTCCGGCTGCCACCACTGGCCTCGGCCAACGCTCGGGTACTCGTCCTGAGCCTGATGTACCAACGCCGTGACCTGGCGGCGAAGTTCTGCGTTCGCGGCCTCACCCCTCAGCGTCGGGTCGATCGGCTCACCCACATACACACTGATGGGCACTCCGCGCTGCTTCATGCTCGCGCGCTCGTCGTAGGTCCACAGCCGTTGGGTGCCCCACACCGCCACGGGGATCAGCGGCGACTTGGTTGCCTTGGCCAGCCGCTCAGCACCTGACTTGAACTCCTTCGGCTCAAACGATCGGCTGATGGTCGCCTCAGGGAACAGCCCAACGACCTCACCAGCCTTGAGCGCAGCCATCGCGTCCCGGAAACTCTGCAGTCCGGCCTCGCGATCGACCGCGATGTGATGCATACCGCGCATCAACGGCCCAGCCACGCGATGGGCGAAGATCGACTCTTTGGCCATGAACCGCACGTAACGCCGTGACTCGCGCGCCCCAAGCCCGACGAAGATGAAGTCGAGGTGGCTGATGTGGTTGGACGCCAGCACCGCGGGCCCGGTGCGCGGAACGTGGTGCGAGCCTTCAACCCGAATGCGTAGCCCGAGCAGCTTGAATGCGGTGATCAGGGCGCCGACGACCGGCGGATACACATAGTCGTGGGCGTACTCGCCATCGTCAGGCACGCGGGCAGCCTAGCCGGACCCTTCAGCGGTTGGCGCCGGCACAAACAGGCTGGCAACGCGCAGGCACTCGTCGGCACCGGACGATGCCATGACCACCGCCAAGGCATCTTCGACTTGGCTCAGCACCGTGACGTCGTCACCGCGAACGTCTCCGATCAACGCAGCGCCTTGCGAACCACGGGCGATTGCTGCCACCGCGGACGCTCGATGTAGCGTCGCCCGCCTGGTCGAAAGTGTTCCTTCGTCGGCGTCCGGCAACGACAAGTAGACGCCCCACGCCGCCGCGAGCTCGAGCATTGCCGAGCCGACGCGTCGGGCAGCCCGCCCCGGCGACCCTGCCGTGGTGCCTCGCTCGAGTGCGGCCACGGTCGCATCACCAACGGGATGCACAACGTGGCTGACGAACGTCGACGCCTGCGCCCAACGCCCCGACAGCCAACAGGCGGCTACACAAGTTTCGACGAGGTCAGCGATGCGCTCGGGCGAAGCCTGCCACTCGAGCCATGACCCGAGCCCGACCTCGGACGCCGCTACTGCCAAGGCGCGGTCACTCGCGTCGGGGAGAGTGTCAGCCCCCGCACAGGCGGCGCAGTCACCTTCGATCCACAGGTGGGCCGTCAGAATCACGTCGAGCACTGAGTCACCGACGAACTCAAGCCGCTGAAACTCACGGCCGCGACCGTCGCGAACGGCGCGCAACACCGACTCGTCGGTCACTGGGCCGAGCACTGACTCGATCAGGTTGCGCTCATCGTCTGTGATATCTGGGCGCAGGTAGGGCGGAGGGGTATCGGGCGTCACGGTGATCTCAGGCAGCGACGACGAGTCGGCTTGAACCATCGCGGTTCGGGATGACGGAAACCCGCTCGGGGATCTGCTCTTTCAGCTCAGGCACGTGGCTGACGATGCCCACCGCCCGCCCGCTGCTTGCCAGCGTGTGCAAGACCTCGAGCACCTGGTCGAGGGTGTCGGCGTCGAGCGAACCGAACCCCTCGTCGACGAAGAGAGTGCCGAGGTCGATGCCGCCGGCTTCAGCGGTGACGACGTCGGCAAGCCCCAACGCGAGCGCTAGTGAGCAATAGAACGACTCGCCACCAGAGAGAGTGGCCGGGTCGCGCGGTTGCTCGGCGTGGGCGTCACGAACCTGCAACTCGAGCCCGGAGCGGCGGTTGCCCCGCTTGCCTTCGATGTGCTCGAGGCGGAATCGCCCGTCGCTCATCGTGGTCAATCGATCATTGGCGGACGCGACGACATCGACGAAACGCTCGCGCAGCACGAACGTGGGCAGCGACATCGCTTTCGCGTTGTCTTGGGTGCCACCACTAGCAAGGTCTGCCATGCGGATCGTCGCATCGGTGCTTGAGGTAACCGTGCGTGCGGCGGCGAGGCTGGTCTGAACCTCGGCGGCGCGCGACTCGCTCTCGGTGAGTCGTTGGCTGAGGCCCGCGGCTACCGCCGACACCTCACGAAGTCGACGCTCTGCAGCGTCAACGACCTCGTGGGCACCGGTGAGGTCAACCTCGAGGTCGGTGTCGACGCCCGCGAGCTCGGGCGAGGCAAGCTCGGTCTGACACGACACTCTGGCCGCAAGACGCTGGTCGATCAGTGCACGAAGCTCGGCGCGCTGGTCAGCATCGAGCTGACCCGCCTTCACCTCGTCACGATCACTGAATGCTGAATCGTCGAGCATCGACTGCCACTCGGCGGCGCGAAGGTCGACGTCGTGCCGGGCCGCGTCCCGACGTGTGAGTGCCTGGACAGCAGCAGCCCAGAGATCTGCCTCAGTTGAGACGGCACCGACCCGGTCGGCCACCGAGGCATGGCCTTCGGCAGCTTCAGCGACAAGCCGCTCGTCCTCTGCCAGGGCCGCCTCAGCTGACTCGAGGCTGGTAGCCGCGCTGGCGACGCGGGCGGCGAGCGTCTCACTCTGCGTCCTCAGGTCTGCCAACTGCTGACTCGCCGTGGCGATCTCTGCCTGCAGCCGACTCGCGATCTCAGCGGCCGCTTCTGACTCAGCCACTGCCTGTAGCGCTGCCAGGCAGCGTGCCTGGGCTTGGTCACTGGTGATCGAACCGACTGACCCGCGCAGCTCAGCAGCGCGCTTCTCGAGCTCTGCCAGTGCCTCTTGCGCACCCTGCAAGTTTTCGGCTGCTGCCGCGGCCGCGGCTGAGGCAGCGGTCACACCGTCGCGGTCGACCTGGTCATCAGCTCGTCGGGCGGGCGCTGGGTGCTCACGAGAACCGCAGACCGGGCACTCTTCGTCTGGACGCAACTCAGCCGCCAACTGCCCGGCGATTCCGTCGAGGTAGGCGGTGCGCAGCCGCATCTCGACCCCGAGCAGCTGGTGCGCGTGCTCACGGGCAAGGTCGCGCGCCGTGGTCGCAGCTTGGACGCGGGTGGTGAGCTGTTCGAGCTGTTCGGCCGCGGCGAGGTCTTTCTCGGCGGCGGCGAGTTGGTCGGTGGCACCCTTCAGTCGGGCCTGCGTCACCTGAGCCGTGGCCAACTGCTCGCGCAAGTCGTCGATGGCGGCGGGCGCCCGCGCAATGAGTTGGTGCGCGTCCTCGTGCTGCTTCACCAGAGCACCGTGTTCGGCACGCAACTCTGTGACGGACTCGCGGCGCGCCACCAGGTGCTGCTCTCGGGTCGCGATCGGCGCGATCGAGTCGAGCAGCGCGCGAAGTGTCTGCTCGCGATCGGACCACTCATTGGTGGGCGCATCAGGGGCCGGGCAGAACGTGACGGGCGCTGTCGACCGCCCGCTGCTCAACCGCCAGGCGATGCTCGGCGTCCTCAAGCCCGGTCAGCACCGGCACGAGACTGGCAGCACGCTCAGCAACATCAAGGCGGCTGACCGCCAACTGATGCTCGTCTTCGGTGGCGTCCAACGACGAGAGCCTGCGCCGAAGCTCGATGACCCGCTCGCGCGCCTCATGCTGGCGCTGACGTTGCGTCAGGTCAGCCCGAGCCTTGGTAGCGGCCACGGTTGCGGCGGCGACGGCGTCTGCGGCGCCGCCTGCCTCGGCGCGAACGACATCGATCTGCTGCTGAATGGCAACTACCAACTGATCAGGATCGTCCTGAAGCAGTTCGTCGAGGACGCGCTCGTCGTCGGCACCCGCCCCCGCTGCCCCGCAGTAGGCGCGAAGGGAACCTTGCACGGCATGGGACGCGTCAGTGCGTCGCTGCCGGGCGTCGCGGCGCATCTCAGCGAGCCGTTCGACGGTGCGGTCGTAGACCTCGGTGCCGAAGAGCCGCTGAAGCAGCGCCCGACGATGTTCGGCGTCCGCACGTAGGAAGGTCGCGAACTCGCCCTGCGGGAGCACGACGGTCTGGACGAACTGCTCGCGGCTCAACCCGACGATGTCGGTGATCTCGTCGGCAATCTCGTCGATGCGCGTCGACACCGGCTCGCCAGCATCACCCGACTCAGGCGAGATCAGCCGCCACAGCTTCGCCGAGGCGTTCTGCGTTGTCGTCCCGGTGCCTCGGCGCTTGCCTCGCTCGTGCTTGGGCGTGCGTTGCACCCGAAACAGACCGTGGCTAGTGCTGAAGTCGAGCTCGACCGAGGGGGTCGCTCCGTTGGTCGCCACCGCCGAGGCGATTCGCTCATTGCTCGACGCTCGCCCGGCGACCTCGCCGTAGAGGGCGAAGACAATGGCATCGATCAACGTCGACTTGCCCGCCCCGGTGGGGCCCTCGAGCAAGAAAAGGCCAGATGCCGACACGGTGTCGAAGTCGATGTCGACGGGGTCGGCAAAGGGCCCGATCGCTGAAAGCTTCAAACGGTGCAACCGCATCAGGCACCGACCTGCTCGGTGCGTGCGAACTCGTATGCCTCGGTGAACGCGGCGAGCTCGGCCTCGGTGATCTGACCACCGGTGACGTAGTGAACAAAGGACGCCGCGACCTCGTCGGGTGCACTGGGCACTCGGACCTGTGAGGCGGTGTGCGAGGCCAACGGCCCTGACACCGGCTCGTGCCTGATCGACAGGGCGTGGGGAAACCGCTCGGAGACCCTGCGCTTCAAGTCAGCTGGCCGCTCGTCGTCGATCACGGCGACCTGCACCCAGTCATCGACGTTGCGGTCATATGCCTCAGCCGTCAGCAGTCGCTCGAGGGTGTCGCGCACGATCGCCATCTCGCGAGGTTGCGTGAGCTCAACCGAGGTGACCTCGGCGAGACCGTTGGCGTCGAGCTCGACCAGCGTCACCTGCTTGCGCTGGCGCGTCTCACTGAATGAGTAGCGCAGCGGCGAGCCGCTGTAGCGAACCTGCTCACCGTCGACGCGCTGGGCACCGTGTAGATGGCCGAGCGCCACGTAGTCGACCCCGTCGAAGACGGCCGAGGGAACGCTGTCGACTCCCCCGACGCGGATGTCACGTTCACTCTCGCTGGTTACCGGGGGTGTGCCGGCGATAACGAAGGCGTGCGCCATGACCACTGACCGGGTAGCGGGGTCGGACGCCGTTCGCGCGCTCAGATCGGTGCGAACCTGCTGCATCGCCTGACCCAGCACCGCGGCGTGTGAGCGGGCCAGTGGTTCGTCTGAGTCACTGAGCGCATGGCGTGCGATGTCGGGGTCGAGGAAGGGGATCGGGTACAGGGCAACCGGGCCGTGCTCGTCGGCGAGCACGATGGGCGTCCCGACCTGGTCGATCGACGTGCACAGGTGGACGCCCTCGCGATACAGGTCGGACGCGGCGCCGAGCCGGATCGCGGAGTCGTGGTTACCGGAAATGGCGATCACCGGAACGAGGGCAGAGAGCTCGCGCAGCGCCTGAGCCCACAGCTTCACCGCGGGCACCGGTGGAATCGCTCGGTCGAAGACGTCACCGGCGATCAGGACGGCGTCGACATCGTGCTCACGGACGGTGTGGACGATCTGGCTGATGAACTGCCGCTGGGCATCGTGGAGGTCGAGGCCGTGAAGGCCCCGGCCCAGATGCCAGTCAGAGGTGTGCAGCAGCCGCATGATCGCGACGGTAATGCCGACGGCTGACACATCACCGACGCAACGCCCAAGCAGCGGGCACCGGCGTCCAGCCAGGGTCGGGCCAGCGGCGGATCAGTGGATCTGCGAGCCCTCTCCCAGTGCAGCTGCGATCTCGGGAGTGGCCGTCAGTGGCCCGGCGACGACGGTGTTGCCGTGGCTCACCCATCCGATCGCAGAGCTGGTCAGCGGGTCCTTGAGAAGGTCGGTGACATACGCCTTGGCGTCCGCTGGTGAGTCGAAGATGCGAACGGCAACGGTGGCGTTGCAGGTGGCTACCTGACCTGACACGGCAGTACCGGTGCAGGCGATGCCGCCTTCGTTCAAGGCTGTGAGAACGACGACGGGGTCGCCGACGGTCTCAGGGATCCCGGTCGGCTCCGAGCCACCCATGGCACCGGCAACTGCTACCGCGACGGCTGCCACCACGAGTGCGGCGGCAGTACCCACCACGATCTTCAGCCGGCTGCGCGGCGTCCGCGCTGGCTTCTCGCTCGCGTCATCGTCCTCGCCGGATGACGGGGCATCGGCGGCAAGCTCTTCGTCCGGGACCTGGTCGAGCTCTGGATCAAGCACCGGCTCGACCGAGCCGTCGACGGCTGACTCTGCAACCTCGTCGACGGCGCCGGGGTTCTTGCGTGTGGACACGTGACCTCCCAGGTAGTCCCTGGTGAGGAATCGGTCAGCGCCCGTTCCACCCTTCGTGCCAGTCACCCATTCGGCGTACCGCTCCGCGATCGTCCCCCTGCAGATCGGTCAACTCATGGCACCCATCGACCGACACTTCTGGTGGGGAACAGGTTGTGATGGGTGTGGGGAAGGGGTCTGCATGTCTGCTGCCGTCGATCGGATCGACATCTTGGATGAGTCGGGTCGTTCCATAGGGTGGGTCGATCCGGCTACCGGAATTCGCAACCTGCTCGACCCAGGTCATAAGCGCGAGTTCGACGAGATGGTCGACTTCTGGATGACCACAGCAGGCGTAGAAGAGCCAGGAATTGGCGCCAACTTCTCTCACGCAGCGCATGAGCGTCAACGAGGTTCGGTTCCCAGATCCGCCGGTCATCCGCAGCTTGCTCGTGCCGCTCCGCCCATTGACTTGACCGGCCCGTGAACATGGCGTGACCTCGTTCGGCAAGATGGGGGCGTGAACGACTCCCCCCTGTGGACGCCTGACGCTGACTCTGTTCGCTCCAGCCAGATCGACACGCTGCGACGCGAGTTGTCTGAGCAGCATGGCGTCGATCTCGCCGACACCGCCGCACTGCACTCGTGGTCGACGACCGCCGTTGCTGAGTTCTGGGACGCCATCGTCGAGCGTTGGATTGTCGGCGACCGGGGCGACGGCCCCGCTGTCGTCGGTGACGACATGGAGCATGCGCGGTTCTTTCCGGACGCCGCCATCTGTTACGCCGAGAACCTGCTTGAGGGTGTGACACGTTCAGGGGCATCGGCTGACACGACGGCTGTGACTTTCGTGCGCGAGGACGACGTCCGCCGCACGCTGTCGTGGCAGCAGCTCTCTGACGACGCGTTCGCGTTTGCGGCGTTCCTGCGTTCGCACGGTGTCGGCCCTGGTGACCGCGTGGCAGCGTGGCTACCGAACACCCCCGAAGTGTTGATCACGATGCTCGGTACCTCGCTCGTCGGTGCGGTGTTCACATCCACGTCGCCCGACTTTGGTGTCGCCGGCGTGCTCGACCGCTTCGGCCAGGTCGAACCGACCGTGCTCGTTGGCACCGACGGCTATGTCTATGCCGGCAAGCACCAACCGCGACTGGAGCGGCTCGCCGAGGTGGCAGCCGGGTTGCCGTCGCTGAAGGTCACCGTTGTGGTGGGTGAGCTCGAAGCCGCACCGGACGTCACGTCGCTGACCAGCGCGTCCGCATCAGCGGTGCTCTGGCAGAACGCAATCGTCATGGGGGCAGCCGAGCCGCGCGTCGAGCCGGTGCGGTTGGCGCCGTCCGAGCCCGGCTTCATTCTCTACAGCTCGGGGACGACGGGTGCACCGAAGTGCATCGTGCACAGTGGCGCTGGGTTGGCGTTGAAGCATGCAGTCGAGCAGCGGCTGCAGTGCGACATCAAGCCAGGCGATGTCGTGTTCTACTTCACGACCTGCGGCTGGATGATGTGGAACTGGCTCGTGTCCGCCCTCGCGTGCGGGGCGTCCTTGGTGTTGTACGACGGCTCACCGTTTCACCCGAAGCCGGATCGGCTGTGGGATCTGGTCGACGAACTCGGCATCACCTTCTTCGGAACCTCGGCGAAGTTCATCGATGCGTCGCGCAAGGCGAACGTCGTTCCGCGCGAGACACATTCGCTCGCGTCGCTGCGCACGATTGCGTCGACCGGCTCGCCACTTGTCGACGAGGGCTTCGAGTACGTCTACGACTCGGTCAAGAGCGACTTGCACCTGGCTTCCATTTCGGGCGGCACTGACATCTGTGGCTGCTTCGTGGCTGGCGACCCCACGCGTCCGGTGTACCGAGGCGAGATCCAGGGGCCGGTGCTCGGCATGGCCGTCGACGTATATGACGAGTCGGGCAAGTCGCTGCGAGACGCACCTGGAGTACACGGCGAGCTGGTGTGCACGGTTCCGTTCCCGTCGATGCCGGTGAGTTTCTGGAACGACCCAGACGGGGCGCGCTACCACGGCGCCTACTTCGATCGGTTCGAGGGAATCTGGGCGCACGGCGACTTCGCATCGTGGACGCCGCACGGCGGGCTGGTCATTCACGGACGGTCAGATGCAACGCTCAACGCCGGCGGCGTCCGGATCGGAACCGCCGAGATCTACCGACAGGTCGAGCGGCTGCCCGAGGTGCTCGAGTCGCTAGCGGTTGGACAAGCCTGGGATGACGACACCCGCATCGTGCTGTTCGTCCGAATGGGTGACGGTGCTGAGTTGAACGAGGACGTCGTGAAGACGATCAAGCGGACGCTGCGCGAGAACTGCTCGCCCCGACACGTGCCGGCCCGCATCATCGCGGTCGATGACCTGCCCCGCACTCGCAGCAACAAGCTCGCCGAGTTGGCGGTCGCTGACGTGATTCACGGACGCGAGGTGCGCAACAAAGAGGCGCTGGCCAACCCGGAGTCGCTCGAGTACTTCCGCGACCTTCCCGAACTGGCGGTCTGACCCAGCTCTGCGTGTCACACTGAGTGGGTTCGTGCGCCAGGGGGGTCCTTCCAGTGAAGCGTCAGACCAGACTCACGCGCGCCTGCTTGGGTGCGGTGGTCGTGTGCCTGGTAGCGGTCGGGTGTTCCGCGGGCTCCGAGGGCGCTGACCCAGAGCGGGCCGATCCGGCGTCCACCTCCCCCGCGCCAACGCAGTCGACGAGCGAACCTGAGCCCGAGGAGCAGGTGGTCGACATCGTCACGGTGGCAGACATCGCTTGCGACCCGACCAGCCCGGTCTACGACGACCCGCAGTACTGCCGTCACGAAGAGGTGGCGCGGCTCACCAAGAAACTGGTGCGACAGGGCGCTGAGTGGTTCATCGTCCCTGGTGACATCCAGTACGAGGACGCGACACTCGAGAAGTTCAACCAGGTCTACGACAAGTACTTCGGCGAGCTGAAGTCCATCACCAAGCCGGTGCCCGGCAACCACGAGTACTACACCGAGGGCGCCAGCGGCTACTTCGACTACTTCGGTAAGAAGATCGCTGGGACGCCGCAGAAGTCCTGGAGTTCGTTCAGCCCTGTCGAAGGGTGGCGAGTCTTCCTACTCAACTCGAACTGTGAGTTCATCGACGGGTGCGGCCCCGACTCTCCGCAGGGCCAGTGGCTTGCGAAGGAACTGAAGGCGTCCAAGGAGTCATGCTCGATCGCCGTGTGGCACCACCCATTGCACACCTCCGGCGGCTACAACGGCGACCAGCCGACGATCGACCGAGCACAGCCCTTGTGGAACGCCACCGACGCCGGCGGTGTCGACGTCGTCCTCGTTGGTCACGACCACATCTACGAGCGGTTCGCTCCGATCGACGGCATGACGCAGTTCACCGTCGGTATGGGCGGCAAGGAGCTCTACGAGATTGGGCCACCGGCCCCGAAGAGCAAGGTTCGCTTCGGCGATCGCACCGGCGTCCTGCGCATGAGCCTTTCCTCAGAAGGCACGTACGAGTACGCCATGATCGACGCTTCCAACGAGAAGGTCATGGACGCCGGATCGCAGCGCTGCACCAACAGTCCGAAGAAGTAGTCGCGGCGCGTTCGCCAACTGAGTTGATGCGCCGACCGGGCGAATGCCCTACCCCCAACTGGGCGAGCAGTTGCGTACGTCACACCCGTTCGGTTCAGCAAGCGTTCTGCGCGCAACTCCGAACTTCATGATGTGACGGTCAAGGGGAATCGAACGTCGAACGTCAATCAAGGGGGTGCGACCGAGATGGTGATGAACCTGCTTTACCAACACGTCCCGTTGTCGCTGTTGCATGACCTGTGGAACCCGGACGGTCCGGAGTCCTGGGAGATTCTGGCTGTCGAGAACGGCTGGCTTGATCCAAGGAGCCTGGATCCGCAGTTGGTCAAGGCCAGACGCTGATCTGGCGGTAGTTTCGGCCTAGGTCGATTTCGGAGCGAGCCGGGGCCGCTGCTAGAGTTCCCTTCGCTTCGAAGGCCGCGTCTAGGGTCCCTCGAGCATCGCGCCGCTAGCTCAATTGGCAGAGCAGCGGACTCTTAATCCGCGGGTTCGGGGTTCGAGTCCCTGGCGGCGCACCCGTTCCCTCTGTATTGCCCCCGCCGATGCCGCTACTGATTGTCCCGCAGCCCTACGGCGTCGTGATTCCAGAACTCAGGCCGATAGACCACTGTGCCGGTCATCCACGGTTCGTAGGAAGGGAGCATCTTCACTTGGAAGGCCGCTTCGGGAATGCGAAGCGATGGCCTCCGTAAACCAAAGCGATTCCCCGGCATGAATCCAAATCTGGCGTAGTAGTCCGGTGAACCTTCCAGGACCACCATGGGGACATCACGTTGCGCAAGTTCCTCGAGACCGAATCTGACTAAGGCGCTGCCTACCCCCTGCCTCTGGTAGGCAGGCAGGACGCCTATCGGACTCAGCACTTGAACGTCCACGAGTTCCTTCGGAGCATCCAACAGATTGTGCGTGAATAGCGCGTGTCCAACCACTTTGTCCTCGTCGATGGCGACGATGGACAGGCCCGGCTCTGAGGACAACGAGGCCCGGAGATCTGCAACGTAGGAAACCGCGTCGTGCGCTTCACGTCCGAAGGCCTCGCGCTGAACCTCAGCCGCCGCCCCATGCTCATTCGGTGACTCTTCACGAATCTGCACGGCGAGACCCTAGGACAACTCGTGGGAACCGTCGACTGAGTTCTTTGGGTGCGATCTGCGCGTGCTGGTACAGCTCTGCAAATACCCCTGCTTACTCGTCAGCCGGTGGTGTCGAGGCGGGTGAGTGCCCCCAGGAAATGTCACCGATGAGTTTGCCTTCGCCCATGTCACCAACCGGTTGATAGGTGCGGGCTGAGAGGTCTACGACGAACAGCTGCATGCGGTTGTCGGGAGTCACCGTCTCGATGACGAGGTAGTTCTCATCGGGACCCCACGCGACCTCGCCGATGTACATTCCCTCACTCGGAGGATCGAGCTGCACCGTCGAGCCGGATGTCATATCCTCGATGATCCACTGGTCTTGCTCGTCTGCATACGCCAGCTTCTGCCCGTCGGGGGACCAAGCGGGGGTGCGGCCGGTTCCGGGCCTCTCCTCGATCACTGACCCATCCGCGATCGAGAGCACGAAGGTTGAGGTTGATTCTTCGTCGTCTTCATCGTTGGTCGTGCCACGAATTACCGCCAGCTGATCATCTAGGGGCGACACAGCGAAGTACGGACTGCCGGGGTTGGTAACCGTCGTGACGGATCCGGTAGCAACGTCGATGTTCTTGAGCACCATGCCGTGATCAGTGCCACCGATGAAGTAGATACTTGATCCGTCTGTTGACCACTCTGCGACGGTTGGGTAGACATCAATCCGATGACAGCAGGGGTCAGATGCGTCACGCTCGATCACGCTCTTGATATCGGTACCATCGGCGGACATGACGTATAGGCCGGGAAACATTTCTCCCTGTCGAAATCCAGCAAAGGCAATCTGTGTCCCATCGGGTGACCAATCAGCTGTGTCCATGTTCATGTCGGACGTGGAGACCCGGCTGGAGTTTCCGTCGCGGTCAGTGGTGAAGAGAACCGTGCGTTCATCCGGCCCCTGGTTTAAGCGGTAGATGACCGTATACAGAACCCCGGATAGGTCAGGGTCGGGAACCGACGCTGTGTCTGTTGTTCCTCTGTGCCAGTCGCTGAGGGAGGCGATACCGAGAACCAGGGCCGCAGTGACCGCTGCCACCGCAAGCGGGGCCATCCACCGCCACCTGCGTCCCGGCAATGGCGTGTTCAGTTGTAGGTCATGCATGCCGGGCGCTTCTTCTGCGCGCTGGCGCAGCACTCCCCTCAGGAGTTCTTCGGTATCGCTCATCGCGGTGCTTCCTCTCTCCGCGTATTCGAGTTGTGACGTAACGTCTGGAGTCCCCGAGAGATGTGGGATCGCACCGTGATGGCAGAGCAACCCAACATCTCCGCGATCTCCTGATCAGGCAGATCGAGGTAGTACCGCAGGACCAAAGCGGATCGTTGCTTCTTCGGGAGGCGAAGGAGGGTCGCCCACATGGCGTCCGCTTCAACGACGTGGTCCGATGGATCGCCAACGATCTGCGCCTCTCGCAATGACAGCTCGGCAGGTTCGGTCACCATCTCGCCGGATGACTTGAGTCGTCGCCATGAGAGAAACTCACGCAGGATGATCTGGCGGACGTATGCCTCTCTGCTGTTAGCCGCCTGCACTCGGCTCCAGTATCGGTGTGCCTTCAACAGCGAGGACTGGACAAGGTCCTCCGCGGTATGCCGATCGCCGCACAGCAGGTAGGCGAACTTGGCAAGTGAAGGGGCGGTGGCACGTACGAAACCGTCGAACTCGTCCATCCCACCCCTTTCCTCACTAGTAAAGACGCGCTGAACCCTTCGAAATGTTGAGTCGAATCCAAAGTGCTTGAGTCGGGAACCATCCTGGACTCTGGTGCGCCTGGTGGCTCTTCAACCCCACCACTCTGGGGCACACCGCCTACAGTGCCGGGCATGACAGAGATCGAATCGGATTGGCATGTGGTCGACGGCGTTGCCACTGCATGGTTCGACGCGCCGTCACTGATCGAGGGGGCCGCGCTTGCCGGGCGGATCGTGGAACTGTCGGCCGAGGCCGTGATTGACGTGCGAGCAACCGGTATCCGGGTGCGCCTCGACTCCGACCAGCACGCCGAAACGGTGTCAACGGCCGCGCGCGACCTCGGGCTTGCCGCGAACCCTGCTGTGCTGCAGCAACTGAGCGTCGTCTTCGAATCCGCGAACCCGTCATTGGTGAAACCGTTCTGGCAGCGTGCGCTCGACTACGTGTCTGGGGACGACGGCGGTCTGGCGGATCCGTTGCAGCGCGACCCCGCGATACGGATCCGGCAATCGGCCGAGTCACGGCCGTTGCGAAACCGCATCCACCTCGACGTGGTGCGTCCGGCCGCGGCGGTCGAGAAGGCGGGTCTAGGTGAGGCGTCCGGACCGTTCGGGGTCTGTCACACCGACCCCGACGGCAACGAGGTCGACCTGGTGCCGGGTGCTGCGCTCGGCGAGAGCGACGGGACAGCCGACTGGCAGGCGGTGTTCAGCGCGATGGCGTGCTACCGCATCACGTCGCCGACACAGCAGCATGAACTGGCCGCCGCAGCAGCGACGCTGGCCGACGACACGGGCTTCCCGCTGATGGTCGACCTGCGCCCCGGGCTCGTGATCATCGACAGCGGCAAGGACCAGTGGGAGGAGGACGCCCACGGCCTCGAGCTCGACTTCACCGACCTCGCCGAGACGATCCAGACCGCTGCCCGCGATCTCGGGGCCACTGCGGATCTGAGCCTGCCGCGCTTCGCTCAGCTCTTCCTCGACGCCGCCGACGTTGCCGCGGTCCGCGCATTCTGGGTCGGCGCACTCGGGTACACCTACGACACACGAGCCGGGGTCAGCGACATCTACGATTCGCGCCGGTTGAACCCGGTGTTGGTGTTCCAAGAGCTCGACGCTTCGGACACGGAGCGGCGCCAGCAGCGCAACCGCATCCACTTCGAGCTCGCTGTCCCGTCGGACGTCGCGCATACGCGCCTCGCCGCGACCATTGCAGCCGGGGGCCGGCTGCTTGACGAGTCTGAGGGTCGGTGGCGGGTCGAAGACCCCGAAGGCAACGAATTGGTGATCGTCAGCGGGGCGTGAGCGGGAACCCGCCACCGCTCGACAACGTCACAGGGGACATGTGGCTGCCTAGTGGGATGCGATCCGTAGTGGCCGTGCTCTTGTCACTGGCAAGCCTGTCGGCGGCGGGATGCACCGCCACGCAGGGGTCGAACGAATCGGCGTCCTCTCCTTCGAGCCAGACAGGTTCGTCCAGCGAGGCTCCTAACGCATGTATCGACACCGCCGAAGCAACGCGGGAGACGATCGCGGGAACGCCGATGTGGGCGAGGTTCTGTCCTGGCCCTGAAGGACGTACGTCGCCCGCGGAGGTGCCGTCCGACGGGCTCACCAGTCACTTGGACGCCCTCGTCGAGTTAGTGGAACTAGACGAGGGTGAAGTACCGCGCGAAGCCCGCTGTGGGCCATGGGGTCGAAGCTACAGAGTCCAAGTCGGGTACAGCGATGGCGAAGTTGCGAACATCGCGGGGCAAACCGATCCAGAGTGCGCCGGAAAACTGACCGTGAATGGCGTCCGAGTCGGCGGCCCGGACGCGCTCGGTGTCTACGGGCTGTTGATGAGGGCGTTTGGTCAGCAGTACGCCGACGACTTCGAAAGCACCCCGAGTGACGAACCGCTTGCCTGCCCGAAGGATCCGCGTGAACCCGACAGCGTGGACATCGACGGTCCGTCAACCTCTCTCAACACCGGCTACCACCTCGGCCAGCGGATGCCGATGATCATGCCGCTATCGGCGGTCAGAGGAATCGTGTGTACATGGCCGTTTGCGGACAAAGCCGCCCAGCCCGAGGTTCGTGAGCTGACCGCCGACCAAGCTGAGCGCGTGCGCATCGGCCTGCACGCCATTGCAGGCGGCATGGTCGACTGTGGGAGCAGCCCACGCCCTACTTACACCGCCGTTGTCGAAGACAAGACCGGCACTCGCCGCGCTGTGACCATCATCGACTCAGAGTGTTCGACCATCATCCGTAGCGACAACGGTGGTGGGCTCGGGTTCGCCTGGCTCGACCGGTGACTCCGACGGCGTCACCGTCAGAACGTGACGCGCTCTGACCCTTTGAGCGCTAAGCGCTCCCGGGCTTGAGCTGGAGTGGCGAGCTCATACCCCAACGACTCCACAATGGAGCGGATCTTGCGGACCTGACTGGCGTTGGTGGCAGCCAACTCCCCTGGTCCGATGTACAGGCTGTCCTCGAGCCCGACCCGTACGTTGCCTCCGAGCATCGCCGCTTCGGTTGCAAACGACATCTGGTGGCGTCCGGCCGCCAGCACCGACCACTCGTAACTATCGCCAAACAGTTTGTCCGCGATCGTGTGCATGTGCATCAGGTTGTCGAGGTCGGAACCAACACCCCCCAGGATTCCGAAAACCATCTGAATGAAGTACGGAGGCTCAAGCCACCCTTGGTCGATCAACCACGCAAGGTTGTACAGGTGACCTAGGTCGTAGCACTCGAACTCGAATTTCGTACCGTGCCCTGACCCAATTCTTTCACGACGTACTCGAGATCAGCGAAGGTGTTCTTGAAGACGAAGTCGCGAGTCATCTCTAGGAACGTGGGCTCCCAGTCGTGCTTCCACTGCGAGTACTTCTCGAGTAGTGGGAAGATGCCGAAGTTGATCGACCCCACATTGAGTGAAGCCATTTCAGGTGAAGTCGCGACTGCCGCCCTGAGGCGCTGCTCGCGTGTCATCCCCAGCCCACCACCGGTCGAGACATTCAAAACTGCGTCACACGACTTGGCGATCTGAGGCATGAACTCTTGGAACAGCTCGGGCCGGGGGTCGGGCGCACCAGTTTCTGGGTTACGAGCATGCAAGTGAATGATTGCGGCGCCAGCCTCGGCGGCCTCGATCGACGCCTGCGCGATGTCATTGGGAGTAATCGGCAGGTGCGGGGACATCGTCGGAGTGTGGATGCCGCCAGTCGGCGCGCACGTCACGATGATGGGCTTCGGCATTGTGCCCTCCTCCGCATTGACTTACGAGGACGCCTGGGCTGCCAGCGCTTGCGCGTGCGCGACGGAAGCCCGCACATTTGTCACGGCGTCAAGCGAAGTCACCGGCACCTGAGTCGTGTGTGTGAGATCTCCGCTGCGAACCGAGACCTGCACATAGCCGGTCGTCACATGCTCCTTGGCCAAGAGGAACAGGAGCGACAGCAGGCAGGTGAAGACGGCCCCCACGATGGCGACCACCAGGGCCCACGTTGGAATCTTGGATTGCGTGACAGACATGTCGGTGGCGAGCCACGAAGACCCAGCAAGAGGCGCTACCCCGTTCGGGGTCACGATCTGCGACTGCGTAACACCGATGTCGCCCACGGTGAGAACAAAGGGGTCTGTTGCAGGTTCTGACACAGCGACGGAGCCTAGCGCCTTCGATCGCCGGGTATCGACTTCGTGGCGTCCAGTGGGCAATATTTGGTCGATCCACCGCTGAGGAGATTGACGTGACTGGCGAAGAGTGGGCGCTGGCAGCCTCTGTCGTTTTCGCAGGGCTCTGGTCTGGCCTATTGGGAATGTTGACCCTGGTGATGCACCGCATGCTCGCCGCAATGAACGGTCGCGACTTCGAGAGCTTCCTGCGGACCTTTCTTCCCGTTGGGCGCAAAGCGTGGTTCAACTACGTGTGCGCAATCGGCATGGCCGTAGCACCGATCGTCGCGCTCGTTCTGATGTGGGACGACCGCACGTCTACCTCGTTCGTACTCACGGCCATCGGCCTCGGGATCGTGATCATTGGCGTGTACGTGGTGTCCAACGTCTGGAAGGAGCCGCTTTACGACGTCATGCTGGCGTGGGACCCCGAAGCCATGCCCACTGAGTGGGAGAAGGGTCGAGCGAAGTACTTCCGCATCAACTGGATCCAGCTGGTGTGTACCTGGACGGTCTTCGGGCTGTTCCTCGCTGCACTCATCTCTCTGTAGCCATCGGCCAACGTCGCAGGATCGCCTACTCGACGCTTCTCCAGAGGAACACATCGCTGTTCGAGTTCGTGTCGTCTGAGATCAGGTTGTTGGCGAACGAGTGGAAAGCGACTGATTGGCCGTCGCCGCTGATGGCTACGCCCCCGCCGAACCCACTGGCAAGATTTCCGGGGCCGTCCGGCCCCCGCGACACCAGAGTCATGGCCCCGCCGATCTCGTAGCGGAAGACATCCGAGAAGTCGTTGTTATCGCGCCGAACCAGGTTCGGGGCCTCTGACGCGAACGCGACCACACCACCGTCGTAAGAGAGCGTCGGCGCCCAACTGTCGCCGTGAGCGTCTCGATCGTTGAGTCCGTGGGACACAAGGATTCGCTCCCCTGAGTCGAGATCAACGACCGCGACGTCATACACCGGATAGTTCGGGTCTGGGTCGACACCGTTGCTATCGGATGCGAACGCCGCGACGCGTCCGTCACCAGAGATCGCCGGCGCACCGTCGCTCACACCACCCGCGAGGATCTTCTCTTCCCACAACAAGGTTGAGCCTGGCTTCGCAAGATCGCGGACGTAGTAACCACCAGGTGCCGTCGAGTTGCGCCCGAGGCTCCCCCAGGTGAAACCCACCGTGCTGCCGTCGGCCGAGATTCCCCCAAGCCCCACCGGACCGACGAAGTCGTCCCCACTGCGCTTGACCGAAGTCAGCCTGGTCGTGCCCTTCGCAAGGTTGTGCACGTATACGTCCTGTTGCTTCCAGCGCTCTACGCCCGCCGGGTCATGGTCAGCGGTGCTCAGTCGAGCGGACGTCAAGAAGGCGACGCGGCTACCGTCTGCGGAGATCACGGCCGCATCGCTGTCGCGGTTGCGTTGACTGCCGTCGGTAGCTCGCGAGACCAGCGTCAGGTCACCGTTCGACATGTCGCGAACGAACACGTCGAACTTGGCGCCGTTCGTATCGTCAGGTGAAAGGTCTGGGGACGCCGACAGGAACGCGACGTAGCGCCCGTTCGCCGAGACAGTGGCACCGCCTCCGCCGACAGCCACACCCGCTACGTGGCTGACCAACTGAGTCGTCCCCGCTTGGCTGTCGCGGACGAACACGTCCTCGAGGCCGTTGGTGTCGTTCCCCGCCAGTTCGCCGTCTCTGGACTGAAAGACCACGTACCTACCGTGATGCGAGACCACCGGGCGGGCCGCAGGAAGCCGACTGGCCACGTCCGAGGGTTCACCTGCATCTGTGACAGAGATGAGCGAAACCGATCCAGAAGCTAGTGCCGCAGCGTGATCGACTTCGGCGAAGGAAGCGCCGGACGAGAGGCTGCTGATGAGGAAGATCGTGAAGCCAGAGGCAACGACGCTAAGCGTCGTGCGACGAGGTTTGCGCACTGATGATCCATCTCGTTGTCAGGAAGTGCGGTCTCGCGACGGTACCTCGCGAGTTCACGCGTCACAAGCGCGCGATAATGATCGTGGTTTCGTGCAACAACACGAATGGCGATCGGAGCACCTCATGCAGACCTGCTGGTTGTTTGACACTCTCGCGGTGACCGTTGAGCGCACGGACTTTCTTGATCCCGCGTTCGCGTCCGAGCCCGACATTCGCGAGCGAGGCGTCCGCGTCGAGATTCGTCCCGTTCACTCCCACCACACCGGCAGCATCTACGCGTCGGACAAGATCACACTGCAACCCGGCCTCTGTCGCATCGACCTGCTCGAGTCAGCCCCCGGGGCGGCTAACCGGATGCACTGGCACCCGACGATGACGGACGGCGAGCCAGGTGATCGTGTTTTCGACGCTGCGATTCCTGCGGATCCACTCGGCTGGTTGTCTCAGCGCCTTGCTGACGTCACCGCACTGCTTGCAGAGGTCGGAGTCGACGACCTGGCGCGCCACAGCGAGTCGGTAAGGCAGGTGGCCGAGCATGTTGACGACATCGTGGCGGCCGCGCGAACTGGGCTGGAGTGGGCACGAGGCCCTTGGCCGGACGTCAGCCACAACGAACGCGGCATGGCTGTCGTCACGTGACGTCAGCATCGGCGTCCGCCTCGACGTCGACGTCGACCCACTCGAGCAAGTCGCCCGGTTGACACTCGAGCACGCGACACATGGCTTCTAGGGTGCTGAAACGCACGGCTTTGGCGCGCCCGTTCTTCAGCACCGCCACGTTCGCCGGCGTGAGCCCCACAAGCTCAGAGAACTCTCCGACGCTCATCTTTCGCTTCGCCAACTCGACATCGATGCGCACGATGATCGGCATCAGATGACTGCTTCCATGTCGGTGCGAAGCATCGTCGCCTGACGCAACAACGCACGCATCACGACCATGAGCAGCCCAAGAACGGTGACTCCGGTCGTGAGCAGCAACAACAGCATCGGGACCCCTGGATCATCTGCTTGGGTGGCGACCCAGACGTCCACACCGAGCAACACGAGCCATGCGGCAACGATCGCCCCCACTATCGCGTCGACCCACCGCAGGGACGCCTGCGTGAAGATGCGGTCGTGCTTGACCAGCGTCAGCAGCTTCCAGGTCGCCACGATCACCACCTGGATGCAGAGCACCCAGAACACGAAGATGGCGGTCAGCGGCCACCGCAGGTGCGCGTCTTCGGGTGACTCCTTGCGCCATGTGGGCGAACTGGCCGGGGAGCGACAGGGTCTGGAACACGACCAGGACACCGAACATCAGGACGAGGAAGACTCTGAGGGCGGCAACGGCCCGGTACTCAAGGGATGTTGTCATGCATCGAGGATCGCTTGTTATCTATCGATTGTCAATCGATAGATAACTCGTTTGCGCCATTCGGGGGTGAGCCAGACGCGCGTGACCCGTTGTCGTTCCCTTGCCGCGTCCGCTGTGTTTGACTGCGCTCCCAGTCGCACGAGGAGGGGACGCGGTGACCTATCAGCCAGGCGTTCCACCCGGCTGGTACCCGACGGGAGTCGGTGCCGAGCTGCGGTGGTGGGACGGGTACCAGTGGACGAGCCACGTCTCCCCTGCTGCGACATCGCCCACGACGGCGTCCGTGGTCGCAACTGCCGTAGCCGAGCCGGAACCTGAAGTTTCTAGCCGGACGCTGGCGTCCTGGCTGCTCGCGGTGTTTCCGCTCGTGCTGGGTCTGGTCTGCGTGATCCTCGCCATTTCAGACACGGGACCGTGGCCGGCGCTCGCCGTCGTCGGCGTGCTCTCGGTTTTGCTCGTGCCGGCAGCCATTGGGCTGGCGTTGTGGGACATCACGGCATTGCAGAGCCCGAGGCTCGAGATTCGCTAAGGCGCATGCGCTATGGCTGTTCCTCGGTGGCTGGGTCTACCTGTTGATCCGCGCGATCCTCGTCAAGAGCTCTGACCGAGAGCAGTGGGTCGTGCTGGGCGTCAATGTGCTGGTCGGCTTCATTGCTGGTGTCATGGCGATGGTCGGGCTCTACAACGTCCTCAACACGTCTGAGGTGCGGCGCGCGATCTTCTATGACCAGTCATACATGGAGCGGGAGATCGAAGACGGCATCAAAGAAGACTCCGGCCGCACCGTTGAGGTTGCATGCCCGGAGACCCCACCGGTCGGTGAAGGGTTGTCGTTCGACTGTGCGATCAACGACATGAGCGGCGAACGCGTCGGTACGGCGATCATCACGTGGGACAACAACTTCGGCTGGTTCTCGTGGACGACGAACCGAGACACCTTCAGCGTCGACCAAGCATGAGCAGCGCGCAGGAACTGGTCGAGGCAACACCGAGCAGTCGCGATCGCTACGTCGACTTACTGCGTGTCGCCGCGCTCGCGGTAGTGATGTTCGGTCACTTCTTCATGCTCGGTGTTGTCGTCGAACCGGACGGCGCGGTCGAGGTCACCAACGCGCTGTCGGAGATCGAGTGGGCCCAGTGGTTGACCTGGGTCTTGCAGGTCATGCCGGTGTTCTTTGCCGTCGGTGGCTTCTCACACGCCGTCGGATGGGAGTCCGTGGCGCGCAACGGCGGCGGGTACGCAGACTTCCTCGCCGCCCGCATGCAACGGCTTCTGCGACCGACGTTGGTGTTCATCGCGATCGGAACAGCGCTAGGTGTGATCGTTGAGGCGTCCGACAATCTTTCGTCGACGGCGATCATGATCCTTCGGGTCATAGCTCAGCCGCTGTGGTTCATCGGCATCTACCTCGCGGTCGTGCTGCTGGCGCCGTCGATGCTGCGCCTGCATCGGCGCTGGGGTTGGCGCGTGCTCGCCGTGTTGGCGTTGGCCACCGCCTTGGTCGACATCGCTCGGTTCGCGTGGGATGCGCCCGACGTGATCGGCTACCTCAACTTTGCCTTCGTCTGGCTTGCGGTGCACCAGAGTGGCTTCTTCTACGCAGACGGCACGGCTCAGCGCGGCGGACGCCGTCTCGCTGCGGCGTGCGCTCTTGGCGGCCTGGGGCTGACGCTAGCGCTCGTCACCTTCGGCCCATACCCGGTGTCGATGGTCACGTTGCCCGGTGACGAGGTGTCGAACATGACGCCTCCGTCGCTCGCGCTCCTCACGTGTTCGCTGTGGCTGCTCGGGCTCGTGTTGTTGTTGCGGCGTCCGGTTTCTCAATGGGTGCAGCACCGACGGGTTTGGCTAGTCGTCGTCGTGGCGAATGGTGTAGTGATGACGGCATTCCTCTGGCACCTGTCGGCGATCATCGCGGTGAATGGGACCTTGGTCGTGCTTGATGCGCCGGTGTTTCCCGCGATCGGATCAGCTGAGTGGTGGCTCTTGCGCGTGCCACTGCTGCTTGTCACGGCGGCCCTGCTCGCGGTTGTGGTGCTTGCGCTTCGCCGTTTCGAGCGTCCTCGCGCGTGGGTGACCCCGGCTGTCGCTGATCGACGCCCGCGACGCAGCGGATTGGCCACGCTGGGCGGCATCCTTGCGCTGCTCGGGATTCTCGGGCTTTCGGTCGCCGGCTTCGCGGGCGTCTTGAGCATGCGTTCTGAGCAGTTGGTCGTGATCCCGATGGCGTCATTGCCGTCGGTGGTGCTCGTCGGCGTTGGGTACTGGATCGCGGTGCGCTCAGCTATGCCGGCGTCCGCCCCACGCCAAAGAAGTGTGCGCTAGCCGCCATGACCAGCGGGTCGCTCTCCGCGATTCGGGCAGCGGCGAGGAAGGGCGAGAGGTCGGCGCTCGGGTCACGGAACCGCGTCACTGGCCACACTGGTCCCTGGATTCCCTTGACGGACACAGCCGATAGCCCGCTGGCGAGCAGGTCGGCCTCGAACTCGTCCGCGGTGTGCATGTACGCCTCGGTGAACCCGAAGCTGCCGTCGTTGACTCCCGTCCGTAAGAGCTCCTGGAGCGCAGGCAACGACTGTTCGTTGAGCATGTCGAAGACCGCCAAGTCGAGAATCGAGGCGTGGCGACTGATCGCGGTCACGACTACAAGCCCGCCTGGACGCGTCACGCGAATGGCTTCGTGCAGAGCAGTCAGTCGATCCCCACGATCGATCAGGTGGTAGAGCGGGCCCATCACCAACGTCACATCGAACGTGTGATCGCCCCAGGGAAGCGCACGAGCGTCCCCCACCTGTGCCTTGAGGCCAGGACTCGCCGTCTGCGCCGCCTCAACGTGGCTTGGCGTCAGGTCGAGCAGCTCAACGTCATGTCCCATTTCGGTGAGCCAGCGGGCGTACACGCCAGTTCCCCCGCCGATATCGGCGATGCGCGCCTGTTGGGGTGGCAGCACCTGCCCGCAGCAGTTCTTGGGTGCGAATGAGCTCGAGTTGCCCTGCTCCGTCAACGAAGAGGCGGTCAGCCTCTGCGTATTCGTCCGTGTAGTAGCGGATGATCGGGTTGTTCACTGAGTCAGAATGTCAGCAGCACCGTGTCTCCGCCCACGCGTTCTCGCGATTGGAGTAGCTCCACTCCGATGACTGAGCTGGTCGATGCGGTTTCCAGTGCCGTGCGAGCTGCTGCTGATCGCGCCGTCGTTCCTCGGTTCAGGGCCCTGTCGTCAGAGGCGATCATCCAGAAGGCACCCGGCGACTGGGTGACCGATGCTGACCACGAGTGCGAAGCCCTGCTCACCAGCGCCCTCACGACGCTCGAGCCAGGCGTCCCGATCATCGGCGAAGAGGCGATGGCGGCCGACGCCACACCGTTGGACGACGCGCACACCCACGAGCGCGTGTGGGTCATCGACCCCGTTGACGGAACGAACTCGTTCATCGAAGGCAGCCCTGACTTCGCCACCATGGTTGCCCTCGTCGAGAGCAACGAGGTGACGGCGTCCTGGATCTGGCAACCGATTCACGGTCGCATGTTCACTGCTGTTCGGGGCCAGGGGTCGTTCGAGAACGGCGAACGAATCACGGCTCCCACGCCCGACACCGACCCAACGTCGTGGCGCGGCGTCCTGCGTACGCGCATGATGCCGGCCGACCTGCGCGATGCGGCCATGGCTGGCTTCGACGCGGCGAACCTGACGCATACCCCGGTGGCCGCGGCCGGGGTCGTGTACCCGATGACGGTGACGGGCGAGCTGACGCACGCGCTCTACTGGCGCACCCTGCCCTGGGACCACGCCCCCGGATCGCTGCTGGCGCAAGAGGCGGGCCTCGTCGTCGCGCGGCTCGACGGCAGCGCCTACCGCCCTTGGGACGCGCGGTTCGGCGTCCTCACCGCCGCCAACCAGCAGATCTGGGACGCCGTCCGAGCAGCCCTTCCCGACGACCTAGCGGACGCTGTCACCGGCGATTGAGCCGAAAACTGGGTGGGCTGGAGGGGTCAAGTTCTGGTCGAGGGTTGCCGAACTACACCAGTGTGATTACCTCCCCGGGAGCCGCGCGGGCATGGTCGCTGTTGCGCGCTGGCGTACCCCTCACCTTGCTCTGCGACCTAGCACCCCCAGACGGACCCGCATCCCGCGAGATCTACACGGCCGAGGTGGTCGCTGACGACGTCGACCGAGACGCCGCCGGCGCCAGCCAGGCCATCGACCTCAGCGCCCACCCAGCCGGGCGATCGATTGTGCTGCCGGAGGTTTCGATCTACACCGCATGAGAGCTTCCCCTGCCCGCGTGCTGGCGGCGTCCATCGTCGGTCTCGCGTGCGCTGCATCACTGGCGTCCGCCGTTCCCGCGAACGGATCGCCGCGAACGGCGAGCGCCGATGGTGACGTGCGCGCGCGTCCGGTCGCTGGCTGCCGGGTGTTCCCGCAGAACAACTGGTGGAACACCGACATCAGCGAACTCCCCCGCCATGCCCGCAGCGATGCGTGGCTGCGCCGCATGTCACCGCGGTCAGAGCTGCACCCTGACTTCGGACGCGCCTACGGCGAGCAGCCGGTGCCCTACGGCATCCCCATCACCGTCGTCGGTGCGGGACACCGCAAGGTCAACGTGCGCTTTCACTACGCCCGCGAGAGCGACCGCGTCCGCTACCCGCTCGGTACCGACACGAAGATCGAAGGTGGACGCCGTTCCGACGGAGACCGGCACGCGATCATCGTCGACAAGAGCAAGTGCAAGCTCTACGAGACCTACAACACCCGCAAGCGCAACGGACGCTGGACTGCCGGCTCAGGTGCGGTGTGGAGTCTGAAGTCCAACGCACTGCGGCCCGACGGTTGGACGTCTGCGGACGCCGCAGGGCCTAGCCATCCTGCCGGGGTTGCTGCGCTGGCGTGAGGTGAAGCAGGGACGCGTCGACCACGCGATTCGGTTCACCACCGACGTCACCGACCACCGCTACCTCTGGCCAGCCCGGCACCGTGCCGGAGCGGTGAACAACCGGAACTACCCGCCGATGGGTGCTCGCTTCCGGCTCAAGGCGTCGTTCGACATGTCGTCGTACAGCCGGAAGGCCCGCGTCGTCCTGCGCGCCATGCAGACCTACGGCCTGGTGCTCGCCGACAACGGTTCCCCTTGGTACTTCCAGGGTGAGGCGAGCGCCAAGTGGCCGAGCAGTCTGATCTCCGACCTCAAGCGCGTGCCGGCGCGAGCGTTCGTCGCCGTCGATACGTCCTCGCTGATGGTCGACCCAGATAGCGCGAGGGTCGCACCCCAGTAGCAACTGGCTAGA
>CAVQHW010000004.1:0-425684 GCA_963712425.1 uncultured Actinomycetota bacterium | reverse complement strand
GCACGTATTGCGGAACACTGGGTCTCCGAGTCAACGTCTGGGTCTCGGTGGTGGTAGGTCTGGGTGGGCTGGTGTATCTCATTGGGTCTCGGCGCAGGTTCCCGAGCGCGAAGATCCTGACGCCGTGCAGGGCCTGACGACGGCGGCAAAGACTGACGCGGCGGCCGATGCGGAGGATGCGAAATGACGGAGCGATCCTTTGAGATCCACCACTCACATCGTGATGTGACCGGTGGGTGGTTGCGGCCTGCGGTCTTTGGTGCGAGCGACGGGCTGGTCTCGAACTTCGCCCTGATCGCAGGGGTGGCAGGAGGAGCTGCCGCGGCGGGGGTTAACAACACCGCCGTCGCCATCGCTGGCTTGGCGGGATTGGTCGCCGGTGCATGCTCCATGGCTGCCGGTGAGTACGTGAGCGTCGCCTCGCAACGTGAGCTGGCGCTTGCCGAGATTGAGCTTGAACGGAATGAGCTCATCCATCGACCAGACGCGGAAAGGGCGGAGTTAGCTGTCACCTTTCAACGGCGTGGACTGTCGCCCGACCTCGCCCAGCAGGTGGCAGCTGAACTCTCTCGGGATACCGATAGTGCCCTCGAAGTACACGTGCGCGAAGAACTGAGGCGTCGACGTGAATGCTCTGCCGTCTGCGATGACGGCCGCGACGTCAAGTTTCTTGTCGTTCAGCATCGGCGCCTTGATACCGCTGTTGCCCTACCTGTTGGGTGCAGACACGTTGCTACCCGCCCTCATCGTCTCGATGGTGGCGTTGTTCGCGGTGGGAGTGCTCGTGTCGCGGGTCACGGTGCGGTCATGGATCTTCTCCGGGATGCGGCAACTGACCCTGGGTGCCGTCGCTGCCGGCGTCACGTATCTGGTCGGGAGTGCGGTCGGCACGGGGGTTTAGGCCGGCCTGTCGATAGCTCAGCCGTTGCTCGGGTGGCGGTACGAGCCGCCACCGGTCGCCAATGCGTGTGAACTCCCACTTGGCGTCGTGGACTTTGCGGTGGTGCGTGCGGCATAGCAGCACCAGGTTGTCTAACGCTGTCCGACCGCCCTCTGCCCAGTGGACGACGTGATGAGCCTCGGTCCATGCCACTGGACGATCGCACCCCTCAGCGACGCAACCGCGGTCTCGAACGACGAGGGCATGCCGAATCTGTTGCGGGACGGTGCGGATGCTGCGTCCCACATCGAGTGGGAGCGAGTCGCCGTCGAGCAGCACGCGAGTGATGTCGGCGTCGCAGCCGAGCCGTCTGACGCTCGCGTTGGGGAGTGGCCCGGTCCAGGAAACCTCAGGCACCTCGGTGCTGGACGGGTTCGTGACCTCGCCGCTCGTGGCGAAGCTGGTTGCCGGAGCGGTGACCAAGAGGTGGGGGCGCACCCCACCAGAGGACGCTAGTGATCCGTGGTCGAGGCACACCGCGCACATGTCGACCAGGGCATCGGCCCTGCGTTGCCCTGCGCTTCGGTGGTCGTCAGGCCCTCGCGGTGCCGTGGCCGAGGCCAGAGCGGTGAGCACCATGGCGCCGGATTCGGGGATCGAGCAATCCGTCAATGGCCACCATGCCTTCGACGGTCTTGGAGGTCGACAGCCACCGTCTCTCGTGGGCTCGGGTCGCGTCAATGAGCGAACCATCGGGATCGACCACTTGTCGAACCCGCTGGGCGAACCCACCGAGTGAGCCAGCGTCAACGGCGCGTGCGACGTCGAGCATGACCGTCTCGACGTGGGCCACTGCTTCGCCACGCGCGGACTCGGGAGTGCGCTCCTCGACTAGCCGGGCGGTGCGAGCAATAGTTCGGGTGTGCTGGACGGTGATCTCACCGTCACGGAGTGCTTGGGCTGCGCCGGGGAGCGTAGATCGCAGGCAGCGCGCGGTACGCACCAAATCAGACGCGGTTCCCGATGGCAGGCCGCTGTGGTGGCGGAGCCAGGATGCGGTGGTGGTGCCTGACTCGTGAGCTGCCACGCCGTGGGCGTCGACGCGTGCGAGCCGCTCGAGCGCCAGGGCGTGAAGCCGGTCAATGAACGTGAACAGGACGACGACCTCATCGGCGAGCACCCGCGGGGGAACAGCCTCGATGTCGAGCTCGGTCAACGAGCGCAAAGCGTGATCGGTACTCATCAGGCGAGGGGCATCAGGAACCGTGCGTGGTCGCAAGCCTTTCGGTACCGACCATGGGGCAGGTGACATGACTTCGGTAGTGCTCACCGGGGCGACTCCTCAGAGGCGGCGTTCGAAGAACGAGACGAATCGAGCCGTTGCCCTGAGCCAGTGGTAGTGAGGAGGAAGACTATCGAACATGTGTTCGAATGGCAATCGTCGGACACCTTTGAATGAGCGCTGAGCCTCGCTGGGTAGGGTCGCGTCATGCGCCGCGCCAAGATCATTGCCACGCTCGGCCCGGCGTCCAGTACCCCGGGGACCGTTGCCGCCCTCATCGAGTCAGGGCTTGACGTGGCCCGCCTCAATCTCAGTCATGGCGAGCATGCCGACCACGCCAGATCGCTGGCGCTGGTGCGGCAGGCGGCCGCCGCCTCTGGTCGGGCCGTAGGGGTCCTGGCCGACCTGCAAGGACCCAAGATCCGTCTGGGGCGCTTCGCGGACGGCTCGGTGCTGCTGCGTCCAGGCGCCCGCTTCGTCATCACCGCAGCTGAGGTGCCCGGTGATGTCGATCAGGTGTCGACGACTCACCTGGGCCTGGCCAATGACGTCTCGGTGGGCGACCCGATCCTGGTCGACGACGGTCGGGTGCTGCTGAAGGTGGACGCCATCGACGGCCCAGCTGTGATCACGCGGGTTATCGAGGGTGGCACCGTGTCTGATTCCAAGGGGATCAACCTGCCGGGTGCCATGGTGAGTGTTCCGGCGGTATCGGACAAGGACGTCGAAGATCTTCGTTGGGCGTTGGCCAACGGGGTCGACCTGGTGGCGCTGTCGTTTGTGCGAACGGCCAAAGACATCGAACCGGTGCTTCAGGTCATGGACGAAGAGGGCATTCGACGTCCGGTAATCGCCAAGATTGAGAAGCCGCAGGCAGTTCATCATCTGACCGAGATCCTGGATGCCTTCGACGGCATCATGGTGGCTCGTGGTGATCTCGGAGTCGAGCTGCCACTCGAGCAGGTTCCGTTGGTGCAGAAGCGTTGTGTGAGCGTTGCTCGCGAGCTCGGCAAGCCGGTGATCGTGGCCACTCAGATGCTTGAGTCGATGATCAGCTCATCGCGGCCAACTCGCGCAGAGGCGTCCGACGTTGCCAACGCCATTCTCGATGGCGCAGACGCTTTGATGCTGTCCGGTGAAACCAGCATCGGTCGATTTCCGGTGGAGTCGGTGGCCACGATGGGTCGCATCATCGAGTCGATCGAAGACACCGCACTCGATCGGATACCTCGCATCGAGGGCCTGCCGGTGTCGAAGGCTGACGCCATTTGTCGCGCAGCCGTACACGTTGCCAACCAACTGAGCGCGAAGTTCCTCATTGCCTTCACCGAAACCGGCAGCACGCCGACAGTGCTTGCGCGATATCGCTCGAAGGTTCCGTTGCTGGCGCTTCACTCCTGACCCACAAGTGCAGCATCAACTGGCCCTGACGTGGGGTGTCGAGAGTTATCTCGTCGACCCGGTCACACATACCGATCACATGGTGCGGCAGGTTGAGGCACGCTTGTTGGAGTTCCGACCGGTGTTCGATCGGAGACCTCGTCACGATCGTCGCGGGTAGCCCTCCAGGAATCCCAGGATCGACGAACGCCATGCGAGTGCACCGCATTGGCGACGCTGCTGGCGGAGTCGCGCCAGCGTACGCAGAGTCGTTGGACGACGACGCGCTCGGCTTTCCGCGCTGACCTCCCAGTTGAGCGAGCGAGCGAGCGAGTCAGGCGACTCAGTTGACTGAGTCAACTCTCGCGACTCAGTCGAGTGGCAGTGCGCGTCGTGCCTCGGGGTTCAACACGCCCCACGTGATGAGTTGTTCGGTCAGCGCGCCGGGAGACTGGTCGTAGATCACGGCCAGGGTCCTCAGGTCTTCTTGGCGAATCGAGAGGATGCGCCCGTTGTAGTCGCCGCGCTGGCTCTGGATGGTTTGCGCGTATCGCGCGAGTGGCCCGGCCTTCTCGGCGGGAACTTGACTCAGTTGTTCGAGATCGATGACCAGCCGCGGTGGTGGTTCAGCCGCAGCTGCTGGGCTGTGGTCGGGTAGCAGTTCGCTGACCGGCACCCCGTAGAAATCTGCCAGCTCGGCGAGCTTCTGGACTGTTACCGCTCGGTCGCCGCGTTCGTACGATCCGACGACGACGGCCTTCCACTTCTCGTTGGACTTCTCTTCGACCCCGTGCAGGGATAGCCCTTGTTGCTGTCGGATCGCTCGAAGTCGAGCGCCGAGCGCCTTTGCGTAGTCGGTCACTGCGCACCTTTCGTCTCGGCCCGACCGCAGTCGGACGCCCCCCGGGTGCCGGTGTTCGTTCATGACGATCAAGTTCGTTGGAACCATCGAACGCCGGTCACCCCTGTTGTGCGTGTGTCCTTCGGCACCCCGACCGCCGCATGGTCACGCTGAGTAGCGTCACGGAGCGTGACCGCCACGTCAAGCGGTTCGCGGCAACTTGTCCTGATCGAGGCCAATATTCGCCCGAATGGCCATTCAGGATGTCCGTGACCCGCTGCGGAGCGTATCCGTCGACAGGATGCTGGCGGCAGGCATGTGGGTGATCCGCGGTCGGAAGTGAGCAGACCGCCACGCTGGGTGACATCACCTGAGGACCTCTCCCAGGGTCCTCAGGCCGCATCCACTCGCGCGCTGTCGGTTCGCTAGGGTGAGGGCAGTTCGACGTCCTTTAAGTCCGTCCAGAGAGGCGGGAAAGGAGGTCCGCATGGTTCGGCCTGAGTCTGCCGCCGAAGACCGAGAGGTCCTCGATGCCGATGACGTCCAGCGTGCGCTGACCCGCATCGCCCATGAGGTGTTGGAGCGCAACAAGGGCGCTAGTTCCCTGGTCTTGCTTGGCATCCCCACTCGGGGAGTTCCCCTCGCGCAACGGTTGGCCGCTCGCATCAGCGAGGTAGAAGGCACCGTCGTTCCCTCCGGTTCACTCGACATCACGATGTACCGCGACGACCTTCGCCTGAAACCGGCGAGGGGATTGGCGCGCACCGAGCTGCCAAGTGGTGGGATCGATGACGCGATTGTGGTGCTGATCGATGACGTGCTCTTCTCCGGCCGGTCGATCCGGGCGGCCCTTGACGCACTCGGCGAGTTGGGTCGCCCGCGGTCGGTCCAACTGGCAGTGCTGGTCGATAGAGGGCACCGGCAGATTCCGATCCGCGCTGACTACGTCGGCAAGAACCTGCCCACCTCGACGCGCGAGACGGTCCGCGTCTTGCTCTCTGAAACCGACGGCCGAGATGCGGTGCTGATCGGCGGGGCCACCGACGATGCGTCCATGGCATCGGATGGCGCGACGGAAGGGTCGACACCATGATGAGTCACCTGCTGTCGACCGGCGATCTGTCGTCAGAGGACGCCACGCTCATCCTCGACACTGCCGACGAGTTGGCGCGACTGTCCGATCGACCCGTCAAGAAGCTGCCGACCTTGCGTGGCCGAACGGTCGTCAACCTCTTCTTCGAAGACTCGACGCGCACACGGATTTCGTTCGAGGCAGCCGCCAAGCGGCTCTCGGCCGATGTCATCACCTTCAGCGCCAAGGGATCGAGCGTCTCAAAGGGTGAAAGTCTCAAAGACACCGCCCTCACGCTCGAGGCGATGGGTGCGGACGCCGTCGTCATCAGGCACGGGTCTAGCGGTGCACCCCACACACTTGCCAACTCAGGCTGGATCGGCGGCGCCGTGGTCAACGCGGGTGACGGCACTCATGAGCACCCGACGCAAGCGCTGCTGGATGCCTTCACGATGCGCCGACACCTGGGCGCGCTCGAAGGACGTTCAGTCGTGATCGTCGGCGACGTGCTTCATAGTCGAGTCGCACGCAGCAACGTCCTACTACTCTCGACTTTGGGCGCCAAGGTGACATTGGTTGCTCCACCCACGCTGCTCCCGGTTGGCGTCGAGGGTTGGCCATGCGACCACTCCTACGACCTCGACGCAAGCATCAACGGCGCAGACGCCGTCATGATGCTGCGCGTGCAACGAGAGCGCATGAACGCCGCCTTCTTTCCGAGCGCACGCGAGTACACCCGCCGCTATGGGCTCGACGCCGATCGCATGGCGAGGATGCCCGAGCAGGCGATCGTGATGCACCCGGGTCCGATGAACAGGGGGCTCGAGATCACGGCAGAGGTTGCCGACTCCGATCGAGCCGTCATTGTCGAGCAAGTGAGCAACGGAGTCAGCGTGCGCATGGCGGTCTTGTACCTCTTGTTGGGCGGCAGCGACTCTGCTTTGGGTGGTGCGGCGTGAGTGACCCGGCCTACCTGATCAAGGGTGGACTCCTGCTCGGAGCCGACGTCGGTCACGTGTTGCTGCGTGACGGAGTGATCGCGGCGACCGGAGCCGACGCACAGGACGCGGCGAACGTCGAAGTCATCGATGCAGATGGCCTCGTCGTCCTGCCGGGTTTGGTCGATCTGCACACCCACTTGCGCGAGCCTGGTCGTGAGGACGCCGAGACCGTCGCGTCCGGCTCTGCTGCGGCCGCAGTGGGTGGCTTTACGGCTGTTCATGCGATGGCGAACACCGATCCGGTCGCCGACACTGCAGGTGTCGTCGAGCAGGTATGGCACCTCGGACGCCGAGCCGGCCTTTGCGACGTTCATCCAGTCGGTGCAGTCACTGTCGGGCTTGGTGGCAGCGAGCTGGCCGAGCTCGGTGCGATGGCAGAGTCGCGGGCAAGCGTCCGCATGTTCTCCGATGATGGCAAGTGCGTGTCAGACGCCGTGCTCATGAGAAGGGCCTTGGAATACGTCAAAGCCTTCGACGGCGCCGTTGCTCAGCATGCCCAAGAGCCACGGCTCACCGAGGGGGCTCAGATGAACGAAGGGCCGATGTCAGGAGTGCTCGGCCTGGGCGGGTGGCCTGCCGTGGCCGAAGAATCGATCATCGCTCGCGATGTGCTGTTGGCAGGCCACGTCGGGTCGCGCCTGCATGTGTGCCATGTCTCGACTGCTGGATCTGTCGAGATCCTGCGATGGGCCAAGGGCAAGGGGATCGACGTCACTGCCGAAGTCACGCCTCACCACTTGCTGCTCACCGAAGATCTCGTGGCCAGCTACGACCCGCGCTTCAAGGTCAACCCACCTCTGCGGACAACTGCCGACGTCACAGCTCTACGCGAGGGGCTTGCTGATGGCACGATCGACGCAGTTGCGACCGACCACGCTCCTCACAGCGTCGAAGACAAGGACTGCGAGTGGGCCGCTGCGGCGATGGGCATGACAGGCCTTGAGACCGCCATCGGTGTCGTTGCAACGTCCATGATCGAGACCGGGTTACTCGATTGGGCAGGGGTTGCTGACCGCATGTCCCGGCGTCCGGCGCAGATTGGACGCCTTGAGACACAGGGTCGGCCGATCGCTGTCGGCGAGCCGGCGAACATCACACTGGTCGATCCGAAGGCGCGCTATCGGGTCGATCGAACGGCCATGGTGTCGCGCAGCCGCAACACCCCCTACGAGGGCATCGAACTCGTCGGACGCCCGGTGATGACCTTCCTGCGAGGGCATATGACCGCTCGAGACGGGGTGCCGCAGACATGACCCTGCTGTTGTCGAGCACCGGTGACTGGCCGGCACGTGTCTTGCTGAGCCTGGTTGTTGTGGTTGCCATCGTGGCGTGCCTCGCTTTGATGCGCAGAGGCTGGACGCGTCGCGGCCGACGTCAAAGCGATGTTGGCGCTTTGCCGACTGTGCCGCTCTTCCCTGATTCGACAGATCCTCACGATGTGACGAGCGTTCCCGCGCGTTACCTCGGTGCTTCTCGGGCCGGAGACTGGCTCGATCGTGTCGTCGTTCACGGGCTCGGAGTTCCCAGCCTCGCAGAGGTGACGGTTCGAACGTCACCAGCGACCGAGGCGGGGGTGTGGGTGCTTCGTACCGGGGCCCCTGATCTCTACGTCGCTGCCGCCGACGTCCACGGCGTCCGGCACGATCGCGCGGTGGCTGGCCGTGCCTTTGAACAGGACGGCGTGCTGGTGCTGACCTGGCTTCACGGCGGGGTCTTGCTCGACGTAGGTCTTCGGGTACGCGACGGTGACGTTGCCGAACAGTTGCGCCACGCGATCGCCTCGTTGAGACCTGTGACCGACGCCCCCTCGACTATCGGAGGTGTCGCGTGAGAGCCGCGCCGCCGGCCCTCTTGGTTCTCGAGGATGGCCGCGCCTTTCACGGCGAGGCTTTCGGCGCCGAGGGCGAGACCTTCGGTGAGGCGGTGTTCTGCACCGCCATGACGGGGTACCAAGAGACACTGACCGACCCGTCGTACCACCAGCAAGTCGTGGTGCAGACCTCCCCACACATCGGCAACACTGGCGTGAACGACGACGATGACGAGTCGTCGGCGATCTGGGTCAGCGGGTATGTCGTCCGCGATCCGTCGCGCATACGGTCAAACTGGCGATCGACGCAATCACTGGCCGAGCGACTAGCTGCCCAGCAGGTTGTCGGCATCTCGGGGATCGACACCCGAGCGTTGACCAGGCACCTCCGCGAACGTGGCGCCATGAAGGTTGGCATATCAACCACGACGCAAGACCCCGAAGAGCTGCTGCGTCGAGTGGCCGCGAGCCCCGGTATGACCGGTGCCAACCTCACTGCCGATGTCACAACCGAGCAGCCATACGTCGTGCCGGCCGACGGCGACCGCCGACTCACGGTGGCCGCGATCGATCTCGGGATAAAGGCAATGACACCGAGGCTCATGGCACAACGCCAGATTGAGGTGCACGTGCTCCCTGCGCACAGCACCATCGATGACATTCGGGCCACGGGGGCAGACGGGGTGTTCTTCAGCAATGGGCCAGGCGACCCCGCTACGGCCGACGATGCCGTGGCCTTGATGCAACAGGTTCTTGGCGAGCGAATCCCAGTCTTCGGCATCTGCTTCGGCAACCAGATCCTCGGTAGGGCACTTGGCTTCGGCACCTACAAGTTGAAGTACGGACATCGTGGTATCAACCAGCCCGTTCAGGATCGCGCGACCGGAAAGGTCGAGATCAGTGCCCACAACCACGGGTTCGCAGTGGACGCCCCCATCGACGAGATCGCGACCACGCCCTTTGGTCGGGTCGAGGTGAGTCACGTATGCCTCAACGATGACGTGGTCGAAGGGTTGCGGTTGCTCGACGCTCCCGCTTTCAGCGTTCAGTACCACCCTGAGGCGGCAGCAGGGCCTCACGACTCCGCGTACTTGTTCGACCGATTCGTCGATCTCATGGAAGGGCAGCACTGATGCCCAAGCGAGACGACATTCACTCAGTGCTCGTGATTGGCTCCGGGCCAATCGTGATCGGTCAGGCGGCAGAGTTCGACTACTCAGGTACGCAGGCATGCCGCGTGCTGCGGGCCGAAGGCCTGCGCGTCATCTTGGTCAACAGCAATCCGGCAACGATCATGACCGACCCAGAGTTCGCCGACGCAACGTACGTCGAGCCGATCACGCCCGACATCATCGAGAAGATCATCGCCAAGGAGCGTCCTGATGCGCTGCTGCCGACGTTGGGGGGGCAGACCGCCCTCAACGCGGCGATTGCACTTCATGACAACGGGGTGCTCGAGAAGTACAGCGTCGAACTGATCGGCGCCGACGTCGACGCCATTCAACGAGGTGAGAACCGAGAACTCTTCAAGGGCATCGTCGAACAGATTGGTGCGAAGGTTGCACGCTCCGCGATCTGTCACACCATGGCCGACTGTCTGGCCGCGGTGACATCTCTGGGCTACCCGGTAGTGGTGCGGCCGTCGTTCACCATGGGTGGCGCGGGTTCTGGCATGGCCTACGACGAGGCCGACCTGCACCGGATCGCTGGGGCCGGGCTAGACGCGAGCCCTACCACCGAGGTGCTGCTCGAAGAATCCATCATCGGCTGGAAGGAGTACGAGCTCGAGTTGATGCGCGACAAGAGCGACAACGTTGTCGTCATCTGCTCCATCGAGAACCTCGACCCGATGGGCGTTCACACCGGAGACTCCATCACGGTGGCACCCGCAATGACTCTCACCGATCGTGAGTACCAACACATGCGCGATGTGGGCATCGCCATCATCCGAGCGGTGGGTGTCGACACAGGTGGCTGCAACATTCAGTTCGCGGTCAACCCCGAAGACGGACGCCTCATTGTCATCGAGATGAACCCTCGCGTCTCGCGTTCTAGTGCGCTGGCGAGCAAAGCAACCGGGTTCCCGATTGCCAAGATCGCCGCGCGGCTTGCCATCGGATACACCCTCGATGAGGTGCCGAACGACATCACCGAGAAGACGCCAGCGTCCTTCGAGCCTGCCCTTGACTACGTCGTCGTCAAGGTTCCTCGGTTTGCCTTCGAGAAGTTTCCCGCCGCCGACACGACGTTGACCACGCACATGAAGAGCGTGGGTGAGGCAATGGCGATCGGCCGCAACATTCCAGAGGCCCTGCAGAAGGCCCTCCGATCCATTGAGAAGTCTGACGCTTCCTTCTCGTGGCCTGAGGAACTACCAGCTGCCACGACCCTGATCGAAGAGTCCCGTCGGCCGCACGACGGCCGGATCACGAAGGTGCAGCAGGCGATGTGGCAAGGGGCCTCGATCGACACCATGTACGAGGCCACAGGCATTGACCGGTGGTTCCTTGACCAGATCTGCTTGATCAACGAGATTGCCGTCGACATCCGGGAGGCCGCAGATCTCGATCCAGCGCTCCTACGGCGCGCCAAGCGGTATGGATTCTCGGACCAGCAGGTGGCCCAGTTGCGGGGCGTCAGCGAGGACGTTGCACGTCACCTTCGTCAGGCGTTGGGCATTCGACCGGCGTACAAGACCGTGGACACATGCGCGGGAGAGTTCGCAGCTCAAACGCCCTACCACTACTCAAGCTACGACGAAGAAACCGAAGTCGGGCCGCGTTCAAAGCCCGCCGTGATCATCCTCGGAAGCGGGCCAAACCGGATCGGGCAGGGGATCGAGTTCGACTACTCCTGCGTACACGCCGCGCTTGCCCTGCGAGACGCGGGTTATGAGACCGTCATGGTCAACTGCAATCCGGAGACGGTGTCAACCGACTACGACACGAGTGACAGGTTGTACTTCGAGCCGCTGACGCTCGAGGACGTGCTCGAAATCGTCCACGCCGAGCAGCAGGTCGGTGAGGTGGCCGGAGTCATCGTGCAGCTGGGTGGGCAGACTCCGCTTGGCCTGGCACAGCGACTCAAGGACGCCGGCGTCCCCGTCGTTGGTACTTCGCCAGAGGCGATCCATCTGGCCGAAGACCGCGGCTCGTTCGGTGAGGTTCTGGCCAAGGCCGGGCTGACTGCCCCTAGGCACGGCACCGCGACATCGTTCGCCGAAGCCAAGGCGATCGCTGAGGAGATCGGGTTTCCCGTACTGGTGCGCCCTTCATACGTGCTAGGTGGCCGTGGCATGGAGATCGTCTACGGCGACGACATGCTGCGCGACTACATCGCTCGGGCCACTGAGGTGAGTCCAGATCATCCTGTGCTCGTTGACCGCTTCCTTGATGACGCGGTCGAGATCGACGTCGATGCCCTCTTCGACGGCACCGAACTGTTCCTTGCCGGGGTCATGGAGCACATCGAAGAAGCGGGCATTCATTCCGGTGACTCGGCCTGCGCCCTCCCGCCGATGACGCTCGGGCGCGCCGACATCGAGCGCATTCGGCAAGCGACCGAACAGATCGCCCGCGGCGTCGGCGTCCGCGGCCTCATCAACGTCCAGTTTGCCCAGGCCTCTGACGTGCTCTATGTCCTCGAGGCAAACCCACGAGCGTCTCGCACGGTCCCTTTCGTTTCCAAAGCGACCGCGACACCTATCGCGAAGGCTGCTGCTCGGGTCATGCTCGGTGCCTCCATCGACGAGCTCAGGCGAGAAGGCATGCTGCCAACTGAGGGCGATGGCGGCACGCTGCCCATGGACACGGCGATTGCCGTCAAAGAGGCGGTGCTCCCGTTCGGGCGGTTCCATGGAGTCGACACGGTCCTCGGCCCCGAAATGAAGTCGACCGGTGAGGTGATGGGTATCGACACCCTCTTCGGAACCGCGTACGCCAAGTCACAGGTCGCCGCGTATGCGGGTGGGTTGCCAACTAGTGGCACCGCGTTCGTCTCTGTGGCCAATCGTGACAAGCGGTCGATGATCTTTCCCATCAAGCGACTGCATGACCTGGGGTTTGAGATCGCCGCGACCGCCGGAACCGCCGAAGTGCTGCGACGCAATGGCGTGCCAGCCACCGTCGTTCGCAAGCACTTCGAGTCAGCAGGAACCGAGAGCGAGCCCGACACCATCACGCGCATCCTCGATGGCTCCATCGACATCATCATCAACACCCCGTACGGAGTCGGAGCACGGGTTGACGGCTACGAGATTCGATCAGCCGCAGTAGCCAAGGGTGTTCCGTGCATCACCACCGTCCAAGGGCTCGGGGCGGCAGTTCAAGGAATCGAAGCTCTGCTCCGCGACGAGATCGACGTGCGGTCGCTGCAAGAGCACGGCGAGCAACTGCGTCGGGCCCGCGAGGAGTTGTCGTGACCGCAGTACAAGTCAAGGGCGAAGTGCTCAGCATTCGTCGCGTCGGCGCCTATCACCAACTGACGCTGGTTGCGCCAGGGGTCGCTGAGCAGGTTCGCCCAGGGCACTTTGTCGCACTAGCGGTAGGCGGCGAGACCTCTGCTCACCTGCTGCGCCGGGCTTTCTCGGTGTATCGCACGCAAGACCGCGGGGTGTACGGAGGAACAGTCGACATCGTCTTCGCTGAGCACGGACCCGGCACGCGGTGGCTAGCCCACGTTCGCCAGCACGACTCCATCGATGTCGTTGGCCCGCTGGGAAAGCCGTTTGCACTGCCGAAAGAACCGGTGCCGTGCACCTTGGTTGGCGGCGGCTACGGCAGCGCCCCGTTGTTCACGCTGGCTGAACAGTTGCGGGAGCGCGGCTGTCGGGTCGACTTCGTGCTCGGGGCGGCGACCGAGTCTCGATTGTTCGGGGTCTTGGAAGCTAAACGCATGTCTCAGTCGGTCGCAGTGGCCACCGAAGACGGCTCGCTTGGCGACAAGGGGCGGGTCACCGATGTTCTGCCAGGCGTGCTGAGTCGGACCAACGCCGACGTGATCTATGCCTGTGGACCTATGGGCATGCTCGCTGCAGTGGCCGATCTCGCAGCCCGGTTTGGTGCACATTCACAGTGCGCTGTCGAAGAGGCCATGGCGTGTGGTGTGGGTGTATGCATGACCTGTGTCCTTCCGGTGATCGGCGACGACGGTGTCACGCGCATGGTGCGCTCGTGCGTCGAAGGCCCGGTGTTTCGCGGTGACTCAGTGAGGTGGTCAGACGTCGGAACGGTGCCAGAAGGAACCTGGGGAGCTCCCGTAGTGGGCGGTGACAGGTCATGACTCGGCTCACCCGAGTGATCGCGCCAGGTAGCAACGAGCCGACGTTGCCCGACGTCGATATGAGCGCCAACCTCGCGGGGGTCACGCTCTCGTCGCCGGTGATGACGGCGTCCGGTTGCGCGGGATACGGCCGTGAACTCGATCAGTTCTTCGACATCACTGAGATCGGCGCGGTGGTGACGAAGTCGATCATGATGCAGCCGCGATCAGGTCGTCCAACGCCGCGCATGGCCGAAACCCCCAGCGGCATGCTGAACTCCATCGGGCTTCAGGGTCCCGGCATCGACCAGTTCGTCGAACGTGATCTCGCGTGGCTGGAACAGCGTGGAGCGCGAGTAGTGGTGTCTATCGCCGGAAGCACCGCCGATGAGTACATCCGGTTGGCGCAGAAACTGCGGCATTCATCAGCCGTGTCCGCACTTGAGGTCAACATCTCGTGTCCCAACGTCGAGGACAGGGGCCTGGTGTTTGCCTGCGACCCGGTCGCAAGTGCCACGGTGATAGAAGGCGCACGGCGCAACAGCGCGCCGGGTACCCCAGTCTTCGCGAAGCTGTCTCCTGATGTCACCGACATCGTTGCCATCGCGAGGGCATGCGTCGACGCCGGGGCCGACGGTCTGTCCATGGTGAACACCATGCTGGGAGTCGTGATCGACACAGAGACGATGCTCCCGCACCTCGGCGGCGTCACTGGTGGCCTCTCTGGGCCAGCGATCCGTCCAGTGGCGGTACGTGCTGTGTGGCAGGTGCACTCGGCCTTACCGCAGGTTCCGATCATCGGCATGGGAGGCATCTCCTCGGGAGCCGACGCCTTCGAGTTCATCCTTGCTGGCGCGAGCGCCGTGCAGGTCGGCACCTCGATCTTCAACGACCCGTCCGCACCGATTCGGGTGGCACGCGAACTCCAGCAGTTGCTCGGCGACCGGGGGATTGGGCGGCTCGAGGACGCCGTGGGGCACGCCCACAGAAACGAAGCATTGTCACCGCCTCCGCCGCCCCCACAGCCAGCACCTCAGCCGACAGCAGGGCAGGCCCCAGCGCCCACGAATGACGAGGAACAACCCTCGTGAGCCCTCGACCCCCTGTCGCAGTCGCTCTTGACGCGCCTGACCTGGCGACAGCGACACGTTGGGCGACTGAGCTCGAACCGTTTGTCACGACTCTCAAGGTCGGTCTCGAGCTCTTCGACGCTGTCGGTCAGCGCGGAGTCGAGCAGGTGCGGGCCGCGGCTCCCAGTTGTGCGCTCTTTCTTGACGTCAAGCTTCACGACATCCCGCACACCGTGGCAGGAGCAGCCAGAGCGCTGAAGCCGCTTCAGCCCGACCTGCTGACTGTGCACGCGTTGGGCGGTTCAGCGATGGTTCGGGCGGCCTGCGAGGCGCTCCCCGAAACACTGATCACGGGTGTCACCGTGCTGACGTCGATGAGCGCTGCGGACCAGTCAGAGGTAGGGATCGCTGGAACCCCAGAGGACGCCGTCCTGCGGCTCGCTGAGATGGCCGTCGGCGCTGGCGCGCGGGCTCTGGTGTGCTCGCCCCACGAGGTTGCTGCGGTTCGTCAGATTGTTGGCCCAGATGTCCGATTGATCACCCCAGGAGTTCGACCTGCAGGTGCAGCCGTTGGTGATCAGCGTCGCGTCGCGACTCCCGTCCAGGCGCTGCGCGATGGGGCTGATCTGCTGGTGATTGGGCGGCCGATCACGGCTGCCGAGGAACCTGCCGAGGCGGCTGCACGGATCGCTGCTGACATCAATGCGCAGGTCATCGCGTGAGTGATGAGGCGAGGGGCGTTGCCGCTTGCAGTAGGTAGTCGCTAGGTTCGGACGGTCCAAGCCAGTCGCGAGACGTCAATTTGCCAGAGATCAGCCAGAGACCCAGTGAGAGATCAGGTGCATCGTGGCCCTTCCTCCACTCACTCCCGAGCAGCGTGCGGCAGCGTTGGAGAAGGCTGCGGAGGCCCGACGAGTGCGCGCCGAAGTCAAGAATCGCTTGAAGCACTCCGGTGCGTCAGTCTTCGATGTCATCGAGAAGGGTCGAACCGATGACATCATCGGCAAGATGAAGGTGTCTGCACTGTTGGAGTCCATGCCTGGAGTCGGCAAGGTACGAGCGCGCCAACTCATGGACAAGATTGGAATCTCTGAGAGCCGGCGCGTCCGCGGACTCGGCGCCAACCAGGTCGCTGCATTGCGTCGCGAGTTCGGTGCCCCCGACGGAGCCGCGGGAGTCACACGACCCTCGTGAGCCACCACGATTTGGCCGCCCCACGGCGGTCTCGACTGACGGTGCTGTCTGGCCCCTCCGGGGTAGGAAAGAGCACGGTGGTTGCCCGACTCAGGGCCACCCATCCTGAGATCTGGCAGTCGGTCTCGATGACCACGCGTTCCCCGCGTCCCGGCGAGATCGAGGGCCTGCACTACCACTTCTGCAGCGAAGCCGAGTTCGAGGCGGCCCGGCTGGCTGGTGACCTGCTCGAGTGGGCTGAGTTCGCCGGTCATCGCTATGGGACTCCGCGACGTGCGGTGGAGGAGCGGCTCTCGCGTGGCGAGCCGGTGCTGCTCGAGATCGAGCTCGAGGGGGCTCGCCAGGTGCGAGCGGCCATGCCCGACGCCCTGCTGGTCTTCTTGGCGCCCCCGTCGTGGGACGCGCTCGCGGGCCGGCTGACTGGGCGTGGCACTGAGGACGAGCTGGTGATCGCGCAACGGCTGGCACGGGCCAAGGTCGAGTTGGCGGCGGCGTCGGAGTTCGACGTGAGGCTCGTCAACGACGATGTGCATCGGGTCTGCGAGCGGTTGGTAGCATTGGTGGGGTCGGCTGCCGCTGACACCGGTTCTAGTTGAACCCAGTCTCTCGTTTGAGACCACCCCCCACGCACGATTACCCGCACGTCAGGAGTCACGAGTGTCCGGAGTCACCGGCGTCCCCGAGGGAATCACGAACCCTCCGATCGACGAGCTGCTCAGCAAGGTCGATTCGAAGTACGCGCTCGTCCTCTACTCGGCGAAGCGGGCGCGTCAGATCAATGCTTACTACTCGCAGCTGGGCGAAGGGCTGCTTGAGTACGTTGGCCCGCTCGTCGACACCCACGTGCAAGAGAAGCCACTGTCGATCGCCATGCGCGAGATCAACAGCGACCTGCTCACGTACGAGCGGTTCGAGGGCGACATCGACCCAGCAACCGGGCTCGAAGTTCAGCCCGGTCCCTCGACTGGCTACGTCGACGGCACTGACGCCTCGCCGCCGCCTGCAACCAGCTGACGGCTGAGCCTGCGTGCGGTAGGCGCCGGACATGTCCCGAATCATTCTCGGCGTTGCCGGCGGAATAGCCGCGTACAAGGTCTGTGAGGTGCTGCGCGGGCTGACTGAGGCTGGCCACGACGTGCGGGTAGTACCCACCGAGGCTGCGCTTCAGTTTGTCGGTCAGGCGACATGGGCGGCACTTTCCGGGCAGCCGGTCACGTCCGACCCGATGACCGATGTCCACGAGGTGCCCCACGTCCGACTGGGCCAGCGCGCCGATCTGGTCGTCGTTGCGCCAGCGACCGCGAACGTGCTGGCAAAGGCCGCGCACGGAATCGCCGATGACCTGTTGACGAATGTGCTCCTCACGGCGCGGTGTCCAGTGGTGATGGTCCCCGCCATGCATACCGAGATGTGGGAACACCCCGCGACGACGGCCAACGTGGCAACCCTGCGCGAGCGTGGCGTCCTGGTAGTCGAGCCGGCTGTAGGTCGCTTGACAGGCGCCGACTCTGGCAAGGGTCGCCTTCCCGACCCCGCGCAGATCCTCGATCTCATCGACGGCGTGCTGCGATCACAGCGCCGCGGTGGTGCGCTCGACCTACGCGGACGTCGGGTGCTGGTCTCTGCCGGAGGTACCCGCGAGCCGCTTGACCCGGTGCGCTTTTTGGGCAACCGCAGCAGCGGACGCCAGGGGTTCGCGATCGCGGCCGACGCGGCCGCCCGTGGCGCCAGCGTCGAGGTGGTCGCGGCCAACGTCGACCTGCCAGCTCCTGCTGGAGTCGACGTCATCACCGTCGCAACGGCAGCCGAGTTGCGAGATGCCGTCGTGAAGCGCGCACCCGACGCTGAGGCGGTGGTGATGGCGGCAGCGGTCGCGGACTTCCGTCCAGTCGCGGTCGCCGACAACAAGATCAAGAAGGGCCAAGGCGCTCCCGTCCTTGCCTTGGAATCCACCGATGACGTCTTGATGTCTCTGGTGCAGACCCGCGAGCCGGGCCAGGTAGTCGTCGGGTTCGCCGCCGAAACAGGTGATGACGACGCTGATTGGTTGGCGAGGGGACGCGAGAAGCTCAACCGCAAGAAGTGCGACTTGCTCGTCGTCAACCACGTCGGTGATGGGCTGGCCTTCGGCGCAACCGACAACGCAGCAGTGATCCTCGGTCTTGATGGCAGTGAGACCGAAGTGCCATTCGGTCCCAAGCGCGACCTGGCCGAGGTGGTGTGGGATCTCGTTGCCGCCAGGTGGCTCGGCTCATAGCGGCGATTGGTGGCGATTTGCGGGGGAGTGCCATCGCGAAATGCCTTCTCACTAGACTGCGCCAACGTCCCATCGCTAGCCCAGCTGAATAGACCCGCAGATTCCCGCCGATCAATCCAGTCGATCAACCCAGCCGATCACGCTGCTGGCGTAAGGAGAGCACTCCGTCGTGACAGGTCGCCTCTTCACCTCTGAGTCCGTCACCGAAGGTCACCCAGACAAGATCGCTGACCAGGTCAGCGACACGATCCTCGACGCTCTGCTCAAGGAAGACCCGCGTAGTCGGGTTGCCGTCGAGACGCTGGTGACAACGGGTCTGGTGCATGTCGCCGGTGAGGTGACTACCTCCGCCTACGCAGACATCCCTGGCCTTGTGCGCGAGAAGATCCTGGCGATCGGCTACGACTCAAGCAAGAAGGGCTTCGACGGAGGCTCGTGTGGGGTCTCGGTGTCGATTGGTTCTCAGTCTCCCGACATCGCTCAGGGTGTCAACGATGCGTACGAAGAACGGCACGACCACTCGGCCGATCCGCTCGACCGACAGGGCGCAGGCGATCAAGGCTTGATGTTCGGGTACGCCTGCGATGACACCCCAGACTTGATGCCCCTTCCCATCACCATCGCCCATCGCCTGGCGCAGCGGCTGGCCGAAGCGCGCCGCGAGGGACACATTCCGTACCTGCGACCCGATGGCAAGACCCAGGTGACCATCGAGTACGACGGTGATCGTCCGGTCCGGGTCGACACCGTGGTGGTCTCGACTCAGCACGCGAGCGACATCGACCTCGAGACGCTCTTACAGCCCGACGTTGAAGAACTTGTCATTGCACCGACGCTGGCAGCGTTCGACATCGACAGTGACAACCACCGCACGTTGGTGAATCCGACAGGTCGATTCGAGGTCGGCGGTCCCATGGGTGACGCCGGCCTGACTGGGCGAAAGATCATCATTGACACCTACGGCGGCATGGCTCGTCACGGTGGCGGCGCCTTCTCCGGTAAAGACCCGAGCAAGGTCGACCGCTCAGCGGCATATGCCATGCGGTGGGTCGCCAAGAACGTGGTCGCGGCCGGCTTGGCCCGTCGTTGTGAGGTTCAGGTGGCCTACGCGATTGGTAAGGCCCACCCGGTGGGTCTGTTCGTCGAGACCTTCGGCACCGGCACGGTGCCAGACACCGAGATTCAACGCGCGGTGCTCGACGTCTTTGACTTGCGGCCAGCTGCGATAATCGCCGACCTCGATCTGCTCCGTCCGATCTATGCGCAGACAGCGGCGTACGGCCACTTCGGGCGCGACCTTCCCGACTTCACGTGGGAGCGCACAGACCGCGCGGACGCGTTGCGGGCTGCTGCCAACTGAGGACAGCAGGCACCGTGGGTCTGCTGCTGTAGAACGGTGGTCGTGACCGGCTCCACGACAGATCAGCTGTCCCTCACCGACTTGCCACCTGCGCAAGCTCGCAGGCGCGCCACGTCGGCACGCAAGCGCGGTCCGCGTCCGCCCTCCGCCATGGCTGAGACCAATCCCATCGCCCGGGTCGCTGTCGACATCTCACTGCCTCATCTCGACCGCCTGTTCGACTACCGAGTGACGGAGGCGCAAGACGCGAGCGCCGTTCCCGGGGCAAGGGTGCGGGTTCGCTTCGCTGGGCAGCTTGTCGACGGATTCATCGTGGAACGTCGAGCATCTACTCCCCACGAGGGCCGGTTGAGCACCCTTCAGTCCGTGGTGTCGCCCTTGCCGGTTCTGACTCCCGAGGTCAGCGTGCTGGCGCGTGCGGTGGCTGACCGCTACTGCGGCAGCCTCGCCGATGTGCTGCGGCTGGCGATTCCGGCACGGCACGCCGCCACCGAGCGAGAACACCTGGCGGCAGTGAAGGCCGTGCAGGCCGAGCAAGCCGAGCAAGAAGAGCCGAGCAACGTACCCCGCCCCCATCCGTCCCCGGTCGAGTCACCTGTGGGGCTCGTCGGGTCGGTGTGGTCGAGCTACCGGTCCGGCCAACCGATGATTGCGGCGCTCGAATCGGGTGGCTCACCTCGAGCATCATGGTGCGCGCTCCCTGGTGTCATCGAAGAGTCGCCAGTGTGGGTTGCTCCGATCGCCGAAGCTGTTGCTGCTGCGAGTCGCTCGCAAAGAGGATCGATCGTCGTCGTGCCAGATCACGATGACGTGGCGCTTGTCGCGCAGGGCATTGCGGCGACCGGGCTATCGCCGATCGTGCTGACCGCCGACGCTGGTCCACGTGAGCGTTACCGACGTTGGCTTCAGGTGCTCAGCGCTGATCCATCGCACGGCGCACCCGCTGTCGTTGTTGGCACTCGGGCCGCCGTATACGCCCCGGTGCAAGCCCTCGGTCTCATGGTGGTGTGGGACGACGGCAACGACCTGCACGCCGAACCGCGTGCCCCGTACCCGCACACGCGCGAGGTCGCCGCGTTGCGGGCACACCAATCCGGTGCAGGTCTCATCGTGGGTGGCTTCACGCGTACCGCCGAGAGTGCCGCCATGGTCGAGAGTGGCTTCTTGCGCTCAGTGACTGCCGACCGGTCGGCTGTGCGCGCGGCTGCACCGCGCGTTCGGGCTTCCGCTGACTCATCATCAGACTCCGACCCCTTGGCGTCGGCTGCAAGGCTGCCGACCGCCGCGTGGCGGGTCGCGCATGAGGCGTTGACTCGAGGTCCCGTGCTCGTGCAGGTACCTCGCAGGGGATACCTGCCAGGGGTCTCGTGTCTCCGGTGCGGCGAAGTGGCGAGATGTTCCACCTGCCAGGGGCCGCTTGCTGTTCCAGGGGAACGTCAGTCGCCGGTATGCAACTGGTGCGGCAGCGTCAACGGGTCATGGCACTGCGTTTCGTGTGGCGGCGAACAGCTCCGCTCACAGGTCGTTGGTGCGAAGCGAACCGCCGAAGAGCTCGGTAAGGCGTTCCCGGGTGTTCCCGTCATCACGTCGGGCGGGCGTGCCGTCCGCTCGAAGGTCGCTTCCACCCCGGCATTGGTGGTGGCGACGCCGGGCGCCGAGCCACTCGCGCCTGATGGTTACGCTGCCGCGTTGTTGCTCGACGCGTGGGCGCTGCTCGGACGCGTCGACCTCAGAGCCACAGAAGAGGCGCTGCGGCGATGGATGGCTGCGGCTGCACTCGTGAAGTCCGCACCAGATGCTGGCCACGTAGTGGTGGTGGCCGATGCCAGCATCACGGCGGTGCAAGCACTCGTGCGCTGGGATCCCACCCGGTTTGCCGACGCAGAGCTTGCTGACCGGCGTCTTGTGTCGCTTCCACCTGCGGTCCGCGTCGCCGTTCTGCAAGGAGCCGCCGATGATGTGGCCGACCTGATCGCGCGGGTCGTGCTGCCGGCAGGTACTGAGCAACTCGGTCCGGTGGGCGTGCGCCCCACCAGCACGGCCAGGGCACCGAACGTCGGCGATGCCGATCAGGTCCGCGTGGTGCTGCGGTCCGAACGCCGCGAGGGTAATGACGCGAACGCCCTGGCGGCGGCCTTGGCAACCGCGCAAGGCGAGCGGAGCGTCCGCAAAGACACTGGCTGGGTCACCATCAGAATCGACCCGGTCGGGTGGGGCTAGGCCGAGGCTGACGGAGGCGGACGGAGGCTGATCGTGTTCACCTTGCCCGCCACCTAGAATGGAGGCTTAGCCTCACGAGTGGAGCCCGTCACCCATGTCGATCCAGCCGATCCGTCTTTTCGGCGACCCAGTGCTGCGTATGCCAGCACAACCGGTGGTCGACTTTGACAAAGAGTTGCGAACCCTCGTTAAGGACTTGACCGAAACGATGCTTGAGGCTCCGGGGGTTGGTCTGGCTGCTCCGCAGATCGGAGTGTCCCTGCGGGTCTTCACCTACGACGTCGATGACGTCGTAGGGCACCTGATTAACCCCGAGCTTGACCTCTCGGAAGAAGAGCAGTTCGGCGAAGAAGGATGTTTGTCGTTGCCCAACCTGACGTTCGACTGTCGTCGTGCACTCGGCGTCGTGGCGAAGGGTTACAACATGCACGGTGACCCAGTGGTGATCGAGGGCACCGAACTGTTGGCGCGTTGCGTCCAGCACGAAACAGACCACCTCGACGGCATCTTGTTCGTGGATCGGCTAGACCCCGAGCAGCACAAGGCGGCAATGAAGGCGATCCGTGAAGCGGATTGGTCAGGACAACCTGTTCCGGCTGTGAAGGTGAGTCCGCATGCCACACGCGGGCTTGCACTCTAGGGTCGCTCTTCCGTGATCGCTTCATGCGTCTGATCTTCGCGGGAACGCCGAACGCTGCGATCCCATCACTCGAGGCGATCGCGGCCTCACACCATGACCTGATCGCCGTCATCACGCGCCCCGACGCCGCTAGGGGTCGAGGTCGCGAGCAGGGCGCCTCAGCTGTTGGCCAACGCGCCGAAGAGCTAGGGCTGCGGGTGCTCAAGCCTGAGTCGCCGCAAGATGACACCCTGCATCGTCAACTGCGTGAACTAGACCCCGAATGCTGCCCGATCGTGGCCTACGGCGGTCTCATTCCTGCGGATCTGCTCTCGGTGCCGACGTATGGCTGGGTAAACCTGCACTTTTCGCTGCTGCCCGCATGGCGAGGTGCTGCACCCGTTCATCACGCAATCGCCCATGGGGACGACATCACGGGCGCCACGACGTTCCGCCTGACGGAAGGACTTGACGCCGGCCCGGTCTTCGGCACCGTCACCGAGTCCATCGAGGCGCGCGACACCACGGGGGACGTCCTAGGTCGCCTCGCACAGTCCGGCGCTGAGTTGCTGGTGCACACGTTGAACGGCATCGAGCGAGGCGAACTGGCGCCGCAGGAGCAGCCTGCAGACGGCGTCACGTTGGCGCCGAAGGTGACGCCGGCCGACGCCAGAGTTCGCTGGCACGAGCCAGCGCTATCGATCGATCGACGGATCCGCTCGAACACCCCATCACCGGGCGCCTGGACCCAATGGGCCGATCGTCGTATCGGCCTGCTCCCGCTGAGTACGGCAGCGGTGCAGCACGGGGAGCCACCGTTGGCGCCTGGCGCCATCCGGGTGACGAAACGCGAGCTCTGGGTCGGCACAGGTTCTGGTGACGTGCTGTTGGGTGACGTGAGACCGGAGGGAAAGGGCACCATGCCTGCCTCCGACTGGGCTCGCGGTGCACGGCTGCACGATGGTGACGTGTTCACGTGAGCCACCAAGCCTCAAGGGCCCCACGCGCAGAGAGTCCACGCCAGGTGGCACTTGACGTCGTTCGCGCGGTCGGTGATCGGGGCGCGTACGCCAATCTGTTGCTACCGGAACGCTTGACCGAGACTGGACTGTCGGGTCGCGATGCAGCATTCACAACTGAACTCACGTACGGCACCTTGCGTTGGCAAGGAACCTACGATCGCATCATTGATGCGTGTGTCGACCCGGCGTCGATGCCGCTCGACGCAGTGGTGCGTGATGTTCTGCGCATCGGATGTCACCAGGTTCTCTCGATGAACGTTCCCGACCACGCGGCCGTCACCACGACCGTCGAACTAGCAAAGCGCAGTCAAGCCCGTCGAGCCGCTGGGCTCATCAACGCCGTGCTACGCCGGATCGCCAGGTCGACCCTTGACGACTGGCTGGAGAAACTTACTGCCGATCTCGAAGGAGCTTCGAACGCTGCCCTGGCTGTCCGATACGCACACCCAGAGTGGCTCGTGGCAGAACTTCGCGTGGCTCTCGCGGCACAAGGCAGACCTGAGCATGAACTCAGCGAGGCCCTGGCCGCTGACAACATCCCGGCGCCGGTGACCGTGGTCGCTCGCCCAGGGCTGTGCACCGTCGATGAGCTGATTGGCAGCGGTGCGACTCGGGGCCGGTGGTCTCCGTACGCTGCCACTCTGTCGTCTGGCAACCCGGGCGCTCTGACCGCTGTTCGCGAACGACGCGCTGCGGTTCAAGACGAAGGCAGTCAATTGGTGGCCCTTGCTCTCGCCGCGGTGCCGGTGGGAACAGGCGACACCAAAGACACACAAGACACAGCAGACACAAAAGACACAGAAGGCCTTGAAGAGGCAGAGCGTTGGCTCGATATGTGTGCTGGCCCTGGTGGCAAAGCGGGGTTGCTCGCGGCGTTGGCCACACCCCATGGGGCAGAACTCGAGGCGTGGGAGATTCAGCCTCATCGCGCGCGCATGGTGCAACAACAGGTGGGTGAGTCCGTCCGCGTCAGAACCGTCGATGCTGCCGACGACACGGTGGTGAAGGCTGAGTCAGGTCGGTTCGACCGCGTGATGCTCGATGCACCGTGCAGCGGCGCTGGTGCGCTGCGACGTAGACCAGAGGCGCGCTGGCGCAAGTCGCCAGCAGATCTCGAGGGGCTAGTGCGGGGCCAGGGACGTTTGCTCCGGGCAGCCCTACGCCTCGTCAAGCCCGGGGGAGTCGTTGCCTACGTCACCTGTTCGCCGCTTCTCCAGGAGACAGTCGGGGTCGTCGACGCGGTACTTGCGGATTGGCCCGGTGTCGAGCAGGTGGACGCGCGGCCCCTACTGCCCGGCCACCCGCCTGACCTCGGAGACGGACCTGCCGTACAACTGTGGCCTCACCTGCACGGCACCGACGCGATGTACCTCAACATCGTGCGGAGAATCGCCTAGGCCACTTCTTCGCTCACGCACAGCACGCGGTTCTTACCAGCTCGCTTGGCTTTGAAGAGTTGCTCGTCCGCGGCCCGCACCAGGTCTGTGACTTCACGTACTGCCCCCGTCGTGGACACGCCAAAGCTTGCGGTGAGCACGATCCCGGGCGCGATCTCCGCCCAGTCGTACTCTTCGAGCGCGGATCGCATTCGTTCACACACCGTGACCGCCTCCCGTGGGGAGGTGCTGGGCATCAGAAGCGCGAACTCTTCGCCGCCCATGCGCACCAGCTCATCGGAGCCGCGGATCGAGCGGTCGAGCACTAACGCGGCTTGACGAAGAACCTGATCCCCGACGATGTGCCCGTGTCGGTCGTTGATCGGCTTGAAATCGTCAAGGTCGATGATTGCCACACTCAGCGCGTTTCCGCTTCGCATCGCGAACTTGAACATCTGGTCGATCGTCTCGTCCATGTGGCGGCGATTGTGCAGCCCTGTGAGTGAATCGCGGACAGATAGTTCACCCAACTGTGCGCTCAATCGTTGCTCGCGGTGAAGTGCGTCGGCCAGCTCGGTGGTGCGCGAGCGCACTCGCTGCTCCAGATCGGCGTTGGCGACCTGGAGCTCATCAGCGAGACGCTCGGCTTCGACGCGTGTTCGATCGGCTTCATCGAAGGCCCGATCGATGATCACGGTCAGCACCACTGCGGCCGACGAAATGACGCCGAGCAAGATGACGATGTAGGTGGCGTACTCACCGACGCTGAGTCGGATGGCCTCGGTCACCGTGGCGAGCGCTGCGAGCTCGGCGAAGGCGATGCCGCAGGCGATCAGCACCTGCCTGGTTGGCAGCACAACTGCTGCCATGACCGGCACCACAGTGATGAACATCAGGTCGATCGGGTTGGCCGGCCCGCCCGAAGGCAGCCAGTTCAGCGGCACGATCACGAAGTAGGCAACGAAGACCCACGCTGCGGCCGTGAGGTGGCGGCGAGCCACGCACCAGCGGATTCCGCCGTAGAAGAGCCACCCAAGGAAGGCGAGTGGCACCGTGTTGTCGTCATCTGGGACCGCGATCGTGATGAGCACGACGACCGGGATGACCGAGAGGGCCAGCACGGTGGAGACCCAGAGCAGCGTGCGAGTGCGCCGTCGCTGGGGCCCCGCTACATCGGACGGAACGGCAAGAACGCGCTCGGACAGCCGACGGCCGAGGCTTGCCCCGCTCACCCCTTGCGCCCCCTGCGACATAACCCCTCCCTCTGTAATCACATGGTGACGGAAAGTGACAGGATCCGCCAGCATTCCGCCCAATGCGCCATCCCCTCGTCGCTGCGCAGGGGCGCCGCTACGCTCCCGCGGGTGACACCTGGCCCCCCAGTCGATGACTGGCATGACGAGCTGGACGACTTGGCACTGGCCATCGAGTTGGCCGATGTGGCAGCCGCCATCACCATGTCGGCCTTTGGCGGTCGCCAGCAGGTCACCCTCAAAGCTGATGAGACCCCCGTCACCGAGGTTGATGCTGCTGCCGAGCGAGCGATGCGCGACATTCTCACCGAACGTCGCCCGCGTGACGGAGTGCGAGGCGAAGAGGGGGGTTTCACCTCAGGCACGAGTGGACGGGTGTGGGTGATCGACCCCATCGACGGGACGCGGATGTTCGCCGAAGGCATCCCACTCTGGACGACCTTGATCGGACTCCGCGTTGGCGGCGTTGGTGCCCCAGTGGTGGTCGGCGTTGCTGATGCTCCAGCGCTAGGTGAGCGCTATCACGCCGTCAGTGGTCAGGGGGCGTTCCGCAACGGCGCTCGAATCCACGTGTCGACAGTCGACGCACTCGCTGAGTCCTTCGTCCTTCACGCACCTTTGGAGGAGTTCAGTGGGGTCAACGGAACCGGCGTCGACGCGCTTCATCGAGTGGTCGATGCCGCGCGCGTTACGCGCGGCATCGGTGACGCATGGGCGCACTTGCTGGTGGCGCGTGGATCTGCCGAAGCCCTCGTCGAACAAGGGCCTTGCTACGAGTGGGACTGGGCGGCGACCAGCGTCATCGTCAAGGAAAGCGGTGGCGCACTCACTCAACTGGATGGGACGCCGCCCCAAGACGGGTGCCATCTGCTGGTCTCCAACGGACGCGTAGAACGACAGATTCGGTTGGTGATCGAGACCCCAGTCGACGATGACGCTGAACTCGGCGCCGACGTTGCTGCCGGGGGACGATAACTCATGAGAACCACAGGAGCAGCTGAACGCGTTGCCGACGTGCTCGAGGTGCTTGCTGCGGCCGGGCGGCCCGTCACGGTGACCGAAGTGGCGAATCGAATCGGTGTCCATAAGGCAACGGCGTCCCGGTTGCTTGGCACGCTGGCCGATCGTGGGTTGGTCCGCCGTGGTCCTCAGGGATACCGCCTCGGACCACGCCTGGCTCGACTCGCGGTCGATGCCGTGACTGATCTCGGTGTCATCGAAGTGTCGCGGCCGATCCTTCGAGAACTCGCCGCCGCTACCGGCGAGGTCGCGTACCTCTCGTTGCCGATGGGGCAAGCCGTGCTGTATCTCGAGCATGTGGCGCCGTCGCGCGGCGGTCGGGAAGAGCCGTGGGTCTGGCTCCGCGGCAGCCCGCTGCACTGTTCGTCGAGTGGCAAGGTCTTCGCTGCCTACGGCGCGGTCCCCGACTTGGACGCCGCCCTCGAAGGGCCACTGCCCAGGCGCGCACGGCGCACAATTAGCGACGCCGATGAGTTCAAGCGGCTGCTTCCGAGTGTTCGGAGCCAAGGATTCGCTACCTCTGTCGATGAGCTCGAGGACGGCATGAGCTCGGTCGCTGTGCCCGTCCTCACCTCCGAGAGCTCGGTCTTGGCCGCCGTTGGCGTCGCGGGCCCTAGCGCGCGCCTCACGCCGAGCCGGCTCCGGACCGTCAGTGCATCAGCGCGCTCCGCGGCCGGAGTATTGAGTCGCCGAGCCACGCACCTGCTAGCCGAGGCCGCTCCGATGGTGAGCATGGACCGCTGGCACCCCGACGCGACCGTCACCAAGTCGTGACCGCACAGACTCAGAACCTTCACTCTCATTGTTGCCGACACGGCAACATAGAGGAGAGGGGTTGGAGACGGGCTGCTTACTCTGCCGCCTGCGGAGGACTGGTCTGGGAGGACATGGGATGAGTCGTAAGTTGCGCATGACGTTCGCCACCGCGGCGGCGGGGCTAGTTGCGCTGTCGCTCAGCGGAGCGGTGGTGTCTACCGCCGGTGCCGCGGACACAACTGAGGGCAGTGTGCTGCGCGTCGGCGTACCCAACGACCTCACGACCGCGAACCCGTTCTCGCTGCGGTCTGGCAGCGACTGGAACGTCGCCACGATCCAGTACGACATGATGCTGCAGTTTGGCAACGACGATCTGTCACCACAGCCGGGGCTTGCTGATGAGTGCGTGCCCAACGACGACCTCACCGAATGGACGTGCACCTTTCGCGAAGGCGTGAAGTGGAGCGATGGTGAGCCGTTCACCGCGCGCGACGTCGCCTTCACGTACGAACTGGTGATCGACCAGGAGATTTCGACCTACGCCCAGTACTTCACCGAGGGCACGACGTTCGAGACTCCTGACGACACGACGTTGATCTGGAAGTCCAAGACTCCGACCAACCAGCCACTGACGCCGCCGTGGATCTACATCGTTCCTGAGCACATCTGGGGTGAGTACGCCGACCTCGACAAGGCCGAGTTGCGAGCTGTCGAGAACACGCCGTCGGTGACGACCGGCCCCTTCTCGCTGAGCGAGGTTAACCGCGGACAGAACTGGACGTTGGAGCGCAACCCGAACTACTGGGGTGACGAGCCTGCTTTCGAAGAGGTCCGCTTCCAGCTGTACACCAACCAGGACGCCATGGCACAGGCGTTGAAGAGGGGTGAGATCGACGTTGCCACCTACTTCGACTCATCGCTGCTTCCGTCCCTCGAAAGCGACGACAACATCACGGTGCAGAAGAACGTCTCGGACTGGTGGTTGAACTTCGCATTCAACTTCGGGGGCCAAAGTCCGGACGCCGATCCTTTGCCTGCGCTGCAAGACAAGAACGTGCGCCTGGCGATCACTATGGCGATCGACAAAGAGGGCATCGTGGAAAAGGCGTTCGACGGGGCAGCAGTCCCCGGCACGTCTCTCATTAGACAGGTGCCAGAGCAGTGGCACTACGACGTGCCTGAAGACGAGCTCATCCCCTTTGATCCAGAGGCGGCCAACCAGCTGCTTGATGAGAGCGGGTACACCGAAGGAAGCGATGGAATCCGCATCGATCCGAACACCGGTGACCGGCTCGCACTCCGGATCCCGGTGTCCCAAGAGACCGCCGGCGCCTTGGCTTCCGGGCAGCTCATCGTCGGCTACCTCGAGCAAATCGGCATCGAAGCGAAGATCTACCCCGTCAACGAGGGCAAGATGTACTCGTACTGGAACACCGGCGACTGGGATGCCTATATCTGGTACTGGACCGGTGAGCCCGACCCCAACTACCAGCTCACGACCCTGATGACTGACCAGTGTCAGGAGCTGAGTGACGGCTGTTGGAGTAACCCCGAGTACGACGCGCTGGTGAAAGAGCAGGAGACCATCGTCGACACCGCCGAGCGGCAGGAAGTGGTCTTCGAGGCACTGGCGTTGTCGTACAGCGAGGTACCGTCGATCGCCCTCGCATACCCCAACAACATCGAGGCCTACCGAAATGACCTCGTGACCGACTTCACGCCCGTGCCCGGTGACGACGGTTACCTGATTCCCAACTACAACAACGTTGGAATGGTGACGGTTCGGCCAGCCGATGAGGGCTCTGGTGGGGGCTCAAGCTCCTCGTCTGGGCTGCCGGTATGGGCTTGGGGAGCGATCATCGTCGGTGTCGGCGCCGGCGTCTTCCTGATCTCGCGTCGGGGCCGCCGGGCGGACGAGGAAGAGGGCTGACGATGCGCCCGGGAGCCCGATGAGGGCCAGCTACCTGGCGAAGAAGGTCGGATGGGCGCTCGTCACGGTGTTCTTCGTCCTCTGCTTCAACTTCTTCCTGTTCCGCATCATGCCTGGCGACCCAGCTGGCCTGCTGGCCCGCAGCCAGCGGCTCACTGAGTCAGAGATCGCCGAACAGCGTGCGATTTTCGGTCTCGATGAGCCGTTGCTACAACAGTTCATCACCTACCTGCAAGAGACGCTGACCGGCAATCTTGGAACGTCGTACCTCACCGGTCAGTCGGTGCTCGAGACCATTACCGAGCGAACCTGGCCAACGGTGCTCTTGGTTGGCGTCGGCACTGGGGTAGCGATAGTTATTGGGCTGGCCATGGGCATCAAGGGTGCGTGGCGGCGCGGCTCGGCATTCGACCGCACGAGCTTGTACGGCTCGCTCACGCTGTACTCCGCCCCCGAGGGGTGGCTCGGAATGATGCTGCTGATCATCTTCGCAGGGACCCTTGGCTGGTTCCCGGTCGGCGGTTACGACAGTGGCGACGGATCAACCGGCCTCGAACATGTCGCGGACGTGCTTAACCACTTGGTGCTACCGGCGGCGACCCTCGCCCTTGGGTACGGCGCGTCGTACATGATCGTCATGAGGTCATCGCTGCTGGAAGTCAAAGATGAAGACTTCATCGCAACCGCACGGGCGAAGGGGCTCACAGACACGATGGTGCGCAAGCGCCACGCAGTGCCGAACGCCTTTCTGCCGTCCTTCACTTTGATTGCCCTGAGTTTCGGATTCGTTCTCGGTGGCGCGATCTTGGTCGAGGCGATCTTTTCCTATCCCGGGATCGGACTGCTGACCTATCAAGCCATCGACGCCTATGACTACCCGGTGCTTCAGGGAGTCTTTCTGATCAGCAGTATCGCGGTGGTCATCGCCAACCTGATCGCAGATGTGACGTACGGCTTCCTCGACCCTCGCATCGAAGAGGTGTGAGGTCGTGTCCACCACCGCAGAGGTCGCGGTCGTCTCGCCCCGCCGCCTCGTCTGGCGGCGTCGCCGCGAGGCGCTCAGCCGCAACTGGACGTTGTATCGCCACAACCGTCAGGGGATGGTTGGCCTCGGGGTCATGGCGTTCTTTACCGCCCTGGCGCTGGCGTCCCCCTTGCTCGTCCCTGCCGCAGACATCGAGCCGGCGACAGCACAAGGTGACCCGAACCATCCGCCGTACAGCGGTTACCCGCTCGGCACCGACAACTTCGGTCGATCGGTTCTCGACCTCGTCATCGTCGGATCACGCATTTCGCTCCTCGTCGGGATCACAGCAACCCTTGTTGCTGTGCTGCTTGGCGCGACGATCGGCGTGATCAGCGGGTACTACGGCGGCAGCCGAATCGATACCGGGCTCAACGCGATGACGAACTGGTTCTTGGTGATCCCCTGGCTGGTGCTCGCCATCGTGCTGTCATCAATCCTCGGCGCCAGCGTCTGGATCATCATCTTGGTAATTGGCGTCACGTCGTGGGCGCAGCCAGCGCGTCTGATCCGGGCACAGGCGCTCAGCGTTCGTGCCCGCCCGTACGTTGAGCGCGCGCGGGTGCTGGGCTGCGGCGACACCACGATCGTGATGCGACACATCTTGCCGAACGTAGCGCCCGTCATCTTTGCCAACGCCATTCTCACCGTCGCCGTCGCAATTCTCACCGAGACAACGTTGTCGATCCTCGGGCTCGGGGACGCCACGGCGATCTCGTGGGGGGTCATCATCGAACAGGCCTTCAGTGCTGGCGCCATGACCAATGGGTATTGGTGGTGGCTGATCCCTCCCGGGGTCGCGATCGTGTGCGTGACGTTGTCCTTCACGATGTGCGGCTACGCCATGGACGAGATTCTCAACCCGAAGTTGCGACGACGCTGAGCCAGTGTGGGACCTGAGTCCCTACCCTGAGTCCCTACACTGGGGGGCGTGGGAATCCAGATCTGCCCGAGCATCCTGTCCGCTGACTTCGCGCAGCTCGCCGCCGAAGTCGAGTCGATCTCTGAGGTCGCCGACTGGGTGCACGTCGATGTCATGGACAACCACTTCGTGCCCAACCTCACGTTGGGGCTTCCGATAGTCGAGTCCTTGCGCAAAGCGTCCTCGCTGCCGCTCGACTGTCACCTCATGATTGAGGATCCTGATCGATGGGCGCCTGCGTACGCGGAGGCCGGTGCCGAATCGGTGACCTTTCACGTTGAAGCTGCCGATGCGCCGGTTCGTCTTGCGCGCGAGTTGCATCGTGGGGGAGCGCGGGCAGGGATAGCGCTGAAACCGGCGACGCCCATCGAGCCATACGGGGATCTGTTGCCCGAGATCGACATGGTGTTGCTCATGACTGTCGAGCCCGGGTTCGGCGGTCAGGCCTTCCTTGACGTCGTGCTGCCGAAGATCCGGCGGACCCGTGAGCTCCTTCGCGAGCGTGAGTCGTCGGTGTGGCTACAGGTTGATGGAGGCATCGCCCCGAGCACGATCGAACGGGCCGCAGAGGCCGGGGCCGATGTCTTCGTGGCTGGCTCAGCAGTGTTCAGCGCCGACGATCCAGCAGCGATGGTGCAGGCGCTGCGTGCCTCGGCAGAGTCGGTAAGCCTCGGGTAAGTGGTGTGGCCCGCCGGTGTGAGAGACTTGCTCTGAATGACAAAGCACGCTCCGGGGTCGGTGCAATTCCGAGCCGGCGGTGAAAGCCCGCGACCCGATCGCAGCCAGCGGTCGGTTGACTTGGTGAAACTCCAAGGCCGACGGTGAAAGTCCGGATGGGAGGCGCGTGCCGTAGCTCAGCCGACCATGTGTCGGTGCTGAGTTGTGGCAATCCTGTACCCCGGAGCCCGATGGGCAGGAGTACAGATGGCCAGCACGATCGAGGTCGACGCCATGCGTCGCGCTCTCGCGCTGGCTGAGCAGTCAGGCACCCCCACCCACCCCAACCCGCGCGTCGGCGCGGTGATCGTGGATGCGAGCGGGGTCGTGGTCGGTGCCGGCCATCACCGCGGAGCCGGACAACCGCACGCCGAGGTCGAGGCGCTAGCCCTCGCCGGTGCAGCGGCACGAGGCGCAACCGCCGTCGTCACGCTTGAACCGTGTTGCCACCGTGGTCGTACCGGTCCGTGTACCGAGGCACTGCTCGATGCTGGTGTCGTCCGGGTCGTATACGGGCAGAGCGATCCAAACCCGACAGCTAGCGGCGGGGCGCAGGTCTTGGGAGCTGCCGGAGTCAGCGTTGAGTCAGGTGTCTTGCTTGTCGAAGCGCTCGCGCTGAATCAGCTTTGGACGCTTGCGATGGAACGCCGACGTCCGTACGTCACCTGGAAGGTCGCCAGCACAGTTGACGGCAGGGTGGCGGCTGCGGACGGCTCTAGCCGTTGGGTAACCAGCGATGCGGCGCGGGCCGAGGTGCATGCCCTCCGCAGCGAGGTGCAAGCCGTCATGGTTGGCGTGGGAACGGTGCTTGCCGACGACCCCCAGCTTTCCGCGCGCGACGCCGATGGGGCCCTCAGAGCCCGACAGCCGGTCGGAGTCGTCGTCGGTATGCGAGAGATTCCCGAGGCTGCTCGCGTTCGTGAAGCACCACATGGCGTCGTGCACCTGCGAACGCACGATCCACGCGACGTGCTCGACCGACTCTTCGAGTTGGACGTCCACCACGTGCTTCTCGAGGGTGGTCCGACGCTAGCTGGCGCTTTTGTCTCGGCCGGCCTTGTCGATCGCGCCATCGGGTACATCGCCCCAGCGCTTTTAGGCGAGGGGCCCGGGCTGGTCACTGGCCTTGGAATCACGTCCATTGCGGACGCCAGGAGGTTCACCTTCGACGATGTTGCGTTGGTGGGCAGCGACCTTCGATGGACAGCCCAACTGCAAGCACCCACCCCGCTGTCCAGCGTCACGCAGGAAGGGACTACCTGAATGTTCACCGGAATCGTCGAAGAGCTGGGTCGAGTGGTGGCGCTCGAACACGCTGCAGACTCAGCGACCGTGCGTATCGCCGGTCCGCTCGTGACGTCCGACGCCGCCACGGGTGACTCGATCGCGGTCAACGGGGTCTGTCTGACCGTGACGTCGGTCGACGACGGCGCGTTCACAGCCGATGTCATGCGCGAGACGCTGGTGCGTTCGAGTCTGGGGCAACTGGTGCCTGGCTCACCGGTGAACCTCGAACGACCGCTCACGTTGTCGAGTCGACTCGGGGGTCACCTCGTTCAAGGACACGTTGACGCGACCACGACGATCCTGAAGCGGGTCCGTGGCGACGCGTGGGAGGTGGTGCGTTTCGAACTTCCAGACTCGCAGGCGCGATATGTCGTAGCGAAGGGATCGATCACTGTTGACGGGGTTTCTCTCACGGTGTCGTCGCTGGGACCCGACTGGTTCGAGGTCAGTTTGATCCCGACGACCCTCGACCTGACGACGTTGGGGAGCAAACAGGCAGGTGATGAGGTGAACCTCGAAGTCGATGTGGTCGCCAAGTACGTGGAGCGAATGCTTCCGGGAGGCACGAAATGACGGGTAGCGCGGGTGCAACATCCTCGGTTCAACTTGATTCTGTCGAGCGGGCGATCGCCGAGATCGGCGCAGGTCGCGCCGTGGTCGTCGTCGATGACGAGGATCGTGAGAACGAAGGTGATCTGATCTTTGCTGCGCAGAGGGCCACACCCGAGTTGGCGGGCTTCATGATCCGTCACACCTCTGGAGTCATCTGTGTGGCGATGACCGGCGCCGACCTCGATCGGCTGTCTCTGCCGCCGATGACGATGGTGAACGAAGACCGCAAGGGCACTGCCTATGCGGTGAGCGTGGACGCTCGCGACGGAATCAGCACCGGTATCTCAGCCGCCGATCGCTCACACACGATCCGGGTGCTATCAGACTCGGCGACCGAGCCCAACGAGATCACCCGACCCGGTCACGTGTTTCCGCTGCGAGCCGCTGAAGGTGGTGTCCTGCGGCGACCGGGCCACACAGAGGCGGCGGTCGACCTGGCTCGGCTTGCTGGCCTGAACCCTGCCGGTGCGATCTGTGAACTCGTGCACGACGACGGTTCGATGATGCGTGCACCTGCACTGCGCGAGTTCGCCGACCAACACAACCTGACGATGATTTCGATCGCAGATTTGATCGCGTACGTGCGGCGCACCGAACGACAAGTCGAACGGGTCGCCACGACTACTCTGCCGACGCGCTACGGATTGTTCGCGGCCCACGGCTATCGCGACACCATCACGGGCACCGATCATGTCGCGTTGGTGCGAGGCGATATTGGTGACGGCAATCAGGTGCTCGTCAGGGTGCACTCCGAATGTCTCACTGGTGATGTGCTCGGTTCGACTCGCTGCGACTGCGGCGCACAACTGGCAAGCGCCATGAAGCGAGTGGCTGACGAAGGCAGAGGAGTGGTTCTCTACCTTCGCGGCCACGAGGGGCGCGGCATCGGACTGCTCCACAAACTGCGGGCCTATCAACTGCAGGACGCAGGTGCCGACACCGTTCAGGCAAACCTGGAACTGGGCTTGCCAGCTGATGCCCGCGACTACGGAACGGGAGCACAGATACTCGCCGACCTCGGGGTGCACAGCATGCGGCTTCTGACGAACAACCCGACCAAGCGCGCTGGTCTTGAGGGCTACGGCCTGACGATTGCCAGTCGTGAACCCTTGCCGCCCGCGGTCACCGACGAGAATGTCCGCTATCTCACCACCAAGCGCGACCTCATGGGTCATGAGCTTCCCGACCTGAGTGGTCCGGAGGATCCCTCCGCGCCGAGGAGCGGCGAAGGTGGTCGGCAATGAGCGGGGCGGGTGCACCGACCTTGGCCGTCGACGGGTCGGGGCTGCGCGTCGGGATCGTGGCGGCCTCATGGCACACCGTCGTCATGGACGGGTTGATCGCCGGGGCTCAGCGCGCACTCAAAGCGGCGAATGTGAGCGACGTCGACGTGTTGCGAGTTCCCGGGGCCTTCGAGCTGCCGCTAGGCGCGGCACGGATGCTTGAGACTTCCGATGCGGTAGTCGCTCTTGGCGTCGTTATCCGCGGTGGTACGCCGCACTTTGAGTACGTTTGTGGCGCGGCGACGGACGGCTTGCTGCGGGTCAGTCTGGACTCGGGACGCCCTGTGGGGTTCGGGGTGCTCACCTGTGACAACGAGCAGCAGGCCCTGGACCGAGCGGGGCTGAGCGGCTCTAGCGAAGACAAAGGGGCCGAGGCTGCCGAAGCTGCAGTGTCGCTCGCGGTCGCCCTACGGTCGCTGGGTTCGTAGGGTCACCTCACTACTCTGGTGCGAGCGTGGGCCGGTGCTCACGGGTCTGAGCCGGGTCCAGCCGGGTAAGAGTCTGAAGGGCATCGCATGAAGACGTTCGACGATCTGTTCAACGAGTTGCAGGGCCGCAGCATGACAAGGCCCGAAGGCTCTGGAACGGTCCGACTTCTTGACCAAGGTGTTCACGCCATCGGAAAGAAGCTAGTCGAGGAAGCGTCAGAGGCCTGGATGGCGGCCAAGCACGAGGGTCCAGAGCGCACTGCTGAGGAACTGGCGCAGCTGCTCTATCACGTCCAGGTCATGATGGTTGCCTGTGACTTGTCGCTCGAAGACGTTTACCGACGCCTTTAGATTCTCCGCACGCCTCGGAAGGAACCCCATGCTCCGCGTTGCCGTCCCCAACAAGGGCTCGCTCGCTGAACCTGCGTCGCGAATGCTCCGCGAAGCGGGCTACCGCCAGCGCAGCCAGGCGCGTGAGTTGGTGCTGCACGACCCCGAGAACGACACCGAGTTCTTCTTCTTGCGTCCACGTGACATTGCGACGTATGTCGGTTCCGGGCAGCTCGACATCGGAATCACTGGACGCGACCTGTTGCTCGACAGCGGTGCTGACGCTCATGAGGTGATGCCGCTGGGGTTCGGCGCCTCTACCTTCCGATTCGCCGCACTCACGGGCACTGCCGCAACGTTGGCCGATATCAACGGGTTGCGAGTTGCCACGTCCTACCCCGGCCTCGTGGCGGCTCACCTGGCCGCTCAGGGGATCGAAGCCAGCGTGATCCGGCTGGACGGCGCTGTCGAAACAGCGGTCCGGTTGGGGGTTGCTGATGTCATCGCTGACGTGGTGGAAACAGGCTCGACTCTGCGACAGGCGGGGCTGCAAGTGTTCGGTGACCCGATCCTGCGCAGCGAAGCGGTGGTGATCCGAGGCAACGGTGCGATCGACGCCGCGGTGGATCGGGACGACAGCGCCGCTTCGCTCGAAGCAGCGATCGATCAGATGCAGCGCCGACTGAGCGGCGTGATGGTGGCGGCCACCTACGTGATCGTTGACTACGACGTTCCCTCCGCGCTGGTCGAGCAGGCTTGTCAGATCACCCCGGGCATCGAGTCGCCGACGATCTCTCCGCTGCACGACCCAGCGTGGGTGGCGGTGCGCGCCTTGGTGCCGCGGCCAGAAACCAATCGCGTGATGGATGACCTCTACGAGCTAGGAGCTAGAGGGATCCTCGTCACTGATATCCACGCGTGTCGGCTGTGACGCCTGGCGACACTCACGCGGTGCCCGAGTTCGCCGGGGCAGCGATTCCAACACCGCTCGACCCGAGCGATGATGGGTCGCCGCCGCCAGCCCTCTATGCCGCTCTGACCTCGGTCGCCGCGGGCCACGGTGCGGGCGTCGACGTACTTCAGGCACTCGCGGGCGCGCGTCTGCTGGTGCCGGTGGTCGCCGTCCTCGATGAGGTCGACGTCGATGCAACGGGGCACCAGCGCGAGAAGGCATCGTCGATGGCGACCGTCATTGCCGACTCACCGCAGCATGGTCGTGCGCTGCTTGCGTTCAGTGGCACCGAGGCAATGGGGCAGTGGCGCGACGATGCCCGACCCGTCGCGCTGCCTGGACCGTTGGCGGCGCGTGCGGCCTTGGCAGAGACTGTTAACGCGATGGTGGTCGACATTGGCGGACCGATCGCCTTCGCCGTCGAGGGGTACGAGCTGCTTCTCTTGGCTGCGGTGGCTCGTCCACAGACTGGCCGGTCGGAGGATCCAGTGCTGCACGCGGCGATCGCACGGCTCCTGCCCGAGCCGCTGAGGGTCGCGTACACCCTGCGACCAAGCCATGGCCATCCCACGGAGACGTCGCTCGAACTACGGCTGCCGCTAGATCGGCCGTATGACGATCCGAGTCAGCAGAGCGATTTGGTCAGTCAGATTGCCCACGACCGCGTGGTGCGCCAGTTGTGTCCAGAGGGGCTACGAGTGAGTTTTGGCGACACGCGGGCGTCCGGCACGCTCTGATCCCAGACATCGCGGGCGATCTTTGCCACGATCACCACATGACTGATGACCTGTCACGACGCCTGCTCGCCGAGTTTCTCGGAACCTTCGCCCTCGTGTTCCTCGCGGTCGGTACCGCGGTGGTGGGCGGCGCAGTCGGCGCTGGAAGCGTCGGGGTGGCCCTGGCCTTTGGCCTGGTCCTTGCCTTCGGCGCGTACGCGTTCGGACCTGTGAGTGGCTGTCACGTCAACCCTGCCGTGACCATTGGCATGTTGCTGTCCAAGCGCATGGACGCGGCGGTGGGCGGCTTGTACATCGTGGTGCAGTTCTTGGGCGCCGTCCTGGGTGCGTTCATGCTTTGGCTGATGGTCGAGCAGTTCGATGTCGTCGACCAGACCGGAGTGCTGGGCTCGAACGGCTACGGCGAAGACGCTGGCATCAACTTGGCAGGCGCGCTCGTCGTCGAGACGGTACTCACGATGATCTTTGTGCTTGCTGTGCTGCTGCTGACAGACAAAGTGAGCGACCCTGCCCTCGCCGGAGTCGGAATCGGCGCTGCCTTGGCTGCGGTTCACCTCATCGGCATTGGCCTGACCGGAACATCGGTCAACCCGGCCAGGTCGTTCGGCCCCGCACTGTTCGCTGGGGGTACCGCACTCGAGCAAGTGTGGGTCTTCTTGCTTGCTCCGACTATCGGCGGCGTCATCGCCGCACTGATCTATCCGATCGTCAAGGCCGGACGAGTCTCAGCCAGCCCTGAGAGCCCGGCGACCCCAGCTCCTGAGCAGAACTAGGGGAACACCGCGCCGGTCAGGTCCTCACCTGGCCCTGCCCCTGGCGCATCGGGCACCGCAGACGCTTCGCGAAAGGCGAGCTGCAGCGTTCGCAGACCATCTCGCAGCGGCGCAGCGTGGAAAGTGCCGAGCCGAGGGGCACTGGCAGAGATCAGCCCCGCCAGGGCGATGATCAAGGTTCTGGCTTCGTCCAAGTCGAGGTCTGCCGCCCCACTGTCGACCGAGGCGTCCTTCGACCCGTCTCCGAGCCCGACTTTGACGGCCGCAGCGCTCATCAGGTGAAGGGCGACGGTAGTCACGACCTCGACAGCTGGCACTTCACCGATATCGCGAAGCTCGGGTCCTTCCGGAGGGTCGAGTTCAGGTGCGGCGTCCGAATTGGGTGGGGTCGAGGTCATCCTGGTAGCCTCTCACCCTGACCGACTCAACTACTTGTCCTCGTACTCCAGGGGTTCTGAGTGGCTGAATCTGCAAGCGGAGTCTCACCTCCCACCCGCATCGACCGCGTCAGGTCGTCGGGTTTGGTCTCGTCAAGCGCCTTGGCGCTCGACACGGCTTGGGCGCGTTGCCTCGAGGGGCGCGACTGGGCTTGACCGCTGTGGGCCCCCGCTGCACGACGCACGGGGGCCTTTCTCGTGCCCGGGTCATCCTGTCGTCTACACAAGGAGTGCTCATCAGCACCGAAACACGCATCAACGATCGGATCCGCGTCCCAGAGGTGCGACTGGTCGGTCCGAACGGCGAACAGGTCGGCATCGTCCGCATCGAGGACGCACTGCGCCTGGCCCAAGAGTCTGATCTCGACCTCGTCGAGGTTGCTCCGATGGCTCGCCCGCCGGTGGCCAAGCTCATGGACTACGGCAAGTTCAAGTACGAGTCGGCGATGAAGGATCGCGAGGCCCGCAAGAACCAGGCCCACACCATCATCAAGGAAATGAAGCTTCGCCCCAAGATCGACCAGCACGACTATGAGACCAAGAAGGGCCACGTCGTCCGCTTTCTCAAGGCAGGCGACAAAGTCAAGATCACGATCATGTTCCGAGGCCGCGAGCAGAGCCGACCTGAGCTCGGCTTCCGGCTGCTGCAGAAGCTGGCTGAGGACGTTTCCGAGATCGGCTTCGTCGAGTCGTCGCCGAAGCAGGACGGCCGAAACATGGTGATGGTCTTGGGTCCGGTTCGAAAGAAGGCCGACGTCATGGCCGAGCAGCGCGCCGAACGACTCAGCCGCAAGCAGGACGCCGACGACCTCCTCGAGGCAGACCAAGCGCCTGCGGCAGCGGAGTCGGTGCCAGAGACCGCCGCCGACCCTGCAGAAGCCCCGCAGTAGTCACCCGACCAGCAGCACCCGAGATTAGAAGAGGAAGTCATGCCGAAGAACAAGACGCACAGCGGAACCAAGAAGCGGGTCCGTGTGACCGGCTCCGGAAAGCTGATGCGCGAGCGCACCAACGCTCGGCACTACTTGGAGGGCAAGTCGAGCCGCCGCACTCGTCGGTTGGCAAAAGATGTCGAACTGTCCCCGGCTGACACCAAGAAGGCCAAGAAGCTGCTCGGTCGCTGACGCGTCCGTTCGTCCGTTCCAGACCTCGCGACGCCGCTGACCAAGCGGCCCGCACGCACCGCAGGAGACTCACATGGCACGCGTCAAGCGCGCAGTCAACGCACAGAAGAAGCGCCGCACCACCCTGGCCAGGGCCGAGGGGTACCGCGGTCAACGGTCGCGCCTCTACCGCAAGGCAAAAGAGCAGGTCACTCACTCACTCGGGTATGCCTACCGCGACCGCAAGGCACGCAAGGGTGACTTTCGGCGACTTTGGATTCAACGCATCAATGCGGCGTCTCGCCAACACGGCCTGACATACAACCGGTTCGTGCAGGGGCTCAAGGCGTCCGGCGTCGAGGTTGACCGTCGCATGCTCGCCGACCTTGCCGTCAACGACCCCAAGGCGTTCGAAGCGCTGGTTGAGCAGGCGAAGGCGGCGTTGCCGGCAGACCGCAACGCTCCTGCAGCCTGATCGACGCACTTCACTGACGTGGCGAGCGCTGAGCTCTCCGACCCGCGTTCTGCGCGAGTCAGAAGACTCCAGCGGCTCGCCCGTCGTGCGTATCGGGCCGAGCAACGCCGGTTCCTCGTTGAGGGCACTCAAGCGGTGCGAGAGGCCATTGCCGCCCATCTCCTGGGTCGCACAACGGTAACCGAGTTGATAGTCACCGGTGCAGCCCGCGATCGCGACGCGGTGCTCATCGCCGAGGCGACGAATGCCGACATCCAAGTGACCATCGCGTCCGACGACGTGGTGGCTGCGTTGTCCGAAACAGTGACGCCGCAAGGGATCGTGGCCGTCGCCGACTACCTCGATGTCGAACTCAGCAGCGCTATCGCCCAAGGTGCGTCGCTCGTTGCTGTGCTGGCCGATGTGCGTGACCCAGGAAATGCTGGCTCGGCCATTCGCGCGGCCGACGCCGCAGGGGCTGACGCCATTGTGTTTGCAGGCGAAAGCGTTGACCCCTACAACGGCAAGGTGGTGCGTTCGTCAGTAGGCGGGCTGTTCCACGTACCGGTCGCCGTCGGCATGACGGTCGACGAGGCGATCGAGCACGTGCGTGATGCGGGCCTCCGGGTCCTGGTTGCCGATGGAGCGGCCGAGGTCTCCCTGGACGACCCAGCGGTGATGTCGCAGTTATCTGAGCCGACGGCGTGGGTGTTCGGGAATGAGGCGTGGGGAGTCAGGCCAGAGGCGGCCAGCCGGGCTGATGAGGTCGTGAAGATCCCGATCTACGGAGCCGCTGAAAGTCTCAACCTCGCGACGGCCGTGGCCCTGTGCCTTTATGCGAGTGCCCGAGAGCAGCGTCAGAGCTGATGTTTCTACGGCGCTGGCTGGCACAATCCGGACTATGACCGCGCCGGGTGCGAGACGATGACCGAGATTGAAGACCTGCCCGATGGCGTCGTCGTTGTCGAGTCCGATGTCACGGTCTCAGACTGCAATGCCGCGGCCGCGCGCATTCTCGGGGTTCCGCGCGCACAAATCGTCGGGCTCCCGCTGGTCGAGGCCCTCCCGCTCACCGATGCGGCCGGTCGTGACTGGTGGCAGGTCACCAATCCCTTTGGTGGGCTGTCCACACGCTCGCGGCAGGTAGAGCGGGTATTGCAGCTGCCTGATGGTCGGTACCTGTTGGTGACGGCTGCCTACATTCGATCGCACCGCGGCGGGCCAGTTCGGCAAGTGGTCGTCAGTCTCAGGGGCACAGAGGCGCGTGACCGAGCCGAGCGCGAGCACGCCGACCTCATCGCGACGGTCGCACATGAGTTGCGTTCACCGCTCACCGGTATCAAAGGGTTTACGGCGACGCTTCTCGCCAAGTGGGACAGGTTCACCGAGGATCAGCGCCGCTTGATGCTCGCAGCCGTCGACAACGACGCTGATCGTCTAACGAGGCTGATCGCCGAGCTGCTTGATGTTGCCCGGATCGACGCCGGACGCCTCGAGCTGAGGCGCGTTCCGACCGATGTCTACTCGCTTGTCGCCAAACGCATCGAAGCGAAAGTCGTCGCGGGGGTTGAAGCGGATCGCTTCGTCCTCGACTCCGTCGACGAGCTGCCGGAGGTGTGGGTTGACCCCGACAAGATGGGTCAGGTCATCGACAACCTGATCGAGAACGCATTGCGGCACGGCGACGGCACGATCACGGTCACCTTGCGTCGCGATCCCGATGGGGTCGTGATGTCGGTCGCCGACCAGGGTCCTGGAATCCCGCCTGGTCGTGCACATCGGATCTTTGGACGATTCTGGAAGGGTTCAGACCGAGGCGGCACTGGTCTAGGGCTCTACGTGGTGAATGGCATCGTAGAGGCCCACGGTGGTCGGATCGCTCTGGTGCCGCCGCCAGAGGGTGGCGCACGATTTGTCGTGGTGCTTCCTGTGAACGACCCCACCGACGTGTGAGGTGAATGAGCGCGAGACGCACCGTGGCCGCCGACTAGACTGCGGGCTTCCCAGAGCCTGTGACCCCCTGCGAGTGTGAGGAGCCTGAGAGCCGCGTGTCTGCTCCGAACTCTTCCTATGACCCGGTCGAGGTCAGCGCGCTGCAACCGGCCGCAGTCGAAGCCGCTGTCGCTGCGGCCGTCCAAGAGATCTCAGCAGCGGCCGACTTAGAGGCGCTCAAAACGGCGCGAATCTCACATGCCGGAGACCGCTCACCTCTCTCGTTGGCAAACCGCGAGATCGGCGCGCTGCCGCCTCAGGCACGCGCCGAAGCGGGCCAGAGGGTTGGGGGCGCCCGGGCAACGGTGAAGGCAGCGCTAGAGGCGCGAGAGCGTGAACTCGAGGCTGACCGAGACGCACGGGTTCTGATCGACGAGCGCGTCGACGTCACCGCCCCCACCGATGTGCGGCCTCGAGGTGCCCGACACCCCCTGACGACGCTGCAAGAGCGCATCTGCGAGCTCTTCATTGGCATGGGCTACGAAGTGGCCGAAGGGCCTGAGGTCGAGGCCGAATGGTTCAACTTCGATGCGTTGAACATGCCGCCAGCGCACCCGGCGCGCGACATGTCCGACACGTTCTTTGTCGAGTCAGCCGAATCGGGGGTGGTGCTTCGGACGCATACGTCACCCGTGCAGGTTCGTACCATGCTTGAGCAGACGCCTCCGATCTACGTCATCTGTCCTGGCAGAACGTTCCGCACCGACGAGCTCGACGCGACGCATACGCCGGTGTTCCATCAGGTCGAAGGTCTCGTCATCGACCAGGGCATCACGATGGCTCACCTCAAGGGAACGCTCGATCACTTCGCAAGCTCGATGTTCGGACCCGGAATCGTCACTCGACTGCGACCGTCGTACTTCCCGTTCACCGAACCGAGTGCAGAGCTCGACCTGCGCTGCTTTGTATGCCTTGGTGAATCCGTCGGCAACCCGGATCGGCCATGCCGCACTTGCTCGTCTGAGGGTTGGATCGAGTGGGGCGGTTGCGGAATGGTCAACCCCAACGTTCTGGTCGCCTGCGGCATCGACCCCAACACGTACTCGGGCTTCGCCTTCGGCATGGGGATCGAGCGGACGCTGATGTTCCGGCACGGCGTAGAGGACATGCGCGACATGGTCGAGGGTGATGTGCGTTTCACGTTGCCTTTCGGGCTGGAGGTGTGATGCGCGTCCCGATTTCGTGGTTGCGCGACCTGGTCGAACTGCCGGCTGACGTTTCCGCTCGTGAGATCGCCGATCGCCTGATCTCGGTGGGCCTCGAAGTCGAGACCGTCGAATCTGTTGGTGCCGACCTAGACGGCCCTCTGGTCATCGGCAAGGTCGTGAGATTCGAGGAAGAGTCGCACTCGAACGGCAAGACCATCCGATGGTGTCAGGTCGACGTGGGGGAACCGGGAGACCCACGCGGAATCGTGTGTGGTGCCCGCAACTTCGCGATCGACGATCTGGTGGTCGTGGCGCTTCCGGGAGCGACCTTGCCGGGCGGCTTCAGCATCACCGCACGAAAGACCTACGGACACGTCTCTGACGGCATGATCTGCTCACCCCGAGAGTTGGGCGTTGGCGACGATCACGACGGGATCTGGGTGCTACCGGATGGCGCTGGCTCACCCGGCGACGATGCCATTGCGGTGCTGGGGTTGCGCGATGATGTCCTCGATATCGCCGTGACCCCTGACCGGGGGTACGCACTGTCGATGCGTGGCGTTGCGCGTGAGTGCGCTGGTGTCTTCGGGGTGCCATTCTCAGACCCGATGGTGAACCCTCAGTCAGAGAGCGAGCCAGCCTGGCCGGTCGAGGTGCAAGACGCTGACGGCTGCGACCGATTTGTCGCACGCACATTGATCGGCTTGAACCCCTCCGCACCAACACCACAATGGATGCGCCGACGCTTGCAGCTTGCCGGTATGCGACCCATCTCGCTCGCGGTCGACGTCACCAACTACGTCATGGTCGAGCTGGGTCAACCCCTGCATGCGTATGACCGAGATCGATTGTCCGGCGCGATTGTCGTCCGGCGTGCGAGTGTCGGCGAGAAGTTGACGACACTCGACGGTGTGGTGCGTGAACTCGACGTCGACGATCTGCTCATCACCGACGACACCGGCCCGATTGGGATCGCCGGCGTTATGGGCGGTGCCTCAACCGAGATTCACGCCGCGAGTACCGACGTAGTGATCGAGTCTGCCCACTTCGATCCTGCATCGATCTCACGTAGTGCACGCCGCCACCGGCTTCCGAGCGAGGCATCTCGACGATTCGCGCGAGGTGTAGACCCCGCACTCCAAGAGGCGGCGGCAGAACGCGCAGCTCAGCTGCTCGCCGAGCTTGGTGGGGCCAGCGTCCAACCGGGTCGGACGGTCGTGGGTGCTCCCAGGGCAGAGCGGGTGATCGGGTTCCGGCCCGCTTTCGCCAGTGAGTTGGTGGGAGTGACTTTCGAGGTCGAGGCAGTACGCGATTACCTCGAACGTGTCGGGTGTGAGATTCAGTCAGACACGACAGATGAATGGCAGGTAGTTGCGCCGAGTTGGCGTCCCGATCTCACGCAGCCGGCCGACCTGGTTGAAGAGGTTGCGCGACAGCATGGCTATGAGCACATTCCCTCCGTGCTGCCCCCCGCTCCCGCAAGCGCTGGGCTGACTGCGTCGCAACGAGCGAGGCGACGCGTTGGAATGGCGCTGGCCGGGGCTGGCTATGTCGAGACACAGAGCTACCCCTTTCTCTCGCCCAGAGTTTTCGACGACTTGGGACTGCCATCCGACGACCAACGTCGTCGCGCGCTCGTGCTGGCCAATCCGTTGTCTGACGAAGAACCGCTGCTTCGCACCACCCTGCTACCAGGTGTGCTCGGAACGTTGCGGCGCAATGTTGGCAGGGGTGCAACTGACGTCGCGCTGTTCGAGATGGGCCGCGTCTACCGCCCAGAGCACGAACGGCGTGGACTCCCACCTCGCCCAGTCGTCTCGCGCCGTCCCAACGCCGACGAACTTCGCGCTGTCGCTGACCTGCTGCCTCGGCAGCCGCGCCGCGTGGCCGTCGTGATGAGCGGAGACCGCGAGCGGGCTGGCTGGTGGGGACAGGGGCGTTCGGCGTCCTGGAGTGATGCAGTGGACGCCGCGAGGCTCGTGGCCGAGTCCTGTGGAGTCACGGTGAAGGTGGCAGCCGACGAACACCCACCTTGGCACCCTGGCCGTTGTGCTGCGTTGACCGTTGATGGCGAACTCGTCGGACACGCGGGCGAGCTGCACCCCAATGTGATCGCGACGATGGGCCTACCCGAGCGCACCTGTGCCATGGAGATCGAGCTCGATCTGCTCGTATCGCATGATGACGTTCCTGCAGACGCGCCACGGTTCTCGACCTACCCGGTCGCGAAAGAGGACCTAGCGCTGATCGTCGATGACGATGTCCCGTCGCAGGCCGTGGCCGACGCGTTGCGGCGCGGAGGTGGCGAGCTCGTCGAGTCGGTGCGGCTCTTCGACATCTACTCCGGGGAGCAACTCGAGGCGGGCAAGCGCTCGTTGGCGTTTGCGATCCGCCTTCGCGCAGCCGACCGAACCTTGACGTCAGACGAGGTCGCCCAGTCGCGAGCAGCCGCAATCGCTGAGGCCGAGCGGGCGACGGGCGCTGTCCTGCGCACCTAGCCGGTTGTGAGAAGTATTCATAGGTCTGTATAGTTCTACGAGTGAGTCAGGTCGCAGCGGTCGTGGGGGCCTCCGGATACACCGGCGGCGAACTGCTGCGCCTGCTCACGTCTCACCCAGGGCTGGCCGTTGGACCAGTGTTCGGTGCGAGCTCCGCCGGTCGCCGTCTGGGTGAGGTACACCGACAGCTGGTGAGTACCGCCGACCTGACCATCAGGTCGGTGGCCGAGCTCGAGGGCGGGCCGGAGCGCTCGCTTGATGGCGTCGACGTGGTGTTCCTGGCCATGCCGCACGGCCACTCCGGCGCCGTGGCCAAGGCGATTCTTGCAGCGATGCCGACGCGTCACCCCGTGATCGTCGACCTCGGCGCCGACCATCGGCTGGCTGATCCCGGCGACTGGGCGACGTACTACGGGGCAACCGCTGACGCCCATGTCGGTCCGTGGACGTACGGGCTACCCGAATTAGCCGACTCCCGTTCCGCCATTGGCCGCTCTCGCCTGATCGCCAACCCGGGTTGCTATCCCACGGGAGTCGCCTTGGCGCTTTCGCCGCTGCTAGCGGCGGGAATCGCGGCACCGCACGATGTCGTGGTCGTTGCGGCGTCCGGTACAACGGGTGCCGGACGATCTACCGCGGCCCACTTGTCAGGGTCAGAGGTGATGGGGTCCTTAGCCGCCTACAAGGCCGGGGGAGAGCACCAGCACACGCCCGAGATGAGCCAATCGTTGACAAGGGCGGCTGGCACCACTGTTCCAGTTTCGTTCACTCCGATCCTGGCGCCGATGCCACGGGGGATTCTGGCGACGAGCTCGGCTCCCGTAGCACCGGGGGTGAGCGGTCAGGCGGTTCGCGAGGTGCTTGCCACGGCATACCGCGACGAAGCGTTCGTGTCACTGCTCCCCGAAGGTACCTGGCCACGGACGGCTGACGTGTTGGGTAGCAACTCGGTGCACATCCAAGCCGCCGTAGACGCAGCCGCTGGTCGTGTGGTCGTCGTGACCGCCATCGACAACCTCGTCAAAGGTGCCGCCGGGCAAGCGATCCAGAACGCAAACCTCGCACTTGGGCTTGACGAAGCGAGCGGCCTCACCGCTGACGGCATCGCGCCATGACAGCCGACGAAGGCGTCACGGCGGCCAAGGGCTTTCGGGCTGCGGGCGTTGCGGCTGGTCTGAAGAGCGGCGGGATGCTTGACGTGGCCCTGGTGGTAAATGACGGACCTGAGTTCAGTGCCGCGTCCGTTCTCACTCGCAACCGCGTACAGGCGGCGCCGGTGAAGTGGACGCAGTCCGTGGTTCGCGACGGATCGCTGCGGGCGGTGGTCCTGAACTCAGGTGGTGCGAACGCGTGTACCGGTCCTCGTGGCGATGAAGACACCGTTGCCACGGCGAGCCACGTAGCTGAGGAGCTGGAGTGCGACCCATCCGAGGTCGCCGTGTGCTCTACGGGGCTCATTGGCGTCCGCCTTCCGATGCCGGAGTTGCTGAGCGGGGTGACCTCGGCGGCGAGTTCGTTGGCGACCGACGGGGGTGGCGATGCCGCGATGGCGATCATGACGACCGATACGCGTCCGAAGACGAGCCATACGTCGGAGGGGAGCGTCACCATCGGTGGCATGGCGAAGGGTGCCGGCATGCTGGCTCCCGGACTTGCCACGATGCTGGTTGTCATCACCACTGATGCCGCTGTTGCGCCGGCCACCTTGGACGCAGCCCTCCGTGACGCCACCCGCGTCACCTTCGATCGCGTTGACTCCGACGGCTGCATGTCGACGAACGACACGGTCATCGTTTTGGCTAGTGGCGCGTCCGGGGTCCTTGTCGGACGTGACCTAGACGAGGCCGACTTTGTGTCCGCACTAGACTCAGGTGTGCCACGACCTTGGGCAGCAGCTTCTTGCCGACGCTGAAGGCGCCAGCAAGCAGATTGAGGTGCAGGTCGAGGGCGCCGCTAGCGAAGCCGACGCCGTTGAGGTTGGACGCGCTGTCGCGCGTAGCAACTTGTTCAAGTGTGCCGTGCACGGCGAAGACCCGAACTGGGGAAGGGTGCTCTCGGCAGCCGGCACCACCACGGCTGAGTTCGATCCTGATGAGCTCGAGGTCTCGATGAATGGGGTCACGGTGTGCTCGAGCGGTGCCGCGCTCGCGTCCGAGCCTGCGGTTGACCTCTCGGGCGAGCGCGTGAAGGTTCGGATCGACCTGCGTGCGGGTGCAGAGACCGCGACGATCTGGACCAACGACCTGACGGCGGCCTACGTTCACGAGAACTCGGCGTACTCGACATGACTGCCGTAACAAGCGCGCTTCGAACGCACATGGCTGACGTCGCCAGTGCCGAGGTGTCGGCGAAGGCAGCGGTTCTCGCCGAGGCGCTGCCATGGCTGGAAGAGTTCGCTGGAACCACTGTGGTGATCAAGTACGGCGGGCATGCAATGTCTGATCCGAGCCTTCAGCATTCGTTCGCTTCCGACGTCGTGTTCCTACGCCTCGTGGGGCTCCGCCCCGTGATTGTTCACGGTGGTGGGCCACAGATTGGGGCGATGCTGGATCGGCTCGGCGTCGACAGTCAGTTCGTCGGAGGTCTGCGGGTCACCACACCAGAGGCAATGGACGTGGTGCGCATGGTTCTCACGGGCCAGGTCCAGCGCGAGGTGGTCAGCCAGATCAATCGACACGGCCCGCTTGCAGTTGGCATGTCAGGCGAGGACGCGCACCTCTTCACAGCGCGACAGCTGATCATGGATGAACCTGAAGAGGTCGATCTCGGGCAGGTGGGCGAGCTCAGCGCTGTCGATGGCTCCTTCGTTCGCACCGTCCTCGACGACGGCTTGATCCCTGTGGTCTCCAGTGTCGCGAGCGGTACCGATGGGTCGACGTACAACATCAATGCTGACACTGCGGCCGCAGCGCTGGCTGTTGAGTTGGAGGCACGCAAACTGGTGATCCTGACTGACGTTGCTGGCGTCTATGCCAACTGGCCGGACACGACAGAGGTGATCAGCCAACTGAGTGTTACCGAACTACGAGACATGATCCCGTCCCTCGCCGCCGGCATGATCCCCAAGTTGACTGCATGCTTAGACGCGGTGACGCGTGGTGTTCCCCAGGCGCACGTCCTTGACGGACGAGTCGCGCACTCGGTGCTGCTCGAGATCTTCACCAACGAAGGGCTCGGAACATTGGTTGTCGCCGACGGGGCGGGGTCATGACGATTCCGAGGACCAAAGCAGCCCGCCAGCAGCGGATTGTCGATCTGTTGTCGATGCACGAAGTCCGTTCACAGGCTGAGCTGGCGCGGCTACTGAGCGAGGACGACGTCGAGGTCACGCAGGCGACGCTGTCCCGTGACCTGGACGACCTCGGCGCCGTCAGAGTTCGTACCGGCGATGGGCACCTCGCGTACGCGGTAGCACCCGAGGGTGGTTCGCGTGTCGTCGTCGCCGGTGCTGAAGAGCACGCAGCAATGGAGCGCCTCGGCCGTCGACTTGGTGAGTTGCTGGTGTCCGCAGACTCGTCGGGAAACATCGTGGTGCTGCGGACGCCCCCGGGGGGCGCGCACTTCTTGGCGTCCGCCATCGATCACAGCCTGCTAGCTGACGTCATTGGAACCATCGCTGGCGATGACACGGTTCTTCTGGTGACAGCACATCAGGATGGTGCTGCTGAGGTCGCAGACCACTTGCTCGCCACCGCAGAGCGTGCTCGTCTCGATATTCCACTCACAACGCCTGACATCCCAGTCCCACCCACCCAGCGCGGCCGCGCCACGACAAGGAGCACGTCATGAAGGAACGGATCGTCCTCGCCTACAGCGGAGGGCTCGATACTTCTGTTGCGATCGGGTGGATTGCCGAAGAACGAGACGCTGAGATCATCGCTGTTGCCGCCGATGTCGGCCAGGGCGGCGAAGACCTCGAAGCGATTCGTCAGCGCGCTCTCACTTGCGGCGCGGCTGAGTCAGTCGTGCTCGATCTCAAGCAGGAGTTCGCCGACGACTTCTGCCTCCCCGCGTTGCAGGCGAATGCCCTCTACATGGACCGCTACCCGCTGGTCTCGGCCTTGTCGCGTCCGGTGATCGTCAAGCACCTGGTGTGGGCCGCGAAGGAGTACGGAGCCACAACCGTTGCCCATGGCTGCACCGGAAAGGGAAACGACCAGGTGCGCTTTGAGGTGGGCATCGGCGCTCTTGCGCCCGACCTCGACGTGATCGCCCCGGTTCGCGATTCCGGAATGACGCGCGACAAAGCCATCGAGTTCGCCGAGCGGCACCAGTTGCCCATCGACGTCAACAAGAAGTCGCCGTACTCCATCGACCAGAACGTGTGGGGACGCGCCTGCGAGACGGGGTTCCTTGAGGACATTTGGAACGGCCCGATCGAAGACGTCTATGGCTACACCGCTGATCCCTCCATTACTCGTGAGCCCGACGAAGTCACCATCGGCTTCGAGCACGGTGTCCCCACGACGTTGGACGGCAAGCCGGTGACCGTCCTTGAGGCGATCGAACAGCTGAACGCTCGTGCGGGTGCGCAGGGTGTCGGGCGAATCGACATGGTCGAGGATCGCCTGGTGGGCATCAAGAGTCGCGAGGTCTACGAGGCACCTGGCGCGATGGCGCTGATCACGGCGCACATGGAGCTGGAGAGCGTGACGATGGAGCGCGACCTAGCCCGCTTCAAGCGGACGGTCGATCAGCGGTGGGGCGAGCTCGTGTACGACGGCCTGTGGTTCTCACCGCTGAAGCGCTCGATGGATGCGTTCCTTGCTGAGTCGCAGAAGCACGTCACAGGTGAGATCCGCCTGACCCTGCACGGGGGTCGTGCGGTCGTGACGGGACGTCGAAGTGACGAGAGCCTGTACGACTTCCATCTGGCCACCTATGACACTGGCGATACCTACGACCAGACGCTCGCGAAGGGCTTCGTGCAAATCTGGGGCATGCCAAGCCGGATCGCCGCCCGCCGTGATCAGCACTCCGAGGAGATCATCGATGACTGATGCCTCCGGGCACGATGCGTCATCGGGTGGGGCAGAAGCACCATCAGCGCCCCTGAGGCTCTGGGGAGGCGCGTTCACCTCAGGCCCGTCCGCGGCACTTCAGGCGCTCAGCGTCAGCGTTCACTTTGACTGGCGGCTGGCGCCCTACGACCTCCGTAGTTCGCGGGCACACGCTCGGGTTCTGCACAGGGCCGGCTTGCTCGATGCCGGTGAGCTCGAGCAGATGGTTGCTGCCCTCGACGAGCTCGAAGCCGATGTGCTCTCTGGAGCCTTCACTCCGACGATCGAGGACGAAGATGTTCACACCGCTCTCGAACGCGGCTTGGTAGAGCGGCTCGGCACACTGGGCGGCAAACTGCGAGCGGGGCGCAGCCGGAACGATCAGATCGCCACCGACCTGAGGCTCTATCTGCGCGATCAAGCGCGGCTCTTGACCGATCGAGTTGTCGATCTGCAGGCGGCTCTGCTTGAACAGTGCGAGCGTCACATCGACACAGTTGCTCCCGGGTTCACTCACCTTCAACGGGCGCAGCCGGTGTCATTCGCCCACGAGTTGCTCAAACACGTTCATGCCCTGGGCCGCGATATCGGGCGGCTGCGTGACTGGGATCGCCGTGCGGCGTTCTCGCCACTTGGCGCCGGTGCGCTCGCTGGCTCTAGCCTGCCGCTCGATCCGCAGGCGACGGCGCGCGAGCTGGGCTTTGACGATGCGTGCGCGAACTCCATCGACGCGGTCAGCGACAGAGACTTCGTCGCCGAGTTCGGATTCGCGACGGCAATGATCGGCGTCCACCTGTCGCGACTGGGCGAAGAGGTCGTGCTGTGGACGTCGAAGGAATTCGGCTGGGCAACCCTCAACGATGCCTTTGCTACCGGGTCCTCGATCATGCCGCAGAAGCGCAACCCCGACGTGGCAGAGCTCGCGCGCGGCAAGGCCGGGCGTTTGATCGGAAACATCACTACCGTTCTGACGGTGCTCAAGGGCCTGCCCTTCGCCTACAACCGCGACCTTCAAGAAGACAAGGAGCCGGTGTTCGACAGCGTCGACACCCTCACGATCCTGCTTCCTGCCGTCAGCGGAATGGTTGAGACCCTCACGTTCGACACCGAACGGATGCGTGCGGCGGCCCCCAGTGGCCATGCCCTCGCGACTGATGTCGCCGAATGGCTGGTTCGTCAGGGCATTCCCTTCCGAGATGCGCACGAGATCGCTGGCGCCTGCGTGCGGGTGTGCGACGAGAGGGCGATCGAGCTGTGGGAACTGGCTGATGACGACTTGCTCGCCATCTCACCCGCCCTTACCCCCGACGTTCGTGACGTGCTCAGCGTCGATGGCGCTCTGGCAGCGCGATCTGCTTACGGGGGTACGGCACCGGTGCGAGTGGCTGAACAGCTCGAGGAAGCCCGCGACCGCGTGGCCGATGATGCAGCATGGACACGTGTGTCCTCGGGCTAGCAACGCAGCGACGGCGAAAGGCCGCTTCACGCGGGATCAGCTATCGCTGACCGTCGATCGGGTGGCGGTGAGCCTTCTCGGCGCGACTCTTCGTCGAACGGACGCCGATGGCACGGTGGCAGTGCGAATCACTGAGGTCGAGGCGTACGGCGGAATCGGCGAGGACGCTGCTTCGCATGCCCACCGCGGGGTCACTCCCCGCAACACAGTGATGTTCGAGTCACCTGGCTTGCTCTACGTCTACTTCGTTTACGGCATGCATTGGTGCGTCAACGTCGTCTGTAGCCCCGTCGGCGTTGGCGCAGCCGTCCTGGTGAGAGCTGGCGAGGTCATCGAAGGTGAAGAACTCGCGTGGGGTCGGCGTCCCACTGCCCGGTCAACGACTGACCTCGCGCGAGGTCCGGGCAACCTCAGCTCCGCGCTGGGGGTGACAGGTGCAGACAGCGGGTCTGACGTGGTCAGCGACATTTCTCCGATCCAGCTCTGGGAGCCACCCACCGCGACGCCACGTGAGGCGATCGCGAACGGCCCCCGGGTAGGTATCAGGCACGAGGTAGATCGCCCGTGGCGTTGGTGGTTGTCCACCTCCGCTTCGGTCAGTCGCGCGAGGAAGCAGACGCCCCATGCGCCAGGATGAACACGTGGCCGTAGACATCATCGAGGACCTCAGCTGGCGAGGACTCATCGCGCAGAGCACCGATCTAGGGGCGCTGGCTCAGCACTTCCAGAGTGGATCCCGCACTTTGTACAGCGGGTTTGATCCGACCGCACCAAGCCTGCACGCGGGTCACTTGCTACAGGTGCTGACCTTGAAGCGATTCCAGGACGCCGGGCATCGACCCCTCGGCCTGGTGGGTGGGGCCACCGGGCTCATCGGTGACCCGCGCATGTCCGGAGAACGCCAACTGCACTCGCCGGACGTGGTGGCTGGCTGGGTCGAGCGCATCCGGCAGCAGCTTGAGCGCTACCTCGACTTCTCTGACAGCCATTCAGCCCCTGCACAACTGGTCAACAACCTCGACTGGACGCAGTCTCTGACGGCGATCGAGTTTCTCCGCGACATTGGCAAGCACTTTCCCGTGAATCGGATGCTTGACCGCGAGGCCGTGGCGGCGCGATTGGCGTCCGGAGGCATCAGTTACACCGAGTTCAGCTACCAGCTGCTGCAATCACACGACTACCTCGAGCTGTTCCGCCGGAACGACTGCACCTTGCAGATCGGTGGTTCCGACCAATGGGGCAACATCACAGCCGGAGTTGATCTGATTCGCCGCGTCACTGGTGATCACGTGCATGCGTTGACCACGCCGCTTCTGACAAGGGCCGATGGCACGAAGTACGGCAAGTCTGAAGGTGGCGCGCTGTGGCTCGACCCCGAGCTCACCTCGCCATACGCCTTCTACCAGTTCTGGATCAACGTCGAAGATGCAGTCGTTCCGGCGTTGTTGCGGCGCATGACGTTCCGGGCACCAGACGAGATCGAAGAACTGGAAGCTGATACGACCGAACGCCCGCATCTGCGTGCCGGACAGCGAGCCCTCGCACAAGACCTGACCACCCTGGTTCACGGTCAAGACCAGACGACTCAGGTCGAGGCGGCTTCCGCCGCTCTCTTTGGACGCGGTGCGTTGACTGACGTCGAGCCAGCGACTCTGGGAGCTGCGTTGCGCGAGGCACCGCACGTCACGGTGCCCGCCGGTGAGCTGCCCACTCTCGTCGACCTTCTGGTCGCCACCGAGCTGTCCGCGAGCAAGTCAGCTGCTCGGCGTGCGATCGACGAGGGTGGTGCCTACGTCAACAACGAACGGTGTGCTGATGCCGAATGGCGTCCATCTGCCGACAACTTGTTGCACGGCCGTTGGCTGGTATTGCGACGCGGCAAGCGGTCGTTGGCAGGCGTTGAGGTGGTGTGAACAGGGGCGAGTTGAGCCAGTCCCTGAGTCACATGCTGGCCCCGATTTGACCCGCCGCAGCGACCTGTCTAGTGTTCACGAGCCCTCCTTCGAGGAACGGACGCAAACGCGTGTGACTCGCCGTCGCATGGTCGTGTGGCCGGTCGGGTGGGCTTCATACAACGACCACTCCGGTGGTCTGCAGCAACGGTTCACTGATGAGCGATCCACGATCGCTCATCACCCCGGACAGGGGCCGTCGTCACTCAGGTGACCTCGGTTTGGACCGCCTCGGTAGGCGTGATAGCCTTCCGTGGTTGCCCTGAAAACAGCCGGAAACGGCCTAGTTCAGTGCGCGCACGAACCTTGAGAACTCAACAGCGTGTCAAACAGCGATGCCAAATTATTTGGCGCTCGTGACGTCGGCCCCGTCCGACGGATGCGAGCAAAACTAACGAGAACCGATCATCTGACTCCAGATGGTCGCGGGATCTAGCTGTCGGTGCCAGCCGACAGCAAACTCAAAGGTTTTTCACGGAGAGTTTGATCCTGGCTCAGGACGAACGCTGGCGGCGTGCTTAACACATGCAAGTCGAACGATGAACCAGGGCTTGCCCTGGGGATTAGTGGCGAACGGGTGAGTAACACGTGGGCAACCTGCCCCTGACACTGGGATAACTCCGGGAAACCGGGGCTAATACCGGATACGAACCTCGACGGCATCGTCGAGGTTGGAAAGTTTTTCGGTCAGGGATGGGCCCGCGGCCTATCAGCTAGTTGGTGGGGTAATGGCCTACCAAGGCGACGACGGGTAGCCGGCCTGAGAGGGCGACCGGCCACACTGGGACTGAGACACGGCCCAGACTCCTACGGGAGGCAGCAGTGGGGAATATTGCGCAATGGGCGAAAGCCTGACGCAGCGACGCCGCGTGAGGGACGACGGCCTTCGGGTTGTAAACCTCTTTCAGCAGGGACGAAGCGAAAGTGACGGTACCTGCAGAAGAAGCACCGGCCAACTACGTGCCAGCAGCCGCGGTAATACGTAGGGTGCAAGCGTTGTCCGGAATTATTGGGCGTAAAGAGCTCGTAGGCGGTCTGTCACGTCGGATGTGAAAACTCGGGGCTCAACCCCGAGCCTGCATTCGATACGGGCAGACTTGAGTTCGGCAGGGGAGACTGGAATTCCTGGTGTAGCGGTGAAATGCGCAGATATCAGGAGGAACACCGGTGGCGAAGGCGGGTCTCTGGGCCGATACTGACGCTGAGGAGCGAAAGCGTGGGGAGCGAACAGGATTAGATACCCTGGTAGTCCACGCCGTAAACGGTGGGTGCTAGGTGTGGGGAACTTTCCACGTTCTCCGTGCCGCAGCTAACGCATTAAGCACCCCGCCTGGGGAGTACGGCCGCAAGGCTAAAACTCAAAGGAATTGACGGGGGCCCGCACAAGCGGCGGAGCATGCGGTTTAATTCGATGCAACGCGAAGAACCTTACCAAGGTTTGACATATAGGGAAATCTCATAGAGATATGAGGTCCGCAAGGGTCCTATACAGGTGGTGCATGGCTGTCGTCAGCTCGTGTCGTGAGATGTTGGGTTAAGTCCCGCAACGAGCGCAACCCTCGTTCTATGTTGCCAGCGGATAATGCCGGGGACTCATAGGAGACTGCCGGGGTCAACTCGGAGGAAGGTGGGGACGACGTCAAGTCATCATGCCCCTTATATCTTGGGCTACACGCATGCTACAATGGCCGGTACAAAGGGCTGCGATACCGCGAGGTGGAGCGAATCCCATAAAGCCGGTCTCAGTTCGGATCGGGGTCTGCAACTCGACCCCGTGAAGTTGGAGTCGCTAGTAATCGCAGATCAGCAATGCTGCGGTGAATACGTTCCCGGGCCTTGTACACACCGCCCGTCACGTCACGAAAGTCGGTAACACCCGAAGCCGGTGGCCCAACCCTTGGGAGGGAGCCGTCGAAGGTGGGACTGGCGATTGGGACGAAGTCGTAACAAGGTAGCCGTACCGGAAGGTGCGGCTGGATCACCTCCTTTCTAAGGAGCACCTGGCGTCATTTATCGGTGAATTCCGATAATGGCGTCCAGAGCCTTTTGAGTGGGCATATGTCCCACCGAGGTTGCTCATGGGTGGAACATCGCTGAGTGGGTGTCTGACCCTTTCTCGAGTCAGTACTACGTCCGGCTTGCCGGTCGTGTGGAACTTCGAGAGTCGCGACGACATCTGACACGCTGTTGGGTCCTGAGGGTTCGGGCCCAGTCGAGCACCTCCGCACCACATCACGTGGCGCTGGGGTGCTCGCCAGTGTCTGACCTTCGGTCCGTCGAGTTTGGTGCCTGCCCTACGGGTGGCAGTGAGCTCGCGCCGGCCAGGACACGTACGCCCTCGCACGACCGTGCTCGTCACGGCACACGAGGACTCGCGCACGTGCACCGCCCGTACCTTGAGAACTGCACAGTGGACGCGAGCATCCAAACAAATTTTTTTTGTGGTCAATGTGGTCAAGTTACTAAGAGCGCATGGTGGATGCCTTGGCATTAGGAGCCGATGAAGGACGTCGTAGCCTGCGAAAAGCCTCGGGGAGCTGGCAAACGAGCTGTGATCCGAGGATGTCCGAATGGGGAAACCCGGCTGGAGTCATGTCCAGTCACCCTCGCCTGAACACATAGGGCGAGCGGAGGGAACGTGGGGAAGTGAAACATCTCAGTACCCACAGGAAGAGAAAGCAACCGCGATTCCGTGAGTAGTGGCGAGCGAAAGCGGAAGAGGCTAAACCGGTCATGTGTGATAGCTGTCAGGCGTTGCATGATCGGGGTCGTGGGACCACCGAGTCGAAGCTGACACTTCGACAGAGAGTCAGAAACCGTTGTCATAGTCGAAGGGCATGCGAAAGGCCCGGCACAGAGGGTAAGACCCCCGTAGACGAAATGACAGCGGCTCTCCGGTGTGTTCCCAAGTAGCACGGGGCCCGAGAAATCCCGTGTGAATCTGGCAGGACCACCTGCTAAGCCTAAATACTCCCTAATGACCGATAGCGGACAAGTACCGTGAGGGAAAGGTGAAAAGTACCCCGGGAGGGGAGTGAAATAGTACCTGAAACCATGTGCTTACAAACCGTGGGAGCGTCGCTGAGCACTTGTGCTCAGTCGTGACCGCGTGCCTTTTGAAGAATGAGCCTGCGAGTTAGTGGTGTGTGGCGAGGTTAACCCGTTGAGGGGAAGCCGTAGCGAAAGCGAGTCCGAACAGGGCGCCTGAGTCGCACGCTCTAGACCCGAAGCGGAGTGATCTATCCATGGGCAGGTTGAAGCGCGGGTAAGACCGCGTGGAGGACCGAACCCACCAGGGTTGAAAACCTGGGGGATGACCTGTGGATAGGGGTGAAAGGCCAATCAAACTCCGTGATAGCTGGTTCTCCCCGAAATGCATTTAGGTGCAGCGTTGCGTGTTTCTTGCCGGAGGTAGAGCACTGGATGGGCTAGGGGGCCTACAAGCTTACTGAACCCAGCCAAACTCCGAATGCCGGTAAGTGAGAGCGCAGCAGTGAGACTGCGGGGGATAAGCTCCGTAGTCGAAAGGGAAACAACCCAGACCACCGGCTAAGGCCCCTAAGCGTATGCTAAGTGGGAAAGGATGTGGAGTTGCACAGACAACCAGGAGGTTGGCTTAGAAGCAGCCACCCTTGAAAGAGTGCGTAATAGCTCACTGGTCAAGTGATTCCGCGCCGACAATGTAGCGGGGCTCAAGCATACCGCCGAAGCCGTGGCATTCACGTTGATAACCAGGCCTCCTTGTGAGGTCCAGGTGCGTGGATGGGTAGGGGAGCGTCGTGTGGCGGGCGAAGCGGCGGAGTGATCCAGCCGTGGATGCCACACGAGTGAGAATGCAGGCATGAGTAGCGAAAGAAGGGCGAGAAACCCTTCCGCCGAATGACCAAGGGTTCCAGGGTCAAGCTAATCTGCCCTGGGTAAGTCGGGACCTAAGGCGAGGCCGACAGGCGTAGTCGATGGACAACGGGTTGATATTCCCGTACCCGCAACAGCGCGACCATGCTGAGCCCGGTAATGCTAAGCGCCTGACGTTGGGGAGGACTTCGGTCCAAACCGGCTGAGCGCGCGACCCAAGCCGGTAGTAGGCAAGCGATGGGGTGACGCAGAAAGGTAGTCCAGCCCGGGCGATGGTAGACCCGGGGTAAGGGAGTAGGGGGAGACGTAGGTAAATCCGCGTCTCACATACCCTGAGACCCGACGCCGATGGCGATTGCGCCTAAGTGGACGATCCTCAGCTGCCGAGAAAAGCCTCTAGCGAGCTCTGTTGCGGCCCGTACCCCAAACCGACTCAGGTGGTCAGGTAGAGAATACCGAGGCGATCGGGCGAACCGTGGTGAAGGAACTCGGCAAATTACCCCCGTAACTTTGGGAGAAGGGGGGCCGAGGAATGTGTAGGGATTTACTCCCGAAGCATCCTTCGGCCGCAGAGACCAGGGAGAAGCGACTGTTTACTAAAAACACAGGTCCGTGCGAAGTTGCAAAACGATGTATACGGACTGACGCCTGCCCGGTGCTGGAACGTTAAGGGGACGGGTTAGTGGCCTTGTGCTGCGAAGCTCAGAACTTAAGCGCCAGTAAACGGCGGTGGTAACTATAACCATCCTAAGGTAGCGAAATTCCTTGTCGGGTAAGTTCCGACCTGCACGAATGGCGTAACGACTTCTCCGCTGTCTCCACCGCGGACCCGGTGAAATTGCACTACGAGTGAAGATGCTCGTTACACGCGGCAGGACGGAAAGACCCCGGGACCTTTACTACAGCTTGGTATTGGTGTTCGGTACGGCTTGTGTAGGATAGGTGGGAGACTGTGAACCTCGGACGCCAGTTCGAGGGGAGTCAACGTTGAAATACCACTCTGGTCGTTCTGGATATCTAACCTAGGTCCGTAATCCGGATCAGGGACAGTGCCTGGTGGGTAGTTTAACTGGGGCGGTTGCCTCCTAAAATGTAACGGAGGCGCTCAAAGGTTCCCTCAGCCTGGTTGGCAATCAGGTGACGAGTGCAAGTGCACAAGGGAGCTTGACTGTGAGACAGACATGTCGAGCAGGGACGAAAGTCGGAACTAGTGATCCGGCGGTGGCATGTGGAAGCGCCGTCGCTCAACGGATAAAAGGTACCCCGGGGATAACAGGCTGATCTTCCCCAAGAGTCCATATCGACGGGATGGTTTGGCACCTCGATGTCGGCTCGTCGCATCCTGGGGCTGGAGTAGGTCCCAAGGGTTGGGCTGTTCGCCCATTAAAGCGGTACGCGAGCTGGGTTTAGAACGTCGTGAGACAGTTCGGTCCCTATCCGCCGTGTGCGCAGGAGATTTGAGAAGGGCTGTCCCTAGTACGAGAGGACCGGGACGGACGAACCTCTGGTGTGTCAGTTGTTCCGCCAGGAGCACTGCTGATTAGCTACGTTCGGAAGGGATAACCGCTGAAAGCATCTAAGCGGGAAGCCTGCTTCAAGATGAGATCTCCCACAGGGTTAACCTGGTAAGGCCCCCAGTAGACCACTGGGTTGATAGGCCGGAGGTGGAAGTGCGGCAACGCATGCAGCCGACCGGTACTAATAGGCCGAGGACTTAACCACTTACCCAGATTTGCGTGTGATACAGCGTCCACTGTGCGGTTCCCGAGTTACGGTCGGGAGCCTTTCTTAGGCTTTGGCATAACTCCATAGAGTTTCGGTGGCCATAGCGAAGGGGAAACGCCCGGTCCCATTCCGAACCCGGAAGCTAAGCCCTTCAGCGCCGATGGTACTGCGTGGGAGACTGCGTGGGAGAGTAGGACGCCGCCGGACATTTTTCCCAATGAGGGGCCACTTCGGTGGCCCCTCATTGGTGTTTCCAGGGCAGGTTTGTTTGCAGCAGTTCGACAGGCACCAGATTGGTCAACACCAGAGAGGCGGCCAGATGGCCACCGCATCAGAGCGTCCCAGGTCAGATCGACCGAGGTCAGATCGTCCGAGGTCAGATCGCCGAGGTCAGATCGACCGAGGTCAGAGAGTTCGCGGACGGCTCGCCCTCAGGGGCCGAGCATCCCGGAGGACATCAGCTGGTTTGACCTCGATCGAGAGGCCAGAGCCTCGCTTCGCTCACTGCCCAAGGCCATCGCCGAGAAGGTGGGGGCCCACCTGGCAGCTGCCGGCATGCTCATCGATGACGACCCCGAGGCAGCGCGCTTGCACACCGACGAAGCCCGCCGGGTGGCAGGACGGGTAGCGACCGTTCGCGAGGCGTGCGCGCTCACGGCGTACGCCTGCGGCGACTACGAGGCCGCCCTGACCGAACTGCGTGCATACCGCCGGCTCAGTGGCGACCAGCACCACCTGCCTTTGATGGCCGACTGCGAGCGTGGCCTGGGCCGACCCGAACGTGCCATCGAACTGGCTGCCACTCCCGAGGCGCAGCGGCTACCACCTGAGGTCGCACGCGAGCTATTGATCGTCGTCGCCGGAGCGCGGTCTGACCTCGGACAGCACGAGAGCGCCGTGGTCTTGCTCGAAGCAGATCCCGCCCTCAGGCGCGCTGGCGCTGCCAGCGAGCACTCGATCGTCCGGCTGCGTTATGCCTATGCCGACGCTCTCGAGCGGGTCGGCCGTGACAAGGAAGCGCCAGCAGTGGTTTGCCAGAGTGGCCGAGGAAGACGGCAACTCGGCAACGGACGCGGCAGAACGCGCGGCGTCCGTGTCGGCTATCGCCGATGACGCGAGTCAGCCCTAGCCAGATCGCCCTGCGAGATCCCTAGCGAGATCCCTAGCTCAGCAGTGGGTCGGCCGCGGACTTCTCGCGACCCCAATCCGGGCTCGGATCGTCGGTGATCGACGAACCCTGGTAGCGGGGAGGCACCCCGCTCGCCGATGCCCAGACCAGTCGCCAGAGCGGTACGTCGGGGTCTCGCTGGGGCCCGTGCTGGAAGCCGTTCGTGCTGCGCACCAGAGCCCACACGACCGGGCCGATGATCACGAAGGCCAGCACTGCGATGCCGACCGCGATGGGGGACAGCCCGACCAACTTCAGACCGCTGGCGAAGAGCACGAGGACGAGCGCTCGCCGAACAATGCCGGCCTGGCCCCGCGAGGACACCCGGGCGCCGACGTAGACACCGGGTAGCGCGCCGAGCAGCAGCGAACCTGTGACATCGAGGTGGAACTGGCCCAGCAGGATGTAAGTGAGGGCGGCCGCGCCGACGAGTGGGACCGCCTGCACCAGGTCGGTGCCGACGAGGTCACCAGCGCGAAGCGTGGGGTACAACAGCAGCAGGCCGACGATGATCAAGGATCCAGAGCCCACCGAGGTCATACCGACCACGACGCCACCGAGCACCCCGATGATGACCGTGGGAACTGGTTTGACGGCGATGCCAAAGACCGAGGCGCCCGACCGGGCGACTACCCCCGCGGCCTGGTCGCGGTAGTGCTGCCGTAGCGACACCAGCGCCTTGCCGATCATGGTGGCGACCGACAAGAGCAGGGCAACGCCGAGGGCGATCTTGATGAACGTCTCGACAGTTGCACTCTCGCCGATCGACGTGATGATCAGCACCCCACCAACAGCGGCGGGTACTGAGCCAATCATCAACCACTTGACCAATGTGAGGTTGACCGTGCCGCGCTTGAGGTGAACGGCGGCGCCAACCGGCTTCATGAACAGCGAGACGATCAGGTCGCTGCTGACCGCAGTGAGCGGATCGACGCCGAAGAAGAGGATGAGGGCTGGGGTCATCAACGCACCCCCGCCCATACCCGTCAGCCCCACGACAAAGCCGACGATGATGCCGGCGACCAGAAGTCCGGCGTTGAGCTCGAAGCCGCCGAAGAGCTCGAAGGTGGTGTTCATGGAGCGCGACCTCGGGTGATCTGGGAGCCGACACAGAGGGGGCATTTCCCACCTGCAAAGTGGGAAAAGCCTACAACACCGACTTGTCCCCAAAGCGGACATCGCATCGGTTGTCCACCATTGGCGTGAACTAGTCGCGCACTTCCCTCAGTTGGCCGCATCCTCCTGCCCGAGATGGAGCGCCGACCGTCCAGCCAGGACATCTGTTCGGCGTTCTGCGCCACGAGAGGAGTGAGTGCATGGCAAGCAGTGCACCCAAACGTTCGGCGGCAGCTGGACGACGCGGTGGGTCGTTGAACGAGGTCCGCCTCCGAGGTCGGCTCGCAGCCGAGCCAGAGGCGCGGTCGCTGCCCAGCGGCGACGAGGTCGTCACCTTTCGCTTGATCGTCGATCGCCGAGGGCCTCGCTCGGCGCAGGCAACGGTTGACACGATCGATTGCACGGTGTGGAGCGCCGGGTTGCGCCGGCGTTCGCTCTCGTGGGCTGAGGGTGACCACCTGGCTGTCGAAGGTTCGTTGCGTCGGCGATTCTGGCGCTCACCGCAAGGGCCCCGCAGTCGATACGACGTCGAGGTGAGTCGCGTGAGCCGAGACCGGAAGAACCCAGATCAGTGAGCACTCACCGATCCGACACCTGGGCTCGACGTACGATCGGAGAGTGAACGCAGGCGATTCTGGGCTGGATTCTGGACCGCGCGGTGACCTCTACGACTGGTACCGCCGAGGATGCCAACTGCTCGACGAGGGCAATGCCGCAGCCGCTGTCCAACTGTTAGCTCGCGTGAGTGCGCAGGAGCCAGATTCACCACACGCCAGAGAGACGTTGGGACGCGCCAGGCTGGCGACCGGACAGTACTCAGAAGCTGAAGCCGATTTCGCCACCTTGGTGGCTCGTGCCCCTGACGACGACTACGCGCACTTGGGCTTGGGTATGGCATTGGCACGCCAGGGCAGATTCGCAGAAGCGGCCGAACACTTGGCTCTGGCTGTCGCGATGCGACCCGACCGGCCCGAGTACGCCGCACAGTTGGAGCACGTGCGTGCCACCCTGCGCGCCCGCTCAGCCCGCGATGAGCGCTAGCGTGAGCCCGTGACCCTCGAACCGATCCGGCCAGCCCAGATCCCGGAAATGCCGGCCCCGGAAGCTCAGACCCCGACTCCAGCAGCCCCGAGCCGCGCCCCGGGGGCAGAGCTCAGCGCTGATGAGCAGTCAGAGTTGGACCTTGGAGTGATCTCGACCGGGGCCCCAGACATCGATCGGGCGTTGGCCCCCCTGGAAGGGCTGGGTGAGCGTCCCGTCTCTGACCACCCCGCGGTCTATGAGCAGGTCTTGGGCGAGTTGTCCGCCACCATGGCCGACAACACCGTGGCCGACACCGCCGTGGAGTCAGGCGAGCCAGGCGAGCATGGCGACCCCGCGGGCCCGGCCGACGCGCAGACACTCGGCGGCGGTTAGGCGACGGCATGACTCGGCGTCGGCTCGACAGTGAGCTCGTGCGCCGGAAGCTGGCGAGATCACGGCAGGACGCCAGTGACCTTGTGGCGTCCGGGCGCGTCAGGGTCGAAGGCATCGTGGCCCACAAGATCGCGACTCAGGTTGCTGACAGTGCAGCCATCGTGGTCGCTGAGGCAGATCAAGGCCCGAGCTTTGCCTCACGCGGCGCACACAAACTGCTCGGAGCCCTTCGTGTCTTCATGCCGGAAGGGCTTCGCATCTCTGGGCGTCGATGCCTGGACGCTGGAGCGAGCACGGGCGGGTTCACCGATGTCTTGCTGTCTGAGGGCGCTCGTGAGGTCGTGGCGGTCGACGTGGGCTACGGCCAGCTGGTGTGGCGGCTACAGAACGACCCTCGAGTGCTGGTCCGCGATCGCACCAACGTGCGCGACGTGAGCCTGGAGGTCACCGACGGGCCCGTCGACCTCGTCGTTGCCGATCTGTCCTTCATTTCACTGCAGCTCGTCATCCCTGCTTTGCAACGAATTGCCACTGCCGAGGCGGATCTGCTGCTGATGGTGAAGCCACAGTTCGAGGTCGGCAAGGAGCGGCTGCCATCCGGCGGGGTAGTCCGAGACCCGACTCAACGCCGAGACGCTGTCGGTTCAGTCGCGGAAGCGGCGGAGGGGTATGGCCTCGGGGCACGTGGCGTCACCGCGAGCCCGCTCCCAGGCCCAGCTGGCAATGTCGAGTACTTTCTGTGGTTACAGCGTGATGCACCCCCGCTCAATCCTGAAGCGCTGGAGCGAGCGATCGAGGAGGGTCCGACGTGACGTCCAAGGCTGGGTTGGCTGGGATGCCTGGCCGTCGCATCCTGCTGGTCACCCATACTGGGCGCCAATCAGCGACTGATACGGCTCGGCGTGTCATCAAACGGCTACAGGACGCGGGCATCGCCGTTCTTGCTCCAGCTCCAGAGGACCAGGAACTCGGCATCCCTGACGTCCAGGGGTGGGACGGTGCAACACCGGTCGAACTCGTGGTGGTCGTTGGCGGTGACGGAACCATTCTGCGTGGTGCCGAGTTGGCCAGAGAGCAAAGCACGCCACTGCTCGGCATCAACGTCGGGCGGGTCGGGTTTCTCGCAGAAGCCGAGCAACACGACCTCGACCGGGTAGCCCAACACATCGTCGATCGCCGCTACACCGTCGAGTCGCGGGTCGCGGTCGAGGCCGACGTCGTGATCGACGGCGTCGTGGCACACCGGCTGTGGGCGCTCAACGAGATCGCCGTCGAGAAGGCATCTCCCGCTCGAATGATCGAAGTCGGTGTCGAAGTCGACCACCGGCGGCTCTCTCGCTGGGGGTGTGACGGTGTCGTGTGCGCGACGCCGACCGGATCAACGGCCTACGCGTTCTCAGCAGGGGGACCGGTCGTGTGGCCTGATGTCGACGCGTTGTTGCTCGTGCCCTTGTCGGCGCACGCGCTCTTCGCCAGACCCCTCGTCATCGCGCCGTCGTCGGTGATCAGCATTGACGTACTGAAAATGAGCGCTGCTGCGGTGCTATCAGCAGACGGACGCCGCAGCGTAGAGCTGCCTCCCGGTGCACAGGTGTCCGTACGCCGCAGCCCGCAGGCAGTGCCGCTGGCCAGGCTCGAGCAGACCCCATTCACCGAGCGTCTCGTCGCCAAGTTCGGGCTACCCGTGCAGGGCTGGACCGTGGATCGAAGCAGCGAAGCCGACCACGGCCACGACGCCGACGCCCACCGAGGGTTCGACGTGAGCGAGCCGCCCCCGTGATCACCTCGCTGGCCCTCACTGGTCTCGGCGTCATCGACACCGCTGAGCTCGAGTTGGGTCCAGGGCTGACCGTGTTGACCGGCGAGACCGGCGCTGGCAAGACGATGGTGGTGTCCAGCCTTCAGCTGTTGCTGGGATCTCGCGGCTCGTCCGACATGGTCCGCTCGGGGGCCGAGCGAGCTCGCGTCACGGCTCTTCTCGATGTCGGTGACCGCAAAGACGTGGTCACTCGTGTGGTGGACGCCGGCGGTGATCTCGACGACGACTCCACCCTCACGGTGGTGCGCACCGTCGCGGCCAGTGGCCGCTCGCGCGCTGCGCTGGGTGGTGCACCGGTGCCGATCGGGGCGCTGACTGACGTCGGCAGCGAGCTCGTCGCGATCCACGGACAGCACGACCAAAGCCGACTCGTGTCGGCGTCCCACCAGCGTGAACTACTCGATCGGTTCGGTGATCTCACCGACTTGGCTGGCACGGTCGCCAGTGAGTTTGAACGCTGGCGAAGTCTGCGTTCTGAACGAGACGAGCTCGTCGCCGCTCGGCAAGAGCACCGGCGCGAGGCTGATCTGTTGCGGTTTGGCCTCGATGAGATCGGAGCCGTGGCCCCGCAGCCAGGCGAAGACGCCGAGTTGTTGGCTGAGGAAGAGCGCTTGGCGCATGCCGTCGAGCTCAAGCAGGCGGCCCTGTCTGTCGCGTTGCAGTTGGCTGAGAACGATGGGTCGGTTTCGCAGCAAGTCGGCGAGCTGCAACCGCTGCTGGACGCCGTTCGAGCGCACGATCCCACCCTCGACGCGATGGCGAGTCGACTGGCAGACCTCGGCTACCTCGTCAGTGACCTGGCCAGCGAGCTCAACAGTTATCACAGCAGCGTCGAAGCCGACCCCGCTCGGCTCGCAGAGGTGCAGGAGCGGCGTGCTGCGATCTCGGCACTCCAGCGAAAGTACGGACCTGAGCTGAGCACGGTGCTGGCCTGGGCAGCCGATGCGAGCAAGAGGCTCGAAGTGGTGACGGGCACCGATGACCGCCTCGCCGAACTCGAATCCGAGCTGCAGCAGGCATTGGACGGTTGGGTGCGAGTGGCGCGTGACCTGAGCGCCCAGCGCGCGGCAGCGGCGATCCGATTGGCTGACGGGGTGACGGGTGAACTCGCGTCACTGGCAATGCCAGATGCGACCTTCGAGGTGCTCATGACTCGCCGCGGCGCTAGTGACGCAAGTGACGCGGTCGAGCATGTGCCGTCGGCGTCCGGGCTTGACGATGTGAGCTTCTTGCTCAGGCCCCACACGGGTGCGCCTGCTTCACCGGTTCACCGGGGTGCCAGTGGTGGTGAGTTGTCACGAGTCATGTTGGCGATCGAGGTGGTCCTTGCTGGAGCCGACCCGGTGCCGACGGTCGTCTTCGATGAGGTGGACGCCGGAGTGGGCGGCTCAGCTGCCGTCGAAGTAGGTAGGCGCTTGGCACGCCTCGGACGATCACGTCAGGTGCTGGTCGTTACGCACCTGCCGCAAGTAGCAGCTTTTGCTGATCGCCACTGGCTCGTCGAGAAGTCCACATCTGGGGGCGTCACTGCCAGCGGAGTTCGTGAGCTCGATCAGGGCGAGCGGGTGAGAGAGCTGACGCGGATGCTGGCAGGACTGTCGGAGTCATCCAGCGGTCAGGCACACGCTGAAGAGCTGCTCGAGGTGGCGCGGCAGTCGAGTTGAGGCCAGCGTCGCGTCCACTTTGTCCGGTTGAGCCATTCGGGTGCTGTTGCTGCGGTGTTCCGATGCGGTCGACGGCCGCCACTCACCATGGAACGGCAGGCGTGGTCGAGGGGGTCACGTCGCCCAAGGGGAGGGCCAATTCGTGGCGGGAGCCAGAGCGCGGTGGCTGACGGGTGCCTTAGGCACCCTCATGCTGCTGGCCGCATGGCCAGCCGTTCCAGCGACGGCGGCTGGCGATGACACGACCCCTCCTGGTGTGTTCGACATCCTTCCTGACCTGGGGGACTACCAAACCGGCTACTCCGTTGCTTCCCCCTACAGCAACATCTACATCACGTGGCAGACGGCGACTGATGAAGAGTCGGCTGTCACGTACGAAGTCATGCTGGATGGAGCTGTCCATCGCATCGTGACCGAGGGGGTCGGCTACACCACGGTCACCAAGCGCGTTGACGTTCCCGAGGGGACGCATCAGGTGAGCGTTGTCGCCATCGACGCCTCAGGCAATCGACGAACGTCAACGCACACACTGGACGTTGTTGTCGACAAGGTCTCGCCGGTGTTCACGTCCTTCCCGCGCCTGCTGTTGCGTCCCGGACCTGTGACGCAAGACGGCTATCCGATGCGCTTCACGTGGACGGGAACTGACGAGGGGACCGGCATCACCGAGGTGAGGTTCGGGCCCAACGCCGAGTGCTGCTACAGCACGTCACCGTCGCGCACCCACTTCGACTTCACGATGGCCCCGCGCTCTGAGTTGGTATGGCGGATCTGGCTTGTCGATGGCGTTGGTCGCGTGGCGAAGACTCCGCGTGATGGGTATGTGGCACCGGTGGCATGGCGCGACATCACTCGGTCTGATGGCTGGAAGCTCTCGCGTGACGCCGCAGCCGTTGACGGGTCTGAGTGGGTCAGCACAAAAGCCGGCGATCGCATCCGCGTCACGCGTCGAGGGCCGATCCGTCGGGTGGGTGACGAGCACTGGGCCTCGTAGGGGTCGAGCCGACGTCCTCGTTGACGGGCGGTTGGTGGACACCGTGAATCTGTACTCTGCGGAGCGGAGGCCGGCTCGAGTGGTGTGGGCAAGCAAGCTTCCGATCGACCGGGGCGCGTCGATAACGATTGTCAATCGATCCCCAGACTCTCGGCCCACGGTGGGCGTTGACGCGGTGCTGCTTCAGAACTGAACGCGCACCGCTAGGTGACGGGTTGACGAGGCGTCCCTCTGGCAGGATGACGGGGTGCGCCTTTCCCTCTTGCGACGTTCGGCTCCGGTTGATGGACCTGAGCCGAATGGTGCTGCCCGCCTCGACAAGCGCACGAAGGACCTGACTAAGCGGCTGCGTGCCGGCGAGGTGGCCGTCATCGATCACCTCGACATCGATCGAGTAGCTGCCGAAGGCTTGGTGTCGTGTGCGCCTGCTGTCGTGGTCAACGCCTCGGCCAGTATCAGCGGCCGCTATCCGAACCTTGGCCCAGAAATACTTGTCGAAGCTGGCATCCCCATCTTGGACGACGTTGGTCCTGACGTCTTCGGGCGGTTGAAAGACGGTGACACCGTCGTCCTCGACGGTGACCGACTGATGCACGACGGTGTCGTCGTCGCCGAGGGCCAACTGCTCGATGCCGAGATCGTCAAGCAGGCGATGGAGGAAGCCCGCGCAGGGCTCTCCGTGCAGCTCGAAGCGTTCGCCAGCAACACGATGGAGTACTTGCGCCAAGAGCGTGACCTGCTGATCGACGGAGTCGGCGTCCCTGACATTGCGACTGAGATCGACGATCGTCATGTGTTGATCGTCGTTCGCGGCTATCACTACAAAGAAGACCTCCAGACGCTTCGGCCCTACATTCGCGAGTACCGACCGGTGCTGATCGGCGTCGACGGTGGCGCCGATGCGCTTCTCGAGTTGGGGTATCGACCTGATCTCATCGTCGGTGACATGGACTCGGTGTCTGACGAGGCGCTCAGTGCTGGAGCTGAGGTCGTCGTTCACGCGTATCGCGACGGTCGCGCGCCTGGCCTGGAGAGAGTCGAGGCGCTCGGTGTCGACCCGATCGTGTTTCCCGCCACCGGCACGAGCGAAGACGTCGCCATGTTGTTGGCTGACGACAAGGGCGCTTCACTCATCGTTGCGGTCGGCAGCCACGTGACACTGGTGGAGTTTCTTGACAAGGGTCGCGCTGGCATGGCGAGTACCTTCCTGACGCGACTACGAGTCGGCGGCAAGCTCATCGACGCGAAGGGTGTCAGCCGGCTCTATCGCAGCCGAATCTCTACGTGGCAGCTGGTGTTGCTCTTGGCAGCAGGGATGGCGGCGCTGATTGTCGCCATGGTGTCCACGACTGCCGGTCGCAGTTTCTTTGACCTCGTCGAGTCCTGGTGGAACGACCTGGTGTTCTGGGTTACCGGGTGACAAGCCACGCCGACCCACACGCAACAGAACGGACGGCAACGTGATCGACTTCCGCTACCACGTCGTATCGATGGTGGCAGTGTTCTTGGCACTGGCTGTCGGGATCGTGCTGGGTTCTGGGCCACTCAAGGACGACATCAGCGGGTTCCTTGAGGACCGCACTGAGCAGCTGGGCCAAGAGAAGGTCGAGCTGCAAGACGAAGTGTCGGCATTGCGCTCAGAGCTCGACTACAACGAGCGGTTTGCCGAGATCGCGCAACCGGTGCTCATCGAAGACTTGCTCACAACACATGTGACGACACTCATCGTGCTACCGGACGCTGACGGGGACCACGTTGATGCCGTCGAAGACGCCGTCAATGCGGCGAGCGGCGAGGTCGCCGAGCGAGTGACCATCGAACCGGCGTGGGCTGACCCCGACCAGGCTGAAGTCTTGGCTCGCGTCGCTGAAGGGTTTGAGCGCGCCGGCAGAGATGAAGAGCCATACGAGCTTGCCAGTCAAGTACTCGCCGAGGCACTCCTCACGCAGGATGAGCGAGGGGTTGGTGAAGTCACCCTCGAGGGGGTCGACGGATTGATCGCTCTTGAAGGCGAAGGCTTCATCTCGGCGGACGAGGACGAGGTGGTACGGGCAGACACCGCCATCGTGATCGGGCCTGACGGCTCGGTCGAGAATGCGGATCGGTTCGTCGTACCCCTTCTGGCAGCGTTCGACGAGGCCGGTGTTGGCACAGTTCTCAGTGCACCGGCCGGCAGCGACGCATCGTCGGGAGTGATTGGGGTTCTGCGTTCGTCGGACATCGATGGAGTGATCTCGAGTGAGGACCGACTCGAGACCGCCAACGGTGTGACCGTCACGATCGCCGCGCTTGCCGAACAGATCGCTGGCGGTGTCGGCCATTACGGAACCGGCGAAGGGTCAGACGGCCCCGCTCCCGACCCGTTGCCGCGGGGCTGACGGTGCTGACGGTGCTGCGACGATTGGCTAGTGCGGCAGTCGGAGGCTTCGTCGCACGACGCACGTACACCGCCATCCAGCAGAGCAGCTCTGCGGAACGATGGCAACGCACGAACCACCGCGGCGAACCTGTGACCTTGGCGGAAGGCCCAGCGGTGGCCGCTGGAGCACTGGCCAGTCTGTTGATTGCGCCATGTGAGCCCGCTGGGGCACGTTCTGCGGCGTTCGCCGGAATCGCCGCGGCGTCTGCTCTCGGCGCGCTCGACGACCTCACGGGCGCCACTGACGTTAAGGGTTTACGAGGCCACCTTGGTGAACTGCGAAGCGGCACCGTGACCACAGGATCGGTCAAGCTCTTCGGTTTGATGGCAACGGGCCTACTGGTAGGGGCGGCCGCTCGTCGGGGGCGCGGCGGAGTGGTCGATGCCATCCTCGCCGGTGGCGTCGTCGCAGGTTCGGCCAACATGGCAAACCTCCTTGACCTGCGTCCTGGTCGAGCTTCGAAAGCCTTCCTGCTCGCGTCCGCAGTTCCGCTGGTCAGTGAAACGGCCGGTGGACGCAGCGGGTTCGGCACAGTGGTTGCTGGCCCGGTCGGAGCCGTCGCCGCGACTATCGGCGATGACCTGGCAGAACGCGCGATGTTGGGGGACACGGGCGCCAACGCGCTCGGTGCCGCATGGGGCGTTGGCGCGGCGGCGTCCATGAGCCGAAGCAGCCTGTTCACCACGCTGGCCGCGCTCAGCGCGTTGACGCTCTTGAGCGAGCGCGTCAGCTTCTCTCAGCTGATCGAGCAGACTCCGCCCTTGCGGTTCTTGGACGGGCTGGGCCGTCGTTCGTCATGAGCAGCGCCGAGGGCGACGCTCGGCAAGCGAGCGCGCAGGGAACTCCTAGCTGGGTCAGCGCTGCCCTGCTGATCGCTGGCATCACCGTGGTGGCTCGCATCATCGGGTTCCTACGGTTTGTCTTTCTTGCACAGACCCTTGGTACAACGTGCCTGAGCACGGCCTATGTCACCGCAAATGCGGTACCCAACATCGTCTACGAACTTGTGGTCGGTGGAGCACTAGTTGCAGTTGTTGTGCCACTGATTGCCCGCAGTCGCGAGACCGACCATCAGCGGGTACGTGAAATGACCGCGGCACTTCATGGCTGGGCGCTGCTGTTGCTAGTTCCGATCACGGCGGTGATGTACCTCGCATCAGGGTGGGTCATCGACCTGCTGCTCGGGAGTACCGCGAACTGTCCCAGCGACACCTCTATGGTCGCCACTGAGATGTTGTGGGTGTTCTTGCTACAGATCCCCGTGTACGGCGCCACCGTGATCGCGCAGGGAGCCTTGCAGGCGCACCATCGCTTCTTTGCGCCAGCTGTCGCGCCGGCCATTTCGAGTCTGGTCGTGATTGGCAGCTACCTCGTCTACGCCGAAATGGCCGGACCTGACCGATCGCTTGGCACGTTGACGGACGCCGAGTTCTGGGTCCTCGCCGGCGGTACCACGCTGGGCGTTGTCGTGTTGCTGCTGGTGCAGATACCAGCGCTGGTTAGGGCGCGACTCATTGTGCTTCCTACGCTGCACTTTCCTGCTGGCCAGGCGATGCAGGCGGGGACGCTCGCGTGGAGCGGAGCCATCGTCGTTGGATCGCAGTGGGTCGCCTACGCGGCTGCGATCCGCTGGAGCAACGTCTATGGAGGCGAGGGCAGCGCACTCATCTTTGCTTTGGCATGGACGATCTTCCTGCTTCCGTGGTCAGTTCTCGCACTTCCCATCGCGACCAGCACCTTTCCACGAATATCGACACTCCACGCGCGCAACGACCGCAACGGTGCGGCGCGTGCGACTGCTGTGAGCCTGCGTGCAGTCGTTGGGGTATCTGCGATAGGCGCCGCGGGTCTTGCGGCAGCATCTGTGCCATTGGCATCGATCATGCTCAAAGGCGCGCCAGGTGAGCCGGCTGTGATCCCACTCGCCACCTTCTTGGTCGCGCTCGCTCCTGGCGTCCTTGCCTACGGGGTGCAAGGGCACCTCGTCCGGGTCCTCGCGGCCTCTCACCAGGCTCCGCTTGCGGCGGCAGGAACAGTGGCCGGTTGGGTTGTTGGGCTCGTCGTGGCATGGGTGCTCGTTCGCGAGGCGAGCGACGCGGCCGAGGTGGCTCGCGCCATCGGGGTCGGGTTCAGTGCTGGGCTCGTCGTGGCTGCGGTGATCCTCGTGCTCACTGTGGTGCGTGTGGAGGGGTCTCAAGCCGTGGCAGGAGTGGCGAAGCTGACTCTTGGCGCTGGTCTCGCGGCATTAGCCGTCGGTTGGCTTGGCCACACGCTCCTTGACGACAGCACCTCGATTGCCATGGCCCTGCTTCAGACGGCGCTGGTCGGCTTGGTATCGGCACTCGTCGTGGGCGGTGTGGTTCTGCTCGTCGATCCATCGTCGGCTCGTACGCTGTTGCGCATGCGGTCGCGGCGCAAGGCTGTGGTGGACAGTGACGAGTGAACCTCGGCGGGTACTGCTCATTCTCGGTACGAGCACCGGCGGTATCGGGCAGCACGTCCGATCGCTCGCGTTCGGTCTGGTGTCACGCGGTCATCGGGTGGTGGTCGCCGCGCCCGCCCAGGCAGACGAAGTGTTCGACTTCGCGAGTACCGGTGCACGCTTCGTCGAAGCCGCGATCGGCGTGACGCCCTCGCCGAAGGATCTTGTGGTGGCTCGTCAGGTGGCGAGGTGGGTCCGCGGTGCCGACGTGGTTCATGCCCACGGATTTCGCGCCGGGCTCGTCGCCCTGAGCGCAGGAGCGGGGGCGGCATGGCCGGTTGCCGGGGTGCGTCGCGCGTCGGTTCCCTTGGTCGTGACGTGGCACAACCAGGTGCTCGACGGTGGTGTTCGAGGGCAGGTGATGCACCGGGTCGAGCAGTCGGTCGCGCGCGGAGCCACCCTGAACCTCGGGGCGTCCACTGATCTGGTCGAACGGGCTGTTGCCCTCGGCGGCCGTGCCGAGCTCGGAGCTGTTGCGGCGCCGACACCTGCTGTTGTCAAGGCAGCTCGGGATGAGGTGCGGCAGGCCATCGGGGTCGGCGACGAACCGATGGTGCTCGCGGTCGGCAGGCTGCATGGGCAAAAGGACTACCCGACCCTTCTCTCCGCGATGGCACAACTGCAGTCGCGGGTTCCGCAGCCCGTGCTCGTCATTGCTGGCGATGGCCCAGACGCGGATTCGATAGCCGAACTGTCGGGGTCACTGGCGGTTCGCAGTCGCATGCTGGGACGACGAGCAGACGTTGCCGACCTGATGAATGCGGCCGACGTCTTCGTGCTGTCGAGCGTGTGGGAGGCACGAGCGCTGGTGGTGCAGGAAGCAGTTCTTGCGGGCCTGCCTGTCGTGGCGACGTCGGTAGGAGGCATCCCTGAACTCGTTGGGTCAGAGGCGCTCCTTGTCCCTCCGCGCGATCCGAACGCACTCGCCGCCGCCATCCGAGATGTGCTGGACCATCCTGAAGTCGCGCGAGACCGAGCCGATCGTGCCCGTGCGCTTGCGGCTAACTGGCCCGATGAGAACGAAGCCGTCGAGCGAGTCCTCGATGCATACGACACTGTCTGCGAACCCCAGGTGAGCAAGTGATCACGTGTTGACGTTCGTTGCTCTGATCGGGGTTCGCGCGCGGACCGGTATAGCCGCGGTTGCCGTGATAGCTGCGTCGATGGCGCTGATGGTCGGTGTCGTGGCGCCCGCCGCTGCCGCGACACCGCAGGCAGAGACCGTGAAACTCCGCGAGCCGTCGGTGATCGTCGTCGGCGTGCCAGGGCTGCGATGGACTGACGTTGATGCGCAGCGGACGCCGTACCTGTGGGAGTTGTCTGAGGTTTCGGCTCTCGGGCAGATGAGTACCCGTTCAGCTCGCTCCCGCACCTGCCCCGCCGATGGTTGGGTGCAGCTGGGCACTGGCAACCGGGCCAGGTTTCCGATGCCAGTCGAACCCATCGAGGACGGTTGTCCTCCGTTGCCGGAGGTGGAAGCTGAGGATGACGGCGGCGCGCGCGTCGACCGGTGGTCGGCCGTCGTTGCCGAGAACGAGTCGCTGACCTTTGATGCCGTTCCTGGGCTTCTGGGACAGACCCTGAGAGACAACGCCGAATGCGCGTTGGCCACCGGACCCGGCAGCGCCCTGGGTGCCGCCGACGAGAACGGCTACGTGACCAAGTGGATCGACGATCCCATTTCGCTGACGCCGAGCTCGCTGCGTGACTGTGCGCTCTCGGTCGTTGGTGTGCCACCGCTGTCGTCGGAGCGACGGCTCGGTGAGATGTCTGGGCTCGATGGCACCGTCGAGTCGATCGACGCCATGCGTCCGAGGAACTCACTGTTGATGGTGCTCGGGGTCTCCGACCTACCTGAGGAACGTGCGCAACTGCATTTCGCACTGCTCAATGGTCCTGGTTTCACCGGTGGTGTCCTCGAAAGTGGGTCAACCAGACGTGCGCCGTTCGTCCAGCTGTCAGACGTCGCTCCGACGGTGCTCGAGCAACTGGGCATCGCGGCACCGTCGCAGATGCCGTACCAACCGATGCGCTCAACGTCAGCCGGAGTTGATGACCGCGTGACATGGTTCGGTGAGCTCGCTCAACAGGCTGATGTGCAAGGCCAGTTGACGCCGCCATTCTTCGGACTGTTGGTCTTGCTGCAGGCGATCTTGTATCTCGGTGCGTTCGTGATCCTTCGACGCCACCCTCGTGACCGCACCAGGTCGCGTGTCCTCAGCTTCACCCATGTCGTGGCCGTCGCCGCAGCGGCAGGGCCAGCCGCAACCTACTTGGCCAATGTCCTGCCGTGGTGGCAGGCCGAGCATCCCGTGCCATCGCTTCTGGTAGCCATCAGTTTGTCGGGGGCAACACTCACCGCCATCGCTTTCGCCGGCCCGTGGCGCAGCCATCCGTTCGGACCAGCAGGAGTGGTGGCCGGCTTAACCGCGATCGTCCTGGTATGCGACCTGGTGGCAGGAGCCCAGCTGCAGCTCGCGAGCCTTGCCGGCTACTCGCCGATCGTGGCCGGTCGATTCGTCGGGTTCGGCAACCTTGCTTTCGCGATCTTCGGTACGGCGATGCTGCTCGCTGCGGCTGCCCTGGTGTCCGGAAGGTCCGTGAAGACGACTACCTGGGTGGTCATCGGCATGGGGCTTGCTGCGATCGTCATCGATGGCGCCCCGTTCTTAGGTAGTGACTTCGGCGGGGTCATCGCGTTGGTCCCTGCGTTCGGCACGCTGCTGATCCTTGCTACGGGTCGACGGTTGTCGTTGCTGCGATTCGGCGGGCTTCTAGCCGCCGGAGTCTTGTCGGTTGTCGTGATTGCGACGGTCGACTTTCTGCGCCCCGAGGACAGCCGCACACACCTCGGTCGCTTCGTGCAGTCGGTGATTGACGGCGACGCGCTAGTGATCGTCCAGCGAAAACTCGAAGCGAACCTCTCACTGTTGACGAACAGCGTCCTGACCTTGATGGTGCCCCTGGTCCTGGTGTTCCTGGCCTTCCTCGTTCGGCGACCAAGCGGTCTCTTGCCCTGGACTTTCGTCCGAGTGCCCACGCTCCGAGCCGGCCTGTTTGCTGTCCTCGTGCTGGGGGTGGTCGGGGCACTGGTCAATGACTCTGGGGTTGCCATCCCCGCGATGGCTGCGACCCTTGCTATCCCCGTGGCAGTGGCGGTAGTCGTGAGGTGCATCCAGGTTGACGATGAAGAGCCCGAGCCGACGGCACCGGTGGGCTACGACCCCTCGCGTGGCGAACTCCCGGAGCCCCTGAGCGGCTGATAGTCTGGCCTCCCGTGGATCGGTTGCTGAGAGTCCGTTGTCGATTTCTCGAACCGCCCCCAGCCCATTCGGGAACTACCACGGGAGCCCCCATTGGCCGGCGTGCATTCGACCAGGCACATCTTCGTCGTAGGTGGGGTGGCATCCAGCCTCGGTAAGGGGCTCACCGCGTCCAGCCTCGGCAACCTGCTGAAGGCACGGGGTCTCCGCGTCACGATGCAGAAGCTCGACCCTTATCTCAACGTCGACCCCGGAACCATGAACCCTTTCCAACACGGAGAGGTGTTTGTCACCGACGACGGCGCAGAGACCGACCTCGACATCGGGCACTACGAACGATTCCTCGACCGTGAGCTGGCGGGTTCGGCCAACGTCACCACCGGCCAGGTCTACTCGGCAGTGATCGCCAAGGAACGGCGCGGGGAGTACCTCGGCGACACCGTGCAGGTCATTCCGCACATCACCAACGAGATCAAGGCGCGGATCCGGCGCATGGCCAGCAGTGATGTCGACGTGGTCATCACCGAGGTGGGGGGCACCGTCGGTGACATCGAGTCACTGCCATTCCTTGAAGCCGTCCGTCAGGTTCGCCACGAGGTCGGACGCGACAACACCTTCGTCGTTCATGTGTCGCTCTTGCCGTATATCGGCCCGTCGGGTGAGTTGAAGACCAAGCCGACGCAGCACTCGGTGGCAGCCCTTCGCAACATCGGTATCCAGCCCGATGCCATCGTCTTGCGAGCTGATCGACCAGTACCAACGTCGATCAAGCGCAAAGTTAGCCTCATGTGCGACGTCGATGACGAGGCGGTCGTTGCCGCTGTTGATGCACCGAGCATTTACGACATCCCCAAGGTGTTGCACAGCGAAGGATTGGACGCCTACGTGGTTCGCCGGCTCGGCCTGCCGTTCCGCGACGTCGACTGGACCGAGTGGGCCGAGCTGCTCCGCCGCGTCCACAAGCCGGCACATGAAGTAACCGTGGCCATGGTGGGTAAGTACATCGACTTGCCCGATGCCTACCTCTCAGTGACCGAGGCGCTTCGCGCCGGTGGCTTCGCCAACGATGCGCGGGTGAACATCAAGTGGGTGACTTCCGACGACTGCGTCACCACCGACGATGCAGCGCGGCAGTTGAGCGGTGTCGATGCCGTGTGTGTGCCGGGAGGGTTCGGGGTTCGGGGGATCGAGGGCAAGCTCGGGGCGCTTCGTTACGCCCGCGAGCACCAGATCCCGACCTTGGGCTTGTGTCTCGGGTTGCAGTGCATGGTGATCGAGTTCGCCCGCAATGTGGCGGGGCTCACCGACGCGAACTCGATGGAGTTCGACGACTCGACGCCCTACCCGGTGATTGCCACGATGGCTGACCAACGCGATGTGGTGGCCGGCGAACGCGACATGGGCGGCACGATGCGGCTCGGTTTGTACCCGGCCAAATTGGGTGACGACACATTGGTTCGTCAGGTCTATGGCGAGCCCTACGTTGAAGAGCGGCATCGACACCGCTTCGAGGTCAACAACGACTACCGCGAGCAACTCGAGTCTGCTGGGCTCCGCGTCGCCGGCACATCACCAGACGGCAGGTTGGTCGAGTTCGTCGAGCTGCCAACCGATGTACACCCGTTCTACGTGGCCACGCAGGCGCACCCAGAGTTTCGCTCGCGTCCGACTCGAGCGCACCCGCTCTTCGTTGGGCTGGTCGCCGCTGCCCTCGAACGCAAACCAGAGCAGGTGCAGCTGCTGGAGGTCGCAAGCAACCCAGCGCCCGAGGACGCGGCGTCCGTCGGTTGATGTGGTGAGCGACGAATCGCTGGTTGATCTGCCTGGCTCACGCGAAGTGCTTGAGCGCACGGAACGGCTGCAAGCCGCGAAGTGGGACATCGCGACCGACCGGGTGCGCCTTGACGGTGAGACAGTGGTGTCGCGAGACCTCGTGATGCATCCGGGTGCAGTCGGGATCGTCGCCCTCGATGACCAGGATCGCGTCACCCTGATTCGCCAGTATCGGCACCCAGTGGCTGCCGAGCTGTGGGAGATCCCCGCCGGGTTGCTTGACGAACCGGGGGAGTCTCCCTTGCGCACGGCGAAGCGCGAGCTGATCGAAGAGGTGGGGCTCACCGCGTCGACGTGGCACACGGTCATCGACGTGTACCCCTCGCCCGGCATGAGCAGCGAAGCCGTACGGGTGTTCTTGGCGCGCGGCCTGGCTGACGTCGACCCGGCACTTCGTCCCGAACCGACCGACGAAGAGCGAGATCTGGTCGTCCGGTCCGTCGATCTCGAGGTCGCGGTCGAGCGGGTCATGGCTGGCGGAGTCCGTAACTCGCTGGCTGTCGTCGCGCTGTTGGCGACTGCGCGGGCCCAGCAGGCAGAGTGGAGTGGACTGCTGCCGGCTGACCATCCCTGGCCAGGCCCCGTGTGGTCGGGCCCAGCTCTGTCGGGCCCAGCGCTGTCGGGGCTGTGACCTCCGCCCTTCCACATGGTGGGCGAGGCACCCTCGGATAGACTCCGGGCGCCCCTCGACCCGAGGGGGTGCGACGGGCCAGTCACAGCAGTGCCCGCACGCTCTGGTTGTTCCATGGGCCAGCCCATGGTCACAAAAGGACGTTGATAGCCGTGAAGGTTGGCATCCCTCGCGAGGTCAAGAACCACGAGTACCGGGTAGCCATTACTCCCGCCGGTGTCCATGAACTCTCCCGCCACGGTCACGAGGTCTTCATCGAGACCGACGCAGGTGTGGGGTCGTCCATCACGAACGACGAGTTCGTTGCGGCCGGAGCCACCATTCTTCCGACTGCAGACGATGTGTGGGCAGCTGGCGATCTGATCTTGAAGGTCAAAGAGCCCATCGCCGAGGAGTATCACCGCATGCGTAAAGAGCAAGTGCTCTTCACGTACTTGCACCTTGCGGCGTCCCGAGAGTGCACCGATGCGCTGCTTTCGTCGGGAACCACTGCTATCGCTTACGAGACGGTCGAGCTTCCCGATCGCTCCCTTCCGCTGTTGGCGCCGATGTCTGAGGTCGCCGGTCGCATGGGCCCGCAGGTCGGTGCCGCGACGTTGCAGCGGGCCAACGGTGGGCGAGGCACCTTGCTGGGCGGGGTGCCAGGCGTCAAAGCCGGCAAGGTCGTCGTGCTCGGTGGTGGAGTATCTGGGCTCAACGCTGCTCAGATCGCCGTCGGCATGGGGGCCAACGTCACGATTCTCGACATCAACGCCAAGCGACTCGGTGAGATCGATCGGGTATACCAGGGGCGCTTGCAGACGTTGATGTCGAGCTCCTATGCCATCGAGCAAGAGGTTTCAGAGGCTGACCTGGTGATCGGCGCTGTCCTGATCCCAGGGGCCAAGGCACCGAAGTTGGTGACCAACGAGCTCGTGACGCGCATGAAGCCCGGTGCCGTGCTCGTTGACATCGCCATCGACCAGGGCGGGTGCTTTGAGGGCTCGCGTCCGACGACGCATGCGGATCCGACGTTCAAGGTGCACGACACTGTCTTCTACTGCGTTGCCAACATGCCGGGTGCGGTGCCTCACACGTCGACGTACGCCCTGACGAACGTGACGCTTCCGTACGCGGTTCAGCTGGCGAACCTTGGGTGGCGCGAAGCACTCCGGGCCAACGCCGCCCTGCGTCCCGGTCTCAACACCCACCAGGGGCAGATCACCTATGACGCGGTTGCCGACGCCTTTGGCATGGCCACCGTCCCGGTTGACGACCTGCTGAGCTAACCCTTCAGTCGACGTAGGTGAGGCCCCCGCTGCGGTGGGGGCCTCACCCATTCCGTGGGTCTCGCTGGCTAGGGTCGATTCATGGGCATGGCCAGCAACGAGGCGACACCCGAGGTGGCGACTCCCATTGCCGGGGCCCTCAGCCAATACGTTGCGCATCTGACGGTTGAGCGAGGGCTGGCTAAGAACTCGCTGGCGTCCTATCGGCGTGACCTTGCCCGGTATCAGGCGTTCCTGACCGAGGTTGGGGTTCATTCACCTGACGAGGTCACCGAGGGGCACGTTCTTGCCTTTCTCGGACGACTCCGCGAGGGCGACTCGGAGCATCAGCCGCTGGCCCCTTCGTCGGCCGCCCGTACCGTCGTCGCAGTTCGTGGGTTTCACCGCTTTGCGGTGCTCGAAGAGCTGAGCGCGGTCGACCCCGCAGCCGCGGTGCGACCGCCCGCTCCGCCACGTCGCCTACCGAAGGCACTGCGGATCGACCAAGTTGAGGCGCTGCTGGCTGCCGCTGGTGACGGCCGGACCCCGAAAGAACTGCGAGACCGGGCACTCCTCGAGCTGCTGTACGGCACCGGAGCACGCATCTCTGAGGCGGTCGGCCTCGACGTCGATGACCATGATCAACAAGAGGGTGCCTTGCGGCTTCGGGGTAAGGGCGGCAAAGAGCGGGTAGTGCCTGTCGGTCGCTATGCCTCAGAAGCGATCGAGGCCTACCTTGTGCGCGGGCGTCCTGACCTCGCCGTCCGAGGCGACGGCAGCCCCGCCCTGTTCGTGAACAGTCGCGGTGGACGCCTCAGCCGGCAGAGCGCCTGGACGGTGCTGCGTACCTCTGCCGAGCGCGCCAACATCAGTGGTGACGTTTCTCCGCACACCCTCCGCCACAGCTTCGCAACGCACCTGCTTGACGGCGGCGCCGATGTGCGCGTCGTGCAAGAGTTGTTGGGCCACGCTTCGGTCACGACCACGCAGATCTACACGCTGGTCACCGTCGACTCTTTGCGCGAGGTGTATGCCGCGGCTCATCCGCGGGCACGCGCCTGATCAGACTGCAGTCTGAGTCGTTGCAACGTCACGAGCGCACCCTCAACTCGGGCTCGATCTTGCCTCGCGTCGTCGCGGGCGCCTAGAGTGCCCGACGACTTGTCGTGAAGTCTCCGGAGAGGTTTAGAGATCAGTGGTTATGTCGACAATTCCCGCGTCAGGGAGTGCCATGCAGGGCGACCAGCAGATCGGGCCGACTGGGCGTCCGCTGCCAGAGTTCGCCATCCCCAAGCCGCTGGTCGAGCACGGGCCGGCTCGCGTCATCGCCATGTGCAACCAGAAGGGCGGCGTCGGCAAGACCACGACGACGATCAACCTGGGCGCTGCCTTGGCCGAGTTCGGCCGGAAGGTGCTGCTGGTCGACTTCGATCCGCAGGGGGCGCTGTCGGTGGGGCTGGGGGTGAACCCGCACGAGCTTGACCGCACGGTCTACAACCTGCTGATGGACAAGGGGATCGAGGCCGAAGACATCTTGCTCAAGACGAACACGCCTGGCATGGACCTGTTGCCGAGCAACATCGACCTGAGCGCGGCCGAGGTGCAGCTGGTCGGCGAGGTCGCCCGCGAGCAGACTCTGGGTCGAGGTCTCGCATCGGTGGTGCCTGAGTACGACTACGTGCTGATCGATTGTCAGCCGTCCCTCGGGCTCCTGACGGTCAATGCGCTGACGGCCGCAGACGGGGTGATCATTCCCCTGGAGTGCGAGTTCTTCGCACTGCGCGGGGTAGCCCTCTTGATTGACACCATCTCAAAGGTGACGGAAAGGCTTAACCCTGAACTTGAACTTGATGGCATCCTCGCGACGATGTACGACAGTCGGACCACGCATGGCCGCGAGGTCTTGGCCCGGGTGGTCGAGGCGTTCGACGAACGGGTCTTCCATACCGTGATCAGTCGCACGGTGCGATTCCCTGAGACCACCGTGGCGGGGGAGCCCATCACGTCGTACGCGACGAAGTCGGCCGGTGCGGCCGCCTATCGGCAGCTGGCCCAGGAGGTGCTGGGTCGATGAGCCGTCGAGCATCCCTTCCAGGCGCCAACGAACTCTTCCGGACTACCTCGTCGTCAGCCGCGCTGGCCGAGGCGTCCGAGGCGGACAAGTCAGAGCAGGCGAAGAAGACGAGCGCAGCCGACGCCAAGCGAGCCAGTGTCAAGCAATCTCCACAGGCTCAGTCCCCAGCGGGGGATTCAACCTCACCCTCAAGTGCAGGTCGAGGTCGACAGTCGCTGAGTACCCGCGTCGCACGGCAGGCACTCGGTGCGCCTTCCGGCCGGCAACGGCACGACGAGAAGATCACCGTCTACCTGTCCTCGGACGAGCTGGTTGACCTCGACGACGCCAAGTCCACCCTGTACCGGGATCTCGGTATCAAGGTCGACCGTGGCCGCATCGTCCGCGAGGCGGTCGCGGTGGTGGTGGCAGACCTGCAAGCCAAGGGCGAGGCGAGCATCCTCGCCAGGCGGCTCCGTGAGGGCCTGGACGCCTGACCCTGGGCGTGGCTCGGCTACCGTTCGGCCGTGACCTCCACTACGGCCGAGGCTCCCGACCCGGGTGCCACCAGTGCCCCCAGCGACGCAGCCGCCGGAGGCGTGGGTGACGGCCAGGGGACTGCAGAACCCCCGACAGAGCCCAGGAGCGGGTTTCACGTCAGTCTGCCGGTGTTCGAGGGCCCGTTTGATCTGCTCCTCGGCCTGATCGCCAAGCACAAGTTGGATGTCACCGAGGTAGCACTCGGCACGGTGACCGACGAGTTCATCACGTACATCAAGACCGTGGGTGAAGAGTGGGACCTTGAGCAGACCACCCACTTCTTGGTGGTTGCAGCAACCCTGCTTGATCTCAAGACCGCACGGCTGCTGCCTTCAGCAGACGTCGAAGACGAAGAAGACCTCGCTCTGCTTGAGGCGCGCGACCTGTTGTTCGCCCGACTCCTGCAGTACCGCGCCTACAAGACAGCTGCGGCCGAACTGGCCCGCATGATGGGGGTGGCCAGCAAGAGCCATCCCCGAGTGGTGGGTCTCGAACCGCACCTGGCCTCGCTGCTGCCCGAGGTTTTGCTGGGTGTGGGGCCCGACGGTCTCGCGCTCCTCGCTGCCAAGGCACTGGCGCCTAAGCCGATCCCTGAAGTGTCGATCAGTCACGTTCACGCACCACCCGTCAGCGTGAAAGAGCAGGCGGCATTGCTGGTTGACCGCTTGCGCAGGGTACGCACTGCCAGTTTCCGTGGCCTCGTGTCGGACGCCCCAGACACCGTCACGGTGATCGCACGATTCCTAGCGTTGCTCGAACTGTTCCGCGAAGGTGCTGTCGCTTTCGACCAGGTGCAGCCGCTGGCCGAGCTGACAGTCCGCTGGACGGGAACCTCAGAGGGAGACCTCGACCTGCACGACGAGTTCGACGAACAAGACAACCCAGAAGGCCAGGCGGATCAAGGGAATCCAGAGATTCAGGAGAGCCCAGCAGAGCCACCTGACGACGCAAGTGACCACGTTGAGACAGCCGAATCAGACATGAGCGAGGGATCGTGACCAGCGAACAGAACGCGGTTGAGGAGCCGGTCGACACGGTTGAAGTGGTTGTCGATGTCGACGATGACGCCACTGCCGACACTCCCGTGAGCGACCTCGATCTAGCCTCAGCGATCGAGGCCATCGTGATGGTCGTCGATGAGCCGGTCAGCACCCTGATGTTGGCGCAGGTGCTGCAACGTCCAGAAGACGATGTGGCGGCGGCTTGCGCAGAACTTGCCACCGAGTACCGCGACCAGGGCCGCGGGTTTCAGTTGCGAGAGGTTGCCGGGGGATGGCGGTTCTACAGCAACCCCGAGTTCGACGCGGTGGTGCAGAAGTTCATCCTCGACGGTCAGCAGGCCCGCCTTACCCAGGCTTCCCTCGAGACGCTGGCGGTCGTGGCCTATCGACAGCCGGTGTCACGCGCGCGGATCTCAGCGGTGCGCGGCGTCAATGTCGATGGCGTCATGCGCACCTTGTTGGCGCGGGGGCTGGTCGAAGAGACCGGCTTCGACGGTGAGACCGGCGCCCACCTCTACCGCACGACGACGTACTTCCTCGAGCGGCTCGGAGTGACGTCCCTCGATGAGCTCCCAGAACTGGCGCCTTACCTGCCTGATCTTGAGACACTTGAAGCCGAGTTGTGACTAACTCTAAACCGAACATTGAGGGTATTCGCCTCCAGAAGGTGTTGGCGGACGCCGGCGTGGCCAGTCGCCGGGCGTCCGAGCAACTCATCGAGGAGGGACGGGTCTCCGTTGACGGCGCTGTCGTGCGCGTCCAGGGGATGCGGGTGAACCCTCAGACCGCCGTCATCCGCGTTGACGGCGAGCGGATACCCGTCGCGTCGGGTCAGGTGTTTCTGGCCGTCAACAAGCCGCTGGGGACGGTGAGCACGATGGCAGACGAGCAGGGCCGTCCCAGTCTGGGCGATCTGGTGGCTGACCGCTCAGAGCGGCTCTTCCACGTGGGTCGGCTGGACGTCGAAACGGAGGGCCTGATTCTGCTGACAAACGACGGTGAGGCCGCTCATCGGCTGGCCCACCCCTCGTACGGGGTGCGCAAGGTGTACCGGGCTGTCGTGAAGGGTCCCATCGGGCGTGAGGTGGTGTCTCAACTGCGGGCCGGGGTCGAGCTCGACGACGGCCCGGTCGCACTCGACTCGGTTCGGGTGATCGATCAGTCCGGCGATCGAGCGCAGATCGAGCTCACTTTGCACGTCGGAAGAAACCGCGTCGTGCGTCGCCTGATGGACCACGTCGGGCACCCGGTACGCCAACTGGTGCGGCTGCAGTTCGGACCGATCCGGCTCGGCAGATTGCGGCCAGGAGACGCACGTCGGATCACCGGCGCGGAGCTGGGCCGACTGCTTGATGAAGTTGATTTGTCGACTCAGCGATAAGCAGTAGCTGGGCTACGCGCGCGCGTTGGCGGTCTGCGTTGTCGACAAGCCGACCAGCGTTTCTGTGGGTGGACGAAGAGGTGCTCGGGTCTCGATTGTCCGCGTGAGCGGCATCGTTCGACTGATACTTGCCACCGCAAGTCGACAAACCGATGGTGTATCTCACGCGCTTTCTGAGTTCGTGAATGTCGACATCGCGAACCTCGATAAGTCGACTTAGCGCCGTGTCGAATCTTCGCTTAGGAGAGGTGCCGCTAGTCTGGCGCGCGTGATCAGAGCCGTCAGGGGAGCGACCCAACTGCAGGCCGACGACCCCTCCGAGATGTCGGCGGCGGTGGTCGAGTTGCTCTCGGCGATGCTCGATCGCAACGGGCTGGTGATCGACGATCTGGTGAGTGTGATCTTCACGAGCACCCCCGACCTGAAGAGCGCCTTTCCCGCCGCCGCGGCTCGCACCTTGGAGATCGGTGACGTTCCGCTGATCTGCGCCCAAGAGCTCAACGTCGAGGGCGCCCTGCCTCGGGTGGTGCGGGTGATGGCCCACGCCGAACTCGACCGCCCTCGCTCTGAGGTGGTTCACATCTACCTCCGCGGGGCAGAGGTACTGCGACAGGACCTCGCTCAATGACCGAGGGGCGTTCCCTGCAGATCGTCGGAGCGGGGCTGTTGGGCACCTCGGTGGGGCTCGCCCTGGCGAAGTCCTCATGGCGGGTCTGGATCGCTGACCGCGATGCCGCCTCGCAGTCCCTGGCAGCAGAGCTGGGAGCTGGTGAGGGTGGGTGGATCGACGGTCAGCCGGACGTCGTGTTGCTCGCTGTGCCACCGCGTGCGCTGCGAGAGGTCATGGAGAACGTGGCACACCTCTTCCCACAGGCGACAGTCAGTGATGTTTCGAGCATTAAGACTGAACCTCAACTACACGCTGAAACTTTGGGCATTTCGGATCGGTTTGTCGGGGGTCATCCGATGGCTGGGCGGGAACGCTCCGGTGGAGCTGCATCTCAAGCCGACCTCTTCGACGCGCGACCGTGGGCACTGTGTCCTTCGAGCGATTCCGAGGCCGATCGGGTCGGCGTCGTCGAACAGCTGGTTCGCGACTGTGGAGCCGACCCGGTGTACGTCGACGCAGAGCGACACGACGCGGCGGTGGCGCTCGTCTCGCATCTGCCACACGTTGCGGCATGTGCCGTGGCCGGTCAGCTTCGCGGAGCTGACGAGGTCGCGATGATGCTCGCCGGCCAAGGGTTACGAGACACCGTTCGCGTCGCGGGGGGAGACCCGGGGTTGTGGGTCGACATCCTCGGGGGCAACGCCGACGACATCGCGCCACTGGTCGAACGGTTGGCCGACGACCTGGCGGAGTTGGCTGCGGCACTCCGAGCGACCGCCACCGATTCGACAGAGTCGGCAAACCAACAAGTCGACAAAACGATAGAGCGCTTTTTGTTGGCCGGACGACAGGGGCAGCAACAGATCCCAGGTAAACACGGTGCCCCTCGCACCGAGTACGCCGTCGTCCCTGTCTTGATCCCCGACGAGCCGGGGGCGCTCGCCCGCCTGTTCACCACAGTGGCCAAAGCCGGTGCCAGCGTGGAAGACATCTCTCTTGAGCACGCACCGGGTCACCCGGTGGGGATCATCGAGCTGTCCGTCCATCAGGGCCAGGCTGAGGCGCTGGTTCAGGCACTGCAGCAGGACGGCTGGTCCCACCACTAGAAGGCGACGTGTTGCCCACCTAACCGGTACCCTCTGCCGACCGCACAACTAGACACACCTGGGCTTCCGTGCTGAGGCACGTCCAGACGGGAGGCCGAGGAGGTCGACATGGTTCACGACGAGACCGGCGCGCTCGTCGCTGTCGCCGTCGACGGCCCCTCCGGATCTGGCAAGTCGAGTACCGCCCGTGCAGTCGCCCAGCGGCTCCGCTGGCACTACGTCGACACCGGCTCGATGTACCGGGCCTTGACCTGGTGGCTGATCGGTCAGGGCGTCGACGTCGACGATGCGGACGCCATCCGCAAGCGAGTAGACGAGCCGACGCTCGATATCTCGGTCGACCCTGAGGCACCCGCGGTCTACGTGAACGGCAACGACGTGAGCGCGGAGATCCGAGACGTCGACGTCACGACCTCGGTGAGCGCCGTGAGTGCAGTCAAAGAGGTCCGTGACCGGCTAGTGGCAATCCAGCGAGAGATCATGGAGCGCGGGCCGGTCGTCGTCGAGGGTCGAGACATCGGCACCGTCGTGGCCCCCGACGCAGCAGTCAAGGTCTTCCTGGTCGCCACGACAGAAGCGCGGGCCGAACGGCGCACCGCCGAGCTGGCAGGAGCCCAAGGGGTCACGGTCGAGCGCACTGCCGAGATGTTGAGTAACCGCGATCGACAAGACTCGACGCGCGAGTTGTCGCCCCTCACTCAGGCCGACGACGCGGTGCTCATCGACTCGACCTCGCTCAGTCTGGACGAAGTCATTGACGCAGTGATCGCCCTCGTCCGGCAGCGCATCCCCACCTACGTCACATCGTGAGCGACTTCGAAGAAGCTCCGCTCACCGACGTCTCGCTGCCGGTCGTAGCAGTGGTCGGACGACCAAACGTTGGCAAGTCGACGTTGGTGAACCGAATCCTTGGTCGGCGCGAGGCGGTAGTCGAGGACAGACCGGGGGTCACGCGCGACCGGGTCGCCTATGACGCAGCGTGGGGTGGGCGCGACTTTGTGGTGGTCGACACCGGCGGGTGGGAGCCAGACGCGCAAGGGCTCGCCAAACGGGTGGCTGCACAAGCAGAGATGGCGGTCGAAGCTGCTGACGCCGTCATGCTTGTGGTCGACGCAGAGGTCGGAATCACCGACACCGACGAGGCCGTCGTGCAGGTGCTTCGTCGTGCAAAGAAGCCCGTCGTCCTAGCTGCCAACAAGGTGGACGACGCGCGGTCTGAGCTCGAGGCCGCTTCGTTGTGGTCGTTGGGGCTGGGTGAGCCCTATCCGGTCTCGGCACTTCACGGACGTGGTTCGGGAGACCTGCTCGACGCGCTTGTTGCTGCGCTGCCAGACGAAGCGGAGGCAGTATCGCTTGAAGGTGGCCCGCATCGGGTGGCGTTGCTCGGACGACCCAACGTTGGCAAGTCGAGTCTGCTGAACCGTCTGGCCGATGAAGATCGGGTGGTCGTCGACTCAGTGGCCGGCACGACCGTCGACCCAGTAGACGAACTCATCGACCTCGGCGGTGAGCAGTGGCGGTTCGTGGACACTGCCGGCATCCGTCGACGTGTGCATGAGGCAAGCGGGAGCGAGTACTTCGCAAGCCTGCGTACAAAGTCTGCGTTGGCGAAGGCCGAAGTCGCGGTGGTGTCTGATCGACGCGAGTGAACCGATCAGCGAGCAAGACACCCGCATCCTGTCGATGGTGGTCGAGGCAGGGCGAGCGCTGGTCATCGCCTACAACAAGTGGGACCTGATGGACGATGAGCGGCGGTACTACCTCGAGAAGGAGATCGAGCGCGAACTGTTGCGTGTGCATTGGGCGCCGCGGGTAAACGTGTCCGCGGCATCAGGGCGCCATATGGAGAAGTTGGTACCGGCACTCCATGCCGCGCTGGAGGGGTGGTCATCACGCGTGCCCACGTCTCAGCTCAACGCGTTCCTGGGACGTCTGGTGGCCGAGCACCCCCACCCGGTGCGCGGCGGCAAGCAACCGCGCATTCTGTTCGCGACGCAGGCCGGTACCAGGCCTCCAACGTTTGCGCTCTTCACGTCTGGCTTCCTGGAGTCGGGCTACCGACGATTCATTGAACGGCGCCTACGCGAAGAGTTCGGATTCGTGGGAACGCCGATCCACGTCACCATGAAGGTGCGCGAGAAGCGCAGGAAGTAGTCGCTTCACCCGTAGGGTTGCGCTCTATGAGAGCAACCAAGTTTGGGCGTCCGCTTCCTGAAGGCGGAACCGTTGGTGTGTTCGCGCCGTCCGGCCCGTATGAGAACCGCAGTGATGTTCTGCGTCCCGTCGAGTGGTTCGAGTCACGCGGCTACGAGGTGCGATTGACCGACAGCGTGTGGGCCAGGCATGACTATGTCGCAGGGCCGGCACAAGGTCGCGTCGATGACATGCATGCGCTGTTCGAAGACGACGAGATTGACGTCATCCTGTGCCTATGGGGCGGCGTCGGTGCGATCGAGATGCTGTCGCTCATCGACTACGAGCTCGTGGCGGCGCACCCGAAGGCAATGATGGGTTTCAGCGACATCACGAACCTTCACGCTGCCCTCCTGAAGAAGAGTGGGCTGTGCAGCTTTCAGGGGCCTGGATTTGGCTCGTTCGGTTCGGCTGACCGCGAAGCATTCACGCTGGACTCAGCGATCAAAGCGCTCACCGACGGGGGAGTGGGCAACGTCCCGAAGCGCCCGGACGACGGTTACCTGCGACCGCTGAGCGGCGGCCGCGTCACCGCCCCGATCATCGGTGGCAACTTCTATACGTACAACCACCTGATGGGCACCGAGTACGAACTCGAGCTCGACGGCTGCATTCTGGTCATTGAGGACGTCGACCTCAAGGCGATCGACTTCGACGTCATGTTCTGGCAGATGCATCACGCCGGAGTGCTACAACGGGTTGCGGGTGTTGTGGTCAGTGATCTGCATGGGTGCGGCAAGCCAGATCCCGACGTTGTGCAGGACCGATCGCTCGAGGACGTTCTCGACATTCACCTGGCGTCGCTGGGAGTACCAGTTCTGTACGGGTTGCCGTTGGGCCATGGACCCCACTTGGCATCGATTCCGCTTGGCGTCGACGCGACCCTTGACGCTGACGCGCGCACTCTCACGATCGACGAACCAGGAGTGCGTTGACCCCTAGACGTGCGGCGCCCGATTCAGGTTGAGCGGTGTCGTTGCGTTAGGGTTGGCGAGCCCTTAGGGGCACCGGGACGTAGCGCAGCTTGGTAGCGCACTTGACTGGGGGTCAAGGGGTCGCGAGTTCGAATCTCGCCGTCCCGACAGAAGAGCAGCAGGTCACAAGCGGGGGGCCAGACAGGACAGCGTCAAAATTTGTAGGTGATGGCGCTAGCCGTCCCAGATGCACCCGGGTTGGTCACTGGCCTCACTCAGTACCGGAGAGCCGACGAAGGTCGACCACGCGCAACCACCAACCGAACGGGCCGGGGTCGGCCCGTTCGGTTGGGAGGTTCGCCCCGTCTGTTCAGTTGAAGGTGATGAAGGCATCGCGACTGCCCCAGTTGACATGCCCGGTGCTGCAGCGCCAGGTTGACTGGGAACAGATGTAGTCGCCGGCGGCGTTCCAGTCCATCGTCATGGAGCCGATCTCCGCTCCATTGAGCAATCTCCACTTCACCACCACGTCGACGGCGTAGAAGGTGCCAGGGTTCAGGTCGGGGAAGTAGACCCCGTTGTCACGGATGGACGTCGCAGCTGCAGAGATTGTGCCGCAGCGCTGGTGCTGTCGGTTGATCTTCCAAAATGGGGAGTCAGACGTTCCAGCTCCGGCATAGACGACCGACCACAATCGAGTGGTGATGCACACCCTCTGGTCTCGGTTGGCGTAGGCGGGGGACTCTTGAATGGTTCGCCCCCCATCCATCACTGTCAGATTCATGCCCGCCATCCCGTTGTTGTTGACGTTTCCTGGTGAGCCTGATTTCCAATATGAGAAAGCCGAGGCTGTGCCCCCAAGCAATCCGAGGAGCAAGAACGCTGCAGCCAGCGTTACTCCGCTGCGACGGGCCGTGGCGTTGAATGACGGGGTCATGATTGGCTCCTTGAGGATTGCGATGGTGTATGCCTCTTGGATCCATCGTGTTCCGTCGCCGAACGTCCGTCTGTCATCTCGGTGACAGACGGACTGTCGCCTCCGCGACGGAAGGTCCGCGTCGACTGGGTAACTACTCCTCCCGCAACGACTACGTTTCTAGCGCCTTGGCGAGTTCCTCCCAAGGATCAGCGTTCTGGATCTCGGTGCTGGCCACCACGTCATCCCAAGGCGGTGCATCGCCCATGGCTGCCGCGCGTGCTGCCTCCAGCATCGGCCAATGAGCGAGCCCCAGCCGAGTCATGGTTGCGTCGGCGACAGCTCGAAGATGTGCCGCGTCACTCGGATTTCCCTCTGCCGCGGCAAGGACGGCGGCGTGTGCGAGTAAGACGGCCGCGTCGAGCTGACTGCCTTCGAGACTGCCGACCTCAAGCGCTGCGGAGAGGTGTCCTCGCGCGTCCTCGAGGCGTCCCTGGGCAATCTCGACCAGCGCCAACATGGCCGACTGCTGGCCGGCGAGCGAGTGGAGGCCGGCGTCGTGGGCAATCGACAGGCAGCTCTGGCTGTGTTGCTCAGACGACTCGAACTCACCTTCGATGAGGTCGAGATTGGCTAGGAACGAATGGCTGTATGCACGCAGCGCATCAACGCTCGCGCTGTCCGCTAACGCGAGAGAACGCTCCGCAGCCTCTCGTGCCTCGTTGGCACGATCCCTCAGCGGGAGGGCGAGCGCCTTCTGCTGAAGAAGCAGCGCGGCGTACGCCGGGTCGGACGCCGCGACGACGTCCATGTCGAGGTGTTCCTGCACCGCAATCGACCCGACCACGTCCCCGAGAAGGAAGCGGGACCATGACACCACCGCACAAAGTCTTGCTGCCGCGACGGGGTCCTCGCTGGTCGCAGGGTCGCCGCACAGTGCGAGGGCACGCTCAGCCCACCCCGCGAAAACGGTGATGTCACCGAATCGATAGATCCAGTGAAACACCCCGCCGGCGAGCCTTGATGAAACCTCTCCAGTCACCTGCGTCCAACAGCATTTGCGCCGCTAGGCGGAGGTTGCGTGCCTCGACCAGTAGTTCGGGCCACCGAGTCGGCGCGTCGCGATGCACGAGCGGATCACCGAGCGCGGCCGTTTCGATGGCCCAGTCGAGGAACTTCGCGGAGACACTTGCGGTTTCGCCGTGGCTGACGAGTTGCTCGGCAGCGAACTCACGGACGATCAACAACAGCACAAACCGTGGTTGGCCCTCGACCCGCTGCCGATCGGTGCGAAGGAGGCCGTTGTCGAGCAGGGCAGACAAATCCTCGACCACATCGACGACTGGGTCACCGGCGCACACGTACTCGATGGCGTCGAGCGTTGCGCCATCGGCAAAGATGCTGAGCCGCGCAAGCAGTGTCTGCTGGGCTGGCGTGAGCAGCGCGTTGCTCCACTCCAGTGTCGCGCGCAAGGTTCGCTGGCGAGCGGGGACGTCATGCCCAGCGGACATGTCCCCGGCAATGCCCCGCTCGAACCGCTCAAGCAACTGATGGGGCTCCAGCAACTTCGTTCGTGCCGCAGCTAGCTCGATCGCGAGGGGGAGCCCATCAAGGCGCCGTACCAACTCGACGACGGCGTCCGCGTTGTCATCATCGAGTGCGAACCCCGGACGCACCCGCTGTGCTCGGTCGACGAATAGTGCGACTGCAGGTGAGTCGTTGGCGGCTGCGACACCCTCGTTTGCGGTGCCGACGCTTGGGGAAGTTGACGGGAGCGGCAGCGGTTCGACCACGAACTGGTGCTCGCCGCGCACCCCCAAGGGTCTACGGCTCGTGAGGACAGCGCTGACTCCCGGGCATGCCTCCAACAGAGTGGTGAGATCTGCACCGGCTTCGAGCACCTGCTCGAAGTTGTCGATAAGCAGCAGCATTCGTCGTTCGGACAAATGACGGATGGCGACGTCCAGGGGACGTTGTGCTCCCTCGACCGAAGCGCCGACGCTATTCACGAGAACACGCATCACATCGGAGGCATCGACCACCTGCTCCAACGCGACGAACGCCACGCCATCTGGGAATGCTGGGTTCGGCGGCTGACAGGCGTCCAGCGCCAGCCGGCTCTTACCGACTCCGCCAGGACCGAGCAGGGTGAGGATGCGACAGCCACCTTCTAGCAGGCGCTGAATCTCTGCCGCCTCGCGATCCCTGCCCACGATCGGTGTGATGGGCACCGGCGGTTCGGTCGCCGGCTTTCGCGGCACCACCTCGGACGCCGAGTCGCCTGCTTCGAATCGCTCGGTCAGCAGCACCATCAGGTCGTCTTGCACGAGCCGCTCGAGCTCGTCAGTGTGAGAGAACTGCCGGTAGGACGCTTGGTCGTCCGCCTCGATGCGACGCAGCAGCACGTCGAGTCGCTCGTGTCGTTCGTCAGCCGGACGCCTGATGTACACCAGCCGGGGGTGTTCGTTAGAGAGCCGGTACTCGTCTTCGAGCCCTGAGACGTCCTCGTCAGGTGCCACCCAGCCGTACGACTGCCAGTAGATGCCGAGGAAGACGTGGCTCTGCTCCAAGTAGGCGCGGTAGAGCGCCCTTGGCGGGTACGGACGAGCTCCCAGCTCGAACATGACCGGGGTCAGTCGCAGGGTTTCAACGGCTCGCCTCACGGCAGCCCGTTCGTCTGCCAACTCTTCGAGCGCGGACGAGACGAAGACCCGCAGTCGCTGATCAGGCGTGCGAATACGAGCGTCGGGTGTCGATGTCACTTCTGCTGGCCTAGCCAATCTCGCAGGTGGTGTTGCACGGAGCATATTGCGAGACCGAGGCGCACACGGGAAAGTCTAGGAAGGTCGGCTGGTAAAGCCCACCTTGGCGTGTGAGCCGTCGCAGAGCGGCTTCGAATCCGACGCACCGCACCGGCAGACGGTTGCGCGATTGCGAACCTCTAGCGGGGTCCCGTCAGAGCGAACAACCTCTACACCGCCTGTGACCCACAGCGGACCATCCGGTACGACCACGACCTCGACTGGCAACTCGGGTTCTACTTCGTCGCCGTCGACGAGCACCGAGATCGCGCCCGACGGGCATTGATGTGCCATAGCCACAAGCTGGGTCTTGCCGGACGCGTCCAACTCGCTCTTGGCAAGTTTCCACGCGTTCGTCTGCTTGGTGGCACAGAAGCCGGTGTGGATGCAGATGCTGCGATCGTCGACCAACTGGACCTGGCCACCGCCTACTACTTTGGCTCGCTCAGCACGCGGAGTGGGGTCAGCAGCGTCGGTCGCCTCAAAGCCAACCCGCAGGTGACTGTCGTCGCAGAATGGCTTGTTCTGCGAGTTTCCACAGCGACAGAGCCAGTACTCCTCGTCGCCGTCGGCGATCACCTCGACGTCACGCCAGGTGATGGGCTCGCCCTGAGGGGTGGAGACCTTTTCTCGCCAGCGGATCCGACTCACTCCAGTGAGGCGGTAGGGCCCGTTGGGTGTCGCCTCGATGCGCGGTCTGGGGGGAGCCATTACTGGACGCTATCTGGCAAGTGGCAACTCGGCATTCCGGGCAGGGCCGCGGCCCCTAGTGCCCAAACCGTGACCGACATGGGGCTCAGTTGGTCTTGACCCTGGGCTGGTGACAGGTAGCGTGCCGGTCAGCCAGTGTGGTCGAACGTTTCTCTCGGAGGCACCTGTGTCATACCGTCGCACCTTCTCTGCCGTAGCCCTTATCGCTGTGGCCACCCTCGGACTCGCCGCCTGCGGTGACGACGATGGCGGCGACACTGACACGCGCCGGCGGCCTCCGGCACCACCTGCGAGTCCGCAGATACCTCAGGTGACGACCTGCTGGCCGAGGTCTGCAACGAGGGGACCATCACAGTCTCGACCGACCCGGCTTACCCACCGCAGTCGTCGCTTGTTCCTGAAACCGGTGAGTACGAGGGCTTCGACATCGACGTCGCGACCGAGATCGCCAACCGGCTCGGTGTCGACATCGCGTGGGAGGAGCCCAGCTGGGACATCATCACGTCCGGTGGCTGGAACGACCGCTGGGACATGTCGGTCGGCTCCATGACCGTCACCGAAGAGCGTGCTGAGGTGCTCAACTTCACGCCTGCCTACTACTTCACGCCGGCATCAGTAGCGGTTCACGCGGACAACACCACGATCGTCGACACCGAGACAGACCTCGACGGCAAAACGATTGGCGTCTGCAGCGGCTGCACGTATGAGGCCTTCGTCAACGGAACGCTGAACATCCCCGAGTACTCGTTCGACTTCGTCATCGACGACGCGACCGTTAAGGGCTACGACACAGACTCCACCGCGATCCAAGACCTGACTCTCGGTGACGGTGCGCGGTTGGACGCGGCGATGTCAGCGACGCCGACCCTGCAGGGAGCCATTGACAAGGGCAAGCCGATCAAGATCGTGGGCGACCCCCTCTTCTACGAGCCGTTGGCTGCGGCCTTCGACAAGCAGGCTTCCGCTGACAGCGTGCCTCTGGCCGATGCTGTGGGAGAGATCATCGAGGAGATGCACGACGACGGCACGCTCTCTGACATGTCGATGCAGTGGTACGGAGAGGACCTGACCGTTTCCAACAGTGAGTGATCGGTCGCCCAATGACCGATCACGATGCCCCGTTGGGCGTCATGGAGCGACTTTCGCTCGCGAGTGCGAGGGTGCCGTTCCGGCTTAAGTTGGCGGTCGTCTACCTATGTCATCACAGCGCTGATTGCGTGGCTGTTCCTCGCTGCTGGATTTGATATCGAGTGGATTCGCGGTAAGGCGAAGTTCGTCTCCAAGGGCATTATCTGGACCGTCTTCCTGTCCATCGGCGCGATCGTCCTGGCGTGCATCATGGCGCTCATTGGGTCACTCGGACGGTTGTCGAAGAACCCGGTCTTCTACGGGCTGTCCGGCTTCTATACGTCGTTCTTTCGCGGGACACCGCTGATCGTTCAGCTGTTCTTGATCTACCTGGCCTTGCCGCAGATTGGTATCGGACTCGAGAACCCAGAACTGACGGACATCCTCACACTGACCGTGTTCCAAGCTGGAATCATCGGCCTTGGCTTGAACTACGGCGCCTACATGACCGAGATCTTCCGCGCCGGTATCCAATCGGTCAGCGGCGGTCAGACCGAGGCTGCCGAGGCGCTGGGTATGAGCTTCCGGCTGCGCATGCGGCGGGTGATCCTGCCTCAGGCCATCCGAGTGATCATCCCTCCGACTGGCAACGAGTTCATCGCGATGATCAAGGACACCGCCTTGGTCAGCTTTCTCGGCGTCACGATCGAGAACGCAGAGGTCTTCCGACGGGCGCAGTTGGTCGGCAAAGCGGACTTCAAGCAACTTGAGGCGCTGCTGCTTGCCGCAATGATCTATTGGATCCTCACCGGAATCCTCACCTTCTTCCAGGCCAGGCTTGAGCGTCGACTTGGTAAGGGCTACGACCGCTCCGTGCCAGTCGAGCGCAAGAACCGTTGGTTCGGCGGCGGTGGGGGCGACCCAACCCGGCGTCTCCACATCGGCGCTCGGTTCCAGTGGGCGCCCGCACGGTTCGGGGGGTTAGGGGACTGATGATGGCAACAGAAGCAGTCGTCAAAGTCGAGGGCCTACACAAGCGGTTCGGTGGGCTCGAGGTGCTCAAGGGCGTCGACTTCGAGGTCGACCGCGGCGAGGTGGTCGTCGTGATGGGCCGATCCGGCAGCGGCAAGAGCACGCTGCTGCGGTGCATCAACTTCCTCGAGGACCCGACGGCCGGGACGATCGAGGTCAGTGGGATTCGGCTAGAGGGCGGGCATCGCACCCGAAATCAACGCGAACGCATCCGTCAGCTGAGAATCAAGGCCGGCATGGTCTTCCAGCAGTTCAATCTCTTTCCGCACATGACAGTCATCGAGAACGTGATCGAAGCCCCGGTGCGCGTCAAGGGCGAATCCTCCAAGGAAGCACGGACAAAGGGCCTAGCCCTGCTCGACAGCGTGGGCCTCGGTGAGAAGGCAGACGAGTACCCGATTCGCCTCTCGGGCGGTCAGCAGCAGCGGGTCGCCATCGCGCGGGCACTGGCCATGGAACCGGACGTCATGCTCTTCGATGAGCCGACATCAGCGCTCGACCCCGAGCTCATCGGCGATGTGCTGGAGGTCATGCGCAAGCTGGCCGAGCAGCACATGACCATGATCGTCGTCACGCACGAGATGGGGTTCGCCCGCGAAGTCGCTCATCGTATGTGCTTCTTTCACGAGGGGAACATCCTTGAGCAGGGAACCCCTGACGAGCTGTTCAACCACACCAAGAATGACGAGACGCGCCGCTTCCTGCAGGCTGTCCTCTAGCGACAGGAGCCGAAGGCGCTCCAGGGGCAGGTAGGGGGTAGGCGTGCCTGATCAACCGGACGAGCACGTCTCGTCAGACGTGCTGACCATTCCCAACGTCTTGTCGATGGCGCGGTTGGTCCTCATACCCGTCTTCATCTGGGTAGCGCTGGTGCCAGAGGCCGACGGATGGGCCTTCGCGATCCTTACGATCAGCTCTCTCACGGACTGGCTCGACGGCGTCATCGCACGACGGTTCAACATGATGAGCCGCGTTGGTCAGATTCTTGACCCGATGGCAGACCGACTCTTCATCATCAGCACGATCCTCGTCCTTGCCGTCAGAGATATCGTGCCTTGGTGGCTTGTGGCCATTCTCGTCTTGCGTGACGTCGTCATGGGCGTGATCCAGCTCGTGGTGAACAGGAGGGGAGTACCACCGTTACCGGTCCACTACGTCGGCAAGGCCGCCACCTTGTGCCTGCTGTACGGCATGCCGACCCTCTTCCTGACCACTGGTGATGGCGTGGTGTCAGACATCGCCACACCATTGGCCTGGGCGTTCATCATCTGGGGCACGGGCATCTACTGGTGGTCGGCGATCCTGTACGCCGAGCAGGCCTCCGCAGTACTTCAGGGTCGACGTCTGGATGTCGCTGCATGAGCGCGCCAACTCCAGTCAAGGGCGCCGATGCCTCGTTGTCGTTGCTGCAGCGCTTGGTCGATGACGCGATGGATCCCGGTTACCGTCGTGCAGCGGAGTCCGCGGCCGAGCCAGCGAAGGGCGTCCGACATTCCGTAGCGATCGCTGTGCTCGTCGGCTTGCTCTCCTTCCTCGTGGTCGCCGCGATCCTTCAGGTACGCGCCGGAGCGCCGTCAGACGGCTCAACCCGCGCAGACCTCACGGAGAGGGTTCAGGACGCCACCAACTCCCTCACGAACCTTGAGAACCAGATTGATGGGCTCGCCACCGAGGTCGAGCAAGTGCGAACCGACGGCCTCGCAGGCACCGATGCGGATCAAGAACTCGCTGCGCAAGCCGAGCAACTGGAGGCATCCGTCGGGGGAGCGACTGTCACAGGCCCAGGCGTCATCATCACGCTGCAGGACGGGCCACCCACGCCTGCTGGTGATGGTGGGCCAGACCTCGCGCGCGTTCTCGACACTGACATTCAGCTGGTCGTCAACGGCCTCTTCGCGTCGGGCGCTGAGGCAGTCTCGGTCAACGGGCAACGCGTCACCGTGCTGTCGCCGATCCGATCAGCTGGTGAGGCCGTGCTGGTGGGGTTTCGACCATTGACGCCGCCATACGAAGTGTCAGCAGTTGGGCCCGACTCGTTGCCCGACACCTTTGAGAGCAGCGTTGCTCGCACCGAGCTCGCCGGCCTCGAAGCCGCGTACGGCATCGGCGTCGACGTCAGTTCGCAAGAGGAGATCTCGGTACCCGGCCGGGCAGATCTCAGCGTGCGTTATGCCGAGGAGGGCGGGGCCAAGTGATCGCACTGTTGGCGTTGATTCTGGGGGTGGCCTTGGGGTTGATCCTGCAGCCCACCGTCCCTGCTGGCCTGCTGCCATATCTGCCGATTGCCGTGGTGGCGGCTCTGGACGCGGTCTTCGGCGCGAGCCGAGCCCTGCTCGAAGGGGTGTTCAATGATCGAGTCTTCGTGATCTCGTTCATCGGCAACGTGTTCGTGGCGGCCCTCGTGGTGTTCCTTGGCGACCAGCTCGGCGTGGGTGCCCAGCTGTCGACCGGCGTCGTTGTCGTGTTCTCTATCCGCATCTTCGCCAACGCAGCCGCCATCCGTCGACAGCTCTTTCACGCCTGAGCATGAGCCAGCCCGAGTCTCAACCAGAAGCGTCGCGACCCACCGGATGGGCCGCCGTTCGCGCGGCGCTGACGCGGCGACCCTCGCGGGGCCAGTGGATCGCCGCGGTGCTCTTGCTCTGTCTGGGCTTCGGAGTCGCGGCACAGGTGCGGGTTACCCAGGAGGACGCGTTAGCGGCGGCCCGCACCTCAGACTTGGTCCGCATCCTCGACGACCTCTCCGCGCAGCGCGAACGGCTGAGCGCGGAGGAGGTGCGACTGCGTGCCACTCTGTCTGACCTCGAGTCCGGCGCCGATCAGGCGCAGGCCGCACGGAGAAGCCACCAGAGAGCGGGTCGAAACGCTGCGGATCCTGGCCGGCTCGACGGCAGTGACCGGTCCAGGCGTGATCCTGACGATCACAGATCGAGACGGTGTGCTGCAGGCGTCCGACCTACTGGACGCGGTGCAAGAGCTGCGAGACGCCGGTGCCGAAGCGATCGCAGTTGATGGGGAACGGATCGTCGTCACCACCGCGATCGTTGACTCCGCCGATGGCATCGTCGTGGGGGACACCGTCGTGCGGTCGCCCTACGTGATCGAGGCGATCGGGCCGCCGGACACCCTGGCCACTGGCCTGTCCTTTCCGGGCGGCGTTCTCGAAAGCGTGCGCGAGGCTGGCGCGAACGGAATCGTGACGAGCCGGGAATCCCTACAGATCCCCGCGGCCGAGTAGTGAGCCAGTGAGTCCCACCCAGTGATCAGGCGTGACACAGACTAGGCTCGACCCGGCGACCGATCAGGGCTACCAACGGAGGCACCGGTGTACCCGGAGGACCTGAAGTACACGACCGATCACGAGTGGGTTCGAGTGATCTCAGAGACCACCGTCCGGTTCGGAATCACCGACTACGCCCAGGATGCCCTCGGCGACATCGTGTACGTGTCGTTGCCCCAGGTCGGTGCCTCGATAGCCGCTGGCGATGCCTGCGGCGAGGTTGAGTCGACCAAGAGCGTCAGCGACCTTTACGCCCCTGTCACCGGAACGGTGTCGGCGTGTAACGAGGGGCTCGGAGCCACCCCCGAGGTGGTCAATGCCGACCCCTACGGCGAAGGATGGATGGTGCAGGTCGAGCTCGCGGACGCGAGCCAGATCGACACCCTGATCGATTCCGCGGGCTATGCCGCGCACGTGGCGTCCGCCTGACGATCAGGGCGTCGCGGCGGTTGACCGTCCAGCACTGAAGCCTTAGGTTCGAGACCCTCAACCTTCACCTGAACCTTTGACCGTGGTGACGCGGCACGTCGCCTCGGTCCTTAGGCTGGGTCGTGAGGTTGTCACTCGAGCCTTACGTTTACTCGCCTGGAGGCGTCATGCCGGTCTGTCCCCACTGCGGACACGACACCCCTGACACGGTGCCCGGTTCTGCGCCGCGTGCGGCCGCAGTCTGCAGCCGGATCGCTCGAGAAGCGCCGAAACCGCGGTCGAGTCGACGTCGATGCTGAACCTCGGAGGCGACGGGGCCGACGCGGACGCGGCTGAGGTCGAACCAGTAGAGGGCGCTCCCCATCAGGCAGTCATCGAGCAGTTGAACGCAGGGACGGCACTGCTCGTGGTTCGCCGAGGGCCAGCGTCCGGAGCGCGGTTCTTGCTCGATGCCGACGTAACGACGGCTGGACGCCACCCAGACAGCGACATCTTTCTCGACGACATCACGGTGTCGCGCCATCACGTCGAGTTCAGCCGCGAAGGTTCTAGTTTTCGACTGCGTGACATGGGGAGCCTCAATGGCACGTACGTCAACCGCAGCCGCATCGACGACGCCATATTGGTCAGCGGTGACGAAGTGCAGATCGGCAAGTACCGCCTGCTGTACCTATCTGGGGGAGACCAGGCAGGCGAGCAATCAGGGGCCGACGCATGAGCCCGGCCGCACGCCAGCAGCGAAGTGGCGCATCGAGCAGTGCCTACATGAGCATCGGCGAAGTTCTCGGCAAGCTGCGTGCAGACTTCTCGGACGTGACGATCTCGAAGATCCGGTTCCTCGAATCTGAGGGACTCATCGAGCCGCAGCGCACGGCGTCCGGCTATCGCAAGTTCACTCCAGACGACGTACAGCGCCTTCGCTACATCCTCAGCGCGCAGCGCGATCAGTACCTGCCGCTCAAGGTGATTCGTGAGCACCTCGAAGCGATGGACCGTGGCCTCGAGCCGCCGGCGGCACCGGGAGCAACTCCGCGCGTACCAGTGTCTGTGGTCCGCGGCAGCGAGTACCCAGAAACCGATGAGTTCGCTCGCGACGGCGCTGACCTTCGCCTCTCGAAGGCTGAGTTGATGGAGGCAGCCGAGATCGACGCCAACCTCTTCGAGGCGCTGCTCAGTTTTGGCTTGATCGCGGGGCGGTCTGGCAACAAGGAGTTCAACGGCGACGCCGTCGTCGTCGCCAAGGCGGCCGGTGAGTTGGCCGCGTACGGCATCGAACCCCGTCACCTACGTTCGTTCAAGGCCGCGGCCGACCGCGAGGCTGGGCTGATCGAGCAGGTAGTCACGCCGCTGCTGCGAGGGCGTGGGGCTGACGCTCGCGGTCGTGCAGAAGAGGCGACGCGGTCGTTGGCGGCGCTGAGCGTTCGCTTGCATGCAGCCCTGGTGAAGGCACAGCTCGGCCCTGATCTGCGCACCTGAGTAGAACCGGCCAGGGCCCCGCTTGCGGGGGTAGGCTGCGACCATGAAGCCAGTTGACGTGGTGGGCGTCCGAGTTGAGATGCCGACCAACCAGCCGATCGTGCTGCTTCGCGAACGTGAGGGTGAGCGCTACCTGCCGATCTGGATCGGCGCGGTAGAGGCGACGGCGATTGCCTACGCGCAACAGGGTGTCGAACCGGCCCGTCCGCTGACCCACGACCTGCTGGCCGATGTAGTTGCCGGCCTTGGGCATGAGCTCGTCGAGGTGCGGATCACCGATCTGTCTGACGGAGTGTTCTTTGCCGAACTGGTCTTCGACGGTGGGCGCACCATCAGCGCCAGGCCCTCCGACGCGATCGCGCTCGCGCTGCGGGTCGATGCGCCAGTGGTGGCCGCCCCTGAGGTGCTCGACGAGGCAGGAATTGCCCTGCCAGACGATGACGAGAACGAGCTCGCCGACGATCTTGCCGATGGCGAAACGGCTGTGCCGAGCGAGGGTGAGGTCGAGCGATTCCGCGAGTTTCTCGAGGGCATCTCGCCTGAGGACTTCGGTACCCCCGACCAGTCCTAAGCCTCGACCTTCACCTGAGGGTTGAGTGGGGTCGACCCTAGGCTGAGACTTTGTCTCGGCGTGTCGACGGCGAGGTGCGTTGACCGCCCTCGGGGCTGCCCTTAGCGTTCATCCCACACCGCGGTAACTCCAGGCGTGTATTTCCCCGGGCCACCGGCCCGACGCGTCCGGCTTGGGCGCTGCGGTGGGAGGAGAGGTCGCAGTGACGGGTAGCGGGCCGACGGCTGAGGACGGTCGTCAAGATGTCGCAAAGCAGCAAGCTGCTCGTCAGGCTGCCGGCCAGCAGGGGTTGCTCTTCACCGATGAGGTGCGGGCGCTCCCAGAAGACATTGGCTACCGCGGCCCGACCGTATGTTCTGCTGCTGGCATCACGTACCGCCAGCTCGACTACTGGGCGCGCACCGGATTGGTTGAGCCCAGCATTCGCGGCGCGCATGGGTCAGGCACCCAGCGTCTTTACAGTTTCCGCGACGTGTTGGTGTTGAAGATCGTCAAACGACTGCTCGACACCGGCGTCTCGCTGCAGCAGATTCGCACGGCCGCACAGCATCTCAGCGAGCGTGGCATCGACGACCTGGCGACGATCACGATCATGAGTGATGGCGCCTCGGTCTACGAGTGCACGAGCGCCGACGAAGTGGTCGACCTCGTTCAGGGTGGCCAAGGAGTCTTCGGTATCGCGGTGGGACGCGTTTGGCGTGAGGTCGAGGGCTCACTCGCCGAGTTGCCGTGGGAACGGCCAGAAGCTGATGCCGACGCCGAGGCTCACCCGGCTGACGAACTCGCGGCCCGTCGCCGCGCTCGTGGCGCCAGTTGAGCGCGTTAGTCGTAGACTGAGGGAGCCGACGAACCCCGGCGGAAGAGTTCCTCACCACCAGTGAGGACGCCGAAGGAGCAATTCTCCCCAGAAACTCTCAGGCCCCCGGACCGCTTGGGTGAGGCGCCTCTGGAAAGTGGGCTCACGCCCCACCGACGGTGCAAGCAGGATCGCCCAGCAGCTCCGGGTGACGCTGTGAACCTCTCAGGTGCAGATGACAGAGGGGGAGCCCCGGTTCATCGCTCTGGAGGCCCCGTTGACTGACGCTCCGCTCCTGTCCTTTCCTGATCCGTCGCTCGCACCGCTGAGCGAGCTCGAGACGCACATGCCGTTCGTGCGGCGTCACGTCGGGCCTGGCATCTCGCAGACCGAACACATGGTCAAGGCGTTGGGACGCTCCAGCCTGGACGCCGTCATTGACGAGGCAGTGCCCGCGTCCATCCGAATGAGCGAATCCCTCGCCCTCCCTCCAGCGCTGTCCGAGGTCGAGGTGATCGATGAGCTTCGCGCCATCGCGGCCAAGAACCGGCCGATGGTGCAGATGATCGGTCTGGGCTACTACGACACGTTCACGCCGGCCGTCATCCAACGACGGGTGCTCGAGAACCCGGGGTGGTACACCGCCTACACGCCTTACCAACCCGAGATCAGCCAGGGCCGGCTCGAAGCGCTGCTGAACTTTCAGACGATGGTCGAAGACCTCACGGGTCTGCCGACCGCCAACGCGTCCCTGCTCGATGAGGCGACGGCCGCAGCTGAGGCCATGACCATGGCGGTGCGGGCAGCGCGCGGATCACAGGTGATCGTCGTCGACTCCGACGTGTTTCCGCAGACCATCGGAGTCGTGCAGACGCGGGCTCGCCCGCTCGGCATCGATGTGCAGGTACGCCACCTACAAAGCGAGGGGCTGCCTGCAGGCGACATCGCCGGCGTGGTGTTGCAGTACCCCTCCGGCAGCGGTGTCGTCTACGACCCGGAGCCGTGGATTGCTGCTGCCCACGAGCGAGGGGCGCAAGCCATCGTCGTAGCCGACCTGCTGGCGCTGACGATCCTCAAGCCCCCCGGTGAGATGGGTGCCGACATCGTCGTCGGAACCTCGCAGCGCTTCGGTGTGCCACTGGGGTTCGGTGGGCCACACGCTGGCTACATCGCGGTGCGGTCAGGGCTCGAGCGGCAGCTTCCTGGGCGACTCGTGGGGGTATCGGTGGACGCCGATGGTGCTCCTGCCTACCGCCTCGCGTTGCAGACGCGGGAGCAGCACATCAGGCGTGAGAAGGCCACGAGCAACATCTGCACCGCGCAGGTGTTGCTGGCGGTCATGGCCAGCATGTACGCGGTCTACCACGGACCAGAAGGGTTGCGGGGCATCGCGCACCGGACGCATCGCTTTGCTCGGTTGATTGCTGCTGGCCTGGAGTCGGCTGGCGTTCACGTCGTGCACGAGCACTTCTTCGACACCGTCTTGGCTCGGGTTCCTGGTCAAGCAGACAAGATCATGCGAGCGGCCCGAGGACGGGGTATCAACCTGCGGCGGGTCGACGAGGACACACTCGGGATCAGCACTGACGAGGTCACGTTGCGTTCGAACGTCGAGGACGTGTGGGCCTCGTTCGGCATCGAAGGCGTCGACATCGATGCGCTCGATACGCAGTTGGTGGCCGAAGGTGACATCGGCGTCCCGCAGACACTGATTCGCACCTCGAGCTACCTCACGCACCCGGTGTTCGCCAGGTATCGCAGCGAGACCGAGATGCTGCGCTACCTGCGTCGACTGCAAGACAAGGACGTTGCGCTCGATCGATCGATGATTCCGCTCGGTTCGTGCACGATGAAGCTGAATGCCACGACCGAGATGGAGGCGGTGACGTGGCCCGAGTTCTCGAACATCCACCCGTTCGCGCCGCTCGAGCAGGCGCTGGGATACCTCGAACTCATCGACCAACTCGAGGCGTGGCTGGTCGAGATCACCGGCTACGACGCTGTCTCGCTGCAACCGAATGCGGGGAGCCAAGGAGAGTTCGCCGGGTTGTTGGCCATCCGGGCCTATCACGACTCACGCGGCGATCACGGGCGAACTGTGTGTCTCGTGCCGGCATCAGCGCACGGCACCAACGCGGCGAGCGCCGTCATGGCTGGCATGAAAGTCGTGGTGGTGGCGACCGGCGCTGACGGCAGCCTCGATATGGCTGACCTCTCCACGAAGATCGATGAGCACCGCGACCAGTTGGCCGCCCTGATGATCACCTATCCGTCGACCCACGGAGTCTTCGAGTCGTCCGTTGGTGAGGTGTGCGGCTTGATCCACGATGCAGGTGGGCAGGTCTATGTCGACGGCGCCAACCTCAACGCCCTCGTTGGCTTGGCCCAGCCAGGCAAGTTCGGCGCAGATGTGTCGCACTTGAACCTGCACAAGACGTTCTGCATCCCGCACGGGGGTGGGGGCCCTGGCGTCGGACCAGTCGGCGTCCGCTCACATCTGGCACCGTTCCTGCCCAACCACCCGCAGGTCGCAGAGTCGGGGCCGACGAGTGGGGTCGGGCCAGTAGCGGCCGCACCGTGGGGGTCGGCCGGCATCCTGCCGATCTCGTGGGCGTATGTGCGATTGATGGGGCCAGACGGTCTGACGCAGGCCACGAAGTCAGCTGTGTTGTCGGCCAACTACATCGCGGCCAGGCTCGCGCCCTACTTCCCGATCCTTTACACCGGTGAGACCGGGCTCGTCGCGCACGAGTGCATTCTCGATTTGCGTGGCATCACCAAAGAAACGGGCGTCACTGTCGACGATGTCGCCAAGCGACTTATCGACTACGGCTTTCACGCGCCGACGATGTCGTTCCCTGTTGCCGGAACTCTGATGGTCGAGCCAACCGAGAGCGAGGGCCTGCGCGAGATCGACCGCTTCATCGACGCGATGATCGCCATTCGCAGTGAGATCGATCGCGTTGCCGCGGGGGAGTGGCCGGTTGAAGAGAGCCCGCTGCGGGGTGCGCCTCACACCGCCACCTCACTCACTGGTGAGTGGGACGCCAAGTACTCCCGCGAGCTTGCGGTGTATCCGACGCCCTCGGTTCGGCAAGACAAGTACTGGCCACCGGTGCGGCGGATCGATGGTGCGTACGGCGACCGTCACTTGGTCTGCTCGTGCCCACCCGTCGAGGCATTCGCCTGACCTGCTGCCACGATCCCGGCGTTCCACCCTGGTGCCCGGCCAGCTGCAGGTGGGTGAAGCGTGTCCACGTCGACCCCCGACGTGGCCAGTACGAATGCCACCACTGAGTTCGAGTTCCACATGTCGCCCACTCGGAGAACATCGCGACCCCAGGTGAAAGCGGGCACCGTGCGTACGGCCCGTAGGACGTCCGCTGCTGTGTCTGACGGCGAAGCGAGCAACTGAGCGCCTCCGACTGCGTACGAGAGGTCGGGAATCTCGCCGTCCGGCCAACAGCGCACCTCGTACCGGAAGAGCCGCGATGCTCCGAGTGCGCGCAGGCCCACAGGGCCGGTCGTCACAACGCCTCGGTCTCCTGGCGGCTGACCCCACGCCGGCGTCATCTCGAGGGTGTAGCGAGTAGCGGATTGGTAGATCTCAAGTGCTGCGTGAAACAGCGCGTGGCGGTTACGGTGCTCGCGCCAAGCGACCACCGATTCGTACGCCGCCCCAGACCAGCGCACGACGGGGAACGAGCTACCGGCGCCCAGGGGGATCCAGTACAGGTACACGCCGTCAGATGGTGACTGGTCAGAGCGGGCCATTCCCGAATCCTGCCTGGTCGAGAGAGCGCGAACCAGCGGCCAAGGTGCCAGGATGCAGTAGTGCCTGTGATCGTGTCTGCCGCAACGGCCCTTCCCGAGCACCGCTATGCGCAGAGTGAGATCACGACCGCGTTCTCTGAGTTGATTGTTCGTCGTCACGAGAGTGGCGGCTCGGGCCGGTCGCTGGCAGATGTCGTCGCGAGGACGCACGACGCGACGCAGGTGAGTGCACGGCACTTGGTTCTGTCGCTTCCCGAATACGAGACCCTCGACAACTTCGGCAAGGCGAATGATGTGTTTCTGCGGGAAGCTCCACCGTTGGCAGCCCGAGCAGCGGCAGATGCACTTGACGCTGCTGGCTTGAGTGCTACTGACGTTGACCTGATCGCATCGACCACGGTGACAGGCGTCGCCGTCCCCAGCATCGACGCGAGGTTGGTGCCGATCCTTGGGTTGAGATCGAATGTGCGTCGGCTACCCCTTGTGGGCCTCGGTTGTGTCGCCGGCGCCTCAGGCATTGCCCGAGTGGCAGATCTGTTGCGCGGTGACCCTGACGGTGTTGCCATCCTGGTCAGCGTCGAGCTGTGCTCGCTCACGCTGCAGCATGACGACACATCGATGGCGAACATCGTGGCGTCCGGACTGTTCGGTGACGGTGCCGCCGCAGTGGTCCTAGTTGGAGACAGACGCGCTGAGCGAATGGGTCTGACAGGGCCCAGCGTCGTGAGTTCGCACGCTCACTTGTTTGAAGACACCGAGCGAGTCATGGGGTGGGACGTCGGTTCGTCGGGCCTTCGGGTGGTGTTGTCGCCGGACGTTCCACGTCTCGTGGAGTCCGAGATGCAGGGGGTTGTCGCCGACCATCTCGGGCGTCATGGACTGAGCAGTGACGACATCGAGATCTGGGTGGCTCACTCAGGTGGGCCGAAAGTGTTGACTGCGCTTGAAGACGCGTTGAGCCTGCCTGAGTCGGCAACGCAAGACACCTGGGCCTCGCTCGGCGAAGTGGGAAACCTTTCGTCGGCGTCCGTGCTCGATGTGCTGGGACGCACGCTGCGACGGATACCGGCCGGCAGTGACCAGCGGGCCATGCTCGTGGCCATGGGCCCAGGATTCTGCGCTGAGCTCGTACTGCTGCGGTGGTAGACGATGTCGTCAACGGCTTGGTTCGTCGTACTCATTCTGGCGGTGGGTGCTGAGCGACTTGTTGAGTTGATCGTTTCGCAGCGTCACATCGCGTGGGCGAAGGCTCGTGGGGGAGTGGAGGTTGCTGGCGGGCACTACCCGGCGATGGTGCTGTTGCATGTCGGCTTGCTCGTCGGTTCGGTTGTCGAGGTGGTTGTGCTGAGTCGGGCGTTCTACCCCTGGCTGGGGTGGGTCATGTTCGTCGGCGTCTTGCTCGCACAAGGTCTGCGCTGGTGGTGCATACGAACTCTTGGGCCACAGTGGAACACCCGAGTGGTCGTTGTTCCGGGTGCCGGACGCGTCACGTCCGGCCCCTATCGGTTTGCCCGTCATCCCAACTACGTCGCGGTCGCCACCGAGGGTGTGTGTCTTCCGCTGGTGCACACCGCATGGGTGACTGCGACGGTGTTCACGGTGTGCAACGCCGTTCTGATGCGAACCAGAATCACCGCTGAAGACCGAGCACTGGTGATGCTCGATACCGGTGTGGGTAACAGGTAGCCATCGTGCAGCTTCTCGTCGTTGGTGGTGGCCCTGTTGGGCTCTTCGCCGGAGTTCTGGCGGCGCGGCGCGGCGTCCAGGTGACGGTGCTCGAGGCACGTCGCGGCGATGGCGACAAGGCATGCGGCGAGGGGCTCATGCCGACCGCCGTCCAGCTGCTGCGGTCAGTCGATGTGCATCCAGAGGGCCACGAGTTTCGCGGCATTCGGTATCTCGACGCGAACGGACGTCGGCAGGCTCGCGCTGACCTGGGCGGTGAGCGCGGGCTCGGTGTCCGACGCACGGAGTTGGTACGAGCGCTGCGGAAAGCGGCTCAGCGCGAAGGAGTTTCCGTCAAGACGACCAAGGTCGTTGACGTTGAACCTCGAACGTCTTCGTCGTCGGTCACCACCGACGACGGTGAGGTCATCAGCGCCGACGTCGTGCTCGGATGCGACGGCATCGGGTCGACGGTTCGCAAGTGCCTTGGCCTCGACGCTTCGGCCACGAGTCGCGACGCGCGTCGAGGGCAGTTGACCCGCTATGGGTTAGTCGCGCATTACCGGGTTGCACCGTGGTCGGCCGATGTGGAGGTCTACTGGGCGGCTGAGGCCGAGGCGTACGTCACTCCGTTGGGGGAGGACCTCGTCGGGGTGGCGATGTTGGGCGGTACCGGCGCATCCTTCGACGAACGGCTCGCAGAGTTCCCGGCGCTTCAGCATCGTCTGAGCGGCGCCGAGCGGGTGGGCCGCATCACGGGCGCAGGGCCGCTGCGGCGTCGATCGGTATCGCCTGGCCTGGGCCCGGTGATGCTCGTCGGCGATGCGGCTGGTTACGTCGACGCGCTGACGGGCGAAGGTCTGTCGGTCGGTTTCCAGTCTGCGGTCGCTGCGGTGGACGCGGCCGTCGCAGGCACCGTCGCGAACTATCCGACGGAGTGGCGCAAACTCACGAGGCGGAGTCGACTGTCGACCGAGCTCTTGTTGCGCGGGACGCGGGTGTCACTGCTGCGCAAGTCATTGCTGCCCGCGAGTGAGTCGGCTTCTGGAACATTCGGAGCCATCGTTCGCTGGGTCGCTTGACGGTTAGTTCAATACGGCAACACCGACGGTTTCGGCGGTTAAGAAGCGTGGAGCGCCGTCTTCATAGAACCTCTCGACTTCAACGAGCGTGAAGCCGGCCGCTTCGATGAGCTCGGTGATCTGCCGGGTCAGGTGACATCCGCCGGATATTCGCTTCTGGATTGGTTCGAAGCGGTGTTGCCAGCGTTGCACGTTGAGGTCAGGCGCTAGCCCGTGCTCGATGAATTGCAACCTGCCGTCGGGCTTCAGGACGCGCCTCAGTTCGACGAGCGCTGTGTCGATGTCGGGGATCGTGCACATGGTCCAGGTGCTCACGGCAACGTCGAACTGGTTGTCTCCGAAAGGCAACCGCTGGGCATCTCGAGCGGTGCGCATGACCTCCAGCCTGGATGCCTGACGTCGCTTGGTCGACAAACGCCAAGCAACATCGTTCGGCTCGACCGCTTCGACACGACGGACGGCGTCCGGATAGTGCGGCAGGTTCAGCCCAGAACCGAACCCGAGTTCAATGACGTCGCCGTGCGCAGTCGCGCAAACTCGCTGTCGCAGTGGGTCGGAAGACTTGGCGCCGCACACCTTGTCGATCACTCGCGGCAAAACGCGGTCGCCGTAGTAGCCCATCACGTACGTCCTTCGCGCTCCTGTGCGTCGAAGAGCGTTGACTGCTCTGAGTCGTCTGCCGCCGCTTCATGCATCCAGGTTGCGTGTTCGACGGTGAATCCCTCAGCGCGCAGTGTGTCAACAACTGCTTCATCATCATCAACGATGACAGCAACATCGTCACGTCGGGCAAGGCGACGAGCCTGGTTGAGCTTGAACAAGCGTGCGGGCCGGCGATCGACATCTGGGCGCATGACAACGTCGCCGTCGGGGAACCCGTGCAGCCGAAGCCACTCGACGGTGTCGGTGCGGCATCGTTCGGGGCGTCCGGTCAGGTAAATGACGGTGTTCGCAGCGGCTAACTCAAGGCAGCGCTTAAGACCCTGGGGGAGTACCGCGTCGCGGGGTGCCGCGGCGAAGAACCCGTCCCAATCCTTCGGTCTGCTGCTGACGTACTCGAGCCGATGTCGGACATCTGCGAGAACGCCGTCGATGTCGACGATGGCCCAGGGCATGGGCCCACCTTAGGCAGCAGTGCCACCCAACAGGTCGACGAATCGCCCCATGACGACAGGCCAACCTGTGCTGTAGTCGTCGTGGGCGCTGGTCGCGTCTGCGCGGTTCTCCCAGCCGGTGTGCGTCAAGGTGATCAGGGTCTGATCGTTCGGGGCAGATTCGAACGTCACGTCGACGGTGGTTGCTGCGTCTTCGTCGTGACCGGGGTGCCACGTCATCACGAGTCGCTCACCTGGTTGCCATGTCGACACGGTTCCCCACGAGCAGGTCGATCCGTCGGGTCCGGTTTCGATGAGTCGCCCAGTCGACGAAAGTCGCTGTTGACCCTTCGCCGTACACGCTGTGAGTGGCAAAGGGCCACCATGCCGCCAGCTGCTGCGTCCAAGCATCGAACGCCCGCAGGGGAGTGGCGTTGACCACGATCTGTCGCCGAACGGGGGCAAGGGTGCTCATGACTCCTCCTGATTGACGTGAGCGGCGAAGGCACCGAGGACCGTGTCCCAGGTCTCTACGAACCACTGTTGTGCTGCGACGTATCCCTCGGGGGCGAGCGCATAGAGGTGCCGAGTCCCTGACGTCTCGTATGACACGAGGCCGGCTCCCTCGAGCACGCGCAGGTGCTTGCTGACCGCCGGACGCCGCACGGGCAGGCGCTGTGCCAGCTCACCGACCGGCTGAGCCCCCGACGAGAGGGCCTGCAAGATCTGGCGGCGAGTGGGATCACCTAGGGCATCGAAGATCTGCTCTGCGCTCATGAATGGTTACCGTACAGCAACGGTTACTCCAGGGCAACCATTAGTCAAAGACAGATCTGCTCCAAAGCTTCTGCCGCCGTGACGCGGCTGTAGCTCCAACTGGCCCAGCCTGTCGGGGCACTCGGCCGGTCACACAGGAGATCGGTGAGTTCGGCGGATTGGACAGCAGTGAGTTGCTCGCGGGATTCGACCAGCTCGGGCACCGCATCATCTGAGAGGGAAGCGAGGTAGGGGATATCGAGACCCGAGGGGGAGGTGTGGCTGACGTTGTATCGAACGACGTACGCCTCTGGGTTGAAGGCCGCGAAACCAAGGACGGTCACCACAAGGGCGATCCCCACCGCGCCTGGCAGCCAGTTGTTCTTTGGTCGAACCCCGACCACCGAGGCGCCAATCAGCAACAGCAGGACCGTCATCCACGCCGCTCCAGCAAGGCAGGCGAGCCTCAGCATCGTGAATCCGAAGGTGTCGACGTAGAGAAGCAGGCGTTGTATCGCCACGGCTTCGATGGCGAGCGCGAGGACGACGATGAGAACTGAGAGCATTCGTTCGCTGATGTGCGTCTGACGACTGCCACCGCGCAGACTGTCCAGACCTATGAGGACGACCGAGGTCAGGAGCACGACGGCCAAGAGTTGAAAGTAGCCGGATCGTGCGTACTCGGCGACGGTCAATCCTTGAGCGGCCAGCGTCTCCTTTCCGAATCCAATGGCAGCCATGACCTGGACGATCACGAACCCAGCGAAGACAACGCTCACTCCGGTGAGCACCGCGAGCGCCTCTGTCCGACCGATCGAAATGCTCGAGCGATGGGTCACCGAGAGGGGAGTGGCGTCCAGATGCAGCAAGCACCCGATGATGAACGCTCCGACCATGAGGAGAAGACACCACGTCCCGACCGACGTGAGTGACATGTCCGGCGTCAAAGCCGCTGCGAAGAGCGGATCTGCCGCAGCGAGAAGGATGGCCAAGACGGCCACCACTGGTGCGGCAAGCATGATCGACTTGAGGAACCTGAGAGCGCGTTGGGCCTCGACGGCGGGTACGGACTCTCCCGCGCCAAGGATCAGCCAACGGGGAGTCGTGGGCAGTACGCGCACTACTACCCAGCCGATCCATCGCGCGACGAATGTCCAGGAGAGGTTAAAGAGCGAGTGCGATCGGATGAGACTGGCAGCAGGGACGAGGGCGACCAGGACCGCGGCACTGGGAATCAGCACCCACCAGCTAGTCCGCAGCGCCCAGGACGATGCGAGGAAGAGACAGGCACCAAGCACGAAGAGTTGCTCAGGCAAGATCGGGCGGCCCACGACGATGAGCGCGGTGACCGTGATGGCTATGAAAAGCGATACTCGGATGCCTCCGATGCCGTCGTGAAAGAGCACAGCAAACGCGACTCCACAGATTAGGCACATAACCACGGCGAGGTGCGACGCGCGACGAGCGCTTAGCGGGCTTGACTGGGTGGCTGGTGGGGCAGTGAGCGTCACACTGTCGACGGTAGGTACTGGGCTTCGTGCGACACCAGGTCAACGAGTCATGACTTGGCCATGACAAGAGTCATGTCACAGCCAGCCTGCCTCTTCGGCTATCCGCGCTGCTTGGCTGCGTGAGGTTGCATGCAGCTTGCCCATCGCACTCGACAGCGTGTTTCTGATCGTTCCTTCGGACAGGTGAAGGCGTGATGCCAACTCGGCCGTTGACTCAACTGACCGTGTCAGCGCCAGTACCTCGCTCTCACGCTCCGTCAGCGGGCTGGCCCCGCGGGAGACCGCTGACAGCGCGAGAGACGTGTCAATGACTCGCTCTCCGCGTGCCGTGCGTTGGATCGCCTCAACGAGCTCAGCAGGTGGCGTGTCCTTGAGAAGGAAGCCGAGTGCCCCATTGTCCATCGCACGCGCAAGGTAACCGGGTCGCGCAAACACTGTGAGAATCAGAACGCGAACTAGCGGCAGACTCTGAGCCAACTCTTTCGCCACATCTAGCCCGTCTCGTCCTGGCATGTCGATGTCGAGGACGGCAACATCCGGACTGGTCGACTCGGCCAAGGCAAGTACCTCATCGCCGCGACCACACAAACCGACGACCTCAAGGTCCGGATCTCTGGACAGAACTTCAGCCAGGGTCGCTCGCAAGAGCGTTTGATCCTCCGCCAACAGGACGCGAATCATGCGACTACCGGCACTGTGGCAACGAGGCGAAAGCCGCCCCCATCGGTGCGTTCAGCGCTCAGCGCCCCTCCAACGGTTGTCAGACGATGTTCCATGATGGCCAGGCCAGAACCTGGTCCGGTGCTGGTCGTACCGTCTCCGTCATCGCGAATGGTCAACACGAAAGCGTCCCCGATGCGCGTGAGGTCGATGTGGCAGTGATGGGCCCCGCTGTGTCGCAGGACGTTGGTGACACCTTCTCTGACGATCCAACCGAGCACCGTTTCGGCTCGCACGGAGTCGATCGAGCACTCGACGCTGACATCGCAGGTCACACCAGCGGCGGCGAGGAGCGTCTTGGCGGCCGACAACTCATCGCCAACGCGCGGAGCTCTTGCATCCGACACCGTCTCGCGCATCAACAGGAGTGCCTGTCGTGTGGCGCTCAGCACAAGCGCCGCGCGGTCCCGAACTGCGGGGGAGGACTCGGAAAGGTCGCTGACCAACATTTCTGCCTGCAGTACCCCCACGGTCAGTTCCTGTCCCAGTTGGTCGTGCAAGTCACGTGCAAGGTCCGCCCGGGCTTCGCTGGTAGCCAAGAGCCGGATGGCCTCTTGGCTCTGGTTGAGTGCAATCTGTGATGCCACGAATCGCCGCACGGTAATGGCAGCACCGCCAAAAAGGGCGGTGATGAGTAGTACCTCCCAGCCACGCGCACCGTCGGCCACGAGTGTCCAAGTGACGAAGGTCAATCCGCAGGTCAGCGTCACAAGCGGGACGCCGGTTCGCCAGGGGTAGGCGGCACCAGCGACAATTACGGCGTAGTAGAACGGGAAGACCCCTATTGGGTTCAGTGCCACGATGGCGGTCGCGGGCACGACCACAAGAGTCAGGGCCACGGCGATCGCAACTGTCGCCGATCCAGCAGCCAGACGCCACCAGAACCAGATCCACCCGGCAGCCAATGCGACGAGGAGAACTGATATCCAGGTCCTCTCGGCAGCGGAGGAGCCGCCGAAAGAGGCGAACTCACGGAGGAGCAACACCGACAAGAACGCAATCATCACGACTCGTCCGATGACGAGTTCGCGGGGCAACGTCAGCCTGGCGTCCTCCGTCAGCGCGATGGTCATCGGTTCATTGTGACGCCGGATGTGCCTCGAGGGATCCACTGCCTGACACCCAGGTCTGTCGTGGCGCGTAGCCGCTGCGACGCAGCCAATGCTCGGTATAGAGGATCCGATCAGGCGTGATCACCGTCAGGGGATCGGTGGAGGCTCGTCGAGGCGGCGTCCTTGGGTCAGGTGGGAGCCTTGCCAGGGGAAGGCTTCCCAGTAGGGCTCCGCCGCCGGATCGTCTCGCTCGAGGGTCCGGGCAGTGCCAAAGAGTTGGGCTCCACGACTGCTTGCCAGTCCGACCAGCGGAGCAAAGACTCCCGCTGATACACGGGGGTCTCGTTGCAGGTTGCGGGACTTCTTGGACGCGTTCCAGCTGCTGTAGAAGGTCTCGAGCCCAAGGCTGAAGTAACGCACCGGCGTTGCTGAGGGCGATCCGTCCGAGTTGACGGTTGCGATCACGGCCATGTTCTGCGACGACAGCAGATTCAGGATTCGCTCTTCGAGGAACTCTCTGGGCAACGCCCCATTTGGCGTCGGCTCAGCCAGCCAGGGGTTCGTCAGGGGCATGGGGCGCATGATGGCAGTCCTGCGAGAGCGCGGGGACCTGGGACGTCATCCATGAGTTGACATAATGTCGATTATCGGCGGTAAGAAGGAGCCGGCATGCAGGGAGACCGTCAGCGCCAGGCTGGGTGGGCATCTGAACCCGCCTGGGTAGTCCTAGGCATCGTGCTGGCTGTTCTAGCCGCTACTGCCTTGTTGTGGTCTTCGCGAGATGGAGAGTTTCCAGCGGTGAACTCCAGCGACGAGTTCGCTTCCGCCGTGCGAGATGCCTGGGACTGCGATGAAGTCACCGGCACTCAAGACTCCGCGACAGCCCACTGCGATGTGAACGGTGTTCCGGTTGTTGTCAGGTGGTATTCCGACGAGATGACAACCGACGAACACCTCAGAGATGTGGCAATGTCGAGTTGCCTCTACACAAAGCACGGAGTGTCGGTCACCCCCGTCCGCCAACCCCCGAGTGGCGCGGATGTGCAGCAATTGGCTGGCGACATTGCTGGCTGGGCGGTCAATGGGCCGTGTTGGTCGGAGAGGAACCGGCAGTTGGCGCCGTGACGGCAGCTGAGCACACTACTTGCGCACAACCTCGTATCGGGCGTGTAGGTACCCCTCCTTGGCTGCTACCGCCTGCAGAGACAGTTGGACATCCTTACCGAGCGTCCCGAAGAGCGGGATTCCCGATCCGATCAGTACCGGGGCTCGGGTGATGGTGATCTCGTCAACGAGATCGGCGTCCAAGAACGCCTGGATGGTCTTGCCGCCATCGATGTAGACGCCCGTCGATCGCCGTTCGTCGAGCAGTTCGACGCATTCGGCGACAGAGCGCACCACGGTGACACGAGGGTCGGTGTCCAGCGGTAGCGAGGTACTGAGCACCACGACCGGAATGTTGTCGAAAGGCCACTCGTCGAACGTCAGGATCTTCTCGAAAGTTCCGCGTCCCATCACGAGGTGGTCAACGCGCTTGCGCATCGCGTCGTAGTCACCGGCCGAGCTATCCCCTGTCTCAGCCGTGTGACTGATGGTTGAGTCGGGATCGGTAAGCCAACCAATGTCGTCGTTGTCCCGCGCGATGAACCCGTCAACACTGGTCGCAATAAAGACAACTCCACGCCACTGCCGCTCCATCTGTCTCACCCTATGACGCTGACCTTGCCCACACTCGCGATCCGAGCGTGCACTGCTGGCACGAGGCAGATAGAAAGGGTGTTTCCCGCATTGAGCGGTACGACGAGCAAGGGAGATCCCGTGGCGACGACAACACGCAAGGCGCACACCGACTGGACGGGCGGTTTGCTCGACGGATCGGGCGAGGTGACGTTTGATTCAAGCGGGATCGGGAGCCAAGCCGTGAGCTGGTCCGCGAGGTCAGAGACACCGGGTGGGAAAACCAGCCCCGAGGAGCTCATCGCGGCAGCTCATTCGTCATGTTTCTCGATGGCTCTGTCTGGCGCTCTCGCCAAGGCGGGCACCCCACCGACGTCGCTGAACACCCGTGCCGAGGTCGACTTCACCCCCGGCACGGGGATCACCGCGATCCGGCTGTTCCTACGCGGTGACGTTCCTGGTCTAGACGCAGCGGGCTTCGCGGCCGCAGCAAACGACGCAAAGGAGAACTGCCCTGTGAGTCAGGCGCTGAAGGCAGTGCCGATTGAGCTCACCATCGAGTAGCGATGGTCAACTGCGACGTTCGTGTCGCCAACGCAACAGATGACGCGCCGGCATGCGCCGAGATCTATGGGTACTTCGTCGAGCACTCGACCGCCACCTTCGAGTACGACGCACCGAGTGTCGCTGAACTCGAGTCTCGGATCACGAACGTCAGACGTACCCATGAATGGCTCGTTGCCGAGCGCGACGAACGCATCCTTGGATTTGCCTATGCCAGCCCCTGGAATCCGCGACCGGCGTACGAGTGGTCGTGCGAGACGACGATCTATGTGCGGTCCGGTGATGAGGGCTCAGGTGTTGGACGCCGTCTCTACACGCGCCTCATCGAGCGACTCCGCGAACGCGGGTTCCGGACCGCGATCGGACGCATCGCGCTTCCGAACGACGCCAGCCTTCGGCTTCACGAATCGCTTGGCTACACGCCGGTGGGTGTCCATCGCCACCTTGGCTTCAAGCACGGTCAGTGGGTTGATGTCTTGCACACAGAGTTGCAACTCAACCCCACTGACGGCGCTCCCCTGCCGGTTCGTCCACCAGAGGCCATCGAGTCTTAGGACGTGGCAAGCAGCGCGTCCATCTGCCCTACTGCCGCGGTAAGACCTTCTTCCATGCCCATCTTCGCTAGCTGGGCCATCTGCTCGGGGGTGGCCGCCGTTGACCGAATGAGCATCCGCGTACCGCCGTCGTGCTCGGTGAACTCGATGCGCGCGGTCGTGACGGGCATGTCGTTGTTCGGTGTGCCGTCGTCGTTGGCGAACCCGTCGGTGAACTCGATGGTCTTTGGTTCGTTCACCGATGTCAGTCGCCAGTAGCCGTGGTACTTGCCGCCGTCTGGCCCTGTCATGTAGTAGCTCACGCTTCCGCCAGCGGTGAAGTCGTGCTCGACGAACGTTGCTGGGTATCCGGGCGGCCCCCACCACTGTTCGAGCTTGCGCGGGTCGGCCCACAACTGCCACACCGCCTCTGCCGATGCGTCGAAGTCGGCGATCAGCTCGAGGACGCCGCGCTCAAGGTCTGTGTCAATACTCGTGACAGTCATGTGCTCTTCCCCTTCGTTGTGTTACTGGCCTCGGTGGCTAACAGATCGGTCATGCGATCAACCCGCGATCGCCACAGGGCCTCGAGTTGGTCCAGGGTCTGTTGCATCTGCGCAAGGCCCTCTTGGTTGACGTGCACGATCTGCTCACGTCCTCTGCGCTGCTTGATGACCAACCCAGCCCGCTCGAGCACCGCGACGTGCTTCTGCACTGCGGCGAACGACATCGGGTATCGGTCGGCCAGTTTCGAGACCGAGTACTCCCCCACGCCCGCCTGGCGCAGGATGTCGCGACGAGTGGCGTCGGACACCGCGTGGAACAGGTGATCCACGCGCTCGTCGACTTCTTGAAGTACAACCATATGGTTGTACGTTAGCCCTTCGTTGTGCTTCTGTCCAATACACGGGCCGCTCAACGGAACACCGGTTCCGCATCACGGAACATCCGGAGTGTCTGGGACCAAGGACCTGGCAGAGGGGGCCTCTCTACGTCAAGGTATCTCCTTGTGAGTATCCCCAGTGACCTCGAAATTGCCCGCGCGTCCAAAGTCCGGCCCATCGGCGAAATCGCCGAGAACATGGGTCTGCCCGAGCATCTCTGGGAGCCGTACGGCCGAGATATCGGCAAGGTCAGTCTGGACGCGATCGAAGACCTCGCTGATCGACCGTCGGCCAAGTACATCCTGGTCACCGCCATCACGCCGACGCCACTAGGCGAAGGCAAGACGACGACGTCGATCGGCCTCGCGCAGGGCTTCGGTCACATCGGCAAGCGCGCGACGCTCGCGTTGCGTCAGCCGTCGATGGGCCCGACGTTCGGAATCAAGGGCGGTGCCGCCGGTGGCGGTTACAGCCAGGTCATCCCGATGGAGAAGTTGAACCTTCACCTCACTGGCGACTTCCACGCGATCACCGCAGCGCACAACTTGCTCGCAGCCATGCTCGACAACCACCTGTACCAGAGCAACTCACTCGGCCTCGACATGCACAACATCGAGTGGCGCCGCGTGATGGACATGAACGACCGAGCACTCCGCAACATCATCGTCGGTCTCGGCACCCGCCTTGATGGTGTACCGCGTCAGACCGGCTTCGACATCACTGCGGCGAGCGAGCTCATGGTGCTACTGGCGCTTGCGACGTCCGAGAAGGACATGCGCGATCGCGTCGGCAAGATTGTGGTCGGCTACACCAAGTCGGGCGACCCCATCACGGCTGAAGACCTCAAGGCCGCTGGATCGATGAGCGTGATCCTGCGCGATGCACTCAAGCCCAACGTGCTTCAGACCATTGAAGGTCAGCCCGTGCTTACACACACAGGACCGTTCGGCAACATCGCTACCGGGCAGTCCTCGATCGTGGCCGACCTGATCGGCATCAAGACCGGCGACTACCTGATCACCGAAGCCGGCTTCGGTGCCGACATCGGTGCCGAGAAGTTCTTCGACATGAAGTGCCGCATGTCTGGTCTCGAGCCAGCAGCGGCTGTCGTGGTCGCAACCGTGCGTGCCCTCAAGGCACACTCTGGAAACCACACGATCAAGCCAGGCAAGCCGCTCCCGCCCGAACTGTTGGCCGAGAACCCCGACGAGGTCGCGTCCGGCGGAGCCAACCTCCGCAAGCACCTCGAGAACCTCAAGAAGTTCGGCGTCACCCCCGTGGTTGCCATCAACGCCTTCCCGACCGACCACCCCAGCGAGCACGAGGTCATCCGCCAGATTGCCGCGGAGGCCGGTGCGCGTTCGGCCGTGGCAACGCACGTTGTCGACGGTGGCGCGGGTGCCGTTGAGTTGGCCCGCGTTGTCGAAGAGGTCGCCAACGAGCCGAACGACTTCAAGTTCCTCTACCCGCTCGAGGACAGCATCGAGCAAAAGATCGAGAAGATCGCGACCAGCTTGTACGGCGCAACTGGTGTCACCTACACGCCCGCAGCCGCCGCCCAAGCCAAGCGCTACCAAGAACTCGGCTACGGGCACTTGCCGATCGTGATCGCCAAGACCCACCTGTCGATTACCAGCGACGCCAAACTGCTCGGGGCACCAGAGAACTGGGGACCACTCCCGGTTCGCGAACTGCGTCTCGCCGCCGGCGCCGGATACGTCTATGCCGTCTGTGGTGACATCCGCACGATGCCAGGGCTGTCGAGCAGCCCGGCCGCCGAGCGCATCGACATCGATGCGGACGGCAACATCGTCGGGCTTTCGTAACCTGCACCCGGTGACTGCACGGCGCGGCGCGGCTTAGCTCGCTCGTCCCTGGCATCCTCTTCGGGTGCACGCATTTCTCGACCACAGCGGCCCGATTCCGATCGTGCATCGTGGGGCACCGGTCGATAGCGAGGGTGTGCTTGTCGAGAACACCGTTGCGGCCTTCGAGCGTGCGTATGAGCGTGGATTTCGGTACTTCGAGACCGATGTCCATGCGACGCGCGACGGCGTCCTCGTTGCTTGCCACGATCGGACCCTTCGTCGAGTCGCCGGCGAGCGCGCTCGAATTGGAGCCCTCGACTGGTCGGAGATTTCGCAAGTACCCGTTGCCGACGAGCCGCTCCCCCTACTCGGTGACCTGCTGGCCGCGTTTCCTGATGTTCGTTTCAACATCGATCCCAAGTCGGACGCCGCTGTGCGGCCGCTCGTGGACGCCCTGCGCCCAGGAGACACCCTCGACCGCGTGTGCGTCGCGTCCTTCAATGACCGTCGCCTGCGATGGGTGCGAGCCGCCTTGGGGCCTCGCGTGTGCACGGCGGCCAGCCCACGAGAACTGCGCGCGGCGGTGTACCAAACCGCGAGATCACAACCGCTCCTGCTTCCCGGGGTGGACGTGCTGCAGATTCCTCGCATTCTCACGCGGTCCCCGCGCGCGGGTGCGCGGGGCGCACGCGTTGACCTGCTCGCCGCTGCCCAGCGTGTCGACATCCCGGTCCACGTCTGGACCGTCAACGACGAGCGCGAAATGGACGCCCTACTCGGGCGTGGGGTTGATGGCGTCATGAGTGACGAGCTCACCTCGCTCGCGCGGTGCTTCAGTCGGCACGGCTGGACCCCTGCGCCGTGAATCGCAACGGCGCTGCCTCGCTAGCATCCCCCCATGGCTGAACGCCCGAAGGTCGTCGTTGTCGGAGCAGGTCTCGCCGGGCTTCGGTGCGCCGAGCGCATAGCCCGAACCGGATCGGTTGACGTCGTCCTGCTCGAGGCTCAGGAGCGCGTCGGTGGGCGCTGCTGGTCGTCGCACGGGTGGGCCGACGGCCAGGTGGGTGAGCACGGCGCGGAGCTGATCGAGCCGGGTCAGGCACGAGTTCTGGCACTCGCAGACGAGCTCGGACTCACCCTCGAATCGCGCGAGGCCGGTAGCCGGGACGTCCGGCTGGTGCGGCACGGGGTGGGCAGCGACATGGTGGCTCTGCCGGGATTCGCCGACGTGATCGGCGCCCTCGGAGAAGACATGGAGCGCATCGGACCGGTCGACTACCGGTCGCCGAGCAGTGCCCTTGTCGCAATGGACGAGATGACCGTCGCCGACTGGATCGAGGTGCGGGTCGACGGTGGACGCCGCTCCGAACTCGGTCAAGCGCTCGAGATGTCCACGTGCCTGGCGCTGGGACGAAGCGCGCCGGAGCTGTCTGCCGTCTCGCTCGTCCACCTGTGGCTCGGCCTCCCCGACGTAGACGACACCGGCGAGGCTTTCCACTTCGGACAGAACATGGACGAGGAGGACCAGGACGAAGACCCGAGCTTCATTGACGCCGTGGTCTCGACGGTCGTTGACTCGTTTCACGTTGCAGGCGGCAATGACGTGATGGCCCAAGCGCTGGCGGACCGCCTGCCCGATGGCTGCCTTCAACTCGCGAGCCCGGTCGTCTCGGTCTCTAAGTCGGCCGGCGGTCGCCTTCACGTCGAGGTCGCCGGCGACGCGCGGCACCTGGTCGCCGACCGCGTCGTGATGGCCGCCCCGCTAGGGGCGTGCAGAAGGATCGACCTCAGCGGAGCTGGCCTGTCCGAGCGACGTCACGACGCCTTCGCCCAGCTAATGATGGGGCAGCACTCGAAGGTGCTCGCGCAGCTGGATGCCCGGCCAGAGGTGCTCTCTGGTTGGCCGCGCGTCGCGCTGTTTGACGGCCCGGTTGGTGTCGGGTGGGCCACGAACGAAGGGCAGCATGGCGATGCCGGTCTGTTCACGCTCTTCGCCCAGCACGTCGTCCCACCCCCTGCCGGCGGACACGGCGACGCGGGCCCTGAGTCCCGATCGTGGTTCAGCTCTTTGCTCACCGCGATGACGCCGGGTGCCGCGGACCACGTCGGTTCGAAGGTCTGGGTCGACAGCTGGGTCCACGACCCGTGGACTGGTGGGTCGTACGCAGCGTTCGGGCCGGGCCACTACGCCCGCTACGCCGGCTTCATGGGGCAGGCGGAGGGCACCATCCACTTCGCCGGGGAACACACGGTGCTTTCCACCATGGGCTACCTCGACGGCGCGGTCAGCAGCGGCGAGCGCGCGGCTCGTGAGGTGCTTGCCTCCTTGAATTCTTGAGTCGCGGTCACTGAGGGTCCGTTCCGCCCGCACAGGTGCCTGACCTGCAGATTCACCCCGTTGGCGGTTGCCTCCGGGGTCGGAGAATCGGACAATTCACCCCCACAGGGTGACCTCCGTCACTGCCACGCGAGGAACCGGGCGATTAGGGAACACGTCGGACGGGTAAGGCGTTACGAAGTAACGAACGCATTTGGAGGCAGGCATGGCTGAGCGCTCGCTGCGTGGAACCCGTTTGGGTGCGACGAGCTACGAGAACGACGACGGGGTTGAGCCTGCGGCTCGTCTCGACGTCAACTACGACTGCCCGAACGGGCACAACTTCACCATGCCCTTCTCGGTCGAGGCCGACGTTCCTGCCCGCTGGGAGTGCCGGTGTGGGGCTGTCGCGATTGCTCGCGACGTGCCGCTGCCTGACGAAAAGGCGATGAAGCCAGCACGTACCCACTGGGACATGCTGCTCGAGCGGCGTTCGATCCCCGAGCTCGAGGTACTGCTTGAGGAGCGCCTTGAGCTGCTCCGTGCCAAGGGTGGCGCACCCCGCGCGTCTGCGTAATCTCGCCTAACCCGCTCGTCCTTACTCGATCTCGTCCGGTGGACGCGGCTGCGTCGGCGGTGGGTCGGGCACGACCTCGCCAGTGACCACGTCACCCCCGGCATAGTCAGTTCGCTGGAGCCGCCCCGACTGGTCGTCCCAGCGCAGCACCGTCAGGTTCATCGCCGCCAGTTGTCGATCGACTCGCTGGCCAATCCAGACCTTGAGCAGGGCCCGCACCGGAGGCAGCAGCAGGATCAGCCCGAGCACGTCGGTGATGAATCCGGGGAACAGCAGCAACAGACCGGCTACGACCAACAGGGCGTTGTCGGCGCCGCGTGGTCGTCGTCGCCACGCGATCCGCAGAATCCAGATGCCCAGCAGCGCGGCCAGCAACAGCGCCAACAGCGCCGGGCCGAAGCCATAGCGGTCGACGACCACCGAACCGACGTACAACTCGGCGATCGGAACAGCGATCAGCAGCAGGATCACCAACATCACCATGCTGCTAAGCCCTTCGGGTGAGGATCGCGTTCTTCGTGCGCTTCGCCCGGTCGGACACCCCCCACTGAGTGACGCGCCACACCGCCTCAACCACGATGGTGCTGCTCATCTTGCTGTCACCGAGTTCTCGCTCCATGAAGGTGATTGGCACTTCGACGATACGCAAGCCCGCTCGGGCGGCTCGCCGGGTGAGGTCGATCTGGAAGCAGTACCCGTGCGACGCAACAGAGTCGAGGCCGAGCTGTTGCAGCGCGCTTGCGCGGTATACGCGAAAGCCAGCGGTTGCATCCTTGACCCCGAGGCCGAGCATGGCGTGCGCATAGCGGCTACCGCCCTGGCTGAGCCACTGTCGATGCTTAGGCCAGTTGACAACGCCGCCGCCCGATACCCACCGCGAGCCGATCACCACGTCTGCGGCTCTGGCGGCCTCGAGCATCGCTGGCAGGTGCTCAGGCTGGTGTGATCCGTCAGCGTCCATCTCGACCAGCAGGTCGTAGCCCCGCGTCAGACCCCACCGGAACCCTGCGAGGTACGCGGCACCCAGGCCGTTCTTCGCCGTTCGGTGCAGCACATGAATGTGAGGATCTGCCTCAGCAAGGGCGTCGGCGGTCTCACCTGTGCCGTCAGGGCTGTTGTCGTCGGCAACCAGGATGTGCGCCTCTGGCACAGCTTCGCGTACCCGCTGAACAATCAGCGGCAAGGACTCGACCTCGTTGTAGGTCGGGATGATGACCAAGACAGACCCGGTGCTGGACGCCGAACTCATGCCTCGATCTTGCCTCGTCCTCTGCGCGTTCTCGACACCGCCGCCCCCAGCGCCGTCACACCGACCAGTGAGATCACCAACTCTGGCCATGCGCCCACCCGCGTTGCCAGTGTCAGGTCGGTTCTAGCCGGAACCGCCTCGACGATCACCGCGGGCTCGAACTCGGGCGCTCTGGTGACCACGGATCCGTCTGGGGCGATGACCCCGCTGATGCCACTGGTCGATGCGACAACGACGGTGCGTCCGTGCTCGAGGGCCCGTAAGCGGCTCACGGCCCATTGCTGCTCGACCTGACCGGTTCGCCCGTACGTGGCGTTGTTCGTCTGCACCGTGATGACTTCACCGCCCCCAGCCACGGCGTCCCGCACGGCGGCGTCGTAGGCGACGTCAAAGCAGATCACGTCAGCGATCGTGGTCGGACCGATGTCCAGCACTCCCGGACTGGTTCCTGCCACGAAGTCACGCGGGATGCGGTCGAGCCGAGAGATGAAGCGTTCCAACACATCGCGAAACGGTACGTACTCACCAAAGGGCACGAGGTGCTGCTTCACGTATGTCTCGCCAGGGCCAGTGACGGGGTCCCACACCGTCCCCTGGTTCGCCACTCGTTCACCGCCATCGACCTCGACAACGACGCCGACCAGAACAGGAACCCCCACATCGGCAACGGCCGCGCTGATGCGCTCGAAAGCGACAGCATCAATGGACGGATCGATGTCGGAGGCGTTCTCAGGCCAGATGACGAAATCTGGAGCGGCCACAGTTCCGGACCGCACATCTTCTGCGAGTTGATGGGTGGCATCGAGATGCGCCTCAAGCACGGCCTCACGGCGTCCAAAGGCGTCCATTCCAGTATCGGGAACGCTGCCTTGTATGACAGCGACCGTGACCGTCTCACCGGCGGTCGGAGTTGAGATGGCGAGCCCAGACACTGCGAGCCCCACACACGCGACCGCGCCCACCAGGGCTGCGACAACGCGTCGATGCGCCGCGCTGATCACCACCCAGGCGGCAAGGGCCCCCAGCAACACCACCAGCAGGCTGAGCAGTGGCACTCCCCCGAGCGAAACCCACGCGGCGGTGGGTGCGTCGACTTGGGAGTGCCCGGCCCGACCCCACGGAAATCCCCCGAACGGAATGCGGCTACGCAGCGCCTCTACAGCGACCCACCAACAGGCGATCCAGAGCGGCCACCCTGGCAACCGCACCAGCAGGGTGGCTCCCCCGCCGAAGATCGCGGTGAAGAGCAGAGATACCAACACCACCAAGGCGTAAGCGTCTGGCCCGATCACGCGCAACCACGGTGCAAGAGCAGCGAAGAACGTCAGCCCAAACGCTGCTCCTGCTGCGACGCCCACCCACAGGCAGCGCCGTGGGCTCGCTGCTGCCGTACCGGCAAGGAGAGTGAGCGACAGGAAGGCGACGGCCAAAGGCGCCATGATCCACACATCGAAGGGTGGAAAGGCCAACGCCATCACCAACCCCGAGGCGGCCCCCAGCGCCGCGACCACCCAAGGTCTCGCTAGCCATGACACCTGCGCAGGTCAGCTCAGTTGGATGGCGGGGGCACCACGATGGTGCCAACGGCGGTGACGGCGAGCTCTGGGTCGACCAACTGCTCTGCGTTCGACTCGCCGAGGTCGGGCCGGCCACGACACACGACGTGTGAGGTGAACGTGAGCTCACGGCTGCGGCGTCCGACTCGAGTGACCGTTGCGGTGACCTCAACCACGTCACCAGCGCGCACCGGTGCCGTGAACTGGATGTCGGAGTACGAGGCAAATAGCCCCTCGTCGCCATCGGTCAGGATCATCAGATCCGTAGCGACGTCACCAAAGAGCCCCAGCGTGTAGGCACCATCAACAAGATTGCCGGCGTAGTGCGCATGCGAGTAGGGCACGTACCGGCGGTGAGTAACCGATCGGTGCAGTCGGGGGTCGTCGCTCACGTGCGGCTCCTTGCCTTGGTTGCCTGACTCTTTGCCCTCGCGCGCGCAGGCTTCTTCTTCTGTCCACCGGGGCACACAATCGATGGACGAGGTAGCTGGCGACTTCGCCGGGGGTCGTGCCCTTGACGAAGATGCGGTCGACCCCCAGGTCTGCGGCCGCTGACTCGTCGAATCGCGGCCCGCCGATGACCAACACGGGTGCGGTGCCTGCAGGGTATGCCTCGCGGAAGGCCGCTGACATTTGCGTGACGTTGTGCAGATGAGCGTCGCGCTGCGTCACTACCTGACTGACCAACACGGCATCTGCGTGCAGGTTTCGGGCGTGCTCAACGAGGTCAGGGACAGACATCTGCGCGCCAAGATTGTGAACCTCGACATCGCTGTAGGCCTCGAGGCCCTTTTCTCCTGCCCATCCCTTGATGTTCAGGATCGCGTCGATCCCCACTGTGTGAGCGTCAGTGCCGATGCACGCACCCAGCACGACCAAGGGACGCCGCAGCGACCGCTTGATCGACGCACTGACCTCTTTCGGGGACAGCAATGGGAACTCTCGCTCAACGATCTGCACCTTCGATACGTCGACCAAGTGATGGCACTTGCCGTAGACGACAAAGAAAGTGAAGTCTGGCCCCATCGACTTGGCGTGCACGACCATGGCGGGCTCGAGCCCCATCTTGGTCGCCAGCTGGAGGGCAGCGCCCTCGGCTCGTTTGTCGTGCGGAATGGGCAGGGTGAACGACGTTTGCACGAAGCCATCACCGGTGGCGTCGCCGTACGGCCGGATGATGTGCGACTCGGAGCGACTCATGCCTTCACTCCTTTCGATGCGGCGAAGTACTCGTCAAGCAGCTCACCTGCCGGGTTGTAGTACCGCGAGGACTGTTTGGCCACGCCTTCGAGCCCGCGTCCGGCGTCGGCAGGTCGCTTCATGAGTCCGAAAGTCCCGTCGGCGATCGCGTTGAGCAACTGGTCGTCAACGATTCGGTCGAGCAGGTCGATCGCTTCGCTCAACACGCGGTGAGCGCGTTGCACGACCACACCGTCGTGGGCTGGCACAAAATCCTCGGACAGGCCACGTGTTGACTCCATCACGTACCTGACGTTCTGTAGGGCCAAGTCGCGGTCGGAAAGCCATGGCGTGTGAACAGCTTCTGTCAGCATCCCGACCAGCAGAATGTCTTGCGACGTCATCGAGCCGACCAGGTTGAAGAAGCCGTTGAGCAAGTACCCGCGAAACACATCACCGGTCATGTGCTTGGTGGGTGGCATCCACTTCAGTGGTGCGTTCGGGAACAGCTCGCGTGCGAGCAATGCGTGAGCAAGCTCGAGCCGAAATGACTCCGGAACCGAGGGGTTGATCTCGAACGCGTGCCCGAGGCCCAACTGGTCGTCCGCGAGGCCGGCTTCCTTGCCGAAATACTCGTTCAGTAGCTGACTTACGGTGACGGTGTGGGCGGCCTCGATTCCGTCGGCCGTCGTGAGGTAGTTGTCTTCGCCAGTATTGATGACGATCCCAGCGCGAGCGTGCACGCGACGGCTGAAGCGCTGGTCGACGAAGGTACGAACCGGATTGATGTCGCGGAACAAGATGCCGTACATCGAGTCGTTGAGCATCATGTCGAGACGCTCAAGACCCGCGAGCGTGGCGATCTCGGGCATGCACAACCCCGAGGCGTAGTTCGTGAGGCGCACGTAGCGCCCTAACTCTGCCGACACGTCGTCGAGGGCTGCACGCATCAGCCGGAAGTTCTCTTGGGTCGCGTAGGTACCCGCGTAGCCCTCACGAGTTGGGCCCTCTGGCACAAAGTCGAGCAGCGACTGACCCGTCGAGCGGATGACGGCGACAATGTCGGCGCCTTCGCGGGCAGCCGCTTGTGCCTGCGGGATGTCTTCGTAGATGTCACCGGTTGCCACGATCAGATAGATCCAAGGCCGCGGGGGGTCTCCGTACTTGCGCACCAAGCGAGCCCGGGTACGCCGATTCGCGTCGATCTGCCGCATACCAGCTGCGACGGCCCGCTTGGACGCCGCACGGGCGCGCGTGGCGTTCCGACCTTCTGGCATCGCGAAGATCACGCTGCCCGCCGCTGCCTTCTGCGCCAGCGCCAACAGATCGGTGTGCTCACCGCTGACCAAGGCATGCCACACCGGCAGCGCTACGCCATTTTCGAGCCCGCAGTCCTGGCGGACCGCATCGACGAGATGGTTGACCCACGGTTCACCATCGGGGTCAGCCCCCGAGAGGCCGGCGAGGCGAAGCGCCGCTCGCTCGACCGACACCGTGGTGTGCGTCTTGGCCAGGGTGACGATGGGGCGTCCCGCCTTGCGCGCGAGAGACCTCGCTTGCCGCACGGTCACCGGGTCGAGGTCGAGCTTGCCTCGCCCACGCGGTGACGTCCGAGCTCGGCCTTGCTCTCTGGTCTGTCGGGTCACGATGACCTCCGATCGTCATTGGTGTAGACGGTACGACCAGCCACCACGGTGCGGAGGCAGATGGGGTCGGGTGCCTCAGGGTGCAGTGAGGGGAGCCCAGGAACCCCAGAACGCGGATCGGTGGACCACGCTGCCACACGTTCGTCGGGGGTCTGAACGACTAGATCCCCGCACTGCCAGACAGCGAGGGTCGCAGGCTCACCCACAGCTAGCCGACCGCCGCGTAGGCCGGCTGCTCGCCACCCGCCGCGAGTGTGAGCGGTGAAGGCCGAACGCGCGGTGAGTCGCTGTGAGCTCTGATGGTGGTGAACGGCCGCTCGCACCGCCTGCCATGGCGCTAGCGGAGTCACCGGGCTGTCCGACCCCAACGCCAGGGGCACACCAGCAGCCTGCATGTCGGCTAGCGGGTTGAGTTCGCGTGCTCGTTGCTCGCCCAGCCGCGCTTCGTACATGCCGCCCGCTCCACCCCACCAGGCATCGAAGACTGGTTGAACACTTGCGGTCACGCCCAGCCTGGCCAGCAACGACAAGGCAGCGGTGTCGACCATCTCGACGTGCTCCAGCCGGTGCTGCGCTGAGCGCACCACCTCGTCGCCGATCTGCTCGGCTGCCTCACCAAAGCCGGCGACAACCAGATCCATGCCCGCGTCGCCGATGACGTGGTAGCCCGCCTGAACTCCGGCCAGCGAACACTGAATGACGTGGTCTCGAATGGTGCGCGGCGTCGGTGTAGGCAGAGCCATGTGTGTCGGCGTCCTGGTACGGCTCACGCAGGTAGGCCGTGCGTGAGCCAATAGCTCCATCGACGAAATGATCTCCGGCGGCACCGCGGGCTCCTAATGAGACAGCGACATCGGGTCCGCCGCCCTCGCCCCAGTAGCCCACGACGTGGACCCCAGTTTCGGGGCCAACGATCTCAAGCACGTCGCGAAAGTCATCGGTACTTGAGATGTCTGGTCCACCCAACTCGTGCACCATGCCAATGCCCAGGGACGCGGCTGCGTTGAGACAGCGACGCTGCGCCTCACGACGCTGTTCACCGCTCACCGAGTCGAGCGCAATACGCCGCACGCGGTGGTGCGCGTCTCGCGAGAGCCACCCGTCGTTGTCGAAGCCTGACTCGTCCGCAAGGCCATGCGTGCGATCCATCAATGCCGACGAGACCAGACACGAGTGCACGTCAACGCGCGACAGGTACACCAGAGCCCCCGGTGCCGCCTCGTCGAGCTGTTTGCGGGTTGGTGGCTGCCTGTCGACCCATTGGGTCTCATCCCAGCCGTGGCCCAACAGGACGCTGCCGGCATGATCTGTCGCCGCAGCCGCCACTTTGGACAACACGTCCTCGGCGCTAGCCGCACCCGCAAGGTCGAGGCCCATGAGATGCAGACCTGTGGCGGAGGTGTGGACATGCGCGTCAACGAATGCTGGCGCCACCCAGGCCCCATCCAACTCAAGAACGACATCAACGCCGTCAGCGTGCTGGTTAGCCGCGGCATCTGACCCGACCCAGGCGACGGTGTCGTCTTCTATGACGAGGGCAGTCGCGAACGGTTCATCGGCGCTGTGCACCCGCCCGCCACGCAGGAGCGTTGTGCTCACTCAGCGGCCCGCGACGTCTCGTGCTCAAGCCGGCGAGTGAACAGGTCTCGAACGCCCTGGGATCGGCGTAGGAGGTCGAAAGCGTACTCGGCATGGCCCGGTGTGTATCCGTTGCCGACAAGCATGGTGACGTCAGCGGCAAGACCCTCTGCCCCCAGCGCCGCGGCCGAGAACGACGTCGCCATCGAGAAGAAGATCACCGTCCCGCCCTCCGGTGAGGTCGACAAGATCGCGCCATGTTCACAGCCGGGCACGTCGACACACACCACCGTCAGATCAGCCGGTGCCCCCAACGCCTGGCTCACCGCAGCTGACAGGGCCACGGGGTTTCGTGCGTCGGCGATGGCGACGTGATCGGCCAGTGCTACATCGCGCAGCAGCTCGGCCTCGCGCTCGATCGGCACAATGCCGACGCTGGCGGACGCCCCGGCGTCTCGCGCCGCCGCTAGCGACAGTGACCCGCTCTTGCCTGCGCCACCGATGACGGCGACCGACGGTGGTCGGCCGCGCGCCGCATACTCCCTCACCACGCGTGCGGTGAGCGCAGGAGCACCCGCCACATCCATAACGGCCATGGCCAACGTGTCTGGCAGATCCTCAGGCACCGCGGCAGCGATGGTCCGGCCAAACAAGATGGCGTGACCCTCGCACGGCACCTGCTCGGAGAGCCCGTCCCAGCTCTTCAGGCCATCAGTGATCTGCAACGGGGTCAGGCTGAGCGACACCAACGTGGTGATCTGCTGGCCAACCGAGACGTCGAGGGTCGCGTCGGGGCCGACCTCAGCAACTGTGCCAACCAGCATCCCGCCAGAGCCAGTGACGGGGTTCTGCATCTTGCCCCGCTCCCCCACGATCTCAAGCACCTCGGCCCGCACCGCGTTGCCGTCGCCGGAGTGCTTAGTGATCAGTTGGCGAAAGGACGCCGCGTCGAGGTTCAGGACGGACACGTCAACGCGCACTTCGTCCGGCCACAGCTCAGGGCTGGCATCTAGTCGCTCGGCTGCTTGGGGTAGCACCCCAGCGGGTGCAAGGACGCGGTGTAGCCCGACGGGCGAACTGGGGGTTGATCGGCTCACCGGGAGATCTTGTCAGGCCGCGCAGGGCGGTGCCAGCACTGACCTCGGTGATTACCCCTATCGGACGGAGATTCTCCGGCAGGTGATTGATAACGCCGGAAGATCTCCGTACCCTCGCGGTATTGGCTGCCGCGTCTAAGGAGGCCTCGGTGAGCGGTGCGTCAGGGGCATTGCCCCAGCCGTATGACTATCGACAGCACGAGCTGGTCGAGCCGGACTGGACCAGGCTCCCTGGCTGGGCAGATGTCACGTCGGCCGAGTGGGAAGACGTGCAGTGGCAGCGCTCGCACTGTGTGAAGAACCTCAAGCAGCTCCGCGCGGTCATGGGTGACCTGCTGAGCGAGAGTTTCTACGAAGACCTTGAGCTCGACCAGGCTGAGCGCGCGACCATGTCGATGTTGATCACGCCGCAGATGGTCAACACCATGGTTCCGCGCAGTCACGACGGCACGACTCCCAGCACGACGGACTTCACCGAGGCGTTCTACGCCGACCCGGTGCGTCGCTACATGCTGCCGGTGTTCAGCGACCGCCGAACTGACTGGCCGTCCCACCCCTACTCCAGCCGTGACTCCCTTCACGAGCACGACATGTGGCGAGCAGAGGGGCTCACGCACCGCTATCCGACCAAAGTGCTTGCCGAGATTCTCTCGACGTGTCCGCAGTACTGCGGGCACTGCACGCGCATGGACCTCGTCGGTAACTCCACGCCGCAGGTCACCAAACTGAAGCTGGAACTCAAGCCTGTCGATCGCATGGCCGCCCACATTGAGTATCTGCGCGCTACACCATCGGTGCGAGATGTGGTGGTCTCTGGCGGTGACGTCGGCAACATGCCGTGGAAGAACGTCGAGGCCTACGTCGACCAGTTGCTCGAGATCCCCAACATTCGTGACATCCGGCTGGCGACGAAGGCCCTCATGGGGCTCCCCCAGCACTGGTACTCCGACGAAGTGCGCGCTGGCGCCGAGCGGCTCGCGACCAAGGCGTCCAAGCGCGGTGTCGGGCTGGCCGTGCACACGCACGTGAACCACGCCAACTCTGTCACTCCATTGGTGGCTCGCGCGTCGCGAGGTTTGCTGGACGCTGGCATCCGTGATGTGCGTAACCAGGGTGTCCTCATGGCGGGAATCAACAACTCGTCTGAGCGGATGCTCGACTTGTGCTTTGCCCTGCTCGATGGCGCGAGCATCTTGCCCTACTACTTCTACATGCCCGACATGATTCCGTTTGCCGAGCATTGGCGCGTGTCTCTGGCAGACGCCCAGCGGTTGCAGCATCAGGTCATGGGCTACCTGCCGGGTTTTGCGACTCCACGCGTGACGTGCGACGTGCCCTTCGTCGGCAAGCGGTGGGTGCATCAGGTCGATGAGTACGACCACATCCTTGGCATCTCCTACTGGTCAAAGAACTACCGCACCGGCATCGAACTCGACGACCCAGACGCCGTACGCAAGAAGCACGTGTACTACGACCCCGTGCACTCACTGCCTGAGGAAGGCCAGCAGTGGTGGATCGACGAGGGGTACGCCAAGGGGCACATCGCTCCGGAGGCACACGCTGCTGCGGCTGCCTCTCGTGCTGCGGCGGCCGCCGACATGGCCCCCACACACTGACGGGCCACTCGGCTACTTAGTTGGTGACGACGTCCAACGTGTCGCTGTAACGCACCGCAGCTCTGACCGGGTCGAACGGTCCGTTCTTGCGCCTGTCGGCGCGCATACGGTCACGTGCGTCCGAAAGCCCTTGTCGAAGTTGCTGCGCCAGAATCTCGCCTCGCGTCAGCACCGGCTCTGACGAGGTCGTGCCCGTCGACTGGCCGCTATCGGTCCAGGTCGTGGTGGTGCCAGGATCGCTTCGGTCGCCGTCGCGCGACCCTGAGCCGGCATCGTCAGAGCGACCACCGTCGGAGCGGGCGCGGAAGACCTGTGCGGCCCAGAGCGAACCTCCCCCGCGAACGACTGCGATGCCGATGTCGTCGGCGTCAGCGTTCAGGATGTTCGCGCGGTGTGGCGCAGAGTTCATGAGGACGTCGTGAAGGCTCTGAACCGAGCCCGCGTAGGCGACGTTTTCGCCAATCCAGGTCCAGCAGCAGACGCGGCCCCCGATGTCGGGCGAATGTGACAGCGACCCTGACTTGGCCATGATTGATGCACGCTCAGCTGCGACTGCCGAAAGGTCTGAGGCGTACGACAACGGTGCCAGCCCCGCATTGGCCCGAGACTGGTTGACGAGGGTCAGCAGGCTGCCTGCCTCGCCCGAGGCTTCGACCTCGGTGCCCGCCGACCGCCACGCCGTGGGGATCACCAACGCGGCGACGATCGCGATGGCTGCGAGGCCAACGCCCACCACCGCAAGCCGACCCACCGGTGCGGCGAAGAGCCGCCCAGTGCTGCTCGTTGGGTCTGCCCCGGCCGTGCTCGATCCATCTGCGCGCCGTCGCCCTGCCACAAGGTCTCGCTTTCAGTCTCGGTTGTCTGGCCCGGGCGACGGTGCTTGCGTCTAAACGCCGCCGTGACCATTTCGTAATTTTTGGTGCTTGGCAGCGACCATAACCCGAACGGGTGATGCCCTGGCAATCGTGGCCGAGCCTCGGCGCGTCCGGGAAGAACCTGGCAATTCGGGCATCCCTCGCATCACGGAGGAAGCCCAGACGCGCTCTCAGGCGGCCCACCGTCAGCGATTGGTGGTCGCCGCTCGAGTTAGCGGGAAGTCGCCTCAGGCGGCTCGTCAGGGATGCCGGGAGGCCGATTCTCGTAGGGAACGCTCAGAACCACAGTGGTCCTGCTGGTGACATGGGCGCTCGCTCGCAAGTCAGCGAGCAGCTGCTCAAGGGCGAGCGGGCTGGCCACCCGAACCTTGAGGACGTAGTTGTGATCACCGGCGACGCTGTAGCAGGACTCCACGGCTGTGAGATGAGCCACACGGTCGGAGATATCGTCAGGATCTGCCGGATCGATCGGTGAGATCGACACGAAGGCTGTCAGCGGGAGACCCACCGCCTCGAGGTTGACGATGGCTTGGTAGCCGGTGATCACACCGCGTTGTTCGAGGCGGCGGACGCGTTGGTGAGCGGCAGAGGTCGAGAGGCCAGTGTGCTTGGCGAGCTCGGTGTAACTCATGCGGCCGTCGCCACTGAGCAACTTCACGATCTGGCGATCGTGGGCGTCCAGGTCTTCCACGGCGTCGACTCTAGTCAGCGGCTAGCTGTGAGGTTTGAGCGCCCGGCCGATGACGAGACGTTGAATCTGGTTGGTCCCTTCAACGATCTGCAACGCTTTGGCCTCGCGGAAATAGCGCTCGGCCGGGTGATCCTTCACGTATCCAGCGCCTCCGAGCACCTGCACGGCATCGGTGGTCACCTTCATTGCCATGTCAGTGGCAAAGAGCTTGGCCATGGCCGCGTCAGTGCCAAACTTCTCGCCTCGATCGCGCTTTCGTGCGGCAGCAAGATAGAGCGCGCGGGCGGCTGCAATCTCTGTCGCCATATCTGCAAGCAGGAAGGACAGCCCCTGGAACTCCGCGATGGGGCGACCAAACTGAACCCGCTCATGCGCGTAGTTCACTGCGAGATCGAGTGCGGCCTGGGCGATGCCGACGGCACAGGCGGCCATACCTAGGCGACCTGAGTCGAGCGCCGCTAGCGCGATCGAGAAGCCTTGCCCTTCGTCACCGATCAGGCGGTCTGACGTGACGAAGACGTCGTCAAACACGACTTGCGCAGTCGGGGACGCCGTGAAGCCGAGTTTGCGCTCGGGCTTTCTGGCATAAAGACCATCTGCATCGGCATCGAGCAGCACACAAGAGATTCCCTTGGCACCATCGTCAGAGGTACGGATCATGGCGACGTAGTAGTCGGCCACTCCCCCATGGCTGATCCACGACTTCACTCCGTTGACCCGGTATCCGCCGTCAGCGGGCTCGCCCCGTGTCGTCAGGGCAGCGGCGTCCGACCCTGCCGCCTCTTCTGACAGGCAGTAGGCGCCTAGCGTCGAACCACCCAGCATGTTGGGCAGCCACCGGTCTTGTTGCGAGTCGCTGCCGTACTCCGCCAACGGAAAGCACGACAGCGTGTGAACGCTCACACCGAGGCCGACGGTGGCCCACGCCGACGCCAGTTCCTCGACGATTTGCAGGTAGTCATGGAACGGCAATCCACCGCCACCGAAGCGTTCTGGAAACGGGAGGCCAAGCAATCCGGCGCTTCCGAGGGTCCGGAAGACGTCTCGCGGAAAGCTGCCGGACTCTTCTGCCGCAGCAGCGCGCGGCGCCAGTTCGCCGTCACAGATGTCGCGAACGGTTCGGAGCAAGTCAGCGGACGCATCGGAGGAGAACTCGCGAGTCACATTCAGTGCCATCAGCAAGCCCCCCTACGCGCTGAACGAATGGTCGACGATCACCAAGTCACGCGTAGTGCTGTTAAGGCTCTCGACCCCGTCAGCGGTGACCACCACGATGTCTTCGATTCGTGCACCGTGCTCACCCTTGAAATAGATGCCAGGCTCGACACTGAACGCCATGCCGGTGCGCAGTTGTTCGGCATTCCCCTGCACGATGTATGGCTCCTCATGGGTCTCGAGCCCGATGCCGTGCCCAGTGCGGTGTATGAACCGGTCGCCATACCCTGCCGCGCTGATCACGTCACGGGCGGCAGCGTCAACTGCCTCCGCCGCCACACCTGGACGCACCGCGTCAACCGCGCGCTGTTGCGCCAACTGCAAGACCGAGTAGTACGCCAAGAAAGCTGAAGGGGCATGGCCGATGGCGTATGTGCGCGTTGAGTCAGAGCAGTAACCGCTAGGCAACGAGCCGCCGATGTCGACCACCACGACGTCGCCTGCCTCAAGTCGACGATCGGACACGTCGTGGTGTGGGCTCGCGGCGTTCGGACCGCTAGCCACGATGACGAAGTCGACCGTCTCGTGACCAACGGCAAGGATCGCCTCGGCGATGTCCTCGCCGACCTCCCGCTCGGTGCGTCCCGGACGCAGGAACTCGGGAACTTGCTCATGCACTCGGTCGATGGCTCGTCCGGCGTGCCTAAGTTGGTCGATCTCGGCAGTGCTTTTGATCATGCGTAGCTCGCGAAGGATGTCGCCAGCCAGGACCTGGCGAACCGCAGGCATGGCCTCCCTCAGGTTTAGCACCGCAAGCGCAGCCATCGAGTTCGACAGCGCGACCTCAGACGCGTCGGGCACTAACGAGGCGACGAGACGGTACGGGTTGTCAGTCTCGGCCCACCCCTGGATCGGCACTCCCAACTGTCCAAGGGGCGAGGCGTCAGCGGCAGAGACTTCCAACTCAGGTGCCACGAGTACCGGCTCGCCGGAGGCCCGCACGATGAGGCAGGTGAGCCGCTCGAGCGCGACGGCGTCGTATCCCGTGAGGTAACGCAAGTCTGGGCCAGGGGTGACTAGCAGCGCATCGATGCCGGTCTTGGCTAGGGCGGCCGCTGCAGCTGAGAGGCGTGCGGTGTCTGGGACTGAAGTCACAGCGACACGCTACCTGTCAGTGTGGCGCGACGACTCAGGCAGTGGACGCGGTGGGAGGCGCCTCTGCGCTGGACGCAGCGCCCGTCGCCAACCCAGCTGCGAGGGCGTGAATCAGACGTGGTGCCTCGTCAGCTGCCAAGCGATGTGTACCCAAGCAGGTGTCGTTGCGCCACCAACTCAGCACGAAGACTCCGGCATCGTCGTGGAATGACACCCGCAGGAATCGATCCTCGTCGCGGGGATCAAAGAAGACCGCCCCCTGCTGCGGGATCGGACTGACGCGCTCCATAGTGAGAGGGTCTGCCGACGCTGGCCCCCGCGTCAAGGGATTCGAGGATCTGACGCCCCCCGACGGTAGGTTCGGCGCATGGCCGACCTACACCTCCCGGACGTCATTCTTCTCAATGGGCCAGGGAGCGTCGGCAAAACCAGCGTTGCGCGCTGCCTCCAGGAGATCCTTCCTGAGTGCTACTTGCTGGCACAGGTCGACACCTTTATGGAGATGCTGCCTCCCTCCAGTTGGGACACCTCAGAGGGCGTCTGGTTCGAGGTATTCGAGTCCGACGGTGAACGGGCGGTCCGAGCCGCGTCGGGCCCTGCGGCCGAGCGAGCGCTTCGGGGAATGCGCGAGGCCGTGGCGGCCATGGTGAGCAGTGGTAACCGAGTGATTGTGGACGAGGTAGCTGAGTCTGATGTGCTGGACGACTACCGGCGGGTTCTGATGGGTCGCGACATCTTGTGGGTCGGCCTTACCGCCTCGCTGAGCGAGCTCGAGCGCCGTGAGCGACTTCGGGGTGACCGTCACTTGGGCCTCGCGCGTTGGCAGCACGAACGCGTTCATGAAGGGATCCACTACGACTTGGTCATTGATACAACCGAGTGTGAAGCCGACCAAGTGGCGCATGCCATCAAGCATGCACTTGGCGCAGACCGCTCCACGTCCTCGAGTAGCGGCTAGCCTTCACTCCTATGCCAACCGCTCCGAGGTTACTTCTGCTCGACTCAGCGTCGATGTACTTCCGGGCGTTTCATGGTGTCCCAGACTCCGTGACCTCACCTGATGGTCTCCCCATCGGTGCGGTTCGCGGATTCTTCGATGCAGTCACTCGCATGCTGAGCGACAACCCAGCGACCGACCTCGTCGCCTGCTTCGATGACGACTGGCGCCCTGACTGGCGTGTGGCCCTGGTCCCCGAGTACAAGGCACACCGTGTCGACACGTCCGCGTCTGACGAGTTCGCCGAGGAAGTGCCAGACGCCCTCGCGCCGCAGGTGCCGATCATCGAGGAGCTGCTCGACGCCATCGGCATTTGCCGAGTCGGTGTACCCGGCTTCGAGGCGGACGACGTCATTGGCACCCTTGCCACCTCGTCAAAAATTCCCACCGACATTGTCACTGGCGACCGAGATCTGTTCCAACTTGTCGACGACGACCGCGGCGTCAATGTGCTGTACATCGGCCGGGGCTTCGCCAAGGTCGAACGAGTGACCAACGACTCCGTGCAGCAGAAGTACGGCGTACCCGCGTCTGCCTACGCAGACTTTGCGACGCTGCGGGGGGATCCTTCCGATGGGCTACCTGGCGTACGCGGCGTTGGCGACAAATCGGCGGCGGCCGTGATTGCTGAGTTCCCCACCATTGAAGTGCTGCTGGACGCGCTCAGCGACGCAGACGCGCTTGTGCCGTTTCGCGCCAAGATCGAGGCGGCACGGGAGTATCTGGAGCGAGCGATCGTCGTGGTTCGGGTACGCGAGGACGTGCCACTGCCACCGCTCTCGACGGCGATCCCCACCATGCTGGCCGATCCAGAGAAAGTGACCTTCCTGACGGAACGGTGGGGTCTGGGGCGATCGGTGCAGCGCCTACTCGATGCGTTGGGTGTCACGCGTCCGGAGTGACATCGACAACACCGCGCCGAAGCCCTGCGACTGCCGAGCGTGCCGTCGACGAGATGCCATCGTCGTCTCCGGCAGTAGCCGTAGCCACCTGCCCAAGCAGGTCGATCAACTGCTTGCACCACCGCACGAAGTCACCTGCCGCTAGATCGGTATCGGAGAGCACCGCCTCTAGACGGTGACCGCTCGCCCAGCGATACGCGGCCCAGCTAAACCCTCCGTCGGGCTCGCGCATGACCGACACTCGGTGGTGGCGTTCCAGCAGCGCCAGGTCGTCGGCGAGCCGCATGGTCTCCTCGATAGCGGTGCTCGCAGCGCCACCGGGAAACTTCGGGGGCCCAGTGGGGTCGCGCCGCGCTTCGAACACCAAAACGGAGACGGCTGCGGCCAGCTCGGCCGGGTTCAGCCCGTGCCACAGCTTGAGCCGCAGTGCCTCGGCGGCCACCAGGTCCATCTCGGTGTAGAGCCGGGTCAGCCGTTCCCCGTCGCCTGTGACGGTGTCGCCGTCGAGGTAGCCGATCTCTTCGAGGACGGCAACCACGCGATCGAAGGTTCGGGCGATGCTGCCGGTTCGGTCATCAACACGCTTCTGAAGCTGCTTCGTCTCACGGCTCAGGCGGTGCCAGCGCTCGGCCCACCGTGCGTGGTCTTCACGGTCAGGACAGCGATGGCACGGATGCGCTTTGAGCTGGGCGCGTAGATCGAGCAACTCCGCGTCATCGCCCGCTCCGCGTGAACGCTTACCGCCCTTTCCGGGGGCCTCGAGCTCGCGCAAGCGGCCGGCCAGCAGACGTCGAGCCTGAGTGTCGCGCGAACGAAACCCCTTCGGCAGTGGCAGTTGCTCGAAAGGATCGGGCGGGTCGGCAAAGTCACTGGCCGCAAACTTTCGCACCTGACGATCCTCAGTGAGGATGACCGGCCGATTGTTCTGAAACCCGCCCCGGGTATCGGTCTCGACGACTACGCCGATGCGTGACCCGCGGCGTCCACCACCGGGCAGACGCACCACGTCTCCCGGTTTCAGGTTCTCGACCGCCCTCGCCACCTCGGCTCGGCGGCTGGCAGTGCCCTCTCGGGTAAGGGTCTTCTCGCGATCAGACAGCGCACGCCGGAGTGCCGCGTACTCGACGAAGTCACCCAGGTGGCAGGACATCGCCTCGTGATAGCCCTTGAGCCCCTCTTCGTTCTTGCGTAGCTGCTTCGCCAATCCAACAACGGCTCGGTCAGCCTGGAACTGCGCGAACGACGTCTCGAGAACCTCGCGCGCGGTGTGTCGCCCCATCTGGCGGACGAGATTGACCGCCATGTTGTACGTCGGGCGGAACGAGGAGCGCAGCGGATAGGTGCGGGTGGAGGCGAGACCCGCGAGGGCTTGCGGGTCAAACCCTTGCTGCCACAGCACCACCGCGTCACCCTCAACATCGATGCCGCGCCGCCCGGCCCGACCGGTCAACTGGGTGTACTCCGCGGCGGTGATGTCGGCATGTGTCTCGCCGTTCCATTTGCTCAGCCGCTCGATCACCACTGTTCGCGCTGGCATGTTGACCCCAAGGGCAAGAGTCTCGGTCGCGAACACGCACATGACGTGCCCCTGCGCGAAGAGATCCTCGACGATCTCTTTGAACACTGGAAGCAACCCGGCATGGTGAGCAGCGAACCCCCGCTTCAATCCCTCGATGAAGTCGTCGTACTCGAGCACTCGGAGGTCGTCGTCACTGAGATTGGCCGTCCGCTCCTCGACGAACTGGCGGATCTCTGCTGCGCGCTCACCGTCGTTGAGACGGACACCAGACTGAAGCAATTGGCGCACGGCGGCGTCGCAGCCAGCTCTCGAGAACACGAAGTAGATGGCGGGTAACAGGTCGCGATGGCTGAGGGTCTCGACAACGTCTCGGCGGCTAGGGACGTTGGGTGGCTTGCCCCGACGCTGGCCTCGCTTCGGCCGATGATCGCGCAGTCGCCGAAGCCGCTCCTCGTCTCGGGCGAACCGTTGCAGGTCAGGGTGGACCGTGCGGTGCTGGTCGTCGGCGAACAAGTCATACAACTGCCGACCCACCATGACCTGTTGCCAGAGCGGAACGGGGCGATGCTCAGACACGATGACTTCGGTGCGTCCGCGGACCGTCTCGATCCACGCCCCGAACTCTTCTGCGTTGCTGACGGTCGCTGAGAGAGCAGCGAGAGTGACGGACTCTGGCAGGTGAATGATGACCTCTTCCCACACCGCTCCGCGAAAGCGGTCGGCGAGGTAGTGCACCTCGTCCATCACCACATAGGCGAGATCGTTAAGCGTTCCCGAACCCGCGTAGAGCATGTTGCGCAGGACTTCAGTGGTCATCACAACGATCGGTGCTTCGCCGTTGATCGTGTTGTCCCCCGTCAGAAGTCCGACCGCCGATTCGCCGTACCGATCAACGAGGTCGCGAAACTTCTGGTTCGACAAGGCCTTGATCGGTGTCGTGTAGAAGCACTTGCGGCCACTTCGCAGCGCAAGGTCGACCGCGAACTCACCGACGACGGTCTTGCCCGACCCGGTGGGCGCAGCGACGAGCACCGAGTCACCTCTGGCTAAGGCATGACACGCCTGAACCTGAAACTCATCGAGTGGGAATGAGTACCTGTGCCGAAACTCCTCAACGAGACCCGGCGGCGCTGGCAGCCCAGTACTGCGCTCGATGCTCTTTGCCGCCTGCCATTCGGCGTACCTCTCGGCAGGGCTGCTCATGTTGAGCAGGCTACCTACGGATCATCGATGGGGTCTGGCCGGTCAATGGGTGTCACCCCGTCGACCCCGTCTGCATCACTAATGGGGCTCGCCTCGTCGTCTGAGAGTGAGTCGTAGTCAGGCTCGGTGGAGCGTCTCGACTTGCGGCGGTCATTTAGCAAGGCGAAACCGAATGCCAGCAGGATCAGGATCAGCATCGGTCCAGCCAGCAACATCATGCTCAGCGGGTCACCTGTCGGGGTCGCTATAGCTCCGAAGAGGAACACCGCGAGCACCGTCCAGCGCCACGATCGACGGATAGCGTCGGCGCTCAGGATGCCCACCAAGTTCAGGCCGACGATGAAGATAGGGACAAGGAAGCCGATTCCGAACACCAGCATGGTCCGGACGAGGAAGGACAAGTAGCTGTCGACCGGCAGAAGGTTGCTGACGCTCTCGGGGGTAAAGCCGATCAGTAACTCGAGGCCCTTGGGAAGAACCCAGAGTGCAGCGAGCACGCCGGCCAGAAAGAGCGGCACAGCTGTGACCATGAACGCGTACCCGTAGCGCTTCTCATGCTTGTGCAGTCCGGGGGTCACGAATGCCCAGATCTGGTAGATCCAGACGGGTGAAGCCAGGATGACGCCAGCGAGCGCGGAGATGCGCAGTTGCAGGGTGAAGGGTGAGGTGACCGAGGTCAGCGTGAGCTCAACGTTCAGGCCCTCGGCAGCCAACTCGTCAGCGACATCTTTGAGCGGTTCGACAATGAAGTCGAAGATGGGGACGTAGTAGATCCAACCGACGATGGCACCAAGCAGGATGGCGAAAAGCGCCTTGAAAATCCGCGACCTCAACTCGCGAAGATGGGCCATCAGCGGCATCGCGCCGCCATCCGCGACTTCTGCCTGGCCGCGAGCGCGCGCCACCTACGTCTCCGACGCTGCGAGTGTTGGTCCGGTCAGCGCTCGGCTGACCCGGGCTCCGGAGTGGTGGTGGGTTGGCTGGCCTGCTGTGGCGCTGGCGGCGTCACGGGCGTGCTGCTGACCTCACCTGGGTTTGCCTCGATCTGCTGCGGAGGACTGTTTCCCTCGTCGTCCTGTGCGGCCTTCACTTCGGACTTGAAGATGCGCAATGACCGCCCTAGGCCCCGTGCGGCATCGGGTAGGCGCTTGGCACCGAAGAGCAGCAGGATGACGGCCAAGATCAGAATGATCTCGATCGGCTTCAGATTGGGCATTTGGCGTCCCTCGGCGTTGCGGTGTTTGACGTGTCGATGGTACGCGCTGACGGGCGATCATGGGGCGCACCCCCGACGTTGTGGTGGCGTGGCGGGCCCAAGGCCCCAGGTCAGGGGCGGATGACGGGGTGAATACCGGCTTAGCGAGGCAACCCGGCAGTGAGCGAGGCAGGAATCACGTCGTGGTTCTCGAGCCAGAGGGCAAAGTCCAGGATCTCGTCGTAGCTGATCACCGGACCGGCGTGCTCCTCCATGGCTTCGGCAGGGATGTGCCAGGGGGTCACCCGGACGCCACCAGACTTCAGAAGGGACACGATCTCGTCGTCGGCGGGCTTACGAACCTCATCGGCGCACGTGGTGCACTGAAAGGCGTAGTAGGACCACTCGGTGCGGTTGCACACCACGAGTCGCATCTGCTCGGGCGTCAGCTCGACGTCCCCGCATACTGGGCACGAGGCTTTGATCGTTGTCATGACTCGTACCTCCCCTCTTGTGTGAGGGGCTTCGGCATCTGCCACAGCAACCTTGACCCGAAGAGCGGTCTGGCGTCACCCAGATGGCCTAGTGACCACCAGACACTTCGTAAGCAGCTAAAGCGGCCTCTGCCTCGCCTCGCAACGCCGCGATGAGTTCGGGCGGGTCGAGAGGACGGGCACTGCCGCCCAGCTGGAGCAGCAGCTGGGACGCCCAGCCCAAGTCACCGACGGGAATCTCAATGACCAACTCGGGCTCGCGCTGCACCACCTCTGAAGGAAACGCATCGACCAGCCATGCCGCCCGCGGCTCGAGCAGGAGCCGCACTCGCCAGGGCGCTGACCCGGCATCGAATGCCGCGTCGCGCACCGCAGGTGGGGTGTGACTCTCGGCAGCGACATCGAGGACGGCGACCGACTCGACGCGGTCGAGCCGGAACAAGCGCCAGTCTTGTGCCTCGCGGCACCAACCCTCGAGATAGCCATGACCGTCGACCAGATGAAGTCGCACCGGATCGACCTCGCGCACGGTGACCTCGTCACGTGCTGGGACGTAGTACTCGAGCCGAATGCGCTTACCGCTACCGAGCGCAGCTCCGATCGCATCCCGCGACTCGACATCGGCGTCGGCAGCGCTCTGAATCGTGACCTTGATATTGCGGTGCGCGTCCGCGGCATCGCCGGCAGCTCGTTCCAACTTGGCGACGACACGTTCCAGGACGTCTCGGCCGGTCGGCGTCGGAATGTCGGCAAGCGCTCGCAATCCGACAAGCAGCGCCACGGCCTCATCTGGTGCGAACCTCAGTGGACGCGCGATCGCGTCAGCATTGGTCACAACGATTCGGTCACCCTCGAGCGAGACGTCGATCAGGTCGTCAGGAAGATGCCCGGGCAGCCCGCACATGAACGCCAGCTCGAGGTCGGCACGCAACTGGTCTTCGCTGATCTCGAACTCGGCGGCAGCCTCACTCACAGACACACCGGGGCGACTGAGCAGCCACGGGATCATCGACAGCAGCCGACTCAGCTGCCCGACTGCGCCCCCCGTCGTCATGCCGACCCCTTGAGGGCGTCGAGCGCACCAGACAGGCGACCCACGACGGCGGCGCGCAGCTCGTCCGGTTGCTCGACGACAACTGCCGCGCCAAATCCGCAGACGAGGGCGGCGAGTTGTTCGACGTCCTCATAGGCGACGTCGACCGTGGTCCACTCAGGGTCTTCAGCAACCACTGTGCCGCGTCGACGCAGTGGCAACGCCTTGCCGGCTCGCACGCGCACCCGGGCCGTGCTCACTGGACCCGGCTGAGCCAACATCTGGATGGACGCCATGACGTCGACGTCGTCAGGAATCGCGTACGTACCGGATCTCTTCTCTGACGTGACGTCGCCATGAATCCGTGACAACCGAAAGACGCGTACCTCTTCTCTGTCGAGGTCGTGACCTGCGACGTACCACCGGCCGTGCCACGACGCGAGCCCCCAAGGTTCGAGGTGACGTCGCTGCGGCTGACCACCAGCCCGCGAGTACTCGAAGGTGACACGACGGCGTTGCTGAAGCGCAGCGAACAATGGTCCGAAGGCAGGTTCGGCCGCGTCGACTCTCGGCTCGATAACCGAAAGCGCCTCGCGGTCGACTGAGACCCCCGCCGCCTCCAACTTGCGAACTGCCTGCGCTGCTGGCCCAGACAGGGTCGCGTGCTGCCACGTGCGCGCGGCTAGCCCCAGGACAGCGAGCTCTTCTGAGTCGAATGAGATCTCGGGCAACGCATAGGAGTCTTTGGGGATGCGGTAACCGAGCTCATCCTCGAAGAAGCTGTCGTTTGACCCCGTCTCCAGGGGGATTCCCATCTCGCGCAGATCGTCTTTGTCGCGCTCAAACATTCGCTCAAAGGCCTCGGTCGTCGCGCAGTCGCCGTACTGCGGGACCGCGGTGCGGATCTGCTCTTTGCTGACAAACCTCGTGGCCGCCAAGAGGCAGATCACCAGGTTGAGCAGGCGCTCGGTACGTGGGTTGGCCATGAGCCTCTCGATCGAAGGTGGGCAGGGAAAGGTTCGTGAGAGACCGACGCTACCTGCTGCGTACAGTGATCGCCGTGATCCGGTGGCGCAGTGGGCAGGTCGTCGAGGTCGGACGACGTTGGAGCACTGCCGTCGAGCTGCGGGTGGCCCTGCGAGACGGCCAGGGTTCCGAGCTGGCGAGCGAAGTGCGAGCGCTGGCCTACACAGATGTGGTGGGCGAACCCGCCGTGGGCGACGAGGTCTTGCTCAACGTGACAGCACTCGACCTCGAACTCGGTACGGGTGGCTACGCCTTGGTGGCCGGCATTCCACAGCGGTTGCCACCCGATCCACAGGGTCCGGGGCATCTTGTGAAAGCCAGGTACACGCCACTGCAGATGACCGTGCTCGGCGTAGACGAACAGGACTCACCGCACCACGAGATTCTCAAGGACGCCGACGACCTTGGCGCGATGCCGGTCGTTGTGGCCGACCTTCACTCTTCGCTGCCGGCGATCATCGCCGGGGTGCGTGCCACCGCGCCCAGCGCCACCGTCGCCTACGTGGCGACCGACGGTGGCGCACTCCCCCTGGCGTTCTCTCGGACGGTACGTGGTCTGCGCGATGCCGGGTGGCTCGTTGGCTCTGTGACCGTGGGGCAGACCTTCGGAGGCGACCTCGAGGCCGTGACCATCCACAACGGGCTGCTCGCCGCAAAGCTCGTGCTTGGTGCGGACATCACTGTCGTTGCCCAGGGACCGGGCAATCTCGGTACCGGGACGCGATGGGGCTTCAGCGGGGTCGCCGCAGGCGAGGCGATCAATGCCGCTGCCGTGCTGAGGGGTCGCCCGGTGGCGAGTCTGCGACTGTCTGAAGCTGACCAACGCCAACGTCACTACGGCGTCTCGCACCATTCGCTCACCGCATACGGGCGCGTCGCCGCTCACGCTGCCGACATCCCCGTCCCTGAGCTCGACGGCGAGCTGGGAGCACTCGTACGCCAACAGGCGTCAGCCCTCAGCCCGCCCCACCGATTGGTCACCATCTCGACCGAGGGCCTGAGGCAGGCACTCGAGACCACTCCAGTCGCCCTGTCGACGATGGGGCGCGGGCTCGACGACGACACCGCCGCCTTTCAAAGCGCGGCCGCCGCCGGGCGGCACGCCGCGGCGTTACTCGAAAGTTCGTAGGGCTCAAGCAGAAGGTCGATCAGCCAACGTCGAGCAGATCGATCATGAAGATCAGGGTCTGCCCCGACAGGCGGTGGCCACCGCCCTCAGGCCCATAGGCCAGTGCTGGCGGGCACACCAGCTGACGGCGTCCACCGACCTTCATTCCAGGAATGCCCTCTTGCCAGCCCTTGATCAGATTCCCCAGCGGAAAAGCGATCGGCTCACCGCGGTTCCACGACGAGTCGAACTCTTCCCCGGAGTCGTACTCGACGCCGACGTAGTGGACGGTGACCGTGGCACCTGGGGTGGCCTCGTTGCCTTCGCCCACCGTGATGTCGCTAATCACGAGCTCGTCGGGGGCCGGGCCGCCTGGAAAGTCGATCTCGGGCTTGTCAGTCATGAAGGCTCCTTAGCCATGGATGTCTGGCGTTAGCCAGCAACAGCGGGTATTGGGGTCTACCTGCGTCGACTAGTAGGCACCCAGAATGTCAACGGCGAAGACCATCGTGTCAGTGCCCTTGATGGGCCCTTGCCCGGCCGATCCGTAGCCGTCCTTTGGCGGAATGACCAACATGACTCGGCTACCGACCGTCTGTCCGACGAGACCCTTGTCCCAGCCTGGGATCACAGCGCCAGTACCGATCGCCACGGTGTAGGGCGCGTCACGGCTCCATGACGAGTCGAACTCTTTGCCCGTCCGCCACACCACGCCCTTGTACTGCACGACGATCGTGTCGCCCTTCTTGACCGTAGGTCCGTCTCCGACGACTACTGGAATCGCGATCAATCGATTGGTCGGGTCACCAGGGGGCATCACCATTTCGGGAGCCCTGGGTGAGATCGACACGTACGGAAGGCTGTCGTCCTCGGTCGGCGCAGGCTCACCCTTAGCCGCCTCGTCAGGTGAGTGAACACCGAGAATGTCGACGACGAAGACGAGGGTGTCGCCTGCCTGAATTGGTTCCCCGGGAGGGCTGTCCCCATAGCCCTGATCTGGAGGCACGACCAACATCACTCGGCTGCCAACTGTCGTGTCGACCAGCCCGGTGTCCCAGCCCGGAATGACTGCCCCGGTACCGATGCTGAACCCGGCCGGGCCACGGTCGAACGATGAGTCGAACGTCTCGCCGTTCTCCCACCGCACTCCGAGATAGTTGACGACGATCACGTCGCCGGAGTTCACCGTTGCCCCGTCACCCTCGCTGAGGGTTTCGACAACCAGCTCGGACGGTGGCTCAGAATCTGGCACGGTGATGGTCGGCGCTTCGCCGAAACCGCCCTTGACCGTCGGGAGCTCGCCGTCGGCGGCTGGCTTTGCCGAAGACTCTGACGGTGAGGGCGACGCGCTGTCAGAGGGTGACACCGAGGGTTCGGTTGACGCACTCGTCGACTCGGGGTCGTCGCCACACGAGGCGAGTCCGATGATGAGAGCGAGCGATACCGCAGTAATGGCACTGGCGCGGCGGATGCGGGCAGACACAGAACTCCTCGAATGACCAGTCATTGACAGGGAAGCCCTGCCGGATGCGATGGCAGGACTCCTAAGGGTAGACGTCCCTGACGCCCCTGCGGTTCCGCCCCGCCGTGAGACCCAATGAGAGACCCAGCGCGACAGGCTATAACCCGCTCGGCTCGCTACATGCTCTCGATCAGGCGGTCGACTCGGTCATCGAAGGCCTTGAAAGGGTCTTTGCAGAGAACGGTGCGCTGTGCCTGGTCGTTGAGCTTCAAGTGCACCCAGTCGACGGTGAAGTCTCGGCGCTTCTCTTGCGCACGGCGGATGAAAGCCCCACGCAGCCGGGCGCGGGTGGTTTGTGGCGGTCGGCCCTTGGCCTCAAAGGTGCTGAGCTCTGAGACGACCTGGTCCATGAGCCCCCTGCGCTCCATCAGGTAGAACAGCCCGCGGTCGCGGCGAATGTCGTGATACGCCAGGTCGAGTTGAGCCACTCTCGCTGACCCGAGGGACACATCGTGCTTGGCGCGGTACCGCTCGATCATCTGATACTTCGCCACCCAGTCGATCTCACGACCGACGGACGCGAGATCACCTGTCTCGACGGCCGTGAGCACCCGTTGCCACAGGTCGAGAACGCGCGTTGTCACGGGGTCATCGAGCCCACGACGCTCGGCAAAGGCCCTGGCCTTCTCGTAGTACTCCGACTGAATCTGCAGCGCTGACAATTCTCGCCCGTTGACGAGTCGCACCAGGCGGCGTCCGGTGGGATCGTGACTGATCTCGCGGATGGCGCGAATGGGGTTCTCGAGGGAGAGGTCACGAAGTACCACGCCATTCTCGATCATGCGCAGAACGAGATCGGTAGCGCCCACCTTGAGCAAGGTCGTGGGTTGGGCGAGGTTGGAGTCGCCGACAATGACGTGAAGCCTTCGGTACTTCTCGGCATCTGCATGTGGCTCGTCGCGGGTGTTGATGATGGGCCTTGACCGTGTCGTTGCCGACGAGACGCCTTCCCAGATGTGCTCCGCGCGTTGGCTCAAACAGAAGACCGAACCGCGCGGTGTCTGCAACACCTTGCCAGCCCCGGTGATGAGCTGCCGGGTGACTAGGAAAGGAATCAAGACGTCGGCAACCTTGCCGAAGTCACCCTGTCGAGAGACCAAGTAGTTCTCATGGCAGCCGTACGAGTTGCCAGCAGAGTCGGTGTTGTTCTTGAACAAGTAGACGTCGCCAGCGATGCCCTCTTCGTGGAGTCGCCGTTCGGCGTCGATAAGAAGGCCCTCGAGAATTCGTTCGCCAGCACGGTCATGCGAAATGAGTTCGATGAGCGAATCGCACTCGGGGGTCGCGTACTCGGGGTGTGAGCCAACATCGAGATAGAGCCGGGCACCGTTTCGCAGGAACACATTGCTACTGCGTCCCCACGACACCACGCGGCGGAACAGGTATCGAGCTACTTCATCGGGAGAAAGCCGACGCTGGCCTCGGAAGGTACAGGTAACCCCGTACTCAGTCTCGATGCCGAAGATGCGTCGGTCCATTGCTACGCACCACTACTCGCCAAGAGCTCAGTCAAGCGGTCACCCGAAAGGCGCCTGAACTTGCGGGTCTGTGTGCGGGTGCGGTCAAGTACCGCCACCTCGAGAGCCGCCGGCGTCAGCTGTCGAGACTCTTCGCCGGCCGCTGCTCCATCGTTTGACAACCCGTCAATTGCAACAGCGATGGCGGCAGCGAGGTCGAGCCCTTCGGTGTAGCGGTCTTCGAGTGCTGCGCTGATCGTGTCGGCCGAACCTCCCATGACCACGTAGCCGTGCTCATCGGCGACCGAGCCGTCGAAGGTGAGCCGGTACATCTGGTCGTCGTCGGCAACCTCGCCGACCTCGGCCACGACGATCTCGACCTCATAGGGCTTGGACGTCTCGGTGAAAATGGTGCCCAACGTCTGCGCGTACGCATTGGCAAGGTTTCGCACCGTCACGTCGCGACGGTCGAATGAATAGCCCCGCAGGTCGGCAAGCCGAATTCCCGCCACTCGCAGATTCTCGAACTCGTTGTACTTGCCGACTGCGGCGAAGGCGATCCGGTCGTAGATCTCGCTGACTTTGTGCAGGGCGCGAGACGGGTTCTCAGCAACGAACACGATGCCGTCTCGATACTGCAGGACAGCTACCGACCGACCACGCGCGATGCCTTTGCGTGCGTAGTCCGCCTTGTCCTTGATGATCTGCTCGGGCGAGACGTAGAACGGGACCGACACGGGGTTTCCTCTCGGGTCTGGGCGGTGACGGGGAACTCACCTCGAGTACTACGTCAGCGGGGCCGCCGGGCCATCGGGGCGTTCGGCCCTGGCAGCTACCAGGCGCTGAACCACCTCGCCAACCTCATCGTCTGGGAGGCGTCGGTAGCCGTCGGCCGACACGACCGACACCACGGGAAAGATCCCGCGCATCAGATCAGGCCCGCCGGTGGCCGAGTCATCGTCTGCGGCGTCGTAGAGCCCCTGTGCTGCCGCCATTACTGCGTCCGGTTCTGACATGCGATCGCGATAGAGCTTCTTCAACGACCCCCGCGCGAAGAAGCCGCCAGAGCCAACGGCGTGGAAGGAGTGTTCTTCGTACCGACCGCCGGTGACGTCGTAGCTGAAAATGCGACCCTGTGAGATTTCGTGGTCGAACCCTGCGAACAGTGGCACAACTGCCAGACCCTGCATCGCCATACCGAGGTTGCCTCGGATCATGGTGGCAAGTCTGTTCGCCTTGCCTGTCAACGACAGCGTCGTGCCTTCGATCTTCTCGTAGTGCTCGAGCTCGACCTGAAGGAGGCGCACCAACTCGATCGCCAAGCCAGCAGTGCCGGCGATGCCTACAGCGCTGTATTCGTCTGCTGGATAGACCTTCTCGATATCGCGTTGCGCGATGATGTTGCCCATCGTGGCGCGACGGTCACCCGCCATGACGACCCCACCGTCATAGGTGAGCGACACGATCGTGGTGCCATGTGGTGCTTCGAGTTCAGTGGTCCGCATCGCATGCGATGGCGTTGCCCCAGGGATCAATGCAGGTGCGTGGTCGGCAAGAAAGTCAGCGAACGAGGCGCTGCCGGTCCTCAGGAACGCCGCAGGCAATGCTCCGCCTGGCAACGATGAGTGGTGCGTTGGCGTCACGCTGCTACTCCCCGCCCTTCTGAACGAAAGCCCTCACGAACTCTTCTGCGTTCTCTTCGAGCACCTCGTCGATCTCATCGAGAATGGCATCGACATCTTCGCTCAGCGCCTCGTGGCGTTCAGCCACATCGCTTTGCTCGACGGGCGCATCCTCGACCTCTTCTGGCCGCTTCTCTGCGTGCTTCTGCCCATCGGATTCCTGTGCGCTCATGAGCCCACCTTTCCCTCGCGTCCGACCCTAGTCGGATCGACCGGTTAGGGCGCGTACTGAACCCACCAAGACCGACTCAGGGTTCTCAGAGTTCTCGGTTCCTGGGTACTCGGAAATCTCAGGAGGTCAGGGCGTCGACCAGTTCTGCGGCGCTCTCACAGCGGTCGAGGAGGTCACCGACGTGGTACTGCGTTCCACGGAGTGGCTCCAGCATCGGGACCCGCTGCAGCGAGACGCGTCCTGGCACGTCGAAGATGACCGAGTCCCACGAGGCGGCCGCCACATGCGACCCGTAGCGGCGCACACATTCACCGCGGAACCACGCGCGGGTATCGACCGGTGGCGTGTGCACGGCATCGAGGATCTGCTGCTCTGACACCACTCGCTCCATGCGACCGGTTGCCAACAGGCGGTAATAGAGACCCTTGTCCGGACGCACATCGGAGTACTGCAAGTCGACAAGCTGCAACCGAGCATCTGACCAATCCAGGCCATCACGCGAGCGGTAGCCCTCGAGGATTTGGCGCTTAGCTACCCAGTCAAGCTGCCCGGCGAGCGTGCTCGGATCGTCGGAGAGGTCGTCGAGCACCTGTGACCACCGCTGAAGAACTTCGGAGGTATCCGCGTCGACCGCGCTTCCCATGCGGTCCTCGACGTACTTGTGCGCCTGATCGCAGTACTCACGCTGCAGCTCAATTGCGGTAATCGTGCGCCCGTCGCGAAGCGAGATCAGATGACGTAGGTCTGGGTCGTGCGACACCTCGTGAAGTTCATGAACCGGCCGCTGAACTGACAGGTCATCTCCGAGAAATCCGTCTTCGATCATCGCAAGGACCAGAGAAGTCGTCCCAACTTTCAGGAATCCGGCAACCTCGGCGAGATTGGCGTCACCGATGATCACGTGCAGCCTGCGGTACTTGTCGGCGTCAGCGTGAGGTTCGTCGCGAGTGTTGATGATGGGCCGCTTTAGCGTCGTCTCAAGCCCCACCTCAACCTCGAAGAAGTCCGCTCTTTGACTGACCTGGAAGCCGGCGTCGTGACCTTGTTGCCCGAGCCCGACGCGACCTTGGCCACAGATGACTTGCCGGGAGACGAAGAACGGGGTGAGGTGACGCACGATCTCAGGGAACGGCGTACTACGCCTCATCAAGTAGTTCTCGTGCGTCCCATAGGACGCGCCCTTGTTGTCGGTGTTGTTCTTGTACAAGTTGATGCGGGCGGCACCGGGGATTGACGCGGCGCGTTCGGCAGCGGTTGCCATCACGTGCTCACCGGCCTTGTCCCACGTCAGCACATCGCGTGGTGAGGTGACTTCGGGGCTCGAGTACTCGGGGTGAGCATGGTCAACGTACAGCCGCGCGCCGTTGGTCAAGATGACGTTCGCAAGGCCAACGTCGTCGTCAGTGAGTTGGCTGGCGTCGGCGACGTCTCGAGCCATCGTGAAGCCGCGTGCGTCGCGAAGCGGATTCTCTTCCTCGTAGTCCCAGCGGGCATGAGACAGGCCGGGCTCGCCCGTGGCATAGCCGTTGACCACCTGAGAGCTGATCAACACGGGGTTGACGTGCGGATCCCCCGGCACGGCGATGCCGTACTCGGTTTCGATCCCCATCACCCTGACAACGCTGCCGGGCGTTAGACCCAGCGCATCATCAGCGCCCTTGGCGCGCTCACTTGGCACGTTGACAGCCTAGGCTCCAGCGGCCTCAGCTACAGGTACTGCCCAGTGTTGGCGACCGATTCAATAGAACGCCCAGCCTCAGTACCTTGCTTGCCCTGCACCAGGGTGCGGATGAAGACGATGCGCTCACCCTTCTTGCCGCTGATACGAGCCCAGTCGTCTGGGTTGGTGGTGTTCGGAAGGTCTTCGTTCTCTTTGAACTCGTCGACACAGGCCGTCAGCAGGTGCTGAACGCGAATGCCCTTCGAACCGAGCTCGAGAAAGTCCTTGATCGCGTACTTCTTGGCACGCGCGACGATGTTCTCGATCATGGCGCCAGAGTTGAAGTCCTTGAAGTAGAGAACTTCTTTGTCGCCATTTGCATACGTCACCTCAAGGAACCGGTTGTCCTCGGTCTCGGTGTACATGCGCTCGACGGCTCGCTGGATCATCGCCGCTGCCGTTGCTGCCCTGTCGCCACCGTGCTCGGCCACATCGTCGGCATGAAGCGGCAACTCGGGGTACAAGTACTTGGTGAAGATGTCGCGCGCAGCTTCGGCGTCCGGTCGCTCGATCTTGATCTTCACGTCAAGGCGGCCCGGACGCAGGATGGCCGGATCAATCATGTCCTCACGGTTCGAAGCACCAATGACGATGACGTTCTCGAGCCCCTCGACACCATCGATCTCACTGAGCAGCTGAGGCACGATCGTGTTTTCGACGTCTGAACTCACTCCCGACCCTCGGGTGCGGAACAAGGAGTCCATCTCATCGAAGAACACGATGACCGGCACTCCCTCGCCGGCCTTCTCACGAGCACGCTGGAAGACCAACCGAATGTGACGCTCGGTCTCTCCGACGTACTTGTTGAGCAGTTCTGGGCCCTTGATGTTCAAGAAGAACGACTTGCCTTCGGGGCGTCCGGTGACCTCGGCCACCTTCTTGGCCAGCGAATTGGCGACCGCCTTGGCAATCAGGGTCTTGCCACACCCAGGAGGTCCATACAAGAGGATTCCTTTGGGTGGGCGCAGGTCGTGCTCGCGGAACAGGTCTTGATGGACGTACGGAAGCTCGACGGCGTCACGAATCAGTTCGATCTGACCGGCGAGACCCCCGATGTTGGCGTAGTCGATATCGGGAACCTCTTCGAGGACTAGTTCCTCGACTTCGGCCTTCGGGATCTTCTCGAAGACGTATCCCGACCGCGGTTCGAGCATCAGCGAGTCGCCCGCGCGGATCTGGACGTCGACCAACGTTTCGGCAAGACGCACGATCCGCTCGTCGTCAGTGTGCCCAATGACGAGCGCGCGTTTGCCGTCGGCAAGCAGTTCTTTGAACATCACGACTTCGCCGACCTGCTCAAAGCCCATGACGCGTACGACGTTCATCGCTTCGTTCAGCATGACCTCGCGGCCGCGCTGCAAGTCATCACGTTCTACGTCCGGGCTGACAGCAACGCGGAGCTTGCGACCACTGGTGAAGACATCGACGGTGTCGTCATCGAAGGCCTCGAGGAACAGCCCGTAGCCAGCAGGCGGCTGCGCCAGTCGATCGATCTCTTCCTTCATCGCGACGATCTGATTGCGCGCCTCGTGCAGCGTGGCAGTCAGTCGGGTGTTGCGCTCTTGAAGGGCGGCGAGTTCGCGACGCAGGTCGCTGATATCGGGCGCACTCATGCGAGCCTCGGGTCCGTCGTGCGGCATGGCGCACCTCCGTCCAGCGCGTCCAGTAAGGACGCCTTCGACCCTAACCCTCGGCAGGTCGAGGCTCGTCCTGGACTGACCCCGGCGTGTCGATCTGATCACTGTGCGTAGTCGCAGGTCCTGAGGCCTTGGCGGGACGACGGCGCCGCGGCGGTGCCGTGACGCCAGGTGCCAGCCGCCGACTGATGACCAGGAAGCCGGTGTGGCCGATCATGCGGTGATCTGGCCGCACCGCCAGGCCCTCGACGTGCCAGGTACGCACCAGAGTCTCGCTCGCCGCTGGCTCGGTGAAGCCTCCGTGCTCGCGCAGTCGCTCGACCGTTGCGGATAGCTGTGTGGTGGTCGCGACATAGCAGCACACGACTCCCCCGGGTCGCAGCACCCGGGCGACCGCGTCGACGCACTCCCAGGGCGCCAGCATGTCGAGGATGACTCGATCGACCACGTCGGCGGTGATGACCTCTACGAGGTCGCCGACTGTCAGCGTCCAGGTGTCAGGCCGCGCTCCGAAGAACGTCTCGATGTTGCGTGTCGCCACTTCGGCAAAGTCGGCTCTGCGTTCGTACGAGAAGACCTGCCCTTGGTCACCCACCGCACGCAGCAACGAACAAGTAAGCGCACCGGAGCCAACACCAGCCTCGAGCACTCGGGCACCTGGATGGATGTCAGCCATCGCGACGATCTGCGCAGCGTCCTTCGGATACACCACGGCCGCCCCTCGCGGCATCGAGAGCACGAAGTCGGACAGCAGCGGTCGCAGTGCGAGGTACTGGATACCACCGGTCGACACGGCAACGACGCCTTCTGGCCGACCGATCAGATCGTCATGCGCAATGGCGCCCTTGTGGGTGTGAAACTGCTTGCCCGCCTCCAGCGTGACGGTGTGAAGCTTGCCCTTCGTATCGCTGAGCTGCACCCGGTCTCCGACTTCGAGCAGCTCACCGCGCTCCGTCGCTTGGTCCGCAGCGCGATCCTCAGGGTCCGACGATAGGGGCACCGTGAACTACTCCTCTAGGAATGGCGTTGGCGCGGAGCACTGATGGGCTCGAGTGTTCAGCCGGCCAGCGACGCCTCGACGTCGGCCGTGACGAGGACACCGTAGACGGTGCCCTGGGCGTCAGAGACAAGATGTACCGGCGACGGCGATGCGTTCAGGGCGTCGATGAGATCCATGCCTCCCGACCAGTAATCAATTCGCTGCTCGGGCCCGACCGTGTAGGCGACTGAGGAAATCGGGACCCATGGGCGTCGTTCGACCGGTACCGCTGACGCGGCGTCCGAGTTGACCACGCCGATCACCCTGCCCGCACTGTCGGTGACCAGAATCGCGGTGCGCCCAGCAGTTGTTTCATTTGTCGCAGTTGTCGATGTGAGCGCCATCGATAGCGGAGTGTCGTGCGGGTAGTAGATCCCAGGTCGCATCAGGGATGACACCGCCAGTCGGGAAATTGCTGACGATGCCTTGGCGCCCTTCAGCGAGCGACTTGCCTCGAACCAGATGAACCCAGCCAGCAACAGACCCCACGCCAGCCACACCACATCAGTGCTGCCAAGCAGCAGCGGCAGCACGGCGCTGAGGGCAACCAGCACGGCAAAGGCGCGTCCCGTCCACCCGGCCACCAGAGTTCCGGTGCTCTCTCGCCCTGAAGCTGCCCAGATGACGTCTCGCAGCAGTCGCCCGCCGTCGAGTGGCAATGCCGGGACCAAGTTGAAGATTCCAACAATCAGGTTTGCGGCGGTGAGTTGCCACGTCACGAACGCGAAGACGGTGTCGTCGGGGGCCGCGAGGTGCGCCACCCACGACAGCCCAGCGATAGCGAGTGAGGTGAGGGGTCCGACGCCGGCTATGACGAAGTCGACCCAAGGACGCCGGGTCTCAGCATCCATCTGCGTGACTCCGCCAAGGAGGTGGATGGTCATCGACCTGACCTTCAGACCGAAGCGCTGGGCCGCGATGGCATGGGCCATCTCGTGGGCAACCACTGACAAACCGAGCAGCACAGCAAACGAGGCCGCGACGACCCACGACCAAGGCGCTTCGAGGAGCAACCAGCGCTCGGCAACGGGCGCAAACAACCACGTGATGATTGCCGCACCGATGAACCACGACGACGAGAGCCACAGCGGGACGCCGAAGGGGGTACCGAGCGACACCCCAGACGACGGACGCGCCTCGGTCGCGGGAGGCCTCGACCCCGGTTGGGGACCACTGGGGCCGTCAGGCTGGCTCACACTATGACTCTACGGGGGCATTGTCGGAGGGGACGCCTACGCTGCCGCTATGTCACTGTCCGAAGCGTCCGAGGCGCCCGCTCCGCCTGAGGTATCCACGGTGCCGCTGGTGTCGCTGAGCCCCTCCCGTGCTGGCGACTTCATGACGTGTCCGTTGCTGTACCGGTTCCGCGTGATCGACCGGCTCCCTGAGCAGCCGAGCCCTGCGGCCACCCGAGGCACCCTGGTGCACTCGGTGCTTGAGCAGTTGTTCGATCTGCCTCCTGGCACACGCACTCTCGAGGCAGCCACCGCCCTCGTGCCCGAGGCGTGGGCAGCGCTGCTGACAGAGGACGAGCAACTGGCTGAGGTGTTTGCCGACGACGACGGCACGTTGGCAGCTGAGTGGCTCCACGGGTGCGACCAGCTGTTGGCCACCTACTTCTCGCTCGAGAACCCTTCCCGCCTCGAGCCTGCCGATCGAGAACTAGAGATCTCGGTCACCTTGGCAGACGGCCTCGTCCTTCGCGGCATCGTCGACCGCCTCGACGTGGCACCCAATGGCGCCATGCGCGTCGTCGACTACAAGACCGGTAAGTCTCCACGCGTCGACTTCGAGCAGAAGGCGATGTTCCAGATGCGCTTCTACGCACTGGCCTTGTGGCGACTGCATGGGACAGTCCCCGCTCTGCTGCAACTGATGTACCTCACCGACGGTCAGATCATTCGCTACGAACCTGACGAGCGCGACCTCGTGGCGATGGAGCGAAAGCTTGGTGCCCTTGCCGCAGCCATCAGCCGCGCGATGGCGAGCGGTGACTGGCGACCGAGCCCCAGCCGCCTGTGTGATTGGTGTTCACACCGAGACCTGTGCCCAGCGTGGGGTGGCACGCCGCCTGACCTCCCAGAGCCAACTCCGCCGGCCCCCTCGGCATCCCCTGAGTTGGCGGCTGACGAATCAGGGTCGACTCAGGGAAATGCCTGAGCATCCGCACACCGCTCCCCTCTAGGGTGTTGCACGACCTTCAGGAGGATTGCTTCATGTCAGTTCCGACAACATCAACAGCGACGTCACCAGCCGCCCGCGCCGAAGGGCTCACGAAGATCTACGGCGAAGGGGATGCCGAAGTCCGAGCGCTCGATGGTGTGAGCGTGAGCTTCGAGCAAGGCAAGTTCACCGCCATCATGGGCCCCAGTGGTTCTGGCAAGTCGACATTGATGCACGTGTGCGCGGGCCTCGACAACGCGACCTCTGGCACCACCTACATCGGCGACACCGAACTCACGACGTTGAACGACACTGCGCTCACCAAGCTTCGTCGTGACCGGGTTGGCTTCATCTTTCAGGCGTTCAACCTCGTCCCCACTCTGACCGCCCGCGAGAACGTCACCCTGCCGCTCGACATCGCAGGCAAGAAGGCCGAACCTGAGTGGCTCGACCTGATCATCGACACCGTTGGCCTGCGCGATCGGCTCAAGAACCGGCCGAGCCAGCTCTCGGGTGGCCAGCAGCAGCGAGTGGCTGCGGCGCGGGCGCTGGTGAGTCGACCCGAGATCGTGTTCGCCGACGAACCCACCGGAAACCTCGACTCTCGAGCAGGCGCCGAGATCCTGTCGTTCCTGCGCGACAGCGCCGATCAGCACGGGCAGACCATCGTGATGGTGACCCACGATCCGACGGCAGCCTCGCACGCACACCGCGTCATCTTCTTGGCCGACGGCAAGATCGTCGACGAGATGCTCGAACCCACGGCTGACCGGGTGCTGGAGCGCATGAAGGGCTTTGATGCGAAGGGTCGGAGGTCGTAGTCGATGCTCCGCGCCGCCTGGCGCAGTTTGATCTCTCACAAGCTGCGCATGATCCTGTCCATGCTCGCGATCATCTTGAGCGTCGGGTTCGTGGTGGGAACCCTGATCTTTGGTGCCACCCTCAACAAGACATTCACCGACCTCTTTGGTCAGACGACCAGCGACGTCGTAGTCACGGCGGAAACAGAGACGGAGGGCACGGGCCTCGCGGGTGAAGTTTCGACTCTGCCGGCGGACCTGCTGTCCGAGATTCAAGGCGTGCAAGGCGTCGCCGCCGCCGGGGGTACGGTCTTTGCCGACGGCGTCGCGATCATCGGTAGCGACGGCGAACCGATCGGCCAGTCCGGGGCTCCTCAGTTCGGCAGCAACTGGAGCGATGACGAGCGGCTGACGCCCTACCGGATCACCGAGGGTTCGGGTCCCAGCGGCCGCAAAGAGGTCGCCATCGACTCCAAGTCCGCTGAAACGGGCGAGTTCTCGGTTGGCGACCAGGTGCAGTTGGTCACTCCTGACGGGGTGACCACCTCCGAACTGGTAGGCATTTTTCGGTTCGGCACCAGCGGCAACTTGGCAGGCGCGACGATTGCGGCCTTCGACACACCAACGGCGCAGGAACTGCTGATCAAGGGCCGTGATGCCTATACCTCGATCGACGTAGCTGCAGACGATGGCGTCTCGCAGGTAGATCTGGCCGATGACGTCTCTGCGGTGGTGGGGCAGGGCGTGACGGTACAGACCGGGGATGAGGCGGCTGACGAGGCGACGCAGCAGATCACGGATGACCTAGGCGTCTTCAACAACATTCTGCTCGCCTTCTCGCTGGTGTCCGCGTTTGTCGGTGCTTTCCTCATCGTCAACACCTTCTCGATGTTGGTGTCACAGCGCACCAAGGAACTGGCACTTCTGCGAGCCGTGGGCGCCACCCGCGGGCAGATCGTCCGTTCGGTGCTGCTCGAATCCTTGATCGTTGGGTTGGTGGCTTCCGCGATCGGTTGCCTATTCGGCATCGTCGTCACGAAGCTGCTCAGCGCTGGCTTTGGCGCAATCGGAATTGAGATGGGCAACACCCCGCTGGTGCTCGAACCGGGAACTTTCATTGCTGGCATCGCGCTCGGAGTCATCATCACCGTCGCATCGGCGTGGTTCCCCGCCCGACGCGCCTCGAAGATTCCCCCCGTCGCTGCGCTCCGCGACGACGCCACCTTGCCAACCTCGTCATTGCGACGACGCGGAATCATCGGAGCCGTCCTGCTTGCGCTCGGTGGGACAGCGCTGTGGTTCGGGGCGACCGCTGAGAACGGCAGTGGATTTGGCCTCGTGGGGCTGGGTGTCCTGGGCTTCTTGATCGGCGCCATCGTCTTCATCCCGCTGCTGGCAAAGCCAATCTCACGGACCGTCGGAGCGCCGCTCCCCCGGCTCTTCGGCACGGTTGGTCGGCTTGCGATGGACAACGCCTCGCGGCAGCCGCGACGCTCTGCCGCAACCGCTTCCGCCCTGATGATCGGCCTGGCACTTGTCAGCGGCTTCACCGTGATCGCTGCTTCACTGTCGCAATCGGTCAACGCAATGGTGGATGACGTGATCGGCGCGGAGTTCATCGTTTCCAACTCGACGCAACGCCCCTTCCCGGCGACGATCGCCAATCAGATCGAAGACGTTGACGGGGTAGAGGCAGTCAGTCGTCAGGCCCTGCTTCAGACCGAGATCGATACTGGAGTTGGAGGGCCACAGTTGGCGTTTCTGACAACGGCAGACCCTGACACGATCAGCGATGTTCTCAATCTGACCTTCACCGAGGGTTCATTCGGTGACTTGTCCGAAGGCACAGTTGTCGTCGACACGACATCGGCAGAGATGAATGGCGTCTCGGTCGGTGATGAGGTGACGTTCCTCTTCCCCACGGGATCGCTCAAGGTCGAGGTTGTCGGGCTCTACGAGCCAGAGGGATTCTTCAGCGGCTACACCGTGACCCAGGAGGCCCTCGAGTCAGCAGGCATTGAGGTCGGTGACGCGTTCGTCTACGTCAAGGCCGATCCGGACGCCGATCTCACCGCGGTGCGGGCGGGTATCGACGACATCGTCGCCCAGTACCCGACCGTGCGGGTCCAGTCGCAGCAGGAGCTGAAAGAGGAGTTCCAGAAGAACGTCTCTGCGCTGCTCGGTGTCATCGTCGCCATGCTCGGGCTCGCCATCTTCATCGCCATCCTGGGGATCGTGAATACGCTGTACCTGTCCGTCCTGGAACGGACTCGAGAGATCGGCATGCTGCGTGCGGTCGGCACGTCACGGCGCCAGGTACGACGCATGATCGTGCTGGAGTCCGTCGTACTCGCCGTCTTCGGAGCTTTGGTCGGGATCGTTCTGGGCCTCGCCTTCGGCGTCGCGCTGCAAAAGGCGATGGAAGCGTTCGGCGTGACCGAGTTGGCCATCCCGTGGGGCCAGATGGTCGTCTACCTGATCGTCGCGATGGTGGTTGGCGCATTGGCTGCGCTCTGGCCCGCCCGCCGGGCGGCGAGACTCGACGTATTGCGGGCCATTACGACCGAGTGACGAGTCTCTCCAGCAGCGGCACGTCAACGGTGGTCAAGCTCTCGATCACCGTGCGCCCTGGCGCCGCGGCAATGGCGACCTCGCTGGGCACCGCCACGACGTGGCACCCAGCGGCCTCAGCTGCTGCCACTCCTGTCGGGCTGTCTTCGAGCACGACGACGCTGCGAGCGCGTAGCCCTAGTCGGTCGAGGGCCGTCAGGTACGGCTCTGGGTGCGGTTTCAGGTGAGTGACGTCATCGGCGGTCACGTGAAACTGGAAGGGGTCTGTTTTCAAGTGCTCCAGTACGACCTCCACGTGGGTCCTGACCGACGACGTGACGAGCGCGACAGGGATCCCCACGTCGGCGAGGGCACCAACCAGGGCTAAGGCGCCCGGACGAAACTGAACTCCGCGCGCGAGCTCGGTCGTCGCATTGTCGAGCAGCATCTGCATCACCGCTGGTGTCGTTAATGTCGTTCCGGTGTGGGCAATCATGTAGTTGGCCGCCACTTCTAGATTGCTTCCGAGTAGATCTGCTGCCTCATCAGGGCCCCACTGTCCGCCGAGCTGGGCCACGGTGCGAGCCTCCGCAGCGAACCACTGCGGCTCGCTGTCGACCAGTAGGCCATCCATGTCAAAGAACACCCCGCACAGTCCTCGGGCCGACTCACGAGGCACGGTCATGGCAGCGAAACCTACCCACCAAGCCCGACCGGAGTACGGTCGGTGCGGCGGTCTGACCCTCAGCAGCGCCGGGCGTACGCTGGCGGAGTCCAAAGGAGGGGTCAATGATCGAGTTCGACGGGGTGCCGGCGATGCACCAACCCGTGCTCGTGGCCGCCTTCGAGGGCTGGAACGACGCCGCTGAGGCCGCGACCGGTGTGATCGACCACCTTCTCGAACGCTTTCCCGGGCAGCGGTTCGCGGAGGTCGACCCCGAGGACTACTACGACTTTCAGGTCAACCGACCCATCATCTCTGTCGGTGAGCGTGGCGTTCGAGAGATCACGTGGCCATCCACCTCTGCCACAGCGACAACAATCCCCGACGGGCCTGACCTTGTTGTGGTCCGCGGCATCGAACCGAGCATGCGCTGGCGGAGCTTCATCAGCGAGATCATCGGGTTGGCCTTCGAGCTCGATGTCGACCGAGTCGTCACCATCGGCAGCCTGCTCGCCGACACGCCCCACACCCGGCCGGTGCCGGTCACCTCGGTGGCATCCGATCCCGCCATCGCGGAGCGCATGGGGGTCGAGCTCACCCGCTATGAGGGGCCGACTGGCATCGTTGGCGCGCTAACCGAAGGCTTCACTCGTGCCGGGATCGAGACCCTCTCGTACTGGGCGGCGGTGCCCCACTACGTCTCGCAGTCACCGTGCCCCAAAGCGACGTTGGCGCTCTTGCGGGCGTTGGAGGATGCGCTCGACCTCACTCTTCCGCCGGGTGACCTCGAAGAGGAGGCCCTCGCCTGGGAGCGTGGCGTGAACGAACTCGCACACGATGATGACGAGGTGGCCGAGTATGTGCGGTCCCTCGAGGAAGCCCGAGACACCGCAGATCTACCTGAGGCGAGCGGTGATGCCATTGCGCGCGAGTTCGAGCGGTACCTGCGTCGACGCAGCGACGACTGACCGGCGGGTTACTCGCTTCGAAGCGTGACGCCCAACAAGCTCTCGCTCAGATCAGCGATCGCTCGCGGTGCATCAGAGTCGTCGCCGGTACCAGCGGCCACCGCGTCGGCCCAAGCATCGATCGCCGCGAGGGCACGGGGAGCATTCAAATCATCTGCCAGAGCCTCCCGAACCTCAGTGATCACGGGCGCTGAAGCAGGCCCACGCTCGGAGGTGGCAGCGATTGTCCAGCGCAGCAAGCGATCCTCGCCGGACGCGAGGTCGGCGTCCGTCCAGTCCCAGTCGTCGCGATAGTGGTGTGCAAGAAGAGCCAAGCGAATCGCCATCGGATCATGACCGTCATCACGCAGGCGGGAGACGAAGACCAGGTTGCCCTTCGACTTCGACATCTTCTCGCCATCGAGACCGACCATTCCGGTGTGAACGAAGTGCGTGGCAAATGGTCGCTTGCCAGTGAGCAGGTGCGCTTGTGACGCACCCATCTCGTGGTGCGGGAAAATCAGATCACTGCCGCCGCCCTGAACGTCGAACCGCTCGCCGAGGTAGTGCAAGGCGATGGCGGTGCACTCAATGTGCCAGCCCGGGCGACCGTGACCTAAATGGGTATCCCACGCTGGCTCGCCAGGACGCTCTGCCTGCCACAACAGCGGGTCGAGCGGGTCCTTCTTGCCAGCACGGTCAGGATCGCCACCGCGTTCGGCGAAGAGCTCAAGCATCCGGGGCCGATCGTAGGAGCCGACAGATCCGAAGTCCGGATCGCTCGAAGTGGCGAAGTAGATGTCGTCGTCCACTCGATAGGCCGACCCTGAAGCGAGGAGCTCGTCGATCCGCTCAACGATCAGCGGGATGGACTCAACGGCACCGATGTACTCACGCGGTGGTAGGACGCCGAGCGCCGCCATGTCTTCACAGAACAGCGAGGTCTCGGCGCGAGCCAACTCTTGCCAATCCTGCCCCGTGGCAACGGCCCGTTCGAGAAGCGGATCATCAATGTCGGTGACGTTTTGTACGTAGTGCACGTCGTGACCGTTGTCGAGCCACATTCTCTGAAGCAGGTCGAACGCGATGTATGTGGCGGCGTGTCCGAGGTGCGTCGCGTCGTAGGGGGTTATCCCGCAGACATACAGCGAGGCTGTGCCCTCAGGCTCTGAAGGGGTTGTGCGCCCAGAGGTCGTGTCGAACAGCGACACTTTCCGGCCATCGCCAGGCAGCGACGGCACCGGCGGTTGCGACCAGGACTCCACGACGCGAGAGCCTATCTGGGCCGTGTGGGGATGGTCAGAAGGGTGGCCATGGGATCGGCGGCCAGTCAGGCGAAGGTTCGGGGTGTGTGCGCGTGAGCAGCAGCTCATCGGCGCGCGCACGCAGCGCTGCCATCTCTTCGGCTGAGAGAAGTGCCATGAGTTGCCCTAGCCACTGAGCTCCTGCGTCCCACTCCCCGAGCCACTGCTCGACGTCGCTCAACAGCACGTCCGGAATGACCTCGCCGCGCCACTGCCACAGCACCGTGCGTAGTTTGCCGGACACCGCAAACGTCACGCCGTGGTCAATCCCCCAGATCGCACCGTTGGCATCTGGCAGCAGGTGGCCACCCTTGCGGTCGCCATTGTTGATCAGCGCATCGAAGACCGCGATGCGACGGAGCAACTCGTCATCACTCTGCACGAGCTGCACTGGATCAACACTCAGGTCGACGTCGATCCACTCCTGAACCATGCCTGGACCGAACGGCCCGTCGCGCCACACCGTGGGGGGAACGATGCGCCAACCCAGCGACTCTGCCACGACTCGCGCAGCAACCTCACGCTGACTCAGCGTGCCTTCCGGAAAGTCCCACAGCGGACGCTCCCCGATTCGCGGCTTGTAGATCACCTGACGCATCGTGCCGTCCCGACCGCTGCGCAACCGACACAGCAAACTCGCATTCGACGCGTCGACCAGTTGGCCCACGACCTCCAGCTCTCCGGAGTCGAGGTCGATCGACTCGAGGGTCATCGCCGGCGATACCCATTGGAGCGTGGGCAGATGTGGCCCTCAGGATCGAGAGGCAATGTGCAGAAGGGGCACGGTGGGCGGCCGGCAGCGACGACCGACTCGGCCCGCGCGACGAATGCCCGGGCGGCGCGTCCGGTAATGCGCACCGACAAGATGTCGCCGCTCAACTCCTCTTCGTCATCGTCGGCCGGCTCAGATGCCGCCTCGATCAGCACTCGCTCAGCGTCTGCGTCCCATGCAATGCGGAGAACAGAGACCCGGAAGTCTTCTTCGACTGGCGCAGACAGGGGTTCGGTGTCTTTGTCGGAGGGGTCAGGCACCACAGGGATCGGTGGGTCGGTGACGCCTCGCCGAAGCAACAGGTCAAGCATGCCGTCTAGGCGCTCCGCGAGGATGCGGACCTGTTCCTTCTCAACCGCAGCGCTCGTCGTGCGCTTGCCATCGTGGGCTTGAAGAAAGAAGACGCGCTGCCCAGGAGGACCGACGGTTCCGGCCACGAACCGCTCAGGGTCAGTAAAGGAATGAATGGTCATGAGCTTCTCCGTCTGCTGCGCGAGGGTCGTGCTGCAGGTCCGGCCCCTCCGCCGACAACCGCGTCGTCGGACTTAGCCGACTTGCGCCTTCGCTTCTTGCGGATGAGGGCGGTCACATCTCCACCGCCATCGTTGATGCGTTCGACGAACGGCCGCGTGCCGGCGTAACGGACAACGCTCAGTGAAGCAGGGTCGACGGTGATTCGCTGAAAGAGGTCGAGATGCATGCCGAGCGCGTCAGCCAGCAACGCCTTGATGACATCGCCATGAGAGACCACGGCGACTACAGCGTCTGACCCAAGCTCTGCATTCCAGCGGCGCACGGAGGCCACCGCCCTTGCCTGCATTGCCGCGAGGCCTTCTCCGCCTTTGCCAGGAAACGTCACGGCGCTCGGATGCTGCTGCACGACCTTCCAGAGCGGATCTCGACTGAGCGTCTTCAGGGGTTGTCCGGTCCAATCTCCGTAGCGCACTTCGCCAAGGTCTTCATCTAGTTGCACTGCGAGCTCTCGCTGTTCGGCGATCGCGCGAGCAGTCTGCTGGCAGCGATCGAGCGGGCTCGACAGCACCGCTGTTAGTGGGACCCCGGCGAGACGCGTGGCGAGAGCGGCGGCTTGCTCGTTGCCGAGGTCATCGAGATGGACGCCTGGCGTCCACCCCGCCAGCGTGCCATCAGCATTGGCCGTCGTCCGGCCATGCCGGATCAGTAGCACTGTCGTCACGCGTCCACCCTAAGCGGGTCACGCCGCGACGTCAGGTTCAAGCACCCCAGCCCACAACAGAGCGAGAACCAGCACCCCCAACGCCACGCGATAAATGACGAACGGCAAGTAGGAGTGGGTCCGGAGGTAGCGGAGCAGCCACGCCACCACCGCGTAGCCAACGACGAAGGCGACGACCGTCGCGACCACCGTCTTGGCCATGCCCGGTTCGGCTGAAGCGTTCACGTCGGGGATCTGGAAGATGGCTGAGGCAACGACTGCCGGAATGGCCAGCAAGAACGCGTAACGCGTGGCCGCTTCGCGGGTGTACTTCAGGGCGAGCCCCATGCTGATCGTGGCACCTGACCGTGAAACGCCAGGCACCAAGGCCAGCATCTGCGCCAAGCCGTACAGGACCGCGTCCTTCAAGGTGAGTCGCTCGATGGGGCGCACATGGGCCGCGATGCGATCCAGGACCCCCAACACCAGACCAAACAGGATCAGGTTCACCCCGATTACCCAGAGATTGCGAAAGCTGGTCTGGATGGTGTCTTCGAGCAGCAGCCCAGCGACCGCGATGGGAATGGTGCCGATGATGATGTACCAACCCATACGTGCGTCCAGGAGCCCCCGGCGCTCCGGTCGCCACAGCGAGGTCGTCCACGTCGATCCGATCCGCCACAGATCTCGACGGAAGTACCAGATCACCGCCAGTTCCGTACCGATCTGAGTGACCGCCGTAAAGGATGCGCCAGGGTCGGTGCTTCCGAACAACTGGGGGAAGATCGCCAGGTGCGCGCTACTCGAGATCGGCAAGAACTCGGTCAGGCCCTGCAGGATCCCGAGGAGGATCGCCTCGATCCAGCTCACTGACCGCTCCGCATGGCGTCGGACTCTATCGAGCAAGGCTCGCTACGCTCACCCGGCATGGAGCAACGTCACCTCGGATCGGCTGGGCTCACGGTCTCGCGCCTGGGTCTTGGCACGATGACGTGGGGGCGTGACACCGACGAGCATGAGGCGCGTGATCAGTTGTCGGCGTTCTGCGAAGCCGGTGGAACGCTCATCGACACTGCCGACGTATACGTCGACGGGGCGGCTGAGCGAATCCTCGGAACGTTAGTCGGCGACGTTGTGTCGAGGCCAGACGTTGTTATCGCCACCAAGGCTGCGAGCCGACCTGGCACGCAGCGTCGATTCGACGGGTCTCGCGGCTATCTGCTCTCGGCCCTCGACAGTTCCCTGCAGCGGCTGGGCACCGACTACGTCGACCTGTGGCAGTTCCACGCCTGGGATTCCAACACCCCCATCGATGAGACGCTCTCTGCGGCCGACGAGGCCGTTCGCTCTGGCAGAGCCAGGTACGTAGGTGTCTCGAACTACTCCGGATGGCAGACCGCGTGGGCCTGCGCGTGGCAGTCGGCATTTCCGGGGCGTGCACCACTTGTCGCGAGTCAGATGGAGTACTCGCTGCTGCAACGCGGCATTGAACGTGAAGTCCTTCCGGCACTCGACGAGGCGCAGGCTGGTCTGCTGGCGTGGTCCCCGCTCGGCCGAGGCGCGCTCACGGGCAAGTACCGCACCGGCACGCCGTCCGACTCCCGTGCGGCCTCTGAGCACTTCGCCGATTTTGTGAAGCCGTTCCTCGACGATCGTTCGCGCAAGATCGTCGATGCGGTGGTGACAGCTGCGGGTGGTCTCGGTGTCGCGCCGCTTGAAGTTGCACTCGCTTGGGTCAGGGATCGGCCAGGGGTCACCTCTGCCATCGTGGGGGCCCGGACGGCCGCTCAGCTGTTGGGCTCGCTAGCCACCGAGTCACTCGAGCTGCCAGACGAGATCGTCGTAGCGCTCGATGAGGTGTCGGCACCCTCACGCAGCTACCCCGAGCATGGGTGGAATCAGCGCCCAGCGCTTCCGGACGACGGCAACCAGGGTCAGTAGCGGGGACGTGCGATGACCACTGGCCGACTTCCCGTCGAGTATGAGACCTGGCGCATCGACTTTCCTCGGACGGTTACTCGCTCCCAGCTCCGACACGAACTGACCGAGCACGCCGAGTACGGGCGATGGGAGCTCTGGCGGGTAGTCCGCTATGTCGATGGGCGCTACCGAGTGTGGCTCAGGCGCCGCAGGCAGCGCATTGCTCGTGCCCGACGGGAGTCGTAGTTCGGCCAGACCAGTTAGACCAAGTCAAGGAAACGGTCGAGCACCCGCGCGCCGAACTCCAGTGCGTCAACTGGTACTCGCTCGTCTACTCCATGAAACAGGTCGGCGAACGCGAGCGTTGGCGGCAGGCGCAGCGGGGCAAACCCGTAACCGGGGATACCGAGTGCGGCGAACGCCTTTGCGTCAGTGCCACCGCTCAACGTGTAGGGCACGGCGCGGGCACCCGGGTCATGCTCGAGCAGTGACTTGACCATCGCGTCGACGACGGGGCCTTCGAACGGTGCCTCGAGGGCAATGTCGTCGACCAGGGTCGTGCGGCGGATATGCGGGCCGAGGAGGCCATCGATGATCTCGAGGAACTCCTCACGGCGCCCCGGGAGGAATCGTCCGTCGACAACCGCGGACGCCGTTCCGGGGATCACGTTCGTCTTGTAGCCAGCGTCCAACATGGTGGGCGCCGCGCTGTGCCGCAACGTTGCCCCGATCATCGGTGCGATCGGTCCAAGCTGGGCGACGACGTCCTCTGGAGACGTTTCCTCCGGGAGACCCATTGCGCTCTTGAGCTCGGCCAGCAGCCGTTCAACCGTTGGCGTCATGGTGACGGGGAACACATGGGAGCCAATCCGCGCGACGGTTTCGGTCAACCGCGTCACAGCGTTCTCATGATTGACCATCGACCCGTGCCCAGCTCGACCCTCAGCCTCGAGCTGCATCCATGAGATGCCCTTCTCGGCTGCCTCAATGAGGTACAACCGCTGCCGCTCGTCCACCGTGAAACTGAACCCACCTACCTCGCCGATGGCCACGTCGACGCCTTCAAACAGATCCGGTCGATGCTCGACGAGCCAATGGGAGCCGAACCGACCGCCCGCCTCCTCGTCAGCCAGAAATGCCAGCACGAGCGGACGTCGGGTGCGGCGGCCGGTGCGGATCCGGTCGCGGATCACCGACAGGATCATCGCGTCCATGTCCTTCATGTCGATGGCGCCTCGACCCCACACCATGGGCACGCCGTCGTCCTCATGGATCTCGGCGGCGAAAGGCGGGTGCGTCCAGTCGGCCGCGTCCGCTGGTACGACATCGAGGTGCCCGTGCAGCAACATCGCCGGCGCGTTGGGGTCTTCTCCTTCAACGCGAGCAAAGACGCTGGTGCGTCCGTAGGCCGTCTCGATCGACTCGACCTCGAGACCGACCTCGCTCAGTAGCCCGGCAACGTACTCAGCGGCTACCGCTTCCTGCGATCTCGGGTCGTCGCCGTAGTTGCTCGTGTCGATACGAATCAACGCTCGGCAGAGGTCTACGACTTCTCGAGCCGGGTCTGAGGTTTGGTCAGGTTTGCTCACTCCCCCATGGTGCCTCGCGGCGAGCCCATCGGGTAGGCGCCACGAGCCTCCCGTCGATTCGGCCGACGTCTGCGGCGTTGGTAGAGTGACGCCTCGCCTCGTCCGAGTGGCGGAATCTGGTAGACGCGCTAGCTTGAGGTGCTAGTGCCCGAAAGGGCTTGGGGGTTCAAGTCCCCCCTCGGACACCGTGTGAAATCTGATGCTCTGGCGACTGATCGCCGGGCAGACTGTTGAGATGAGTCAGGTCTCGAAGCATGACCAGTCCGTCACCGTTCGCCCCGCTGTCCACGCGGATATTCCCGCGCTTCTCGGCTTATGGACTATCGCCGCCGAGAACGACGGACGACCTGCGGACACAGCGCTCGCAGTCGAAACATTGCTTGTGCGTGACCCGAACGCCTGCCTGTTGGCCTTAGTTGGGCACGACATCGTGGGTTCGATCATTGCCGGCTGGGATGGCTGGCGGGCTCACCTCTACCGACTCGCTGTTCACCCCGATTACCGCCGTCGCGGAGTCGGAGGGCACTTGCTTGACGTCGCTGCGCAACGGCTCACCTCGCTGGGAGCGCGCAGGCTGGACGCGATGGTGTTAGCGGGCAACGATCTCGGTGAGGCAGCGTGGATCGGCGCTGGCTACGCCTGCCAGGACGACTGGCGTCGTTGGGTCAAGCCACTGAGAACGTGAGGGCGATGACCGGCCACGGTTCTTAGGTGGTGGAGTCGTCCACTGTCGGAGCGAGCACTGCAGCGAGCACGAAGCGGACGCCATCGTCGACCGTCTTGCCCGTGGCTGACGACGACTGCACCATGTGCCAACTCAACGTCTCGATGACAGGCGGCACAAAGCGCACAGACCCTGGGGCGAACTCGCCTGACTCGACCCCTTGCTTGAGGATCGACTTGATAGACCGCGTCCAGCGCCCGAGTGCCCGTTGCGCCTCGGTCAGTCCCTCACTGCGCACCAGGTCATCGGTCATGCCTCGTAGGTCGAACGGCATGGTGCGGTACCACTCAAAGTCCCATGCCAAGTAGGCGGCGAGTCGGTCTGTCGCTGGCCCCTCGCCTGCGGCGGCGCGCTGTGCATGCTGCGCCGGAACATGCATGTCGAAGATGGCTAGCTCACCGAGCATGTCGCGCTTGGACCCAAAGTGTTTGAACAACGATGGCTGGCGCACGCCCACTTGATCGGCAATGGCGCGGGTCGACGCGCCGCGAAATCCGTGTACCGCGAACAACTGGGACGCGGCCAACAGAATGCGGTCTTTGGTGCCCCATTGCGGACGTGGGGTGCCCCGCAGGTCTAGTACTCGCCGCTCAGCGTCCTCAACGACACTCGCCATCACGGCCCCCTCACGTCGTGGAACGGCTCGTCGACCTAGGCTATCAGTTGATACCCTACTCTTGTTCCGCATTCCTCTCCCCCAGGATCACCATGGCGCCCTCCGGACACCCCCAGTTCATCCTGACGCTCTCATGCCCTGACAGGCCGGGTGTCGTCTACGCCGTTTCGAGCTTCCTCGTGCAGCACAACTGCACCGTCATCTCGAGCCAACAGTACGGCGACCAGGACACCGGCATCTTCTTCATGCGGGTCCGATTCTTCTGCTCGGACGGCGACGAACTCGACACCCTGCAACGGGACTTCGAGCGGATGTCAACGACGTTCGACATGGACTTCATTCTTCGTGGCGCCGAAGAACGGCCTCGGGTTCTGCTGATGGTCTCAAGGTTCGGTCACTGCCTCAACGACCTGCTCTTCCGGCACCGCATTGGCGCCTTGCCGATCGATGTTGCCGGCGTGGTCTCCAATCACCGTGACTACGAGAGCCTGGTCGACGACTACGGTTTCCCGTTCCACTACATACCCGTCACCGCCGAGACCAAGCCAGAAGCTGAGCAGCAGCTGCTCGACCTCGTCGACAAAGAGTCGGTCGACCTCGTGGTGCTGGCGCGCTATATGCAGGTGCTATCCGAAGACCTGTGTCGGGCGCTGAATGGCAAGGCGATCAACATCCATCACTCTTTCCTACCCAGCTTCAAAGGCGGTAAGCCGTACCACCAGGCACACGAGCGCGGCGTGAAACTCATCGGTGCGACCGCGCACTACGTGACAACCGACCTCGACGAGGGCCCCATCATCGAGCAAGAGGTTGCGCGGGTCGATCACACCTTGTCGCCGGAGAAGCTCGTGACAGTGGGTCGCGACGTAGAGTGCCAGGCCCTGGCCCGTGCGGTCCTCTGGCATGCCGAGAGCCGCATCCTGCTCAACGGCCACCGCACGGTCGTCTTCCGCTAGGCCCCGCACTGTGTGAGTAGCCGCCGCGGCGGCTGCGAGATCGGCTCGGGGGGCCTAGGGTCGTTCCATTCGCCACATCCAGTGACGCACCAGGCGTCCCGTGTTGGGAGGGTGAGTGGGTAGGCAGCAGTTGGCGTGGGTTCTGGGCGATCTCAGCCCGCGTGAATCAGCAGTACAGGCTGACCTCGATCGGCTCCTTACCCGGGCAGGGTGGCGTACCACGCTGTCCCGCCAAGACGAGACGCCAGAAGGCGTTTGCTTGGTGTGGTCACCCCTGGGCTTGAGCGACGCTCGCCAGGACGCAGTTGCCGCTGGGGCCAGTCGCGGCAATCCGACAATCCTGATGGGGCGGTCCCTGACGTCCGATCTCCCTACCCTCCGCGAGGCGAGCGGAGTTGTTGCTCGGTCATGGGTCGGGCCTCACCCTTCCCGGCTTCAGCCTCAGGGCCAAGAGCCGTGGATTCGTCGAGTGTGCCCCGTGGAACCCTCCGTAGAACTCACCACGTCAGTGCTCACCATCGACAAGCTTCGAGACAGCGTCGAAGTGTGGTTGTCAGCACCACTGGGGCTTAGCCACCATCCCGTTCTGACGTGGAACCCCGAGACGTCAGTCGGCACCTTCACCGCGATGCCCGAACTCGGCGATGCGATTGCTACGGCGTCCTACGCCCGCCTGCTCCATCTCGCGATGCGACGTGCATTGGGCATCGACGGACCTGCGGCCACGCCAAGCCGGCGGGTCGGCCTTTTGGGCTTCGGTGCCATCGGGGCCGAGCATGCCAAGGCCGTACATGCACTACCGGGCCTTGAGTTGACGATGGTCTGCGACAGAAACCAGGCGCGCGTCCAAGCCGCAACGGAACACGCGCCGGGAGTCCGGGCTACGACCGAGCCATCAGAGCTGCTCGAGTCAGACGTCGACCTCATCGTCGTGTCGACCCCACCCGACAGTCACGCCGACTGGGCAGAGCGAGCTTTGCACGCCGGCAAAGACGTCGTCATTGAGAAACCCCTAGCGATCTCGGTGGACGACGCCGATCGAGTCCTCGCCGCCGCAACCGACACCGGACGCCATGCAGTCGTCTATCAGAACCGTCGGTATGACCCCGATTTTCTCTCGATTCGCGGCGCCCTCGACGCGGGCAAAGTCGGGGATCTCTTCCACCTCGAAACATTCATCGGCGGCTACGGTCACCCCTGCAACTACTGGCACTCCGACGCTGACGTCTCCGGCGGCGCCGTGTACGACTGGGGCTCCCACATTCTTGACCAGGTGTTGGCCCTGCACCCCGGGCCGATCAGGCATGTCACCGCGATAGAGCACAAGCGACGGTGGCTTGATGTGACAAATGCCGACCACACCTCGATGACCATCCGATTCGACGACGGAGCGGAGGCAAGCTTCGTTCACTCCGACCTCGCTGCCGCACTCAAACCCCGCTGGTACTTGCTGGGAACCGAGGGTGCGCTCACCAGTCGGTGGCGACACGAGGCGGTTATTTCTCGCACCGAGATCGGCACGCTCGCCGAGGACCGCCTGCTGGTGACGGACGCGCCCCCTGACGTGCTGCTGATCGACGCGTCTGGAGCAGAGACCCAACTCGTTCCTCCGCAGATTCCGCAGTTCGGGTTCCACCGCGAGCTTGTTGACGAGTTGCTGTACGACTGGCCGATGAGCGTCACAGTCGAACAGTCACGTCGAGTGGTCGCGGTGATGGACGCGGCGCGTGCTTCTGCGCACTCCCGTGGCGAACCCGTTCGTGTCGACGGGGAACAGTGACACACCACGCTGTTCGTTGGGGATTCCTCGGCGCTGGTTTCATTGCGACGAAGGCATTGGCCCCCGCCGCGCACGCCGCGTCCGGCGTCACGCTTCACGCCGCCGCGGCACGTGACCCCGAACGGGCGGCAGGCTCTCGAACCAGAACGCGTACACGACACCTATCGAGACCTCGTGAACGATCCGACGGTCGACGCGGTGTACATCGCACTGTCCAACGACCTCCACGTGCCCTGGATTCTCGCGAGTTTGGAGTCCGGCAAGCACGTGTTGTGCGAGAAGCCACTCGCGATGAGCGCGGAGGACTGCCAGCGCGCGTTCGCTGCGGCAGAGGCCCACGGCAAGCTGCTAGTCGAAGCCACCTGGGTGCGTTGGCATCCACGCCATCGGCGGGCCGACGCCCTCCTGGGCAACGGGGCTCACGGGCGCGTGCACGACATCGACGCGCGATTCACCTTCAATGGCGTCCCAGATGCCAACTACCGGCTGGATGCCTCCAAGGGTGGTGGAGCATTGCTCGACCTCGGCCCCTATGTGCTCGCACCAGTTGTCGACTGGGGTGGTGACGACTGCTCGGTGACGGATGCCGATGTTGTCCTCAATGATCGAGGCGCCGACCTCAGCACGACAGCCACGCTGAAGACCGAGATCGCCACGGCGTCCGTCGAGGCGTCGTTCATCAGCCCTGAGCATCAGGCCCTGCGAGTGGCGGCAGACGATCTGTCGGTGACATGGGTCGGCAGCGCATTCACCAACTGGCATGCCGAGTCCAGCTTGGACCTCTGACCGACGGTGGCGAGCGGTGGAGCGAGAAGTTCGCCCCCTGCGACGCGTACCAACTGATGCTGGAGCACGTTTCGAAGGCGATCGATGGCGATGAAAGCGCCTACGTCCCGTCATCGACGCTCTCGCTACGTACGGCATCCCTCATCGACGCCGTACGGCACAAGGCCACCCCATGACCTGGCCGGACGACACGTGGTGGCCCCCGACCATGGTGGCGCTCCCCGACGGAACCTCACTTGCCGTGAGATCTCACGAAGGCAACAGACGCCCGGTGCTCCTGATGCACGGGCTCGCCTCCAACGCGCTGCTGTGGCGCCAGGTCGCCGAGACGTTGGCCGCCCGAGGCCACGCTGTTGCGGCAGTCGATCTGCGCGGACACGGCCGCTCCGAGGCCCCTTCGACGGGCTACACGACCGCGCAGGCAGCCCATGATGTGACTGCGCTCGCCGCTGCTTTGGGGTGGCAGGCGTCCGGCCCGCTAGTCGTCGGCCAGTCGTGGGGTGCCAACGTCGCCATTCACAGTGCCGCGCAGAGCGCGCTCTGGGGCGGTGTCATGTGCGTCGACGGTGGCTGGATCCACCTGCAGCCACGGTTCGCCGATTTCGACGAGTGCTGGGCAGCACTCAAGCCACCGAGCTTCGGCGATGCCACCCCCGAGCAGGCGCTAGCACGTATTCAGGGCTTTGTTCGAGGATGGCCAGCACATTCGGTGGACGCGATCATGGGCAATCTCGAGGTCGTTGACGGCCGCGTCCGCAATCGGCTCTCGTTCGAGCACCATCGGAGCATCGTGCACTCGCTGTGGGAAGACGATCCGGCAACGAACTACGGCCGCGTCAACGTACCGGTGAGCCTGATCGTGGCCGGTAAGGCGACGTCCGAGGATGTCGACCAGGCGCTCGAGCAGCTGCCAGACGCCACTGCACGTTGGTACCCGGAAGCCCATCACGACATTCACCTGCAGCAGCCAGACGTTGTCGCAGAGCAGGTGTTCGCCTTGATCGATCGCGTGCAAGGATCGGCACAGTGAGCAAGCCAAGGACGCGCAGTGACTGACGGCCGAATCGTATTGATGGGGTCAGGCGAAACCGCGCCTGCAATGGTCAAGACCCACCGTGCGGTGCTCGCCAGCTCAGGCTCAGGCCCAGCCGTGATGCTCGATACTCCCTACGGCTTCCAGGTCAACGCTGATGACCTCACCCACCGCACCCTTCGCTACTTCGCCGACTCCGTCGGGCACACCGTCCGCGCGGCCCGTTGGCGCTCGCGTGACGACACGGGTCACGATCAGGCGCTAGCTGAGGTGAGTCAGGCGTCCTGGCTCTTCGCTGGGCCAGGTAGCCCCACGTATGCGTTGGGTCAATGGCAAGGAACGCCTATGGCGGGAGCAATCTCGGATGTGGTGCGACGCGGCGGCACGGTCACGCTGGGGAGCGCCGCCGCCGTCACGGCAGGGAGATGGGCACTTCCGGTCTACGAGATCTACAAGGTCGGCGCCGAGCCTGCATGGGTTCAGGGGCTTGACCTCCTGGCGGAGTTTCTTGACCTCACGCTGGCGGTTGTCCCCCACTTCGACAACGCCGAGGGGGGAACCTACGACACCCGGTTCTGCTACCTCGGCCTCGATCGACTCGCGGCGATGGAGCAGCAACTCGACGACGGCGCCGCCGTTCTGGGGGTCGACGAGCACACCGCGCTGATGATCGACCTGGGTGCCGAACGGGTCGAGGTCTCTGGCACCGGCGGCGTGACAGTGCGTCGACAAGGCAGCGCCGAGGTGATCCCTTCCGGAACGGTCATGACGGTGGCCGACTTCAAAGCGGTCTTCAGCGCCAACAGGCCCGCGCCGGCTGAGGCCACGCCTCGGTCAGCAGCACCAGCAGAACCGAAGGCATCACCGGAGGCATCTGCCCCATCTCTCGAACGTGACGTCGCTGCGCATCGCGATGCCTTCGATAGCGCACTTGAAGCACGCGACGTGGACGCCGCGGTCGCCGCCGTGCTGGCAATCGACGACGCCATTCAGGCGTGGTCGGCTGACACCCTGCAAAGCGACGCGATCGACCGTGCGCGAAGGCAGCTGCGCGCCATGGTCGTCCGACTCGGTGAACTGGCGCGGATTGGCACCACCGATCCAGCGACGATCGTCGCGCCACTTGTCGAGCCGCTGCTCGAGGCACGCGCGTCCGCACGTGATCAGAAGGACTACGCCACCAGTGACCTCATTCGTGACGTGCTCGGCGCTGGTGGCGTCGAGGTGCAAGACACCCCCGAGGGCGTCAGTTGGTCACTCGCACCCAGCCCTGGCGCCGCAAACTCTGACTAACGACGAAGGACCCGGCAGACCCACCACTGAGGTGAGCTACCGGGTCCTTCGCGAAGCCTCTGTGAACCGGGCGAACCCGATGTCACCAGACCTTCAGATCAGGCAAGCCGAACGTTCTCGGCCTGCGGACCCTTCGGGCCCTGAGTGATTTCGAACTCGACGCGCTGGTTCTCTTCAAGGGTGCGGTACCCGTCCATCGTGATGGCCGAGAAGTGAACAAAGACGTCGGCGCCGCCGCCGTCTTGCTCAATGAATCCGTAACCCTTTTCAGCGTTGAACCACTTAACGCTGCCTACTGCCATGAAACTCTCCAACTCTTGAAGCTTCCAACCGCACCTGTTGTGTGGCTGGGGCTGCGGCACCACGGGGAGTGCCCGAGAATGCCCGCGAGTCTTTCCGCGGGCGCTTCGGCAGCTCTCCACGAGTGGAGATCAGGCGAAACGGGACGACGGAAAAGTCCTGCAACCGCCGCTGACGCTACCACGCGACCCTGAAGGCGGGTCGGAGGTCAGTGGACGTCCGCTGTCAGAGCGGCTGGAGGCTCGTCGGTCTTGAGCCTGCGCAGGGTGACCGATTGCACGAGATCCGGGTCGTGAGGGGCCACCATCACGGTGACCCGAACCCGGGCTTCTGCGGCCCCAGCCGCGTCCTGACCGGTCATGTCCCATGTGAGCGAGCCAGGTGAGTGACGCTTCTCAGACCCCGCCACCGGTGACAGGGGCCCGCACTCGGCGCGAAGGGCGGCCAACGCCGCCAGTCGCTCGGCCCACGGCAGGTCTCGCTCGACGTTGTCTGCCCACAGACTGCGCAACCGCACTGCCTCAGCACCATCGGGGTCCGCCGCTGCCAACCACGCCTGAACCGCCTTGACCGCGGCGTCCAGCCCCGGCAGTGCGATGCCGTCTGGGGTGATGGGAGCACCCAGCTCTCGCACCAGGTCAGCCATCGCCGCTAGCGAGACCGTCGACATCGGTGCGTAGGTGCCGTTGGCCAGCGCGACGAGGCCGAGGCCGGACGCCGGATGCCACCGCATGTGCGATCCGAACCCGGGGTATCCGCCTGAGTGGCTGACACTGCGACCCCATGGCCGGAACTCTTCGAACAACCCGCAGCCGTATCCGATGACGTCAGGGGCCTCGGCGGCGTCGCGCGCGACGCTCGCTGTCACGAGACGCTGCGTGCGTTGCATCTCGCGCACGCTGAGCTCGCTCAAGGGCACTACCCCCTCTGAGCGAGTGCCCTGAGACTCAAGGAACCCGACCCATCGCGCAAGGTCGGACACCGTGCTGATCAGACCGCCCATCGGCGAGAAGGCACCAGGCGCTGCGATGGGTTCCTCGACCCAGCCGTCGAGGCGCCGCACGTAGCCCTTGGCGAGGGACGCAGCAGCAACCTCGGTAGTGAACCCCGTCTCGTGCAGCCCGACCGGCTCGAGAACGCGCTTCGTCACAGCGTCCACGTAGCTCTGCCCCGACACCGCCGAGATCACCAGCCCGAGCAGCGCGTACCCCAGGTTCGAGTACTCGAACCGATCACCTGGAGGCAGCGCGGGTCGGACGCCACCGGCAAGCAAATTCCGGAAGGTGTCGATCGGCAGATCCTGTTGCCGGTCGCCCCACGGGTCGTCGGTGAGGTACCCGGCGCCCATCGTCAGCAGGTGCCGCACCGTGACTTGCCGGGCCCAGGGGTGACCGCTCGACCCGACCTCTGGAACCAGGTCGGCGGCTGGCGTCTCGAGATGGAGCGCACCCTCGTCACGCAACGACAAGACCGTTGCCGCCGAAAAGCTCTTCGTCATCGAGGCGATGCGGAAAGCGGTGTGGGGGTTTGGGACGGCCGCATCCTCGCCCTCACCAACCATGCTCGCGCCCAGCCCTCGACTGTGGACCAGGCGCCCGTTGAGCACCACGCCGTAGGCGATCCCGGGGGCTGCCTGCCGCTCAAACACCCGGTCAAAGTGGGGGTCAACGATCTTGGCGGCACGATCACGGTCGAACCAGGATGGCCACGCTCGGCTGCTCGTCGTTGTGCTTGTCACAGCCGCCAGGGTGCCACGCTGCTCCACTTCCCCACCCCGGTGGCCGATGATGTGTGCATGACTCGCTCGTCCACTAGAACCGCCTCGGCCGCCGCCGTGCTCACCGTGGCGCTCGCCGCGACCCTCGTGAGCGCTACCCCGACATCCGCTGGATCCGGCGACAACAACCCCTACCTGTCGACGCAGGTGCCGGTTGCCAAGGGGTGCATCGTGCTCGGACGCGAATGGGCCGGCGCGAAGGTAGCGCTCGTACAGCGACGGCTCGGAACGACACATGAGCTCGACCGCTATCAGGAAGACACCTACCAGGCGGTGCGTGGATTCCAGCGTCGCAAGGATCTGAATGTGACCGGACGCGTCAATCGAGCCACGTGGCAAGAGCTGGGAATGCAGCGCTCGTTCTGCATGGACCGGTTCACGGTGCAGCCGAAGGTCTCTGCGCCCCGTTCCCCCGCCAAACGCAAAGACGCCATGATTCGCTGGGCCACGGCAACAGCTCGGCACCACGTACATCTGGGGAGCTGCTGGTCCGATCGGCTATGACTGCTCGGGGCTCACGCTCCAGGCGATGTATGCCGGCGGACGCGTGCTACCTGGCGTCACGACCTTCAAGCACCAGCGTCAGGACTACCCCACGGCGTCGCGCATCTTCGACTCCGGGCTGCCCAAGCGCCCGCTCACCGAACGCAAGCGCGGCGACCTGATCTTCTTTGGCCCATCGGGCTCGATCAGTCACATGGGCATCTACCTGGGCAACGGCCGGGTACTCGAGGCGGTGCGTCCGCAAGTACGGATCGCGTCGATGTGGGGTAGGTCGACGCCGATCAAGGGCACCGTCGTACGACCCTTCGGACGCTGACGCAACGCCCGCCGACTGAGCTACAGCGCTTCGTCCTGCCAGATGCCCTCGGCAAGGTGCATGCGCAACGGCACAAACCGCATGACGCCAGGCGCGCTGCTCAACACCACGTTCAGTTCGGCCATCAGTTCGGTGAAACCAGGTGCCGCCCGGTGCGCCGCGATGCCGTCCTCGCCCTGAAACCACTCGTGCAACCACACGACCTCGGGCTCGTCGGGATCGAGCGAGATGCAAAAGAACTCGGTGGCGGGCTCGTCGGCGAGCCGGTCGATGTAGCGGTGCAACGCGTCGAGCAGTGCCGGACGCCCACCCGGCTCTGCCTGTAGCCGCACCACAAGCCCGTGTCGATCTGGCAAGAGTCGCGCACGCGGTATCCCGCTCTCGTCGCGTTCGAGCGCCCCAGTCATTCCGCCATCTTGTCATCCGGATGGCGTCAGGCATGATCTGGGCATGGATGACCGAGTGCGGATCTTTGGCGGCGGAACCGTCTTCACGGGGGTGCGCCAGGCTCCCTGGGCCGAGAGTGTCGCGATTCGCGGTGCCACCGTTGTCGGCGTTGGGCCGCTCGCAGAGCTGCGCGACGCGTGGCCGACGGCTCTCGAAGAGGACATCGCTGGCGGCATGTTGCTGCCCGGTCTCATCGATGCTCACAACCACTTTCTGTCGACCGGTGAGTCGCTTGCATCACTCGACCTTCGCTTTCCCGGCGTGGACTCCCCCGATGCGCTGTTACGAGTTGTGGCGGACGCGGCTGCCGAGCTTGCACCTGGACAGACGATCGCAGGCTTTGGCTTTGATAACGGCAAGTACGCGTTGCCTACTCTGGCCGAGCTCGATGCTGCAGCGGGCGACCATCCCCTTCAGTTCTTTCACACGTCCGGGCACAACGTCCTCGTCAACTCTCTCGTCTTTCGACAGGCGGGTGTAGACGATGCGACGCCTGACCCCGACGGGGGTCGCTTCGTCCGTGACCACGATGGTCGGCTCACTGGCTTGTGCCTGGACGCGGCGTGTGGAGCGGTCGTGCCCGCAGAGGTGGACATCGGGAGTCATGGCCCCAACTTCCACAGCAAGAGCACGACAGAGAGTCTCATCGCGTCGGTAGCGCGAGCCTCGAAGGCCTACCGAGCTGCCGGCCTCACCTGCGTGGCGGACGCGCAGGTCACCTCACGGGAACTGCGCGGCTATCGAGCAGCCCGAGAACAAGGCGTGCTCGGCGTCCGTACGGTGTGCATGCCGTTGTCGCATCAGCTCGATGACTTCAACGCACTCGGACTCGTTGGACCATTCGGAGACGACTGGTTGTCGATTGGTCACCTCAAGATCTACGCCGACGGCAGCCTCACCGGTGGCACCGCGGCGTTCAGCCCCGAGGTCGACGCCAAAGGCCAAACCACCTCGTACTTTCACGAACCGGCCGAGCTCAGCACTCTGATCGAGTGCGCGTGGGCAGCTGGCTGGCGCGTCGCAGTGCATGCACAGGGCGACGCAGCCATCGCCGCTGTCCTGGACGGTTACGAAGCCGCCGCGAGAGCGTTCCCCCGATCCGATGCGCGACCAAGGATTGAGCACGCCGGTCTGCCCCTGGAACGTGGCATTGAACGCATGGCGGCGCTGAACGTCACCGCTGTGCTGCAGCCGTCGTACCTCCATGACTTCGGCGACGAGTATCTACAGTCCCTGGGTGACCATGCGCATGAGTTGCAGCCGAATCGATCGATGTTGGAGCGTGGCGTTCGCGTAGTGCTGAGCAGCGACTCAGATGTCGCGAGCTACCAGCCACTGACAACCATCGCGCAATGCACTCTCGAGGCGGACCCTCGGAGGCGTTGTGCTGGGAGCGCACCATCGCCTCACTCTTGAGGAGGCGCTCTTCGCGCACACCATCGATGCGGCCTACGCCATCGGCATGGAGACCCAGATCGGATCGCTCGAACCGGGCAAGGCGGCAGACCTCACCTGGCTGGCGTCCGACCTCCGCCTGACTCCAGACGAAGAGATTGCGTCGATCGAGGTCGTCACCACCCTTATCGACGGCCATGACTCCTGAGTGAATCGCCGATCACAGGCCTCGCTACTGCCAGTGCGTCGCGTAGAAGGCCACGGCGGCCGCCGCGGCCACGTTCAACGAGTCCACTCCTGCCGCCATCGGAATCCGGACGCGTTGGTCGGTGAGTGCTTGCGCCTCTGCGGAAATGCCCGCCCCTTCTGTGCCCAGAATCAGTGCCAGTCTGGCGTGACTGTCAGCGCGAAGCTCGTCAACGCTGATCGAATCCGGGCCAGGTGTCAGCGCCGCAATGGTCCAGCCCGCCGCTTTGAGACGCGCGAGGCCATCCGGCCACGGATTCACCCGGGTCCAGGGAACGGAGAACACCGCCCCCATCGACACCCGCACGGATCGCCGGTAGAGCGGGTCGGCGCACGTGGGGTCAACCAGTACGGCATCGAAGCCCAACCCCGCCGCACTCCGGAAGATTGCGCCAACGTTCGTATGGTCGACAATCCCCTCGAGGATGACGAGACGCCGCGCACCAACCACCACTTCGTCGACACTTGGCAGCGGCAACCGTGACATCGCGGCCAGCGCACCACGATGGACGCGGTATCCCGTGATCGCGTTGATGGTCGCCTCGTCCCCCACGAACACCGGCGTCCCCGCAGGCAACGTCAGCCGCTCGACCGCCTCCAGCCACCTCTCGGTCGTCAGCACCGAGCGGACCGGATACCCGGCAGCGAGTGCTCGCTCGATCACCTGGTGGCTCTCAGCCATGAAGAGGCCGTGTTCGGGTTCCCACCGCTTGCGCAGACCGATGTCGGTCAGGTTGCGGTAATCCGCAGCGCGCGGGTCATCTGCGTCGACCACCTGTTCAACGCTCATGCCCGCACCAACACCACGACGGCCACGACGCCGACGCAGACGATCACCAGACGCAGGGCCAACGCAGGCAGCCTGCGTCCGTAGTGAGCCCCGAGAAAGCCTCCTAGCGCGGCTCCGACTGTCATGACGAGCGCAATGCCCCAATCGACGTCGGCCACGAAGATGAATAACACCGCAGCGACAGCGTTGACGACGGCCGCCAAGAGATTCTTGAGTGCATTCACCCGCTGCAAGTTCGCGTCGACAAGGGCGCCGAGAATGGCGATCAGCAGGACACCTTGGGCAGCTCCGAAGTACCCGCCATAGATCCCCACGAGGTAGACCAAGACGAAGGCCACCACGCCGCCAACGACATGGGTGTTGTGAGGCACCGACAGCTTGGCGGCTATCCATGGCTGGATCGCCACCAGCACGACGCCCAACGCCACCAGCACAGGCACGATGGTTTCGAAGGCGCTGGCGGGCAAGACAAGCAGCAAGACCGCCCCCGTCAGCCCACCGAGCAGCGAGGCCGGCACATACCGGCGAATCCGCTCCGGCTGCTCAGCCAGCTCCTTGCGGTACCCCCAGCTGCTGGCAACTGAGCCGGCCACGAGGCCCACCGTGTTCGACACATTGGCGGTCAGGGGCGGGACGCCGAGGGTCACGAGGGTCGAGAAGGTCACCAAGGTGCCTGAACCGACCAGGGCGTTGATGCCGCCTGCCGCGACGGCTGCCGCAAAGACGGCCAGCCACTCCCACCCATCGATCACGGCATCACCCTGCCACCTGGACGATCAAGACACATCTGGCCCCGGCCGATGGTGACGGTATGACCCCGACGCAAGGGCAGTGCGGGGCAGCCGCTGCTGCTCGCACACGAGTGCGCCTTGCGCCTGTGGCGTCAGCGCTGTCGGTGCTGCTATCTGTCTGCCTCGTCGCGGTCATCCCCAGCGCGGCAGGGGCCGAAACCGCCGACGAAGTGCGGGCTCGGGCAGATGTCGCAGCAGAACGGGTGGCGGAGCTGCAAGAGCAGGTTCAGGTCGCGCGTCGCGACTATCAGCAAGCTCTAGACGATGTTGCTGGGGCGGTCACGTCGGAAGTCACTGCTGATGCCAACGCCCAGGCGGCGGCTCATGCCGCTCTCATCGCCGAGCGTGAACAGGCCGAGGCAGTGAGGCTGCTTGAGCAGTCAGGTGGGTCGCTAGCGATGCTCGAGGGGGTGCTGACGTCAGGCAGCCCGAGCGAGTTTGCCGCCCGTTGGAAGCTGTCGACCGAAGTCGTGTCGATGCTGTCTAACGCCTCTGATGTTCAGTCGACGGCAGCCGCCCGTAGTGAACAGCTTGCGGCACACGAAGACGTCGCGAGTCAAGAGTCGATGACGGTGATTGCCGACGTGCAGTCCGCCTATGACCGACTGGATGCCTTGCTGGCCGAGCAAGAACAGATTCTCGCGACGCTGGACGCCGAAGCGCGCGAGTTGGCCCAAGCCGAACGGGTTCAAGCACGGATCGAGGCCGAACGCGCCGCAGCGGCTGCCGCAGCGAACTCGGCATCGTCTGACGTGACCGTCAGCGGAATCCCGAAGTCGTACCTCGCCCTGTACCAAGCGGCAGCGACGACCTGCCCCGGACTGGCCTGGCCAGTACTGGCGGCCATCGGCCAGGTCGAGAGCGGCCACGGCAGCAACACCGGCCCGTCCTCCGCTGGCGCCATGGGCCCGATGCAGTTCCTGCCGAGCACGTTCGCCGCCTACGCCATCGACGGCAACGGCGATGGGGTTGCCGACATCTGGAACCCGGCAGACGCCATCTACAGCGCCGCCAACTACCTCTGCGCGAACGGAGCCGGCGTGGGGCCGCGCGCCCTGTACAACGCCCTATGGCACTACAACCACGCCGACTGGTACGTGCAAATGGTCATCGGCGTCGCCGGAGGCATTGCACGACGCTTCAACGAACCCGTTCCTGTGGTCGAGAACCCGGCGGCCTGAGCCCCTCATGGGGACGAACTACTCAGCAGGCTTGCTACGGAACGCCTCACCGAGCTGGCTGACGGCCGCCGACAACTCAGCGGGAACGATCCACATCTTGTTCGACGGGCCAGCAGCGATTTGAGGCAGCGCCTGCAAGTACTGGTAGGCCAACAGTTTCGGATCGGGGTCGGCGCGGTGAATGGCGTCGAACACGGTCTGGATCGCCGTCGCTTCACCCTCGGCCCGAACGATCGCGGCGCGCGCGTCGCCCTCTGCCGTCAGGATCGCAGCCTGCTTGCTGCCCTCTGCGGTAAGGATCGCCGACTGGCGAATGCCCTCGGCGTTGAGGATCGTCGCGCGCTTCTCGCGCTCGGCACGCATCTGCATCTCCATCGCCTGCTGCACTGTTGCGGGCGGGTCGATGGCCTTGATCTCGACGCGGTTGACGCGGATACCCCACTTGCCAGTCGCCTCGTCGAGGACGCCGCGCAACTGCATGTTGATCTCTTCACGCGACGTCAGCGTGCGCTCGAGGTCCATGCCACCTGCGACGTTACGCAGCGTCGTGACGGTGAGCTGCTCGATCGCCTGGATGTAGTTGGCGATCTCATAGGTCGCCGCCTTGGGGTCGGTCGGCTGGAAGTAGATGACGGAGTCGATGCTGACGACCAAGTTGTCAGCCGTGATCACCGGCTGCGGCGGGAACGAGACAACCTGTTCGCGCAGATCGATCAGCGGACGTACCCGGTCGATGAACGGCACCACGACGTTCAGCCCAGCATTCAGCGTGCGGTGGTATCGCCCCAGCCGCTCAACGATGCCAGCGCTTGCCTGCGGAATGATCCGGATGGCCCGTGCCAGAACGATGAGCCCGAAAAGGGCGACGATCGCGATGACGATCCAGCCCGTGTAGTCCTCCACGTGTTACTCCCCTGTTGTGCCGGACGTCGGAGCGCCAAGACCGGCGGCCCCTTGCTGCTCATCAACGACGGCAGTAGCGCCGTCGATCGACGTCACCACAACATCGGTGCCCGCCTGAAACTCGATACCCGGACGCCGTGCTCTCGCCGACCAGATCTCGCCGCTGACCTTCACGCGTCCGGTACGGGTGTCAACGCGCTCCATGACCAGTGCGTGAGCACCGATCAGAGCATCGACGTTGGTGTGACCGCCATCAGTGCGCAGCAACCGCACACCGATGGGCCGCAGCAGGAACAGTGACAGCAACGCGGTGCCGACGGCCGCCAGCACCTGAGCCAGCACTGGTGCACCCGAGCGCGGCGACGATCGCACCGACAACTGCTCCCAGTGCGAGGCTGGCGAAGATGAGGTCGAGCGTGAGCGCTTCAACGCCCAGCAACAAGAGCGCTCCGAGAACCCACCATCCCCATTCCGGCATGGGCTCAGCGTAACCGTCCCGGTGACCAACGACGGGTAATGCCTCCGATTCGTTACTGCGTGGAACGGAAGCAATGGGATTTCACTCGGGCTACGACTCCTGCTCCGATAGCGTCGATGACGTGACTCATGACGTGGCATGGCCTGAGGCACGTCAGCGGGCCTCCGACGCCGGGGAGCGGCGCGCACGTGACCGGGTTGCGATTGACACCTCACTGACGCTGACAGAAGCGCGCGACCTCGTGCTCGCCGCAGATGTCACGTCGATGGTCGATCTTCCGTCGTTCGACACCTCCGCGATGGACGGCTGGGCGGTGAGCGGCACGGACCCTGGCGCGTCGTCGGCGAGATCAGGGCCGGTGAGGCGCAGAAGCAGCTCGCCGCCGGTGAAGCGCTGACCATCAGCACCGGGGCGATGGTTCCGCCCGGTGCGGCGGTGCTGCGAAGCGAACGCGGAGTGCACGACGGCGAGACGGCTGCACTTAGCCCCCGATGCTGACGCCCTCGCCCCAGGTACCGATGTCCGCAAGGCGGGCGAAGAAGTGCGAGCCGGCGAGGTGATCCTTCGCGCTGGGCAGGTGCTCACTCCCCCAGCACTCGGCCTAGCGGCAGCGGCCGGTCACGACCGGCTGGGCGTCGTGCCATGTCCGACAGTGAGCGTGCTCATCCTCGGCGATGAGCTGATCGACGGCGGAGTACCACAGGACGGCCAGGTGCGAGATGCACTCGCTCCGCAGCTTCCAGGGTGGATTCGCTCGATCCACGGCGACCTCTCCGTCATCACGCGGGTCGTGGATCGACTCGATCTCACCGTCGATGCGATCGCAACAGCGTGCGTCCGACGTCATCATCACGACCGGTGGCACTTCGAGTGGTCCGGCCGATCACGTCCGTGCCGCTGTCGAGTCGCTCGGTGGCACGTGGTTGGTCGACGGTGTCGCAGTGCGGCCGGGGCACCCAATGAAGCTGGCCGCGCTTGACGACGATCGATTCTTGGTGGCCCTTCCGGGCAACCCGCTAGCGGCAGTCTCTGGCTTGTTGACCCTCGGTGAACCACTTCTGGCTGCCTTAGCTGGACGCAGCGACGAGCGCGATCACGCGACCGCTCGCACGATCCGACGTGCGCTTGCTGAACCGGTTGAGACCTCCCCGAGCGCCCACCGACTCATACCTGCCCAGATTGCCGAGGGACGAGTGCACCCAGCAGTGCGACGCGGTCCGGCGATGCTGTCGGGGCTCGCGGTTGCCGATGTGGTCGTCGTCGTTCCCCCGGGCCGTGAACCGTTGCAGGTCGGGTCGGACGTCAACGTGCTGCCGCTGCCCTGGGGCACCGGGCTCGTTGTGTGAGCCGGCGCGCTAACGCGGAGGCATCAGGGCACGGGCGAAGTAGCGGCCCTCATGCTCAGACACCAGCAGTGGCAAGCCGAACGTCGCAGTCAGCCATGGCGTCGTGACGACGTCGGCGACTGGTCCGGCCGCGACAACCTGTCCAGAACGCATCAGCAGCGCATGAGTGAAGCCAGGAGGAATCTCTTCGACGTGGTGCGTCACGAGCACCACGACTGGGCCGGTCGGATCCTCAGCGACGCGAGACAGGCGTCCGACTAAGTCCTCTCGCGAACCCAGGTCGAGGCCCGCAGCCGGTTCGTCAAGGATCAGCAGTTCGGGGTCGGTCATCTGTGCCCGCGCAATCTGCACTCGCTTGCGCTCGCCTTCGCTCAGCGTGCCGAACAGTCGATCCGAAAGCCCTGCCACCCCCAGCCGAGCCAGCAGCCCAGCTGCCCGTTGTTCGTCCATAGCCACGTAGCGTTCCCGCCAGCGACCGGTGACGCCGTAGCCGGCTGACATCACTAGGTCGAGCACCCGCTCACTCGCTGGGAATCGTCTCTGCGAATGCGGCGCTCACCAACCCAATACGGGGCCTGAGCTCGAAGACGTCAACCGCCCCGAGGCGCTCTTCAAGAATCTCCGCACGCCCTTGCGTGGGATGCATGCGTGACGAGGCGATCTGCAGCAACGTGGTCTTGCCAGCACCGTTGGGGCCAAGGATCACCCACCGTTCGTCGTCCTCAACCGTCCAACTCACCCGGTCAAGAATTCGAGCACCACCCCTGACGACGGTGACGTCTGACAACTCGAGCACGGGCACGCACCCCAACCTACGGTGCCGAGCGCCGCAAGCTTCGAACCTGGCCCCTACGGTGGACACGTGCGCACGAAGCTCCTAGCCGCAGCGGCGGCGAACGCGGCCTGGACAACAGCGGCCATGCGCGGCGTTGTCGGTGTCGAGCAAGCTCTGGACGTGCTGCAAGGGCTGCGCGTCACGCCGCGGGTCAGAAAAGAAGGCGCGGACGAGATCGACGGCCTCGCCATCGCCATGCACCGGTGGCGGCAACAGGGCATCACCGGGTGGCGCTACGTACCCGCCGCGCCCGCTGACGCTGCCGGGGTTCCTGGACCGCTCGCGCTGCGCTCCACGGCCATCGAGCAGGGAGCCGCCCTGGTCAGTGTCGATGGTCACCCGTGCGCGATGGTGCCCTCACTCGAGCACTCCAGCCCAGATGACCACGGGTCTCACCTACTACTTCTCGAGCAGGACGCCGATGGGCACGGTCTCGTGTCGTTCGACACCGTCAGCGAGGCTGACCGTGCCCTTCTCGAAGCGCTCCACGACGCCGTCGAGGCCCTAGACGGTCTCGACGTTGCCCAATGGCGTGACGACGCCGCCGACATCAGACAGGGGTGGAGCGATATGCCGGTGCTACCGCCTGGGGCCACCGAGCGCGCCACCCGGCTGGCAGCCCGAAGCCTGCGGGTGCTCGAGATGCTCGACCTCGTCATGACCGATCCGGGTGGCAGTCGCACCGCTCACGAGATGGGGGCCCGAGCGTCGACGTTCGCTCAGGTGGCGGTAGCTGCGAGATCGGCCCATGCAGCTGCTTGGAATGGCGCCCTCAACGGTTCGGAGCGACGGCGGTAGCGTGGCTGGGCCATGAGTGAGGTCAGCGCGTCGTCAGTCTCGACCCCCGCAGCGGCTGACCAGGCACCCCTACCGACCGAGGTGACGATCTCTGGCACGGCCGTGCTTCTCACAATCTCAGGGCCCGACCGTCCCGGTGTCAGCCGCACCTTCTTCAGCACTATGGCCACGTTGCCCGTCATCGTTCTCGACGTTGAGCAGGTCGTCACAAGCGGTCAGTTGATTCTCGCTTCGGTCATGGTCCCTGACCCCTCGGCACATGACGGCGAGCACGACCTCGAGCGGACGTTGAGCGCGATCGAGCAGACCGCCATGCGCGTGGTGACGGGCATGGGGTTGTCACTGACGCACGAGCGCCGACCCGCGGCCGAAGGGGTGCTCAGCGGCGCCGAGACGCACGTCACCATCCTCGGGTCACCCCTGCGTCCAGGCGCGCTCGCGATCGCCGCGAGCACCATCGCGCTGTGTGGCGGCAACATCGAGAACATTGAACGGCTCGCCGCGTACCCGGTCACTGCCATCGAGCTGCATGTGTCGGGCGCCGAACACCAGCTCCTCAGAAGTCGACTGGCCATCGAGGCCGCCGCGGCTGGCATTGATGTGGCTGTTCAACCGGCCGGGCTGCACCGGCGCGCGAAGCGCCTTGTCGTGATGGATGTCGATTCCACCCTGATCCAAGGCGAAGTCATCGAGATGCTGGCAGCGCACGCCGGGTGCGAGCCGGAGGTCGCCGAGATCACCGCCGCCGCGATGCGGGGCGAGATCGATTTCGAGGAGTCACTTCGGAGGCGGGTGAGACTCCTGGCGGGGCTTAATGAGAGCGCACTGGAGCAGGTAGCTCGTGATGTCGTCCTGACCCCGGGGGCAAGAACTCTCATCCGCACCCTCCACCGGCTCGGCTACCAGTGCGGCATCGTGAGCGGTGGTTTCGAGGCTGTGACGAATCACCTGAAGCGTGAACTCGGGCTTGACTACGCCATAGCCAACCGACTCGAGGTGGCCGATGGCCGCCTCACCGGCGAGGTGGTCGAGCCCATTGTCGATCGCGCCGCCAAGGCGAAGGCGCTGCGTGAGTTCGCCTTGGCGTCCTCGGTTCCGCTCGCCCAGACCGTCGCCATCGGTGACGGGGCGAACGACCTCGACATGCTTGAGGCCGCTGGCCTCGGTGTCGCGTTCAACGCCAAACCCGTCGTGCAGCAGGCTGCCGATACCGCGGTCAACGTGCCGTACCTCGACAGCATCTTGTTCCTGCTCGGCATCAGCCGCCAAGAGATTGCTGCGGCAGACGACGTGCCTTAGCCCTTATCGACCCGCGGCCACCTCTACAAGCTCGGCGCACCCCTCAGTCCAATCCGCCCAGTCAAGGTCGCTCGACATCCGGGCGTAGGTGGACGTTGTCAGGACGACCGGCGTACCTGTCAGCCACGCCGCCAGTTCTTCGAGCCCCTCGTTGTGTCCGACGATGATGACTACGTCAGAGACCGGCAAAGCGTTCACCACGTCGAGCAACTCCGAACGAGTCGCCAAGTAGAGCTCTGGCAGCGTTCGCGTGGCTCGCGGCGTCACGCTCTCGCGCACGAGCTCCCACGTCTGCTGAGCGCGTGTCGCGGACGAAACGAGCGCCTCGTCGACGACCGCACCGGTGGGCAGCGCCTCGGCGATCAGACGCCCGGCGATTGGCGCCTCACGCTCGCCACGCCCGTTCAGAGGTCGGTCGTGGTCATCGACCCCATCGGGGTACGACGACTTGCCGTGACGAAGCAGTACAAGAGTCCGCATGTCAGCCGCCGATCGCGTGCGCCCCGCCATCGACGTGAACGATCTCTCCGGTCGTTGCAGGGAACCATTCCGACAGCAGAGCAATGCACCCTTGGGCGGCTGGCACCGGGTCCTCGACGTTCCACCCCAGCGGAGCCCGTTCGGACCACTGCGCGAACTGGTCGAATCCGGGGATGCTCTTTGCGGCCATGGTCTTGATGGGACCGGCCGCAATCAAGTTGACGCGCACGCCCGATGCGCCCAGGTCACGGGCGAGGTAGCGAGACGTCGACTCGAACGCCGCTTTTGCGACGCCCATCCAGTCATACGCGGGCCACGCGAACGAAGCGTCAAACGTCAGGCCAACCACCGACGCATGCGCGCTGAGCAACGGTCGACACGCCACGGTCAGCGACTTCAACGAGAAGGCTGACACCTGCAGGGCCACCGCGACGTCTGGCCACTCGGTGTTCAAGAAGTTGCCCCCGAGTGCGCTTTCGGGCGCGAAGCCGATCGAGTGCAGGACACCATCTAAGCGGTCAACATGCGCGCCGACCCGCTCGGGCAACGCGGCGAGATCGTCATCAGACACGACATCGAGCTCGATGACCGGAGCCCCGTCAGGCAGCCGCTTGGCGATCCGTTCGACCAGCCGAACGGTCCTCGCTTGCGAGCTCAGGACGACAGTCGCCCCCTGCTCTTGGGCCAGCCGTGCCACATGAAAGGCGATTGATGCCTCGGTCAGCACCCCCGTGACCAGGATTTGCTTTCCGTCCAGCAGTCCCATGCCAACTCCAGCGGTCGAGGTGTGAGTCGCCACGATCGTAGGGCCCCGCTCAGTGCGGGGTTAGTGCCCCATGCCCAGCCCACCATCGATGGGGATCACCGCGCCCGTGATGTAGCCGGCGGCGTCACTGGCGATGAAGGTCACGACATCGGCAACCTCTTGGGTGCTCGCGTAACGCCCCAGCGGGATCTGAGCCATGATGCGGTCGCGCTGCTCCTCGGACAGAGCAGCAGTCATATCGGTGTCAACGAAGCCTGGCGCGATCACGTTGGCCGTGATCCCTCGCGAACCCAGTTCTCGCGCTGCCGATCGCGCGAACCCGACCATTCCTGCCTTTGCCGCCGCATAGTTCGTTTGCCCGGCCGATCCCAGCAACGCAACAACCGAGGACATGAAGATCAGGCGACCGCGCTTCAGGCGAAGCATCCCTTTGGCCGCTCGCTTCGCCACACGGAACGAACCCACCAGGTTCGTTTGCACCACTGAGTCGAAATCGTCATCGGACATGCGCAGCAGCAACGTGTCGTGCGTAATTCCTGCGTTGGCTACCAGGACCTCGACCGGACCCTGATGCTCCTCGACCGCGGCGAAGGCAGCGTCGAGGGAGTCTGGATCGGTGACGTCGGCCTTGACCGCGAAGAACCCGGCTGGGGGCTCACCCGACCGGTAGGTGATCGCGACCTGGTCGCCCAAGGCAAGGAAGGCCTCAGCCACTTTCAAGCCGATCCCACGATTTCCACCTGTCACCAGTACTGACCGCGCCACAGCGACCCACCTCCACCAACGATCACGCCACGGAGCCGAAACGCTACCGGCCTAGCGCAAATCTCTCGATGGCCAGGTAAGTTCGGGAGGTCGCTCGGCCTCTGTGGGACCAGCGCGCTGTGGATTTCGAGTCAGGAGGCCTGGTGAGCAATCGATCGATCGACGAGCAGTTCTTGGCGCTGCCGATGCAACAGTTGGCCGACGCCGCCCTACAGACAGCCCGCGAGGGCGGGGCCAGTTATGCGGCGTTTCGCATGGAGCGCATCCTCACGACCATGATCCGGCTTCGCGACGCCGAGCTCGAGGGCGTGAACGACGCCGAAGACATCGGCTTCTCTGTGCGAGTGGTCGTGAATGGCACGTGGGGCTTCGCCTCCGATGTCGAGCGGACGCCAGAGGCAGCCGTTCGTACCGCACGTCGAGCGTTGGATCTTGCCAAGATCAGTGCACCGGTCAACACCGAGCCGGTCGACCTTTCACCTGAACCCACCCACCAAGGTACGTGGATCTCCGACTACACGACCGATCCTTGGACGGTTCCGAACGATGCGAAGGTCGCGCTACTGCAGGGTTGGAGTCGACAGTTGCTCGACGCCAAGGGCATTGACCACGTCGATACCTCGCTCTACGCAGTGAAAGAGAACAAGTTCTACGCCGACCTCGACGGCACCGTCACCACGCAGCAGCGGGTTCGATTGCACCCCGAGTTCGAAGCGGTCACCATCGACCCAGCCACTGGGGCTTTCGAGACGATGTCAACCATCGCTCCGCCGGTTGGCCAGGGCTGGGAGTACCTGACAGGCCCGGGATACGACTGGTCGTCCGAGCTGGCCGCGTTGCCAGGATGGCTCAACGAGAAGTTGCAGGCTCCCAGCGTCGATCCAGGCCAGTACGACCTGGTGATCGACCCCAGCAACCTGTGGCTCACGATTCACGAGTCGATCGGCCACGCCACCGAGCTCGATCGTGCCCTCGGATATGAGGCGAACTACGCGGGAATGTCGTTCGCGACGCCAGACAAGCTCGGATCGCTGCAGTACGGATCTGACCTGATGCATGTCACAGGCGACCGCACCGTGAAGCACGGGCTATCGAGCGTCGGCTGGGACGACGAGGGCGTCGCCGCGCAAGAGTTCGACATCATTCGCGACGGAACGCTGGTCGGCTACCAGCTCGACCGACGGATCGCCTCAAGAGTCGGCTACGACCGTTCCAACGGGTGCGCCTTCGCCGACTCCCCTGGGCATGTACCGATCCAGCGCATGGCCAACGTCAGTCTGCAACCGAAGAGTGATGGTCCCTCGACCGAAGAGCAGATTGCAGCGCTCGACGATGGCATCTACATCGTTGGCGACAAGAGCTGGTCGATCGACATGCAGCGCTACAACTTTCAGTTCACGGGCCAGCGCTTCTTCCGCATCAAGTCCGGACGACTCAGCGGCCAGCTGAAGGACGTCGCGTATCAGGCCACCACCACCGACTTCTGGCGCTCGATGTCGTCGGTTGGGGGGCCACAGACTTACGTCTTGGGAGGCGCCTTCAACTGCGGCAAGGCCCAACCGGGGCAAGTCGCTCCTGTGAGCCACGGAGCACCATCGGCCACCTTCACCAACGTCAACATCCTCAACACTGCAGCGGAGGGCGCCCGATGAGGCCGGACGAGATCGTCGAGCTCGCGCTCAGCCACTGCTCGGTCGACGCCTTGACCGTCATCTGCCAAGAGCACTCGCAGACCAACCTGCGATGGGCCGCAAACACGCTGACCACCAACGGCGTGATGCGGAGCAGAGACCTCACCGTCATCGCGATGAGCGGGCGATCCGTGGGTGTCGCTAGCGCAAGCGTCGCGGACCAACACGATGTTCTTGGCATTGTCGAGCGCGCTCAGGCCGCTGCACGAACGGCTGAAGCCGCACCCGATGCAGCAGACCTCGTCGGCGGAAGCCTCGGCAACGACTTCTCTGAACCGGCGGCTGAGACGTCCCCTGAGGTGTTCAGCGACTTCGCGCCGGCGCTGGGTGACTGGTTCGGTCAGGCTCGCTCGGCCGGACACGAGCTCTTTGGATTCGCCGAGCACGACGTCACCACCACTTACTTGGGCAACACCGCCGGTACCAGGCTTCGTCATGTTCAACCGACGGGTCGGCTCGAGGTCACAGGCAAGTCGCACGAACGGACCCGCTCAACGTGGGTGGGGCGCTCTACACGTGACTTCTCAGACATCGACGTTGGTGAGCTTCACGATGACGTCAGCACCAGGCTCGGCTGGGCCGATCGCACCCTTGACCTGGAGCCGGGTCGATACGAGGTCCTGCTACCCCCGTCGGCCGTCGCCGATCTGCTGATCTATCAGTACTGGTCAGCTGCTGCTCGTGACGCGGCGGACGGGCGTACGGTCTTCTCGTCGCCGGGTGGGCGTACGCGGATCGGCGAGCAGCTCACCGAGTCACCGCTGAGTCTGATCAGTGACCCCCACTACCCCGGCATCGAGTGCGCGCCCTTCGTCATCGCCCACGCGTCCGGATCGACGGAGTCAGTCTTCGACAACGGTCTGCCGCTGAAGCGCACGAACTGGATCGACAACGGCCGCCTGACGGCCCTCGGACAAACTCGGCACTCCGCTGCGCTGACCAAGGGCGACGTCACACCCATGATCGACAACCTGGCCCTCGAAGTTGCTGGCGCTACTGAGTCGCTCGACTCGCTCATCGCTAGCACTGAGCGCGGGCTGCTCTTGACGACGCTCTGGTACATCCGCGAGGTCGATCCCCAGACCCTGCTGCTCACTGGATTGACTCGCGACGGCGTCTACCTCGTCGAGGGCGGTGAGGTGGTCGGCGCCGTCAACAACTTCCGCTTCAACGAAAGCCCGGTCGACCTGCTCTCACGGGTGACTGGTGCCTCAACTACTGACACCGCGCTGCCCCGCGAGTGGAACGACTTCTTCACGCGAGTCTCGATGCCAACGCTCCGAGTCCGCGATTTCAACATGTCGACAGTCAGCCAGGCATCCTGAGGCAGTGGCTGCGGTAGTCGCCCCCGCTGTCACGCGGGCTGTCGATCAGGCGTCCTCGAGGCGAAACCCCACCTTGAGCCCGACCTGCCAATGACCGACGTTGCTGCCGTCGATCCGCCCGCGCACCTCAGTGACCTCGAACCAATCGAGGTGACGCAAAGTCTCTGAGGCGCGACTGATGCCGTTTCGAACGGCGTCTTCCATGCTTTCGGTTGACGTCCCGACGATCTCCGTCAATCGATAGGTGCGGTTGGCCACGACAACTCCACAGGTTGGTGAGGTGAGATGACCCGATCCTGCCACTTGCTCACAGCCTTTGGTCAGGCAGCGGCTGGAGGTTGATCCGAAGAGGCGCGAGGAAGCTCACGCCCTGGCACCGGCCGCAAGGTGTCAGGAGGATCTCCTGTCGGCTCGCGACCACCGTTGGCGTAGACCACAGCGATGTACGGGATCACTAGCGCCCCGGCGACCAGGGTCCAACGCACCCAGCCTGACGTCACCGCAGCAAGCAGGAAACACACGATGCGGATCGACATCGAGATCACATAGCCCCGAACGCGAGTCGCCTGGTCATCGGCGATGCTCTTGCGAGCCGTCGTGATCCGATAGGCGTCCGAGCTCTTCGTGCGCCGCCAGCCAGCCACGACGTCAACCCCCGATGGCCGACATCGGGCGCAACGGCGGCAAGAACGTCGGCTCGTCGATGCCGTGGCCAGCCTTCTTGGCCGCCAGGCATTCGCGCATGAACTCGATGACCTCGTCGTCAGAGGCACCGTTGCGCAGCGGCCCACGAAGGTCGGTCTCGGTCTGCGAGAACAGGCAGTTGCGAAGCTGTCCGTCACTGGTCAGGCGCACCCGATCACACGCCGCACAGAACGGTCGAGTCACCGAGCCAATGACGCCGACCACTCCGGTCGCCGAGTCATCGAGGCTTGTCACGGTCCAGCGTTCGGCTGGGTCGCTGCCTCTGCTTTCGGACATCGGTTCGAGCCGGAATGCGGTGGCGAGTTTCGCCAGGATTTCGTCTGCCTTGACCATCTCTTGGCGCGACCAGGCGTGCTGCGCGTCGAGCGGCATCTGCTCGATGAATCGCAGGTTGACTCCAATGTCGATGGCCCATCGCACGAGCGAGACGATCTCGTCGTCGTTGACGCCGCGCATCGGGACGGTGTTGATTTTGACCGGATGTAGGCCAGCCTCCTTGGCCGCCTCGATGCCAGCCAACACGTCTGCTAGCCGGTCTCGCCGGGTCAGCGTAGTGAAACGCTCACGGTCAAGGGTGTCGAGCGAGACATTGATTCTCGTGAGCCCTGCGGCTCGCAAGGCGTCTGCCCGCTTCGTGAGCCCAATGCCGTTCGTCGTGAGCGAGATCGACGGCGCAGGTGACAACGAAGCAGCACCAGCGATGATGGTCTCGAGGTCGGGCCGCACCAGTGGTTCACCGCCGGTGAATCGCACTTCGGTCACACCCTCGGCCACTGCCAGCCGAACGACCCGGATCAACTCCTCGGCTGACAACAGGTCATCGCCCGGAATCCAGTCAAGACCCTCTGGCGGCATGCAATAGGTGCATCGCAGATTGCACCGGTCAGTGACCGATACCCGCAGGTCGGTCGCGGTACGACCGAATGCATCTACCAACATGACTCCAGGCTACCTTCGTGGCGTGTTCTCGCTCGTTCGGCAACCGCGATGGTTGGCCTTCCTCGCCATCACCGTCGGGCTGTGCGTGCTTTTCTGGTGGCTCGGGCTCTGGCAATGGCACCGACATGAAGATCGTTCCGCCCGCAATGCCGCGGTCGAAGCCGCCCAACAGGCACCCGAGCAGCCCCTCTCCGATCTCATGCCCGATCCGACCAACCTGCCGACCGGGGCCGAGCATCGCCTCACGACGGCGGCTGGGCAGTACCTGACCGATGCCCAGGTGCTGCAGCGCAACCCGTCAGGACGCGCGGGCTATGCCGTGCTCACTCCGCTCGAGCTCGACACCGGGGGCACAGTGATTGTCAATCGTGGTTTCGTACCGCCATCGACCACGAACCCCAATACTCCGAGCGACCTCGATGGCCTGGTACCCGCCAGTGGTCCTGTGGAGCTCGTGATGCGCGTCCGAGCTCCACAGGACACCACGGACCGGACGGCGCCGACTGGGCAGGTCTACGACATCGACCCACGTGACTACCCGGCACCGCTGCCAGGACCGGTCTACGTGGCCTATGGGGATCTGGTCGACCAGACCCCAGACGATGGCTCCGACCTCGAGCGCCCTGAAGCGGCCGATCTCGGCATGGGGCCGCACCTGTTCTACGCGTACCAATGGTGGCTCTTCATTCCAATCGCGCTCATCGGCCTGCTGCTGCTGATGCGCCGCGAGGCCCGCCACGATCAGCAGCAGGCCGACACACCCGCACCTCACGGCGTCCAGGAGGCCGAAGAGCCCACACGGCCTGGATAGGCTCGCCGTACCAGCCGCCGCCGGAAAGGACCACCATGGATCTCGGTCTTCAAGGCCGCGTCTTCGTCGTCACGGGTGGCAGTCGGGGGCTCGGGCGAGCAACCGCCGAAGTGCTGGTTGCTGAAGGGGCACACGTGGTGCTCTCCGCTCGTGACCCTGAGGCGTTGACGTCAGCTGTCGCGTCGCTCGGTGGAACTGACCGAGCCATCGGGGTGCCCACCGACCTGAAGGATGCCGGCGCTGAGGAGCGACTCATTGCCGCTGCGGTGGCCCGCTTCGGACGGATCGACGGGGCGTTGTTGTCGTGCGGTGGCCCGCCGGCGGGCACCGTCCTCGAAACCAGTGACGATGTGTGGCGCGCAGCATTCGAGTCGGTGTTCCTGGGGCCGATCCGAACCGCCAGAGCTCTTGCGTCCACGATGGACGACGGCGGTGCCCTGGCATTTGTCTTGAGCAGTTCGGCGCGAGAGCCGATCCCGGGCCTCTCGGTGTCTAACGGCCTCCGGCCGGGGTTGGCTGGGGTTGTCAAAGATCTGGCCGATGAGCTGGCACCTCGAGCGATCCGCGTCAACGGTTTGATGCCTGGGTGGATCAACACCGACCGCACTCGCGAGCTCGACGCCCGCGCCGGACGTGGTGACTCGGCTCGTCGTCGGCGCGAGGCCGCGATCCCGGCCGGTCGATACGGTGACCCGATCGAGTTCGGAACGGTCGCGGCCTTCGCGCTGTCTGCCGCAGCCTCTTATCTCACCGGTGCGCTCATTCCGATCGATGGTGGCGCACGGCGTTCGATCTAGGCCAGCAGATCTGGTGGGCGACTAGAACTGCGGAGCAAACTGGGTGCGGTAGAGATCGGCGTAGAGTCCGTCGCTTGCCAGCAGGCTCTGGTGGTCACCGCGCTCGACGATTCGCCCATCGTCTACGACGACAATCAGGTCGGCAGCGCGAACCGTCGACAGCCGGTGGGCGATCACCAGTGAGGTTCGCCCCACCAGGGCAGAGTCAAGTGCCTCTTGTACGAATCGTTCGGATCCACTGTCGAGATGAGCAGTCGCTTCATCAAGAATCACCACGGACGGCGATTTCAGCAGCAACCTGGCAATGGCAAGACGCTGCTTCTCACCACCAGAGAGGCGATGACCTCGATCACCGACGACAGTGCCAAGACCATCAGGCAGCGAGGCTATGAGCTCACTGATTCGAGCGGACCGCAGGGCGTTCCACAGCTCAGACTCGCTCGCATCGGGTGCCGCGTAGCGCAGATTGGCTTCGATCGTGTCGTGAAAGAGGTGGGCGTCTTGTGTCACGACACCAATGGCATCTTGCAGCGAGGCCAAGGTGAGATCACGCACGTCGTATCCGCCGACCAGGACTCGACCGTCTGTGACGTCATACAGCCTGGGGATCAGCGAGGTGAGAGTGGTCTTGCCTGCCCCCGAAGGCCCCACGATCGCCACCATCTGACCAGGCAGCACCTCGAACGTGATGTCGTGCAGAACCGGCCCTCCAGGCGCGCTGTCTGACCGGGCGACGACCTCAAGCGATGCCAATGAGACCTGGTCTGCGGTGGGGTAGGCAAAGCCCACCTGCTCGAACCGCACTGAGGTGGGACCCGTTGGAAGATCTCGGGCGTCTGGGCTGTCGGCAATCATCGGAGGAAGGTCGAGCACCTCAAAAACGCGTTCAAAGCTGACCAGCGCTGTCATCACGTCGATGCGCACGTTGGACAGCGCCGTCAGCGGGCCGTAGAGCCGCGTGAGCAGAGCCGCCAGTGCGACCAGTACGCCTGTCGTCAGCGTCCCTTCAATAGCCATCAGACCACCGGCTCCGTACACCAAGGCGGTCGCAAGCGATGCGATGAGGGTGAGAGCGACAAAAAAGGCGCGGTTGGCCATGGCAATGCGCACCCCGATGTCAGCCACCTGGGCCGCACGAGAGCTGAACTGATCGCGCTCGACGTCAAGTCGCCCGAACAACTTCACGAGCAATGCACCCGACACATTGAAGCGCTCGGTCATCGTCGAGCTCATATCGGCATTCATCTGCATGGAGTCGCGTGTCATTTGGGCGAGGTGACGCCCGACATAGCGAGCAGGAACAAGGAACACCGGCAGCAAGACCAGCGATGCCAACGTGATCTGCCACGACAGCGCGAGCATCGCGATAGTCACCACAATGACACTGATCACATTGGCGACCACGCTGGAAAGCGTCGTGGTGAAGGCCTGTTGCGCACCGATGACGTCGTTGTTGAGGCGTGAGATCAGGGCGCCTGTCTGCGTGCGCACAAAGAACGCCAAGGGCATGCGTTGAACGTGGTCGAACACCTCGCGCCGAAGGTCGTAGATGAGGCCCTCACCGATGCGCGCCGAGTACCAGCGCAGCACGAGCGCCAGCCCGGCATCCAGGATCGCCAGCCCGGCCACGATCAGGGCGAGGATGACAACGACCTGGCGGTCACCTTGCTCCACGCCATCATCGATGAGGCGGGCAAGGAGCAAAGGAGTCGCCACGACCAACAATGCATCGATGACGGTGAGGACCAGGAAGAAGACGATCGCCCACTTGTAAGGCCGTGCGTACCCACCAATGCGACGAACCGTGCCGGGCGCGAGGTGCTGACGGGTAACGCTGCTATCGCGAGAATACGAGCGCAGCGTCATCCACGACTGCATACTCACTCGGCGCCTCCAGCGTGTGTGTCGCCCTCACCCTAAAATGCGGCAACGACAATGGGGGCTCACGGCTTCCCAGATGTTCCAAGCCGGAGTACGCGTGGAGCGAACGCCTATCGTGCTGGTCGGCGGTTAGCCCCGCCTCGTCCCCGCAGCTTCGCGCCAGACTCCATCAAGACGCGGTGGATGAACCCGTACGAGCGCCCGGTGTCGGCCGCCAAGTCGCGAATGCTGCGGCCCGCCTCATACTGGCGGCGCAACTCACCCGACAACGCTCCGCGCTCATCTCCGGTGATTCTCCGCCCCTTGTTCAGCGGGGACAGGGATCGACTCTCAGTCACAACCGCCTCCTTGGTCGCCAGTACCGGTGTGCATCGGTACCAGTCGTCTTCGTTCCATCATGGGTGATACCCCACTACTCGGCCACTTAAAACGTGGGCGCTCCGAGTCTCGCTACCTTGAACCTACGTAGTGAACCTACGCCAGTGCCACGAGATCCGCGTAATCGGCAGACCAGAAGTCCTCTACGCCATCTGGCAACAGAATCAGGCGTTCCGGGCTCAACGCGTCGACCGCGCCCTCATCGTGGGTCACGAGCACGATGGCCCCCTCATACCCGCGAAGCGCTGTGAGGATCTCAGCGCGACTGGCGGGGTCGAGGTTGTTCGTGGGTTCGTCCAGCAACAGCACATTGGCACTCGAGACCACCAGGCATGCCAGGGCGAGGCGAGTCTTCTCGCCACCAGACAGCGTGCCTGCTGGCTGATGGACCGTGTCACCGCTGAACAGGAAGCTGCCCAGCAGGCTGCGGGCCTCACTTTCAGACAGCGCTGGTGACGACGACAAGATGTTCTCGAGCACCGTCTGGGTAGCGTCGAGGGTTTCGTGCTCCTGGGCGTAATAGCCCAGCCGTAGCCCATGACCTGGCTCGATGCTGCCGGTATCTGAGGGCTCAACGCCGGCGAGCAGCCTCAGCAGGGTGGTCTTGCCTGCCCCGTTGAGACCCAGCACGACGACTCGGGACCCGCGATCGATGGCGAGATCGACGTCGGTGAACACCTCGAGGGATCCGTATGACTTCGAAAGGGCTTGAGCCGTCAGCGGAGTCTTGCCACAGGCCGCAGGACGCGGAAAGCGGATGCGAGCCACCTTGTCACTTCGTCGCTCACCCTCCAGGACGTCTGTCAGGCGATCGGCGCGGCGCATCATGTTCTGAGCCGCCTTGGCCTTGGTGGCCTTCGCGCGCATCCGCAGGGCCTGATCGCGCAATGCGGTGGCTTGCTTCTCAGCATTCGATCGCTCTCGCCGCCGCCGCCTCTCGTCGGTCTCGCGCTGCTCCAAGTAGGCACGCCACCCCATGTTGTAGACGTCGATCTCGGCACGGTTTGCGTCGAGGTGGAACACCCGATTCACGGTGTCCTCGAGCAGTTCGACGTCGTGGGAGATGACGACAACTCCGCCGGAGTACGAACGCAAGAAGTCACGAAGCCAGACGATCGAGTCAGCGTCGAGGTGGTTGGTCGGTTCATCGAGCAACAGCGTGCTGGCATCGCTGAACAGAATGCGCGCCAACTCGACGCGGCGGCGTTGTCCACCGGACAAGGTCCCGAGGGGTTGGCCAAGCGCCCGCTCTGAGAGTCCCAGGCTGGAAGCGATCCGCGCTGCTGCGGATTCGGCGGCGTACCCACCGGCTGCCATGAACTCCGCCTCGAGCCGCGCGTAGCGGCTCATGGCCCGATCTCGGTCGTTGGCCGCGGCCATGGCGAGCTCGGAGGCGCGGAGCTGCTCGGTGATGACGTCGAGGCCGCGCACGCTCAGGATGCGTGCGGATGCCAACTGCTCGAGGTCTCCGGTGCGCGGATCCTGAGGCAGGTAGCCGATGGTGCCGCTGCGCGTGATGGTGCCCGAGGCCGGCTGCGAGTCTCCAGCCAAGGCTCTCGTCAACGTCGTCTTCCCAGCCCCGTTGCGTCCAACCAGACCGACCTTCTCGCCGGAAGCAACGCGAAAAGTCGCGCCTTCGACGAGCAGGCGTGACCCGGCCCGCAACTCGACGTCGGCAGCAGTGATCATGGGCGAAGTATGGCGACCTCAGAGCGCCAGATACGAATCAGTTTCAGGTGTTCAGGCGTTTCGGCCCGCTTCAGATGTTGAACGCCGGGTTAGACGTTAAAGCCCAGTGCGCGCAACTGCTCGCGGCCGTCATCGGTGATCTTGTCTGGACCCCACGGGGGCATCCAGACCCAGTTGATCCGTACCGCGTCGACCAGCGTGCCAAGCGCAACATTTGTCTGGTCCTCGATCACGTCGGTCAACGGACACGCGGCCGATGTCAACGTCATGTCAACGATTGCTGCACGCTCACCGTCGGATCCTTCAACGCTGATGCCGTACACCAGGCCCAGGTCGACAACGTTGATGCCCAGCTCTGGGTCGACAACGTCACGCATTGCTTCGGTGAGGTCGTCGAGTGTCGGCTCAGAAGTCTCATCTGAAGTCTCAGTGGCCTCGGTCATCGGTGGGCTCCATTCGTCACGTTGGTCACGTTGCTCGCTACCTTCGGCTCATCGGCCGATTCACCCGCTGCGCTCGCCTGCACGACCGCGTCTTTCCATGCCATCCAGCCCAGCAGCGCACATTTCACCCTGGCGGGGTACTTCGAGACACCCGCGAAGGCGACCGCATCATCGAGCACGTCCTCGTCTGGCTCCAGAGTGCCGCGCGACAGCATGAGTTCTTGGAAGGCACCAGAAATCTCAAGGGCCTGCGGCACCGACTTGCCGATCAGTAACTCGGTCATCACCGACGTCGATGCCTGGCTGATCGAACACCCTTGTGCCTCATACGAGACGTCGGCGATCCGCCCGTCATCGGCGAGGGCAACGCGAAGCGTGATCTCGTCACCGCAGGTGGGGTTCACATGGTGAACCTGCGCCCCGAACGGTTCGCGCAGCCCGCTGTTCAGTGGGGATCGGTAGTGATCGAGGATGATCTCTTGGTACATCTGCTCGAGTTTCATGGGCGCGCCCCGAAGAACGCCTGTGCTGCCACTACCCCATCGACCAGCGAGTCGAGGTCGTCGGTTCCGTTGTAGACATAGAAGCTGGCTCGTGTCGTCGCTGGGACGCCATAACGCCGACAGACCGGCCACGCGCAGTGGTGACCTACCCGCACGGCGATGCCCCTGTCATCGAGCACCTGCCCGACGTCGTGGGGGTGCAAGCCATCGACCACGAAGCTCACAGCGCCACCTCGGTCTATGGCTTGGTCAGGCCCGACGATGCGGACGCCGGCAATCTCGGCCAGTCGACTCAGCAGGTATTCGGTCAGGTAATGCTCATGGGCGGCAACAGCGTCCATGCCCAGTGCGGTCAAGTAGTTGATGGCCGCGTGCAGCCCAACGGCTTGCGAGATCGGAGGAGTACCTGCCTCAAAACGTTGCGGTGGCGGAGCGAACGTAGTGCGCTCCATGAACACCTGCTCGATCATCGAACCGCCAGTGAGGAACGGCGGTAGGTGCGCCAACAATGGGCTGCGCCCCCAGAGCACCCCAATGCCTGAAGGTGCAAGCATCTTGTGGCCAGAGAAAGCAACAAAGTCGACGTCGTAGTCAGTGACCGAGAATGGCTGGTGAGGCACTGACTGGCAGGCATCGAGCACGACCAAAGCGCCTACCTCGCGGGCCCGTTTGGCAATGACATCGACCGGATTGATGGTGCCAAGAATGTTGCTCTGATGAACAAAGGCAACGACCTTGGTGCGCTCGTCGACAATCTCGTTGAGATTGTCGAGGTCGAGCCGTCCCTCATCGGTGAGACCCAACCAGGCCAGCTCAGCACCCGTGCGCTCTGCGAGCTGCTGCCAAGGAACCAGATTGGCGTGATGCTCCATCTCGGTCACGACGATGCGATCACCTTCGCCGACCAAGAACCGACTTGCCTCTGGGCCAGATGTCGCGGCGTTGCTCATGGCATAGGCCACCAGGTTGATGGCTTCTGTCGCGTTCTTCGTGAAGACCACCTCGTCGAACGCAGCGCCGATGAACGATGCCACTCCGGCTCGAGCTGCCTCATAGGCATCGGTGGCCTCTTCGCCCAGCTGGTAGGCGCCCCGGTGCACGGGTGCATTGCTGCGCAGCAAGAACTCGCGCTCGGCGTCGAGCACCGCCAGTGGCTTCTGCGAGGTGGCGCCGCTGTCGAGGTAGATCAGCGGCTGCCCATCTCTCACCTCGCGTGAAAGCACCGGAAAGTCACGACGCACCGCGTCGACATCGATTGACCGACTCTCGGTGGGCACACTCAGGCTCTGTGTCATAGGTCAGCCCGCGGCGGTCAACGACTTGTCTGCGTAGCGCTCGTATCCCTCGGCTTCAAGCGACTCGGCCAGTTCAGGGCCGCCATGCTCAACGATGCGCCCACCTGCGAAGACGTGAACGTGGTCAGGCTTCACGTAGCGGAGGATTCGTGTGTAGTGCGTAATCAGCATGACGCCCGTCTCACTGCTGGCACTCACGCGGTTGATTCCCTCGGAGACGACCTTGAGCGCATCGACGTCAAGACCTGAGTCGATCTCGTCAAGGATCGCAATCTTCGGCTGCAGCAACTCGAGTTGCAGCAGCTCTGATCGCTTCTTCTCACCACCAGAGAAACCCTCGTTGACATTCCGTTCGGCAAATGACGGATCCATCGACAGCTGGTCCATCGTTTCGCGAACTTCTTTCACCCAGTGGCGCACCTTCGGAGCCTCACCGCGCACGGCGGTCGCTGCGGTCCTGAGGAAGTTGGTGACCGATACCCCAGGAACCTCGACGGGATACTGCATTGCCAAGAAGAGACCGGCGCGGGCGCGTTCATCGACTGACATGTCGAGAACGTCCTCACCATCGAGGGTGATGCTCCCCGATGTCACCTCGTAACGCGGATGGCCGGCGATCGCGTAGGCCAACGTCGACTTGCCAGAGCCGTTGGGACCCATCAGTGCGTGGGTCTCGCCCCCGGCAATCGTCAGGTCGACGCCGCGCAGGATGACCCGCGCGCCTTCGTCGGTCGTGACCGACACGTGGAGGTCTCGTACCTCGAGGACACTCATCTGTTTGTTGCTCCTCAAACGCGGACGAAGACGGTGTCGTCTTCGACCTTGACGGGGTAGACGGGAACGGGATCGGTCGCCGGAAGCGAAACGGGTTGGCCAGTGCGTAGGTCGAACTGCGAGCCGTGGAGCCAGCACTCCAACAGGCAGCCTTCAACCTCGCCCTCGGCGAGGGAGACTTGACCGTGCGAGCAGGTGTCATTGATCGCGTAGACCTCACCTTCGGTGAGGACCACTGCGATAGCGGTTTCACCGACGACTGCCTTATGCGGCTGGCCGTCGCTGAGGTCGCCCAAGGAACACACACGTGCGAAGGTGCCAGGCTCAGCGGAGTTGTCAGTAACGTTCTCGGCGGTCACGATGCAGTGGCCCTTTCCAGTTCGGTCTCTAGTGCGGTCGTCAGTCTTTCTGTGACATACGGGACGCCGATGCGGTCACGCATCTCGGCGAAGAAGCCATTGACGACCAATCGGCGGGCCTCGAGCTCGGGAACTCCACGAGACATCAGATAGAACAACTGGTCGTCATCGAGTCTTCCGGTGACAGAGGCATGACCTGCGCTAGCGACATCCCCCGTCTCGATCTCAAGGTTTGGAACCGAGTCGGCCCTGGGACCATCGCTCAACAGCAGGTTGCGGTTGATTTCGTAGGTCTCGGTTCCGACGGCGTTGGCCCGGATGAGGACGTCGCCGATCCAGACCGAATGAGCTCCCTCACCGATGAGGGCTCCCTTGTAGTTCACGTTGCTGCGGCAGTGTGGTTCGGAGTGGTCGACAAATATGCGGTGCTCGTGGTGTTGGTGGGGATCGGTGAAGAACAGGCCCAAGAGCTCGACGTCGCCGCCAGGGCCGGCGAAGGACACCTCGGGCAACACCCGGACGACATCGCCACCGAGAGAGACCACGACGTGCATGACCCGAGCATCGCGTCCGACTTGCACATGGTGCTCTGACAGGTGGACTGCGTCGAGTGCCCAGTCGTACAGGGACACCACCGTGAGGTGTCCCTGATCAGCGACGCGGATCTCGACGTTGTCGGCATAGGTGGCTGACCCGACGTAGTCGAGGATCACCACGGCAGACGCCAGCGGCTCGATGTCGAGAAGGACATGGCCGAAGTCAGCCGGCTCGATGCTGCTGCCTTCAATCCGCACGATGATGGGCTCGGGTAGCTGGGTGTCACGCGGCACCGTGATGACGGTTGCCGCCTCAGCCGCAGACATAGCCAGCGCGGCGACCCGGTCTGACGGCGTTCCGATGGCACCGATCCGCCCATCGTTCGGGTGCTGGGCGTTCGAGCGCTCGGCAGACCGGTCTACCCGCAGTTCGACTCGTTCGACCTTGACCCCGGTGGGTGCCATGACGTCGAACGACACTGACCCAGAACCCGACACCCCCTCAACCTGCTCGGGGAGCAGGTCTCGAAGTCGTGCCAACGGCGTGAACCGCCACTCTTCTTCGCGCCCGGTGGGGACGGGAAAGTCTGACGCCTGCACAGAGCGCAGACGTTCACTGCGGTCGACCACTGGTGCGGCCGACACGGTCGGTGCGGTCACTGCTAGCCCACCGCCCCTTCCATCTGAAGCTCGATGAGTCGGTTGAGCTCAAGGGCGTACTCCATCGGCAGCTCACGAGCAATGGGCTCGACAAAGCCGCGCACGATCATGGCCATGGCCTCGTCTTCGGTCATGCCGCGACTCATCAGGTAGAACAGCTGGTCTTCTGACAACTTCGTCACCGTGGCCTCATGACCCATGGACACGTCATCTTCACGGATGTCGGCGTAGGGGTAGGTATCGGAACGACTGATGTCGTCGACGAGCAAGGCATCGCACTTCACTGTCGACTTCGACCCGTGGCTGCCTTCTTTGATCTGGACGAGCCCGCGGTATGAGGTGCGCCCTCCGCCTCGCGCCACAGACTTCGAGACAACACTCGATGACGTGTTCGGTGCCGCGTGCACCATCTTCGACCCGGCGTCTTGGTGCTGGCCTTCACCTGCGAACGCCACCGAGAGGGTTTCGCCTTTAGCGTGCTCGCCAACCAACCAGATGGCCGGGTACTTCATTGTGACCTTGGACCCGATGTTGCCGTCGACCCACTCCATGGTCGCGCCCTCGTGGGCAACAGCCCGCTTGGTGACCAGGTTGTAGACGTTGTTGGACCAGTTCTGGATGGTGGTGTAGCGGCAGCGAGCGTTCTTCTTCACGATGATCTCAACGACGGCAGAGTGAAGCGAGTCGCTGGAGTAGATGGGGGCGGTGCAGCCCTCGACGTAGTGCACGTAGGCACCTTCGTCAACGATGATCAGGGTGCGTTCGAACTGCCCCATGTTCTCGGTGTTAATGCGGAAGTAGGCCTGCAGCGGGATGTCAACGTGCACGCCCTTCGGCACATAGATAAACGACCCACCCGACCACACCGACGTGTTGAGTGCGGCGAACTTGTTGTCGCCGGGCGGAATCACGGTGCCGAAGTACTCACGGAAAATCTCGGGGTGCTCGCGAAGCGCGGTGTCAGTATCGAGGAACAACACTCCCTGCTCTTCGAGGTCTTCGCGAATTGCGTGGTAGACGACCTCTGACTCGTACTGGGCCGCAACCCCAGCTACCAGACGTTGCTTCTCGGCCTCAGGGATACCTAGTCGGTCATAGGTGTTCTTGATGTCGTCTGGAAGTTCCTCCCACGACGTCGCCTGCTTCTCAGTTGACCGCACGAAGTACTTGATGTTGTCGAAGTCGATGCCAGAGAGGTCAGAGCCCCAGGTCGGCATGGGCTTCTTGCCGAAGAGTCGAAGCGACTTGAGCCTCATCTCCAACATCCACTCGGGCTCACTCTTCTTCGACGAGATGTCGCGGACCACTGCCTCTGACAACCCACGCTGGGCCCCACTACCGGCAGCGTCGGCATCACGCCAGCCGTACTCGTAGGTACCCATGCTTCCGAGGCTCTCGATGTTCTCGGCGACCGGGCTGGGAACGGTGGTACTCATGCGGAGGTCCTCTCCGTTGGTGGGGGTGAAACTGGTGTTGCCGATGCCACATGTGATTCAGATGATTCGGATGATTCGGCAACGATGAGCGGGATGGCAGTCGTGCAGACCCCGTCGCCGTGAGCGATCGTGGCGAGTCGTTGTACGTGGTGGCCGAGCAGCCGAGCAAAGGCTGCTGTTTCCGCCTCGCACAGTTGTGGGTACTGCTGGGCGATGTCCGCAACCGGGCAGTGGTGCTGGCACACCTGGACGCCGGAAGGCGCAGGTTCGGCACTGGTGGCGTAGCCAAGATCGCTCAACGCGGTCGCGAAGGCCTTCGCCTGGTCGACGTCGCCAGCACCTTGCCACTCATCACCGAGGTACTCACGTAGTTGCTGTTCGAGGGCAGCGGCCCGTGACTCGGCGAATGCCACCACTGCGTCCGGGCCACCGAGCTGCTCGACGAACTCAAGGGCAGCGGCGGCGAGGCCGTCGTAGTCAGCTGGAAAATGCGCCCGACCCTCGGCGGTCAGCGAGAAGGTGCGCGCGGGACGCCCACGCCCGCGCGTGGGCGTTGCACCGAAGGGAGGTCGGTCGGATGCCTCAACCCACCGCTCGGCGCTGAGAGCGTCGAGGTGACGCCGCACTGCGGTTGCACTGATCCCTAGGCGCTCGGCAAGCATCGAGGCAGTAGCTGGCCCCTCGCTGAGCAACGACGCCGCCACCCGAGCCCGGCCGGCGTCGTGACCGCCCTCGGCGGCGCGCGTCTCGCCCTGGTGGATTTTCACAACTCCATTGTTGCGTAAAAGGGTCAGCGCCGCACCCCCCGGGGTGCCTCCTAGGCTCTGGGCGTGTCCAGTGACGACGTGCCCTCGCTTCGGCCGGCCGCAGCCGGGCAGCCGTCCGAGCTGGCCGTCGACGTGAAAGGCCTGGTCAAACGGTATGAAGGGCGCGCGGTCGTTGATCAGTTAGACCTCGCCGCACCTCTGGCAGCCGTGACCGCCGTCCTCGGCCCCAACGGGGCGGGCAAGACGACGACGATCGAGATCTGTGAAGGACTCCGTCGACCCGACGCTGGCACCGTCCGCGTCCTTGGCATGTCACCCAGCGATCACGAGCTGAAGTCACGCGTCGGGGTCATGCTCCAAGAGGGCGGAATCTACGGAACTGTGACGGCGACAGAAGCTCTCAACCATGCGGCCGCCCTGTACCGGTCCCCGCACCGACCGAGTGACCTCATTGCTGCACTGGCACTCGAGGACGTGTCGTCCACCCCATCGCGACGACTGTCCGGTGGGCAACGCCAGCGACTCAGCCTGGCCCTCGCCATCGTCGGCAGACCCGAGTTGGTGTTCCTCGACGAACCAACCGCTGGTCTCGATCCGCACTCCCGCCGCGCGGTGTGGGATCTCATTGCGTCACTACGCACAGCAGGGGTCAGCGTCGTCCTCACCACGCACTATCTGGAGGAGGCTGAGCATCTCGCCGACCGCGTCGTCATCGTTGACCACGGTCGCGCGATAGCCGCGGGGCATCCCACCGAGTTGGTCGCTCACCCTCGCCTCTCGCGCCTGCACTTCACCACGTCACCAGCATTGGACGTCTCGCGGCTTCTCGCACGCCTGCCGGATGGGAGCACGGCAACGGAGATGTCACCCGGTAGCTATGAGGTCGTGACGCCGGGGCTCGCTGACGCGTTGACTCCGATCACCGCGTGGTTCGCTGAGCTCGGGGTTTCACCGACGAGCATCAACTCAGAACGTCGCACCCTCGAGGATGTCTTCTTGGAACTCACCAGTGAGGACCAACCCTCATGACTCTCGACGTCGCGCCACAACCAGGAGCGGCATCTGCACGCGCGCGCATCCTGTCGCACGCCCAGCTCGAACTGCGCATGTTGGCTCGCAACGGCGAGCAGCTGTTGTTGACAGTCGTGCTGCCGCTTGGGCTGCTTCTTGTCATGGCGCGCACCGACATCATCGATGTAGGAGCGTCCAGCGACCAAGAGCGCATCGACATCGTGGTTCCTGGCATCCTGGCGCTGGCCATCTTGTCAACGTCGTTCACGGCCCTGGCCATCCAGACAGGTTTCGAGCGACGCTATGGAGTACTGCGGCGGGTCGGAACCACTCCCCTGTCACGCGCGAACGTGTTGTGGGGCAAGGCACTTGCCATCCTCGCAGTCGAGACGGTGCAACTCCTGTTGCTCGGGGTGGTCGGCCTCGCCTTGGGGTGGCAGCCCGAAACCCTGGGCCTCGTGCTGCTCATTCCGCTGACGCTGTTGGGGAGCGCCGCGCTGGCCGCTCTCGGCCTGCTGCTTGCCGGGGTCGTCCGCGCAGAGGCCACTCTCGCACTGGCGAACCTCGCGTACGTGGTGCTCGCCGGTGCTGGCGTTCTGATCCCTGTCAGTCAACTGCCGGACGCCTTACAGCCCTGGGTCGAACTGCTTCCCTCCGCAGCACTAGCGACGGCATTCCGCCTCGCCACCATGGCGTCCGATCTTGATGCCGCCGCCGTTGTTGTGCTCCTGGCATGGTGCGTCGTTGCCACCGTGGGGATCGCCCGGTACTTCCGTTGGGAGTAACAGCAGGAGGCGCATGACGTGGTTCTGAGCGCATCCTGCTGAGTTGTTGAGCCCCTTGCTTGCACCCCTTGCTTTCACCTAGTGCATCCAGGAGCGGCCTCCAAGGCGAAGCAGGTACACCAGGTGGGCGCACCGGCCCGCCCTCACAAGGAGTACCTCATGCGCCTCTCACGAGCTGCCTTGATGCCAAGTCTGCTGCTCGGCGTCGCCGCCCCTCTGGCCTTCCTGCCCGCTGGGGCAGCACACGCTGCTGACGACGCTTCAGTCTCGGTTCTGCACGGCATCCCCGACCTGACGGTCGATGTCTATGTCAATGGCGACCTCACGCTGGACAACTTCAAGCCAGGCGACCTCGCCGGCCCACTGGAACTTCCCGCGGACACGTACTCAGTGGAGATCACTGACAAGAACGACAAGAGCACCGTGCTGCTCGGGCCCGCCGATGTGCCGGTCGAGGCAGGCGGCAACTACACGATCGTCGCGCACCTCGACGCCGCGGGCGATCCCACGGTGACCCCGTTCGAGAACGACATCTCGTCGGTCGCTGCAGGGGACGCCCGCGTGACAGTCCGGCACACCGCCGCGGCTCCGAGGGTCGACATCGAGGCAAATGGCGACGTTCTGGCTGCTGGTTTGGTGAACGGTGACGAGGCCGTTGCCGACGTGCCGGCTGACAACTACCGCGTCGCGATCGTCCCCTCTGCTGGCGGTGCAGCGGTGTGGAGCGAGGACGTCGACCTGGCCGAGGGCGTTAACACCATCGCCTATGCGTGGGGGTCACTCGACGACGACACCTTCGCCGTCGCTGTTCAAACAATCGACGGCCTGCACTCCGCCCCGGGTGCTGTTCACGCCGGAGAGGCCGGTTTGGCCGACACCACTGGATCGTCCAACGGTTGGTTAGTGGCCGCTCTCGTCGGGTCGATTCTGGTCGGCTCTGCTGCCACGGTTCGCCTCGTGGCGGCACGGCGATAGCACCTGTCATTCATGGGATCCTCCCGATCCACCCGCACCGCAGCGACCGTCCTGGCGGTCGCTGCGGTGACGGCGGTCGGGACATCGGTGGTGCTGGCCTCGCAGCAGGACGTCTCCGAGGTGGTCGTCGGCTTCCGTACGCCCGCGTCCCAGCCGGCAGACAGCACGCAGTCTCGATCGCCTCGGGAGACCCGTCCGTCACAGCGTGACAGCGACCTGGGTCCCGACGGGCGCGCTGCAGCGGCCACGCCTCCCCCGCGCAGACTTCGGGTTCCGTCCATCGGTACCGATGCCGTGGTGTTGCCGACGGGTGTGACGCCTCGAGGTGACGCCGAGATCCCCCGAAGTGGTGACGCAGTCGGCTGGTACCGGTTCGGAGCCCTCCCTGGCGACGCCCGGGGGTCGGCTGTGCTCATCGGTCACCGCGATACCGACGCCGAGGGCCCCGGCGAGCTATTCGACCTCGATGAGGTGAAAGCCGGTGAGCCGGTGAGCGTCACTACCGCGCGTCGCACACTGCGGTACGAGGTCGTATCGCTGCGAAGCATCACCAAAGCCGCTCTCCCTGACGCCTTGTTTCGCCGGGGCGGACAGCACCGCTTGGTCCTGATCACCTGTGGAGGCCCTTACCTGCCGGAAGCCGGGGGGTACCAGGAGAACCTGGTCGCTATCGCCAAGCCCGTTTCGACGAGGCTCGGGAGTCGGCCATGACGGCAACCCCACTGCTCCGGCTGCGGGGAGGCGCTAGCGTCGTGTGCGTGAACGTCCACCCCATGCCCGCCGACCCGACGGTCACCGATGCCGACGTCGGACGCGCCTTCGCTGACGGCCTCGAATGGGCGTTGGAGGAGGCGTACCACCGTTGGGGCGCCCTGATCCACACCGTGGCCCTCCGGTCCACCGGCAGCAGCCATGACGCCGACGATGTGGCGCAAGCGGTCTTCGTCTCCGCCTGGCGGGGGCGGCACCGCTACTCGCCTGACCACTCCCCGCTCCCCGCCTGGCTGCTCGGGATCGCCAGGCGCCGCATCGCCGACCACTGGGAGACCCGCAGCCGCGAGCAGCGGCGCATGGACGCCGCCGGCCGTGCATCCGAAACCGAGCCTGCGACCGAAGAGTCAGTGGAGCGGGTCGCGGACCGCGTGCTCATCGCTGACGAGCTCGCACGCCTCGACCAACCCCAACGGCAGATCATGGAGTTGGCCTTCTACGACGACCTGACCCACCAGCAAATCGCTGAACGACTCTCGCTGCCGCTCGGTACGGTGAAGAGCCACATTCGTCGCAGTCTCCTGAAGCTGCGAAGCCGATTGGAGGTTGACGGTGTCGCAGTCTGACCTGCACCCGCCCGACGACCTTCTCGCGCTGCACGCGACCGGAGATCCGTTGCCTGAGGCCATGGCCCGTCACGTCAACGGGTGTCCGCGGTGTCTGAACGAACTGACCCGTTGGCAAGAGCTCGTCACCACTGGCCATGCCACGAGCCGGCAGGACACCCCCCAGCCACCTCCTGCGCACGTATGGGAGGGCATCAGCAGCGAGCTCGGCCTCACTACAGATTCAGCGCCCTCAACCCAAGCCGAGCCAGCAGTCGTTGTGCCCATTGCACGCGCGCGTCGGTGGTCGACCTCGTTCTTGGTGGCGGCCTCAGTCGCCGGCCTACTGGTCGGTGGGGCGGCTGCCCTTGGCGCTGAGACTCTGCTCATGGACAACGGCGACCCGGCCCCTATCGCGGCACCGACGGCGGTGGCGCAGACGCAACTCGTGGCGCTCCCAGACCACCGGGGGCAGGGTCAAGCAGAGATCGTCGAGACCGCGGCAGGCACCGAGCTGATCGTTGATGTTTCCGGTTTGAGCGGGGGCGACAGTGGCGATGGCTTCTTTGAGGTGTGGCTTATCGACCCAGACACCCTGCAGATGGTCGGCCTTGGGGCACTCACCAGTGACTCCGGCCGGTTCCTGGTGCCAGACGGCCTCGACCTATCGCAGTACCGCCTCGTCGATGTGTCGCTCGAGCCGTTCGACGGTGACCCGGTTCACTCGCAAGACTCCGTGGTCCGCGGAGAACTCGCCACGTAGCGGGTTACGCTCGTTCAGTGTCTCCGAGTACACCGGAAGTAGCGCCCGACGTAGCGCCTGAAGTAGCGCCTGAAGTAGAGAGGGAGGCGCGCACGGCGTCCCCTGACGCATCAGCCTCAACAACGGCACCAGTCGGTGTCGTCGGACGCCGCATCCTGTTGGCTAACGTCATCGCCGAGGTCGGCATCGTCATCACGGGCGGGCTCGTTCGGCTGACCGGGTCAGGGTTGGGTTGCCCCACCTGGCCCGAGTGCACCGACGGCAGCCTGGTTCCTGTGCCGGCGCAGTCCGAGGGGTTGCACAAGTTCATCGAGTTTGGCAATCGCCTGCTGACATTCGCGGTTCTGGTGGCTGCTGTTGCGGCACTTGTTGTGGTCCTCCGCCCGTGGCTGGCACGCGTGATGCCCAGCCTCCCGCGCATTGGGCACCCGGCAGCTGTGAGACCACCTCTCGTCTGGTTGGCAGTTGGTGGCGTGCTGGGCATCGTGGGCCAGGCCGCACTTGGAGGCTTGACCGTGTTGCTCGACCTACACCCGGCGACGGTGGCAGCACACTTCTTGTTGTCCATGGTGATGATCGCGCTCGCGTTCGTTTTGTACTGGAGGTCAGGTGAGGCTGGCGACGGCCCGCCGATCGTCGTCGTCCGACCAGAGCTTCGGTGGGTGGCGTTCGCGATCATCGCCCTCGCCGCCATCGCGCTGGTTCTCGGCACGCTGGTCACTGGCTCTGGCCCGCATTCCGGCGACGCTGACGAGATCGCCCGGTTCGACCTCGACGTGCGAATGATCAGCTGGCTCCACGCCGATGTTGTCTTGCTCTTTCTGGGTTTCAGCGTGGCATTCCTGTTGGGCGCTCGCCTGACGAATGCTCCGGGGCGTGTGCAGCGTGCGGGGTGGTTGCTAATCCTTGCCAGCCTCGTGCAAGGCGCCATCGGTTACACGCAGTACTTCACCGGCGTGCCAGTTGCCCTCGTGTCACTGCACATGCTCGGGGCATGTCTGGTGTGGCTGGCCTCGCTCGGTGTGTGGTTGAGCACTCGAGAGCGAGACCTGAAGGTCTAGAACGGCAGCAAGGGGTCGAGGCCCACCATGACGAACAGCAACGTCAGATAGGTGATCGACCAGTGAAAGAGGCGCATCGGCTTCCACTGCTCTTCGGGAAGACCAGACACAATGCGTGACCGCAGCCCAGAGACGAGGGCGAGGAAGACCACACCAACAACGACCGCCACCGCCAAGTACAGCCAGGACAGCTCGGCTACCCACCACAGCACGATCGAGGCCGCCACCATGGCAGCGGAGTGACCGAACATGCGACGCACCACAACGCGCGGCTCTGCGACGACCGGAAGCATCGGGACGCCGGCCGCCGCGTAGTCGTCACGGAAGCGCAGCGCCAGCGCCCAGAAGTGCGGAGGCGTCCACCAGAAAACGACGAGAAACAGCAGCCATGCCGCTGGCGCGAGCGTGCCGGTCACGGCCGCCCAGCCGATCAGTACCGGCATGCACCCTGCGACTCCGCCCCACACGATGTTGGACGCGGTACGGCGCTTGAGGCCCAGGGTGTAGACGAAGACATAGAACGCGATCGCGAACGCGGTCAGCCCGAGGGCGAGCCAGTTGACGAAAGCCATGACGCCCAGCGAGACGATGCCCAGAACGATGCCGAACACGAGCGCGGAGCGGGGGCTGACTTGATGCGTCGCTAATGGGCGATGCCCAGTGCGACTCATCACCCCATCGATATCGCGGTCGACAAAACAGTTGAGGCTGTTGGCCGAGCCGGCGGCGAGTGTGCCGCCCACCAACGTGGCGAAAACGAGTGTCAGAGACGGGACGCCGTCGGCGGCGAGGAACATCGTCGGCACAGTCGTGACGAGCAGCAGCTCGATGATCCGTGGCTTGGTGAGTGCGATGTAGGCCCGCACCGTGGTCGACCAACCTGCGCTGCTGCGTTCAACCGGGCCAAGCGACTCGACGTGTGGGGTCGCGCCCGCGCCGACGACGGTCACACACACCCCACAGCTGCTGGTCGGCGGGCGCGGCATGCTCCCGGCTACGAGCCTGCAACCCGGACGGGACGGCAGGCGGACGGAGCTCACACAGGCCCCGGACCGGCTCCCACTGTATCCCGGTAGGCTCGATAACGAGGTGGTGCCCAGCCCTTCCCCGGCGGCCACTGACGATCTTTCGATTCCTGCCATGTCCTAGCCATTTCAACTCTGTGACGGAGCCCGTGAGCGAGCAATTGAGCGCGCCAGCCACTTCCGACTTCGACTGGACCGAACTCGATCAACGCACCGCCGATACCGCCCGTGGCCTGGCGATGGACGCCGTCCAGAAAGTCGGCAACGGGCACCCAGGCACGGCGATGAGCCTGGCCCCGGCCGCCTACGTGCTCTTCCAGCGGCACCTGCGCCACGACCCGGCTGATCCCGGCTGGATCGGTCGCGACCGGTTCGTGTTGTCGATGGGCCATTCGAGCCTGACGCTCTACCTGCAGCTCTATCTCTCGGGCTACGGCCTCGAGCTCGACGACCTGAAGTCACTTCGCACATGGGGCAGCCAGACTCCTGGCCACCCGGAGTGGGGTCACACCGCTGGCGTCGAGACCACCACGGGACCACTCGGCCAGGGTGTGGCCAACGGCATCGGAATGGCCATGGCCCAGCGCCGGGTCCGCGGTTTGCTTGACCCGGACGCCGCGCCGGGTGCCAGCCCGTTCGACTGGCGGGTGTGGGTGCTGGCAAGCGACGGAGACATGCAAGAGGGGGTCACCGCCGAGGCCAGCTCGTTGGCCGGCACGCAGCGGTTGGGCAATCTCACGGTGATCTGGGACGACAACCACATCTCGATCGAGGACGACACTCAGATTGCCTTCACCGAAGACGTCTGCGCGCGCTATCGGGCTTACGACTGGAACGTCATCGAAGTCGACCTCGCACCGAGCGGTGACCTCGACCTCCCAGCCCTGGACGCCGCGCTCACCGCGGCTCGCAACGAGACCGAGCGGCCTACATTCATTCGACTAAGGACGCAGATCGCATGGCCGGCGCCGAATGCTTCCAACACCGGTGCCGCGCACGGCAGCGCCCTGGGGGCTGACGAGGTCGCCGCCACCAAGCGCATCTTGGGATTGCCAGACGGCGAGAACTTTGCGGTGGCTGACGACGTGCTGGCGCATGCTCGGGGTGTAGGGCAGCGCGGCCAGTTGGCACACGCGGAGTGGCAGCAGGCATTCGATGCGTGGGCTCGGGCCAATCCCGATCGAGCCGCCTTGTCGGAGCGACTGCACAAGGGTCAGCTGCCGGACGGCTGGCGGCTGCAACTGCCAACCTTCGAAGCCGGAGCATCCATCGCCACTCGGGCGGCGTCCGGCAAGACGCTCGCTGCCCTGGCAGACGCGCTACCCGAACTATGGGGTGGCTCGGCAGACCTGGCCGGCTCGAACAACACCACGATGGCCGGTGAGCCATCCTTCGTGCCGCTGGATCGACAGACCGCGAAGTTCTCAGGCAACCCGTACGGCCGAACGCTCCACTTCGGAATTCGCGAACATGCCATGGGCGCTATCGCCAACGGCATCGCCCTCGAGGGCCACACCCGCCCCTACGTCGGCACCTTCCTGGTGTTCAGCGACTACATGCGTCCCGCCGTGCGCATGGCAGCCATCATGGGGCTACCCACCATCTACGTGTGGACGCACGACTCGATCGGCGTCGGCGAAGACGGGCCGACGCATCAACCAATCGAGCATCTGGCCGCCCTTCGCGTCATCCCCAACCTCTCGGTGGTTCGCCCTGCTGACGCCAACGAGACAGTCGCTGCCTGGGCGGCGGCTCTAGAACACCGCACCGGCCCCGTGGCGATGGCACTCTCGCGCCAGAACCTCCCCGTTCTAGACGGCACGTCCGATGCCGCCGCGGTCGGCGTGACACATGGTGGGTACGTACTGCGCGACACCCCCACCACTCCCGACGTGTGCCTGATCGCCACCGGCTCAGAAGTACAGCTTGCTGTGGCCGCCGCCGAACAGCTCGCCAGCGACGGCGTGCACGCCAGGGTCGTCTCGATGCCGTGTCTGGAGTGGTTCGCCCAACAACCCCGCGACTACCAAGACTCGGTTCTTCCTCCGGCCGTATCGGCACGAGTCGCCGTCGAAGCGGCAGCGACGCTGACGTGGCGCCCAGTCGTCGGCGACCGTGGTCGCGTCATCGGCATCGACCACTACGGAGCGTCGGCCGACCAAGCCACGCTCTTTCGCGAGTTCGGGTTCACCGTCGAGGCCGTCGTGGCGGCCGCCCGCGAGTCGATCGCCTCATGAGCGCGGTTCACACCCTGGCCGAGGCCGGCGTTTCGGTGTGGCTAGACGATCTCGGACGCCATCGCCTCGAGTCGGGTGAACTGGCGCACCTGGTAAACGACCTGGGGGTGCGGGGCGTCACCACCAACCCGTCTATCTTCGCCGCAGCCGTGCGAGATGGCTCGGAGTACCAGCAGCGACTCTCAGCCGTTCACAGCAGTACCGATGCCGCGGTTTACGACCTCATGGTGAGTGACGTGCAAGACGCCTGCACCGTCCTTGCAGGGGCCTACGAACGCACTGCCGCAGTCGATGGACGCGTCTCGCTCGAGGTCGACCCTCGGCTCGCCTTTGACACCGACGCGACGATCGCGGCGGCCGCCCGAATCGCAGCCGATGTCGATCGGCCGAACGTCATGGTCAAGATCCCGGCAACTCGCGAGGGGCTGCCAGCCATCACGGCGACGCTAGGCGCCGGGATCAGCGTCAACGTGACACTCATCTTCGGGCTTGATCGGTACCGACATGTCCAGAGGGCCTGGGCCGATGGCATGGCGGCAGCTCAAGCCAATGGTCACGACGTCAGCACCATGGCCTCCGTCGCATCGTTCTTTGTCAGTCGACTGGATGCCGCGGTCGACAAGCGGCTCGATGCCCTCTTGGCTGACGGCGAGCTAGCTCCAGAGAGCCATGCGGATCTGCGCGGACGCGCCGCCGTCGCGAACGCGCGAAATGCCTACCGGCAGTTTCAGACCGCTCGTGCTTCCGAGCAGTGGCGGGCGCTTGAGTCAGCAGGCGTCAACCCACAACGGCCACTCTGGGCATCGACGAGCACCAAAGACCCCTCGTTCTCGCCCACTCGGTATGTCGATGAGTTGGTGGCGGCCGACACGGTCAACACGATGCCTGCGGCCACGCTAGAACTCGTTCTTGGTTCGTCGGGCGGTCGGTCTGCCACGATCCTCGATGGCGATCAGGCCGCGGCAGACATCGCGCTGTTCGACTCGCTCGCTCGAGTCGGGATCGGTTACGACGATGTCGTCGCCGAACTAGAGGTGCAGGGAGTTCAGGCGTTCATCGATGCTTGGAACAGCCTGCTCGACTTGGTCGGAACGGCAGCCCGCTAAGGCCCAGGAACAACGCCTAGGCCCGCCCACGCAGTTTGGCGAGGGCCTCGGCAAGGATCGCTTCGCCGTCGGCGTCAGATCGGCGCTCTTTGACGTAGGCCAAGTGGGTCTTGTACGGCTCGTTCTTCGGTGCCGACGGTGGAGTCTCGCGGTCCTGACCGGCAGGCAGCCCACAGCGGGGGCAGTCCCAGGTGTCAGGAATGTCGGCGTCGTCGGCGAAAGCTCGGACGAGACTCATGAGCGTTGGCGCACCAGTAACTGATCCGGCGGCGCGGAGCTGGCTCGCCTCGCTCGGCTTCGCCCATCGGCCCCGCTCCAACCCGACTGCCACGAATCGCACTGCCACCAGCCATCAGTTCACTCCCTCAGGGACACCATCACGGTTGACGATCGATACAGCGCGCACCACGCAGCCAGCCACCGGATGCGTCACGGTCAGTTCGACCCGAGCAACAAGCCGAGCCCGACGATGCAGGCAAACCAGATCAACCCCGCAGCGATGGTCATGCGATCGAGGTTGCGCTCGACGACGTTCGAGCCGCCGAGCGACGTGGAGAATCCGCCACCGAACATGTCGGAGAGCCCGCCACCTTTGCCCTTGTGGAGCAGCACCAACGCGATGAGGGCCAGGCTCGTGATGTTGACGACGACCAGCAGGCCGATCTCGATCCCGGACACAGATCTCCTCGCACAGGCGGTGGACCAGCTTCACGCGGTCCCAGTTGGATAGGCCCAGGATAGACCGACCAAGATTTTGGCGCCGAAACCGGGCCAGAATCGGCCTGGTGCGGCCGGTCAGGTGGACGCAGCGAGGTCGGGGACGTTGCGGTAACCGACGATGCCAGCGAACTCCTCAGCCATCAGGCTGGCTCCCCCGACGAGTGCGCCGTCGACGTCCTTCTGGGCCATGATGCCTGCGGCGTTGGAGGCCTTGACCGATCCGCCATAAAGCACGCGCACTCCTGCGGCGACCTCGGGGCCGTGCATCTCGCTGATCCACCTGCGAATCGCCCCGCACACTTCCTGTGCGTCGTCGGGGGTGGCGACCTCACCGGTCCCAATGGCCCACACCGGTTCGTAGGCGATGACCGCGGACGCCAGGTCATCGAGACCATCGAGCGAGCCGCTCAGCTGCTCGAGGACATGGGGTACGTGGCTGCCGTCCTGGCGAACCTCGAGGGGTTCTCCGACACACACGATGGGAGTCATTCCGTGCCGGCGGGTGGCACGCGCCTTGGCAGCCACGGTCGCGTCGTCCTCGTGGTGATACTGACGGCGTTCGGAGTGCCCAACGACGACGTACTCACAACCGAGCTTGGCGAGCATCACGCCTGAGATGTCACCGGTATAGGCACCTGAGTCGTGCGGCGAAACGTCCTGGGCGCCGTAGCTGATCGACAAATGGTCGGCGTCAACCAGCGTCTGCACTGACCGGATGTCGGTGAAGGGAGGAACCACCACGACCTCGACTGCCTCGAAGTCAGCGTCGGTGAGACGGAACGCCAGGTCTTGGACGAGATGCATGGCCTCGAAGTGGTTGAGGTTCATCTTCCAGTTGCCAGCCATCAAAGGCTTGCGGGCCATCAGGGCGCTCCATCCTCGTGAACCTCATCGTTACTGGTGGACTGCGGCGCTGGCGAGTCGTCGAGCACGGCGATCCCTGGCAACGTGCGACCCTCGAGATACTCCAGGCTCGCTCCACCGCCTGTCGAGATATGACCGAACGATGTCTCAGCGAACCCGAGCGTGCGGACGGCGGCAGCGGAGTCGCCACCGCCGACCACCGTGAACCCAGGGCACTTCACCAAGGCATCGGCGAGCGCCCTCGTGCCCGAAGCGAACGAGGGAAACTCGAACACCCCCATAGGTCCGTTCCAGAAGACCGTGGCAGCGTCTTCGACACGACTCGCGAAGAGCACCTCAGAGTCTGGCCCGATATCAAGACCCATGGCGTCCGGCGGAATCGCCGTGGCGGAGACGACGCGCGGCTCAGCGTCGGCCGCGAAACGATCGGCGACCACGATGTCGGTCGGCAGGACGAACTCGACACCGCGTCGTTCGGCATCGGCAAGCAACGCGCGGACGTCGGCGACGCGATCAGCCTCGAGCAGCGAGGTGCCGGTGCCGTAGCCCATTGCGGCCAGGAACGTGTAGACCATTCCGCCACCGATCAGGAGCCGGTCAGCGCGGTCCATCAGATGACTGATGACACCCAGTTTGTCGCTCACCTTCGAACCACCCAGCACGACGACATAGGGACGCCGGGGGTCATCGGTCAACTGCCGAAGCACGTTCATCTCTGACTGCACCAGAAGCCCAGCGTAGGCAGGGCGCCGTTGCGCAATCTCATAAACGCTGGCCTGCTTGCGGTGCACGACCCCGAAGCCGTCACTGACGAACGTGTCGCACAGTGACGCATACGCGTCAGCCAGCTCTGCTCGTTCGGCATCGTTCTTGCTCGTTTCACGACGGTCGAACCTGACGTTCTCGAGCACCAGAACGTGACCGGGGTCTAGTGAATCAACCGCCTCGGCAGCGGCCGGGCCGGTTGACGCGGTGACGAACGAGGTGGGGTAGCCGACTAGTTCTCCGAGGCGTGCGGCCACCGGCGCCAACGAGAGCTCGGTTCGCACCTCGCCCTTGGGGCGTCCGAGGTGTGCCGCCACCACCACTTTCGCGCCGCCATTGGCAAGGGCCGCAATGGTCGGCACGCTCGCCCTGATCCGACCGTCGTCGCCGATCGGGGCATCGCCGTCGCCGAGCGGGACGTTGAGGTCGCTCCGGACGAAGACCCGGCGACCAGCGATGCCCTGCTCGAGCAGGGTGGTGAGTGAATGCACGAGTTACAGGGTTCGTCCGACGTAAGAGACGAGGTCGACGAGGCGGTTCGAGTATCCCCACTCGTTGTCGTACCAACCGACAACCTTGACGATGGCACCGTTCGCGTTGGTCAGTTGGGCGTCGATGATGCACGACGCCGGATCGGTGACGATGTCGCTCGAGACGATCGGGTCTTCGGTGTAGTCGAGGATGCCCTTCAGCGGACCATCGGCCGCGGCCTTGAGCGCCGCGTTGACCTCGTCACTGCTGACCTCGCGACTGAGCTGAACCGTGAGGTCGGTAGCCGACCCGGTCGGAAGCGGAACCCGCATCGAGTAGCCGTCAAGCTTGCCCTTGAGGTCAGGAAGCACGAGCCCGATGGCCTTCGCGGCGCCCGTTGACGTCGGGATCATGTTCACCGCAGCTGCCCTGGCGCGACGTAGGTCGCTGTGCGGAAAGTCGAGGATCCGCTGGTCGTTGGTGTACGCGTGGATCGTGGTCATCAGGCCACGTTCAACGCCAAAGGTGTCACGCAGCACCATGGCCATCGGGGCAAGGCAGTTGGTGGTGCAGGACGCGTTCGAGATCACGTGGTGCGCCTGCGGGTCATAGTCGGCGTGATTGACCCCCATCACCACCGTCACGTCTTCGTTCTTGGCCGGCGCAGAGATGATGACCTTCTTGGCTCCTGCGTCGCGGTGAGCCGCCGCCTTGGTGGCGTCGGTGAAGTGGCCCGTTGACTCGATGACGATGTCGACCCCCAGGTCGCCCCACGGCAACGCGCTGGGATCGGTCTGCTTGGAGATCGGAATGGACGTGCCATCGATGATGATTGCGCTGTCGCCCGCCGCTACGGTGCCAGGGAACCGGCCGAGCGTCGAGTCGTACTTGGTCAGGTGCGCAAGCGTGGCGGTGTCGGTCAGATCGTTGATTCCGACGACCTCGACATCAGCGCCCTGCGCCACCAACGCTCGATAGAAGTTGCGTCCGATTCGCCCAAACCCGTTGATTCCGACCCGGATAGTCACGTGTTCTCCCTCGACAGCGATTGGTACTGCGAGCCTATCGAAGCCGCCCCAGGTCGGACGCAGGCCTCACAGACGGAGCATGTCGGCGGTCACGTTGGCCTCGGTGCCCTCAATGTTCAACTCACTGGCTCGCTTGTCAGCCATCGCCAGCAGGCGACGGATCCGGCCAGCAATAGCGTCTTTGGTCAGGGGCGGGTCGGCAAGCGCTCCCAGCTCTTCCAGGCTCGCCTGCTTGTGCTCGAGGCGAAGCCGTCCGGCCACGGCAAGGTGCTCAGGCACTTCGTCACCGAGGATCTCAAGGGCTCGCTCGACGCGAGCGCCCGCAGCGACCGCAGCGCGCGCAGACCTGCGCAAGTTGGCGTCGTCGAAGTTGGCAAGTCGGTTGGCCGTGGCCCGCACCTCGCGCCGCATGCGCCGGTCTTCCCAGGCAAGAACGCTGTCGTGAGCCCCCAGCCGGGTCAGCATCGCGCTGATCGCGTCACCGTCACGAATGACGACCCGGTCGACACCGCGTACCTCGCGGGCCTTGGCCGGAATGCCAAGGCGTCGGGCTGAGCCGACCAGCGCAAGGGCGGCCTCAGGACCAGGGCAGGTGATCTCGAGGGCCGAACTGCGCCCTGGCTCGGTCAACGAGCCATGTGCGAGAAAGGCCCCGCGCCACGCTGACTCGGCATCGCAAATCGCCCCTGAGACGACGGGCGGTGGCAACCCACGCACCGGACGTCCGCGCCCGTCGACCAAACCGGTCTGCTTGGCAAGTGCGTCGCCGTCTTTCACGACCCTGACCACGTAGCGGGTGCCCTTGCGCAAACCCCCGGCAGCGAGCACGGCGAGATCGCTGGAGTGGCCGTACACCTCGGAAATGTCCTTGCGTAGTCGGCGGGCAGCTACTCCGGTGTCGAGCTCAGCCTCCAGCACGATGTGCCCGCTCACCAGGTGCAGCCCGCTGGCGAAGCGCAAGATCGCTGACACTTCGGCCTTGCGGCAGCAGGGCTTGGTCACCGTGAGACGCGCGAGCTCGTCTTTCACCTGGGCAGTCATCGCCATGCCAGGCATCCTCTCACTCGCTCTCGCTCGATGTGGGCTGTGGGGCGACCGACTGTTCTAGCGGTGGGGCCGGTGCGACAGCTGAGGCGGGCGCTCCCATGATCTCTCCCAGCGCAGCGGCGAAGGCTTCTGGGTCGTGTTTCACCGGGTCGTGCGTCGACCGGACGTCCCTGACTTCCAGCGAGGCCCCGAGGCTGGCGGCCGACTGCCGCAAAGCAGTGGAGTTCGACACCGACGACCGGTCGGCCACAACGACGTCAATGCCGAGGCCCGGGGCATGGCGCTGAAAGGTCTCGAGATACGCCTGGGGCGTGAAGCCGGTGGTTTCGCCTGGCTGCGGATCGAGGTTGAGGACCATCACCTTGCGGGCCGAGGTGCTGTGGAGGGCCGTGGCCAGATCGGGTACCAGCAGGTGGGGAATCACGCTGGTGAACCACGAGCCAGGACCGAACACGACCCAATCGGCCTCACCAATCGCGTCTACTGCTTCCTGACACGCTGGAGGCTCGGGCGGCGTCAGGCTGACATCGAGGATGCGGCCAGCCGTCGTCGCCACAGCGACTTGGCCCCGCACTGTCGATTGGGTGCCATCGGCCGACGCCACCGTCGCTTCGATCTGCAGCGGCACCGTAGACATCGGCAGGACGCGTCCGGACGCCTTCAACAACCGGCCCACCCAGTCCAACCCATGGACCGGATCGTCGGCCGCGAGCTCCCACAGCGCCACGATCAGCAGATTGCCCATGCTGTGGCCGGCGAGGTCGCCAGGCCCGGCGAAGCGATGCTGGACGACTCGGCTCCACGTCCTGCCCCATTCGTCGTCCTCACAGAGCGCGGCCAGCGCCATACGTAGGTCACCAGGCGGCAGGACGCCGAGGTCTCGCCGCAGGCGTCCGCTCGACCCCCCGTCATCGGCCACGGTCACCACCGCGGTGAGCCGGTCTGAGACCCGGCGCAGCGCTTGAAGCGAGGCTGCGAGCCCGTGCCCGCCGCCCAGCGCCACCACGGCGGGCCCACTGACGGCTGGGCTACTGACGCCGGGGCTACTCACGGCCGAGATCCCGATGCACGACTCTGATCGACAACCGATCGGACGCCATGCGCTCGGCGAGAGCGTGTGCGAGGGCCACGCTGCGATGCTTTCCCCCGGTGCAGCCCATAGCGATCGTGGCGTAGCGCTTGCTCTCGTGGCGATATCCCTCCAACGCCACGTCTAGCGCCGCCTCAAACGCATCAAGGAATGGTGCGGCGCCCGGCTGACCCATCACGAAGGACGCGACGTCGGCGTCCTGGCCATTGAGCGGTCGGAGCTCTGGCACCCAGTACGGGTTGGGCAGGAAGCGACAGTCGGCGACAAAGTCTGCGTCGACGGGGAGTCCGTACTTGAAGCCAAACGACATGACCGTGATCTGGAGCGGGTGGTCGCCACCGCGTCCCAGCGTGTTCTCGATTCTTGCCCTCAGCTGGTGGACGTTGAGCGGCGACGTGTCGATCAGCAGATCTGCCCGCTCGCGCAAGCCCACCAACAGCTCGCGTTCGGCGACGATGCCATCAACCAGACGTCCGTCCCCCTGCAGCGGGTGTGGCCGGCGGGACGCTTCAAAGCGCCGAACGATGGTGTCGTCGTCGGCCTCGAGGAACACCAAGCGCGGGCGGATCCCACTGCCTTCCACGGCCCCCAACGCCTCTTGCAGATCGCCAAAGAACTCTCCGCCTCGCACATCGGCCACTGCGGCAACCCGCAGACCGACGTCGGGGTCGCCGGTCGGTCTGGCTTGCCGGGCGAGCTCGACCATGCGCGGCAGCAGCGACGGCGGCATGTTGTCGACCACGAACCATCCGAGGTCTTCCAGCGCGTGTGCTGCGGTGCTGCGTCCGGCCCCAGACATGCCGGTCAGCACCAGCACCTCGGGCTGACCGGGAATCTCGACCTCATTACTCGGCTGCGACACGCCGCCATTCTGCCCACATCCAGCGCTCGCCCGCTGGCAGGCGGACCCATAGCCCCCTGGAACGTCCTGGAACGTCAGGAGTCGGTGACGATCTCACCAGTTGCGGTGTCAACGCGCTCGCCCGCTGGCTGCTCGCGAAGCGCCTCGCTGATCGCCGCGGCCAGCCGGGGCCCGATACCAGGCACTACCTGCAAGTCGTCGACCGAAGCCTCTCGGATCTTGCGGACCGACCCGAAGTGGCGCAGCAGGGTGCGCTTCCGCTCGGCCCCGAGACCGGGAACAGCGTCAAGTGCGCTCGTCGTGGCGCGACGGCCACGCTTCTGGCGTTGGTAGGCGATCGCGAAGCGGTGAGCCTCGTCGCGTACCCGCTGGAGCAAGAAGAGCCCTTGTGATCCTCGCGGAAGGATCATCGGTGCGTCTTCGCCCGCAACCCACACCTCTTCGAGCCGCTTGGCCAAACCGACGACAGTGATGTCGGTGATACCGAGCTCGGTCATCGCGTCACCAGCGGCGGCTGCCTGCACCGGGCCGCCGTCGACGACCACCAGTTGCGGACGGTACGCGAACCGCTTGGGCCGGTTCGGTTCCTCGACCAGATCTTGTGAGACCGCAGCATCGGTTGCCCGCACGGAACGCTGGTCGTCAAGCAGGCGTCGAAAGCGGCGTCCGACTACTTCGGCCATCGCTGCCGGGTCGTCGCCCCCTGCCGCGCTCTTGACCGCGAACCGTCGATAGTCGCTGGTTCGGGGAACGCCGTCTTCGAACACCACCATCGACGCGACCGGGTCACTGCCGGACAGGTGCGAGATGTCGAAACACTCGATCCGCAGTGGCGCTTCAGGCATGCTCAGCGCCTCTTGCAGCTGTTCAAGTGCCACGGCCCGCGCCGTGAGGTCGCCAGACCGGCGCACCTTGTGCATGGCCAACGCATGTGAGGCGTTCTGTTCGACAGTCTGCATGAGGCTTCGTTTATCGCCACGCGCCGGACGCCTGACCTCGACCCGCGATCCACGCCGCTGGGTCAGCCACTCCGTGATCGCAGCCGGGTTGTCAGGCGCAACCCCAATCAGGACTTCTCTCGGGATCGCGTCGGGAACGACCTCGCCGTAAAGGTAGGTCAAGAACTGCTCCATCAACTCGGCCCCGTCGACGTCGTCAACCTTCTCGGTGACCATTCCTCGTTGGCCGCGAACGCGTCCGGCACGCACGTGGAAGATGTGGAACGCAGCCTCGAGCTCGTCTTCGACCATGGCGACGACGTCTGCGTCAGTGTCATCGGGCAGCACCACGGTGTTGCGTTCGAGGGCTCGCTCGAGCGCCTTGATGTCATCTCGTAGCCGCGCCGCCCGTTCGTACTCTTGCGCGTCGGCCGCTTGGCGCATTTCGAGTTGTAGCTCTTTGACGAATCGAGCCGTGTCCCCTGCCAAGAATGCGCAGAGGTCGTCGACGAGAACCCGGTGATCTTCGGCCGAGATCTGCCCGACGCAGGGAGCTGCGCACTTGTCGATGTACCCGAGCAGGCACGGGCGACCCATCTGCCCCGCACGCTTGAACACGCCAGCGCTGCACGAGCGAATCGGAAACACCCGCAGCAGCTGGTCGAGCGTCTCGCGGATGGCCCAGGCGTGGGAGTAGGGACCGAAGTATCGGACGCCCTTGCGCTTTGATCCGCGCATCACCTGAGCTCGGGGGAACTCTTCACCGACGCTCACGGCTAGGAACGGGTAACTCTTGTCGTCGCGGTACTTGACGTTGAACCGGGGATCAAACTCCTTGATCCAGGCGTACTCGAGCTGCAGCGCCTCGACTTCTGTCGCCACCGTTGTCCACGTCACCGATGCGGCGGCCCACACCATCGACCGGGTCCGCGCGTGCAACGCCTCTGAGTCTTGGAAGTACTGGCCTAGTCGGCTGCGAAGACTCTTCGCCTTTCCGACGTAGATGACGCGACCATCGGCGTCCAGGAATCGATAGACCCCCGGCTGATCCGGGACACTTCCGGGAGCTGGGCGGTACTCGACGGGATCCATCGCAGCGCTAGGCGCGCACCACCGAGTCGCCATCGACAGTCACGTTCACCGCGGGAAGCGGTGCGGCTGCCGGCCCGGTGACGACCGAGCCGTCCTCGATGGAGAACTGCGACCCGTGGCACGGACAGTTGATGGTGCCGCCATCGACGTCGCCCACCTCGCACCCTTGATGGGTGCAGATGCTGGAGAAGCAGGCGAACTCACCGGCGGTCGGCTGGGTGACGACGACCTGCTCTTGCTTCAGGATCACGCCACCGCCTTCCGGGACGTCGGCGGTCGCGACCAACTCGGCGTTGTTGTCACCACCGTTGTTTCCGCCGTTGCCTTCACCGTCGGCTGGCTGGCTCTGCTGAGTAGGGGCCTCGGACGTCGGATCTGCGGCTGTCCCCTCGTCTTCGGAGCCACAACCTGCGAGGAGGGCTCCCCCGGCCACGACGGCCCCACCAGCCACGACGCCGCGAAGCATCGTGCGCCGCCCGACGGTCTCACCGGTCACGGCATCGTTTCGCGTACTCATCTGGAATCCTCTCGCCGGCCAGCAACCACTGTGCCTGTTTCTCCTGTCAGGAGCCTATGACCCCGCGCCGACATGGCGAGCCATCTGGCACAGTGACGGCGTGATGCCACGTGCTTGAGGCGTTTCTGTTGGGTCTAGCCGCCGCAGCGACTCTGCTTCTAGGCGCGGTCATCGCCCTGGTGACAAAGCCAAGCCCCCGGGTCAAGGCGATCGTCATGGCACTAGGAGCAGGGGTCCTCATCGGCTCCGTGTCGTTTGAGTTGGTGGGGGAAGCTCTCGTCGAAATCCCCCTCTGGCAGGTCGCCGGCTCACTCTTCGCGGGGTCGGCGGTGTTCCTCGTCGGCGCTCGGTGGATCGAGGGTGCCGGTGGCGGTCGCCGCAAGCATCCGGCAGGCCACGATGAGGAATCGCAGGACAAGGCCATCGTGCTGGGCTCAGTGCTCGACGGCATCCCCGAATCGGTGGTCCTTGGACTCAGCGTCCTCCAGGGTGGTGTAAGCGTCCCCCTGTTCACTGGCATCGCGTTGTCGAACCTTCCGGAAGGAATGGCGTCGACGGCGGGACTGCGGCGCTCAGGCTGGTCGGTCGCACGCATCGTCGCGATGTGGTCGACCGTGGCCCTGGTGTCTGGCGTAGCGTGCGCATTGGGATACCTGCTGTTGGAGACCGAGGGCGGTGCCGTGGCTCAGGCCTTCGCGGCCGGAGCGCTGCTGACGATGGTCACCGACACGATGCTTCCGGACTCCTACTCCATTGAACGTACGTGGACCGGTGGCCTCGTGGTAGCCGGTTTCGCTCTGTCGGTCGCACTGGGTGCGCTGTGACGCTGGGTGCGCTGTGACGCTGGGTGCGCTGTGACGCTGGATGCACGGTGACGGATCACAGCGGCTCGGCGTGGGACCACGGCTCGCTGCGGTAGGTGGCGCCAGTCGGGGTACGCCACAGCATCACCCCATCGGGACGTAGTTCAACGTCCCAGCCTGGCGAGTGCTTCAAACGGTGGTGATGTCGACACAACACTGCGAGGTTGGACGCCGTGGTCTGCCCCCTCGGCCACGGGATGGTGTGGTCGAGATCGGTGCCGGATCTCTTCGTGGAGGCCGACCGCGAGCATCCGGGAAACCGGCACACCCCGTCCCGAGCGCGGACCGCACGATCCAACCCAGCCGACGGTCGATAGCTCTGCTCTGAGATGTCGACCAGGTGACCCGTCGACGGTTCAGTGAGAAGCCGTCTGAATACAGACTCGTGGGCGGCACGCCGCGTCTCGTCGATATCGGAGTCGCACTTCGAGCAACAATCAAGGCCTGGGACGCCTGTCAACTCGAGTGCCTCTGCGCTCCCGATCGGACCAACGCCGGCCACGTGCCCGGGCTCGGCGGTCTCACCCATCAGAGTGTCAAGCGGTACAACCACCTGAACGCTCACCTGTGGTGGCTCTGCGCGTCCGAGCACGATGTCGACCAACGCGTCCGCGCGCCTCTGGTCAATGGTGCGGTGGTCATTTGGTGCTGCGCTCTGGGCAAGCGTGTTCACCGTGTCGTACAACTGTCGAGCTTGGAGAGCTGGCAGCTTCGCTGCGAGCTCTGCCACACCGTCCGGGAGCGGGGTGAACGTCACGCACCGATCGGATTGCACGTTCTTGCGCCGTTGCTCAGCGGTGGCAGGGTCAGCAGCCAACACCCGGCGATCAAGCCAGCGCCTGAGCTCGGAAGCAGTGTGCGTCGCGGCGTATCCCGCAGCCTCGCCGGCAAGCACCGTGCGCGCCGGGTCGGACAGCGGTATGACCCTGTCGCAGATGACCTGCACCTTGCGCGCATCAACATCACCACTGCGCCAGGACATCGCGACGGCGGGGAGTTCAGACGCTGCGAGGGCCAGGCCATAGCGACGAGCGGCATCGACCTTCGTGATGGCGAGCACGACGGCGACTTCGTCGGCGACGAACTCCCAGCGCTGCTCATGGGGCATGAGGGGTCGGCCGCACGCGAGCTCCTCGGCATGGTCTGCGGCGGTCGCGCGGCGTGCCATCTCGGCCATAGCGTCGGCGGAATGAGCGTGTGCAACGTTCGCCGCACGATCCATCTCGACCAGGAACTCCCGCAGCTCTGGGTCACTCAGCTCACTGAGGTGAGGCACCGGGCCATCGACCGCCGGCGTTATGCCAGATGCCTGACCCGATGCGAACTGATCCGTGAACTCCATGATGAGCACCCTGACATCGACCACCGACAAGTCGATGCGGCTGTCACACAGGCAGCTGGAACCGAGCCCCAGCCGGATCCGACTACGCCCGCTTCGTGACGCGCTTCTTGCTCGCCGCCGACACGCGCTTCTTCGCCGGAGGCTTGGCCTGCTCCTTGCTCGCCGCCGACACGCGCTTCTTCGCCGCAGGTTTGGTCCGCTTCTTCGCTGTGACTGGTGGAGGCTGGCGTCACCAACTGAGCAAGGAACTCCCCCGTGTAGCTCCCGCCAACTGCCGCAACATCCTCCGGCGTCCCTTCGGCGACGATGGTGCCGCCTCCGGAACCACCTTCGGGACCAAGGTCAATCAACCAGTCAGCCGTCTTGATGACATCGAGGTTGTGCTCAATCACGATGACCGAGTTGCCAGCGTCGACCAGCCGCCCAAGAACGCCAAGCAGTTTGCGAATGTCTTCGAAGTGCAACCCGGTGGTCGGCTCGTCGAGCACGTACACGGTGCGTCCGGTAGACCGCTTCTGCAGCTCGGCCGCTAGCTTCACGCGCTGCGCTTCGCCACCGGACAAGGTGGGCGCTGGTTGCCCCAGCCGGACGTATCCCAACCCCACGTCGGTGAGAGTCTGCAGGTGTCGGGCGATCGCAGGGATCGCTGCGAAGAACTCGAGCCCCTCTTCGATCGGCATATCGAGTACTTCAGCGATCGTCTTCCCCTTGAAGTGCACTTCGAGGGTCTCGCGGTTGTACCGCGCCCCGTGACACACCTCGCACGGCACGTAGACGTCGGGAAGGAAGTTCATCTCGATCTTGATCGTGCCGTCACCGGTGCACGCCTCGCAGCGACCGCCCTTGACGTTGAACGAGAACCGTCCGGGCTGATAGCCACGCACCTTCGATTCGGGGCTGTTCGCGAACAGCTTCCGCACGTGGTCGAACACTCCGGTGTACGTCGCGGGGTTTGATCGAGGAGTGCGCCCGATCGGGCTTTGATCGACATGGACGACCTTGTCGACGTGATCGAGCCCGGTCACCTTCGTGTGCCGACCCGGAACTGCGCGCGCGGAGTACACGTGACGTGCGAGCGCCGCGTAGAGGATGTCGTTGACGAGCGTCGACTTGCCTGACCCGCTAACACCGGTCACGGCCGTCAGCACACCGAGCGGGAATGACACCGAGACGTCCTGCAAGTTGTTCTCGCGAGCCCCGTGCACGACGATCTCTCGCCCCGGAGTGAGCGGACGCCGTACTGCTGGGGTCTCGATCTCGAGCCGTTTGGCGAGATAGGCACCGGTCATCGAGTCACGGCTGGCGAGCAGTTCGTCGACCGTGCCTGACACCACCACCTGCCCACCGTGTTCGCCGGCACCGGGGCCGATGTCGACAACCCAGTCTGCGGACCTGATGGTGTCTTCATCGTGCTCGACAACAATCAAAGTGTTGCCGAGGTCGCGGAGCCGCACCAACGTGTCAATCAGGCGGTGGTTATCGCGTTGGTGCAAGCCGATGCTCGGCTCGTCCAACACGTAGAGGACGCCGACGAGCCCAGAACCGATCTGTGTCGCCAGTCGAATCCGCTGGGCCTCGCCGCCTGCGAGCGTTCCAGCTGCCCGATCGAGAGTCAGATAGTGCAGCCCGACGTCGATGAGAAAGCGCAGTCGCTCGTTGACCTCTTTGAGGACGCGCGCCGCAATCTGCTCTTCACGCGCGCTGAGCTCGAGCGAGCGCAAGACATCAGCGGCCTCGCCGATCGGGAGAGCCGCGACCTCCGCGATCGAACGCTCGCCGATCGTGACAGCGAGCGCGATGGGCTTCAACCGTGACCCTTCACAAGCCGAGCACGGGATCTGACGCATGTATCCCTCGAAGCGCTCACGAGACGTGTCAGTCTCTGCTTCGGAGTGACGACGCTTCACGTAGGGAATGACACCCTCGAACGTTGCGTAGTACGAGCGCTTGCGCCCGTAGCGGTTCTTGTACCGAACGTGCACTTGCTCGTCGACGCCATGAAGGATGGCTCGACGAGTCTTGACGGGTAGTCGACGGAACGGCGTGTCCATCTCAAAGCCCATCTCGTCGGCGAGCGACTCGAGCAGACGAGTGAAGTACTGGCTGGTGTGCGCGCCGGTCCACGGCGAGATGGCGCCCTCGCTGAGCGACTTGTTGGGGTCAGGAACGACGAGTTCGTCGTCGACCTCCATCTGAGTTCCCAGGCCGTGGCACTCCGGACACGCCCCATACGGGGAGTTGAACGAGAACGATCGCGGTTCGAGCTCGTCGAACGACAGACCATCGCGGGTACACGCCAGGTGCTCAGACCACGTACGTTCGCGCTCAGGATCGTCGGCGGCAACGTCAACGAAGTCGAGCACGACCAGACCGCCAGCCAACCCCAGAGCCGTCTCGATCGAGTCGGTCAGGCGCTGCCGCGACGACTTCTTCACCGCCAACCGATCGACGACCACCTCGATCGTGTGCTTCTTCTGCTTGTTGAGCTTCGGCACCTCGCCGAGCGCATGAACCTCGCCGTTGACCCGGACGCGGGCATAGCCCTGAGCCTGCAACTGGCGGAACAAGTCGAGGTACTCGCCCTTGCGCCCGCGCGCGACGGGGGCAAGCACCTGAAACCGGGTTCCTTCGTCGAGCGCCAAGATCTGGTCGACGATCTGTTGTGGCGTCTGACGGGCGATGGGGTCGCCGCACACGGGGCAGTGCGGATGCCCGATCCGCGCATACAGCAAGCGCAGATAGTCATAGACCTCAGTGATGGTTCCGACCGTCGACCTCGGGTTGCGCGAGGTCGACTTCTGATCGATCGAGACAGCCGGAGACAGACCCTCGATGAAGTCGACATCGGGCTTGTCCATCTGCCCAAGGAACTGCCTGGCGTAGGCCGACAGACTCTCGACGTAGCGTCGCTGACCTTCGGCAAAGATCGTGTCGAACGCCAAACTGGACTTGCCGGAACCAGACAGCCCGGTGAAAACGATCAAGGCGTCGCGGGGTAGGTCGAGCGAGACATCCTTGAGGTTGTGTTCGCGCGCTCCGCGCACGATCAGCCGGTCAGCCACTCGCCATCCCGTTCTCGTCGCCCTGCGCGTATACCTAGTGTCGGTCTTGGTTTGCCCTGGGTTGGCCCTAGATTTGCCCTGGGTTTGTCGTGGCCGGTGAAAGCCTCCGCCAGCCTAACCGCGGCCACCGACAGGGTCTTCCCGAGCGCCAGACCCAGCCCTAGCTGCCACTGGGTACGGTCGGGGCATGAGCCTCGCTGTTCCCCTCACCCACCTCGCCGAGCTGGCGGACGCCGAAGCCGCCCTCGCTGCCCACATTGCCGACAGAGGCGAGCAGTGGGCAAGCGCCCCTTCGGTACTCCCCGGGTGGACACGAGCTCACGTCGTCGCTCACCTGGCTGGCAACGCCAGAGGCATGGTGAACCTCACACTGTGGGCGGCGTCAGGTACCCCCACCCCGATGTACCCGTCGACTGAGGAGCGGGCGTCCGAGATCGAACGCCTGGCCAGGTTCGGCTGGGCTGACCTTCGAGCCGAACTTGCCGCCGCGTCAACTGCCCTGACCGAGGCACTCGGACGACTGACCGAGCCGGTGGCGGAGCGCCACCTGCGACTCGGATCTGGGGCCCCCGTGAACGTGTGCGACCTCGCCTCAGCCCGAATCCGCGAGATCGAGATTCACCGCGTCGATCTCGCCGACGACTATCGGGCCTCTGACTGGAGCCCCCAGTTCACTCTGCGAACCTTGGGCCAGGCAGTCCCCTTCTTCCTCGCAAAGCGCGACGTCCCCATCGCCACGCTTCGGTCCGTCGACTCTGGCAACTGTTGGACTGTTGGAAAGAGCGACTCGCCTCAGCCTGACTTGATCGGCGACGAAGCGCAGTTGCTCGCATGGCTGCTCGGTCGCCCCTACGAATCGGTCGCCACCAACGACGGCACCGACGTTCCTGCTGCGCCAGTCTGGGTGTGACCACAATGAACGACAAAGGAGCGCTGTGAGCTACTCCGGTGACGTACTAGTAGGCGGGCCGGCAGAGGTGCGCGAGCTGCCACATCTGATCATCAGCAAGGTGGCAGTTGGCCCGTTCGAGAACAACTGCTATCTCCTGAGGTGCAGGGCGACGGGCCGCCAATCACTCATCGACGCGGCCGACTCCCCCGACGTCCTCCTCGATTTGATCGGCCCCGATGGAGTCGACAGCGTGATCACCACGCACAGCCACGGAGACCACTGGCAAGCGCTCCCAGCGGTCGCGGACGCCACTGGTGCCATCACGATCGCTCACCCACTGGACGCCGGCCAGCTGCCAGTCGACATCGATGTATTGGTCGAGAACGGTGACGTGATCGAGGTCGGCAACACTCGCCTCGAAGTCATTCACCTACGCGGCCACACGCCAGGCGGCATCGCCTTGCTGTACGACGACCCAGAGGGCCCGCCTCATCTCTTCACCGGCGACTCACTCTTCCCAGGCGGAGTCGGCAAGACCACCGCAGAAACCTTTCCGCAGCTCATGGACGATGTCACCTCTCGGCTTTTCGACCCACTCCCAGATGAGACCTGGTTCTACCCAGGGCATGGCAAGGACTCAACGCTCGGGAACGAGCGGCCACACCTCGACGAATGGCGCACGCGCGGCTGGTGACGCATCGTCACCAGGGCGCCTGGTCAGCAGGTCAGCAGTTCAGCAGGCAGCCGCGCCTCACATCCACGCGCTGAGGTCGCGACCCAACCATTCGGCTAGCGCTTCGTTCTCGCTCGCGAACTGCGCGCGCAGGTCGCTGGCAAGCGCGGGGTCGATCGGTGGGTACGTGTCTCGCCCAGCCTCGGTGACGTCTTCGAGGTCCATATCGGCTGCTCTGGATCTCGACCTCGCGGTGTTGAGCGTGCGTGCGCCGAAGGTGTTCATACGCCGCAGATCGACCTGATTGATGTCGGGATCGGGGACGCCAAGGAACTCACAGGTTCGACGCAGCACGCCAGCGGGATCGTCGGTGAGGTCCTCCATGAGATGCACTTGAATCCGCTCGCGACCTGCTCGGTCCGCGAGGTCGACCAGTTGGCGGTGGTAGTGCCCTCTGTCTAGGTATGACCCCACTGCGGGTTGCCCCTGAGGGTGCGCGGCAAGCCGCTCTGCTTCGGCAGCAATGGCAGCGGCAAAGCTGTCCTCGCTCTCGACACCCTTGCTCCGCGCGAACCAGTACTGCGAGTAGGCCCTCGCCACGGGATCGCGAAGGATGGCGACGAACTTTGCGTCTGGCAGCGTGTCGACCAGGGCACTGCGAGTGGCATCTCGGTAGAGGTAGATCGGCGTTGACTCCCCCCAGGCACGATCGGTGGCAGTCGGGTGGAACTGGGCGGCGTACCACTCCACCCCGCGCCGCTGGTACTTGTCGAAGAAGTGAAGCTCCTTGGGGTCAGACACCCACACGCCAGGTACTTGACCGAGCCACTCGTGCAGCGTCGTCGTGCCCGACTTCTGGGCACCGACGATCACAAAGGTAGGCAGTGGCACGGCAGGACTCTAAAGGGGTGGATGGCTTGAGATGCGGCTCAACGCGCCGACGGGCCGTCATGCCCTGACGAACCCTGGTCGGAACCCTTGTGGCCCCTGAGCGATCCGCTGTGGGCATGGACGGTGGGATCGCGCCTGACCTTCACCAGACTGGCGATCGTCGTGACCGTCAGGGTCACGATGATGAACGCGAGGGAGAGAGTGGTCGGCACCTTAGGCACCTCAGGGACGACCTCATGGACGAAGGTCAAGATGAGCTTCACCCCAATGAATCCCAGGATGACTGAGAGGCCCACTGCCAAGTAGACCAGCTTGTCGAGCAGGTTGTGCAGCACGAAGAACAGCGCCCGAAGCCCCAGTAGGGCGAAGGCATTCGCCGCGAAGACCAGGAACGGGATCTCAGTGACTCCGAACGTCGCGGGGATGGAGTCGAGCGCAAACAGCAAATCGGTCGAGCCAATAGCGACAAGCACCAGGGCCATCGGTGTCCAGGCACGGACGCCTTCGACGCTTACTCTGAGCTTGTTGCCGTGGTACTCGTCGGTGAGTCGTAGGTGACGGCGTGCTACCCGCAACACCGCATTGTCATCGAGATCGGCGTCCTCGTCGCGATGCCGGAAAAGCTGCACGGCAGTCCAGATGAGGAACAGACCGAAGATGACAAACGTGAACGCGAAGGCTTCGAGGGCTGCAGCACCAATGGCGATGAACACAGCACGCAACACCAGCGCCAGCGCCACACCGATCAACAGGGCTCGCTGCTGGAGCTCGCTGGGTACGGCGAACTTGGCGAAGATGATGACGAAGATGAAGAGGTTGTCGACTGACAGGCTCTTCTCGACCAACCACGCGGCGTAGTACTGGGTGCCGACATCACTGCCACCCTGCACCCAGACCACGACGCCGAACGCCAGGGCGACTCCGATGTAGAAGATTGACCACAACGTCGCCTCGCGCATCGAGACGTCATGCGGGTTGCGGCCGACTACGAAGTCGATCACGAGAAGCACGAGGACCAGACCGATCGTGGCCGCCCATGCCCACAGGGCAACGTCCACCCTTAGCTCCTATCGTTCCGCTCGGCGAGTGTGCAGCAAACTGGCGACGGCCGTGACAGCAAGCACCGAGACGATGACGCCCAGGCTCACAGTGACCGGGATCTCAGGAGCCCATTCCACCGGGTGACCGCCGTTGATGAATGGCAGCTCGTTGGTGTGCAACGCCTCGAGGATGAGCTTGACGCCGATGAACCCGAGGACGATGGCCAGCCCCGTGCTGAGGAATACCAGCCTGTCGAGGAGGCCACCCAGCAAGAAGAAGAGTTGTCGCAAACCCATGAGAGCGAAAGCGTTGGCGGTGAAGACCAGATAGGGCTCTTGGGTGAGACCGAAAATCGCGGGGATGGAGTCGAGGGCGAACAGCAGATCGGTCGTGCCAATCGCCACCATCACGATCAGCATCGGCGTGAAGAGCTTGCGGCCGTCTACCAATGTCCGAAAGCGATTTCCGTCGTATTTGTCGGTGGTCGGCAAGATGGCACGCACCCACTTGATGACCCGATTCTCGCGAAACTCTTCGCTCTCCTCTTCGTCGTGACGCGCCAAGTGGTACGCCGTGTAGATCAGGAACGCGCCGAAGATGTAGAAGACCCACGAGAACTGCTCGATCGCGGCTGCCCCCAGCGCGATGAAGATCGCGCGCATCACCAACGCGATGGCGATCCCTACGAGTAGCACGAACTGCTGGTTCTGCTTGGGAACCTTGAACCTCGACATGATGATCACGAAGACGAACAAGTTGTCGACTGACAGCGAGTACTCGGTCAGCCAGCCGGCATAGAACTGGCCGGCATAGGTGCCGCCGAACTCCGCAGCTATGAATAGCCCAAACGCGATCGCAGCGCTCACATAGAAGGCGGTCCAGAGCGAGGCCTCACGCATTGACACGGCGTGCGGACGCCGGGCCGCTAGCGCAAAGTCGAAGACGAAGACGAGCACCAATACGACGAGCGTCGCCGCCCAGAGCTCAGTGCTGATCTGCACGGGACTCCTCGGACGTGGCTACTGACGGGTGGGCGGGGCGCCATTCTGTCGCATCGACCGGCGGGTCGCTCGCGCTGGGGCGCCGGGATGAGAGACGCCTAATGGACGCCTGCCTCACGCATTGCTCTCAGTTCCTTCTTGAGCTCACCAATCTCATCACGCAGCCGGGCCGCCACCTCAAACTGCAGCTCAGCGGCTGCCGCCTGCATCTGATCTGTCAGTTGTCCGATCAGATCGGCCAGATCGGAGCTGGGCAAGGTGGCCAGGTCGGCAGCGTGACGGCCAGCGTCTGATGCGCGCGACCCCAACCCCGGAACAGGAGCCTTGCCCCGGCTCTGCGTCCGACCGGAACCGCCCAAGAGTTCTTCAGTGTCGGCCGCCTCGCGAGCCAGCATCTCAGTGATGTCGCCGATGCGTTTGCGCAAAGGCTCTGGGTCGATGCCGTGTTCTGCGTTGTAGGCCAACTGCTTATCGCGCCGACGGTTCGTCTCGTCAATCGCGTGCTTCATCGATGGCGTCACCGTGTCGGCATACATGTGGACCTCACCAGACACGTTTCGAGCCGCCCGGCCGATTGTCTGGATCAGGGAGGTGCCAGATCGCAAAAAGCCCTCTTTGTCGGCGTCCAGGATCGCCACCAATGACACCTCAGGGAGATCGAGACCCTCGCGCAGCAAGTTGATGCCGACCAGAACGTCGTACTCCCCCATTCGCAACTCGCGCAGTAGCTCGACGCGCCGCAGCGTGTCGACCTCTGAGTGCAGGTAGCGGACGCGGACGCCGAGCTCGAGCAAGTAGTCGGTGAGATCCTCGGACATCTTCTTGGTCAAGGTGGTGACGAGCACTCGCTCATGACGTTCTTCGCGCAGCCGGATCTCGTGCAGGAGATCGTCGATCTGGCCTGAGGTCTGTTTGATCACCACCTGGGGATCGACCAGCCCGGTGGGGCGAATGATCTGCTCGACGACCCCATCACCGCGGGCCATCTCATACGACCCAGGTGTGGCCGACAGGTAGACGGTCTGCCCAATGCGCTGAACGAACTCGTCAAAGGTGAGCGGGCGATTGTCCATCGCGCTCGGTAGCCGGAAGCCGTGATCGACCAGCGTCCGCTTGCGGGACATGTCTCCCTCGTACATCGCCCCAATCTGGGGCACCGTGACGTGCGACTCATCGATGACCAGCAGGAAGTCGTCAGGAAAGTAGTCGAGCAGGCAGTTCGGTGGCGTGCCTGCTCCGCGACCATCGATGTGACGGGAGTAGTTCTCAATGCCAGAGCACGAACCGACCTGCCGCATCATCTCGATGTCGTAGGTCGTACGCATGCGAAGCCGCTGGGCCTCGAGCAACTTGTTCTGTTGCTCGAGCTCAGCGAGGCGTACGCCCAGCTCGGTTTCGATGTCGTTGATCGCTCGCTCCATGGCCTCTGGCCCGGCGGCGTAGTGGGACGCAGGGAAGACATAGAGCTCTGTGTCCTCAGACACCACCTCACCGGTGAGCGGGTGCAGCGTCGACAGTCGCTCGATCTCGTCTCCGAAGAACTCGATCCGTAGGGCGTTGATCTCGTAGACCGGAATGACCTCAACGGTGTCACCGCGGACGCGAAACGTTCCACGCGAGAAGGCCAGGTCGTTGCGCGAGTACTGAACATCAACCAGGTGTCGCAACAGTTGCTGCCGCTCAATGGTGTCGCCGACCCGCAGCCGGATCATGCGGTCGACATATTCTTGCGGGGTACCAAGGCCGTAGATGGCAGACACTGTTGCGACAACGATCGTGTCGCGGCGCGTGAGCAGACTGTTGGTGGCCGAGTAGCGCAAACGCTCGACCTCATCGTTGATCGCAGTGTCTTTCTCGATGTAGGTATCGGTCTGCGGGATGTAGGCCTCAGGTTGGTAGTAGTCGTAGTACGAGACGAAGTACTCCACCGCGTTGTTGGGCAGCAGGTCACGGAACTCGTTGGCGAGTTGGGCCGCCAGCGTCTTGTTAGGTGCCATCACCAGGGTTGGGCGCTGCAAACGCTCGATCAGCCACGCCGCCGTCGCTGACTTACCGGTGCCAGTAGCGCCCAGCAGCACGACATCTGGCTCACCTGCGTGGATGCGGGCGGCCAGCTCTTCGATGGCTTGCGGTTGGTCACCGCTCGGCACGAAGTCAGAGATGACTTCGAAGGGGGCGACGGTTCGGGTGAGGTCAGTCGATGGGCGCACCCGCCCACGCTAACCCGCGGGGGTGACAGGTGCCGTGGCGTCCTTGCCCTCAGACGCCCTCAGACGCCCTCGGGCCCCGTCAACTCGCGCTCAGCTCCAGCCAGAGGGCATCGACCTGGGCCCTGAGGTGCTCAAGGTCACCTGCGTTGTCGACCACTCGATCGGCAGCAGCAACCCACGTCTGACGGCTCGGTTGGGCCGCCATTCGGGCGCTGATCTGCTCGTCGGACAGCCCCCGGCCGCGCAGCCGCTCGATGCGCACCTCGTCGGGTGAGTCGACCACCACCACTAGCGGAGCGCTCGCGCCGCCTGGAAACTCAGGAACTCGATCCAAGAGCGGAACCTCGTAGACCACGACGGGGGCCCCGACGCCAGCAGCGAGCCGGGATACGGCCAATGCCTCGACCAGCGGGTGGACGATGGCCTCGAGCGCCGCGAGTCGTTCCGGCTCACCGAACACGATGGCGGCCAGTTCGGACCGGTTCAACGCCCCAGTGGCGTCGATCACTCGGGGTCCGAACTCCGCCTGAACTGCGGCCAGTCCCGGGGTTCCCGGCTGCACCACCGCTCGCGCCAACTCATCAGCATCGACCACGTGTGCGCCACGAGCAGAGAGCAGGCGCCCCACTTCAGACTTACCCGAACCGATCCCTCCGGTCAGAACCACGGCTCGTTGCATGCCCATAGTCTGCCGTGCGGCTAGCCAATCGGCGTACGGTAAACCTCCGTGACGCAGCCTCAGGTCGGTTCCTACGACGACGCACCTGAGGCCGAGGTTGCGACGGTGCTGGAAGTGCCGTTGCTGTGGTCATCAGAGATCGCGAGCCAGATCCGAAAGCTCAGACAGCCGAACCGCTCCAAACGGCGCAGCTCGGGGACCCGGCACACCAGGCAGCGCGAGTCGGCGCGGTGCGCATCGACGACCACGCCGCGCCGTCCAGGCGCCGCGGGTCACCCAGGGTGCCCCCCGAGGAGCGATCGGACGCCATCGCGCAGAGGCAACAGCGCAGCCCGCCGCACCGGCACCCTTTCTCACGGAACCCGCAGCACCGACGGTCTCGACGGTCTCGCCACCTACCGCCGCAGTGGACGCCCCCAGGCGCGCCCCAGCCCGCAGTCCTGGCCGTCCTGAGCAAGAAGGGCTGGCACACACCCTCCGGGTGGGGGCCGTGTCGGCGACGATCGTGCTGGTGGTGTTCGTTGCCGGCTTGCTGGCGCTGGCAACGTGGCTGCCGTAGCGCCACCCGCCCGTGAGCGCCTGAATCACGACCTTCGTCAGTAGGCGCCTCGACGTCGCAGCACTGCGAGGACGGTCTTCAGCATGATGGCGATGTCGAGGGCCAACGACCACGTCTCGACGTACAAGAGATCGAGTCGGACCGACTCGTCCCATGACAAGTCTGAACGGCCAGAAACCTGCCACAGACCTGTTATCCCCGGCTTGACGACCAGCCGGCGCCGAACGAGCGAGGCGTACCGATCAACTTCGGTTGGCAGTGGCGGCCGCGGACCCACTAGTGACATGCGCCCCAACAGAACGTCGAAGAACTGTGGGAGCTCGTCGAGGCTGAACCGCCGCAAGTAGTGACCGATCGGCGTCACTCTCGGATCCTCGCGCACCTTGAACAGCGTGCCGTCGGACTCGTTCATGTGCTCGACGTCAGTCAGTCGGTCCTCGGCATCGACGTACATGCTGCGGAACTTGTGAATCACGAAGGGCTCACCATGGCGTCCGATCCGCACCTGGCGGAACAGGATCGGGCCCCGCGAGGTGAGGGCCACGGCAATCGAGACGCCAACGAGGACCGGTGCCAAGACGATGATCGCGAACAACGCGAGCAAGCGGTCGAGCCCGCCCTTCACGATGCGTCGGACGCCGGTGAACTCAGGCTCCTCAACGTTCAAGAGGGGTAGCCCGGCTACTGGTCGGATGTGGATGCGAGGGCCGGAGATGTCGGTGAGCCGTGGCGCCACCAACAGCGAGACTCCTGAGCCCTCGAGGTCCCATGACAACCGGCGGAGGTCGTTCTGCGAGACGTCGGACCATGCGGTCACGGCCACCGTGTCGCCGCCGACTTCGCGCAGCACCTCGAGCACGTGATCGCTGTCTCCGAGAACGGGAACGTCTTCGACCATCTGACCGCGGGGCCGGTCGATGCAAGCGGCTGCGATGTGCAACCCCGCGTGTGGCTCGCGGCGAACCGACCTGATGAGCTCTGCCACCGAGCGCTCAAGGCCCACAACGACGACTTGCTGCATGCACGCTCCGCGGCGGCGCAACGTGTGAAGAATCTGCCGCGCGACCCAGTGGCCGATCAGCGACAGGACCATTGCGGTCGGAAGCCCGACCACGACGACACCGCGTGTCAGTTCTACGTCGAACGCGTACGCCAGAGTGCCGACCACGGCGAGGAACACCACGCTGGTGTGGAAGAGCCGCTTGTACTCCTCGCTGCCATTGCCGACGAACCGGTGCTCGTACGTGCGACCGATCGCCAAGGCTGCTACCCAGGCCGGCGAGAACAGCGTGACCACCCATGGGTTCATGGCTGAGTCGAACGTGGTGATCGCAATGAGTGCGGCAATGAGTGCCGCCAAGGCGTCTGCCACGACAACGGCCGCCGTGTAGCGGTGCAGCCACCCCGGTGCCGCCTCGACGACGGGGGCCAACTGGGCATAGTCGCGAAGGTCACCGTCGGGGAGCGCACGAAGCGCTGGTGCCGCGAGTGCGGGCGCCTCTGCGGGGGCCTCAGCCGGGGTCTCAGCAAGGTGATCGGCGGGCAGGTGGGTGATGACGCTCAGGTCGTCGCGAGCAGCACTCACAGCACCACTGGTGCCAGCGGTGACTGACGGCTCCTCTGCGTGTCGCATGACCCCCCTCAGGTCGCTTCTGAGTCTGCCCCCTGAGCCTCGTGGATGGTGGCTCATCGGGGGAGACGATCGGTTGATTTCACTCTGCTGCGACCACCTTGCTACTTACCGTCAGATTGCAACTACACACCGTGAGATGGGCGGTGACGTCGCCGGAAAATGGTCCCGCTACCGTGGCCGCCGTGTCCGACGCCTCTCACACTCCAGCGCTGCAACACACCCTTCACGGTGATGACCTGTCGTGGCTGCACCTGATGCTCGACGGCGTGTTGCCATCGAGGTACGCCATACCCGCCGAGGTCGCGGTCCAAACCGCCGATCGAACCGATTCGCCCGACCAGTCCGGCTCGCTCGCCGCGACGCTCACTGTTCCCGACGCGGCCGTCGGCGACCGCATTGATCTGCTCGACCCCGAGGGCGTCACGCTTGCTTCGTTGACAGTGACGGACGTTCACGGCGACACGGTTGGCGGTCCGGTCGAGAAGCGTTCTGGCTTCACCATCGTTGACCACGTCGACCTTCGCGTCAGTCGCGACGAGGCGAAGGCCGCTGCCGATGGTCCGACGTGGGCCTTGTGGGTCGACGGCCCCGTGTCGTTCGCGCTCCGTGAGGCGGTCCGAACAAGCGCGCGAGCGCATGGCGCACGCGTTGTTGAGATCGTGCCGGTACCCACTGGTCACGAGACGAGTCGGGCGGCCAATGCACCGGTGCGGCTGGCCCGTGCGCACACCACGCGAGACGCGGTTGATCGCGTGATCGTCGTCCCGTTCCCTGGTCAGGTTGATGGTGCCTTGCGCCATCAACTCCAGCTGCACGTCGCTGCGGCCTATGGAGCATCGGAAGTGGTTGCGGCCGCGCCCACGTCGAGTGAGCCGCCTCTATCGGGTGACGGATCGCCTCCCGTTCGTCTCATCGACGTCGACGCCGAACAGCAGCGCGTCTCAGCCGACGACCTTGACGCGTGGGTGCTTGCGCGAACACCGCTTCCAGCTTGGGCGGCAGAACCTGCGGTGGCCGAGGTTCTCGCCAAGGTGCATCGTCCGACGAGTCGTACCGGCCTCACCGTGCTGCTGAGCGGGTTGTCAGGTTCGGGCAAGTCAACGGTTGCCCGTGCCCTGGCAGTCAAGCTGGTCGGTCAGGAGAGCCGGTCGGTGAGCCTGCTCGACGGTGACGTCGTGCGCCATCACCTGTCCAAGGGGCTGGGGTTCAGCCGGCCAGACCGCATCACCAACGTGCTTCGCATCGGATTTGTCGCGAGCGAGATCACCAAAGCTGGCGGGATTGCAGTCTGCTGCCCGATCGCACCGTACGACGCCACGCGCAAAGAGGTCAGGGCCATGGTCGAGGAGCACGGATCATTTGTCCTGGTGCACGTGGCCACGCCGTTGGCTGAGTGCGAGCGACGCGACCGCAAGGGGCTCTACGCGAAGGCGCGCAGCGGTGAGATCCCCGAGTTCACCGGCATCTCAGATCCGTACGAAGAGCCAGCGGACGCCGAAGTCGTCATCGATACGACCGGGCGAACGATCGAGGCGTGCGTCGACGAGGTGTACCAAGCTCTCGTGGCACGAGGGGTCGTGCAGTAGTCGAACGCGTCCAGTAGTCGAACGCGTGCAGTAGTCGAAGGAGCGGACCCCTAGAGGTCGGTGTCGACGACCATCCCCGCAGCCACCGTCGCGCCTGACGCCTCATCAATCAAAATGAATGAGCCGGTCTGCCGGTTGCGTCGATACTCGTCGAGGAAAAGCGGCTGAGTCACTCGGAACGTCAGTCGACCGATCTCGTTGAGCCCCAGTGACGTGGCCTTCTCGTCGCGGTGCAGGTCGTTGATGTCGAGGCGATACTGCAGATCCTTGACGATCGTCTTCGCGGTCCTGGTGGTCTGCTTGATGATGTAGCGCGAACCCTCTTGAACTCGAGTTCCTTGCTGCATCCATACCACCATCGCGTCGAGATCCTGCGCCGGATGCGGATGGTTGTGCGGACGACAGATCATGTCGCCGCGACTGATGTCGAGATCGTCAGCCAGCCGAACAGTCACCGACATCGGAGGGTGGGCCTCTTGCAGCTCTTGTCCGTAGAGGTCGATACCGACCACGCGCGTGGTGAGACCGCTCGGCTGCACCATGACCTCGTCGCCGACCTTGATCGTGCCGCCGGCAACAGTTCCCGCGTATCCGCGGTAGTCGTGATAGGCGTCGGACTGCGGGCGGACGACGTACTGAACCGGGAAGCGCACATCGATCAGGTTCTGGTCTGAACCGATGTGAATGTTCTCGAGGTGGTGCAGCAGCGAGGTTCCCTCGTACCACGGCATGTTCTCGGAACGGTTGACGACGTTGTCGCCCTTGAGGGCAGATACCGGAATGATGGTCAGGTCGGGAATGTCAAGCTTGGCGGCGAAGGCTCTGAAGTCTTCAGCGACCCGCTCGTATGCCCCCTGGTCATAGTCGACGAGGTCCATCTTGTTGACGAGCATGACCACGTGCGGGACGCGAAGCAGCGACGCAAGGAACGCGTGACGCCGGCTCTGTTCGATGACTCCATTGCGGGCGTCGACCAGGATCATGGCGAGGTTCGCGGTAGACGCGCCAGTGACCATGTTGCGCGTGTACTGAATGTGGCCGGGGGTATCGGCGATGATGAACTTGCGCTTCGGAGTCGCGAAGTACCGGTACGCCACATCGATCGTGATGCCCTGCTCGCGCTCGGCCCGCAGGCCGTCGGTGAGCAGCGCCAAGTTGGTGTAGTCCGCGCCCTGGTCGCGGGAAGTGCGCTCAACGGCCTCGAGTTGGTCCTCGAAGATCGACTTGCTGTCATACAGCAGCCGCCCGATCAGGGTGCTCTTGCCGTCGTCGACCGAGCCAGCGGTCGCCATTCTCAGCAGTTCCATTAGAAGTACCCCTCGCGCTTACGGTCTTCCATCGCGGCCTCTGAGGCCCGGTCGTCAGCTCTGGTGGCGCCCCGCTCGGTGATCCGGCTGGCGGCAACGTCTTCGATGATCTTCTGGACGGTGTCGGCGTCTGACTCGACCGCGGCGGTGCAGGTCATGTCGCCGACCGTGCGATAGCGAACCTGGGCCTCGAAGACCTCGGCGCCGTCGTCGGGAGGGGTCACAGCCGTCACGGCCATCATCATGTTGTCGCGCATGAAGACCTCGCGCTTGTGCGCGTAGTAGATCGAGGGCAGCTCGAGCTCTTCGCGTTCGACGTACTGCCAGATGTCCAGCTCGGTCCAGTTGGACAGCGGGAAGATCCGGATGTGCTCGCCTTGGCGGTGCCGCCCGTTGTAAAGGCTCCACAGTTCGGGGCGCTGACCCTTCGGGTCCCACTGGCCGAACTCGTCACGGAACGAGAACACTCGCTCTTTGGCGCGGGCCTTCTCTTCATCACGGCGTGCGCCACCGAAGACCGCGTCGAACTTGTTGTCTTGGATTCCCTTGAGCAGGGGGACGGTCTGGATGCTGTTGCGCGAGGCCCGCGGGCCGGTCGGGTCTTGCACCAGCCCTTCAGCAATGGCGTCTTCGACGGACGCCACGATCAGGCGGGCGCCCAACTCAGCGGTGCGACGATCGCGATATTCGATGACCTCGTCGAAGTTGTGACCGGTGTCAACGTGCATCAGCGGGAACGGGATCTTGGCTGGCCAGAAAGCCTTCTCGGCGAGCCGCAGCATGACGATGGAGTCTTTGCCACCAGAGAAGAGCAAGACCGGGCGCTCGAACTCAGCAGCCACCTCACGCATGATGTGGATGGACTCCGCCTCGAGCAGATCCAGCTGTGACAGCTGGTAGTCGATCGACGACACTGTGACTCTCTCCTTGTTCCCACGGTCGGGTTTCCGACCTTCGTGCAGACCCGCTAGTTGAACGCTGCCTAGGCGAGGGCCGCCAACACCCGCTCTGCCAGCTCGGGCCGACAGATCACCAGGTCTGGGAGCAGCGTGTTGGCCTGGTTGTAGACCAACGGACTGCCATCGACCCGGCTGCAGTGCAATCCGGCCGCTCGGGCCACTGCCACGGGTGCGGCACTGTCCCACTCGTACTGACCACCGGAGTGGACGTACGCATCGCCCTCGCCGAGCAGAACTGCCATCGCTTTGGCGCCAGCAGATCCCATCGGCACGAGCTCACCCCCGAGCTCGGACGCCACATGCTCGGCCTCCGCCGGTGGGCGGGTGCGGCTAACCATGAAGCGCGGCCGACCCGATCGGGCCGGCGCGAGCACTGGCACATCGTACGTGGCCAGGGTCAGATCTTTGGCCGGAAGCGCCACAGCGCCCGTGGTGAGTTCGCCCACAGCACTCGAATCGCCAGCACCGCGCTCCCAGAGCGCGACGTGGACTGCCCAGTCGTCTCTGGGTGGCTCAGAGAACTCGCGGGTGCCATCGAGCGGATCGACGATCCAGACCCGGTCAGCGCCCAGCCGGGCGGCGTCATCGGCGCCTTCCTCGGACAGCACTGCGTCAGTTGGTCGATACGCCTTCAGGGCCGCGGTGATGAGCGCATGCCCGAGCCGATCGCCGGCGTCCTTGAGGGTTTTGGGGTCTTTGAGGTCGCTGCTGTCGAAGCGTTGGCGCAACTGGACGAGAGCACGACCCGCGGCCGTCGCAACCGCCGCAGCGAGGCGTCCATCGTCAGCGAGGGCTTCTTGCCCGAACCCGTCGCCCAGCCCCTCGTCAGCCAGCAACTCGGGGTCGAGCGCGAACGAAGACGGCGTGCCGTCGCTGCTGCTCACGCTTGGCTACTCACTCGCCGCCGGTCAGCTTCTCGCGGAGCGCCGCGAGTGCCTCGTCTGTGGCAAGCGACCCGCCGGCTGCCTCGTCCTCAGGTGCCTCTTCCGCAGGGGCAGCCGTGGTCTCACTGGAGTAGGTCGATGGCGTCTCACCAACCTCGAGCGCGGCCTCTTGGTCGGCCTTCTGGGCTTCGCCCATCTGCTTCTTGTGAGCCTCAAAGCGCGTCTGCGCCTCGGCGTACTGCCGTTCCCACTCTTCGCGGGCTGACTCGAAGCCCGACTTCCACTCCCCAGTCTCGGGGTCGAAGCCGTCGGGGTAGACGTAGTTGCCCTTGTCGTCGTAGGTCGCGGCCATGCCGTAAAGCGTTGGGTCGAACTCGACGGTGTCGGTTGTTCCCTCGTTGGCCTGCTTGAGCGACAGCGAGATGCGACGACGTTCAAGGTCGATGTCGATGACCTTGACGAAGATCTCACTGCCGACCTGCACGACCTGCTCGGGGATCTCGACGTGGCGCTCAGCCAGCTCGGAGATGTGCACGAGCCCCTCGATGCCCTCTTGCACGCGCACGAATGCGCCGAAGGGAACGAGCTTGGTGACACGGCCTGGCACGACCTGACCGATGTGGTGGGTGCGTGCGAACTGCTGCCAGGGGTCTTCCTGCGTCGACTTCAACGACAGCGAAACGCGCTCGCGGTCCATATCGACATCGAGCACCTCGACGGTGACCTCTTGGCCGACCTCGACGACCTCTGACGGGTGGTCGATGTGCTTCCAGGACAGCTCTGACACGTGGACGAGGCCATCGACGCCGCCCAGGTCGACGAACGCGCCGAAGTTGACGATCGAGGACACGACACCATTGCGCACCTGGCCCTTTTGCAGCTGGGTCAGGAAGTCTTGGCGAACGGCCGACTGAGTCTGCTCGAGCCACGCGCGGCGCGACAACACCACGTTGTTGCGGTTCTTGTCGAGCTCGATGATCTTGGCTTCGATCTCTTGGCCGACGTACGGCTGCAGATCGCGGACGCGGCGCATCTCAACCAACGAGGCTGGCAAGAAGCCGCGCAACCCGATGTCGAGGATGAGCCCACCCTTGACGACCTCGATGACTGAACCCTTGACGACGCCGTCGGCTTCTTTGATCTGCTCGATCGTTCCCCAGGCCCGCTCGTACTGAGCGCGCTTCTTGGAAAGAATGAGGCGTCCGTCCTTGTCCTCCTTCTGAAGGACCAGGGCCTCGATCTCGTCACCAACCGAGACAACCTCGCCGGGATCGACGTCGTGCTTGATGGAGAGCTCGCGTGAGGGAATCACGCCCTCGGTCTTGTACCCGATGTCCAGCAGGACCTCGTCGCGGTCGACCTTGACGATCGTGCCTTCGACGATGTCGCCATCGTTGAAGTACTTGATGGTCTCGTCGATAGCGGCGAGGAAGTCCTCTTCAGAGCCGATGTCATTGACGGCGATCTGAGCAACGGCCGCAGGACCGGACGCGGAAAGCGCGTCGTCGCTGGCATCGTTGCCGGGGTCGCCGGGGGCTGCGGAAGTGGTCGGGGCGGGCGCTACGTCGGTGCTGGACGTCATTTAGGGGGAAACTCCGGTGCGGACAGGGATCGGGAATGCGCGCGGAGGGCCGGTTTCGCGTGCCGAGACCCCCAAAGAGAAGAGGTGGAGAACGACATAACGAGCGCGAGCCTGCTCGGTCCGAGGACGCACGGGCCCACAACGCACCCAGCAGTCTACGGGGGCCCCGATCACAGGGTCAATCGAGGGCCCTGGGTCAGGGCAGGGGCCAGTTGGACGGGTCAGTGGGCCGCGTCGTGCCAGGTGCGGCCAAATCCCACCGATATGTCAAGTGACACGGCCAGCGAGTAGGCAGCCCTCATCTCCTCGCTCACCAAGGCTGCGACGGCCTGCTGCTCCCCCTCCGCGACTTCAAGGACCAGCTCGTCGTGGACCTGGAGGAGGAGCCGTGACGTCAGCCCCTCGCTGCGCAGGCGGCGCTCCACCGCCAACATGGCGACCTTGACGATGTCGGCGGCTGACCCCTGGATCGGCGCGTTGAGAGCCATACGCTCGGCCATTTCACGCCGTTGCCGATTATCACTGGTGAGGTCAGGCAGATATCGGCGCCGACCCAGCACTGTTTCGGTGTAGCCGGAGCGCCTCGCGTCGTCGACCACAGATGCCAGGTAGTCACGGACTCCGCCAAAGCGCTCGAAGTACTCGTCCATGAGCGCCCGCGCCTCGTCGGCACCGACCCCCAGTTGCTGACTCAGCCCGTAAGCGGATAGGCCATAGGCGAGGCCATACGACATCGCCTTGATCTTGCTCCGCATTTCGAGTGTCACGGCGTCGGCCTCGACCTGGAAGACCCGCGAGGCCATCGTCGTGTGCAGGTCTTCACCGCTGTTGAACGCGTCGATCAAGCCCGCGTCCTCAGACAGGTGAGCCATGATGCGCATCTCAACCTGGCTGTAGTCGGCGGTCATCAGGGTGGCAAACCCTTCACCGACGCAGAACGTCGACCGAATGCGGCGACCCTCTTCAGTGCGAACGGGGATGTTCTGCAAGTTGGGGTCTGTCGACGACAGTCGACCAGTCGCGGCGACGGTCTGCATGAACGTCGTGTGAATGCGGCCGTCGTCGGCGGTGGAGCGCTGCAATCCCTCGACGGTCACCAGCAGCTTGCTGACATCTCGATGTCTGAGCAAATGCGCGAGGAAGGGATGCTCGGTCTGCGCGTACAACGTGGTCAGTGCGTCAGCATCAGTGGTGTAGCCGGTCTTGGTGCGCTTGGTCTTCGGCATGTCGAGCTCGTCGAACAGGACGACCTGTAGTTGCTTGGGTGATCCGAGGTTGACCTCTCGGCCGATCACGGAGTACGCCAACTCGGCAGCTCGCTTGACCTCGCCGGCGAACTCCGCTCGCAATGCGTCAAGTGCTTCGGTATCAACGGCGATGCCGGCGCGCTCCATCGAGACCAAGAGCGCCGTCAGCGGCAGCTCGACGTCACTGAGCAACGAGGTGGCGCCGATCTGCTCGATGTCGGGAGCCATGGCATCGGCGAGCTCAAGCGTTGCCTGCGCATGCGCCGCCAGCTGTTGCGCTCTTCCGGCGTCGGCGTCGGTATCGAGGCTGAGCTGCCCGTCGTCCTCGACAGACACGAGCTCACGGTGCAACCACCGAATCGCGAGATCGGCAAGGTCATAGCTGCGCTGGTCAGGGCGGAGGAGATAGGCGGCCAGCGCCGTGTCGAAGGCGGGTGCACCCATCGCCAGCCCGGTTGACTCGAGCGCCAGCATCGGCCCGTTCGCGTCATGGAGAATGATCTGTGCGCCAGCGGTAGAGCCAGCCTGGTCGTCGCCAGCGAACCAGCTTTGCAGCGCGCGCAGCGCCTCGGTATCAAGATCGGCAGGGCTGACCGCACCCAGGCCCCCCGACTCGCTCGCTAGCGCGATCACTTCGGCAGTCCCTCGCCCCGCACCCCAGTGTCCGTGCACCGCCACGGCGACCCGACCGACAGCATGCTGCTGCAACCATGTCGGCAGGGTGGCCGAGTTGAGCTCGTCGACCTCGAGATCAGGTGCCTCATCGACGGGTTCGTCGGCGTTCTGCAGCGTCTGCGCGAGCCGTTCCCTCAGCACCCGGAACTCAAGCGCATCGAACACCTGATGAACCTGTTCGCGGTCCCAGTCGTGCCTGGCGAGATCATTCGGGCCAACATCGAGCGGCACATCACGAACCAGCTCGGTCAGTTGACGATTGGTGATCACCTGCGCGAGATGCTCGCGTAGGGCGTCGCCAACCTTGCCCTTCACCTCGTCAGCGCGAGCGACCAGCTCACTGAACGACCCGAACTGGCTGATCCACTTGGTGGCGGTCTTTTCACCAACGCCCGGAATCCCGGGCAGGTTGTCACTCGGGTCACCACGCAAGGCGGCAAAGTCGGGGTACTGCGATGGCGTGAGCCCGTACTTCTCTTCGACCGCCGCTGGGGTCATGCGCGCAAGCTCTGAAACACCGCGCTTGGGGTACAGCACCGTGACTTGAGGTGTCACCAACTGGAAGGCATCTCGGTCACCGGTGATGATCTGCGTTTCGAAGTCAGCCGCGGACGCCTGCGTCGCCAAGGTGGCGATGACATCGTCTGCCTCGTACCCGTCGACCTCGATGACAGTGATCTGCAGCGCTTCAAGCACCTCTTTGATGAGACTGATCTGGCCCTTGAACTCATCAGGGGTCTTCGCTCGGTTGGCCTTGTAGTCAGCAAACTGCTCGGTGCGAAAGGTCGTGCGTGACACGTCGAAAGCCACAGCAACGTGGGTCGGCTTCTCATCGCGCAGGGCGTTGATCAGCATCGAAGTAAAGCCGTACACAGCGTTGGTCGGCTGCCCCGTGGCAGTCGAGAAGTTCTCGACTGGCAACGCATAGAACGCTCGGTAGGCAAGCGAGTGCCCGTCGAGGAGCAGCAGGGTCGGCGAATCGGCCATACCGCGATCGTAGGCGGGCGCTCCGGCGGCCTGGTGGCAGGATTCGACGAATGAACTCCACTGTGCCACCAGACCCCCCTCTGCCGACTGAGTCACCTGAGTCCTCTGGGCCGCCACTCCCCCCGGTGCCAATCCACGAACGACTTGGCATCGAGATCCAGGCGGCCACAGCCGACGAGGTGATCGGCACCATTCCGGTCGCCGGCAACGAGCAGCCGTTCGGCGCCTTGCACGGTGGGGCGTCAGCAGTCTTGGCCGAAAGCTTGGCGTCCATTGGTTCGGCCCTGCATGTTGGCCGCGGAGGCTCCGTCGTCGGAATCGAGATCAACGCCAGTCATCACAAGGCCGCGCGCTCAGGGGTCGTCACCGGGCGAGCCACTCCGCTACGGCTCGGCCGCCGAGTCGCGACGTGGCAGGTTGAGCTGCGAGACGACGAGGACGCCCTCACCTGCACCGCGCGCGTGACGTGTCTGCTCAGTGACGCCTAGCCGTGAAGGGCAGCGCGCTAGTGCAGTCCGCGCAGCCGTCGCCGACGTTCTGAGCGCTCCAACTCTCCACTCAGGCGCTTCTGCAATGCACTGGTGGCGATCGCCCGCCGCATCACGAGTGGGCTGAAGCCGAGCCTGGCGAAGAATCTGTTGCTCTCGCGGGCACCCGGAAAGACACCGACTGTGACGTAGTCGGCGCCCACATCGGTCGCGAACTCGGTCGCCGCGCTGACGATGGCCCGCCCGACTCCTCGCCTGCGCCGGTCGTCTTTGACGTGCATGAACGAGATCTGAATGGACTCGACATCGCTGATCGGCGTGACGGGTAGCCGACTGAGCACTGCAAGGCCGGCAACGTCGGCATCGACCTCTGCCACGACCACCCGATGCGCGGGATCGTTGCGCAGTGACTCCAGCCGCTCCCGGATCGACACCGCAGAAGCGGGTGGGCCAAAGGGGCCAACCCTTCCGCCATGCCCGCGCAGCGCCTCCCACAGCTCGGCAATGGCAAGGACGTCGTCGTCGGTTGCCTCACGTACTCGTACCGTCGCAACGGCCACTGGGCTCAGCTCCACGGTGTCGAAGGATCGCGCACGATCCCACTTGTTCACTGTCGGTCTAGCACCCCCGTGGTCACTGGCAGCGTATCCCGCCGGTGACGTCGGACGCGAAGCGCAATGGCCGCCCGTATGGGTGATAACTGGTCAGGACACGTTCGGAGCCAACCCCTGCGAGATCAGCTCTTCGATGATCTTGCCCGCCTCGTCGAAGCTGATGAGCACGACGGCGTCCGGTTCGGCTTCTGCAATGGCAGCCACCTGTCGGGCATACCGCGATGCGTCTGAGGGGAAGAACACCGTGTCAACGACCTGTGCGCCCTCCGCTTCGATGCGTTCGCTCAGGACGTTGGCTAGCCCGCGACCGTAAGCATCGCCGCGCGCGAGGATGGCCACACTGTCGCTGCCACCCGCCAGGACGCGGTCAGCCAACACGCGCCCTTGCAGAACGTCGGAAGGCGCGGTGCGGAAGTAGAGCCCCGCATCATCAACAGTGCTCAGCTCAACTGCCGTCTGGGAACTTCCGACCATCAGCACCCCAGACGCCACGACCTGATCGAGCACCGACAAGGTCGCGTCCGAGGACGTCGCAGAAATGACGACGTCTGCCCCCTGCTGAACCTGGCTGTCGACCGTCCCGGCCGCGGCGTCGGTCGCGCCGTCCCCGGTAAGCGCCGTGACCTCGCGGCCCAGCACTCCCCCTGCCTCGTTGATATCGGAAACCGCCAGCTCGAGCGCCGCCGCAATCGGCGGCGTGAACGGCTTGAGCGACGTGGGGTCGGGCAGCAGCGCGCCAAGAACCAGTCGGCCATCAAGGGATGCGTCGACAACGGTACTGAGGTCTGGGGCGTTGCCGGACTCCTCAGACACCTCACCCTCGACGAACTCCGACGGTTGTTCCTCTGAAGCAGCAGTGGTGTAACCCGGCACGAGGTTTTGGTCGTCGTACGAGAAGAGACCGATCGTTGCCGTCTTGACATCACCAACGCTCGTGAAATCGACGGTACCGGAGTAGCCGTCGTAGTTGATGTCCTCACCTTGACGCAGCAGTTCGTCGCACTCCTCGAACGACCCACACCGAGTTCCACCCTCAGATACCTCACGCAGCTCGGCGGCGATCCGTGGCGAAGCATCGGTGCGCGCCGCCTGCGTGGCTAACGCCACGAGCGTGACCGCGTCGTACGTCTCTGGTGCATACGAGTACGCAGCGCCATCTGTCACCTCGGGATCGATGTCGCTCAAAGCAGTGGCGAACTCTTCGCTCAACTCGGCCCCGGGAACGCTGCCCTGTACCCCGGTCATCGTTCCCGACGGAAGTCGTTCGATTGAACGGGTACCCAGGTTGCCGTCGACGAGGTAAAGCGGGGTCCCCGTCACTTCCACTCCGGACGAGGGAGTCGGCGCTGGGGCTTCACTGTCACCAGTACATGCAGTCAAGACCGTGAGGGCGCACGCAGTCGCAGCGGTGACGGCGCACAAGCGCCACGCGAGGACGCGTCCACTCATTCGCCGTCTCCTCGATCGATCGGGTCCCAGCCCAGCGCGGGATCACCAGTGTGCAGGATCACCCACGATGCAGAGGTTCCGGGTCAGTAGACTCGTCGGCGCGCTGGCCCCGGTGGCGGAATTGGCAGACGCGGCGGACTCAAAATCCGTTGTCGAAAGACATGAGGGTTCGAGTCCCTCCCGGGGCACTCGAACCGATTCAGCTCGCGGCGATTCGTCCCAGCACGCCGTTGACGAACGACGGTGACTCGTCGGTCGACAGCTCCTTGGCGAACTCAACTGCTTCGTCGATCGCCACTGCGGTGGCAACACCTTCGGGAGCCCAACGAATCTCGTAGGTAGCGAGTCGAAGGACGGCACGGTCGACGGCTGGCATGCGGTCGAGCGACCAGTCCACAGAGTTCGACTCGATCAGTGCATCGATCTCGGCTGAATGCTCGACCACACCTTGCAAGAGGGCAGCGGTGTAGGGGTTCGTCGTCGCTTCGCCACGCGCTAACCGGTCGGCTACCACGGCGTCCACTGTCGAACCCCGCTGATCGGCCTCGAAGAGGACGTCGAGGGCCCGCTTTCGTGCCTTGTGCCGAGCGCCCACGAGGAGTGACCTGCCCTTCGACGGTGTCGGCGCCCTCAGGCGCGGCCGAGGTAGCTGCCGTCGCGGGTGTCGACCCTGATGCGCTCACCCTGGGTGATGAAGAGCGGAACGGCTACCTCGTAGCCGGTCTCGAGAGTCGCTGGTTTTGTGCCACCTGTCGAGCGATCACCCTGCAACCCAGGCTCGGTATACGTGATCTCGAGCTCAACCGCCGCGGGGAGCTCGACGTACAACGCGTTGCCCTCATGCGTTGCCACCGTCGCGTTCTGCCCCTCGAGCATGAAGTGCGAGGCGTCCCCGACCGTTGGCCCTGGCACCGTCAACTGGTCATATGAGGCGGTGTCCATAAAGACGAAGTCTTCACCGTCTTGGTAGAGATACTGCATCTCACGCTTGTCAACGCTCGCGGTCTCGACCTTGACTCCGGCGTTGAAGGTCTTGTCGACGACCTTGCCCGACAGGACATTCTTGAGCTTGGTTCGTACGAAAGCGCCACCCTTGCCGGGCTTGACGTGCTGAAACTCGACGACACTCCAGAGGCCCCCATCGAGGTTGAGAACCAAGCCGTTCTTGAGGTCGTTGGTGGTAGCCACGGGGTGAGGTCTCCTGGTTGGTCAGTGCCCCTGGGCGTCAGGGTCAGCCCAGCATGATGAGGTCGCGGGTGGTGGTGGTGAGAGTCTCGACGCGTCCACGGTGAACGACGACGGTGTCCTCGATCCGCACCCCGCCACGCCCCGGAAGGTAGACCCCGGGCTCGACGGTGACTGGTACGGAGGCGGCAAGTTTATCGGGGCTCGTCATGCCGAGATAGGGCGCCTCATGGATCTCTAGACCGACCCCGTGGCCCAAGCCATGCACGAAGTACGACCCAAAGCCCGCCGCTTCGATCACCTCGCGAGCGGCGGCGTCGACCTCGACCGCCGCACGGCCCACGTCGAGCGCGCTCACCCCAGCTGCCTGGGCGCCCCGCACGGCGCGGTACACCTCCGACTGCCAACTGTCAGGTCGGGTGCCAACGAACACGGTTCGGGTCATGTCTGCGTGGTACCCCGCGACCCGAGCTCCAAAGTCCATCGTCACGAGATCACCCCGCTCGATCACCCGGTCAGTCGGCTGGTGGTGTGGGATTGCGCCGTGTGGTCCCGAAGCCACGATCGTGTCGAACCCAGGGCCCTCTGACCGGTCTCGCAGCTCGTCGTCAATCCACCGCGCGATCTGCCGTTCCGTGACACCTGGCCCTATCTGTTTCAACACACTGGCCAGTGCCTCATCGCTCGCTGCGCAGGCCGTCGCGAGGGCGTCCAGTTCTGTGGCGTCCTTCACCATGCGCAGCCGATCGAGGGAGTCGGCCAGCGGCTCCCAGGACGCCGAGTGGGGCAGATCGCGGAAACCGGCCACCGCGAGCTGCCGATCCTCAAAGCCAATGCGCTGTGATCCTGTGGTCACTGCGCGGTCAGCCAGGTCACGGCGTCCGGACCGGGTGATCGTCGCCGCCAGGTCTGGGCACTCCGCCTCGACCTGTAGTCGGTATCGACCGTCGGTGGCGATCTCCGCTGACCCGTCAGCCCTGACGAGCAGCGCAGCTGCCGATCCGGTGAACCCGGCGAGGTATCGCACGCTGAGCAGCGAGGTCACCAAGGCGGCATCCAACTGGCGCTCGGCCAAGACCGCTGCGAGGGCCTCTCGCCTCGCCCGGTGCTGGTCAGCCATGGCGCGCATTCAACACCACAGGCCGCGGCAGGGCCGTGGTGGCGAACTCCGCGCGCTAATCGGTCAAGTCGGACACCAGCGTTGCCGACAACCTCCGGAGCGGGGGCGCCAGCCCTCCCGCCCATATGGGGCCTATCAGGAGGTTTCTCGGTGAAGCGAACGCTTGTGTCCCTGCTTGTCCTCGGGGCCGTGGCGGGGACCGTGCTCCCCGTCACCCTTGCCACGACTGCCCAAGCGGCCACTCCCGGCCCGGTGAACCTGGCACCCGACGACTCTGGCACGTACCAGAAGAACGTCGTGCTGACGTGGGATGACGTGGCAGGAGCCACCGGCTACGAGGTCCAGATCACCGACGAAGGCTTCGGCACCGAAGCCGAGCCGTTCGAGGACACCACCAAGAGCAACCGCTACGTCGCCCCGGTCGACCTTCCCCGCGGTGACTATCACTGGCGCGTCCGCGCCACCTTGCCAGGTGGCACCAGCGACTGGTCGTCGGCAGCCGACCTCGTTCGTGGCTGGGACCCCACGATCGCCCCGGTTCTTTCACACCTCGGTGGCGACAACTTCGACTGGTCGGTGTCATGGACGCCCGTCACTGACGCTTCGTTCTACGAGGTCCAGATCAGCCCAACCGACATCGAAGGTGAAAACACCGGCGGCCCGCCTTACGTCCGCGGTGACGAGATCATCTGCTTCACCACCCATACGACGTTTACCGGATCGCTCATCTCGAAGGGCAGCGAAGCGTCAGTCGCAGAGGGTGCCGATTGCACTGGAACCCTTGATGCCGCCGAGGACTACAGCATCCGAGTGCGTGCACGTGACGGCTTCGTCGACACCCGCACGTCAGACTTCGCTGAGCCAGCCAACTCCTGCACGGGTGTGTGGCAGGCCACGGTTGGCGATGGCTGGACTGGCATCGTTCCCGAGTGCTCGGGATGGTCAAACTCGGTCACTGGCTTGGTGTTGAACGGCAGCACCGCCGAACCCGCCGAGGTAACAGGCCTGGCCACTGACGACCCGAACAGCTCGTGCGATAGCGCCAGCCCCTGCAGCGACACACCGGTCATGTCGTGGAACCAAGACCCTGACGCGACCTTCTACCGCGTCTACCTTTCGCGTGACCGTTCGGGAACTGACTACGACCGCTTGTACGAGAACGTCATCGGGACGCACTTCCAGATGTACAGCACCATGGCTGACCGTGAGCTGCCCTGGTACTGGCGCGTCCAGGCGTGTTCTGTTGGCACGGACGATGAAATGTGCGGGCCGATCTCAGCCGCCGCGTCGTTCACCGTCGACAACAAGGCGATGCGGCTCGTTGGTGCTGCGCCAGTGACAACCGACCCCGACATCGATGAGCGCTTCGTCGACTTCACGATCCCGAACGAAATCCTTCAGGCCGACCACCAGGCCAAGGCGTTCCGCGTTCAGGTGTCGACGAAGGCCGACTTCAGCGCCGTCGTGCACACCGGCACGTTCGACCAGGAGGCTGGCGACGCGACGGTGACCACCTACCGCTGGGACGACGTCAGCGATGGCGACTACTTCTGGCGTTACCGTGCGATTGACCAAACCGGGCTCACCAGCCCGTGGACAGAGGACGCCTCGTTGCAGTTCACCGTCGACGCTGCGATCCCCCAGGTGAGCATCAAGGACGGCAGTGGCTGGGGTCTGACTGACTCGGTCACGCTCACCTCCGACAAGGCGCTGAGCGGCGTGAACAACAACACCCTCGGCGTGCAGCTGAAGGGTGGCGCTCGCCTCGACGGCAAGGTCACGCAGATCTCAGCCAAGTCGTGGAAGTTCACCCCAGACACTCGCTGGATCGCCAATGCGGCCTACGTGCCATACGTGGCTGCCTCTGTGACAGCTAGCAATGGCAAGGTCGCCGTTGGCGACGATGTCGCGCGGCGTCCGTCAGGGCTCGTCGATTCCAAGACCGCCTCGATGAAGAAGACCGACGGTGACTTCGACTGGAAGACGCTGTCTGCGTCGGACGCTGTCGGTAAGAGCTACGTGGCCGCCAAGCACAACAAGAGCAACGGCAACGTGCCAGAGGTCAGCGTCCGCTTCGGAGGCACCAAGGTCTCACTGGTGGCCTGCAAGAGTTCGGTCGGAGGCCTTGCTGACATCTACGTCGACGGCACCAAGCTGAAGACCATCGACCTCTACCGCGCCTCGAGCACTTGCGGCGAGGTGTGGAGCAAGTCTGGTCTCGATGAAGGCCTGCACACCCTCGTGGTCAAGGTCACCGGTAAGAAGAGTGCCGACTCGAGCGGCAGCTACGTCGGAGTGGACGCGGTCAAGGCTGGCTAGCTAGGCAGGCTCGTGAGCGATGGCTTGCAGCGCAAGCAGATACGAGGCCAGCCCGAAGCCAGCGACGGTTCCACTGGCGACCTCTGCCACTACTGAGTGTCGCCGGAAGCTCTCACGGGCCGCCGGGTTGGTGAGGTGGACCTCGATCAGCGGTGCGGTTCGCATGGCCACCGCGTCGCGCAACGCATACGAGTAGTGCGTGAAGGCAGCTGGGTTGAGAACGACAGGGATCTGCCCAGACGCCGCCTCGTGAATCCACTTGACCAGAGTCGACTCATCGTCGGTTTGACGGACTTCGACGTCGAGCCCGAGCGACTCCCCCGCTTCGCGACAGGCCCGCTCAAGGTCGGCGAGGGAGGTGTGGCCGTAGACGTCGGGTTCGCGAGCACCGAGCATGCCGAGATTGGGACCGTTCAACACCAGCACGGGTCGAGTCGTCATGCTCACTCCTCTCCGGAGACTTCGGCGTACGCCGCTGCCAACAGTGCCGGATCCGGCCCTTCGAGTCGCCCAGGACGCGCCAGACCATCAAGAACGATGAATCGTAAAGTGTTGCCTCGTGCCTTCTTGTCGCGCTGCATCGCCTCGAAGAGGCCTGGCCAGACATCGGCTCGGTAGCGCGTCGGCAAACCCAACGAGGTCAAGATGGCGCGGTGTCGCTGCGCGAGGTCTGGCGGCGTGCGGCCAGCCAGCCGTCCGAGCTCAGCTGCGAATACCAGGCCGATCGAGATTGCAGCTCCATGGCGCCAGCGGTACTGCTCCTGCAGTTCGATGGCATGGCCCAGCGTGTGGCCGTAGTTCAAGAACTCGCGCTGATCCGACTCCTTGAGATCTGCTGCCACGACTCCAGCCTTGACAGCCACGGCGCGTGACACGAGATCTGTCGTCAGACCGCCGTCGTACCGTGCGGCCGCTTCAGGATCGGACTCGATCAGTTCGAGAATCGTGGGGTCATGGGTGAAGCCCACCTTCACGACTTCGGCCAAACCTGCGCGGTACTCATTGTTGGGCAAGGTCGCCAAGGCAGCGAGATCACAGAGCACGCCTACGGGTGCGTGAAACGACCCGACGAGGTTCTTGCCCTCGCTCGTGTTGATGCCTGTCTTTCCGCCGATGGCGGCGTCGACCATGCCGAGCAAGGTGGTTGGTATGTGCACCACGGCAACTCCACGCAACCAGGTGGCCGCGACGAAGCCCCCGAGGTCGGTGGTGGCTCCCCCACCGACTGTCACAATGGCATCGGTTCGGGTGAAGTTGTTCTGTCCGAGGACTGACCAACAGAAGGCTGCGACGTCAGAAGTCTTGGCGGCTTCAGCGTCGGGCACTTCGATCGACACGGCAGTCAGACCCTGACTCTGCAAGTCTGTTCGGATCGCCTCACCCGTTGCGGCTAGACCGTGGGGGGCGATGACGGCGACCCGCTCTGCCGTGCCAGGCAGCAGGCCAGGCAACTCACCGAGCAGGTTCTCGCCGACGATGACGGGGTAGGGATCTGCGCCACCGACGTCGAGACGCCGAGCCTCACCCGTCATTGCTCGACTCCCCTTCGTTCAACGCTTCGAGTGCCGCTTCTACCGCGGCCGCGACCTGTTGCGCTGGCTTGCCATCGGTCTGCACTGTGAACGTTGCGACCTCGGTGTACAGCGGACGCCGCTCGGCGGCCAACTCTTGCCAACGACCACGAACATTACCGACCAGCAGCGGCCGCGACCGGTTCATTTCGAGGCGCTTCATCGCTGCAGCCAGCCCCACATCCAAATGAACCACTCGATGCCCGCGGAGCAGCCTCCGGGTGTCGTCGCTGAGGACGGCACCAGCACCGAGTGCGAGAACCCCGCGATGCTGCTCCAGCGCCTCAGCAACCGCCGCGCGTTCAAGCGACCGAAAGTGTTCTTCGCCCTGTTCGATGAAAATGTCTGAGACGGTGCGGCCGGCGTTGCGCTCGATGTCGTGGTCGGTGTCGCGAAACTCGACCTGCCAGCGCTTTGCGATCAGACGCCCGACGGTCGTCTTGCCAGAGCCTGGAGCCCCGACCAGAACGACACGCGGCCCGTGCGCGTTCGCCGTCTTGCTGTCGTGCGAGGTCACCGGATCTGCAAGTGCTCGAGGTAGCTCGCTGCGTTGCGTGCAGTTTCGGCGACGGAGTCTCCCCCGAACTTCTCGAGTACCGAGTTCGCGAGGACAAGAGCGACCATGGCTTCGGCCACGACGGCGGCAGCCGGTACGGCGCAGACATCGGAGCGTTGGTGGATAGCCTTCGCTGGCTCGCCAGTCGCTACGTCGACTGTGTCGAGAGCTCGGGGCACAGTTGAGATCGGCTTCATCGCCGCCCGCACCCGCAAGACCTCGCCTGTGGTCATTCCGCCTTCAGTTCCACCGGCTCGACCGGTGGCACGGCTAATGCCATCGGCGCTGGGAACGATCTCGTCGTGCGCCTGCGAGCCCCGGCGTCGAGCCAGGTCGAAGCCGTCACCGACCTCGACACCCTTGATGGCCTGGATGCCCATCAAGGCACCCGCGAGCTGAGCGTCAATCCGCTTGTCCCAGTGCACATGGCTTCCGAGACCTGGAGGTAATCCGTGCACCACCACTTCGACAACACCACCTAAGGTGTCGCCCGCCTTGCGTGCCTCTTCGATCTCGTCGATCATCGCCGCGCTAGCCACCGCATCGGCGCACCGCACCGGGTCGGCGTCGATCGCGTCTCGCTGACTCACCGCCGGAACCGTGCCATCGGGAACCTCAGCCTTGCCGATACCAACGACGTGGCTCACCAGCTGTGCACCCACCGCTTGCCGAAGGAACGCCTGCGCGACGGTGCCCAAGGCCACCCGTGCGGCAGTCTCTCGCGCGCTGGCCCTCTCAAGCACCGGACGCGCGTCGTCGAGACCGTACTTCTGCATGCCGACGAGATCGGCGTGGCCAGGGCGGGGACGCGTAAGAGGCGCGTTGCGCGCCTGCTCGGCGAGAAGGTCAGCATCGACAGGATCAGCCGCCATGACGGTCTCCCACTTCGGCCACTCGCTGTTGCCGACCTCGATGGCAACTGGGCCACCCATCGTGAGGCCATGTCGCACCCCTCCGACAATGCGCACCGCGTCCTGCTCGAACTTCATGCGCGCCCCGCGGCCGTGCCCGAGGCGGCGCCTGGCCAGCTCGCGGTCGATGTCGGTCGTGGTCACCTCGACGCCGGCGGGAAATCCCTCCGCCACGGCCACGAGCAGCGGACCGTGCGACTCACCCGCGGTTATCCAACGCAACATGAGCCAAGTCTCCCAGAAGCGGTCAACGCAAAGGGTGACCGGTCAGGCCTTGGCCCGACCGGTCACCCTCGCTGCTTGCTGCTTGCTGGCCCTGTCTGCTGGGTAGTGCGCTGTCAGAGCTTGAACACGGTCTTGTGGTTGTCCACTAGCTCAACCGGCGCGTCTGAGCCGAAGCGCACCGTTGCGGAGTCCTTGCCGGAGGGCAGCTCTGCGATGCGAACCAGTTTGAACGGGCCCTGAATGGTGCTGGGGAACATCTTTTCCACCTTGACCACGTAGCGCTTGCCGTTCACCTCGATGACCGCTGAGTCCTTCTGCACGTCGATCGACTTCAGGGTGACGTTGTACTTCGTCACGTCTGGGTCGTCGTTGCCAGGCGGGCTCGGGTCGCTAGTCGGCGCGGGCGTCGGCTGGGTAGTCGGTTGCGTCACCGGTGGGTTGTTGGTGCCACCACCTGTGGGCGGTGTGGCGGGCTCATCGGTTGGCTCGACATCGCTTGGTGGCAGAACGACCGCCTCTACCGACAGCGGCTTGAAGGGGTCGGAACCGACCTCGCCGTCGAACTCGTCTGGCAACGACTCCTCTTTCGAGTCTTGGTCGTCCTTATCGCCCTGTTTGCCGTCATCGGTGCTCGCCGGCGCCGCGGGCGGAAGAGCCCCGAGGTCTTCCTCTCCACCGCCGGAGAGAAAGAGGAAGTAGGCCGCGAGTGCCACAACGACCAGGCCAGCCAAGCCACCAACGATCAGCAGTAACCGCTTCTGACCGGAAGCACCTTCGGCCGCTTCCTCAACGCCCTCAGCGGGCTCGGATGCAATGGTGTCGGACATGATGTGTGCTCCTCCTACGGCGCTGTGGTCGGGGCTGTGGTCGGGGCGGGGGCCGCCTCAACGCCGGGGATGGTTTCGGTGGATTCGGATGCAGTGGGTACCAGGAAGATTCTGGCGTTCAGCGTTCCGGTCAACTCGTTGCTCGGTACGCCTTCCTCGTCTTCAACTTCGGCAATGTTCAGACCACCCACCAACGTGTAGCGCTCTGTTCCTTCGATCTCGTTGACGAAGTCGCGGACCTGGTCCCAGCTGCCCGACACCACGATGTCGACGTTGATCGCGGCCAACATGTCCGGCGTGAGAGCCGTGGCATCGAGCGCAACAGGGGCACCGCCTCCGACAGTGACCGGCGCCGCAGGTGTCATGGATGTCAGGGTCACTCCCGTGCTTGTCCCCCAACGACTGCAACTCGCGGATGTAGCTCGCCAACTCCTGCGTTTCTGGGAGCTTGGTCTCAAGGGCAGCAAGTTCGGCCTGCTTCTCCGGAAGGTCCTTGAACTCCTGTTCGAGCACCGCCTTCTCGGTCTCGAGCGCACTGTTCTCATTGAGTTGACTCTGTGTCTGTGCGTCAAGCGCAGCGACCTCTGCCCGCTGTGGGGCGATGAGCAGGAACCACCCAGCTACGAGGATCAGGATGCACACCAGCGCAGCGCCGACGGTCCACTTTCGGGTCGTCGTCATCTCACTCACCTGTCGCAATCGTCATGTAGCGGTTGGACGCTGCCTCCGGCGTGACTTGCACCGAAGACTCCCACTCGTAGAAGGGCCCTCGGGTGTCCTCCTCGTCACTGCGAGTCACCGCGGCAACAGTCGGCTCAACGAGACCGTCCTGCTTGCTCAGCGTCTGCAGCCACGTCGCCACAGCGTTGAAGTCCAACGCCGAGCCTGTGAAGGTGATGGAGCCCATGGTGGGCACTCCCGACGAGGTGGTCGGCGTCGTCAGCCCCGTTGCCATGGTCGGGTCGACTTGTGCTGCGGCCGCCGTGTTGGTGGCGGTCAAGCTGGCAAGCCGAGAAGTCTGCGGCATGACCAATCCGAAGTCGTTGAGGTAGAACGACCAGCGAATCTCCGGGGTCATCGCGGTAGCCAAGTTCTGCTGCGCCGTCGTCAGCGCATTGGTGACCTCGGGGACCTCAGCAAAGCTGGCTACCTCGGTCTGCAGCTGCTGGCCGCGAACTTCTGCCTGTGCCAGCTCCTCCTCGGCGCCACCCACTTGGCCGGACACCATGAGATAGACCAGGACAACGACGGCAAGCGCTCCAGCAACCAGGAGTCCAAGGATCACCTGCAGCCGCTTGAAGCGCGCAGCTTCGGCGATCTCCGGGGGAAGCAGGTTCACCCTTGGCATCGCCGCCAACCGGGTGGGGGTCAAAGTGGTCACGATGCGCCTCCAAGTGCCAAGCCCACCGGCACCGCGGCGAGGGGTTCGACGAACTGCATCTGCTCAGGGCTCAGGCCGGTCTTGCCAATGGCCAGCTCGCCGAAGACGCTGCCTTGTGAGACATCGACTCGCGTCGAGTTGGTGAGCCGCTCAGTGAGGCCAGCCAGCCTTGAACCGCCGCCTGTGACCACGATCCGTTCGATCGGACGCGCTCCTGGAGATGCCATGTAGTAGTCGAGCGATCCACGTACCTGGTCGATGAAGGCTTGACCTGCTGCCTCCATCACTCGGCCCGCTGCTTGGGCCTTGGCGTCGCCAGTTTCGGTCGACATGCCCATCTCGTGCTTGAGCGCCTCGGCTTCGGTCTGTTCTGAGCCTGTCCGTTCGGCGAGCGCGTCGGTCACGTCCGCGCCACCCATCAGCAGGATGCGGACGAATCGAGGAACGCCGCCCTCGTGTACGACGATGTTTGTCACTCGAGCGCCGACATCGATCAGCGCTTCCATCGTGCTGCCCATGCCGAGATCGTCGTTGTCAGCGAGTGAGCGGAGAACTGCGAACGCGGTGAGGTCGACCATCACGGGCCGAAGGCCGGCATCGGTCACAGCTTGCAGCTGTGCTTCGACCATGTCGCGCTGTGCCGCCACCAGTAGTCCGCGGTAGGTGCGCGTCCCATCTTCGGTGGTGAGCTCTTCGAGTGGGTAGTAGTCGAGCAACGCCTGGTCGACGGCCATCGGAATGGTGTCCTGTACGGCGAAGGGCAGCGATTCCTTCAGCTCGTCAAGCGGCTGCCACGGTAGATCGACCTGACGGACGATCACCTTCTGGTTGGCCACTCCGACGATCACATCGCGGCTGGAGAACTTGGTGTGCTCCCACAGCTGCTTGATCGCGGACGAGACAGCGGCTGGTTGAACAACCTCACCATCTCGAACGGCGCCCTCAGGAAGGGCTACCTGGCCGAACTTCTCGAGCGTGATACCTGACTTGCCGAAGGCAAGCTCGGCTGCGCGGACGCCGGAAGTTCCGACGTCCAGGCCGATGGCGGTCCGTGCTGCCACGTCTGTCCCCTTCGCACCGACGGCGGTGTTCCGCCAGGTGGGTGAGTCCTTTTGGACTATGTCAGCGGGATGATCGGCGGCTTTTGGCCTGCGCTTGAGCGCTACGACGCAATTCTCGGCTCGTTAAGCCGTTCAGGTGAGGGTCTCGACGTACAGATCCCATAGATCGCTTCCCCACAGGATGGCGATCAGGGCGCCCAGGATCATGAAAGGCCCAAACGGGATCTTTGTCTTGCGTCCCGCCTTCCGTACGGCCATGAGAAGCCCGCCAACGACGGCGCCGAGCAAGAAGCCTAAGAACCCACCGACAGCGAGTTCTCCCCATCCCAGCCACCCCAGCACCAGGCCCAGAACGCCCGCTAGCTTGACGTCACCAAGCCCCATGCCGCGCGGGTAGATGACGACGAGGAGGAAGTAGAACGCGAAGAGCGCCAACCCGGCCAGCCACGCCGTGAGGTAGGCGCTCCACGAACCGTCGACGATCGCCGGCAGCAGCAGGAGCGCTCCCACTACGAGGTAGCTCGGTAACGTCAGCGGGTTGGGCAGGCGCTTGGTGTCGATGTCGATGACCGCCAGCGCCAGGCCGACGGACGCGAAGTAGAGGTAGGCCGGAAGGTCCAACGTCCAGCCGAAGCGCCACAGCATGGCTAGCCAGAGGCCAACGTTGGCTAGTTCAACTAAGGGGTAGCGCACGGCAATCGGTTCTTGGCACGAGCGGCAACGGCCGCGTAGAAGCACCCACGAGAGCACCGGGATGTTGTCTCTTGCCGAGATCTCGGTTTCGCACTTGGGACACCGAGAACGCGGCGAGACGACGGACTCCCCCGCCGGGACGCGCGCGATGACGACGTTCAGGAACGAGCCGACCAATAGGGCGACGACGGTCAAGAGCACGCTGAAGTAGATCTCCACAGGGTTATCCAAGGGGACCGTGCGTGCCGCGCTCCGGCGACGCGCCGATTCAGCCCGTGTACTCCAGCCACAGGGTGGTGTTCACGACGCTGTAGACGGGCGCCTCGACCGACTCGTCGTAGGTGATCGTCCATACCTTGGATCTCGTTCGTCACCGGCGGCAGCACACGTGTTGTTGGCGATGAGCGAGCCCTGGACAGTGGCGCTGGACGTCTGCAGGTCGATCTTGTCACCGGCCAACATCAAGCCCGACTGGACCGTGGAGTTCGCACCTCCGGTCAGAGCGATCCCTGCGCGATGAAGACCACTCCGCGCAGGTAGTTCTGGATGTCGAACAACTTCCACTCGATGTCGCCGCCGTACTTGTTGCACGTTGCGGCATTGACGTAGCCAGAAGGTGTCGTCGCCTCAACGAGGACAGACACGGTCTGCACGACGTTTGAGTTTCCGTTCGCCCCGATCTGAGCATTGGCGCCGTACACGTAGTACACGCCGGGGTAGCTCGTACCGGTGTTCTGAAGGGTCCAGGTGCCTGCTGTCGTCGCGTTTCCAGCACTCCAATACCAACTGCGGTAGGGAGACGTCGAGATCTGGGTCCCGGTGCACGGGCCCGCTAGATGACGGAGACCGCACCGTGCCGTCGTTGCAGAGGTCGTACCACTGCGCTGTGGTCACCGCGTAATCGGTGTACACAGCTCGCGGGTTCGCCACAGGGATGCGCTCGGGCGGGTGCCCAGCCGTACATCCACCTGCGACGCCGCCCGGACACGAGGCGATCGACCCCGCTGCCGTCATGGCGCCGCTGACGCTCAGGCTGTTGTTCGCGCCTGTGACGTTTGAGTTCGTGTGCACGTCTGCCGCAAGACCGCCAACAGCGTTCACGGCGACGCTTCCAGAGAAGTCAAGGTTTCCACCCGTGAGCACGGCTTGGCCGGGACGGTAGGGGGCGAAGATGTACTCGGCCTTCAACAACCTCTCCTTGGCGTCGGGGTGGTCGCGCGACGGTGACCACCCCAGGGAGTAGACCACTTGGCGGCCAGGGACCTTGACCGCCACGTACTCGCCTTCACCATTCGACTTCATGCAGCTGGTTGGCAGGCCAGACAGGGCCGAGCGGGCCCATGCCTTCTCGGTCGCCTCGGAGGTAAAGGTGCTGGCGGCCGGGGCCGCCACAGAGCATCCCGATGGCGATTCGTAGTTCACACTTGGGACCTGGTTGCGTGCCGTCTGGATGTTGCTGAGCTCCTCGTCAATCCCTGCCTCCGCGGCCGCAAGAGACGTCTCGAAGGCCACGTGCGCAGAGCTGCTTTGGAGCGAGCGGATGGCGGTGGCCGCGATAAGGGCCATCAGGGTGGCGAGGATGGCACTGATGGCGATCACCAGAATGAGTCCGACGCCTTCGTCGCCAGCGGCGACTCGCTGGAGCCGTCGGCGGACAGCGGGGATGAGATTCATGGTCAGCTCACATTCCGGATTCGCTCTGAGAAGGTGGTGGTTCGACTCACAGTGGCAGCCTTCGACAGTTGAGTCGTACTGCAAGGTGACCTTGACGAGCGTGGTCAGCTCAGCATCAGCGGCCGACAGGGGCGTCGCGAAGCACGCAGCGTCCGGTTCCGACTGGTAGCAGAACGAGATGTCAGAGACGAGCGTTCGTGCTTGCACCACCGCCGTTCCCCCTGCCGTTGAGCGCAACGCGTTGTACCGCGTACTACCGGAGCCTTGGCTCACCAGTGACCACGTGACGATCTCGTCAGCCTGAGCCGTTGGATTGCGCACGTAGTCGGAGTTGTTGTCGATCCACAAGACCAGACTGCTATCGGTGGCCCCCGGGTCAACGCCGCGTGACCCACGAATGTCGCGGCCTAGTCGCTCGACTACGACGCGAGTGTCGGCGAGGCCCGTGGCCTCGTCATCGGTGACACGAAGCTGCCGATGGCTCATCGAGACAGCGACCGCAACAACCGATCCGAGGATCCCTAGCAGCACCATGGCAACCAACAGTTCAACCAACGAAAACCCTGACTCATCCTCTTGACTAGCTCGCAAGGCGCGCATGGGCTAGCTCACATTCGCGTAGAGGAAGGACTTCGCATCTGGCTGCTCGTAGTCGAGCCGGACGGTCTGGCCGGCGCTTCCGCCAGTCACCCAAACCCGGCCGGAGAGATAAACCGGGGATCCCTGAAGCTTGTTCGTCACGTCAAAAGATGTGGCCACTGTCATGGGGATAGTGACCCGCGACCAGGTGTTGGCGGTGGCGCAGCTGACCGAGGTCGAGCCAGTGCCCCGCTGTGTCCAGGTCCCGGAGCCCTTGTCGTGGAAGCTGCCAACCGCTCCATTGAGCGTGACGTTGCCCCCTGCAACGGGGCACGACACCATCACGCTGAGCGTGACGGTGCCTGCGGCCACCGTGCGAGTTGAAGCAGGCGCCCACCGCCACTCTGCGCGCTGCGACGCCGTTGTCGTCGTGGCGCTTCCCCCGGTGGTGATAGACCGTCCCTTGGTGCCAGAACTCGCTTCCGTCGAGTAGTTGGCTGACGCAGGCTGGTTCATGCAGGTGTTCTCGGTCATGGCGTTCACCAGCTGGCTCGTACTGTTCCCCGACGTACCGGCCGTGCCGTTTCGGAACCCGAACGGCGTGCCCGCGCCTGCAGGCGTCGGAGTGCATACGGTGGTCGGTGCTGTGGCCGTTCCGGTCCCCGTTGGTGTCGGAGTAGCACTGCCTCCAGTGGATCCTGTAGTCACCGTCACTGTGAACGCACCGACTGAGACAGCAGCTCCGTCGACATCGGGTTGGGCCGATGACTGGAAGTTGAATGTGACCGCCGAGCTACCGGTTTCGGAGGCCCCGATTGTCCGTTCTGCCACGACGCAGTACGGCGGGTAGTTGTTCGGCTCAAGGGAACCCGTGTCCGGGCGAGCGTCGCCTGTTGCCGAGTCGGTGTTGCTGAGCTGGGTAGTTTCGGTACCGTCCCTGGCCCCGTCGCAGTCGTCGTCGACGTAGTACGACCAGGTGCCGGTTGAGGCACTGACGTTGAAGGTGTCTCGAGCGCCTCGGTTCACAACCTGGAAACCCCACGTCAAAGTGTTGCCGGGGTTCTTCGTTGCGGTGGTGGGTGATGTTGGCGTGACGCCATAGCGGGGCAGCGGAAGCCCGCGCGTGGTTTCGGTCAGCAGAGTTGAGATCACTCGCTCGCGCTCTTCACCGTAGGTGTCCCAGGTGGTCACAACGGTGAGGCGCTTCTGGTCAGGTTGTCCGGCGGTGTCCAGCGAGTAGCCACTCGGAACTGTGACGTAGGTCTTGACGGTGTACTCGTTGCCGTTGTCGGTGGTGACCGTTTCCACATGTGGGTTGACACCGCCCGTGGGATCCACCCATACCTCTTCGGCTCCAACGCCATTGGGAACGGTGTACGAACCGCCCGAGATTGCTGAGTCATTCACCGATAGGTCGGTGGACACCATGGCCAACGCCGAGTAGCTCATCGATCGTGATTCCTCTACGACCTTGTTCAAGACGTCGACGGCCTGCTGGTTCTGCCGGGCAACAACGCTGGCACGAACGCCAGCGATAGCGCCTGCGGCCATCGCTGAGAAGATGACCGTTGCGATCATCAGCGACACGATCATCTCCATCAGCGTGAAGCCGCTATCGCTGGAAAGATCACGTCGCATCCTCGCGATCACAATGCCTCCTGGTAGGTATGGACCTGGCCCTTCTGCTTCATCGGCACGAATGGCGCCCACCTTGACACGAAATGTGCCGAGTTTAGCCGGACGGGACGCCGGCCGCGGGTCACGTACCACTAGGTACGGACCCGCGCCCCGGCTACTCCGTCTGACCTCAGCAGGCGTACACGCCGGTGTTGACGACGTCGTCGCTGTCCCAGCACCAGTCTGTTCCGGAGGCAGACGTCACCGTGATGGTGAAATCATTGGCGCCGTTGCCGACCGTGGCGTGAAGACTGGTGTTCTCTGAAGGCCGGAAGTCGGTCAGCGCCGCCAGATTGACTGCGTAGGCATCGTTGTCGCTCAGGTAGGTCTCCTGCAGCGTCGCGATCTGCTTGACGTCAGTCTTGGCTGCCGCGTCATAACCTGCCGCGCGCCGATTAAAGAAGATCGGGATTGCGATGGTCGCCAGAATTCCAATGATGATGATGACGACCAGCAGCTCGATCAGGGTGAACCCACCCTCTGAGTCCAGCTCGCGACGTATGCAGTTGTACCGATGAGGCCCTGCTCGTTGCTTCTGTAGTTGGTACATCTCCCCTCCGTGGCGTCAGCCCCAGAAGTTCAGGGCTCCTTCGTGATGTCTGGAGATGGGCCGAGGGGCCCGTACCGGAGTACGGGCCCCTCGGTCTAGGTGAAACTGATTACGCCTTGCGGTGCGTTAGCAGGGTCCTTCATAGACACCTGCGTTTGCGCCGCTGCTGTCCCAGCACCACGTGGTGCCGGAGTCAGACAACGCCGAAACGGTGAAGTCGTCGGCGGCGTTGCCGACTGTCGCGTGAGCGGAAACGTTAGGCGACGCACGGAAGTCGGTCAGCGCTGCCAGGTTGGGTGCGTAGACGTTGTTGTCCGTGAGGTAAGTCTCCTGGAGCGTTGCAATCGCCTTCACGTCACTCTTCGCCTGGGCGTCGTAGCCCTTCTGGCGCTGGTTCAGGAAGATCGGGATGGCAATGGCTGCCAGGATTCCGATGATGATAATGACGACCAGGAGCTCGATGAGGGTGAAGCCACCCTCGTGCTCCTCCTGGGCCTTGCGGATGCGAGCGAGCATCTGTGTTCCTTTCCCACTGTTCGGTGAGCCGTGCGGCGCTCGCCCTTGGTGAGGCCCCCGAGACTTCGAGAGACTCAGCCGAGGTAGCTGGGCTAACCACTGGGGTCCCCTGGCTTTGCGACCCTGCCTTGCGACAGGTGTGCCTTTTCTGGCCGGTTGGCTCTTTACGAGTACTACTTCGACCAGCGGACGCCTCGTCTTGAGGGCCAGGGTGGGCGGATATTCCTCGCCAGGCCCTATTCGATGAGGTCGAACACCTTGAAGATCGGCATGTAGAGGGCGATGATCATGCTTCCGACCATGCCGCCGAGGAATGCGATCATCAGCGGCTCGATCAGTGAGGTCAGCGCCTCAGTGGTGGCCTCGACCTCTTGGTCGTAGAACTCCGAAATCTTGTGAAGCATGTCGTCGAGCGCGCCGGTGTCTTCACCGACGGCCATCATCTGGACGATCATCGGCGGAAAGACTGCGTGCTGAGCCAGTGGAGCCGTCAGTGATTCACCCTGGCGCACGCTCTCTTGCACGTCACGGACCGCTTTGGCAACGACCACGTTTCCAGAGGTGTCAGCGACGATGTCGAGCGCCTGCAGAATCGGGACACCGGCGTGCAGCATGGTGCCGAAGTTGCGGGTGAACCGGCTGAGCGCAATCTTCTGGAAGAGCTTGCCGAAGACTGGCATCTTGAGCTTCATCGGATCGACGACGTTACGAACTCGCTCGGTGCGCTTGACCTTCTTCCACACGAAGAGGGCGCCGATGAACAGGAGCACTAGCACCGGCGCCGCAGTCTTGAGGAAGTTGCTCAGGTTGACCAAGATCTGCGTCGGCATGGGCAACTCAGCACCGAGCCCGTCGAACATCTTGGCGAAGGTCGGAACGATGAAGATGAGCATTCCGACCGCAGCCAGGATCGCCATCACAAAGACGACGACCGGGTAGGTCATGGCGCTCTTGACCTTGCCCTTCAACTTGACTTCAGCCTCGTAGTTGTCGGCGATCTGAACCAACACTCCGTCGAGGAAGCCGCCGACCTCACCGGCACGCACCATGTTGATCATCAGAGGTGGGAACACGTCAGGGTGGTTGGCCATGGCGCCAGATAGCGGGTTGCCGGTCTCGACGTCGTTGCGAACCTGCGAGAGCACCTCGGCGAGCTTCTTGTTCGGGGTCTGCTGCGCCAGGATGTTCAGGGCCCGCAGCAATGACAGACCCGAGTTGATCATCGTCGCAAACTGGCGCGACATGATTGACAGGTCCTTGAGCTTCACCTTGCCACCGAAGCCCGGGATCTTGAGCTCGGTCTTCATCCCTGCGCTGGCCTGCGAAATGCTGACGGTGGCGTAGCCCATACTGGTCAGCTTCTGCGCAACCGCGGCCTGGTTCTCGGCCTCGATGGTGCCCGAGACGATCTTTCCGGTCTTGTCCCGTACCTGGTACTGGAAGGTCGTGTTTCCCATCAGTGACGCTCCCGTCAGCCTCGGCCGGTCAGCCGGTTGAAGTCTTCGATGTGGTGGCACTTCTCGACGCCGGTCTCATACGTAATGCGCCCCTTGTTGGTGAGGTCGGCGAGGTGCTGGTCCATCGTCTGCATGCCGTGTTTGGCTCCGGCCTGCATCGCGGAGTAGATCTGGTGGGTCTTTCCCTCGCGAATCAGGTTTCGGATGGCCGGAGTGGCCACCATCACCTCGCAGGCGACGACCCGACCCTTGCCGTCAGTGGTACGGGCCAAGGTTTGACACACGACACCTTGGATCGCCTGTGCCAGCTGGGCACGCACCTGTTGCTGCTGGTGGGGCGGGAAGACGTCAATGACACGGTCGATGGTCTGGGCCGCGTCCTGGGTGTGCAGTGTCGCGTAGACGAGGTGGCCAGTCTCAGCCGCCGTCAGTGCCACCCCGATCGTCTCGAGGTCACGCATTTCGCCGACGAGAATGATGTCGGGGTCTTGGCGCAGCACGTGCTTGAGGGCGTTCTGGAACGACTTGGTGTCCTCGCCGACCTCACGCTGGTTGACCAGGCACGCCTGGTGACGGTGCAGGAACTCAATGGGGTCCTCACACGTCATGATGTGCTCTTTGCGGGTGCGGTTCGCAAGATCGAGCAGCGAGGCCAGAGTCGTCGACTTGCCAGAACCGGTCGGCCCAGTCACGAGCACGAAGCCACGCGGTAGCTGTGCGAAGTTGGCCACCTGGTTGGGCACCCCGAGATCTTCGAGCTTCTTGATCTCGAAGGGGATGATGCGGAAGGCCGCACCAACGGAGTCGCGCTGGCGGTACATGTTGACGCGGAACCGGGCGCGCCCTGGGACCGAGTAGGCAAAGTCGAGCTCGAGGGTTTCCTCGAAGGTCTCTCGCTGCCGCTGTGTGATGGCCGCGTACATCACCCGCTGGATGACCGGCGGGGTGAGCACGGGGTACTCGTCCATCTGGGTGAGCTCACCGTTGACTCGAATCGCCGGACGCGCCCCTGCCGTGATGTGAAGGTCGGACGCCCCGCGGTCGAGCATGGTCAGAAGCAGGTCGACCAGGACGATCTCGTCGCCGGCCAACGACGGCTCCGTGCTGACTCGCGCGTACGCGCTCTCGACCGCCTCGGTATCGGCGAGCTCGACCATCGCCTCTGGCTCGGGGATCGCCTGATGCGCGACGTACTCCTGCGGTGCTTCGAACGCCGATGGCTCCGCAGATGCCGCTGGGGCACCCGCAACGTTGGAGTCGGCGCCAGTACCAGCCGAATCGCCGGCTGGACGCCGCGTCAGGCGCGCTGTCGGTTGGCGCGTCCTCGTGGAAGGCCTGGTAGTCGAAACTCTGCGGAGGTTCGGGTTCGTTGTCGACGTCGACAGTCGCAGCCTCTTCAGCCGCAATCGCCAACGACATGGGAAGACCAGGGGCCGCGTCCGTCGGCGCCTCTTCTGGCGCCAGCAGTGACCCGGCGTCGAACGAGGTCGGGTCGAAAGCACCGACCGGCTCTGATGGCGCTCCCGCTTGGTCCTCAGGCGTCGCCGGCTGCTCGTCTACCTCGGTACCGGGGGCCGCCGTTGGTGAGAAGAAGCCGAAGTCTGCCCCAGGGTCTGCACCATCTGAGGACGAGTCGTCCCCCTGCGGCGCACCGCTGAACTCGGTGGTCTCCACGTCGAACTGCCTCCTCGGGCATCACCACGGGCACCACCCCACGGTGGTACCCCTGTAGGCGTCTTTCGGCGTCTGAAGGTCACCCCTTGAGCCGACTACCGGAGAACTAGTCCACCTGAGGGTCTAGACGACCACGCGCAGGATCTCGTCGATGGTCGTGACGCCGCTGGCGACCTTGTTCATGCCGTCGTCCCTCAGGGACTGCATGCCCTCACTCGTGGCGGTAGCAGTGATGGTTGCCGACGACGCGTGCTCGACCGCATGACGCTCGATCGACTCTGAGACCGCCATGACCTCGTGCAGCGCCAAACGGCCCTTGTAGCCGGTTTTCGAGCAGGCCGAGCAGCCGGTCGCGCGGTAGAGCGTGGGAAGGGGCTCTCCGTCGTTCCACGGGTATCTCGCCTGGATCAGGGCGTCCGCCGAGGGTTGGTATGCCTCTTTGCACTTGCTGCAAAGCCGCCGCGCCAAGCGCTGAGCCAGCACGCAGTCGAGCGCTGAACCGACGAGGAAGGGCTCGAGGCCCATCTCGGTGAGGCGGGTAACCGCCGAGGGAGCGTCGTTGGTGTGCAAAGTGGAAAGCACCAAGTGACCCGTAAGCGCGGCTTCCACAGCGATCTGGGCGGTCTCGTGGTCGCGGATCTCACCGATCAGGACGATGTCGGGGTCGCATCGCAGGATCGACCGAAGGGCCGCTGCAAACGACAGGCCGGCCTTCACATTCGTCTGAACCTGGTTGATCCCCGGAATGCGGTACTCGACGGGGTCTTCGACAGTGATGACGTTGACCTCGGGGCGAGCGATCTGATTCAGCGTGGCGTACAGCGTTGTCGACTTACCAGACCCCGTTGGCCCCGTCACCAGGATCATTCCGTACGGCTTGATGAAGCTCTGCGAGAACACGTCGTAGTTGTGCTGCGAGAAGCCGAGATCAGAGAGCTCCATGCGGGCAGTCGAGTTGTCGAGCACACGCATGACCACCTTCTCGCCCCACACCGTTGGCAAGGTGGCAACTCGCAGGTCGATCTTCTTGCCTTGATGGTTGACCGACAGCCTGCCGTCCTGCGGGATTCGTCGCTCGGCGATGTTGATGTCAGACATGATCTTCAGTCGGCTAATCACACCGGACTGGATGTTCTTGGGCGACTTCATCACCTCGTGCAGCACACCGTCGATGCGATAGCGCACGACCAGCGCGTGCTCGGTCGGCTCGAGGTGAATGTCGGAAGCACGGTCCTGAATCGCCTGTGTGATCAATAGGTTGACGAACCTGACGATCGGGGCGTCCTCGACGACCTCTTTGAGGTTCGAGAGGTCCTCGTCCTCACCCGCGTCCTCGAGAACGTGCGTGAGGTCATCGAGGTCAGAGTCGGCGCGATAGAACCGGTCGATCGCCGCCACCACATCGGCACGAGTGGCAACCACGGGCCGGACGTCCATGCCGGTGATCGAGCGGATGTCATCGATGGCGAAGACGTTGGCAGGGTCTGCCATCGCCAGCAGTAGCTTGCCTTCGTCGTCGAGCCGCAACGGCAGCGCCGAGTGCTTGCGGCAGATGGCGCCAGACACGCGAGCCACGATGCTGCCGTCGACGGGATAGTCCGCCAGATCGACGAACTCCAGCCCAATCTGTTGAGCGAGCGCGGCAACCAGCTGCGACTCGGTGAGGACGCCTTGGTCGACGAGCACCCGCCCCAGGGCCTTGCCCTGTTCCTTGTGCTCGCGAAAGGCAGCGAAAAGCTGGTCTTCGGTGACCAGCCCGTCCTGCAACAGGATGTCGCCCAGTTGCTTCACTCGCTTGCCTCTCCTCGCGACGTCCCGACAGGTGCCCAGGTGCACTCGACAGACCTCGACCGGCCCCGACCGAAAATCCCGATACGACGTCTCGCCTTAGATCGGCTCGTCAGCGGTGGCCTTGAGTCAGAGTGCGTGCCAGTGCCTGAAAGGTGTTGGCCCGCGGATCACTGGCGGCCAGTTCGAGCACCGAGCCGTCGGCAAAGCCCAGGTGGACACCGCTCTCGGAGGCTCGAGCAGGCATGGCGATGGGCACAGGGGCAGCTGGTAGTGGAACGAGGGGTGGATGATGACCCGCTGCGGGCGGCGGCGTCCCCTTGGGGCTATGCCGTCCGGCGGCATGTCGCCCCGGTGTGGCGTTTCGCCGTGAGAGCCAGCGCATGACGGTTCGGTGGCTGGGGGCGTCAGACGCCCGCACTCGCCGTTTCGACCTCGTCGAGCACGGAGTAGAGCAGCGCCAGCAGCACAGCCTTGACCGACTCTTTGTCGGTGGCGTCGCAGGGCACCAGTGCGACGGAAGAGTCGATCCCCAGCGTCTGACGAATCCTGGCCTCTTCGACTTCGTCGACGCCCGTTGTGCGGTTCAGCGCCACGACGAACGGCACCCGCGCCATCCGACGGAACGCGTTCAGGATTCCGACTGCCTCTTCGAGCGAGTCGGGCCGGTTCGCGTCCAGCAAGAGGACATAGCCGAGCATGCCCTCGCCCAGGATCTCCCACATGAAGTCGAAGCGTTCCTGACCAGGCGTGCCGAACAGGTAGAGCACAAGTTCGCGGTCGATGGTGATGCGACCGAAGTCCATGGCGACCGTCGTCTCGTTCTTGCGAGACCGGGTGTGGTCGCTGATGCCGCGTTCTGTCGACAGCACGGTGATCTCGCTAATGGTGCGGATCAGCGTGGTCTTTCCGGCGGCAAACGGTCCGGTGATGACCACCTTGACCGCCTGACCACCGTGTCGACGTCGCTGCTTGGTTGCCATGTCAGAGCCCCCGCACGCCGGCGATGAGTCGCAGCATCAGGCTGCGATTGACTGTTGGGTCACGTTCGATTGCTGCTTCGCTTGCCGGTGCGGCAGCCGTCGCCACACCCGCCGTTCCAGTTGCTGCCCCGCTCATCTGCGGAGCGGACGCGGACGGACTCGCGCTGACCCCTGGGCCGGCTGTTCCAGCACTGGGACCACCCGAACCCTGCGCCGCCGCACCCGATACGCCAGCGTTGGCACCGGTTGTCACCGGAGCGGCAAAGCCAGGTGCTCGCCCAGGTTCGGGGTGGTCGACGACGCGCTTGGGCATGAACGGCTCTGGGCGTGGCGGCACAACGCTGGCTGGGTCGTGCGCACCGGGTAGAACACCGGGTTCGCTGGCATGCGCGGCCGCCACGGCCGGCGTCTGGTACGTCGGTTCGGCTGGCTGCACCGGTCCCGCAGGTGGGGTCGGACTCCCCACCTGGTGACTGCGGAGTTGCGGGACCACCAGCGGTTGCTGGGACGTTCGCGCCCGGGACGATGGGCACCTGAGCCGGGTTGGCTGGTGCTGGAGACGTGGATTGATCGCCCGCGGCAGCCGTTCCACCCTCAAGCGGCGCAAGCAATTGCTGGCGACGTCGCACCAGGGTCACGTGGTCGGGGCCGTCTTCGTCACGCAGGACAAGCAACCCGCGCTGCACCAAGCTCGCCAGCGTCGATACGACAGTGAACTGCCCAGCCCCTGAGACATCGACCAACACGCCGACCGTGCGTTCACCGTCGATGAGCGACAGCAACGCCCACTCATCTGGAGCGATCGATGCCGCTCCCTCTGGCTGGACGACCGGCATCGTGAGCACCACTTCGGGGCTTGGAATGAGGCGTGACAAGGACTCCCATGAGTCGCGTCGGGCCGTGGCGTCAGCCACGACCTTCTCGGCCGACACCGCCAAGCCAACGTCGTCTGGGTTTTCCTCGCCCATCCCGAAGGCGAAGTCTCCGTTTGGCCAGCGAAGCAAGTCGAAGACAGCGTCAACTGCCTGCTCAAGGGCAAGCCGCTGCACGAGGGCTGAGTCGACGCCGCCCGCTTCAAGGAGCGCGCGAGCAACTCCGGCACCTTCAGAGGCGCCCCGCTCGACCGCGCGACGTAGTGCGGCATCGTCGGCCGCACCCAAGCCGACAAGCCGCCTGGCGAGCGCCTGTCGTGAGATGTCAGAGATGGCGCCAGTGACTGAGCCGTCGGCGAAGTAGACGACGCCAGACGCCTGACCATTGGTCAGGTGAAGCCCTCCGGACTTCTTCGTCAGGCTCAAGAGCTGGAAGACGTCCGGAAGACTGAAGGCATCAAGCGAACCTTCGAGCTTCACGTCGGGTCACTTTCCTTCGGGCCGGGGATGGACGGTGAGTGGACGGGTGGTGTGGACGGGCGGTGGGGTCAGCTGGGCAGCGGACGGCGAACTGTCAAGACCACGCGCTGCCGTCGGGTGCCACCGAGGCGGGCCGGCGCTCGTCGGTTTCGTGACTGCCAGCACTGCCGTTGCTGCCGTGGCTGCCGTTGCTCGCAGTGTCGCGGTGCTGCATGTCCCAGGTCGATTCCCGAACCTCGCGGGGCACTGGAACGGCGACTGGTTCACGAGGCGGTTCAGTTCGCATCGGCGGATCGGGCATGACGGAAGGAACTGGCTGCTCGACTTGGCGTTCGTACTGGGGCTCTGGCTGGGGCTCTGGCTGAGGCTGGGCCTGCTCCTGCGGTGGCTGAACTGCGACCGGCTCGACCACCGGCGCTACGACAGGCTCCATCACAGGCTGGGCAACCGGCTCAACAACGTGCTGGGCAGTTTGCTGGGGCACAAGCGGCTCGACCGGGGCCGCTTCAACCCGCAACGACGCGCCCACCGCGTCAGCTGCATGCTTGACCTCGAACAGCATCAGGCCGACCTTGGCGCCCACTCGACCGACTGCGACGAGAACTGCTTCGTCGTCGGCACTCACCAAGAAGACGGTGCCATTGTCGCCCTCGACGTAGACCTGCGACAGATCACCGCGTCCAAGGCCCTGAGCCGCTCGTTCACCAAGCGACAACAGGGCAGCCGACATCGCTGCGACGCGATCCTCGTCCATGTCAGCCGGCAGCGCCGACGCCATGGGAAGACCGTCGAACGAGACGACTGCTGCCGCTTCGACGTCAGGTGCCTGGCGCAACAAGGTCGCCAGAATCTGGTCGAGCTGAAGCGATCGTCCTGCGGCACCGTTGAGGGCGGCGGCGTAGGGATCTGACATGGTGCACCTCTCGCGGTCGAGCGCCCTGCCGAAGCGGGACGTAGGGGTGTCCGATCGACAGCACCTCGAAAGCGCCACGTCGACCGGGCCTTAAGGGGTGCTTCGGCCGTGTTACTCGTCCGCTTGAGCGATATCTGACGCCCCAGCCCGGGCATCCAGCGCCACCTGCCCGGCTCGGCGCATGGCGTCGATATCGGGCAGCCGCCCGGTCATCAAGACCACCTGCTCGACCGCCTGTCGTACCAAGAGGTCAAGCCCGCCCACCACGGTGCCGCCCGCCTGCTCCCAGAGTCGAGCCAGCGGGGTTGGCCACGGGTCGTACAGCACATCGATCAGCAGCCCCGGGTCTTCGGGGAGCCGCATGACCGCCGCAGCCGCGGCGGGAACCGTGCTCACGACCACGTCCGCACTCAAGACCTGCTGGGTCGTGGACGCCTGCGCGTCGCCCGTCTCGGGCCAGCCATGCCACACGGCCTTCGCTCCCCGCACCGTCGCCAGGTCGACCAGCTCCCGCGCCGCGTCGGCACGCCGAGCTACGACGGAGAGGTCGACAACGCCAACGGACGTGAGGGCGGCAACCGCTGATCTCGCCGTGGCACCGGCCCCCACCACGACTGCGCTGCCGCCAGTCACCCCCGCGTCGCCCAGAATTCCTACCAACCCGGTGATGTCGGTGTTGTAGCCCCGCGACCGCCCACCCTCGTACACGACAGTGTTGACGGCGCGCACGTTCGCGGCGTCCGAGTCGACCTCGTCGAGCAACGGCAGTACCGCCTCTTTGAGCGGCATCGTGAGTGAGAGCCCAGCCCACTCAGGGCCGAGCGAACCGATGAAGTCGGCAAGAGCTAGCTCCGTGACATCAATCGACGTGTAACCCCACCCCTGACGGTCGAGCCCGAGGCTGCGATACGCCGACTGATGCAACACAGGTGACAGTGAATGCGCGATGGGGTGCCCGAGCACCGCGGCGCGACGGGCGTCGATGGGCTCGCCCGGTGGCTCAGACACCGGTGGGGCGGACGCCATCAGGGCACCTGGTCGTAGAACTCGTCCTTGAAGACGAGGAACTCGTCGTAGCTCGCGGTGAATCTCGTCTTGTCACTGCCAGGAGCGGCCGCAACGAAGTAGAGCCAGTCACCGTCTGGCGCGTTGATCGCCGCCTCCATCGCAGCCTCACCAGGTGAGTTAATCGGACCAGGTGGAAGACCGGTGTTGACGTAGGTGTTGTAAGGCGAATCGACTTCCAACTGGTCGTCGAGCAACGTCAGATCGTCGATGCCTAGTGCGTAGTTGATGGTGGAGTCGAAACCCAACGTCATGCCTTGGTCGAGGCGGTTTCTCACGACTCGAGACGCCTTGCCAAAGTCGCGAACAGCCACTTCGGCCTGCACCAAGCTCGCCACCGTGAGTGCCTCGCGCGGCGTGTAGCCAGCGGCAGCCGCACCCGCTTCCAGCCCAACCTCGTCGGCGGCCTGTCGGTAGCGGTCGACCATGGCACGCAACATGTCTCGTGCATCAGCACCCGGATCGAAGGTGTACGTCGCTGGGAACAGGAACCCCTCGGCGCTGCCCTCGGCGTAGTCAGGCAAGTTGAGCTTCTGCGGGTTCTCCAGCTCGTTAGTGAAGTCTCGCACCGGCAGGTCGCTAGCCTCGGCCAAGCGTGCGGCTATCTCTTCAACGCGCAGGCCCTCTGGGATCGCGACTTCGGTCTGCACTTTGGACGCCGGATCGAGCAAGAGTTCAAGGGCGCCTTCACCCGACATCTGCTCTTTCATTGCATAGAAGCCCGGTTGGATGCCGAGCGCCCGTTCGTCCGCGCTCGCCGCGTCTATGAACGCTTGCGCGCTGGCGACGACATCGGCATCGGCCAGGGTGTTCCCGATCGCCGCAGCCGAGTCACCCGGTTGCACTTCGACGACAACTTCGCCGGTTCCCGGCCCCGGGTAGTCCTCTGGACCGCCTATCCCGCCGAGCGAGTCGCCCAACACTTTGGCGCCCACCCAGGCCCCGCCAACGAGCAGGACGAGGAGAACCGCGACGACCAGCACAGGTCGAGCCGCTCGGAGCCCGCTGCGCGGTGGGGGGCGTCCGGCTGGCCCTGACGTTGGCTGAGTTGCCGTCGGTGTCGTCACCGTCTGCCGGACTCCTTCACGTGAGCGGACCGGGCTGGTCTGGTCGGGCGGGCTGGTCGGTACGGGGTGGAACTGAGTCGGTAGTGCCGGGCTCGACCCGTTCCCCCATGCCCCGGCTCAGCACGACGGCGCATGGGACGCCCTGGGCGCTCGCGGCGTCCAGCACACCCTGCAACAGTGCCGTGGCGGCCGCCTGATCGACCACGCGGCGCGCCGAACGGCTGTCATGTCCAGCTGCTCGCAGGGTAGTTGACGCTGCGACGGTCGTGAGCCGCTCGTCGACGAGATACACCGGAATGGCCCCGCCCAGCGCGACCGCGAGCCGTCGCCCGTATGACCTCGCTCGGCTGGCGGCGGTTCCCTCCTCGCCAGACAAACTGAGGGGCAAGCCCACAATGATCAACACCGCCTGCCGCTCGGTGGCCACCTCGACCACCCCCGACACAGACTCGGCGGCCGGCACCGTGGCAACCGGGCTCGCGAGTACCTGACCTGGGTCAGTCGCAGCGACACCCACGCGGACCTCACCGGGGTCAACGGCGACTAGGACACCTGGAGTACCGACCATCGCCTCAGTGGCCGGCAGCTGTTGCTGTTGGGGCGTCTTCGAGAACCTTTCGAGCGGCCGCGAGCGCGTCATCGATGCCGGATGGATTTCCGCCACCACCTTGAGCGACGTCGGCCTTGCCCCCTCCCCGTCCGTCAACCAGAGGTAGTGCCGCAGCGAGCACGTCACGGGCAGCCAACCCAGCGCGTTGCCCGGTGTCGTTGACCGTCGCCACCGCCGCTACCTTGCCGTCGCTGGCCGACAAGACGACCACGACGACGGGGCTCGCGTTGCCACCTCTGTCGCGAGTGGACAACGCCAAGTCGCGCAGGGCACCCCCGTCAAGGTCGTCGGGAGCACGGAACGCATACAGGTCGACGTCACCAACTCGCTCAGCAGTAGCGGTGACGTCGGCCAACTGCGCCGCCAGCTGCGACCGGCGCGTCGCCTCGATCTCGCGTTCGGCATCTCTGAGCCGTTGCACCATTGACGCCACCCGGTCAGGGAGCTCGTCTGCGGGCACCTTTAACTGTTCGGTGAGCATGTGCACCAGAGTGTGCTCGCGCGCAAGAAAGCGATACGCGTCCAGCCCCACAAGCGCCTCGATGCGGCGAACCCCAGCCCCGATGCTCGACTCGCCGAGCAGCTTGATGACGCCGAGCTGACCGGTGCGGTTGGCATGCGTGCCACCGCACAGTTCGCGTGCCCAGTCTCCGACGCTGACCACGCGCACGGTGTCGCCATACTTCTCACCGAAGAGCGCCATCGCGCCGGACGCCCTGGCCTCATCGATCGGCAGGTACTCGGCGCTGACATCGAGGTCATCGATGAGCACCTCGTTGACCTTCTGCTCGACATCGGCAAGCACAGTTCGAGGCACCGCTCCGGAGTTGGGGAAGTCGAAGCGGAACCGACCTGGCGCGTTCTCTGATCCGGCCTGGGTCGCGGTGTCACCGACCATTTCACGCATGGCCTTGTGCACCATGTGGGTTGCGGTGTGGGCGCGACTGATCGCACGGCGGCGTTCGACATCGACCGATCCGACCGCTGCCAGCCCCGTTTCTGCATTGCCATCAACGACACGACCCCGGTGAACGATCAGCCCGTTGACTGGCTGCTGGACGTCGTCGACCTCGATGACGGCGCCGTTGGAGAGCCGAATGACACCGCCGTCGGCGAGCTGCCCGCCACCCTCGGCGTAGAAGGGCGTGCGGTCGAGAACGACCTCGACGGCGTCCCCTGGCGCGGCCGCAGACACCACAGCGCCATCACGCAGCATGCCGCGCAGCGTGCCCTCGCTCGACAGATCGGTGTATCCGGTGAACTCTGAGCGTCCAGACTCGTCGGCCAACTCGCGGTATGCCGCGACGTCGACGTGCCCGCTCTTCTTGGCTTGGGCGTCAGCCTTGGCTCGTGCGCGCTGCTCCCCCATCAACCGGCGGAAGCCGTCCTCGTCAACGCTGAGCCCCTGCTCCGAGGCCATCTCAAGCGTCAGATCGATGGGGAACCCATACGTGTCATGAAGGCGAAACGCGGTGTCACCGTGCAGCGTTGCCTGCCCACTGCTCTTCACGTCGGACGCAGCGGTGTCGAAGATCTGTGTTCCGGTGCGAAGAGTCTGCGCGAACGCCGCTTCTTCGGCCTCAGCGACGGTAAAGATGCGAGCTCGTTCGATCTCGAGCTCGGGGTACTGCGGACCCATCGCTTCGATCGCCGACGCCGTGAGCTCACGAATGGTCGGGTCAGCCGAGCCCAGCAGGCGCATGCTGCGGATCACGCGACGCATGATGCGTCGCAGCACGTAGCCGCGGCCCTCGTTGCTCGGCACCACTTGATCACCGATCAGCATCAGCGCTGTGCGGGTGTGGTCGGCTACGACTCGAAAGCGGACGTCGTCGGTGGGATCAGCGCCGTAACGTCGCCCGGTCAGTTCGGCGGCACGGTCGATGATGAGGCGGGTGGTATCGATCTCGTAGATGTTGTCGACACCTTGTAGCAGCGCCGCCATGCGTTCGAGGCCCATGCCCGTGTCGATGTTCTTGGCTGGCAGTTCTCCGACGATGTCAAAGTCGTCCTTCCGGCGAACCTGACCCAGCGCGTCCTGCATGAACACGAGGTTCCACACCTCGAGGAATCGTTCCTCGTCAACGACTGGCCCACCGTCGCGTCCGTGCTCGGGACCGCGGTCGTAGTAGATCTCCGAACAAGGACCACCTGGGCCTGGCGACACCCATGTGCCAGTAGTTGTCGTTGAGGTCGCGGCGTTGAATGCGGTCGCGAGAGACTCCGATGTCGCGATGCCAGATGTCGACAGCCTCGTCGTCGTCTTCGTAGACGGTGACCCACAGCCGACTTTCGTCAAAGCCGAAACCGCCGTTGCCCGTGGAGTTGGTCAAGAGCTCCCAGGCGAACGGAATCGCGCCCTCTTTGAAGTAGTCGCCGAACGAGAAGTTGCCGGCCATCTGAAAGAACGACCCGTGCCGGGTGGTCTTACCCACCTCGTCGATGTCAAGGGTGCGCACGCACTTCTGAACGCTGGACGCCCTGGGGTACGGCGGCTTCTGTTCGCCGAGGAAGTACGGCTTGAAAGGGACCATTCCGGCGTTGACCAGCAACAACGTCGGGTCGGCCAAGGGCAGCGGGGCAGACGGCACGATGGTGTGCCCACGCTCTTCGAAGAAGCGCAGGAAGCGGCTGCGGATCTCGGCTGACTCCATGGCGCGACCCTACCGAAGCATCGCTCCCCCACTCTTACAGCGTTGATCCTTCGGCGGGGTCATCGTCGGAGTCGCTCTTGTCGAGGGCGTCGAGATCATCGAGAACGGCGCGGATGCGGGTGAGGCGATCGGTGACGTTCTGCTCGTAGCCGTGCGTCGTTGGCCGGTAGTAGCGGCGTCCGGCTACCGCATCTGGCGCGTACTGCTGCTCAAGAACGCCGCGGGGGTCGTCGTGCGGGTACCTGTATCCACCGACGCCGAGCGTCTTGGCGCCCGGGTAGTGCGAGTCGCGCAGTGGCGGTGGCACCGACCCGATGCGACCAGCTCTGATGTCGGCTAACGCCTCGTCGATCGCGACGATCACGGCATTCGACTTCGGTGCCGTGGCGAGGTGGATGACGGCCTGGGCTAGAGGGATGCGTGCCTCGGGCAGCCCCACGAATGCGGACGCCTCAAGCGCGGCCACCGCCGTCTGAAGCGCCGAGGGGTCGGCCATGCCGATGTCTTCACTGGCATGGATCACCAGACGCCGTGCGATGAACCGAGGGTCTTCGCCGGCTTCGATCATGCGGGCCAAGTAGTGCAGAGCCGCATCGACATCGCTGCCACGGATGCTCTTGATGAAGGCGCTCGTCACGTCGTAGTGCTGGTCACCGTCACGGTCGTACCGCACCGCTGCCTTGTCGACCGCACGCGCCACATCGTCAGCGCCAACCTCAGGGATCGCCCCGTCGGACGCGCCACCACCCACTCCCGCAGCAGTCGCGTCGAGGATCGTCAACGCCCGTCGGGCGTCGCCGCCCGACAGTCGGACGATCGCCTCTAGGGCTTCGTCGTCCACTCTCACGGCACCGGCCAGGCCTCGACTGTCATCCACGGCACGACGGACCAGGTCAGCGACATCCTCGTCATCCAGCGGCCGCAACGTCATCAGCAGCGAACGGGACAACAACGGCGACACGATCGCGAAGTGCGGGTTCTCGGTGGTGGCGGCGATCAACACCACCCACCCGTTCTCGACCGCGGGCAACAGGGCGTCCTGTTGAGTCTTCGAGAACCGGTGAACCTCATCGACAAAGAGCACCGTCTCTGCCTCACCCATGCCGAGCCGTCGTCGGGCGTCCTCGATCACCGCACGCACATCTTTGACACCTGCGGTCACGGCAGACAGCTCAGCGAAGCGCCGTCCCGTAGCCCGACTGACCAGGTGCGCGATCGTGGTCTTACCCGTGCCGGGTGGCCCATACAGAATCAGCGATACGGCCCGGTCGTCACCGTCGACAAGGCGACGCAGTGGCGAGCCTTCCGCCAGCAGGTGGCGCTGGCCCACCAGTTCATCGAGTGACTGCGGACGCATGCGGGCAGCCAGTGGGCCACCGCCGCGGTCTTCCGCCGCCGACTCGAAGAGATCGGGGCTACTCATACCGGTCTGTCAGCTGCGTCGTTCATCGGGAATCACTTCGCCGCCTGGGCCGAACCCACCGGGCGACTCTTCGTCGTCAACCTCAACGTCAATGCCGGCCTCTGCCCGCTGGGCGTCGGTAATCGGTGTCGGTGCGCCGGTCAGTGGATCTCCACCGGACGCCGTCTTCGGGAACGCGATCACCTCACGGATCGAAGACGCACCAGCCAACAACGCCACCAGTCGATCGAGCCCGAATGCAATGCCCCCGTGCGGTGGTGGTCCGTATCGCAGAGCTTCTAGCAAGAACCCGAACTTGCCTTCGGCCTCAGACCGCTCAAGGCCAAGCACATCAAAGACCCTTTGCTGCAGATCGGTGCGATGGATACGAATCGATCCACCCCCGATTTCACTACCGTTCAGGACCATGTCGTAGGCGTATCCCAAGGCTTCACCCGGTTTGGCATCAAACGCGGTCGACCAGTCAGCGTTGGGAGAGGTGAAGGGGTGGTGAACCGACGTCCACCCGCCGTCACCGTCAGGCTCGAAGAGCGGCGCGTCGACGATCCAAAGGAACGCCCAAGCCGACTCGTCGATCAGGTCACACCGACGCCCGATCTCGAGCCGCGCTGCGCCCAGCAGTTCGAGCGCCTCACGTCGTTCACCGGCGGCAAAGAACACGGCATCACCTGGTTGGGCACTGGACGCCGCTGCCAGCCCGTCGCGCTCGGCGTCCGACAGGTTCTTCGCGACCGGCCCAGCCAGCGAACCGTCTTCGCCAACGAGCACATACGCAAGCCCCCTGGCTCCTCGCGCCTTCGCCCAGTCTTGCCAACCGTCGAGTTCTTTGCGGCTCTGGCTTGCTCCGCCAGGCATCACCACAGCGCCGACATGTGGTGCCTGGAACACCCGAAACGTGGTGTCGGCGAAGTAACCCGACATGTCGACGAGCTCGTTCTCAAATCGCAGATCGGGCTTGTCGCTGCCATAGCGACGCATTGCCTCGGCATACGTCATGCGCGGCAGCGGCAACGAGATCTGGTACTCGGCGATCTCCTCCCAAAGCCGGCTCACCACGGCCTCGCCGATGGCGATCACGTCGTCTTGGTCGACAAACGACATCTCGATGTCGAGCTGGGTGAACTCCGGCTGCCGATCGGCGCGGAAGTCCTCGTCACGAAAGCACCGAACGATCTGGTAGTAGCGCTCCATACCGGCGACCATGAGCAACTGCTTGAAGAGTTGCGGTGACTGCGGAAGGGCGTACCAGTGACCCGGTTGCAGGCGCACGGGCACCAGAAAGTCACGCGCCCCCTCTGGAGTTGACCGCGTGAGGTAGGGAGTCTCGATCTCGAGGAACTGATACGACTGCATCACGCCGCGGATCACTGAGGTCGCATCAGATCGCAGGCGAATCATGCGGCCGGGTTCGCTGCGCCGTAGGTCGAGGTATCGGTGACGAAGCCGAGCGTCTTCACCGACCGTGAGGTGTTCGTCGATCGGGAACGGCAATGGCTCGCTGGTGCTGAGGATCTCGAGCTCAGTGGTGAGCACCTCGACGGCGCCGGTGTCGAGCTCAAGGTTCTCGTTGCCGGCCGGACGCACCGCGACCTCACCGACCACCTTGATGCAGTACTCAGAGCGCAACTCATCAGCGACGTCGGTATCGCGAATGACGACCTGCACAACCCCAGATGAGTCGCGCAGGTCGATGAACGCCACGCCACCGTGATCGCGTCGTCGTGCCACCCACCCGGCCAACACAACTTGCTGTTGTGCGTCGTCGGCCCGAAGCGTGCCAGCTTCGCGGGTACGGATCACGATGTGCCCTCCTCGTTGGACGTCGTCGTCTCGTCGAGCGTCATCGTCTCGTTGAGGGTCGACGCACCGTCATCTGCTCGAATCACCCGCGGGTGCAGGTCGTCAGGCGGCGGATTCCACGTGCCGGGATCGGCTGCTACTTGGTCGCCGCTACGAATGTCTTTCACCGAATGAGTGCCATCGGCAGCGATGAACCACACGAACGGAATGCCCCTACGATCAGCGTGCTTGATCTGTTTGCCGAACTTGGCCGCTGACGGCGCGACCTCGCAACTGATTCCCCTGGCACGAAGCGATGCTGCTACCCGCTCGGACGCCGAGCGTTCGGCTTCGTCTGCGACCGCTACCACGACGCAGCTGGGCACAGATCGCGACGCCGTCATGTAGCCGGCCGCCAGCAATGGAACGAGCAGCCGAGACACGCCGAGCGACAGCCCGACGCCCGGATACGTCACCTTGCCGTCACTGGCAAGCGAGTCGTATCGGCCACCCGAGCAGATCGATCCCAACGACTCGAATCCCTGCAGCTCCGTCTCGAACACCGTTCCTGTGTAGTAATCGAGCCCTCTGGCGATCTTGAGGTCAGCGATCAAGGCACCCGGCTGGCGGGCATGTGCGGCCCCCACCACCGCGGTCAGTTCGGCCAGCCCCTGATCGAGCAGCGGGTGCTCGACGCCGAGATCACGCACCCGCTCAGCGACCGACTCGTCGACGCCGGAGATCTGCGCGAGCCGAAGACAGAGCTCGGCCGCCTTGCCGTCGAGCCCGGCCTCCGCCACCAACAGCCGAGCGACCTGCTCTTCTCCAACCTTGTCGAGTTTGTCGAGCGCTCGAAGGGCAGCCTCGGGGTCTGAGGCACCCACACCCCGAAAGAAGCCCTCGGCCAGTTTGCGGTTGTTCACCTTGATCACGGCCGGAGGGATCGGCAGGGCGGCGAGCACCTCAGACATCACCAGCGCTACCTCGACCTCGTGGTGGAAACCGAGCGTGTCACGTCCGACGATGTCGATATCGGCCTGAGTGAACTCGCGGTAGCGACCCTCTTGCGGCCGCTCGCCGCGCCACGCCTTCTGGATCTGGTAGCGACGAAACGGAAACTCGAGCTGTCCTGCGTGCTGCAGCACATACCTGGCGAACGGCACGGTCAAGTCGAAGTGCAGCCCCCACCTCGGTGCGGCGGCGTCGTCAGCCGAGGCGTCGTCGTTGGCTGCTTGCAGCCGACTGATGACGTACACCTCTTTGTCGATCTCGCCCTTGCGTAGTAGTTGCTCTAGTGGCTCGACGGCCCGGACTTCGATGGACGCGAAACCGTGCAGTTCGAACACCGAACGCACCGTGTCGAGAACCTGCTGCTCAACAATGCGCTGACTCGGAAGAAACTCCGGGAACCCCGACAGTGGGGCAATCTTCGCCATCTGTCAGAGCCCCCTGCTCGGCGCATGCGGAGCCCTGATGGCATCGCTGGCATCGCTGCTGGCATCGGGCAGCGACTGCAGGAAAGGGTTGGACGTACGTTCTCTTCCGACCGTCGTGGCACCGCCGTGACCCGGAAGCACCAGGATGTCGTCGTCCAGGGGCAGCACCTTGTCGCGAAGCGAGTCGAGCATCTGCGGGTGCGAGCCACCTGGCAGATCAGTGCGGCCGATCGAGCCGGCAAACAACACGTCTCCGGACAGCAGAGTCTGCGACGGCGCCGTGTCGAGGCCGCTCACCGCATCAGGAGCCCCAGGAACCCGGAACATGACCGAGCCGGGAGTGTGCCCAGGTGCATGGTCGACGGTGATCTCTAGCCCCGCGAGCGAGATCGTGGACGCGTCACGAAGCAGTTCGACGTCGTCTGGTTCTTGCCACTCGAGCCGGCCCCCGAACAGCTCACGGCTGTCATCGCTGAGCCCCTTCATGGGGTCAGCCAGCAACTCGCGGTCGTCAGGGTGGATGTAGGCGGGGATTCCTCGAGAGCCAGCCACTGGCACCACCGAGAAGGTGTGGTCGAGGTGCCCATGGGTGAGCAGCACCGCTACGGGCTTCAGCCGGTGGTCGCGTAGCAGCTGGTCGACTCCGTCGACCACCTCGATGCCTGGATCGACCACGAGGCATTCCTCACCCGCGGCAGGGGCAACGATGTAGACGTTCGTGCCGTACACCGCTGACGGGAAACCGGCGACCAGCACTGACGCGGAACTCCTCGGATCGGGCGGAATGAGCAGGTGAGATGCGACTTCGCAGACGTCACTGGCAGCCTATCGGGCAGCTACCCGCTCACCCTGCAGCCGGATCGGGCGTGACATACCTACACTGGTGCGCTGCACGTCCCGCTTTTCCGTCCCTCAGTGTCAGCACCCGCCAGTATCCCCCGGCCCCGGCCGGTATCGAGAGCCCGAAGGGTCGATCGGTGACCACACAGCAACAACGCAAGGCCAAGGCAAGGGCCCGTCACGAGGCCTATGTCGAGCGCCAGCAACACAAGTCCGAGCGACGACGACGCCGCAACGTGATCGTTGCCTCGATCGCCGGCGTCGCTGTGGTTGCTGTCGGTGGCTGGTTCCTTTGGCAAGCCACCAGCGATGATGCAGAGACGGCGTCCGACACCGAGACAGTCGACGACACCGAAACCGGGGACGACTTCACTTACGAGGCGGCAGCCGACACCCTGCCCAAGGGCGCGCCGGCCGACCTGATCCTCGACACTGACCACGGGCCCATCACGATCACGCTCGAGACCACCGAGGCACCCAAGAACGCCAACTCACTCGCATTTCTCGCGGGGCAGGGCTACTTCGACGACACCTCCTGTCACCGGCTGACCACGCGAAGGCCTCTTCGTGCTGCAGTGCGGTGACCGCCTAGGTACGGGCGAGGGTGGCCCCGGGTACACCACAGCCGACGAGAACCTTCCGAAGGAGGAGGACTCGAACTACCCCAAGGGCACTGTGGCGATGGCCGAACCCCACGGTGGCGAGGCCGGCAGCCAGTTCTTCCTCGTGTATCGCGACACCACGCTGCCGCCCGAATACACGATCGTCGGGCAGATCACCAAGGGCCTCGACGTCGTCGAGCAGATCGCCAAAGCTGGCGTTGACGAGCAGCAGGAGGTCAGCCCCGGAAACGGCCCGCCTGCTGAACCCATCACCATCAAGACAGCGCGAGTCGAGCAGTCGTCATGACCGATCAGCCGCCCCACCACCCGAGCCACCCACTCCACCCACCCACCACCACCCACTCCACCCACGCCACCGTCCCCGTCCCCGGCCCCATCCGGCGTCGCCGTCCCCCGGCCCGCGCCACCGCCAGGTGTCACTGCGGTGTCCGGCGGCCAGTCCGAGCCCTGGGGTCGCGTCGACGACAACGGCGCTGTCTTCGTGAGGACGCCTGGCGGATCTGAACCCGAGGTAAAGGTCGGTGAGTGGCTGGCGGGCGACCCGGCCGACGGCATTCGGTTCTACGAGCGCAAGTACGCCACGGTGTCGGTCGAGATCGAGTTGCTCGAACACCGAGTAGGCGAAGCGGGGCTCGCACCTGACGAGGCCATGGCCGCAATCGGCAAACTGCGCGAACACGTCGATGAGCCGCACTGCGTCGGTGACCTGCAGGCGCTTCGCGCGCGGCTGGACGCCCTGGTCAGCGCCGTCGACCAGCAGCGGGCCAACCGCAAGGCCGAGCGCGAACAGGCACGGGTGAAAGCACGCGAGGCTCGCGAGGCGCTCGTGATCGAGGCGGAGCGACTCGCCGAGAGCACCCAGTGGAAAGCGACCGGAGAACGCTTCAAAGCCCTCGTCGAGGAGTGGCGCCTGGCTCCGCACGCCGATCGTGGCTACGAGCAAGAACTATGGAAGCGGCTCAGCCACGCCCGCAGCGCCTTTGAGAAGCGACGCCGGGCCTGGTTCGCTCAGCGCGACCAGCAACGGTCAGATGCTGTCAGCGTGAAAGAGAAGATCGTCAAAGAAGCTGAGGCGCTGGCTCCCAGCAAGGATTGGGCGGCAACATCGACCGCGTTCCGGTCGTTGATGCAGCGGTGGAAGGCCGCGGGGCCGGCAACTCGCGAAGCCGAACAAGAGTTGTGGACTCGATTCAAAACCGCACAAGACACCTTCTTCTCCGCACGCTCAGAGGTGTACGGCGAGCGCGACGCCGAACAGAAGAAGAACCTGGAAGCCAAGCAGAAGCTGGCCGATGAGGCCGAGAAGCTGCTTCCCGTCAAGGACCTCGAGGCTGCTCGGACGTCACTTCGATCGATCCAGGATCGCTGGGCTGACATCGGCCACGTGCCCCGCGACCAGAAGGCAGCGGTCGAACGTCGGCTCCAGCAAGTCGAGCAAGCGCTGCGCAAGGCCGACGACGCTCGATGGAAGCAGACCAACCCCGAGGGGCGGGCCCGCGCTCAGGCGACGATCGACCAGCTGACATCGTCGATCGCCAAGCTCGAAGCCGAACGCGAGAAGGCCGTTGCCGCGGGACGCACCGCTGACCTCGAGAAGGCAGATGCCGCCCTCGAGGCTCGCCGACAATGGTTGGTGCAGGCCGAGAGCGCCCTCAAAGAGTTCAGCTAGACCAGAGCGCTAAACCCCGCCGAGTGTGCCGCTCACTTCGCTAGGCGTTAGTGATTCGGTACGCGTCAAAGACGCCCTCGATGCCCCTGACCGCGTTGAGCACGTGCCCGAGGTGGCGGGTGTCGCCCATCTCGAAGGTGAATCGCGATATGGCCACCCGGTCACGCGTCGTCGTCACCGAGGCGCTCAAGATGTTGACGTGTTGGTCAGAGAGCACCCGCGTGACGTCTGACAAGAGCCGTGCGCGGTCGAGGGCCTCGACCTGAATCGACACCAAGAACACGCTGGACGCCGTTGGCGCCCACTCGACATCGACGAACCGATCCTGGGTCAGCGCCGCGACATTCACGCAGTTGCTGCGGTGCACCGAAACCCCTCGGGCGCGCGTGACGAAGCCGACGATCGAGTCGCCGGGCACTGGGGTGCAACAACGCGCAAGTTTGACCCACACATCGTCGACACCTTTGACGACGACACCCGGGTCTTCTCCGGTGCGGACGCGGGCTGGCTTCGTCGCGACCGTCGCCTCGGCGATGTCTTCGGTCGCACCTTCTTCGCCACCAAGGGCAGCGACCAGCTTGCGGACGACGGTCTGGGCACTGATGTGACCCTCACCGACCCCGGCATACAACGAGTCAATGTCCTTCAGCTTCAGCTCAGCCGCGACAGACAGCAGGGCGGGCCCCGACATGATGCGCTGCATCGGAAGGCCCTGCTTGCGCATCGCCCGCGCAATCGCGTCTTTGCCCTGTTCGATCGCCTCTTCGCGGCGCTCCTTCGAGAACCACGAACGGATCTTGTTGCGCGCCCTCGGAGATTGGACGAACCCCAGCCAGTCTTGACTCGGCCCGGCACCCTCAGACTTCGACGTGATGACTTCGACGACGTCGCCGTTCTCGAGCACAGAGTCGAGCGGCACGAGTCGCCCATTGACGCGGGCGCCGACGGTGCGGTGCCCGACCTCGGTGTGCACCGCGTAGGCGAAGTCAACCGGAGTCGCCCCAGTGACGAGCGCGACGACGTCACCCTTTGGCGTGAAGACAAAGACCTCGGTGCCGCTGATCTCGAAGCGCAGTGAGTCGAGGAACTCTCCTGGGTCTGCTGTCTCCTGCTGCCAGTCCAACAGCTGGCGTAGCCACGCCATGTCGTCCTGTGTTGCCGATGACCCGGGGCCTTCCTTGTACTTCCAGTGCGCGGCCACCCCGTACTCAGCGCGGCGGTGCATGGCGTGGGTGCGAATCTGCAGCTCGACCGGCTTACCTTCAGGCCCGATCACCGTGGTGTGCAGCGACTGGTACATGTTGAACTTGGGCATCGCGATGTAGTCCTTGAACCGCCCTGGCACCGGGTTCCATCGCGCATGGATGACACCAAGCGCGGCGTAGCAGTCACGCACTGAATCGACGAGGACGCGCAGCCCCACCAAGTCATAGATGTCAGCGAAGTCTCGGCCTCGCACGATCATCTTTTGGTAGACGCTGTAGTAGTGCTTCGGGCGTCCGGTCACTTCACCGTCAATGCGCGCCTGATTCAGCGCCTGTTCGACGTCGTGAACGACATTCGACAAGTACTGATCGCGGCTCGGGGCGCGACGCTCGACCAAGTTGACGATCTCTTCGTAGACCTTGGGGTAGAGCGTGGCGAACGAGAGATCTTCTAGCTCCCACTTGATCGCGTTCATGCCGAGTCGGTGTGCCAGGGGCGCGTAGATCTCGAGCGTTTCGCGCGCCTTGCTCTGCTGCTTGGTCTCTGGCAGGTAGCGGAGGGTTCGCATGTTGTGCAGCCGGTCGCAGAGCTTGATGACCAACACGCGAATGTCGCGCGCCATCGCAACGACCATCTTGCGCGTGGTCTCTGCCTGCGCGGCCTGCCCGTACTTCACCTTGTCGAGCTTGGTCACCCCGTCGACCAACAGTGCGATCTCGTCGCCAAACTCGGTGCGCAGTTGGTCGAGCCCGTAGTCGGTGTCTTCGACGGTGTCGTGCAGCAAGCCCAGCGCACAACGTCGGGGGCGTCATGCCCAAGTCGGCGAGAATCTGCGTCACCGCAAGCGGATGGGTGATGTAGGGCTCACCGCTGCGACGCTTCTGACCGCGGTGACGTGCCTCGGCGACAACGTAAGCCCGCTCGATGACCTTGGTGTCGGCCTTGGGGTGAATGGCTCGGACTGAGCGAATCACGGGCTCGAGCTCGGGTGGGTAGGTGGTGCGGTGCCCCCCGAGCCGCGCAAAGGCTGCGCGGACGCGGCGCTGTTGGGGTTCGGCGGGAGTCGCGGTTTCGGGCTCGGTGCGAACGGCAGCGCTGCCCTGCGCACCGTCCTCAGTCACGACGCCACCGTCCCATCACACGCAGATGACAACTCAGATGACCACTCAGCTGGCACCAGTGTAGTGAGCGAAGTGCAAGGTGCCCGTTCGACGCAAGGTCAACGCTTACGTTTGCGGTTTCGCTTCGGTTGGTTGCGCGGGCCTCTTGACGAGGGCTTTCCGGTCGATGACGCACTGCCAGCACCCTCGGATCCACCGTCAGGGGAATCGGCGCCGTCAACTGCGTCACCCGTGCCACCCGTGCCACCACCGACAGCAGCAGCAGCGCGTCCTCCGGCCCGACGCGCGTTCACTCGCTTGGCGAGCGACTGCATCTGCGGTTCGCGCTCCTTCAGCTGAGCCAGCACCGGCGTCGCGATGAAGATCGACGAGTAGGTACCGACAGCGATACCCACGAACAGTGCCAACGCCAGGTCTTTCAGGGTGCCTGCGCCAAGCACGTAGGCGCCGACGAAGAGCAGACTGGCGACCGGCAGCAACCCGACGATCGAGGTGTTGATCGACCGCATCACAGTTTGGTTGACCGCCAAGTTCGCGGCTTCGCTGTAGGTCATGCGACTGGTCGCCAAGACGGTTCGGGTGTTCTCTTTCACCTTGTCGAACACCACGACGGTGTCGTAGAGCGAATACCCCAAGATGGTCAGCACACCGATGACCGTTGCGGGGGTGACCTCAAAGCCGGAGAGCGAGTAGATACCCACTGTGATGAAGACGTCATGGAACAACGCCACCAGGGCGGCGACCGCCATGCGCCACTCAAAGGTGATCGAGAGATAGAAGACGATCAGCACCAAGAAGACAGCCAGACCCGTCAGAGCCTTGTTGGTGATCTGCTCACCCCACGAAGGCCCGATGACCTGCGTCGACACGTCAGCCAGAGGCACATCACATGCCTCGGCGAGCGCCTCGCTCACCGCACCGGTTTCAGCGGGCGACAGGTCGACGGTCTGAACGCGGAGCTGGCGGCTGCTCTGCCCGGTGAGCTCGGTCACGATGGGGTCGCCAGGCACCTCCGCGCCGGCCGCTTCTCGGGCGGTCTCGACCTCGCAGGTCTCAGTCGGAACCGTGAAGACGGCGCCACCAGAGAACTCGACTCCGAACTTCAGCCCGTTGATGGCTAGCGAGCCGAGGGCGATCACCAACAGCACCGCCGAGGCGATGTACCAGACCTTGCGGCGTCCGACGAAGTCGAACGAGATGTCACCGCTGTAGAGACCCGACGTGAACTTCGTGAGACGACTCATCTCAGGCCTCCTTCACGTCGCGGCGGGATCTGCGAGACCGAGCTGGTTCAACTAATGGCGAGGAGTGGCGCCCGAGACGGTCAGGCGACAACCCCGACAGCGGGTGGCCACTGCTGAAGAACTTGGTGCGCGCCAAGATCGAGATGAGCGGCTTGGTGAACAGGAAGACCACGATGAGGTCGATGATCGTCGTCAGGCCCAAGGTGAAGGCAAACCCTCGAACCCCACCAACCGACAAGACCCACAGCACGACCGCCGCAATCAGCGAGATGAAGTCGGCAGCGATGATGGTGCGGCGGGCACGTACCCAGCCCGCCTCGAGTGCCGCCCTGATCGTGCGACCCTCACGCACTTCGTCTCGGATGCGTTCGAAGTAGACGATGAACGAGTCAGCCGTGATACCAATCGCGACGATCAGACCAGCGACACCTGCCAAAGTGAGGGCCAGGTTGAGAGTCTCACCGAGGATGACGACGGACGCGTAGACGAACGCTCCCGCGATCAGCAGGCTCGCGACTGCCACCAGCGCCAAGGCTCGGTAGTAGAGCAACAGGTACAGCACCACCAGCACCAGGCCGAGTGCACCCGCAAGCAAACCCGCTTGCAGTTGGTCCTCACCGAGTGTCGCCGAGATCGTCTGCCGCTCGCCGATGTCGAACGTGAGTGGAAGTGCACCGAACTTCAGCACGTTGGCAAGATCTTGCGCCTCGTCCTTGGTGAACTGGCCGCTGATCTGGGCCTGGCCGCCTGGAATCGCCTCGTTGACGCCTGGCGCAGAAACAACGACGCCATCCAGCACGATGGCGAACCGGTTACCCGGAGAGTCCGCTGGCTGTTCTGCCATCTCTGCGGTAATCCGACCGAACGATGCCGTTCCGTCTCCGTTGAAGTCGAGCGTCACAATCCAACCGACGCTCTGCGGGTCAAGGTTGGCGGCGGCGGTTTCCACATCCGATCCTGGAACCGCAACCGGACCAAGCAGGTACTTCTCGAGGCCGTTGCGATCGCACGCGATCGCGTACTGCTCGTCCTTGAATGTCGTACCGTCCGGAACCTGATCGGGGTTTGAGCAGTCCAGTTGCGCGTACTGCTGTGTCAGCTCTTGCGATGGACCGGACGCAGGGTCGGCCGCCGGGTCGTCGGTGGGCGCTGGCGTCGCTGATGGCGTCGGGCTCGGCGACGCCGTACCGCCATCATTCTGGTTCTGGTTGCTTTGGTTCTCGTTGTTGTCGCCAGGAGCAAACCGGCCGGCCGCGGCGTCCGAGCGCACGCCATTGACCTGTGGCACCAGTGAGCCGTTACCACCCGAGCCGCCGTCGTTCTGACCGCCACCGTCGTTCTGACCGCCACCGTCGTTCTGACCGCCACCGCCAGTTGGCGACGGTGTCGGGGTGGGAGGAACGCTCGGTTGAGCATCGATGACGGGACGGAACCCCAACTGTGCGGTCTGCCCGAGTTGCTCGACGAGGTCATCCTCGGTGAGGCCTGGAACAGACACCACGATCACGGCATTCTCGCCGTTTCCCTGAGCCGCGATCTCGGCCTCTGCGACGCCGGCGCCATTCACACGCGCCGAGATGATCTCGACCGCCTGGTCGATGGCCTCGTCGGTGATCTCACCCTCTTCGCCTTGAGCCGGCTCGGGGATCAGCGTGACGGTGGTTCCACCCTGCAGGTCGAGGCCGAGGCGAGGCGTATTGACGTCCTTCCAGAGCATCCAGCCACCCATGGCCACCGCAATGACCAGCAGGAGCAGCAGGGCACGCCCAGGGCGCCCGGCACTCGGAGTTGCCACGTTGCAGTCCGCCTAACCCCGAGGGCCCCGCCCCCGGTGAGTCTGTCTAGTGCTTGTCGGCCGGCCCTGGTTGCTTACCTCAGAACCGCACTGACAGCCCGGAAAGTATCGCTGACGCCCGGAACGATCCGGGCCACAGGGTCACTCTTCGGCGTGGCTCTCGTCAGTCTCGAGGTCACGGACGCGGGCGACGGCACGCCGGTCGTACCGCACCTCGACCCCTGGCGCCACCAGTAACAGCACCGTTGTCTCGTCGAGGCTGGCGACCGTGCCATACAGGCCACTGGTGGTGATCACGTCCTGGCCAACCCGCAGCTGCGCGGCGAGCTGGGCAGCCTCTTGGGTGCGCCGCTGCTGGCCGCGGACGAGCAGCCAGATGACGATCAGCGGCAGCGCCAACAGCAGAACCACCAGCACGTCACCCATCGGGATCCTCCCCCGGAACGCGGCCGAAGCGGCCAGGGCCGGGGTCGCCGGCAGCGTCGGTGGCGTCGAACAGTGACTGGGCTCCCGACGCTGCCCCACCCGTCGCTGCCCCACCCGTTGGATAGGTCATGCCGAGATGCTCCCACGCTGCTGGCGTCGCGATTCGGCCGCGGGGCGTCCGCGCCAGCAGCCCGGCACGCACCAGATACGGCTCTGCCACCTCTTCGACCGTCTCTCGTTCTTCGCCCACCGCGACCGCGAGAGTGCCCAACCCCACGGGGCCACCACCGAACTTGCGGACGAGCGACTCGAGCACGGAGCGGTCGAGCCGGTCCAACCCAATGGCATCGACGTCGTAGATCGCGAGCGCCGCCGACGCGGTGTCGTGGTCGACCACCCCGGTGCCACGCACCTCGGCGAAGTCTCGGACGCGGCGCAGCAGCCGGTTGGCGACGCGCGGCGTCCCGCGCGAACGACCCGCGATCTCGACAGCGCCTTCAGGTTCGAGAGGCACGTCGAGCAGTTGCGCCGACCGCGTCAGGATCGACGTGAGCTCGTCGCGGTCGTAGAAGTCGAGGTGCGCTGTGAAGCCGAACCGGTCACGCAGCGGTCCGGGCAACAGGCCGGCGCGGGTCGTCGCGCCCACCAGCGTGAACGGCGGCAGTTCGAGCGGGATCGCGGTGGCACCTGGCCCTTTGCCGACGACGACGTCGACCCGAAAGTCCTCCATGGCGAGGTACAGCATCTCTTCGGCCGGCCTGGCCATGCGGTGGATCTCGTCGAGGAACAGCACTTCGCCTTCAGCCAGCGACGACAAGATCGCCGCCAAGTCACCCGCGTGCTGAATGGCCGGACCACTGGTGATTCGCAGCGGCTGGCCCAGCTCGGCGGCGATGATCATGGCGAGGGTGGTCTTGCCCAACCCAGGAGGCCCGGACAACAGCACATGGTCGGGCGCCGCTCCCCTGCCGTGGGCTGCCGACAGCACCAGGCCCAACTGCTCACGCACGCGCACCTGCCCGACGAACTCAGCGAGGTGCTTCGGCCGTAGTGCCGCCTCGATGGCGCCGTCGTCTGCGTGCAACGCCGCATCGACGAGCGCCTCGCCGGTCTGCGCTGCAACGTCGGCCCTCGTCGAGTGGGCCGTCGGAGCCGCTGTCGCGGGGATCTGCGGTCATCGCATCGCTCGCGGGCTCGCGTTCATCGCGCGCAGCGCTGTCTTCAACAGGACGCCGACCTCAGCCTCGTTCGCGTCCTCGCCGTGCTCTTCTGCCACGAGCACCAACGCCGAGTCTGCCTCTCGAGTACTCCATCCCAACCCCACCAGGGCAGCATGCACCTGCGGTCGCCAGGTCGCACCCGTCGCCCCGGCACTGTCACCGGCGGCTGCTCCCGTCGGCAGCGACGTCAGGCTCGTGCGTGGCGCACCGAGCTTGTCCTTGAGCTCAAGGACCAGCCGCTGGGCACCCTTCTTGCCGATGCCGGGCACCTGCGTCAGCGCGTTCACGTCTTCGGTGGCGACGATCTGGCGCAGTGCGTCTGGACGGAGCGCGGCGACGATCGCCTGCGCGAGACGAGGGCCCACCCCGCTGACGGTCTGCACCACGTCGAAGACGGCGCGCTCGTCGGCGTCCACGAACCCGTACAACGTCAACGAGTCTTCGCGAACGATCAGCGAGGTGTGGACGGTCGCTGCCTCACCACGTCGCAGGGTGGCAAGAGTGGGTGGCGTGCACTGGATCGACAGGCCCAGACCTCCCACTTCGATGACGGCTGACTCGGTCGAGATGTCAAGGACGGCACCGCGCACGGACGCGATCATCGCCGTACTCCACTCGCCGCATTGGCCGCCGTCGCCGCGTTGGCCGCCGTCACCGCGTTGGCCAACCTCGCCTGCGCCGCGCCCCGCCACACGTGACAGATCGCAAGCGCCAAGGCATCGGCGGCGTCCGCGGGCTTCGGAACTTCACTGAGGCCGAGCAACCGGGCCACCATGGCGCCCACCTGGTCTTTGCCAGCACGCCCGTGACCGGTGACGGCAGCTTTGACCTCGCTCGGAGTGTGAAGCGCGACCGGAAGCCCCCGGCGTGCCGCTGCCGCGATGACGACTCCGCTCACCTGAGCGACTCCCATCACGGTACGGACGTTGTGCTGACTGAAAACTCGTTCGACGGCGACGGCGTCGGGCCTGGTCGCATCAAGAACTACCTCAAGGGCCCGCTCGATCGTCAGGAGTCGTTGGTCGAGCGGCTCGTCGGACCCCGACCTCGCGACAGACACCTCGACCAGGGTCATTCGACGGCCCGGAGCACCGTCGACGACGCCAAGGCCACAGCGGGTCAGGCCTGGGTCAACGCCAAGCACGCGCACGCGACCTCCAGGGTCCAGGTCAGGCAACTTCAGAGATTTCAGGCCGCTAGGGGCCACAGTCAAACACCGAACAGGTGTTCGACCGAACGCTACCTGGGCAGCCACCGTCGCTTAGGGACGACACGCGCGCCAGCTGGACGGCCCAACGGCCCAAAGCAGGCACCGCGGCGTTACCCACAGCTGGCGCTTGGCGCTAGACGGGTGTCAGAGGCCCCCTCTAGTATCGAACATGTGTTCGACAGCATCCGCTGAGCACGACACAGCACGACACAGCCGGTCATATGAGTCAGGGCGACCTTCGAGGCGAGTTCCGCTGCGACACCGCAGCCGAGAGACCAGAGACCGACCGGCACCGGGGTTCTCCCGGTATCAGCCATGCCAGCTGTACCCCTGCCAACTGTCCCCCCGCCCTCCCCCTGGCTGATGCCAGGTCTCGCCAACTCACATCCGTTTCGGAGGTCTTCCGGTGCTCCCCACGCCCGCGCTGCCTGCCCCGGTGGCAGCGACGCTTGGGGCCGTCCGCGCCTTGGGGGTGGCGGCACGCGATGGCGAAGGCACGGGTCCGATTGCCGCGGGTTCCCCGAGCCCTTCCACCTCGATCCCGCCCACCACGAGCCGGCCCACCACGACCGTGGCAGCGGCGAGCGCCCCCGCCACTCCTGACGAACGTGCCGCGTGGCTAGTCGGGCTGCGTCGCATTGTCGACGCTGCCGAGGCCACGTTCACGACCGTGCTGGCCGACTTCGACGCGGCCGGCGACGGCGAGACGCTCCACGCGGCGGCTTCCACCCAGGCGTGGCTGCGAGGAGCGCTTGGCATGGCATCTGGCGAGGCGTCCGAGCGCGTGCGCATGGCGCGGGCCATCCGCGGTGAGCTCGCCGCGGCGGTCGAAGCACTCAACGGCCCGCCTGGTTTGACGGCCGGTGACCTCACCAGCGCCGTTGCCGACGGCGATTCTGAGACACCACCGCTGATGTGGCCGACCGATTCCACCACTGAGTCCGCGGCTGAGTTCACGGAGCAAGGCGACGCTGAGGGCAACAACCACCCACGTTGGCTGATCGATCCGACCGCGCCAGTGACCGAGTCAGACGACGCTCCCTATTTGACGTATGAGCATCTGCGCTCGATCCAGCGCACCCTGCGGGGTCTGCCTCCGTCGACGCGAGACGAAGCCGCAGGTGTGCTCATCGGTCTCGGCCGGCAGATGGGCGTCGACGACTTGCGTGCTGCCGGGCGCCACTTGCGCGAGGTGGTTGACCCCGATGGATCCGTGAAGCAGTGCGAAGAAGACTTCTCACGCCGTTGGCTCTCGATCGCCCCGCTGCTCGACGGTATGCACTCGCTGACAGGAGTGCTCGACGCGGAGACTGCCGGACGCCTCACCAGCGCGCTCGCACCCTTCATGGTGCCCACCGGCCCAGACGATGAACGTCGACCGGAGCAGCGACGTGCCGACGGGCTCGCCGAGATCGTCGACACCGCAGTGCGGTCCGGCGAGTTGCCAACGCTGAGCGGCAGCTCGGTGTCGATCCAGGTCGCGGTCCCCCTGACGACGCTGACTGGCGAAGCCCGTCATCCTGCGCAGTCCACTGGAGTGCAGCGCTCTCCGGTGTGGTTCACCTCGGTGACGGCGGCCCGATTGGCATGTGAAGCATCGGTTCGACGTCTCGTATTCGACCCGGCTGGCATTCCGCTCGACCTAGGTCGAGCAGGTACGCACCTTCACCGGACCGCAGCGACAGGCGCTCGCGGCGCGCGACCGAGGATGCCGATTTCCGGGGTGTGCTCGACCGGTCATGCATACCGACGCCCATCACCTCGTGCCGTGGGCCCAAGGCGGCGCCTCTGATCTCGCCAACGGGCTGCTGCTGTGCAGGTTTCACCACCGCAAGGTGCACGAGGGCGGCTGGCGCATCGTGCCCATCGACCGCGCGCGTGCGGCGAACGGTTCCTTACGCTTCATCGGGCCCGGAGACCAACACCTCGAGTCGATCGTTCCTGCTGCACGGGGACCGTCGCCCTGACCCAGCAGCTACCGAGCCGACCCGGCGCTAGCCGACCTTGGCCATGACCTCATCGGACACATCAAAGTTCGCCCAGACGTTCTGCACGTCGTCGGAGTCTTCCAAGGCTTCGATCAACCGGAAGACTTTGCCAGCGCCCTCCTCGTCCAGGGGGACTACAACGCTGGGGATGAACGACGCCTCTGCTGACTCATAGTCGATTCCAGCTGCCTGCAGGGCAGTGCGAACCGCGACCAGGTCGGTCGGTTCACTCACGACCTCGAAAGTCTCGCCGAGATCGTTGACCTCTTCGGCACCAGCGTCGAGAACGGCCGTCAACACGTCGTCCTCAGCTGTGCCCTCCCCCGGAACCAGCACGATCCCCTTGCGAGTGAACAAGTACGACACCGAACCTGGGTCGGCCATCGAGCCGCCGTTGCGCGTCATGGCGACCCGCACGTCGGACGCCGCACGATTGCGATTGTCGGTCAGGCATTCGATGAGCACGGCTACGCCGCTCGGGCCGTAGCCCTCGTACATGATCGTTTGGTACTCGGCCCCACCAGCCTCAGCGCCAGAGCCGCGCTTGACCGCTCGCTCGATGTTGTCGTTCGGTACCGAACTCTTCTTCGCCTTTTGGATCGCGTCATACAGGGTCGGGTTTCCCGCCAGGTCTCCCCCGCCGGTGCGGGCCGCGACCTCGATGTTCTTGATCAGCTTGGCAAAGAGCTTGCTGCGCCTGGCGTCGACGACGGCCTTCTTGTGCTTGGTGGTGGCCCATTTGGAGTGGCCTGACATGTCTCTCCTCGACGTCAAACGGTGGTCGTCAAACTGTGGTCGTCGGTAGGGGCGACCCAGTTCAGCTAGCGGTACGCACGAGATCGACGAAGAACTCGTGCACCCGGTGGTCACCGGTGAGTTCGGGGTGAAACGACGTTGCCACCAGTGATCCTTGGCGAACCGCGACGATCCTACCGGCGGCCTTGCCAAACGCGGGGTCTTCCTCGACGCGTCCCAGAACCTCGACCTCGTCGGTGACTGACTCGACCCAGGGTGCACGGATGAAGACCGCATGTACCGGCGGTCCGGCCAGCACAGAGACCTCGATGTCGGCTTCGAACGAGTCGACTTGCCGCCCGAACGCATTTCGTCGCACCGTCATGTCGATGCCGCCGATGGTCTGCTGATCGGGGCGTCCGCCCTCGAGCCGGTCGGCGAGCATGATCATGCCCGCACACGATCCGTACATCGGCATACCGGACGCCCGCGCCTTGCGCAGCGGCTCAATCAGCCCGAAGTCGACAGCCAGCTTGCTCATCGTGGTGGACTCCCCGCCGGGGATCACCAATGCTTCGACGGCACCGAGATCTTCGACGGTACGAACGCGAGTCGTCTGCGCGCCACACTCCTGCAGGACCCGCTCGTGCTCGCGAACGTCACCCTGCAGCGAGAGGACTCCGACGAGGGGTCGCCGCTCGACGGATGGACTCTCGCCGGAAGGGCTGTCGACGGGTGGTCGCTGGCTCACCAGCCGCGACCGGCGTACCGCTCCGACTCAGGCAGAGTGTCGATGTTGATACCCACCATGGCCTCGCCAAGGCCACGAGACACCTTGGCGATGACGTCGGGGTTGTCGTAGTGCAGGGTCGCCTGGACGATGGCGTTGGCGCGCTTCACCGGGTCGCCAGACTTGAAGATGCCCGAACCAACGAACACACCCTCAGCGCCGAGCTGCATCATCATCGCCGCATCGGCGGGTGTCGCGAGCCCGCCAGCCGTGAACATGACGACCGGAAGCTTGCCGGTGTCGTGCACCTCACGCACCAACTCGTACGGAGCGCCTAGCTCTTTGGCGGTGTTGAAGAGTTCTTCTGTCGCCATGCCCTGGATCCGACGGATGTCTCCGAGCATCTGGCGCATGTGACGGGTCGCTTCGACGACGTTGCCGGTGCCAGCTTCACCCTTTGACCGGATCATCGCGGCACCTTCGGCAATACGACGCAACGCTTCACCGAGGTTCGTGGCACCGCAGACGAACGGAACGGTGAACTGCCACTTGTCGATGTGCAGCTTCTCGTCGGCTGGTGTGAGCACCTCGGACTCATCGACGTAGTCGACGCCGAGTGACTGCAAGACCTGCGCTTCGACAAAGTGTCCGATCCGGGCCTTCGCCATTACCGGGATCGACACGGCCTCGATGATGCCGTCGATCATGTCGGGGTCAGACATGCGCGCGACGCCACCATCGCGACGAATGTCAGCGGGAACTCGCTCGAGCGCCATGACCGCGACCGCACCGGCGTCCTCGGCGATCTTTGCCTGCTCTGCGGTGACGACGTCCATGATCACGCCGCCCTTGAGCATTTCGGCCATGCCGCGCTTCACGCGCGAGGTGCCCAGCTGTGGCTCGTGAGCCGCTGATGAGGGCAGCGCCGACGCTGCTTGCGACGACGTGAACCCTGGATTGAACCCTGGGCTGAACTCTGGGTGAACCCTGCGTTGAACTCTGGGCTGGCGATTCGGATGACGACTCGGGGGACGACACGGGAACCTCACTGAAGGAATGGGCGCTGTGCTGGACGCCCGCGGCGGCGAACTGCTGGCTCCATCGTACGGGGCCACCGACGATCGGGCGGCTGGTGGCCCTACCTGATCTGGGGTCGACGATCGTCGTCGAGCAACAGGATCCACACCTGGCCTGGGTCGAATCCGATCGGCTTACCCCGGAACTTCCAGGTAGTTCCGGCATTGGGCTTCGGACGCGACCAGGTGATGGGCCACATCTGCCCGTCGCGGAACATCCACGCCTTGCCGTTGCCGACGGTCTCGGTGGTCGGGGTGACGCCACCAAAAGAATCGCCGTACTCAGACGGGTAGACATCGACGCTCTGGATGATGACCGTGGTGCCGCCCAACTGCGGGCCCTCGGTCGACATCGCCTTCGACCCGTCCATGGTGAGGAGCCACCGCTCTTCTCTAGGCGACCACACAAACTTCGCCTGCGCTGACGGCCAGAACGCCGTGACCTCGCGCGTCCTCTTGCCGCCGGCCGGGGTCTCCTCGTCGAACACGAAACCAACGTCTTGCGCCTCGGTCGCCTTCTTGGCTCCCTTGAGCAGTTGGTCGGGGTCGGCGAACAGATCCCATGGCGCCGTGCGATCGGGGTTGCGGCTGTAGCCGCCCGCACCAGCGTCGTTGCTCAGCGGATAGAGCGGAGCGCGCGCGATGTCATCAAGGATCGGACCTTGTGCGCCCGAGAACGCGAAGGCGACGCGTCCGTACTGCTGAAGGATTTCGAGGTCGGAGAGCCGTGCGCTGCGGACCGGCCCGACAACGCGGGGGTAGCGCGACGAGAAGACCGCCATGAACCGCGTCAGGCCGTACTCGACCTCTTCGAGGTAGATGACGTCTGCCGCGATCAGCCCGGCATGCGGGTGGCTGTTCACCGTGTTGTCGAGCTTGACCGCGAGCACCTGATCGTCTTTGCCGCGTCGGCCAGAGAGCAGCGTGGTCGGTGGTGGCGTCGGGGCTGCGGACGCCTCGGGCGAGGGGGACGCCGGTGCTGCCACCGGGTCGGCGTCATCGCTGCAGGCACCAAGCGCCATCGCTGCGACCAGTAGCAGCGCCGTGACCGCAACCCTGCTGATCGGGCGGGCTGAACCCGGGTGGGCCGAACCCACGTGTGCCGAAAAGGGCGTCTGAACTGGGTGGCGGCGAGGGTTGCGAGGGTTGAGCGAGGCGCTGCCCCGGGGGAAACTCATACCGGTAAGGCTAAGCGGAGTTCATCGCCAACCCGGTCAATGCCTCTGGCGGCGCGTCGTCCAGGTCTCGGCTTGGTGGCCACGGGGCATGTCCTGCCAACCGGAGTGCCCGCACCACTCCCCTGCGCCTGACATGGACCGCCGCCCGCGTGGCGTCGTTGGCGAACCTTCTGGCCAGCACCACGCCCTGGCAGGTTTCCCCCAACTCGGTGAGCGTGTCGCGGGCCTCGGGGTCCTCGGCGAGCTCGCTGACGGTCTCGTCGTCCGGAAAGACAGCTCGCAACGCAGCGCTGAGGTCGCTCTCGGCCGAATAGCGGTGCTCGCCAGCATGTTGTGCCGTCGTGGCCGCGTCCATCAGGAGCACCGCGCTTGCGGGATCAAGGGCTCCCGACAGCGCCACCTCGACCGACAAGGCGGCGCGCCGTTCGAGTCGCGCTTCGAGCGCGGCGGCGGACGCGTCGACGCGCAGGTGCAGACGATCAAGACGGGCGGCGAGCCCCCGCAGATAGAACGCCAAGACCACCAAGAGGAAGGCGGCGATGATCAGAAACGACTCGAGTCGGGTCCACGTCATCGACGACCACCTCGTGCCCCGTCGTCGTCTCGTGCGCCATCGTCGCTCGTCCCGGCAGCTCGCTCACCGGCATCTCGTACACCGTTGTCGCGCCGCCCGCTCTCGTCTCGAGGCAGCCGCGAGCGAACAGGCCAGGGCCTTGGCGATCGTCTTCGCGCACCTTCTCGCCACTCGGCGTCACCGTCTCGTAGACGGCGATGACTTGCTTGGCGACTCTCGACCAGTCGTACTCGCGGGCCCGCTCACGGCCGCGCTCGACGAGAGTCGCACGGCGTTGCGGGTCAGAGAGCAGCGCGCACGCCTCAGTTGCCAGCGCCGCCGGGTCACCGGTGCGGAACAGCGCCCCGCACCGACCAGCGTCGAGCACATCGCGGAAGGCCAGCAGGTCACTGGCCAGTACCGCACTGCCGGCGGACATCGCTTCGAGCAGCACGATGCCGAAGCTCTCACCACCGGTGTGCGGTGCGACGTAGAGGTCAACCGATGACAGCAACTCCGCCTTGTCTGACTCGCTAACACGCCCCAGCAAGGTCACCCGAGACTTCAGCGCGGTTGGCAGCCGATCGATCTCATTGGTCTCACCGGGCCCAGCGACGAGCAGCCGCGCTTCGGGATGCTCGGCAACGATCGCGGGTAGGGCCGCGAGCACGACGTCCAAACCCTTGCGGTCTTCGTCGACGCGCCCGAGGAACGCCATGGTGCCGGGAGTGCTCCACTCGGGTCGGACGCTGGCGCTGGCGAAGCGCTCGACGTCGACGCCATTGGGGACCAGAACAGCGTCACCACCCAAGTGCTCGACAACGGTGCGACGCGCCTCTTCGCTCACTGCAATGCGAGCGCGAACCTTCTCGAGCGTCGCTTGCAGCACCCACGCCGTGCGCGCCATGGCACGCGAACGACCGTCAACAGCGGCATGGAAGGTGGCGACGATGGGACCAAGCGCCGACCAGCAGGCCATCATTCCCAGACTCGGCGTAATTGGTGAGTGAATGTGCAGCACATCGAACTCACCCTCGCGAATCCAACGCCGCACTCGCGATGCCGATCGCGGCCCGAACAGCACGCGAGCCACCGAACCGTTGTATGGCACTGGCATAGCGCGACCGAGCAATGTCACGTAGTCGGGGTTGGCGTCCCCGTCATCGCTGTCGTCACCCGGGCTGTCATCACCGGGAGCTAGCACCTCAACGTCGAGCCCGAGCTCACGCAGCGACTCGGCGAGCTCGTGCACGTGGATGGCCACCCCGCTTGGGACGTTCCAGTCGTATGGACACACGATGCCGACCTTCACGACGCGCAGACCTTCATGAGACACGGCCCTTCATGAGACGCCCCGGTCGGCATTCCAGATCGGCTGCAACATGTGCCAGTCCTTCGCGTGCTCTTGCGCAGCCTGCCCGACTACGGTGGCCCACTGCTGCGTCAAGTCGCTGAGCCGATCACGTAGCCCGGTTGCGGTCGAGGTCAGCGGACGCTGAAACTCGAGGTGCGTGTGACCGCTGCCCTCGTCGTCGTACCACGAGATCACCGGAAGCAGCACGGCATCGGTGCGGATCGCCAAGAGCGCCGGACCGATCGGCATGCGTGCGGTCTCTCCGAGCAGGTCGACGTCAACACCACTGCTGGTCAAGTCTCGGTCGGCCAACAGCGCCACCAAGCCTCCGTCACGAAGGCACGCCTGGAGGGCATCTGTCGTGTCTGGCCCCGCTGTGAGCGGTAGCACCGTCATGCCCAGCGACTCGCGGTACTCGACGAACTGGTCGAAGAGCGACTCGGGCTTGAGGCGTTCGGCGACGGTCGTCACGTGAAATCCGCGGCCCGTGACCCAGGCACCGGCATGGTCCCAGTTGCCGAAGTGTCCGAGCACAGCGACAACGCCCTGCCCTGCCTCGAGCGGATCAAACATCCGTCGCTCGTGGGTAGCCACCATGCGTCGTTCGATCTCAGCGCGCGACCACTCCGGCAGACGGAAGGCCTCTCGCCAGTAGCGCAGATACGACTTCATAGCGGTGGCGGTGAGGTCATCGAGCGCGCCTGGATCTAGCTCTGGCCGCGCCCGGGCCAGGTTGCGTCGCAACTGTTGCACTCCGTGACCATCGCGTCGGGTCGCAAGGCTGCCGATCTGGTCGAACGCACCGGCCACGACTGGTTCGGGCAGCCGCCTGCTGAGCATCCACCCAGCGCCGTAACCCCACGAGACCGCGCCATCACGAACTGACCTGGGCGAGAGGTGGCGTAGTGCGGCGCGGCTGGGTGCCAGATCCAAGAGCCGAGGCACCGACCTCACCTCGCGGCGTGCAGTTGCTGGCGCACTGCCCAGATCCGCTGAACGACCGTGATCCACGACAGCGCGGCGACCAGCCACAGCGCCGCAGCGAGGAGCCACGGGGCATCGAAGATTCCTGAGAGCCCGGCTGCTGCCAGCGTCAGCACCAGTCGTTCGGTGCGTTCTGCGATACCTGCACTGGCGTCCGCTCCCAGCCCTTCAGCACGCGCCCGTGCGTACGAGACGAGTAGCCCACCGACAAGTGCCGCGAGCGTGACCCCGACCATCAGCAGGTCGTCGCCGTCGCCGGCGAACCAGAGTGCGATACCGCAGAAGATGGCGGCATCAGCGACTCGGTCGAGCGTCGAGTCAAGAAATGCTCCCCACGTGGAAGGCCGCCCTGCCAAGCGAGCCATCGTGCCGTCCAGCGAGTCGGACAGCACGAACAGACCGATGACGAGGGTGCCAACGAGGAACTCACCGCGGGGGTAGAAGACCAGCGCGGCGGTGCTCGTGCCAAGGGTGCCGATCACTGTGACGGCGTCCGGGCTCACCTTCAGACGCAGCAATAGCGCTGCCACTGGCGTGAGGACCCGGCGGGCCACACCCCGTCCGGAGTCGGTGAAGCGACCCATGGAGAGCGAGGGTAGCGACCACGAACGTCACCACCCCTGCCCCTTGCCGTCCGACGTCGCTGCGAGCACTGTGGGGGCAGTGATTGACCGGAGACCGACCGGGGACTGACCAGGGACCGACCGGGGACTGACCGGGTCTTGAAGGAGCAGCGATGGCAGACAAGAGCGGTAGCGCAGGTGGAGGTAGCGCAGGGGGTGGTGCCGCCGGCGCGGCGCCCAGGGCCAACAGCCCAGCTGAGATTCGCAACGTCGTCGTCGTCGGCCACAGTGGGTCCGGCAAGACCACGCTGGTCGAGGCGCTGTTGGCCGCCACCAAGACCATCCCGCGCAGGGGACGCGTCGAGGACGGCACGACCGTCTCTGACTTCGACGAGGCCGAGCATCGTCAACAGCGCAGCATCTCGCTGAGCCTGGCGCCCTTGGTGCACGACGGCGTCAAGGTGAACCTGCTCGACACCCCCGGCTACCCCGACTTCGTTGGCGACTTGCGCGCTGGGTTGCGAGCTGCCGACGCCGCGCTCTTCGTCGTCGCCGCCACTGATGGTGTCGACGGAATGACCCGGATGCTCTGGGAGGAGTGCGCCGCTGTCGGCATGCCTCGCGCCGTCGTCGTCACGAAGTTGGACGCCCCGCGCGCCGACTACGACGAAGCCTTGTTCGCCACGCAGAGCGCCTTCGGTGACGGCGTGATGCCGCTGTACCTGCCGATGCTGGCCGACGATGACTCCGTAGCGGGCCTCATCGCCCTGCTGTCGCAACGGATTGACGACTACAGCTCGGGAAGCCGAGTAGAGCGCGAACCAGACCCACAGCACGTCGACATGATCGAACCGGCTCGTGCCGCGCTGATTGAGGCGATCATCGCCGAAAGCGAAGACGAGACGCTGATGGATCGCTACTTGTCTGGTGAAGAGGTTGAGCTCGACACCCTCATCGACGATCTCGAGAAGGCGGTCGCGCGCGGCTCGTTCTACCCGGTCGTCCCCGTTGCGGCGTCCAACGGGATGGGGCTCACCGAGCTACTAGAGGTCATGACGCGAGGATTCCCCAGCCCCCTGGAGCACAGCGTTCCCCCGGTGACCACACCTGATGGCAAGCCTCAGAGCCCCCTGACTGCTGACCCGTCTGGACCACTCGTCGCTGAGGTCGTCAAGACGGTCAGTGACCCGTATGTCGGGCGCATCTCGCTGGTCAGAGTGTTCTCAGGCACGCTGCGACCCGACACCGTCGTGCACGTGTCAGGGCATGGCCTGCAAGACCGTGGGCATGAAGACCACGATGTCGACGAGAAGATCGGTGCGATCTCGTCGCCGCTTGGCAAAGCGCAACGGTCACTTCCCAAAGCCATCGCGGGGGACGTGTGTGCGGTTGCCAAGCTCTCCAGGGCCGAGACCGGCGACACGTTGTCTGACAAAGAGACGCCCTTGCTTGTCGCCGCTTGGGAAATGCCAGACCCGCTCCTGCCGATCGCGATCGTGGCGCATAGCAAGGCCGATGAGGACAAGCTCTCGCAGAGCCTCGGTCGACTCGTAGCTGAGGACCCGACGATGAGGCTCGATCACAGCGCAGAGACCGGCCAGGTCGTGCTGTGGACCATGGGTGAGGCGCACAGCGACGTGCTGCTTGACCGTTTGAAGACGCGCTACGGGGTATCGGTCGACACCATTCCGCTCCGAGTGGCGCTGCGCGAGACGTTCGCCGGTTCATCGAAGGGGCACGGCAGACACGTCAAGCAGTCAGGTGGTCACGGTCAGTTCGCCATCTGCGACATCGAGGTCGAACCGTTGCCGCAAGGCTCAGGCTTTGAGTTCGTCGACAAGGTGGTCGGTGGCTCGGTACCGCGACAGTTCATTCCGTCCGTCGAGAAGGGCGTTCGCCACCAGATGGAGAAGGGGGTCGGTGCCGGCTACCCGATGGTCGACATCCGCGTCACCTTGGTCGACGGCAAATCCCACTCGGTCGACTCTTCTGACATGGCCTTCCAGATGGCGGGGGGCCTGGCGCTGCGTGACGCCGCAGAGCAAAGCCAGGTGCTGCTGCTCGAACCGGTCGATGAGCTCGCCGTTCTGGTCGACGACGACCACGTCGGCTCGGTCATGGGCGACCTGTCCTCTCGGCGCGGGCATGTCATAGGCACCGAGCCAGTCGGTAGCGGGCGCACGCTGGTCAGGGCTGAGGTACCCCAGCTCGAGATCGTGAGGTATGCGATCGACCTGCGCTCCATGTCACACGGAACGGGCACGTTCACCCGCTCCTATGTCAGGCACGACGCCATGCCGCCGCAGGTGGCGTCCAAGGTGCTGGCTCCCAGCAGTGCCTAGACTCGCGCGGTGACCACCGGCAGCGCTGCACCCACGCTGAACTCGGAGGTGAGCCCCAGCGGACGCCGCGTCCGGCTTGGTACCGCGCTCGTCGTGTTCGGGTTGCTCGTGGTTGGCACGTTCGTGGGCCTTGACGATCAGTTTCCCTTCGGCCCGTTTCGTATGTACGCGACGAGCAACGCTGCCACTGGTGAGATCGCGGTCGTAGCCCTCGAAGCTCGCACCGCTGATGGGGACTGGACGCTGGTGCGGCCCTCACCTGGGTCGGTCGGCATGAATGTCGCCGAGTTCGAGGGGCAGCTACCGCGGTTCGAAGCGGACCAGAGCCTGCTGGGCGCAGTCGCGAGCAGCCGTGAAGCTCTGCACCCAGACGAAGAGCCGTGGGTCGGGCTGCGCATCATCCGAGAGGCAACCGTCGTCGTCGACAAGGTGCCGACCGGTGAGGTGCGCAGAACCGTGCTCGCCGAGTGGTCTGCGTCAGGGGCAGCCCCGTGAGTGCGCTGAGCCGGATCAGTGGCGCGCATGCCGCGAGCTCGGCGACCTCTGCCGTGAACCGGTGGTGGTTCACGCCAGTTCCTCGCGCGCGGATCGCGGCGTTCCGAGTTCTGGTCTACGTCTTTCTGCCGCTTGACGTGCTGTGGTTGCGGCCCTGGGGCGCCGCGCACGGACATGTCGACCCCGACTTGTACCGGCCGCTGCAGATTGGCCGGCTGCTGCCGCTCCCGACTCCAACCCCGACTGTCGTCGACGTGGTGCAGTACGGCGTCGTGCTGGCGGCGATCACCTTGGTGATCCTCGTGGTGCGTGATCGCGCCCCGCGATGGCAAACGGCGCTTGGAGCCACTGCTTTTCTGCTCTATCTCGAGTGGATGGTCATCAGCTTCTCGTACGGAAAGGTCGATCACGACCGCTTCGGGTTTCTCGTGGCGTTGGCTGTGCTACCCACTGCCGGGCGCGCCGCACTGCGTGACATGACGCCGTCGCAAGCGGCCGGTTGGGCGCTGCGCATGGTCCAGGTAGGCGTGGTGGCCACTTACTTTCTGGCGGCAGTCGCGAAGGTGCGCTTCGGCGGCTGGGCGTGGGTCAACTCGACGACCATCGCTCGCGCGGTGATCCGTCGCGGCACGATGCTCGCCGACCCTTTGCTACAGATGCCGTGGACGTTGCAGCTGACTCAGTGGTTCATCATGACGTTGGAGTTCGTCTCGCCAGCCCTGCTGTTCATCAAGCCCAAGTGGCAGCAGTATGCGGTGGCGTTCCTGCTGAGTTTTCACGTGATGACTTTTCTGATGATCCGCATCATCTTCATGCCTCACGTCGTGTGCCTCGCCGCCTTCTTGCCACTCGAACGCGTGCTCAACCGCCCGCCCACAGCGACTAGTGGGGCCACGCCGCTCTAAGCGCGTCGCGTGTGTCAGGTAGCGACTGCGGGATCACCTTGGTCTGCGCGACCACCGGCATGAAGTTGGTGTCGCCTCCCCAACGGGGCACCACGTGCTGGTGCAGATGGGCCGCGATGCCCGCACCGCCCACCGACCCCTGGTTCATGCCCACGTTGAAGCCGTGCGGTGCGAAGGCGGTCGTCAGAGCCACCAGCGTCTGCTGCGTCAGTGCCGCTAGCTCGTGGGTCTCCTCTGAGGTCAGGTCGATGTAGCGCAGCAACGTGACGGTACGTGCAGACCAGAGCATGGCCGGGGTTGTACGGGTAGAGGTTCAAGACGACGTAGGCGTGCTGTCCGCGCGCCACCACCAGTGACGCTGCTTCATCCCGACATCAGGGGCGCGACAGAAGGGGCACCCTTCACCGGCCTCGTCTGAGTCGGGACGGTTCTCGCCCTGAACGTAAGCCAGGCGATCCGGTGCCCACAGCCGCTCGAGCCCTGCGTCAGACACGGCGCTGCACATGGTCAACGATCCGGGCGACAGCATCGTCGATCGGGACACCGTTGTCTTGCGTCCCATCGCGGAACCTGAACGACACCGCGCCCTGGCTGACGTCCTCGTCTCCGGCAAGCAGCATGAACGGCACCTTCTGCCGTTGCGCAGTGCGAATCTTCTTCTGCATCCGGTCGTCTGACTCGTCGACCTCGACGCGGATGCCTTGTGAGCGCAGTCGCTCGGCTACCTCGCGCAGGTACGGCACATGCGCATCAGTGATCGGGATTCCGACGACCTGTACGGGTGCGAGCCACGCGGGGAACGCGCCGGCGTAGTGCTCGAGCAACACTCCGAAGAAGCGCTCGATCGACCCGAAGAGGGCGCGGTGAATCATGACCGGACGTTGCCGCGTCCCGTCGGACGCTTGGTACTCGAGGTCGAACCGTTGCGGCATCTGGAAGTCAACCTGGATCGTCGACATCTGCCAGGTTCGACCAATGGCGTCCTTGGTCTGCACCGAGATCTTGGGGCCGTAGAACGCCGCCCCGCCCTCGTCCATGACGAGCTCGAGGTTCTGCTTCTCAGCGGCCTGGCGAAGCAGCTCTGTGGCCTCGGCCCACTCCTCATCGGTACCGATGAACTTGTCGGGGTCACGAGTCGACAACTCCAGATAGAAGTCGTTGAGCCCGTAGTCACGAAGCAGGTCAAGCACGAACGTCAGCAGACTGTCGAGCTCGGCCGGCATCTGCTCTTTCGTGCAGTAGATGTGCGCATCGTCCTGCGTCATGCCGCGCACCCGAGTCAGACCGTGCACCACGCCTGACTTCTCATAGCGGTAGACCGAACCGAACTCGAAGAGTCGCAGGGGCAACTCACGGTATGACCGTCCACGTGCCGCGAAGATCAGGTTGTGGAACGGGCAGTTCATCGGCTTGAGGTAGTAGTTCTGCCCCGGACGCCGCACCGTGCCGTCGGCGTCTCGCTCTTCGTCGAGGTGCATCGGCGGGTACATGCCGTCGGCGTACCAGTCGAGGTGGCCGGAGGTCTCGAACAGCGCCTGCTTGGTGATGTGTGGTGAGTACACGAACTCGTACCCACCCTCGACGTGCCGACTACGCGAGTAGTCCTCCATCACCTTGCGGACGATCCCGCCCTTGGGGTGGAACACCGCGAGGCCGGAACCGATCTGGTCTGGGAACGAGAAGAGGTCGAGTTCGGCGCCGAGCCGTCGGTGGTCACGCTTCTCGGCCTCTTCGAGGAAGGCGAGGTAGGCGACCAACTCATCTTTGCTGGGCCACGCGGTGCCATAGACGCGCTGCAACTGTGGGTTCTTCTCGCTACCCCGCCAATACGCAGCAGCCGATCGCATCAGTCGAAACGACGGGATGTACCTGGTGGTCGGCACGTGCGGTCCGCGACAGAGGTCTTGCCACTGCCGCTCACCGCTCTTGGCGTCGACGTTCTCGTAGATCGTCAGCTCTGCGCCACCGACCTCCATGACCTCGTCGTCAATCGAGTCAGCGCCACCCTTCAAGCCGATGAGCTCGAGTTTGTAAGGCTCACCAGCCAGCTCACGGCGAGCCTCGGATTCGCTGACCACGCGGCGTCCGAAACGTTGCCCCGACTTGATGATCTGCTGCATGCGCTTCTCGAGGCGCTTGAGGTCGTCTGGCGTGAACGGCGTCTCGACGTCGAAGTCGTAGTAGAAGCCGTCCTTGATGGGCGGGCCGATGCCGAGCTTGGCGTCCTCGAAGGTGTCTTGAACCGCTTGGGCGAGCACGTGGGCGCACGAGTGCCGCAGCACGGCGAGACCGTCATCTGAGTCGATGGTCACGGGTTCGACGGCATCACCATCGCCGAGCTCGCGGTCGAGGTCGCGCAGTTCGCCGTTGATACGGGCTACGACGATGGATCGATCGCCACCGAATAGGTCAGCTGCCGTCGTGCCCGTCGCCACCTGTCGCTCGTCTCCGGCGACGGTGATCTGCAGGTCGGGCACGGGAACTCCTCGAGAGATGCAATCGGATGGCGACTCAACTAGGTGATCGTATCGGGGTCAGCTTGCTTGATTCCGAGCATGCGGTCGACTTCATGCAGCGGCTCCCACGCCCCGTCCTCCATCGAGCTGAGGATCACCAACGTCACCCTGGACGCCGGGTAGTACGTGAGTGTTGCGCTGACACCGACGTTGATGCCTTCCTTCCAGTAGCACTCAACGTCGCCGTTCTGGTCGGTCAAGAACTCGAAGCCGAACCCGGTGCGGTGCGTCCCCGTTCCCCTCGCCCGGTAGACCTCGTGTGGCTTCAGCATCTGGGCCGTCAGTTCGGGCGACAGCAGTCGCCCGCCGACCAACGCCCGGTGAAAGGCAACCACGTCGTTCGCCGTGACATGTGCTCCGCCATCGGGAGCGCCGACAGGCGGGTACGAGAAGACGTTGCGGCGCCAATGCAGGAGCCTTCCGGACTCGTCGCGTACTGGGTCGGCTCCTTCCGCAATGCGTGGCGTCACGATGTCTGACGAAGCGAACGTTGCGTCGTTCATCCCTGCTGGTGCGAACACGTGCTTGGCCACGTAGTCGCGGTACGTCATTCCTGTCGCCCGCTCGACCATCAGACCCAGCAGAACGTAGGCCACGTTGCAGTAGCGCGTCGACTCTCCTGGGGCGAAGTTCGGCGTCTTGTGCACGAAGTTCGGCAGGATGTCGATCGTGTGCCGAAGCGCGTAGTTCGGCTTGTCGACGAACAGGTCTTCGTATCGCTCCCCGGCATCCTCGTCGGCGTCGTCAGCGATCCCTGAGGTGTGAGTGAGCAGGTGATAGGGAGTCACCGTCGCTGGAATCTGAGTGCCGGCAACCCGAGGTACTCGATGACGGACGTGTCGAGAGCGAACGCGCCGGCGTCCACTTGTTGCAATGCAGCCACCGCGGTGAAGAGCTTCGTGTTCGACGCGTTGTCGAAGCGGATGTCAGGGGTACATGGCACCTGCCACGCTCGACTGGCGAACCCGTATCCCTGCTCCAGCAGGTGCGGCTCGTGCCGTCGGGTGCGTCCTGGTCGATTCGTACGACTCCGGTGAACAGATCGGCGTCGGTGCGCTCGCGGAGGTACGCGTCGAGCGCGGCAACATCGAGTGCGTCTACATCACTGGCGGGGGTCATGGACGCGACCGTACCGCTCGACACGCTTTGGTTGCCTCTGGATTATCGGGTGACTCGCATGCGCCACAGCGCACCGTCGTACGTCACCGCATAGATCTCTCCGCGATCATCGACGCCGAAAGACGTTGCCCCTGATCCCGACCCAAGGCGTGCTGACTGGACGACCTTGCCAGGCCCCTTCTTGTAGAGCCAGACCCGGCGGCTGATGAAGTCGGAGAAGACGTAGGCGCCACCGATCTGCCGGTCGTACCGGCGTCCGCGATAGACGAACCCTCCGGTGATCGAACCGGCGAGCGGGTGACGCACCACTGTCGTGGGACCGAGATAGTCGATCGATCGCCTGCAACGACTGCCGTTGTAGATCGTTCTCCCCTCGCGACAGGACCATCCGAGATGGATGCGCCGCGGGTGTTGACCGACACGGGTGATTTCTTCGAACCGGTCTTGCCCGACATCGCCGATCCACAGGTCGTTGGTGCGCTTGTCAAAGCTGAACCGCCAGGGGTTGCGCAGCCCCATGAGCCAGATCTCGTCGCGCCCTCGTTTGCCGAGGAAAGGGTTGGAGTCAGGAATGCAGTACTGACGATCGCGACAGTGGCCGTACGGGTTGATACGCAAGATCTTGCCAAGCAGTGAGCCTCGGTCGCCGGCGTTGTTGCCGGGGTCTCCCCCGCTACCACCATCGCCGGTGCCTATGAACAGTCGCCGGTTCGGGCCGAACGCGAGCTGGCCGCCGTAGTGGTTGTCATACCGGCTGTGCTCGACGCGGATGACCGGACGGAGCGTCTTTGAGCTCACCCGGTTCGCGTTCTCACTGCGTGCCCTCATGCGGGCCACGACCAAGTCTCCGTCGGATCGCCGCGAATAGGCCACCCACAGAAGACCGTCGCGGCGAAAGCGTGGGCTGAAGGCGATCGAGAGCAAGCCGCCCTCACCGCCGGTGCTGATCCGGCGTCCGAGCCGGATGTAGGGCGTGCCCGCAACGCGACCGTCGCGCACCACCTTGACCTGCCCACCCTTCTGCACCACGAATAGTCGCTTGCGTCCGTCTGGCGCGCTGGTGACCTGCGTGGGGGCTGACAGCCCGGAAGCCACGCGCCGCCACTTCACGTCGAACGCGCGGATCCCCCGGTCCGCGCGCTCAGCGTTCGAAACCTTCGTCGGCTGGTTCGTCGTCGCGTGGGTTGTCGTCGACTGGGCGGCCAGGGGCTGAGCCGAGAAGGCCATCACCAGAGCGAGCAGCATGAGCCCAACCGCGGAGAAGACACGACGGCCAGGGCTTGTCCGGTGCGAAGTCATAGAGCCATCGTCGGTGGCGGCTGGCCCCGGAACAACCACCGACGGTGTGACCTGCGTGTCGCTGCTACCGGGGGTCGCAGTGACTCACGGGCAGGTCAGGCCAGAACAGGTGCGGGCCACCGCAAGTCGATCATGCAGGGGCGCGACGTCCGGATCGTTGGTGGCGTCGCCGTCGTTCAGCAGGTTGGTGAGCTGATACGGGTCTGCCGCCAGGTCGTAGTACTCCTGAAACTCCATTGCCCCGGTGTCGACGTTGTACCACTCGATGTACTGCCACGTCTCACCGCGCAGCGACGCCCACGGGCGGAGTCCGGAGTCGGCGCTCTTGTGGTACTCCTGGTACGCCTCAGGCCTCGCCGTGCCGCTGAGGAACGACTTTCCGTCGAGGGGGTAGGTCAGCGTCGGCGAAACCCCTGATGCCTCGAGTGCACTCGGCAGAATGTCAACCTGCATCACGAGGCGGTCTGACACTGCCCCTCGCGTCACGCGGCCCGGCCACCGCACGAGGAACGGCACCTCGCTCGACTCGACATACGGGAATCGCTTCTCTTTGAGGCTGTGCTCACCCCACAGGTAACCGTTGTCTGACATGAAGATCGCGAGCGTGTCGCGAGTCTCGTCGAAGGCGGTCATCTGACGAAAGATGTTGCCGACCATGTCATCGACCGACATCAGGGTGCGAAGTTGCTTGGACCGCACCAGCTGGTAGTTCTCCTCGGTCTGGTCCTCCCAGAACCGCACCCACGGCGGCTTGTCGCTCGTGTCGGCCTCGTTGTAGCTCGGCGGCTTGATGTCGTCGGGCAACGGAGCGCTCTTGTACTTCTTGGCGGGGGTGTAGTTGTAGTGCGGTGCTTGGGGTGCCACGTACATCAGCCATGGCTGGTCATCGGTCGTCTCGAAGTCGGTGAGGAACGACTTAGCAAATGACGTCATGTGCTGGCTGTAGTAGCCACTGGTACTCGCATAGGTTCCGTCGACGTTGAACGGGACGTTGTTGTAGCCACCGGTGGTGTGCGCCCAGTGGTCCCAGTTCTTCGGGTTCGTCATCAGGGGCACCGTCGTCAGGAACTTGCCAACCAGTGCGGTGCGGTAGCCAGCGTCCTGAAGGTAGCCCTGAATGGTCGCGTCCTGGTCGAACGCCGCTACGGCGTCCGGCATGCCGTTGCCGAGGACGCCGGTGTTGTGCGAGAAGCGACCAGAGAAGAACGACGAGCGGGACGGGCAACAGAGCGGTGTGCTCACCAATCCGTTGGTGTAGCGGGTTCCGGCCTGTTCGAAGTAGCGCCTGACCTTCGGCATCACCTCGAGCGTGCCCGGCGTCCGCTGGTCGTCGGTGTTGATGATGAGGATGTTGGGCGCACCATCGGTCACGCTCGCGAGGGCCCCTGCACCAACGGTGTCCTCTGCTGACTGGGTCGCCGACGATGGTGCGCTCGGAATCAGCAGCGCCAGACCAACCAGTCCTGCAGCGGCCAGCCCCAGGGTGTGTCGACGAACTCGTGGCGACGTGTTCACGTCAGGCCTCCCCGCTTGATGTGGGCGCCCCTGCCACTCCATCGTGGTGCCAACGCCCCGGTGAGGCTAGATCAGATCTCCGAGGGATTGAGGCGAAAGACGCAACCTCACGCTCGGTGCATCTGCGGTGACGCGACCGGACCCGTTGGGCCGGCTGTGCACAGGAAGTGCGGTGATCACGACAGTTTCCACTCACAGTCTGTGGGGTTCCTTTTCAGCGCACGCCCAGCCGTCTGACAACATCGCACCAAGCGAAGGAGAAGCGCTATGACCAGCAGCACTCCAAAGACCACCGGCACGGACTCCACCGTCATGCGCGCGGTCACCCAGGACCGATACGGCAGTTCAGAAGTCCTACGGCTCGCGCAAGTACCCCGACCCGCTTGCGGAGACGACCAGGTGCTGATCCAGGTTCACGCTGCCGGACTCGACCGCGGTACCGAACACCTGATGACCGGCAAGCCTTACGCGGCGCGACTCGGCGCCGGCATGCGCAGACCGAGGAACCCGGTTCCCGGCCGGGACGTCGCTGGCACTGTCGCGCAGGTCGGCTCCAAGGTGACTGGGTTCTCTACAGGTGACGACGTGTACGGCGTCGCCCCCGGCTCGTTTGCCGAGTACGCCGTCACAGGCGAGAACAAACTGGCACCCAAGCCGGCCAACCTCTCCTTCGCGCAGGCTGCAGTCGTCCCGATCTCGGCGGGCACCGCGCTCCAGGCGCTCACTGGCGCCGGCAGGCTCAAGGCGGGCCAGTCGGTGTTGGTGACCGGAGCCTCCGGCGGGGTCGGCAGCTATGCCGTCCAACTCGCCCGCATCCTGGGTGCTGAAGTGACTGGCGTGTGCAGCACCACCAAGCTCGATTACGTCACTGGTCTCGGTGCCCACCACGTCATCGACTACACCGGCGCCGACTGGGCAGACGGCACCCGCCGCTATATTTTTATTCAAAAATTATTCCAATACTTATCAATCATATACACTTCTACTCAACCATCCGCCGCACGACCTCATCCTGGACATTGCCGGCAACCCACCGATCGGTCGGCTTCGCCGCGCACTAGCCACCCGCGGGACGGTCGTGTTCGTCGGCGGTGAGGACGGCGGCGCTGTTACCGGGATGAGCAGACAGATTCGTGGCGGGTTGCTCTCACCACTGCTCAGGCAGCGACTGGTTCTGTTCCTGGCGCGCGAGCGCGCCGCTGACTATGAGCAACTCACCGGGCTTATCGAGTCGGGGCAGCTCCTCCCCAGCCTCGATAAGGTCTACCCGCTCAAGCAAGCACCGGAGGCGATGAGGCTCCTGGAACGGGACAGGTCCGCGGCAAGGTCGCCCTGACGGTTTAACTCTCACCGCGTTGAGCGCTCACCCCTACGCCTCACGGCTGGCCGTGCTGGCTGCGCACTTGCTCGGAGTGGGCGATAGCAGACTCGAACTGCTGACCTCTTCGGTGTGAACGAAGCGCTCTAACCAACTGAGCTAACCGCCCTGACGGCCTGCCAGCCTATCCGAGCCAACCAAGGGGTCCATCGAGGCTCCATCCGAAGCGATACAAGTACCAGGACACCACGGCAGCGAGCAGCAGCGCACCGACGAGCCCCAAGGCAAGAGCTAAGCCGCGGTTCTCCTTCGCCAGGACAGCACTGGCAGCACCCTGAGCTCGGTCCTTAGTAAAGCGAAGCAATCGTCGCGCCCATACGTATTCAGAGGCGAGGATCGCTAGGCCGAGAAAGATGGCCGCCCACCCGGGGCCAGGGACGACCAGCATGACGACTCCGGCAACCGTGACTGCGCCTCCGAGGACGGTGACGATCGTCTTCCACGCCAGTTGCCGTGCGCGGCTTTGGCCGGTCAGCCGCATGCGCCAGCGGTAGAGCCAGTCGGGTCCGGGGGGATCGAAGTCTGGTGAGTTCTCGTCGTATCGATCCGGCGTCAGTTCCTCATCCGCAGCATCGGAAGTCGCGGCTGTCTCTCCGGGATCAGCAGTGGTCACGACGCCAGCCTACGTGCGCTGCTGCGACTCCGGCGCCCACACATCCCCTCCGACGATCGTGCGCCAGCAACTAGCGCCACCGAGGTTCGCGATCAGGTCGGCTTCGTGGTCGACGTCGAGAATGGCGAGGTCAGCGCGGACGCCTATGTCGAGACGCCCGACGTCTGGACGCCTGCAGCGCGTCCGCTCCCCCACGCGTCGCAGCCCAGAGCGCCTCGTGCACGGGCATGCCGTAGACCAAGCAGGCGAGCTGCACGACATACGGCATCGACTCGCACCACGATGTGCCCGGATTGCAGTCGGTCGACAGCGCCAGGCTCACGCCGGCGTCACGCAGCACCTCGTACTGGCCGAACGCGAACGTGCGCAACGACAACGTGACCGTGGGCAGCAGCACACCCACGACACCGGCGGACGCCATAGCCGCGGCGTCCGCTTCGGACACGTGCTCGAGATGGTCGGCACTGGCGCACCCGAGCTGGGCGGCGAGCCCAGCCGCCCCGGTGTGACCGATCTCCTCGGCGTGCAGTCGAGTACCGAGCCCGGCGGCCGATGCCGCCTCGAGAATGCTCCGCGTCTCGTCGAGCGTGAACACTCCGACGTCGCAGAACACATCGACCCACCGTGCGCCGCGTGAGGCCGCTTCGGGGATCGTGTTGATGACCTCTGCCACGTACTCAGTGCGGTCACGACCATCGGGGACGACGTGAGCTCCTAAGTAGGTGGCCTCAACCTGCCACGGCAGTTCGTCATCCAGCCGTGCAATGACGTCGAGACTGCGTAGCTCGTCGTGTGGTGTGAGCCCGTAGCCCGTCTTGATCTCAACGGTCGTCGTTCCGTTCGCGATCATGCGGCGTCCGCGGGCAAATGCCAGGTCAAACAACTCAGCGTCGGACGCTGCACGAGTCGCGTCCACCGTCGTGGTGATGCCGCCCCCGTCGTACCGCTCCCCGGCCAACCTGGCGACGAACTCTTCGCGGCGGGTACCGGCCCACACCAGGTGAGTGTGCGGATCGACGAATCCCGGAACGACCACCCGACCTCCGGCGTCCAGCTCATCGTGCTCGAGGTCGGCACTCGCAGCGGCACCGAGGTCTCGCTCCGCACCTATCCACGTCACCCTGCCGTCATCGATCACCAGCGCTGCGTTCTCGATGACCTCGCGGGGGTCCGCGCGCATCGACACTAGGCGTCCGATGTTTCGCACCAACAGGCTCACCCGCTGATGCTCCCACGCCCGATGGTGCTGACTTCGAGGCTCGCCCCTCTGGGCGCCCGTCTAGGCTCGCCGCTGTGGAGCCGCAGTCAACTGTCCCCGCTGACGTCGTGAGCGTTCGCGGGCTCGAACCTCTCGCCGAACGAGTGCTGTCGGAGTACACGTGGAACTACGTCGCAGGTGGCGCGGCCGACGAGGTCACTCTCGGCTGGAACGAGGACGCATGGCGTTCCTTGGCATTGCTACCCAGGGCGTTGGTCGACGTGTCGAGCATCGACACCTCGGTCGAGCTCTTCGGACGCCGCAGGCCCCACCCGATCGTGGTGGCGCCGACAGCAGCTCACCGCAACTACCACCCTGGCTCAGAAGCTGCGACGCGACGCGGTTGCACCACCGCTGACGCGCTGGCGGTGATGAGCAGCCTGGGATCAACGCCGCTCACCGAACTGGGTGCGGCGGCGTCCGGGCCCTGGGCGTTTCAGTTGTACGTGCAAGCCGATCGTGACTTCACCGCTGCGCTGATCGATGAGGCCGTTGCCGCTGGTGCAGAGTCATTGATGCTCACCGTCGATACTCCCTTGCTGGGCGCTCGAGATCGGGATCGGCGGACGGGTGGCCACACCGTCGACGGGCTCGAACCTCCGGCCCTGGCCGGGGTACGCCCTTCGGTCGTCATCGCCGACGATGCACGCCCTCACGAGCGGATCTACAACCCCCACATCGATCCATCTCTCACGTGGGAGACGCTCGAGTGGTTGGTAGACCGCTCACCGGTTCCCGTGGTCGCTAAGGGTGTCGTCCGCCCCGACGACGCCAGGCGATGCGTCGACAGCGGCGCGGCGGGAGTCATCGTCAGCAACCACGGCGCTCGAAACCTCGACACGTGCATTGCGACCGCTCATGCGTTGCCAGCGATCGTCACCGCAGTCGAAGGCGCCATACCTGTGCTTGTCGACGGTGGCATCCGGCGCGGTACTGACATCGCGAAGGCTCTGATCCTCGGCGCCGACGCGGTAATGGTGGGACGTCCGGTGATCTGGGGGCTCGCCGTCGCTGGTGAAGCAGGGGTGGCCTGGGTGCTCGAGACGCTCTGGAGCGAGTTCGCGATGGCGATGGGCTTGCTCGGTGCGCCGACGGTGGCTGAGTTAACGCCCGACCTGATCTGGAGGCCCTGAGTCTGCAAGCGCGAGTCTGCAAGCCCTGACCTACTGCTGCCAGCGCGGCGCGTGAGTGCCATCCTCCATCGGCATCCGGACGCCAACCGTTCGCGCGGTGTCGAGCCCGATCTCGTAACCGGCGTCCGCGTGTCGAATCACGCCCATACCCGGGTCGTTCGTGAGTACTCGTTCGAGACGCCACCGTCCATCGTCGGTGCCATCGGCGACGACAACGACACCAGCGTGAATCGACTTACCGATGCCGACCCCGCCCCCGTGATGCACTGACACCCACGAAGCGCCGGAGGCGGTGTTCAGCAGCGCGTTCAGGATCGGCCAGTCGGCAATGGCGTCCGACCCGTCACGCATGCCCTCGGTCTCGCGCTCGGGCGATGCCACGCTTCCGGCATCGAGGTGGTCGCGGCCGATCACGATGGGTGCGCTCACCTCGCCAGAGGCCACCAGCTCGTTGAAGGCGAGACCGGCTTCGTGACGCTCGCCGTATCCGAGCCAGCAGATGCGCGAGGGGAGCCCTTGGTAGTGCACCTTCTCTTCTGCGAAGCGCAGCCAGCGCTGCAGCCCGTCGTCGTCGGGGAACGTCTTGCGCACCACGGCATCGGTTGCCGCGAGGTCGGCGTCGTCACCTGACAGGCATGCCCACCTGAAGGGTCCAGCACCGCGAGCGAAGAGCGGCCGGATGTAGGCGACGACAAAGCCGGGATAGTCAAAGGCGTTGGCCACTCCGGCGTCCTGTGCCTGACCACGTAGCCCGTTGCCGTAGTCGAACACGACCGCGCCAGCTGCCTGCAAGTCGAGCATCGCCTGACAGTGCACGGCCATCGACTCCATTGAACGGTCGACGTACTCGTTGGGCTTGACCCGGCGCAGTTCCTCAGCCTCGTCGAGAGTGATCCCGCGCGGCACGTATCCGTTCAGCGCGTCGTGTGCCGAGGTCTGGTCGGTGACGATGTCAGGCGTCCAACCGCGGCGCACCAGCTCCGGAAGAACCTCGGCGCAGTTGGCCACCAAACCAACCGACAGCGGACGCCGTTCGCGCTTGGCGGCTTCGCATCGCGCGATGGCGTCGTCGAGATCGTCCGCGCGCTCATCGAGGTAGCGGTGCTCGATGCGACGGTCGACGCGCCACGGGTCAACTTCGATGCAGAGGGCCACGCCTCCGTTGCCCGTGACCGCCAGCGGTTGCGCCCCTCCCATGCCACCAAGGCCGCCGGTCACCGTGATCGTCCCGGCCAGCGAGGGGACGCCGACGTTTGCGGCGTCCGCGAAGTGTTGGTTGGCGACTTCGGCGAAGGTGGCGAAGGTGCCTTGCAGGATGCCCTGGGTGCCGATGTAGATCCACGACCCGGCCGTCATCTGCCCGTACATGATGAGGCCGAGGTCTTCGAGCTCGCGAAAGTACTCAGGGGTGGCCCACTTCGGGACGAGCAGCGAGTTTGCGATGAGCACGCGTGGTGCGCGCTCATGGGTACGCATCACGCCGACCGGTTTGCCGCTCTGCACGAGCAGCGTGTCGTCGGGCGCCATCTCGCGCAGACTGCGAACGATGGCGTCGAACGCCTGCCAACTGCGAGCAGCGCGTCCGTTGCCGCCATAGACGACCAAGTCGTCCGGCCGCTCAGCTACCTCGGGATCAAGATTGTTGTGCAGCATGCGCAGCGCGGCCTCAGCTCCCCATGACGAGCAACTGCGCTGACTGCCACGTGGCGCGCGCACTGGGCGAGCACCCTGCATATGACCTCCCTAGAGCGACCACGACACGTCCGATTTCGCCCGTGAGGGGTCACAAATCGCCCGATGCGAGGCACACTAGACCCATGGTTGGCATTCCTGGTGTCATCGATGAACAACCAGATCTCGCAAGCCTGCTCGCCGTTCGTCGCAACTCACCGATTCGGGTGTGGGTTGATCCGGCGTCACCGGCAACGGGTCTCTTCTTGCCGTACCTCGACATCGACGGACACTCCAATGGCGGGCGTCCATACCGGTTCCGCGGTAGGCACGAGGTCGAGTTGCGCGTCTTTCCCGATCCGACAGACGACATGAGTGACCTGGTCGCGCGCTGCATTCATGCGGTGCGCGCGTGGGCGGTGCTACGCAATGCCGGTGATCAGTTGATCCCGATGGACTACGACGTCCCGTGGGGCTACCTGTTCCACCTGCAGCGCGACCTCGCCACACTGCGATCGCGGGGTCTCCCCCACCTTGTGGCGATGGCCGGGCGCGATGGCGAGTGGCTGGGTGACTTCGTCGCCGAGTACTTCGACGCCCCAGAGGTGCTGGCATCGGTCGCCGAGGATCGCAGTCTTGCGATGGCGCTCGGCATCACTGCGGCACCCAGTGTGCAGGTTTCGAACTGGGTGTTCCGCGCCGAGGAGATGCCAGACAACATCGACGACCAGGTCGAGCAACTCCTGACGATGTAGCGCATCCGATGTAACGGCCTTACGGCTACGGGTCGATGTCGGACGCCGACCGTTCGGCGAACGTGTCACGCGCGCGTTCACTCGCCGGGCCGACCGCCAGTGACTGCTTGTCACCGTCAGGCCACACCACCTGGCGAATGGGTTGGACGTCTCTGGTCGACGACGTCAGGAATGCCTCGTCGGCCCTGCGCAAGTCGTCCAGTGCCAACGTTGCTTCGCGGGCGCCGCTCCACTCAAGCACCAGTTCGCGCGTGATGCCGGCCAGACAACCACTGCCCAAAGGGGGTGTCAGCAGTTCACCGTCGATAGCCACGAAGATGTTGCTGCCAGTGCCCTCGCACAGCTCGCCAACACCGTTACCGAAGATCGCCTCGCTCGAGCCGTCGCCGTGAGCCCGATCGAGTGCGACGACATTCTCGGCGTACGACGTGGTCTTGAGCCCTGCGACCGCCGACCGCTCGTTGCGTACCCACGGCACGACGGTGACCGACGTTGCTAGCTCCCACTGGCTCTCCGGGGACACCGCCAACGTGAGGGTGCATCCCTCATCACCGCGATCGGACCCCAGCGGACCCGGGCCGCCCGTGACCGTGATGCGCAGGCGTCCGGCATCTGGTTCGGCGCTGAGCAGTTCGGCGATACCAGCGCGGATCATCGAGTGGTCGGGCGTCGGGAGCGCCAAACCCAGCGCCGACCTGTCGAGCCTGCGCAGGTGTCGGGTGAGCGCGAACGGCTCGCCGTTCATGATCTTGCAGGTCTCGAAGACGCCGTCGCCGACGGTGAACCCGTGGTCGAACGGAGAAATCCGCGCGGCGTCCGGTTCGCTGACCTGACCGTTGACCCATACCTTCATGACGTCACACCTTTGGGGAAGATTCTCCGAGCCATAGGTCTGGGAAGTTACCCCAAACCCGTGCCGTGAGCGGCGACCGCGAGCAGTCGTTCCGCCTTGAGTTCGGTTTCGTCCCACTCCCGTGCTGCGTCAGACCCCCAGGTGATGCCCGCTCCCGTCCCGAAGCGAAGGGTGTCGGACGCCGCATCTGCCCAGAACGTGCGAATACCGACAGCGAGCTCAGCGCGTCCGGCATCGGCGTCAATCCACCCGACCGCGCCGCAGTAGGGGCCACGTGGTGAGCGCTCCACCTGATCGATCAGTTGGCATGCCGTCGACTTCGGAGCACCAGTCACTGACCCAGGAGGGAAGGTCGCGGCGAAGATGTCAGCCCATCCCACGTCACCGCGCAGCTGCCCCTCGACGGTAGACACGAGGTGCACCAACCCCGGGTGCTCTTCGTGACGCAGCAGTGATGGCACCTGCACCGACCCGGTCACCGCAACCTGCCCGATGTCGTTGCGTACGAGATCGACGATCATCACGTTCTCTGCGGTGTCCTTGTCTTGCAGATCAGCAGACGATCGACCGGTGCCTTTGATCGGCGAGGACGCCAACCGGTCGCCATCGCGGCGCAGGAACAGCTCGGGCGACGCAGACACCACCTCGGTGCCCTCGCCCGGAAGGAACACGACTCCGGCGTGCGGTGCAGGGTGTTGCGCATCGAGCAGTGCGGCAAGACCTCTGAGGTCACGGCCCTGCCTCGGCGCGGAAAGCACGCGACACACGTTGGTTTGGTACACGGTTCCGGCGGCAATCGCGTGGCGGATCGTCTCAACGGCGTCCATGTACTCGTCGCGCGACATCGAGGACGCCCACGCGTCTGCCGCGATCGGCGTCCAGTCTCCCTGCTCTACGGGGTGGGCGAGTTCGCGCGGTTCGACGTGACCGAACCGGGCCGCAGTCAAGTGCCCCTCGTAGGTCAGCACGACGGCCCACCAACCGCCAGCGTCAAGGTCGGCGGCATCGTGGGTGACGTCGAGTAGGTCAGTAGCAACCTGCCCCGAGAACCGTGCGTACGGCGTCGTCTGCGTCATCTGGGTCGACTCAGCTCAGTGGCCCGGCAACGCCTTCGGCCGCGTCGACCAGCGCCGGTAGTAGCGCGTCGACAGCCGCAATCTGCGGAGCGACCTCGCGGTCGACGTTCATCGCGGGCACGTGCTCCCGCAGCAGCGTGTGGGCAGCGCCAACGGCGGGGCTGGGCGAGGCAACATCGGCGCGCAGGTCGATCGCTTGTGCGGCGCACAGCATCTCGACGGCCAGGACGCTGCGAACGTTGCGGACTGCGTCGCGCAACTTGCGCATCGAGGTCCACCCCATCGACACGTGATCCTCTTGGTTGCCGGATGTCGGGATCGTGTCGACGCTACTGGGGTGTGCGAGCACCTTGTTCTCGCTCACCAGGGACGCCGCGGTGTACTGCGCGAGCATGTAGCCGCTGTTGGTGCCTGCCTTTGGTGCGAGGAACGGTGGCAACCCGCGCGAGAACGCCGGATCGAGCATGCGGTCAGTGCGCCGCTCGCTGATCGAGGCGAGCTCGGCGATGGCGATCGCGAGCATGTCGCCACCGAACGCGAGCGGTTCGCCGTGAAAGTTGCCGGTCGACATCACCTCGTAGTCGGTTCCGTCCGGGGTAGCAACGATCACCGGATTGTCGACGACCGCGCCGAGCTCGATGGTCAGGACTGACGTGACGTGCGTGAGAACGTCACGCACCGCACCGTGCACTTGTGGCGAGCAGCGCAACGAGTACGAGTCCTGCACCGCGTGCTCGAGGTCGTGCCTATGGCTCGCGAGCAGACCCGACTCTCTGAGCAGACGACGCAGGTTGTCACCGACCTGCAACTGACCGGGATGCGGGCGAATGTCGATCACGCGCGGGTCGAAGGCCCGGTCGGTTCCGAGCAGCCCATCGAGCGACATGGCGCAGGCGAGATCGGCCACCTTGACGAGCAGTCGCGCCTGGTCGACCGACAACGCGAGCCTGGCCTGCATCGGCTCGGTGCCGTTGATCAGGCTGAGACCCTCCTTGGGTTGCAGCACCAGTGGCTCGATGCCCTCGGCGTCCAACAGCTCGGCGGCCGGGACGCCCCATTGGTCGGCGTCACCGACGCGCCGTAGCCGTCCCTCGCCAACCAGCGGCAGCGCAAGATGCGCGAGCTGTGCGAGGTCTCCGGATGCACCGACGCTGCCCTGCTCAGGGACGACGGGCAGCAAACCGCGTTCGAGCAGCAGCAAGAGGCGCTGCGGCACCTCGACCCGGACGCCGCTCAGACCGGCAGCCAGGGTGCGCGCTCGGAGCAGCAACAGGGCACGGACCACGTCGTCGTTCAGTGGCTCGCCTACCCCAGCTGCATGTGACCGCAGCAGCGCCAGCTGCATCTCAGCGAGCTCACCGGGGGCGATCCGGGTGTTCGCTAGCGCACCAAACCCCGTGGTGATCCCGTACATAACGCGGTTCTCGGCAACGGCCCGTTCAACCACGGCCCTCGTAGCGGCCATGCGCTCGGCGACGCCGGCGTCCAGCGAGACTCGCGAACGACCGCGTGCGACCGCGACAACCTCGTCGATGCTGACCGGATCCCCGGTGACCACAAGCTGCGACGGGGTGAACGACGAGGGAGACGACACCCGCTCACCGTATCCCCCACCCCATCCCCCAAGAACGACGCTTTCACCCGCCCTGGCGGCGCGCCACCCCAGCACACGCTTCGAGCACGCACAATGCCGCCAGTCGAATCGTTCGCTCATCGGCGGCGTCCGCAGTGGCATCGACCTCGACTACGTCGATCGCCGCGACGCGCTGGTTCAAACCGGCCAAGAACGCCGCCTCGCGTAGCTCGTGCGCCGCCAGGCCTCCCGGGACGGAAGCTGGACAGCCGGGAGCCACAGACCTGTCACAGACGTCGACGTCGAGGTCGACGTAGATCAGCCCTCCAGCTCGTCCGGCGATCTCGAGGGCATCACGCATCGCCGCCGTCATGCCACGGCGGCGGACGTCCTCGACGGTCATCACCCGGACGCCCCAATCGGCGACCCGCTTCGCATACGCCGCGCTGTTGGCGAAGTCAGCGATCCCCACCTGCACGATGTGCCGTGGATCGAGCCCCGCCTCGACCAAGCGCCGCACCGGCGAACCGTTGCTCACCCCGTCGCGGACGTCGTGGTGGGCGTCGAGCGTCACAAGGCCCGCACGCGACAGGTCAGCACCCAAGGCCCCCATTGCTCCCGCGTAGGTGATCGAGTTATCGCCGCCGAGCAGCACGGTCAGCGCGGACGCCGCGGACGCCGCTGCAATGAGCTCCTGCGTTCCGTCCTCGTCGGCGTCCGGGTCTTCGCGATCACCGAGGTCGCGCACACGCAACGAGCTAACGTCGACCTGTCGCGTTGGCGCGTGCGTTGAGTAGCGCCACAACGCGGCGCGAACGGCATTCGGCGTCCGGTCTGCTCCGGTCGGTGACAACGACGTTCGATGTGCCGGGACACCGACGACTGTGACGTCTACCGGGTCGCCGTCGGGCACTCCGACTGCCACCCACTCACCCGCTCGCGACCACCGTGAATCGCTGCTGAGTCCGTCCGGTGGAGCGTGTGAAATGTGCCTCATTGGCTGCATTCAATGATCGTTGCAGGTGCGTGCCCGCTTTGGGATGACCTGCCCCGATCGGCTATTGTGGCCGTTCGCCAGCCCTCACGAGGGGCTGGATTTGCGGACGTAGCGCAGCTGGTAGCGCATCACCTTGCCAAGGTGAGGGTCGCGGGTTCGAATCCCGTCGTCCGCTCGGAGGGTCTCACCTGGTCCCATCTGGGAGGCCTGCTCCGGTGGAGTGGCCGAGAGGCGAGGCAACGGCCTGCAAAGCCGTCTACACGGGTTCAAATCCCGTCTCCACCTCGCAGCACGAACGGCAGTACGCAAGCGTTACCCGCTCTACCGCTTCTCAGTTCCACTGTTACTCAGTTCCACCGTTGTTCAGCAAGACAACGGGCGATTGGCGCAGTCTGGCTAGCGCGCTTCCCTGACACGGAAGAGGTCACAGGTTCAAGTCCTGTATCGCCCACCACCGTTTTCCCAGGTCAGCGCAAGTTTCCTGACCGCCACCTGAGATCCGTGCCCAATGCCAGCCCAATGGGTGCCCGTTTCCAACTCAAACCGCACAGTGGATGACGACGTGCAACGCCGGTCCATCAAGGTGGCCAATCGCGGGGCCGAGAACTCTACATGAGCGCCGTTGCGGGGCTGCTCTCCGACAGAGAAAAGCAGGTCATGCGACAGAACGACAGTCTGGCAACACTTGCCGCGAGCGCGGTTCTCGTTGGCGGTGGAGCGGTGGCGGCGTTGCCTGCACAAGCAGCGGACGCCGATGACTGCTCACTGGCCGAGTACCGGAACATTGACCGCGGGGACACGCTGTCTCAGGTCCGAAGAATGATGGACGATGACGGTCAGCTGATTCTCCGGACGCGGGCCTACCGTGATGTGCGGTTTGGCACTTACGACCCCGGCACCACCACCTACTGCCAGGTCAGCTTCTACCGTCAATCGGGGACCACCGGCGCGTTCCGGGTGCAGTCGAAGTACCGAATCGAAAGTGCCTGATTCTGAGCCCCGTTTCCCAGGTTGCCGCGATGTGCCGGTTCTCTTTCAAGTCCTGTATCGCCCACCACGTCGGTGTTACCTTGACGGATGTTTAATCTCGCACCCCTGGAACTCCTGATCCTGTTGGTTGTTCTTGTGGGCATCCCCGTGGCAGTCGGCTTTGGCTTGTATTGGCTCATCCGCAAGGCAGTCGCTGACGGCCAACGTGAGGCGCAAGAACGTCACACGTTGTAGGACGAGGCACCCGCGGGCCCGCCTGTGACCGTTCCGGTTACGCCGGAGGAGTGAAGAGCGTTCTCGACCCTCGAACCCACTGGCTATCGGTCACTAGCGTCACCATCGGCAGCCCCGGTCCGTGTCTCCCCCGTCGCAGGCCGGGGCTGCTTTCCACGCCGAGAACCCGCCTCAATCGCTAGGCATCGGCGGCCACGTCGTCCATGATCAACGGGGACGCCACCCGACGCGCCCGCACGCAGCACGCTCGCCAAGGAGAACCGTGGGCACAGCCACCGTCGCAGGAGCGTCACTCATCGCTCTTCCTATTGCCTTCAACGCAGCCTTTGCCACCCTCGCAGCGACCTTCGACTATCCCGACATCCTGCGAAAGCCGACCGCCGACGTTCTGAGCCGATTCCGCGAAGGCGGCACGCGTCTGGTCCTGCTCTGGTGGGCGTTCGCCATGACTGCCGTGCTGCTGGCGCCCGTGGCGGTGCTCACGTCCGCCTCTCTGGACGGCGCGAACCACACCGTCCTCACGATGGCGACTGCGCTCGGCGTCCTCGCCGCGGTTGTGCAGTTCCTCGGACTCGTCCGTTGGCCCTTCCTCGTTCCCTACCTAGCGCGCATTGACGCCGAGGAAGGCGCAACGTCTGCTCGGCGCGAAGCCGTCGACGTGGTCTTCCAGTCGTTCAACCGCTACCTCGGCGTTGCTGTTGGCGAGCACCTCGGCTACCTGTTCACGGGCGCATGGAGCATCCTGCTCGGCGTAGCGCTCACCGAGACATCGGTGGCCCCGCACTGGCTCGGCATCGTCGGCATCGTGATCGGGGCACTGCTCGTGCTCTGCTCGCTGGAGTTCGTCGGCCCGTTCGAGGCGAAGGGGTGGAAGGTGGCAGCTGCCCTCACGCCCATCACCTACGTGGCGTGGTCGCTCTGGCTCGTCGCTACCGGGGTGGCGCTCCTGCTGTGAGCGCGGCAGGACCAACGCCCCTGGTCCGTACCTCCCCCACATCGCTGAGGCTGTGAGCAGGAGGTGCTGCTCATGGCACAGATTCTGTGGCTCGTTCTCGGGCTCACCACCATCGTCAGCGGCGTGCTCGCTGCACACCACCCGAAAGCCCTGCTGGTTGGACGCATCGCGCTCGGCTCGCTGATGCTGATCGGCGGGGCAATCGTCAACGCGGTCTATCTCGGATCCGGCGTCGACTACGACGACTTTGCAGACCTGTCGATGCTCGCGTTCGTCACTGACACCTGGCGCGACGTGGTCGCACCCCATCAGAACTTCTTCATCGGGCTGCTGATCGCATTCGAAGCGATCACTGGAGTGCTCGTCTACCTGGGTGGGCGTACCGCGGTCGTCGGCATGACCGCCATCATCGGCTTTCACATCGGCCTGATGTTCTTCGGATGGGGATTCTGGATCTGGTCGATCCCGATGATCGCCGGAGTGGCCTTGCTGCTCCGCGCACAACTTCGCACCCTCAGGCAACCAACACCTGCGGCCACCCGGCACGTGTCAGGGGTCCGCGCCACACTGTGAGCATGTCTCGCCTCGACGACGCCGAGTTGGTTCAACCCAAGAGCTCAAGCGACCTGCGACGCTGGCTCGTCAAACATCACGACACCTCATCTGGGGTCTGGATCGTGAATTTCACCAAGGCCAGCGGCAGACCACGGGTCGACTACGAGGACATCGTGCTGCAACTGCTCTGCTTCGGGTGGGTCGACAGCACCGCACGAAAGATTGACGACGATCGCAGCGCCATCTACTGCGCGCCCCGCAAGAAGGGTGGCACGTGGGCGGCCACCAACAAGGCACGGGTCAAGCGGCTCGAGGCAGACGGCCTGATGACCCCGGCCGGGCTCGCCGTGATCGAGCAGGCCAAGCAGGACGGGTCGTGGACGATCCTCGACCCGGTCGAAGCCCTTGAGGTGCCCGACGACCTCGCGGCCGCTCTCAAGCGAGATCCCGACGCGGCCAAGCGGTACGAGGCGCTCAGCAAGAGCGCCAAGAAGCAGGTGCTCTGGTCGGTCGTGAGCGCCAAACGACCTGAAACGCGCGCGGCCCGCGTCCGACGATTCGTCGACGGCGACGGCTGACTGTCCACGACTTCGTGTCGTTCCGCATGAGGTTAGCCTTACCTAACTTCATGCCCTAGAGTGTCCGGGTGTCGCCGACCCCACCCAGCCCCACGCTGGCGCCCGCCCGAGTGGGCTTCGACGACCCGGCTCGCCCAGCACGGCGAGCGGGTCGCTCTGGTAGTCGAGGGTCCAGCGCCACAGCAGGCCCGCACTGTCACGTACTCCGAGCTCGCCTCGGCCGTCGAGGCCGCGGCGAGCGCACTCGGCTCCGACCCGGACGACGCAGGCGCGAGGCGGCTCGTCCTCATCGCCCTCGACCGCACCGTTGACGCCGTCACCACCTACCTCGCCACGCTCGCGGCCGGCCACGTGGCGCTGCTCGCCCCCGACCAAGACACCGAAGCTCTCCGCGAGCTGACGAGTCACTACGACCCAGACGTCGTGGCGGATCGTGTCGACGGCACCTGGACAGTGACCGAGCGCCGCCCAGCAACCGCTCACGCCCTGCACCCCGACCTGGCGGTGCTGCTCAGCACGTCAGGGTCGACCGGATCGCCCAAGCTGGTGCGACTCTCGGCCCAGAACGTGCAGTCGAACGCCGACGCCATCACCGAGGCGCTTCACATCACCGCAGACCATCGCGCCGTCACGACACTGCCGTTGACCTACTCCTACGGGCTGTCAGTGCTGCACAGCCACCTCAATGTCGGCGCCTCCGTGCTGCTCACCGACCGCTCCGTCGTTGATGCCCGCTTCTGGGACGCCGTTGCTCATCACGAGGTCACGACGCTGCCCGGCGTCCCTCACACTTTCGAGCTGCTCGACCGGGTCGGCTTCGACCGTCAGCAACTCCCTCACCTCAGGCACGTCACAGTTGCTGGCGGACGCCTCGCACCCGAGCGCGTCCGCCACTACGCCGAGCTGGGCCAGCGCCGCGGATACGACCTGCACGTGATGTACGGGCAGACCGAGGCGACGGCGCGCATCAGCACCCTCGACCCCCATGCCGCACTGACTCATCCGGACGCCATCGGCACTCCGATCCCCGGCGGGGCCATCGAACTCGCACCGGGCGACGACGACACTTTTGAGCCCGGGGTCGGCGAGATCGTCTACCGAGGGCCGAACGTCATGCTCGGCTACGCCGAGTCATCGGCCGACCTCGCACTGGGACGCACCGTCGAGGCCTTGTACACCGGCGACCTTGGCGCGCAGAATCACGACGGCACGTTTCGCATCGTCGGACGCCGCTCGCGGATCGCGAAAGTCTTCGGCATGCGCATCGACCTCGACCGTGTTGAGCAGGTGCTGGCTGGGCAGCAGCTCTCGGCCTCAGTGGTCTCTGACGACACCGGCCTGTGTGTCGTCGCAGAGGGTCGCGTCGACGCTGAGCACCTGGCCGACCGCACGGCACGAGCTGCCGGGTTACCCATTCACGTGGTGCATGCGCGGGTGGTCGACCACCTGCCACGGCTCGCGAGCGGCAAGCTCGACCGCGCCAACGCCTCGCGCCTGTGCGTCCCGACGACCGAGCTCGGCACCGACTCCTCGGCTGGCTCAGCGACTCCTCCGTCGGTAGCACCCGTAACTGACCTCGACCCCGAGTTGCTCGCCGCCCAGCTCGCCGGGCTGTACGCCCAGCTGCTCGGTCGACCGGACGCCGGGGTTGACGACTCCTTCGTCGCGCTCGGCGGTGACTCGCTGTCGTTCGTCGAGGTCTCCGTTCGACTCGAGGCACGGCTCGGCGATCTGCCAGCCGACTGGCACCTGCAAACGCCACGTCAACTGGCGTCCGCCGCCGTCAGGCACCGGCGCTCGCCACTGGATGGCTCAGCTCGACACCGGTGTCGCGCTGCGGGCACTCGCGATCATCGCGATTGTCGGCACCCACATCGGGCTGTTCGAACTGCTCGGCGGCGCCCACATTCTGCTCGGGCTCGCCGGCTACTCGATGGCCCGCTTCCTGCTCGACGCCCACGATGGCACCAGCGCGAACACGCCTGACCGCACTCGCCACCGGCAGTCGGCATCACGCATCCTGCGCAGCGCCGTCCGCATCGCTATCCCATGCGCCGCCTGGATCACGCTGCTCGCACTGCTCTCTGCCGACTACACCTGGCGCAACGCCGTGCTGCTCGGCACCACCCTCGGGCCGGACGACTGGGGGCCGGCCTGGCATTTCTGGTTCGTCGAGGCATTGGTGCTTTACCTGCTGGTGAGCGCCGCGCTGTTCGCCGTTCCAGCATTTGCCCGCATCGAGCGTCGGTACCCCTTCGCCGTCCCTGGCGTGCTGGTCGCCATCGGGCTGATCGTTCGCTTTGGCGCGATGCCAGGCCTGACCGAGCCGCGACCGTCTCCGGCGCCAGCCGTCTACTTCTTCTGGTTCTTCGCCTTGGGCTGGTGGGCTGCACGAGCCACCACCACCTGGCAGCGACTGCTGGTGACCGCCGTGGTGGTGGTTGCGATCCCTGGCTACTGGGGCTCCGACTGGCGCGAAGGCGCCGTACTCATCGGTTTGCTGGTGCTGATCTGGTTCCGAACCGTTCTCGTCGCACGCGTCAGCGTCCCCGTGCTCACCCGGCTCGCCGCGGCGTCCCTCGCGATCTACCTGACGCACTGGGTGGTGTACCCGCCGCTGGAGAACACTCCATGGCTCGCCTTGGTCGTGTCGCTTGCTGTAGGCGTTGCCCTCTACGAAGTCTCGCGCGTTGCCATGAACGCCTCGAAGTCACGCGCGTTCTGGTCGGCGTACGCCTCGCCGTACTCGACCAGTGCCCGGTCGAGTCGATCGCCGCTGCCGAGGTAGCTCGAAATCTCGACGGCGTCCCCACCGCGGGCGTGTGCGCGAGCAACAGCCATGCCGCACATCGCGGCGTACTGCGGCAGCAGCGTCGGCGTGATCCGCTCGGGGTCGATACCGCCCTTCATGTCACGCAGTTGGCGCATGTAGTACTGCCGCGTCCGGTCGAGCGGACCAGTCGTCCACCCCAAGAAGATGTCGCTCTGCGCCTGCATCAGGCGCTGACCCTCAACGACGCGACGGCCCTGATGGCGGAACGGACTCCTGCGGACGAACGGTTCAAGCACCGAAGGCCCAGCCTCTTTCGCCTGAAGGATGAGCAGATCGTCTGAGTCGCGACCCTCGAAGAGCAGCACCCAGCATCTCGTCCCAACGCTGCCGACTCCGACCACCTTGCGAGCGATGTCGACCATGCGAAACCGCTCGAGCAACCGTCGCCGGTCGTTGACAAGCGACTCGTGGTAGTTGTGCAAAGCCCCCAGCAGGTTGGCGGGGTCGGCGTGCTCCGAGTCGATCCGAGTGAGCAGCGGCGGGTCCGAACGAAACCGGCGAACGCCGTCCGCCGACACCTCGGTGAGCTTGAGCGCGGCGTCCGACGACGTCTTGCGGCGAGCCTTGGCAAGGCTGGCCTCGAATCGTTTGAGCTCCTTCTTGTTGAGGCTGGAGACCGCGAGCTGGTCGAGCATTGGTTCATCGATTCGGTCGTACCAGATCGACAGCGTGCTGACACTTGCCAACTCGTTCATGCGCGTCCGATAGGCACTCACCACTGTTTGCGCGGCGCTAGAGACCGCTGACGTTGAGAACCCGCGATGGCGTCCTAGGACAACGAAAGAGGTGACAAGTCGCTTCAAGTCCCATTCGAACGGGCCTGGCAGGGTCTCGTCGAAATCGTTGACGTCGAACAGCAGGTTTCGCTCTGGTGAGGCGTACACCCCGAGGTTGGACAGGTGCAGGTCGCCGCAGAGCTGCGTCGAGACCGAGGTTCGGGCGCCCTGCGCTAGGTCAAACGCCTGCATGGCGGCGAATCCCCGAAAGAAGGCAAAGGGGGACGCCGACATCCGTTCGTACTTGAGCGGCAGAAACTCAGCGTCGCGGTTGGCGTCGCTGCTGTGCAGCAGCTCGACGGGGTCTGGGCGGTTGTCGGCAACGACATGCTGGGCGAGCGCCCCACGCGGGGTCTGCTGGCGGGCAGCGCGACCTGCGGAAACGCGATCATCGAGGGCTCTATAGGCGGACACGCGTGAACTGTAAGGGGCCCGGCCACCACCGCGTGACCCCCAGAAGGGGTGATGAGGGCGAGGAGGGCTGAGGCGAAATTGGCGTCCTGATCGGGTGCGACACGCGCTATCTCACATAGTGAGAATGGTGTACACATGGTGAGACGCTGTGGCACCCTGGTCGTCATGTCAGTGAGCTCCGAGGCCTGCCTGCGCGCCGTCGCGCTGGTCGAGCGACGCCACGTCGACCTCATGCGGGTGTCCGGAAGCCAGTGTTGTCGCCCGGAGCGAATGCGCTAAACCGCTTCGCCAGGCCCCCAGCCCCCACGCGGGTATCGGTGCGCGCCTACCCCGGAATCCTCACCAGCCCATCCCTACGGCACCCAGGACTGACTCCACCGTGACTACTGAGACCACCGCAACCAGCAAGGCTGCAGACACCACTGCCCCGCCTGCTCGCGGTTCGACGCGTCCCAAACGCGGCGAAGGGCAGTGGGCACTGGGGTTTCGCGAGCCACTCAACGCCAACGAGCGCACCAAGTTCGACGACGACGGTCTCAACGTGCGGGCCCGGATCGAGAACATCTACTCCAAAGCAGGGTTTGCCTCGATCGATCCCTCTGACCTGAACGGACGCTTCCGCTGGTGGGGCCTCTACACCCAGCGCCGTCCCGGCATCGAGGGTGGTCGCACCGCGACCCTCGAACCACACGAGCTGTCCGACGAGTACTTCATGCTCCGCGTCCGGAGTGATGGCGGACGCCTCACTCTCGCGCAGCTGCGCGCTATCGCCCACATCTCGACCACTTATGCGCGCGACACCGCTGACATCACCGACCGGCAGAACATCCAGCTGCACTGGATCCGCGTCGAAGATGTCCCCGACATCTGGCAGCAGCTCGAAGCCGTCGGGCTCACGACCGCCGAAGCGTGCGGTGACACCCCTCGAGTCATCCTGGGCTCACCGGTTGCCGGCGTCGCGGCCGACGAGATCATCGACGGCACTCCCGCGATCGAAGCGATCGTCAAGACCTACGTCGGCGACCCGTCACTGTCGAACCTGCCACGCAAGTTCAAGACCGCGATCTCTGGGTCGCCGCAGCAAGACGTCGCCCATGAGGTCAATGACGTGTCGTTCGTCGGCGTTCGACACCCTGAGCACGGCCCGGGCTTCGACGTCTTCGTCGGCGGTGGCCTGTCGACCAACCCCATGTACGCCAAGCGGCTCGGGGTCTTCGTCACTCTCGACGAGATCCCCGAGGTGTGGCACGGCATCGTGCAAGTGTTCCGCGACTACGGCTACCGCCGGCTGCGCCACCGCGCGCGCATCAAGTTCTTGATCGCCGACTGGGGCGTCGAGAGGTTTCGCGACGTCCTCGAAGGCGAGTACCTCAAACGCACCCTGACCGACGGGCCACCGCCCGAGGCCCCACCCACGCGACGCGACCATGTCGGCGTCCACCGTCAGAAGGACGGTCGCTTCTACATCGGGGTGGCGCCAACGGTGGGACGCGTCGACGGAGCAACCCTCAGCGGAGTCGCCGACCTCGCAGAGGCCGCCACCAGCGACCAGGTGCGACTCACAGCACAGCAGAAGCTGCTCGTGCTCGACGTTCCCGAAGACAAGGTCGCAGCGCTGCAAGCCGGGCTGGCCGACCTCGGTCTGGACGCTGGGCCAAGTGAGTTTCGCCGCGGCGCCATGGCGTGCACCGGCATCGAGTACTGCAAGCTCGCGATTGTTGAGACCAAAGCCGTCGCGGCGTCCACTGTCGACTACCTCGAGAAGGCACTCCCCGACTTCGATGCGCCGCTGTCATTGCATGTGAACGGGTGCCCCAACTCGTGCGCCCGCATCCAGGTCGCCGACATTGGCCTGAAGGGCTCGATCGTCCGCGACGCTGACGGCGAAGCGACCGAAGGCTTCCAGGTGCACCTCGGTGGCGCGCTCGGACCAGACGCGGCCTTCGGGCGTAAGCCCCGCGGCCTCAAGGTCACCAGCAAAGAGCTGCCCCTGTACGTCGAGCGGGTGGCGCGTCACTTCAACGACCAGCGGCGCGACGGTGAGTCGTTCGCGGAATGGGCACACCGAGCCGAGGAGGCAGATCTCGCATGAGCGGCACTCGCATGGCTCCGCAGTACTGCCCCTACTGCTCTGACACCGACCTACGTCCGCACGAGGAGTCCCACAACGCGTGGGAGTGCCGCGGGTGCCTTCGCGTCTTCACGCTGTCTGTCTTGGGGGTCTCGGTATGACCATCGCACCCATCGACTCGTCTGCACTGCCCGGTTCGGTGCAGCACGGAGTCTCGGCCGCCGACGCGCTCCACGCGCGATACGGCGTCACAGTCGCCGACGGACGCAGCCTCGGCAGCGCCGAGCTCGAGCTGCTCGCCGAGGATGCCGGCGTCCGGCTCGCCGATGCCCGCGCGATCGACATCCTCACGTGGGCTGCTCTGACGTTCGGCCACAACATGGTTGTCGCTTCGTCGATGTCCGACGGGGTCGTCGCACACCTCGCGTCGCGGGCGTTCCCTGGTGTGAAGGTCGCCTTCCTCGACACCGGGCTGCACTTCGCCGAGACCCTGGGCACCCGCGATGCGATTGCGGCGACGCTCGACATCGAGTTGCTCAACACCACTCCGGCGCTCACCGTCGAGCAGCAGGCACAGAAGTTCGGCCCCAACCTGTGGGCGACCGACCCCGACAAGTGCTGCGAGATGCGCAAGGTGACCCCACTGCAGCAGGTGCTCGCGCCCTTCCAGGCATGGGTCACCGGCATTCGCGGCGACGAGACCGCCGCCCGCGTCGGCACGCCCGTCGTGTTGTGGGACGAGCGCCGCGGCATGGTCAAGGTCAACCCGATCGCGCGCTGGTCGCACGAAGAGGTCGAGGCCTACGCACGCCGCCACGGCGTCCTGATCAACCCGCTCCAGCAGCTTGGCTTCGCGTCGATTGGCTGCGCACCGTGCACGCGTCCGGTCCGCCCGGGCGAGAGCATTCGTGCCGGACGGTGGGCGGGCGCCGACAAGTCTGAGTGCGGCATCCACGCATGACGCCGGCTGACCAGCTACCTCACGAGCAGTACCCGCTGCTGCTCGACCTCAGCGACCGCAAAGTGGTCGTGGTCGGTGGCGGCCCGGTGGCGGCACGGCGGGCCAGGGGCCTGGTCGATGCGGGAGCAGACGTTCACGTGGTCGCGCCATTCATCTGCGAAGACATCTGGGACGCTGCGAGTGAAGGTGCGCTGACAGTGCACGTTCGCGAGTTCGACCTCTCTGACCTCGACGGTGCGTGGCTGGTTCACACGGCGACGGGCGAGCTTTCGATCGACGATCTCGTGGCGGCTGAAGCCGAGCGGCGCAGCCTGTGGTGCGTGCGCGCCGACGACGCCGCACGCAGCAGCGCGTGGACTCCGGCTGTGGCGCGCATCGGCGATGTCGTGGTCGCCGTCAACGCTGGGGCAGACCCACGGCGCGCCGTTCAGCTGCGCAACGCGATCGGTACCCAGCTGAGTCAGGGCGCACTTCCGTTGCGTCGGCAGCGTCGCGCGTCCGGAGTTGGTCACGTGGCACTCGTCGGCGGTGGGCCGGGTGACCCTGGCCTGATCACGACTCGGGGGCGGCAGTTGCTCGCTGAGGCTGACGTTGTCATCGTCGACCGGCTCGCGCCGCAAGGGCTCCTCGATGTGCTCGACCCTGATGTCGAGGTCATCGACGCCGGCAAGGCACCGCACGCTCACACCCTGACGCAAGACCAGATCAACGCCCTGCTCGTCGAGCACGCAAGCGCGGGACGTCGGGTGGTTCGACTGAAGGGCGGCGACCCCTACGTGTTGGGCCGCGGAAGCGAAGAGGCAGCCGCATGCCGCGCCGCAGGCGTCCCCGTCGAGGTCGTCCCAGGGGTGACGAGTGCGCTCGCCGTTCCCGCTGCGGCCGGCATCCCTGTCACTGCGCGCGGCGTCACCAGTCGGTTCACGGTGATCTCGGGGCACGACGGACCTCTCGACTTCGCGTCGTTGGCTGCTCTCGACGGCACGCTGCTCTTGTTGATGGGAGTCTCGCGATTGCCTGAGATTGCCCGCGAGTTGATCGGTCACGGTCGCCGAGCAGATGAGCCGGTCGCGGTCATCGAGCGTGGTACGACACCCGAGCAGCGGGTGACCGTCGCGACTCTGTCAACGATTGCGGACGTCGCTGCGGCGCGAAGCGTCCAATCGCCTGCTGTGATCGTCGTCGGCGACGTCGCAGCGTTTGCCACCTCTGACTAGTGCGGCTGACATGGGCGTCCACGACACCGTGACCGGTCTGCTGATCGCGCACGGCTCCCCCGATCCGCGACATGCGGTTGCTCTCGAGCGGCTCGCAACGCTGGTGGGTGCCGAAAGCGGAGGCAACACGGTGCGGTGCGACATCGCGTACCTCGAACACAACGAACCAGCACTGTCGCAGTGGTTCGAGACCGCTGCCGAGCGGGGCATCCACGGCGTACGAGCTATCGGGTTGCTGCTGGCCTCGGGTTATCACGCGAACGTCGACATTCCACGCGCACTCGACTCGGCGTCCGGCCGCCTCGCCATCACGAACCTCGGCACCCTCGGGGCCGGCGACTGGGTGGTCCCGGTACTAGAGCGCGCGATCGCTGACGTTGGCGGCGGAACGGCGTCGCCTGTGGTTCTGGTGTCAGCCGGTTCAAGCCAGGCACAAGCACGCAGCGACCTTCGCCGCACCTGTGAGTTGCTCGCCAGTCAGCGACACGGAGGACCCGTGCTCCCCGCCGCGGTTACCGGTCCCGACCCGCGCCCAGAGCAGGTCGTTGCGGCGTTGACCGCACAGACGTCCGACGTGGTCGTCGTCCCATTAATGCTTGCGCCGGGCTCACTCGCAGACCAGGCAACCGCCGCCGCAACGACGATCGGTGCTCGCGTCACCCCGACGATCACCACCGAGCACGAAACCCCACCCGAGCTCGTGAGTCACCTACAAACTCTGCTGGGCACCCCGAGAGCTGAGCCGAGTGTGCCAGGAATTCACGCACCCAGCTGCACACTCGGCGGGAGGTTGGCCAGCGCCACGAGGCGGGACAGCGCACGGAAGTACTTCTTGCGGTATCCCCCTCGCAGCATGTCGGCGGCGAAGACCTCGTCGAGCGGGATGCCGGACGCGACGACGCGCACGCCACGGTCGTAGAGCCGGTCAACGAGCACCACAAACCGCAGCGCCACCGCTTGGTCATCGATGGTGTGCACGTCGTGCCACACGGCGGTGTCTATGCCCTCGACGAGTGATCCGTAGCGGCTGGGGTGCACCGTGGCCAGATGGTCGAGTAGCAGCGCGAAGTCATCAACGGCTGCGCACCTCGCGGCTTCGACCGCAGCCAGCAACTGGGTGTTGGACGCCGGGCTCGGTGGGTTAGGCATTCCGCGATGTCGGTAGTCGGGCCCATCGATCCGCAGCACGTCGAAGTGCCCCGCAAGTCGATTGATCTCGCGCAAGAAGTCAGCTGCCGCAAACCGGTCCTCGCCGAGCCGATCCGGAAGCGTGTTGGACGTGGCGGCGAGCCGGACGCCGTTGTCAGTGAGCTGAGCCAACAGCGTCGACATCAACATCGTGTCGCCGGGGTCATCGAGCTCGAACTCATCGATGCACACCAGGCGAAACCCGCTCAGCCGCTGCACCGCTTCGTTGAACCCCAAAGCCCCCACCACATGGGTCAGCTCGACAAAGGTGGCAAACGCTTTGGGCGCCGGCGCACTGTGCCACAGAGCCGCCAGGAGGTGCGTCTTGCCGACCCCGAAGCCACCGTCGAGATAGACGCCAGGGCGTCCTTCGGGTGGTGCGGGTGTGCCCCTCAGGTTCTGCCACCATTTCGGCTCGGGCGCTTGAGCAGACAGTCGTTCTGAGAACGCCTTGAGCGCGGCGAGGGCAGCCGCTTGAGTCGGTTCACCGACCACGGGCTGGTAGCTGTCGAACGACACGTGGTCGAACAGGGGCGGTGGCACCAACGAGTCGATCAAGGCATTGGTGCGCAGCTCGGGCGAACGGTCGACGAGACGCACGACGTCGTCGCCACCGTTGCTCAGGTGTTCTGCCACGGCCACGGAGACTACGGGGCCGCACGTCTGCATCGAGCAGGCATATCTGACAGCATCGACACATGCGCAGGCTGATCCCCGTTCCGACCGCGGATGACCTGGATGTTGACGCCCTAGCAGCGCACTACGCCTACCCGGACTCCTCGTCGATGAGCGCTGACGACCTCGAGGGCTTCACGGTCCGCGCGAACATGGTTTCGTCGGTTGACGGCGCGATCACCCTCGACGGAAAGTCCAAGCCGATCTCGGGTACCGCCGACTGGTACCTCTACGGGTTGCAGCGGGCGCTGGCCGACGTGATCGTCGTCGGTGCTGGCACCGCGCGCGCTGAGGGCTACGGGCCAGGACGCGCCAGGGCTGAGTTCAAACACCTGCGCGAAGCCGCTGGACAACCGGAGGCTCCGACGCTGGCCTTGGTGACGCGCCGCGGCGACATCGACCCCAACGCCGACTACCTCGGTGGCTCGACGCGCGCCATCGTTATCACCTGCGCGGCCGGACGCCGCAACCTCGACGCCGTCAGTGAACGCGCTGACATCGTCATCGCAGGTGAAAACGAGGTCGACCTGTCGTACGCCCTCGCTCAGGTCGCGCGCCGCGGTCACCGAAGAATCCTGACCGAGGGTGGCCCTCACCTCCTGGGCAGCCTGCTCGACGGCGGGCTGCTCGACGAGCTGGTCACCTCACTCTCGCCCCTCGTCGTCGGCGGAGATTCCGGCCGCATGATCGAGGGCGCGACTGCCGACGTCCGAGACCTTGACCTCGTCGGCCTTCTAGAGTCTGACGGCGCATTGTTCATGCACTACCGACGCAAGCGAGGCAGCGCCTGATGGCTCCCACCAAGCTCGAACCGCCCGTCTCGCCGATGCTCGCCAAGGCGGTCGGTGAGGTTCCCGTCGCCACCGGCAAGAACGGCTACCTGTACGAACCCAAGTGGGACGGGTTCCGCTGCCTGCTGTTCGTCGGTGATCGCATCGAAGTAGCCGGACGATCAGAGTCGCTCACTCGCTACTTTCCCGAGATCGTCACCGCCGCGACTGAGCAGTTGCCATCGCCGATGGTGCTCGACGGTGAGCTCGTCGTGGCACAGGGCACCTCACTCGACTTCGAGGTGCTCGCGCAGCGCATTCACCCTGCTGAGTCCCGCGTCACCATGCTGTCCGAGCAGACCCCTGCCTGGTTCGTCGCGTTCGACCTGCTCGAGGACGCCGACGGCATTCACCTCGACGCGCCCTTCGCGGAACGCCGGGTTCGACTCGAGGCCGCTGCTGCTTCGTGGCAGCCGCCGTTCTTCCTGACGCCAGCCACAGCAGACCCCGATGAGGCGCGCACCTGGTTCGAGACTTTTGAGGGCGCCGGCATGGACGGTGTCATGGCCAAGCCGGTGCTCGATCCTTATGCGCCAGGCAAGCGCACCCTGACGAAGGTGAAGCACAAGCGCACGGCTGACTGTGTCGTTGCCGGTTACCGCGAGCACAAGAGCGGCCCGGTCGTGGGATCGCTGCTGCTCGGTCTCTATGACGACGAGGGCCGACTTCAGCACATGGGCGTGTGCTCATCATTCACCGCCGCGAAACGCCAAGAGCTCGTCGACGAGCTCGCGCCACTGGTGGTCGACCTCGAGAGCCACCCGTGGAGCCCCGACACCGCTGACGACGCAGGTATCCGGCGTCCCGGCGTCGTCAATCGATGGAACGCCAAGAAGAACATGGGGTTCGTGCCGCTGCGGCCAGAGCGCGTCGTCGAGGTTGCGTACGACCAACTCCAAGGTGACTACCGGTTCCGACACAACCCACGATTTGTGCGGTGGCGCCCCGACCGCGAGCCCGAGTCGTGCCGCTTCGACCAGCTCGAGCGCCCGGTGTCGTATGACGTCGGCGAGGTGCTCAAGCGGGGTCGTCCCGAGTAGTTCGGCCCCGGTACGCCAAGATGGTCACGTGAGCCACCTCATCGTTCTGACCGAAAACGCCCTGACCGACCACGACGTCACCCGCATCATCGAGTGGCACGACAGCGACCTCGATGTGCACGTGCTGGTGCCCGAGACGTCCGACCAGTCGCGCTTCGACCAGGTGGTCGATGACATCGCGAGGGTCGAGCTCGACGAGTTGCGGCGCGATCTTGCCGGCGATGACTCTGACGACGAGAGCGTGGCGGCCCGCAAGGCCCTGCGGGAGTCGCTCGAACTCCTCGCCACCAAAGGTGTCAAAGCCGTTGGTGCTCTGACCCCCAAGGACCCGGTTCCAGCGACCGCGGCAACCGTTACGAGCGAGGACGCTGACGAGCTCTGGGTGTTGACCGAACCTCACTTGGTCAGCGACCTGCTGCGACGCGGCTGGGCCGACAAGCTGCGTCACTTGCTTCCGGTGCCGGTCCTGCACGTGATTGGTGGCACCGACGAGGTCATCAGTTGAGCAACCCCTTCGCGGGGCTCGAGATCCCCAGCCCGAACCTCAGCATGGATCGCGTCGCCGCGATTCTGAGTGAGCGGTACGGCAAGAGCGGACCCCTTCGCAGCCTCGGCAGTCACCAAGACCAGAACGTCATGGTCGACGACCCGACCGGCCGGTTCATCTTGAAGGTGTCCAACCCCGGCTTCAGCCACGAGGGCTTGCTGGCCCAGAACGCTGCCATGTTGCATCTGGCTGAGCGACACATCCCCTTCCGAGCACCGGTGCCCCTGCCAGACGCTGATGGCCAGTTGATCGGCCAGGTCACCGACGATGGTGCGACCTTCGACGTTCGGCTGGTCACCTTCCTCGCGGGACGGCCGCTTGCCGACTTCACCTATCTCGCACCGAAGGTGCTGCGTCGCCACGGATGGCTGGCCGCGTCCGCCGCAGTCGCCCTCGCCGACTTCGAGCACCCCGGGCTCGACCGGACGTTGCAGTGGGACCTGCGTCACGCCACCGACGTCGTCACGGCGTTTGCCGCCTCGATTCTCGACGCCGATGGTCGCGACCAAGTGCAATCCCAGATGGCCCGCGCGCAACGGGTCATAGACACTCACGCCGCCAACCTTCGAGTGGCCGTGTGTCATGCCGACGTCACCGACGTCAACGTGGTGGTCGACGAGTTGGCCGGCCAACCATGGCCCGATGCCCTGATCGACTTCGGCGACATGCTGCGCACCTGGATCGCCGCAGACGTCGCCGTCTCCGGCGTCTCGCTGATCAGCCACCAGACCGATGACCCGTTGTCGGTCATCGCAAACGTGCTGCGGGGCTACCACGAGGTCTATCCCCTGATCGAGGACGAACTCGCGGCGCTATGGCCGCTCGTGGTCGCGCGAGCGGCGTCCAATGTGGCCAGCAGCGAGCACCAGGCAAGACTCGAACCCGACGACGCGTATGTCATCGAGTCGGTGCAAGACGACTGGCGCATCTTCCGGGCAATCGCCGAAGTTCCGTGGCATGGCGCGCATGGCGTCCTGGCCGAGGCGGTTGGTTTCGCCGCTCCGTCGCTGCCCTCGCTGCCCGCGCCGGCCTCGACGCTCGTCGCAATGCCTGACGATGTCCCGTCGGTCGAGCAGTCAGTGACGGCCGACACCTTCGAGCCTCGGCTGTGGAATCTCAGCGACGGCGTCCGAGCACAGTTGTCAGACGGCTGGGGCGTTGGGCGGTTTGCCGAGGGGCGCCTCGCTGAGTCCGGCGACGGTGGGGTGAGCACGGGCGTCGAGATCTTCGCTCCAGCGGGAGTACCAGTCGTTGCACCCGTAGACGCCGACCTGACTCAAACCAGTGACAGCGCCGTCGTGCTGGCACTCGATGCCAGCTGGCGACTGGTCGTGCACGGCATCGCTAGCGCAACTGAAGCGTCCGCCGTGTCGGCCGGGCAACAGCTCGGGGTCATCGCCGAGGCAGATCTGCCCCACCTCTACGTGCAACTCGTCGCCGACACTGAACACCTACCGCCACGAGTGGCCACGCGAGCGAGCGGGTGGCTGCATGCCACGAGCGATCCGACGCTGTGGTGGGCGGCACAAGTGGTCCCCACCGCTGCATCGGCCGCCGACGACGCAGCGACGCTGCTGCAACGCCGCAACTCGGTGTTCGCGCTCGCACAAGAGCACTACTACGACGAACCTCCCCGCATCGAACGCGGCTGGCGTCATCACCTGTTTGATGTCGATGGACGCCGCTACGTCGACATGGTCAACAACGTGACGATCCTCGGGCACAGTCACCCTGGCGTCGAAGCGGCGGTGAGCCGACAGCTGCGACTCATCAACACCAACTCGCGATTCCACTACGGCGCGATGGTCGAGTTCAGCGAGCGGTTGACGGCGTTGCTGCCCGAACCACTCGACACGGTGTTCCTCGTGAGCACCGGAAGCGAGGCCAACGAGGTAGCGCTACGGATCATCCGCGCGGCCACCGGTTCCCGCGACATCATCGCGGTACGCAGCGCCTACCACGGGTGGACGACCGGAACCGATGACATCTCGACGTCGATCGCTGACAACCCCAACGCGGCGTCGACGCGACCACCGTGGGTGCACATCGTCGACTCGCCTAACCCCTATCGAGGCGAGCACCGCGGTGCGGACGCCGGGGCGCGCTACGCCGCTGATGTCGACCGAGCGATCGGTGAGATCGCAACGTCTGGCGGCCGACTCGGCGCGTTTCTTGCCGAACCGGTCTACGGCAACGCTGGCGGGGTGCTGTTGCCAGACGGCTACCTCAAGGCTGCCTACGAGTCGACCCGAGCGGCTGGCGGACTGTGTGTCGCTGACGAGGTGCAGGTGGGTTACGGACGCCTTGGAGACTTCTTCTGGGGCTTCGAGCAGCAGGGCGTCGTTCCCGACATCGTGACGATGGCGAAGTGCACCGGCAACGGTGTCGCGGTCGGTGCCGTCGTCACCACGCGGGCGCTCGCCGAACAGTTGCGCAGTGAGGGCTCCTTCTTCAGCTCGATGGGTGGCTCACCCGTCGGTTCAGTGGCGGCGCTCGCCACCCTGGACGCGCTCGAGAGCGAGGGGCTCCAGGCGAACGCAGTACGGATCGGGAATCGCATCGCCGAGGGTGTGCGCGCCCTGGGTGAGAAGCACCCGATCATCGGCACCGTGCATGGGTTGGGCCTCTACCGCGGGGTCGAGTTGGTGCGCGACAGTGAGACGCTCGAGCCGGCGTCCGACGAAGCGTTCGCGATCTGCGAGCGCATGCGCGAGCTCGGGGTCATCGTGCAACCCACCGGCGACTACATGAACGTGCTGAAGCTCAAGCCGCCGTTGTGCATCGACGAGGACGCCGCCGACCAGTTCGTGGACGCCCTGGCGGTCACCCTGCGCGATGGTTGGTAGGGACGAACCGGGCGTACCCGACGTTTCCCCTCCGTCACCGGTCGCAGGCACTGATCTGAGCGCTCCCTCCCGCGGCTCGCCCATTTGGGGGAACGTCGTTTGGGTGACTACGCAGGGTCACTCGCGCAGGTAGCCTGTGGGCGTCTGGGTACGGATCGGCCGTGCCCGCCAGGACGCTGGGGGATCAGCCATGCGGGCCACTCGCCGGATCGGGCTACTGTCCGCCACCGTGACTGGGCTCGTCGTGCTTGGCGTCTCCGGTGCCCTGCCTGCTTCAGCCGCTCCCCTTCCCGAGACCGTGCTGAAAGTGAAGTCGATCGACTGGCAGCCGCGCACCGGAGACGTCGAGGTCACCGCCCGCGTCAAGTGCACCGGTAAGGGCAGCTATAGCTGGCAGGCATCGCTCGAGCAGAAGCGCTCGCGTGACCGAGGGTCAGCCAAGGTGCCGTGCGACGGCGACGGGTTCAACTCCACCATCGTGCTCAACGCCCGCCAAGGTCGGTTCCACCCAGGCACCGCGCTCTTCGGCAAGGGGTCGATCACGTGCGGCCGCGACGTCTGTATCGGGTTCCAGACCATCCAGCCGACCAGGATCTCGCCACGATGAGGGCACAATCGAGCGCACTTGCTCTCGCAGTCGGGCTCGCTCTCACGGCGACCTTCGTCACTGTCGCGCCAGCGTCAGCCGGTCCCTCCCCTGGCCCATCCATTCGTCACCTTTCGATGAAGTGGATTCCGGGTGCTGGCGCCGTGCGAGTGACCGCGGTGGCAACGTGTGAAAAGGGAGTCTCCAAGGCGTCGTGGGGTGTCGGGCTCTGGCAAGCCTCAGGACATGCGAGCAGAGAAGTGTCACTTCGTTGCGACGGACGCGGCCATCGTGTCCACCTCAAGCTCGACCCGAAGAACGGCCGCCTGAAACCAGGAAGTGCCGCCTTCACGCAGGAGACATGGGGGTGCTCCCGTGACTTCTGTTGGGCGTCAATCGCCGACGGTTGGACAACGATTCGGCGGCACGGCAACGCGCAGGGCCCGCGAGGAACACGATGACGCTCACCCGACGATGGACGATGACCGTGGCGGCGCTCGCCGCTGCACTCTCGGTGAGCGGGCTGAGCGCTGCGCCAGCATCAGCCGGAGTAGATGATGTGCCGACCGCACGCGTCAACGTGCGATCCATTGCGATCGACGGCTATACCGGCAACATCGTGGTCCGAGCCCGCGTGAAGTGCACGCAGAAGGTCAAAGGAGTCGGCACCGCGTCCTGGAATGTCAAGGCGGTTCAAGACCTGCGAGCACAGGCCACGGCGCAGATCCCCTGCGATGGCGACCGCCAGCGCTCGGTGTTGCAGCTCGATCCGAAACGCGGACGATTCCACCCCGGCCAGGTCAACATGACCGTCACTGTCACCCGGGTCGGATCGAAGTTCGCCGAGGTTGACTCGCGCTCGTTCGACACCGTCGTATAGCGCACTCCGGGTCGACCCGACAGCCGCTCACCATGTACTCAGTGTGATTCGCCGTTCACAGCCGCAATGACCCTCTGTGAGGCCTCGACCTCACAACGTGAAAGTTTCCCAACTTCTCAAGATTCTTTCGCCATAAGGGTTTGCAGCGCCGATGTGTTGGCTACGTTCGATGACCTGAGGTGACTCAAGCGTGGGTCGCGAGTCACGGTGGGGACCAATCTAATGTCGAATATTCTTAGTGCAATTCCTTTGGCGCGCCTGAGCGTGTGCCTGACCGCCATAGCCGTGGTCGGTGCTTCGCTCATGGCGGTGTCTGACGAGCCTGCAGATGCGGCTGGCGCGTGTCGCATTCGCACGTCCACCAAGCTCGACTCGACGACGCACTTCGCTGGTGGTGCCGTGCTGCGCAGGTACACCGCACGAGCACAGGGCGCAGCCAAAGGTGGGTACGACCAGACTGGCAAGGTCGTTGTGGCGTCCTATCCCAAGGACACCTTCCCGGCGCTGATAAATACCAGGGTCGGCATGCGCAAGACCGTCGGCGGCATGGTGAAAGAGCAGCGTCGCGCTGCCCTGGGGGCGATCAACGGTGACTTCTTTATCTTCCCGGACGTGGGAGGCGAGAGCAGCATCGAGATGTCCCGCGGACCGATGATCCGTAACGGGCGAGTGATCCGCGCGACGGCTCAACCGATGCGGGTGGTAGGCGTCACCAAGAAGCGCCAACCGTTCGGTGGCATGTTCGCCGTGCGAGGCACTATCCGCGCTGAAGGATCCTCGAAGTCCGTCAAGTATTCGATCGATGAACTGGCAGAACATCAAGGGTGGGGGCGTCAACCTCTACACCTCAGCATGGAGTGACACCATCCCGCGCCCCAAGGGGCGCATCGAATGGGTGCTCAACGACCGCAACGTCATCCGCGAGGTGCGCAGCCCTGCTCGCAACACCAGAGAGCGCGGTACCTCAGTGCGGTCCGGCACGCGCGTGCTCGCCTTCTCCAAGAACGCCACCAAAGCGGTGCGAGGTACCGATCCCGGTACCAAGGTGTTCGTCAACATGCGCCAGTCGACCGACACGGGCGTCGAGCTCTTCACGGCCGTGGGGCGCGGCCTCCCGCTGGTGCTGAACGGTGTGCCAGCACCCCTGGGGTGCGGTGCCTATGCCCACTCGAAGGCGGCGCGTCCGCGCACGTTCGTCGGGTGGAACGCCAATGGTGCATGGCGAAGCTTTACCGTGCCCGGCAAGACGTTTGACGGCGTCGGGCTGAGGACCGGGGGCTTTGGTCTGGCTAACGCAGCGAACATCGCCAAGTCACTCGGAATGAGAAGGGCCTACGAGCTCGACGGCGGTGGGTCCACAACAATGTGGACGCGCAGCAAGGCCGGTCAATGGACTCGACGAGACCTTTACGGCGTCAACACCGCGGTCTGCGCGTGTGAGCGGCCGATGACGAATGGGTTTGCCTTCATCAAGCGCTGATCGGTCCGCAACTGGCTTCAATCGGCAAGGGTCAGGAACCAGCCGAACCACAGCGGCAACACCAGGCCCAGCACCACGATGACACCGACGATCACGATGCTCGCCTGAACGGTCTGCAGGCGGTCGTTCATCGCCTCAAGTGCCTCGAGGGTTCGCTGCTCAACGCTGGGAGCGGGGACACCGGTCGTTGCCGTTCCATGCTGACCGAGCGCTTCCAGCCGCGCCCGTTGCTGCTCCTGCACACTTTCGGGTGTCGGCAGCCCGCATCGCCGGCAAATGTCCAAGCCGTCTCGTGCGTCCGTTCCGAACTTCTTGCGCCCCACTAGGCCATGGGGGCAGGTCTTGATCGGCATGTCCGCCTCCAGATGGTGAGCGCTGGTCGAGGCTGGCTTAGCTGTCCCAGTGTTCGGCGACTTTCTTGCTGGGCTGCACTCTAGGTGGCTCGCCAGGCATTTTCGGGAAGTTTGGCGGGTAGTTCGCCTCGCCGTGTCCGTTCGCCTCGTCGCGTGCGACCCACTCGAGGGCAACGTCGAGACCGGCAGCTGACTCATGCATCGCAGCCTGCAAGATCACCGATCTTCTGGACGCGCTCGGGCACGGTGTGAATGGTGAAGTCCATCGTTGTCACCGAGGTGAGTTCGTCCCACGTGACGGGTGTCGAAACCGGAGCTCCTGGTTTGGCGCGAACCGTGTAGGCAGATGCGATCGTCTTGTCGGGGAGCATCTGATTGAAGTCGATGAAGACGTTCTCGCCGCGCTCTTCCTTCCACCACTTCGAGGTCACCCGATCCGGGGCACGACGCTCGAGCTCTCGCGCAATCGCCAGCACCGAGCGGCGTACCTGCGCGAAAGTCCACCCTGGCGTCAGCGGAATGTCGACGTGTATGCCGCGGCCACCGGAGGTCTTGGGAAACCCCACAACACCAAGCTCGTCGAGCATCGGTCGCAAGAGCTCGACGGCCACCCACACGGCGTCGGTGAAGTCGGTGCCCTCTTGCGGGTCGAGGTCGATACGCATCAGGTCGGGATGCTCGAGGTCGGACGCCATGGCTGGCCACGGGTGCAACGTGATGGTTCCGTACTGCGCTGCCCAGATCAGGTCGGCTGGATGCTCAGGGAGCAGCGCCGTGGCGGTGCGGCCACCAGGGAACGTGACGGTGGTGCGTCCCAGCCAGTCAGGCGAATTCTTCGGCAGCCGCTTCTGGTAGACCTCTTCGCCGGTGATCCCGTCGGGGTAACGCTGCAGGTAGGTGGGGCGTCCTCGCACGGGGCTGAGCGCGATGTCGGCCATCGCGGCGTAGTACTGCACGAGGTCGAGCTTGCGGCCCTTGTCGCCCATGTCAGGGAAGTAAGGCTTGTCAGGGCTCGAGACCGACACCGTGCGGTCGCCGACGGTGACGTCAACTCGTGGGGAAGGCACATCAGGACGTTACCGCGCCGTCAGCACCTTGTAAGGGAGCGCCGGTGGCAGATCGCCCGGCGCCTGCTTACGGTGGAGGCATGGACTACCCCGTCGCGAAGACCGAAGACGAATGGCGCGCTGAGCTCTCGGCTCAGGAGTACGCCGTACTACGCCAAGCAGGCACCGAGCCAGCGTTCACCGGCGAGTACACCGACACCAAGACCGAGGGTGTCTACCGCTGCCGAGCGTGCGGCACTGAACTGTTTCGCTCTGACACCAAGTTCGAGAGCCACTGCGGGTGGCCGTCCTTCTACCAGCCAACCGAGGACGATGCCGTCGAGCTGATCGAAGACCGCACCCTCGGCATGGTGCGCACCGAAGCTCGCTGCGCCAACTGCGGCTCACACCTCGGGCATGTGTTCGAGGGTGAGGGATACAGCGTGCCAACCGACCAGCGGTGGTGCATCAACTCGATCAGCCTGACCTTGGAGCCAGCCAACCCGGCGAGCTAGACCTCGGCGGACGCCGGGGCTGCTTCAGGCTCGCCTTGACGCAGCTCGGCAATCAACGACTCGATGTCTTCGTGCTTGTGCGTCATCGTTCGGTGCGCTGCATGCGTCGCGTGAGGTAGCACCGACTCGACGTCGTCAGGCAGTTTGCTGGCGATCACCATGACGGCGCCCTCACCAGTGTCGATCAGCGCACCGAGCTCGGCGATGTCTTTGCGTGAGACTCCGTGCCACAGGTGCGCGGCAGCGCGGGCAACTCCCCCACCAGCTGCCGCAGTGACCAGGATCAGCGGCGGATAGAACAGGCCGAGTAACCCGCCGACCACGGTTCCGGCAATACCGCCAGCGTCGGCCTCTGGCTCAAGATGGTTGACGACCTTGGCCTTGCCGGCAGCTGTTCGTTCAACGAGGGCGATCGCGTAGATGCGTTCGCTCCAGAGCTCTTCGCGGTTCTTGGCGATGTGCTCGTAGTCGAGCTCGGCACGATGGCGGTTCTCGTACGTGCCAACGACGATGACCGGGTGAGCCATTGCAGCCTCCAGCGCAGGTAGCTGAGCGGTCTGGCCGAAGGCTAGCCCTGATTAGGGCAGTGACGCCACGATCTCGGCGATTGAGCGGCGACGCCCCGTGTAGAAGGGGATCTCCTCGCGGACGTGCAGCCGGGCCCTCGACCCACGGAGGTGCCGCATGAGGTCGACGATGCGGTAGAGCTCGTCGGCCTCGAAGGCGAGCATCCACTCGTAGTCACCCAGCGCGAATGACGCCACTGTGTTGGCCCGCACATCGGGATAGCCACGAGCCATCTTGCCGTGCTCGGCCAGCAGCTCGCGACGTTCGGCGTCCGGCAGCAGGTACCACTCGTAGGACCGGATGAACGGGTAGACGCAGATGTAGCGCTTGGGCTCTTCGTCGGCGAGGAAGGCGGGGACGTGACTCTTGTTGAACTCGGCGGGTCGGTGCAGTGCCATCTGCGACCACACCGGTTCGCTCACCTGACCGAGCGCGGTCTGCCGAAAGGCGGAGTAGGCGTCCTGAAGGTCGTCGCTGTTCTCGGAGTGCCACCAGATCATGAAATCGGCATCGGCTCGCAGGCCCTGCACGTCGTACACGCCGCGCACGACAACACCCTTGTCGTCGAGCTGCGCGAAGAGCTGGTCGACCTCGGACGCCACCGGGCTGCGGTCTGCGTGCGGGCCAGCTTCGAGGGGTGCCGCGGTGCGGAAGACCGACCATGCGGTGTAGCGGATCACGTCGTTGAGGTCGCGCGCTTGCTTGCCGGTGATCTGTCGGCCAGCTGGTCCGCGTGCGGGTTCCACGTCGGATGGCTCTGGGGGCTGGGGAGGCTGGGTGTCGCTCACGTCACCATTGTCTCTCGTGCTGCGATGGCGTCGGCTGCGGCCCACCCTGACGCGATGCACGCGCCGATTCCGATGCCGTCCCAGGCCGCGCCTGCCAGCGTGATCCCGGCGGGCAGCGCCGCTCTGGCGTCAGCCACCCTGGCGCGGTGGCCAACGCGGTACTGCGGCAGTGAACGCTCCCAACGGGTCACCGCGGTCGCTGGCGGGGCACCACGCACGCCGATCAGTGGGCTCACTTCATCGAGGACCGCTGCCGTCAGGTCGTTGTCGCTGTACTCGAGCCAGCGATCGTCACCGTGGCGTCCGACGGAGAGCCGCACGACGTCACGGTGTGGCGCCAGGTCATGCACCCACCGCCACTTCTGGCTCACGAAGGTTGCCGCCTTGATGAGCCGGCCGGTGCTGGACGGTACGAGGAACCCGGTGCCCTTCGGCAGTGACGTCAACGCCTGTCGCTCGAACACCATCGTGATGAGTGCCACCGACGCGTACTCGATGGCGGACGCCATCGCCTGCGCTGCTGGTGCCACCTCGGTCAGCAGCGCCCCGGTGTCGAAAGCCGGAGTGGCGATGACGACAGACCCCGCGATCAACTCTTCGCCAGTCGACGTACCGATGCGCCAATGACCTGGTTCACCGCCGATCCCCACGGCGCGAACAGACGTCTTCACGGTGATGCCTTGAGCCTCGACGAGCGAATCACCCAAGGACCCGAGACCACCACGCACCGACGCGAACACCGGCCCGGGCGGCACTTTGTCGGCGGACGCCGAGCGCAGACTCTTAGCCGCCTGCACCAAAGAGCCCGCACGAACGGCAGCAGCAAGCAGACCAGGGACTGCCATGTCAGCCGAGATCTCGTCGGCGGATCCGGCATAGACACCACCGAGCAGCGGATCAACCAGTCGGTCGACCACGGCGTCACCCAGCTGTTGGCGCACCAGTGCGCCAAGGGCGACATCGTCGTCGAGCTCTTTGATGCGCGGCTCATGACGCAGGCGCTTCACGGCTTCGTCACCCAGCAGCGCTGCGAGATCCTTGTCGGCGCGGTCGCTGGGAACGCCTAAGAGTTGTTGGGTCGGGAGCGGCACCAACTCATCGAGCCATACCCCCGCGCCCGTTGACGCCGGATGCACCACGTCTGCACCGCGTCCTGCACGCTCAACCAGTTCCAACGCTTCGGGGCGTCGAGCCAGCAATGACTCCGCCCCGGCATCGAGTTGCAGTCCGTCCACTTTGTGAGTTCGCAGCTTGCCACCGACAGCGCGGGACGCCTCGAGGACGACGACATGGTGTCCGTCATTGACCAGTCGAGATGCCGCGGCCAGGCCGGCGATTCCGCCACCAATGACCACGACTCGTTCCTTCGACATGTTGGTCACTCTGTCAGAGCGCAGGTCACGGTCTGGTCACTGGTGTGACTTCTTGGCGCTGCACCGGAACCGAAGCCAAACCGCCCGCGTCCAAACCGCCGACACACACGAGAGCACGCCGCCGCTCACACTCGTCACAGGCGACGTGTGCAGCGCCCGGGAGGGGCCATGAGGGGTTCACGCACGTCTGTACGCGCAGTCAGCGCAATCGGTGTCGCCATGCTCGCTGGGTCTGCGCTCCTATTGGGCGCATGCAGCAGCGACGACGGCGCGTCGATGTCGAGTCAGTCTGAGGACTCTGACGAGTCGGCCCAGGGGGCCCCGACCGAAGACTTCGCGAATGGCGAAGGGGCTGCTCGTACCTATGACACGCAAGCGGACGCCGCTGTAGGCGGCACCGCAGACGAGGGGCCGGCGTCCGCAGGTCTACTCACTCAGACTCCAGAGCAACGCGAGGTCATCGCGACCGCCGAGATGACGCTTCGCTCCGAGGAGGTTCGCGCGACGGTGGACGCGATCGAGAGCATCGCCAGCTCCGCCGGAGGCTTCGTCCAGGGGCGCGATGTTCAGAGCAACCCAGACGACCCCGACCGCACCCGCGCTGTGATTGTCGTCCGCGTCCCGACGGCCAAGATCGAGGGCGTACTGGACGCCGCACAAGCCGAAGGCGACCTCGTGCGCGTCGTGTCTGACGAGCAGGACGTCACCGAGACCGTCATCGATGTCGACAGTCGAGTGAAGAGTGCTCAGGCGAGCGTCGAGCGAATCCGTGCGCTGCTGTCCGAGGCAACCACGATCGGCGAGGTCGTCCGGATCGAAAGCGAGCTCTCACGGCGCGAGGCTGACCTCGAGTCGCTGCTCGCGCAGCAACGCGTGCTTGCTGACCAAACCGAGATGGCGACGCTTGAGCGTCACCGTGCTTGCCCCCGAGGCCGTCGACGCGGCGCCCGAGGACGAGGAAGGGTTCGTCGCAGGCCTTGAACGCGGGTGGGACGCCTTCGTGAACGTCGTCGTCGTCGCGCTCACCACCATCGGCGTCCTGCTTCCGTTCTTGGTGGTTGGTGGGTTGATCGCCTTGCCACTGCTGCTCGCCTGGCGTCGCCGGCGTCCGATCGACCACCCCACCCAGGGGGCCGACGCCACCATCTGACCCATCGCAAGAAGGACGCCTTCACACGCCCTGGACGCGTGAAGGCGTCCTTCTCGCTGTGAGGGTGGTGGTGTCGACGCCGCCCGCCGGTTGTGGGTTGTGGCTGAGTGCGTTAGAACCGAGAGGTCCGAACAAGCACAGGAGAGGATCCTCATGCTAAGAAAGCTCACTCGCTTTGGGCTAGTACCACTGGCCCTGGCGATGGCGTTCACGACTTTGTGGGCACCCCCATCAGGGGCAGTCACAGGTCCGAACATCGCGAAGGACTTCGAACACGAGTACGTCGGCCTCGTCGCCTTCTACGACGACGCTGGAGAGTTTCTGCACCGCTGCACTGGCACCCTGCTTTCCGCAGAGGTGTTCCTGACCGCTGGTCACTGTGTGGCTGGCGACGACGAGGGCAATGTCGCGCCGCTCGCGCGCATCTGGTTCGAGCAGGACGCCGGCGCCGACTACGACCCCGTCACAGACACTCCCGCCACCTCGGGTTACCCGTACACCGGTGGCGTGACGTCAACCAATCTCTACAACTACGGGTTCACTGACCTCTCCAGCATTCCGGAAACGCACGACGCCGGCCTGATCGTTCTCGACGCAGGAGTTGTCGCGAACAAGTACCCAGAGATCGACTCCTACGGCAGCCTGGCTGAGGTCGGCGCCTCCGCTGATGTCGGCACCGGCGTGAACGCGGTTGTCACCGTCTCGGGCTACGGAGTGACCCGGACCAACGGGGCGAACGGACGGAACACCATCTCGTACCGTGAGCGGCTGATGGGTGAGACGTTCATCATCAACCAGCACAACAAGAACACCGCTGGGTACAACCTCCAGCTCGCGTCCAACTTCGGCCAGGGCCGAGTCGGCACGTGCTTCGGTGACTCAGGTGGTCCGATCTTTGCCGGAGACACGAACGAGGTGCTCGCGGTCAACTCATGGGTGAAGAACTGGAGCTGTGGTGGCCAGGGTTTCCCCTACCGGGTCGACACAGCAGAGGTCCAAGCATGGCTTGAGGGAATCCTTGAGCCGCTGGGGCTGTGGGAAGAAGTAGCTCCCGCCTAGAACCACGGCAGCACCGGCTGAGCCCCGTCCGCGATTCTCCATCCGGGCGGGGTTCAGTCTGGCTGGCTTCCGTTGCGCCGCGTCAGCCAATTCCAACCCTCCCTCGCCCACCGTGGTCAGGGCGAATCGCACAGTACCGAGAAGGCGTTACCGTGCTCGCAGTGCGATACCTCATCGGTGTGTTCTTAGCCTTGACTGCATCGGCCGTCGTGCTCTTCGTCGGTCCGAGCCACTATCGAGAACTGCCGAACCAGACCCCATGGGATGGCCTCGCACGCTGGGCGTCCGCGTCGCTTGGGGCAGGAGAAACAGACGGCCCTTCAAGCGCTCCCGCCTACTGCGAACTCCCTACTGACGTGACCTGGCTGCTGGCGGGATTCACCTTCATCACGGTCCTCACCGTCCTCACTGTCGCTGCTCGGCGCAGGGGCAGGAGTTTGGAGTGAGCTTGGCAACGCCTGCTCTGGCCAAGATGGACTCAACGACCTCTGACTTGGCGTCGGCGTAGTGCTGGGTGTACTTCCAACGGCGGGACGCCAATGACCGCTTCGTCTGTTCGTACAGCGCGCGGTCTGATGCGTCGCCACGCAGATGGTCGCGGAATCCCAACATTCGGTCGACCTCGAGGCAGCCGTCTGAGAACACATGAAGGTTGACGTCGACGTCTGGTCCCTTGAAGCACCGGTGCTCGTGCCACTCCGGCTCCCGAACTCGTAAGACGTACCCGGCGTCCTCGAGCGCCGGCAGGTAGCTCGGCTCATCGGACGAATCAGGCACCGTGAGCACGATGTCGATGCGCGGCTTAGCCACCAGCCCCGGCACGGAGGTCGAGCCGACGTGCTCGACCAGCACCACCTGCTCCCCCAGCAAAGCTCGAATCCGCTCCGCTTCGACCTGATAGAGCGAGGGCCACGCGGGGTCGTACTCGGCCAACACGATCTGATCGTCGAGCACCTCGGGTTGCCCGACAACGATCGCCGCCATCTCAGCGTCCGACCGCACCGGAGGTTCGATCACGGCAAGTGCCAACGTGTCGGCGGGCATGAAGTCCGCAAGAAGGACGCCTTCACGCGTCCAGAGCGAGTGAAGGCGTCCTTCTTGCGGTTTGGGGCCTTCACTCGGTCACGGACGCCAGTCATCTGGCGGGTCCTCACCGACCAAGCCGTCGACGGACTCGCGCAACAAGTCGGCATGGCCCGTGTGGCGTCCGTACTCCTCGATCATGTCGCACACCAGACGTCGCAGGCTCGCATGATTTCCCTCAGGCCATGCCAGGTGGATCGGTTGATCCAGCCCGCCGTTGGCCAACGCGGCATCGAGCCTGCTGCGGGAACGTTCGACGGCACCGTCCCATAGGGCGTAGAGCTCTTCGGGTGAGTCGTCAGCGGCTGACTTGAAGTCCCAGTCGGGGCCTACCGTGTCCCAGTCGACCGAGTCCCACGGCGGTCCGGGTGAGACGCCCTTGAGCTTCATGGTGAACGCGTAGTCCTCGGCCCACGCGAGGTGCTTCAGCAGCGCACCGAGGGTCAGAGGGGACGCACCGATGCGGACGTTCAGACCGGCGGCGTCGAGGCCGCCCGCTTTCCAGCGAAAGGTGGTGCGCAACCGGTCGAGAGCGGCCTTCAGGTGCTCGACTTCGGTGCCAGCCATCGGAGGTTCCCACGGGGGCGGCGGATCCAGTTCATCGTCGTTGCTCATCGCGCCACCATAACCAGACGGCTGCGATCGCAGGGGGTCAGCGCTGCGTGCGCTCGTGCACCTGCCGGACGATCGCTCCGAGCACCTCGGGGTCGCTGTCGGGCAGGACGCCGTGACCCAGGTTGAACACGTGGCCCGTCAGTCCCTTCGCCGACGCAAGCACCGCATCAACACGCTGTTCGACCGCGTCCGGTGACGCGAACACCACCGCAGGGTCAAGGTTGCCTTGCAGGGCAACCTCGGTCGCCTACCCGCTCGGACGCCTCGCCAACGGCAACCGGAAGTCGACGCCAACGACATCGGCACCGGCATCGCGCATCAGGGGCAGCAACTCTCCGGTGTTGACGCCGAAGTGAATCCGCGGCACCCCGGTCTCGGCCAACGACTCGAGGATGCGCCGCGAGTGGGGCATCACATACCGCTCGTAGTCGACCGCCGACAACGCTCCCACCCACGAGTCGAACAACTGCACGGCGGACGCGCCGGCGTCCACCTGCACCCGCAGATACGCCGCAGAGATGTCCGCGAGCGCACTCATCAGTGAGTGCCAGGTGGCCTCGTCGCTGTACATCAGCGCCTTGGTGTGTTCGTGGTTCTTCGACGGACCGCCCTCGACCAGAGTAGGACGCCAACGTGAACGGCGCCCCGGCGAATCCGATCAACGGAGTTCCGCCGAGCTCGCCAGCCAAGATCTTCACGGCGTCCGAGATGTAGGTGACGTCGTCAGGCGTGAGTGTGCCGATCGACGCCACCTGCTCACGGCTGCGGATCGGCTCGGCCACCACCGGCCCCACCCCGGGGACGATGTCGAGGTCGAACCCGATCGCTTTCAGTGGCAGCACGATGTCGCTGAAGAAGATGGCGGCGTCCACGCCGTATCGCCGCACTGGCTGCAGCGTGATCTCGGTGACGAGCTCTGGACGCGTGCACGCCTCGAGCATCGTGGTGCCCTTGCGGAGTTCGCGGTACTCAGGCAGCGACCGCCCGGCCTGTCGCATGAACCACACCGGAGTGTGCGGCACCGGCTGCCGACGGCAGGCCCGGATGAACGCGGAGTTCTGCGGGTTCAGTAGGTCACTTGCTTCGCCGGACGACACGGTCAGATCGTGTCACGGCCCAGCCACCACCGCTCACGCTGGGATCACCCAGCGGCCAGTAGCAGGATGCCGACGAGTGCCAGCGCGACGCCATACCCCTGCAACCGCGTGAGGCGTTCGCCGAGCACGGTACGAGCGAGCAGCAACGTGGCGACCGGATACAGCGACCCGAGCACCGACGTGACGCTGAGCAGCCCGAGGCTGGCCGACCATGCGAACGCGCCGTTCGCTGCCGCGTCGCCAGCACCGACTCCGGCGAGCCCAGGCAGGTCACGCCACCGCAGCCCCGCCAACCGCGTGAAGATCACCACCGGGAGCACCATCAGCACCACGGACGTCGTGCGCTGGACGACCAGCGTCATGCCGACGCTGAACTCAGCGCCTCCGTCGAGGCACACGAACGATCCGCCAAACCCCAGCGCTGCGATCAGCGCGAGGACGATGGACTTCAGGTGCGTCTGACGTGCCTCAGCGTCGTCGTGCCCCGCATCAGGGCCACCCGCCAGCACGATTCCGAAGAACCCGACAACGATGCCCGCGAACTGCAGCATCGACGGCTCTTCGCCTGAGATCAGCCCCCACGCGACGGGGACGACGATGCCCGTCGCGGCGATCGGCGAGACGACCCCCATCGTGCCGATCGACAGCGCCCAGTAGAAGCAGACCAGGCCGACCGGCCCGACGATGCCGGCAGCCACGCCCCACCAGAAGTAGCCAGCAGGGTCGTTGAACCCCCCGAAGATCCAGACCGTCGGCAGGATCAACGCCAGGGCGATCGCCTGCGAGATCAACACGACCACCACGGCCGCCATGCGCCGCGTGTAGAGGCCACCGAAGAAGTCGGCGGTGCCCCACAGCAGGCTGGAGAGCAGAGCAAGAGCGGCGGCCATCGCTGCAGGCTAGACGGACGCCCCGAGGCCGCTGGACGCAGCCACCGGCTGCGCGTGGCGTCCGAGACTCTCGTGTTTGGCGACGTACGCTGACCCGGTGACCGTTCCGGATTCCCCGCCGGAGACTTTCTCCCGGGCGCTTCAGTCGTTACGCGCAGTTCGGTTGCGCCCAGAAATCAGCTGCGACGAGGCTCCTGCCCCGCAGCGGTTGGCCCCCTTCTCGGTCGCCCTGACCGCCGATCTGACCGTCGACGACGAAGAGGTCGGCTCTGGACGGTTCGTCGTGCTCCACAACCCCGACGGCCACGACGCGTGGGACGGGACCTTTCGCGTTGTCACGTTCGCCAGGGCCGGGCTCGACCCCGAGATGGCCGCCGATCCGCTGGTCACCGAGGTCGGCTGGACCTGGCTGATGGAGTGCCTCAGCGTGCGCCGGATCGAGCCGATCGCGGCCAGTGGCACCGTCACCCGGGTCTCGTCTGAGAGTTTCGGCGCGATGTCTGACCGCCCGACGTCCGCCGAGATCGAGATCCGCGCCTCGTGGACGCCCACCGACGAGACCCTGCTGGGCGATCACCTCTACGCCTGGGGCGACCTGCTCTGCACCGCAGCTGGCCTGCCACCCCTGCCTGCTGGCGTCGTGCCCATCAACCGGCGCTAGATCACCCAGCCAGCAATCGCCACTAGATCAACCGCGGCACCCTGGCCCAGTTGAGGCCCGGTAAATCCCCGATCTTCGGGGTAATCCCCTACAGGCTTCGCCGGTCGCGACCGATGAGATCACCAAGTGGGTCGTTCAGCCTCGGCTGCGCAACCCGCCAGATCGGCCAGTGATCGTAGATCAGCAGAGCAATGAGTCATGGTCAGCACGGTGGGGCGCCCCGGCGTTCCACTCGGAAGAGGGAGGGACGAGTGACTGCACTCGTCGAACGCGGCGGCCAAACCCACGCGTTCCGCACCGCTCGATTCACCGCGCTCGCGGTGGTCGGTAACCCCGGCGTCCGCGAGGCCGTCGTGCGCCGACTTCACATTCTCGGAGCCGCTTCGGTCGCTGAGGCCGCCTCCGTCGCCGAAGCGCGGGCTCGTGCCATCGCTGACGGCCCCCGTGACCTCTGCGTCATCGACCTTGCCCTACCTGATGGTTCTGGGCTGCAGTTGCTGAGTGAGCTTCGCCAAGCTGGCTGGTCGCGCTGTGTCGCACTGTCACCCGGCGACGACCCGTACTCGGTCCGCGCGGCGCTCGCCGCCGGCGTCAAAGGCTTCGTCGTCACCGGCGGCACCCCCGACGGAACCCGCACCACCCCAGGCACCCGCACCCGTGGAGCAGGCGGCCCCGAAGGCCTCTCAGCCCGCGAGATCGAGGTGCTGCAACTGGTCGCGTCCGGCCGCTCCAACCGTGACATCGGTGGCGAGCTGAGCCTGTCGGCCCTCACCGTGAAGAGCCACCTGGCCCGGATCGCCCGCAAGCTGGGCACCGGAGACCGGGCCGAGATGGTCGCCGTGGCGCTGCGCGCCGGGGTGATCAGCTGACGGTGCGCCCGCGTACGGTAACGGCGTGACCGTTCCCGACCAGGCCGCCGTTCCTGCTTCTGGCCCTGCTTCGGACGCTGCTTCGGACGCCCCGCAAGAAGCTCCTGAAGGCTCCCCCGACGAATCCCCCGTCACCCCCCTGCTCGAACCCCGCGATGGTCTGCCCGACGTCATCACGACGCCAGACGCCCTGGCCTCCGCCGCGTCCACCCTCGCCTCTGGCTCAGGGCCCATCGCCGTCGACGCCGAACGTGCCAGCGGCTACCGCTACGGCCACCGCGCCTACCTGGTGCAGATCCGCCGCCAGGGCACCGGAACCCTGCTCGTCGACCCGGTCGCTTTCGACGACGTCACACAGCTCGCTGTGCTCGCCGAGCCCCTGCGGGGCGCCGAGTGGGTGCTGCATGCGGCGTCCCAAGACTTGCCGTGCCTTGCCGACATCGGGCTCACCCCGCCATCGCTGTTCGACACCGAGTTAGCCGGACGCCTGCTCGGCCACCCTCGCGTTGGTCTCGGTGCCATGTGCGAATCGGTGCTTGGCTTGGCGCTCGAGAAGGGGCACGCCGCCGCTGACTGGTCGACCAGACCGCTGCCAGAAGACTGGCTGAAGTACGCAGCGCTCGACGTCGAGGTGCTGGTCGAGTTGCGTGACGCGCTGGCGGCCGAGCTCGAAGCCACCGGCAAGACTGAGTGGGCCCGACAAGAGTTCGAGCACGTGGCGTCGGCTCCTCCGCCCCCTCCACGAGTCGACCCCTGGCGACGCACGTCGGGCATGCACCGCGTGCGCAAACCTCGGCAGCTCGCGATCATTCGCGAGCTGTGGCTCGCTCGCGACGAGGTAGCGCAATCGCGTGATACTGCGCCCGGTCGAGTGCTGCCCGATAGCGCGATCGTCGACGCTGCCATCAAACAGCCGACCACCCGCGACGACCTCGTGGCGCTTCCGGTGTTCGGTGGCCGTGCCAACAAGCGTCAGGCCGCACGATGGTTCGGCGCGATCGAGCGAGCCCTGCAATGCCCAGACTCTCAGCTACCGGCGGCCACGTTGGTCAGTGACGCTCCGCCGCCGGCGCGCTCATGGGGTGACAAGAAGCCCGAAGCAGCCGCTCGCCTCGCCGTGCTGCGTCCGGCTGTTGCGGCATTGGCCGATGAGCACCACCTGCCGACCGAGAACTTGCTGACCCCCGACACGGTGCGCCGGGTCGCGTGGGAGCCCCCTGTCGACACCTCACCAGAGGGCATTGCCGAGCGACTGCGCTCGCACGGTGCCAGACCATGGCAGATCGACCTCACCGCACGCCCGATCTCCAAAGCCCTCGACCGCGTCACACGCGAGGCTGCTACCTCGTAGCGCGACGCAGCAGCCCGCCACGAACACCGCGGACCACGGGCTGCGCCGCGCGATCTTCGGCGATCCGGGCTTCCCGTGCCCGCTCTTGTGGCCCCTCTGGAAGTCGGGGCAGCTCGTTCACGTCCCGACCCGTGGCCCACGCGATCATCAGGTCAGCGACCTCAGGGTTGCGACCGAGGATCGGACCATGCAGCCGGGTGCCGATGATGTGCCCCGCGATGACACCGTCGTGCGCCCCGCGGTCGCTGTGCCCCACCTCGAGTTCGACGAAGGGTTCAACGCCAGGGTCAGGTCGCAGGGCGACCCGGTGCTGCACCCACCCCGTCATCGCGGGCAGCCCCAGCTCGGGCACCGGACGCGTCACGACCGTGGCGTCCTGCAGCGGCCCGCGCGCACTCGTGAAGCCGAGTACTCCCAGCCCTGGCGCCAGAATCTGGCCGCGCTCGTCGACCATGCCGCGGCCGAGGGCGTCCATGCCGGCATCGACAGCGAGCACGACAGCGCCTGCCCGCACTCGGTCGGTGAAGGCATCGGACGCCGCAAGCAGATCGGCCACCTGCTGGACGCCCGACTGCCCGCTGCCGCCGAGAAAGTAGATGTCGGCACTCGGGATCTCGTCATCTCCGTGCACGGTGACGACGTCGACATCGATGTCGCGTCGCATCGCCCGGTGTGCGAGCGCCAGGGTGTTGGCGTCATCGCCACACGCGATGGTGAGCAACGGGTGCAGCAAGGCGGCCGTGAGCTTCGTGGTGCTCATGACAGCGCCCCTTCGCTACGCAGCCGCGCGGTGAGCTGTCGAAACCCGGAGTAGTTGCACGCGACGAGCACGTTGCCTGGCGGATAGGTGCGCACGGCGTCCAGCGGGTCATCGACCTGGGTCGAGGTGATGCCGTGCGCGTCTAGGCACGCGGCGACGTCGGGCGCCCGGACTCCACTGACGACCACGCTGCGGCCAGCGAGCCGCTCCCACTCGACCTCCCAGATCGGAGTGGTGTCGCGCGGTCCGAAGGGCTGCGTGTGAATGACGAGCGGCAGGTCGCCTCGCAGCGCGGTGTCGATCGCCTCGGTCCACCCCGCTGGGTTCTTCAGCATGATGATGCGTGCGTGTCGACCATCGATCTCGAACGGTGCGTAGCGGCCGTCGACATCGAGCACCGTCTCGATCTCTTGCGCGGCCTGCTTCAGGTCGACGTTCATCGCATCTGCGGCTGCGAGGGCGAAGGCGACCGATGCCGCCGCGGTGCGACCGGGGACGCTGGTGCGAACCGTCAGCGCCTGCGATGGGCCAGAGACGATGACCTCTTGCAGTAGGTCAGATACCCGGTCGCCATCGGCAGCCCGCCAGAGCGGCTCGAGCTGCTCGCGGCCGCAGCCAGCGCATCGCCACCGCTGGCCAACGCCGGTGAGTGCGGTGTGGCAGGCAGGGCAGATCGTGACGTCGGCCGTCCAGTGCAGACCGCCGGCCACCGGAACGATCGATGGGGCCTTCTCGAACGCGTATTGCACCCACGGATCGTCGCTGTTGATGATCGCCACCGTGTCAGCAGTGAGCAGCCGTGCGGTACTGCGCCAGTGGTCGACGATCCGGGCGAGCGAAACCCCTCTGGTGTACTCGCGGGTGAGGTTGAGCACGATGACCGCGCGCGGATCGGTGCCCTCGACGACCGGCTTCAGGTAGGCCTCGTCCACTTCGATCGCCGCGACTGTTGAGGTGCGGTCTTGCTTGAGTGAGGTGACGATGCCGTCCGGCATGTTGGCGCCGGTGCGGTTGGAGACCACTGCCCCAGCTGGCCCGAGCGCAGCCGCGACCAGGGCGGTCACGGTGCTCTTGCCGTTGGTGCCGGTGACGAGCACCGAGGTGCGCCCCTGAGCCATCGTGTGCAGCAACGACGGCGCCACCCTCAGGGCATAGCGACCGCCGATGATCTCGCCCTTGCCCTTGCCGAGCGCTCGCGACGCAAAGCTCGCGGCGTCCGCGAGCACCATGGCTCCGCGCTCGCGCATCGATGGTCGACCAGGCACCCGGTGACCCTACCCCCGGCTGAGTGTGCACCTGGGTGCGCGTTAAGCCCGCCGAGCGGGAAGTAGCCTGGGTGGAGTCTTCGTTGGAGGTTCTCGTGGCTGTCACCAGCTCATTGCGCGACGTCGTGTTCGTCGACGGCGTTCGGACGCCGTTCGGCAAGGCCGGCGGCCAGTACTCCAACACCCGCGCCGACGACCTGGTCGTCAAGGTCATCCGTGACTTGTTGCGCCGCAACCCCTCGCTGCCACCTGAGCGCATCGACGAGGTCGCGATCGCCGCGACCACCCAGATCGGCGACCAAGGCCTGACCCTCGGACGCAGCGCTGGCATCCTCGCCGGGCTCCCCCGCTCGGTGCCCGGCTACGCAATCGACCGCATGTGCGCCGGCGCCATGACGGCGGTCACCACCGTGAGTGCCGGCATCGCCGCTGGAGCGATCGACGTGGCCCTCGCCGGAGGCGTCGAGCACATGGGACGCCACCCCATGAGCGAAGGCATCGACCCCAACCCGCGCTTCGTGTCTGAGCGACTGGTCGACCCAGACGCCCTCGTCATGGGCAAGACCGCCGAGAACCTGCACGACCGGTTTCCGCACCTGACTCGCGAGCGGGCTGACGCGTTCGCCGCGGCGTCCCAGGCCAAGGTGGCCAAGGCCTACGCCAACGACCAGATCCAGCCCGACCTGGTGCCGGTCGCCGCATGGGCCGAGGGCGGTGGATGGGACCTCGCATCGGTCGACGAACCACCGCGTCCCGACACCACGGTTGAGGTGCTCGCGGGCTTGCGGACGCCGTTCCGCCCCCACGGTCACGTGACGGCAGGCAACGCCGCGGGGCTCAACGACGGAGCTACCGGCGCACTGATCACCTCGAGCGCCGTCGCCGCCGAGCTCGGGCTACCGACCAAGATGCGCATGGTCGGCTACGCGTTCGCGGGCGTCGACCCCGAGATCATGGGCGTCGGCCCGATCCCCTCCACCGAACGCGCACTCGCCCGCACCGGCATGAGCATCGACGACATCGGGCTGTTCGAGCTCAACGAAGCATTCGCGGTTCAGGTGCTGGCGTTCCTCGACCACTTCGGTATCGACGACGACGACCCGCGCGTCAACCCCTACGGCGGAGCCATCGCCTTCGGCCACCCGCTGGCGTCGTCCGGCGTCCGTCTCATGATCCAGCTCGCCCGGCAGTTCGCCGAGCGCCCCGACGTCCGCTACGGCGTCACCGCCATGTGCGTCGGGCTCGGCCAAGGCGGCACCGTGATCTGGGAGAACCCGGCACACCCAGACGCGCAGTCGCCCGAGCAGGGGGCCGCAGCGTGACGACGATCGAGACGGCAGCGACGACGCTGCCCCCGTTCCCCGACGAGGTTGTCACCGAGACCAAGATCCATATCGTCGAGCTCCCCGCACACGCCGGCAAGGTCGCACTGCTCACGCTCGACAACGGACGCGATCACAAACGACCGAATACCTTCGGCCCAGCATCGCTTGCCTCGCTCGAAGCGGCGTTGGACGCCCTGGCCGCGCGCGACGACCTCGTTGCCGTCTGCCTCACCGGCAAACCGTTCGTGTTCAGCGTCGGCGCCGACCTGAGCGTGTTCCGTCAGCTCACCTCGCACGAGCAGGTGCTCGAGATTGGACGCCTGGGTCACCGGGTGTTCGGCAAACTCGCGACCCTCGGCGTCCCGTCATTCGCGTTCATCAACGGCGCGTCCATGGGCGGCGGCCTCGAGGTGGCGCTGCACTGCACGTATCGCACGGTGTCGACCGGCGCACCGGCGCTCGCGCTGCCTGAGGTGTTCCTCGGGCTGATCCCTGGCTGGGGTGGCACCGCACTGTTGCCGCGCATCGCTGGACCAGAGAACGCCGTCACGGTCATCGTGCAGAACCCCTTGTCGTTCAACACGATGATGAAGCCCAAGCAGGCCGTCGAGCTCGGAGTGGCCGACGCCATGTTCGAAGCCGCCGACTTCATCGAACAGTCACTCGCGTGGGTTGCGGCCGTCGTCAAGGGCGAGATCGCGGTCGAACGCCCACAACCGACGGACGCCGAGTGGGACGCCGCGCTGGCCAGGGCATCGGCGATCGTCGAAGCGCGAACCAAGAACGTGCCACCCGCCCCGCGCCGCGCCGTCGAACTGCTCACTGCAGCGCGCACGGCGTCCATCGATGAGAACTTCGCCGCCGAAGACCAAGCGCTCGCCGATCTCACTCTGAGCCCCGAGCTGGCAGCGTCGCTCTACGCGTTCGACCTGGTGCAGAAGCGCGCCAAGCGACCCGTCGGAGTGCCCGAGGTCGAGCCGACGCCGGTCACCTTCGTCGGCATCATCGGCGCGGGCCTCATGGCTCGGCAGTTGGGCGTGCTCGTGGCGCAACGCATGGGCATCCCGGTGCACCTCGTCGACGTCGACGATGCCGCAGTCGAGCGTGCCCGCGCGGCGCTGGCGTCCGACCTCGAAGGGCGCGTGGCCAAGAAGAAGCTGCGCCCGGACGCCGCCGCCAAGCTGCAGCAGCTGATCACCATCAGCACCGACCGCAGTGAGCTCGCCGACGCCGACCTCGTGATCGAGGCGGTCTTTGAAGACCTCGGGCTGAAGCGGCAGATCTTCGCCGAGCTCGAAGACGTCGTCCGCCCCGACTGCGTTCTTGCGACAAACACCAGCTCGCTGCCCGTGTCAGCGATGGCCAAGGGGCTCAAGCACCCCGAGCGCGTCGTCGGCCTGCACTTCTTCAACCCGGTCGCCGTGATGCAGCTGGTCGAAGTGGTGCGAGCTCAGCAGTCGAGTGACCTCGCATTGGCAACCGCGTTCTCGGTGACCAAGCAGCTGAAGAAGTCTGGCGTGCTCGTCGTCGACTCCCCTGGCTTCGTGGTCAACCGGGTGCTGATTCGGCTGCTGTCCGAGGTGATGCGTGCGGTCGACGACGGCGCCGACTTCGCCACCGTCGACGCCAGCCTCGACTCGCTTGCGTTCCCGATGTCGCCGTTCCAGCTCCTCGAGCTGGTCGGCACCGGTGTCGCCGCGCACGTGGTCGGCGCGATGCACCAGTCGTTCCCCGACCGGTTCGCGCACTCCCCGACGCTTGACGCACTGGCGGCGTCCGGACGTCGCACGGTCTATGCCGATGGTGGAGCGCCGGCCATCGACCCCGAGGTGGCAGCTCTTGTGCCGCAGCGCGACGAACCGCCGTCCAGCGACGACATCCGGGATCGCGTACTGCGGGCGTTGGCCGAGGAGATCGGGCTGATGCTCGACGAAGGGGTCGTCAGCTCACCGGCCGACATCGACCTGTGCATGGTGCTCGGCGCCGGGTGGCCGTTCTGGCTCGGTGGCATTACGCCATACCTCGATCGTGCTGGCATCTCAAAGGCCGTGCGGGGCAAGCGGTTTCACGATCGGCCGCTCGACGCTACTCGCTGACCCCGATTACCTGTTCGTCCACTCGCAGCGCGACTCGGGGCAAGTGCTCGGCGTCTTCCCCTTCACGCCACAAGGCAACGTCACCATCGGCAGTCGGTACGACCAGCCAGTCATCGGGCGCCGGCAGCGGCTGGACACCTCGCGCAGGTTGCAGGCCATCGACGGTCACCGCCCGAAGGTTGTCAGGTTCGCCGATCGCGAGGCTCGACACTCCCGAACTGTCGATCACGACGGTGACAACCCCGTCAGGGGTGAGACCCGGCGCCGACGACTCGGTGAACCCCGCTGGCATCACCACGTCGGTGGTCTTTCCGGTTGGCAGGTCGATGACCGCCGACCCGCAGCCGAATGACAGACACCCGGTTGTCACCATCGCGCGGTCGTCCATAACACCGCGAATGCTCACGACGCGTCCGTAGTTGCGGATCGGCTCTTGCAGTTGGACGTCCCACAGTTGCACTCGGCGGTAGCGGAACTCACCCCGCGCGACGACCAACCCGTCCTCGACAGCGCCCACGACCTCCATTCGCGGCGGTACCGAGAACACCCGCGATCGCCAGTCACCGAACGCGGTTGTCAGGGCGACTCCGCCGTCGTTCGGAGGGACACCGTCGACGACGAGCCAGAGGCTGTTGCCCGAGAGCGGAACGACGGTGTCGGCGTCTCCGACGTCGTGGGGCGGCTCGTCACCGCGATACGCCACGACGCGATCGGCAAACACCGGGTCACTTGCCGGATAGCGAATGACAACACCTTCGCCGATGACGAGGGCGTCGAGCCACGGGCCGTCGTCGAGCTCGATCGGCGTCCGGACGCCGGTGTCGACATCGAGCCACGACAGCTCGTTGGCCTGCTGCGTCAGCAACCGCAAGCCCGTCACAGGGACACCGGCTCGCCATGGCGCGAGCTCGATCGCCGCAGCGACGAGGGCGGCCACTAGTGCCGCCGCCAGACCGATGCGCCACGCCCATGGCCCCACCCGCCGCCAGCGATCGTGACGCGCGACGGCCGCTGCGGACTCCGGCTGACCGGCAGACAGCAGCTCGCGATCGGTGACCGTCACGGCCTCACCCTCTCCCCGCGTCGCGCCTACGGCAACGTGAGCGCTGGGTAGTCGTCGGTGAACCGGTGGTGACGGACTGCGGCAGAGGGGTGGCGTCCGGCGTCCACACGGCACGGGCTGAGCCCAACGCCTACTGTCAACGGGTGGACCTCGATCACGCAACTGCGCTGCGCCGCACGGTGCTCGGCGTGTCGGTGCTCGACGCGATCGACGTCTTTCCCGGTGATGACGGCGTCCGACTGCCTCTGCCACACCGCGATCTGACGCTGACATGGCACGAGATCGGGGCGGCCGTCGGAGAGGCTGACCCCGACGGTGAAACGGCGCGGTCACGGCTACGCATCTGGATCCGGCTGCGAGGGGCGTTGGACGCGGTGGTTGATCCGGCGTCCGTTGCACGGGTCGTTGGGTTGCCGCCTGGGCATCCCCTGCACCCCGGTCCGTCGTGGGTGAAGCACCGGGTTCCTGGTGAGGCGCTCGACCTCGGTATCGGCATCCTCGGCATGCTCAGCGACCCCGACGAGGTCGTGGTCGTCCCCCCGGCGGTGCTCGCGGCCGCCGGCGTCGACACCTCGGAGTGGTGGCCCGACCTCGCACGTGAGCTTGAACGCACCGGCCGGCTCGCCGCCGAGCGGTTGCTGCGCGACGGATCGGCTCCGCTGCGTCCGTTCGGCGACTTCGACGTGATGACGTTGCTCGGTTCGTCGGCGTTCCGCGCCGCCCTGTGTGAGGCCGACCCGGTTGGCTGGCGGACCGCCGCCGTGCCGATGCGGACGCGCGGGTGGCTCGACCTCGGCCGCATCGACCCGGCGTTCGCGGCCGCCGCGGCGTTGGCCACGAGCCCTGACGAGCGCGGGTTTGAGCGAGCGGTGCTCGTGACCCCCGAGGAGATCGTGATGACGGGGTCAGTCGGACGGTCAGCGTGGCACGCGCTGCAAGACCCACCCGCCAAAGTCGACCCCTGGCTCCGCGGCAACTGACTCTTGAGTTAACCCCTCGCGGGGTGAAACAACCCCATTCAGGTGCAACGACGCGTTGCGTCCAAATGACGTATCAATTGCCGACTCATCCTGAACACGCGGATTCGATGAGTCGGCGATTCTTACGTCATACGTAATGAACGCGTCGTTGCACCCGAAAGGGGCGACAACCCTGACACCCGCTCAACGACATCGCGCGCGATCTGCTGCGCGGTGAGGCCCACCTCGTCGAGCACCTGTGCCCGCTTGGCGTGGTCGAGGAACGTCGGCGGCAGGCCCACCACGTGTGCCGGCGTCGTCACCTCGGCGTCCTGCATCGCCTCGAGGACGGACGCCCCGAAGCCCGACACTCGCAGGTTGTCCTCGATGGTGACGACCAGTCTGAAGTCAGCCGCGAGCTCGGCCACCGACCGCGGCACCGGCAGCACCCACCGCGGATCGATCACCGTGACGCCGATGCCTTGATCCTTGAGCCGCTCGGCGACGTCGAGCGCGCACAGCGCCATCGGCCCCACCGCCACGATCAGCACGTCGTTCGCCCCGGACCGCCGCAGGACGTCGTACGCACCCGTGCGCTCGACCGCAGCGATCGGATCAGGCAACGCGCCCTTGGGGAACCGCACCATGGTTGGCCCGTCGTCCACGCGAACGGCCTCGTTGAACAGCTCGCGCAGCTGATCCCCGTCGCGCGGAGCCGCCACGCGAAGCCCTGGCACGGTCGAGAACAGCGAGAGGTCCCACATGCCGTTGTGCGATGCACCGTCGTCGCCGGTGACGCCAGCGCGGTCGAGCACGAAGGTCACGGGAGCCTTGTGCAAGGCAACGTCGAGCAGCACCTGGTCGTACGCCCGGTTCATGAACGTCGCGTACACGGCGACGACGGGGTGGACGCCGCCGAACGCCATGCCGGCAGCAGACGTCACCGCATGCTGCTCGGCGATACCGACGTCGAACACTCGCTGCGGGAACGCTTCAGCAAACGACCTCAGCCCCACCGGCTGCATCATCGCTGCGGTGATCGCCACGACGTCCTCACGCTCGTGGCCGACCTTGAGCAGCTCCTCGGCGAACACGCCCGTCCACGTCGGCCCGGACGCTGCAACGGCGCGCCCGGTCTCAGGGTCGATCACACCGACGCCGTGCAGGCGGTCGGCGTCGTCGTTCTCGGCGGGCGCATACCCCATCCCCTTACGGGTGAGCGCGTGCACGATGACCGGGCCGCGGAACGCCTTCGCGCGCCGCAGCGCGTGCTCGAGCTCGTTGATGTCGTGACCGTCGACCGGTCCGACGTACTTCAGCCCCAGGTCTTCGAACATTCCCTGCGGGGCCACCATGTCTTTGATGCCCTTCTTCATGCCGTGAAGGGTGTCGAAGAGCGGTTGGCCAACGACGGGCGTCCGATCAAGCACCGAGCGACCCCAGTCGAGGAATCGTTCGTATCCACGAGTGGTACGCAACGTTGCGAGGTGGTGCGCCAAACCACCGATGGTCGGCGCATACGAGCGACCGTTGTCGTTGACGACGATGACCACGGGCCGGTCATTGTCGGCGGCGAGGTTGTTCAGTGCCTCCCACGCCATACCCCCGGTGAGCGCTCCGTCACCGACGACGGCAACAACCGTGCGGTCACCTTCGCCGCGCAGCTCGAACGCCTTGGCGATTCCGTCCGCGTACGAGAGTGCGGTGGACGCGTGTGAGTTCTCGATCACGTCGTGCTCAGACTCCGAGCGCGACGGGTAACCCGACAACCCGCCCTTCTGTTTCAGCGTGCCGAAGTCGTGGCGTCCGGTGAGCAACTTGTGCACGTAAGCCTGGTGCCCGGTATCCCACAGCAGGACGTCGCGGGGGCTGTCGAAGGCGCGGTGCAGTGCGATCGTGAGCTCGACGACGCCCAGGTTGGGGCCGAGGTGGCCGCCGGTGCGCGACACGTTGTCGACCAGGAACTCGCGAATCTCGCTGGCCAATGGGTCGAGCTCTTCTGGCGCAAGTGCCTTGAGGTCAGAGGGAGTACCGATCTGAGAGAGCAGCGACACCGAGCGGCCCCTCTCCCTCGTGTCATGCGAACCACTGGCGTGCCGTGGCCCGGCCTGGCTGATCTAGTGCGGGACTCCAGTCTAGAGCCGGGCGGGCGATGCCGCGCGCACCAGCGACGGCCTGGGCCGGGTGGGTGACCCGGCGACACGGTTTACCGACCACGACGCCGCAGTTCGGCGTCCACGTCAGCATGGGTGATCGGCCTGCGCAGGTAGACGTCCCAGGCATTGAGCACCAGCGCGATGCCCCATCCGGCCAGCACCCAGCCGGGCCAGAAGTAGCCGCCGCCGGTCAGCACCCACATGACCACCAGGAAGCTGTTCACCACCGCGTATGCGACCAGGTGCGCGCCGAAGTCTCGCTTGGCCTTCACCCGCCGGAACGCGGACTCGCGAGCCTGCTCGGGGGTTTGAAGGCTTGGGTCCTCGATCTCGCTCTGTTCGGTGGGGAGTCCTTCGGTCTCGGCAGTCATGGCGACCTCCTCAGATTGCACTGACTCCGGTCGAACTGGACTTACTGCCAGCATCACACCGGTGCCCGACTGGCGGCAGGTGCGAAGGTCCCGCTGCACGCTTCAGAGCCGGGGGACGAACTGCTCGCCGCCGGAACGCCCGCAGCACCAGGTCGACCTCACGGCGTCGAGCCAACAGCGACGCCCCCTCACGTTCGATGGCCTGAAGGGTCTCGGCGACCACCTCGGGGGTGACCTCGTCGCGCAGGTCGGAGCGAGCTTGGGAGTACGCGGCGCGGGCGGCGTCCAACTGCGCCTCGATCACCCCAGCAACCCGCCAGGCGAGCACCAACGGCTGCCGTCGGTACAGCTGCTCGGTGCGAAACTCTGCCGGCGCAACGTCGAGCAGGTACGCCACCGCGCGCTCGTGCCACCCGTCACCACCCGGCGGTGGGACGCCAGGGGGCCACCCCGGCGGTCGGGTCACCGTGCTCATGTTGGGCTCATCCTGCGCTCACAGGGTCAGCGTGCCATTAGGCCCTGACTAGCCCGTGCCGGCAGCCGTTAGGTTGCGCTCGTGACACCTGACCGCAAGACCTCGATCGCGGGCGTCGCATTGGCCGCAGCGGGATCACTGATCCTGATGGGCATCATCACCGGCGAGGCGCTCTACCCGGCCGAGTACACGACGTTCAGCAACGAGATCAGCGACCTCGGCGCGACGCGTCCGCCCGACAGCATCTCGCTGCAACCATCGGCTGGCATCTTCAACGTCACCATGATGGTGACCGGTGCGCTGGTGATCCTCGCGGGATCGCTGCTCGTCGCACTGCACGCCCGCCGGTTCCTGACGATCTCGGTCATCCTGAACGGTGTCGGCATCCTCGGCGTTGGCGTGTTCCCCGGAAACTTCGGCGCCATTCACCCCTGGTTCGCAGCGACCGCGTTCATCGCCGGCGGTCTCTGCGGCATCGCCGGATCGCGCGCGACAACGGGAGCCCTTCGGTGGTTCTCGCTCACCCTCGGCGTCGTGACACTGGTCTCACTGGCCTACATCGTCTTCGGCGGCCTCGACGCACCCATCACGCGCGACCTCGGAGACGGCGGCGCAGAGCGCTGGGTCGCCTACCCCGTCGTCCTCTGGCAGGTCGTCTTCGGAGGGGCCCTCTTGGGACAGCAACATCTCGGACGCCTCCGGTCGCCGCGCGCGACCACTCTGGACGCCTGAGATACTCATGCTTATGGCATGGGCAGCGGCACTCAAGGTGCTGATCAAGTGGGGACCGGTCGTCTTCGCAGCGGGCAAGAAGGCGCTGCCCTACCTCAAGGACAACCCGGCGGCGCAACAGTTCGTCACCTCGATGGTGCAACAGACCGCCGCGCTCCCCCAGAAGCTCAGCACCGAGGCACGCGTCAAGCGCAAGATCACCGCCGTCCAGGTGTCACTCGCCGAGGCTGCCACCGTCGGAGTCGACCCGCTCGCCTACGCCCGCTGGCGCGAAGAGCTCGACGAGATGTCGCGCACCGTGACGCTGTCGAAGGCGGCGAACCGCCCACAGCGACGGATCCTGCTGAAGCGCTGCGAACGTCGGCTGGACGCCCTCGTCGCCGAGATCTTGCCGCAGTTGACGCGTCGCAAGCCGCCACCGCCGGCGTCGCTGCCGCCCTCGGCGTCCTAACCTGCGTCGCCGGCTGGATCCTTCGACGCGAGTGTGCGCCGCACGTCCCAGAGGTGATGTCTGGCGTCGTGGCAGTTCGTCGCGATCACGTCATCGATCGACAGCAGCCCTCTCTCTGGATGCCGAAGGGTGGGACGCGCGTCCAAGGCCTTTCGCACGGCCTCGAGCCACTGTGCAACGGCATGGTCCAGCGCAACCCAGCGCTCTCCATCGACATGCCTTCGTAGTTTCGAGCGATGGCGAGCGCATTGTCGTCGTAGGTGGCAACCGCCTCTGCGGCTCCAGCCACTCGCGCCTCAAGGCGTTCTGCCCAGATGCGAAGGTTGTCAGCGACGTGGATGCACGTAGCCCTTGGCAGACCAGGACAGCTCGGGATGGGTCACGTCGCCGTCGGATCCGCGGAGGGCGATCCGGAACTCGGCCCCGATACCAGCAACTGAGCCGACAGCCACTGATGTCGAGGTATCCCATCGGTAGCCACACTCACGACACGGGTCACCGAAGACCACGGAACCCCACTGCCGTTGACCTTCGCCTCCCTCCACAGACGCACCCTAGTGAGTCGAGCTAGTACTTGGCCTCGAGCCCTTCGTCGCGAAAGCGCAGGGCGCGTTCGATCCACTCGGCGTCCCCTCCCCGAAGTTGGCTGAGGTCATCAGGCATGACGGTTGGGATGATGCGCGCATAGGTGTGCGCTTGGTGCAGTGCGCCGACCACCAACGACGAGCTGCCGAGTTCTCGCCTCGCGTCCTCAGAGAGATGGTCGGCCCAACCGTCGAGGTAGCGCTGCAGCAGCGCCCGGCGGTTGGACGCGTCAGCGCTCCGGCCCACGTAGGTCACGAGATCGAGCATCGGGTTCGCGACGGACGTGTCCGTCCAGTCGAAGATGAGCGCACCGCTCGGCCCCAGCGGCGACGTTCCATGGGTGGAAGTCGCCGTGCACCAGGGACGGCTCGGGACCGAGCTCGTTGAGTCGGTGGCATGCCTGCACCATCGTCGGCACGGCGTCCAGCCACTGGCTCCGCTTCTCCGACGTCAGCGGCGCTAGCAACGCGGTGTCGCCTGCGCTCGCCTCGACCCATGCCGCGAGATCGGTAAGGGGGCGGCTATCTGCACCGAGCGCGACGAGCTCATCACCGCGTCCGAGCCACGCCTGTTGCAGCTCAAGCAGCGCGTCGAGCCCGACGCCCCACGACGCCTCTGGTTGCTCACCCAGCTCTGGTGCATCGAAGTCGCGCATCAGCAGCCATCCGCGCTCGGGTTCGATCGCGATCACCGTCGGCAGGTGCGCCGGCGAACGTTCTGCCAGCGCCTGCGTCACCGCCGCTTCGCCGCGAAAGTGGTCACCGCTGCACTTCAGGAACGCCGTCCCACTGCGCGACTGGGCGGCCAGGACCACCGACAGCCCCCAGAGGTGATGCACGGTTGGCGGCTGCGGATCGGCGTAGCCGGCCGCGCTCCATCTGCGCTCGCATCCATGCACCGGCTTCGGCCACCCACCCGGGGCGGGACCACTGCGGCCGCAGCTCATCCCAGCCGGACGCCTGCTCGGTGAGCCACTGCCGCACTGAAGGGCGCGCCGACTCTGGCAGCAACGAATCGACCGCGGACGCGTCGACGTCATGCCAATGGAATCCTGGTGGGAGCTCCGCATCGAGTGGTTCGACCTCGACGAACATCGAGGCCGCATCGAAGTTCGGATGCCATGCGTGCGACATTCGCCCGCAGGAGCGTGATGGGCGCACCAACCAGCGCGATCCACTCGGCGATGACGTCGGCGATCGTCGGTTCGGCCGCTAAGTCAATGCGAGGCAGGCGCACCGCTGAGTCTGCCGCTGGGTCGTCTGGTGATGCGCGGTGGCGCACAACACCGTTGCAGGCCGGCTGTGCTCGAACGCCGGGCACGAGGGCCGCCACGTCGCACCTTGGCACTTCGGCGTCCCGGGTCACGCGCTCATCCTGCACTCTCGAGGCGCGATGCCGTCAACCAATTGCCCACTCGACGAGCCTCGTGACAACCAGGTCCCACTGGGCGAGCCCTTGGGCTCCTCAGCCCCCGGCAGCGTTAGGCCAGCAGGCTGCGGAGCACGTACGGCAGGATCCCGCCGTTGCGGTAGTAGTCGGCCTCGCCGGGGGTGTCGATGCGCAGCCGCGGCGTGAACTCCACGACCGATCCGTCCGGACGCGTCGCGCGCACCTGAACCGTCGAAGGCGTCGCACCGTCGTTGAGCGCCGTCACCCCAGAGACATCGAACGTCTCTTCGCCGGTGAGCCCCAGCGATGCAGCGGTTTCACCGTCGGGGAACTGCAGCGGCAGCACGCCCATGCCGATCAGGTTGCTGCGGTGGATGCGCTCGTACGACTCCGCGATCACAGCGCGGACGCCGAGCAGCGCGGTTCCCTTGGCCGCCCAGTCGCGCGACGACCCCGATCCGTACTCCTTGCCGGCCAGCACCACGAGCGGCGTCCCGGCAGCGCGGTACGCCTCGGCGGCGTCGTAGATCGCGACGACCGGCTTGTCGCTAGCAGTGAAGTCGGTGGTGAACCCACCTTCACGTCCACCGGCCAACGCATTGCGCAGTCGAATGTTTGCGAACGTTCCGCGGATCATCACCTCGTGGTTGCCGCGGCGTGAGCCGTACGAGTTGAAGTCGCGCGGTGACACACCCTGCTCGGCGAGGTAACGCCCCGCCGGGCTGTCGGCCTTGATCGACCCCGCTGGCGAGATGTGGTCGGTCGTCACCGAGTCACCCAACACCGCCAGCACGCGCGCGCCCGCGACGTCGGTCACCGGCGTCGGCTCACGCTGCATGCCCTCGAAGTACGGAGGCTTGCGCACGTAGGTGGACGCCGCGTCCCACGCGAACGTGTCACCAGTCGGCGTCGGCAACCCAGTCCAGTGCTCGTCACCGGCAAAGACATCGGCGTACTCGCGGGTGAACGTCTCGCTCGCGATGGCTGAGTCGATGACTTCCTGGATCTCCTGCGCCGACGGCCATAGGTCGTGCATGAAGACCGGCTGCCCATCGGCGTCCACGCCAAGCGGTTCGGTCGTGAGGTCGAGATCCATCGTTCCTGCGAGCGCGTATGCCACGACAAGCGGCGGGGACGCCAGGTAGTTCATCTTCACGTCCGGGTTGATGCGCCCCTCGAAGTTGCGGTTGCCCGACAGCACCGACGTGACAGCGAGATCGTGCTCGTTGATCGCGGCGGACACCTCAGGGATCAGCGGCCCGCTGTTGCCGATGCACGTCGTGCAGCCGTAGCCGACGAGGTTGAACCCGAGCTTGTCGAGGTAGGGCGTGAGGCCCGCGCGGTCGTAGTAGTCCATGACGACCTTCGACCCCGGAGCGAGCGTGGTCTTCACCCAGGGCTTGCGGCTCAGCCCACGTTCCACGGCCTTCTTCGCCAGCAGCCCAGCGCCGATCATCACCGACGGGTTCGAGGTGTTGGTGCACGACGTGATCGCCGCGATCGTCACAGCACCGTGGTCGAGCGTGAACGACGTTCCGTCCGCGAGCGTGACGTCGACCTTCTTGGTCGGACGCCCCTCGCTCAGGTGTGGGTCGTTGTGCGCTCCGTTACCGACGTTGGTGATCGCAGGCGGGTCGGACGCCGGGAAGCTCTCGTCGACCGACTCGTCAACGGGGCCGCGAACCGACGCGAGCGCATCGCCGTCGAGGAAGTCGACGACGGCGGCACGGAAGGCTTGCTTCGCGTCCGACAGCGCGATCCGGTCTTGCGGACGCTTCGGCCCGGCGATAGACGGAACGACCGATCCGAGGTCGAGCTCGAGGCGCTCGGAGTATTCAGCCTCGCGGCTGGGGTCGTGCCACAGGCCCTGAGCCTTGGCGTACGCCTCGACGAGCGCGACCTGCTGCTCGCTGCGTCCGGTGAACCGCAGGTAGCGCACGGTCTCGTCGTCGATCGGGAACACCGCGATCGTCGACCCGTACTCGGGGCTCATGTTGCCGATCGTGGCGCGGTTGGCCAGTGGCACCTCGGCAACGCCGGGGCCGTAGAACTCGACGAACGAGCCGACGACGCCGTGCTCGCGCAGCTGCTCGGTGATGGTGAGCACCAGGTCGGTGGCGGTGACGCCGTCCACCGGCTTGCCGTGCAGCTTGAAGCCGACGACCCGCGGGATCAGCATCGACACGGGCTGCCCGAGCATCGCGGCCTCGGCCTCGATGCCCCCGACGCCCCAGCCGACGACGCCGAGGCCGTTGACCATCGTGGTGTGCGAGTCGGTGCCGACGAGAGTGTCGGGGTACGCGACGCCGTCACGCACCATGACGACGCGGGCGAGGTGTTCGATGTTGACCTGGTGCACGATGCCGGTGCCTGGTGGCACGACGGTGAACTCGTTGAACGCGCCTTGGCCCCATCGCAAGAACTGGTAGCGCTCGCGGTTGCGTTCGTACTCGAGCTCGACGTTGCGGGCGAACGCGTCACTGCGTCCGAAGACGTCGGCGATCACCGAGTGGTCGATCACGAGCTCGGCCGGCGCGAGCGGGTTGATGACGCTGGGGTCGCCACCGAGGTCGCGGACGGCCTCGCGCATCGTGGCGAGGTCGACGACGGCGGGGACGCCGGTGAAGTCCTGCATGATCACGCGGCCGGGCGAGAACTGGATCTCGGTGTCGGGCTCGGCGTTCGGGTTCCAACCCGCCACGGCGCGGATCTGATCGGCGGTGACGTTGACGCCGTCCTCAGTGCGCAGCAGGTTCTCGAGCATCACCTTCAGGCTGAAGGGCAGCCGGTCTGAGCCCTCGACGGCGTCCACGCGGTAGATCGTGTGGCTGTCACCGCCCACGTCCAGCGAGCTGCGCGCGCCGAAGCTGTCGGGGTTGCTGCGAGGAGTCGACATCGGTGGCTCCTAGGACTGAGAGGTCGGACGGGCGTGCGCTGAGGTCGGAACCCGTACAAACCGGGAGGGGATGATCCTGCCCGATCCGATCTATCTTGACATCAAGATACCCCTATTGGTGGGTGCGGTGCTACACCGGTGCCGATCATCGCAACCAATGGCGGTTCCATCGGGAACGCCGTCCTCGCCCGGGCAAGCATGGGACCGGCGTCGGTTGCGATCAACGCAACCGGTGCTACACCGCACCCAAACCCAGACGCTGGGCCGAGGCGGTGACCTCAGGGGAGTTGCAGTGTCGGCACGGGGAAGGGATCGCCGCCATCCGTCGCGGGATCCCTCGCGGGGTCGGCGAGCAACGCCAACAGCTGATCCGCCCACGCGACGAGCCCAGCGATGTCGATGCCGTAGGGCGGCGCATCGGCATACCCAGCGACCGCGTCCCGGCCCCGTGACACCACCGACACGGCGCCCGTCGTGTTGCCCCGCATCGCATGTGTCAGCCCCACCGCGAGCTGCGCCAACCCCTGCCAGAGATCCCGCTCCTCCGCAGGTGCCGCCTTCCACACGCCCTCCAACACCTCGTGCGCGTGAAACGGACGACCATCGTCGAGCAACCGCTGCGCCTCAGCGAGTGCCTCAACCGGCGGCAGCGTCAAACCCTCGGGGACCCGCTCGACGCCCTCCGCATCGTGGGGCAACGGTCGCCCTAAACCGTCCCGCGGCCGTGCATTCTGCGGGCGGCCGGCGGCATCGCGGTCGCGATCCGAGCCGGACGCCGCGCTCACGGCGAACCGACCGCGCGAACCATCCTCAGCACCAACCGAGACCGGCTCCAACAGCGCCACACACTCCACGTGGTGAGTCATCGGGAACAGGTCGAACGCTCGCAGCGCCGTCAGGCGATACCCGGACGCAGCGAAGTACCGCACATCGCGAGCCAACGCCGCGGGGTCACACGCGACGTACACCACAGCACGCGCGCCCCACGCCGCGACGCCGTCAACGACCGCCTGCTTGGCGCCAACTCTCGGGGGGTCGAGCACCACCACATCGGCCGAAACATCACCGGAAGCCACGAAGTCCTCCACGGCCTCGGAGTGCACCTCAACCCCCGACAGGTCAGCCAAGTTCGCAAACGCATCACCGGCCGCGCGGTGATCGCCCTCCACCACCTCAACGGCCCCACCACAACGCGACCCCCACACCCCGCTGAACAACCCAACGCCGGCGTACAGATCCACCAACCGCTCACCCTGACGCGGAGCAGCGAACGTCATCACCGCATCGACCAAGGTGTCCGCCGCCGCAGGGTGCACCTGCCAGAACCCACCGGACGACACCTGCCACGACCGCCCGGCCGCCGTCATCGTCAGCGCCTCTGACCCGTGACCCCGACCGACCGTCACATCACGATCGCCGGACGCCGGATCAACCTGCACCGACACCTCTTCGACTCCGGGCCAACTCGTGCCAGTCACCTCAACCACGTCGACGCCCTCGTGCGCGATCAGGCAGTCGTCGATCGGCACCACCTCGTGCGAACGATGCCGACGCAACCCGGCGCGTCCGGCAGCGTCAACGGCAAACCGCACCCGGGTCCGCCACCGCAGCCCCGGCATGCCAACAACCGGATCAGGCAACGCCTCAACCTCGCCAGACCACACCCCCGACAGGTCGTCCACACCACCCAGCCGGCGCAACTGCTCGGCCACGACGGCAGCCTTCAACCGCCGCTGCTCCCCCACCTCGACGTGCTGAAAGTCGCAGCCGCCGCACTGCCCGGGGCCGGCGAACCGACACGGCGGCTCGACTCGATGCTCGGACGCCGTCAGCACCTCGAGCAGGTCGGCACGCACGAACCGCCCCTTGCGCCCGATCTCGGCGACGCGCACTCGCGCGCTCTCCCCCGGCAGCACATCGCGAACGAACAGCACCTGGCCCTCGTACCGCGCGACGCAGTGCCCGCCGTGAGCAACAGATCCAACGTCGACGGTGATCTCGTCACCGACGGCAAGCCCCGCGGACGTGGTCAGGACTCCATCTCCTCAGTCACGGTGCGCTCGGCCTCTTCCGCCGATGGCTCACCGCGGCGCGCCGACCCAGCTCCGAACGACTCGGGGCGGTCAGCCAACTGTTGCGACGACCGCAACTGGTACGGCACCGACACGACAACGACACCCGGCGTGAATCGCAACCGAGTCTTCAGGCGCAACGCGCTTTGGTTGTGCAGCAGTGCTTCCCACCAGTGGCCAACCACGTACTCAGGCACATACACATCAACGATGTCCCGCGGATTGTCGTGACGTCGCGCCTTGACGTAGTCGACGATCGGACGCGTGATCTCGCGATACGGCGAGTCGAGCACCCGCAGCGGCACCGGAATGTTGCGCTCGTCCCACTCCAACAGCAACGCTTCGGTCTCGGCTTCGTCAACGCCGACCGTCACAGCTTCGATCGTCGCCGGTCGCGACGCGCGCGCGTACGCGAGGGCCCGCAGCGCCGGCTTGTGCAACTTCGACACGAGCACCAGCGCGTGAATGCGCGACGGCAGCATCTGTTGGTGCTCGTCGGCTTTCAACTCTTCGGCGACGTTGGTGTAGTGACGTCGAATCGCCTTCATCATGACGAACAACACGGCCATCGCGATGACGGCCAAGATACGCGCCTCGGGTGAACTTGGTCAACAGCACCACCATCAGCACCGAGCCAGTCATGAGCACGCCGATGAAGTTGACCACTCTGGCGCGCTTCATGCGCCGACGCTCCGCCGGTTCTTGTTCGTATCCGAGGTGCCGCGTCCAGTGTTTGACCATGCCGATCTGACTCATCGTGAAGGACACGAAGACCCCGACGATGTACAGCTGGATCAGCTTCGACACATCGGCATCGAACAAGATGACGAGCACAATGGCGGCACCCGACAGCGCGATGATTCCGTTGCTGAACGCCAGTCGGTCGCCGCGAGTGTGCAGCTGCCGCGGCAAGTATCCGTCACGCGCGAGAATCGACCCCAGCACCGGAAATCCGTTGAACGCGGTGTTGGCCGCCAGCACCAGAATCAGCGCAGTCGCCGCCGACACAATCAGCGCCAGCGCCGGAGCATTGCTGAACACCGTGTTGGCGATCTGCGCGATGACGGTCTTCTGATGTTCACCGTCAGGCATACCCAGCAAGTCGGAGTCATGTTCGGCCACCTGCACACCAGTCTGGATGGCAAGCCAGGTGATCGACGCGAACATCGTCATCGAGATCACGCCGAGCAGCAGCAAGGTGGTGGCAGCGTTCTTCGACTTCGGCTTCTTGAACGCCGGGACGCCGTTGCTGATCGCCTCGACACCGGTCAGAGCCGTCGTACCCGACGTGAACGCGCGCGCCACCAGGTAGACCAGCACGAGGCCCGTAAACGATCCCTCGGCCACCAACGTCCAGTCGGCGCTTTCGGCCTTTAGCTCAGCTCCGGTGGCCAGCCGCACGATGGCCCACCCGACCATCAAGAAGATGGCAGCCATGAACGCATACGTCGGAATCGCGAACGCGGTGCCCGACTCGCGGACGCCGCGCAGGTTCAAGAACGTGATCAGCGCGATAAGAAGCACGGCGAGCAACACGATGTGGTTGCCGAACCCGTCGAACGCTGAGGCGATGTTGTCGACGGCTGCCGCGATCGACACTGCGACCGTCATGACGTAGTCGACCAGCAACGCACTGGCGACCACCACCCCAGCGTTAGGGCCGAGGTTCACGCTGACGTTCTCGTAGTCACCGCCGCCAGAGGGGTACGCGTGCACGTTCTGGCGGTACGACGCGACCACCACGAAGAAGACCAGGACCACCCCGGCGGCCACCCACGGCGTGTAGTCGAGCAACGCGACCCCACCGAGCGAGAGGACGAGCAAGATCTCTTGGGTCGCGTAGGCGTTCGACGAGAGGGCGTCGCTGGCAAAGACCGGCAGCGCAATCCGCTTCGGCAGCAAGGTTTCGCTGAGTTTGGCGCTCGACTGTGGTCTACCGACCAATGCACGTTTGAAGACAGAGGTCACGGACGCCACGGGGGGCGATGCTACGCCTGCCCACCCCGCTCGGGTGGAGCCGCTACCGTGGGCGCGTGCATGTGGTGATCATGGGTTGCGGCCGCGTCGGCTCGATGTTGGCGATCGAACTCGACGAAGGTGGCCATGAGGTGGTCGTCGTCGACCAAGACCCCGACTCATTCCGACGGCTAGGCGCCGACTTCGGCGGCTCCACGGTCACGGGCGTCGGGTTCGACTGGGACACGATGCTTGAGGCTGGCCTGGAGCGCACCGACGCCTTCGTGGCCGTCAGCAGCGGCGATAACTCCAACATCGTGTCCGCGCGTGTCGCCCGCGAGAACTTCGGCGTGAGCACCGTCGTTGCCCGCATCTACGACCCGCGCCGGGCCGAGATCTACCAGCGGCTGGGTATCCCCACAGTGGCCACCGTGCGCTGGACCGCCGACCGCATCTTGCGCCGACTGTTGCCTGGCGGCGTCCACGAGGACTACCGCGACCCCAGCGGCGAGGTCATCATGGCCGAGCTGCCAGTGGCGCCTAGCTGGATCGGCCACACCTACCAGCGCCTCGAGCAAGAGTGCGGCATCCGGATGGCCTACATCACCCGGTTCGGCAATGGCCAGATCACCACCTCGAGCACCGTCGTCCAGGAAGGCGACATCGTGCACGCGATGTTGACCTCTGCGGACGCCGAGCGCGCGGCCACCGCCGTCGCTCGAGCACCGGAGGGTCTCTGACATGCGCGTCGCTATCGCCGGTGCCGGCAAGGTGGGTCGTTCGATCGCGGGCGAGCTCATGATGCACAACCACCAGGTGCTGCTGATCGACCCTGAGGTCACGACCTACCGCAGCGACCTCGCGTCCGCCGAATGGCTGCAAGGGGACGCCTGTGAGATCTCTGCTCTCGACCAGGCGCGGCTTCAGGAGTGCCAAGTCGTCATCGCCGCCACCGGTGACGACAAGGTCAACCTGGTGATCTCGCTACTCGCCAAGACCGAGTACGGCGTCCCCCGCGTCGTGGCGCGCGTCAACCACCCCAAGAACGAGTGGCTCTTCACCGAGGGCTGGGGCGTCGACGTTGCGGTGTCGACGCCGCGGTTGCTCTCGGCGCTGGTCGAAGAAGCGGTGAGCGTCGGTGACGTCGTTCGACTCATGGAGTTCGAGCAGGGCGACGCCAACCTGGTCGAGATCACACTTCCGCCAGGTTCTCCGGTGGTCGGATCGCGAGTGGGGTCGGTGACGATGCCGCAGGACACCGCATTGGTGACCATCGTGCGCGACAAGCGGGTGATCGTGCCTACCGACGACGACTCACTCGAAGCCGGCGACGAGCTGCTGTTCGTGACGTCTGCTGAGTCTGAGCACCGGGTGCAGCAGACCTTCAGTCCTCACCCTCAGGGGTAGCGCTGCCTTCAGCCTCGGCAGCTTCTGCGGTGGTTTCGGCTTCCTCGGCGTCCTCGGTGTCCTTGGTCTGCGGTCGCGGTGGCGGGGCGCGGCGGATCATCCAGTACGCCAGCGCCACCACCGACAGGTAGAGCGGGAACCCCATCACGAACCGGGCGATGCCGAGCCAGAACACGTCGTCCTGCAGGTACAGGTAGATCTGCACCGCGAGCCTGATGCTGAACATCGCGACGAAGATCCACGTGATCCGTCGATAGACCGCATACCGTTCGGGGTGCTGGCGCCAGGTCATGCCCTCGCCGAGCAGCGGGCCAAGGATCACCCCGACGAGCGGCCACCGGACGGCGATCGAGATGACGCCAGCCAGCAGGTAGGCGCCGTTCGAAATGAACCCGGTCAGAAAGTAGTTGCGCGCTTCGCCGGTGCGCGAGGCGATGAACGACGCCAGCGCGACGCCGAAGAACCCAGCGAACGCCTGCATCAGTGGCTGCCGCCGGATCAACCGCCACGCGGTGAGCAACCCCGCGACCGCGAGAGCGGAGATGATCGCCAATCGCAGGTCTTGGCTGCTCAGCGTGTAGACGCCAACGAAGACCACGCTGGGCAGCCCGCTGTCGAGTAGGCCGCGCTTGCCGCCGATGGCCTCTGCCAGGTCGACGCCGGCGATGCTCGTACCGGACGGCTTCGACTCTGCTGCAGGTTCTTCGCTCGACGTCACGCGGCTGCCGGCAACAGCTCGTAGGTCGGGTTGTACATCACGTACTCAGGATTGCGACGCGTCACGCGTCCAGACACGATCAGCTGTCGTCCAGGGGAAATGCCACGGATCGCGCGGCGTCCGAGAAACACCAACGTCAACGAGTCGCTGCCGTCGTAGAGGTCAACCTCGAGCGCCGGCACCTGGGCGCGGCATCGCAACGTCAGCGAGCGAACAGTTCCGCCGACTCGCACCGGCACTGCGAGCGGGGCGTCGACGATCGCAGTGGTCTCGAGATCGGTGAACCGGGTACGCAGCTCGTCGGCCTCAATGGACGTCGCGCTGGGCGCGAGTCGCTCAGCCAGCCGCTGCCACCAACGGGTGCGCGGTGCGGGATCAGTCGTCGGCATGCTCATCACCAGGGACCAACCCCGGGTGTTCCGGCATCGTCAGCGGTAGCGGATGACGTGGCGGGGCGGCCTGCGTGCCTCGTTCTACCTCGACCTGGCGAAAGATCGCTTCGACGCCAGTAGCCCGCTCTGGTTCGGCGACCCCGGCACCGGTGATCACACCGCGCAAGAACCAACGCGACCCATCGATACCGACGAAGCGCACGTTCTGACGAGCGGTCTTGCCCTTGTCGTCGGTCGTGACTACTTCGGCCTGCAACTCACGGCCGAACGGACCGTCAGCTTCGCGCGCCTTGCCCTGACTTCCTCGGATGCCCTCGGCGAGATCTTGGCGCACCTCGTCCCACAGGCTCTCTGACTTCGGTGCTGCAAACGCTTGCAGTTGCAGCACGGTGTCGTCGAGCATCACTGCGACGGCCACCGGCTTCTCGTCGTCATCCATTTCGACGCGCAGTTGCATGCCGTCGACGGCTGGCACCCGAAGCGATCCGAAGTCGAGCAGCGTGTTGTCGCCCTCGGACGCCGATGCGCCCCCGTCACTGGAGCCCGGGTTGACGTTGGGGTCGGGGTCTTCCGGGTCGATGGGTTGGTCGTCGGGCTGACGCACGTCCTCGATGCCCGGCTCATTCTTGGGGCGCTCGCGCATGTCGTCCATGGCGGCCAACAGGGCTTGCTCTTCTGGAATCTCAGACTTCTTGCGGAACAGCGACATCACGAACCTCCGTCGTTGCTCGACCTTCCGGTCGAGCCGAACCCACCAGCGGCGCGCGCCGATCCTGGCAGTGTCTCTACTTCGTGGAACGTGACCTTCTCGACGCGCTGCACGACAAGTTGAGCGATCCGGTCTCCCCGCTTCACCGCGACTGACTTCTCGCGGTCGAGGTTGACCAGCCCCACCTTGATCTCGCCACGGTACCCCGCGTCCACCGTGCCAGGCGCATTCGCGACCGTCAGCCCCTCGCGGATCGCCAACCCACTGCGAGGGTGGACGAAGGCGGCGAACCCGTCTGGCAGGGCGATCGCGATGCCGGAGGGCACCATGACTCGCTCGCCAGGAGCGACCTCAACGTCGATGGTCGAGACCAGGTCGACGCCGGCGTCGCCAGGGTGTGCGTATGCGGGCAAGGGCAGCTCGGCGTCCAGGCGCACGATCAGCACATCGAGCGGATCGGCCGTCACGGGTTGACCTCGAAGGCGTGCAGCACTTCGGTCTCGTTGTGGCTCGCCACGAAGTTGTCGATGTCGGCGGCGCGCCCGTGCTCACGGAAGTGTTCGAGCGGCACCGAGACGAAGACCGACCGCGCGCTGACAGCAATCGGGCCAGGCTCGCCATTGGCGTCAGCGAGGCACCCGGTGGCGCGCGAGTAGATCTTGCGACCGGCAACGGCGTAGCACTCGGCGTCCAAGAGCAGCGTCGAACCGACAGGGACCGGTTGGCGGTAGTCGGTCTCGAGATGCACGGTGACGACGGGGACGCGGAGCAGCCACGTGACCGCCCCGAGCGCCTCGTCGATCGCGGCGGCGAGCAGCCCTCCGTGGGCCAGCCCTGGTGCGCCCTGGTGGTGTTCGCTGACCTTCAGCTCGGCGTGAATCGTCAACCCCTCGCCGGCGGTCAGCAACAGGTGCAACCCGGTTGGGTGGTCAGGACCACACCCGAAGCACTGTCGGTAGTGACTGCCGAGGGTGGTGCCGGGGGGTGGAGCGTCGACGTGTCGCTCCGGAGGCACGGCGTGCTTCGGAGGTTCGATCGGACGCCGGCGTTCGGGCTCCTCGCTCACGGGTGGACCCTACCGGCGCAGAGGGGTCCTGCGGGTGCCACCCTGATCGGGTGCCGCCAACCTCTGCCTCCGCTACCGGGGCCGCGTTAACGCTGCACCACGAGCGGTTGACACCCCCGTGGTGGGGTTGGCTGCTCGCGGCGTTCTGGGCGTCCACGTTGGGTATCGCGTATGGGTACGCCATCTCGTCGGTGGTCGGTGTGGTGGTGTTCGTCGGGTTGTTCGCCCTCGCGGCGATGGGCCTGCTGCGCATGTCGGCGCTGGTCGAGGTCACCGGCGCAGGGTTGCGGGCGGGGCGAGCGACGCTTCCGGCGTCCGCAATAGGCGAGGTCACCGTGCTGGACGCCGCAGCGGCTCGCCGGGTGCGCGGTGTCGACGCAGACTCGCGCGCGTTTGTGCTGCTGCGCGGTTGGGTACGTGGCGCGGTGACGGTACAGGTGAACGATCCGATGGATCCGACGCCGTACTGGTTCGTGTCGACCCGCCGGGCCGAGGCACTGGCGTCCGCCCTGGGGGCTGCGTCATCGACACAGAACGTGACAGGATCAAGCGAGTAGCGACCCACCGAAAGGCAACCGCATGGGCACGTCAGACGAGAGCGCTGGACCTCCGCAGGCAGTGGTGACGATCGCCGCGCTGGCCGCAGGCCTGATCGCGCAGAAGCTCGTCAGCGCCGGGTGGAAGTTCATTCGCGGGACCGACCCGGCTAAGGACGACAGCCCCTTGCCCGAGATCCTCGTCTTCGCTGCCGTGAGCGCAGGCACCGTGGCGGTCGCCAAGACCTTCGCCATGCGCCAGGCCCGCCACATCGGCGCCAAGTAGTCGCCGAGTGTGTAGCTGACTGTGTAGCTGAGCGGTTAGGCGCAGTCTTTGCAGATCGGCTGACCGTTCTTCTTGGTCGCCAGTTGGCTGCGGTGGTGCACCAGGAAGCAGCGTGAGCAGGTGAACTCGTCCTCTTGCTTGGGGACGACGCGGACGGTCAGCTCTTCGCCTGACAGGTCGGCGCCAGGCAACTCGTGCGACTCCGCCAGCTCGGTCTCGTCGACATCGACGGTCGAGGAAGCAAGATCGGCACGACGAGCCTTCAACTCTTCGAGGCTGTCCTCGGAGAGCTCGTCGTCAGTCTTGCGTGGGGTGTCGTAGTCGGTTGCCATGAGCGCGGGACCCCTCCTTACGAGGATCCGAGTCTTGCTTCTCGGGATCAGTGCCCTTGTAACACAGGGGCTGGCCGATTTGTGCCCGGCCGTGGTGCCAGTCCGTAGGTGCCCAGCCGATGCGGCCCAGTCGGGCTCGGGGGGCGATTGTGCCCTAGCCTGCCGTGATTGTCGCGTCGGCTCGCATGAACTCTCATGAAATTGGCCTTCTCGGCCGTCCATGAGGTGCCATGGGGCGTCCGAGGCAGGATTACCCCGTCAGACATCGGCGACGTAAACCGAGGAGCAGTCATGGCCGTGTACGCCCTGGGCGAACGCACCCCCACGATCCACCCAGAAGCCTTTGTGCACCCGGATGCGGTGGTGATCGGCGACGTGACGATCGGGGCCGAGGCATCGATATGGCCAGGAGCCGTGCTCCGCGGCGACTACGGAGGGATCACCGTCGGTGACCGTACGTCGATCCAGGACGGCGCTGTGATTCACGCCACATCCGAGCTGTCGACAACGATCGGAGCCGACTGCGTGGTCGGCCATCTCGCCCACATGGAGGGCTGCGTGATCGAGGACGGCTCGCTGATCGGGTCGGGCTCGATCGTGCTGCACAACGCGGTGGTTCGCTCCGGTGCCCTTGTCGGCGCAGGCGCTGTGGTGTCCGGCGGCACCGAGGTGCCGAGTGGGGCCATGGCGCTCGGCGTCCCGGCAAAGATCCGACCGGACGCCGTCCCTGCCGACGCGTTCACCCAGAACGTGCAGACCTACGTCGACAACGGTCACCGCTACCGCTCCGAGCTGCGCCGACTCGACTGACTGCGGCTTCCCGCAACGAGTGAGTTTGCGGTCGCCCCAGCGGCCACAAAGTCACTCGTTGTGCTTCGGTCGGTAACGCCTCAGTCGCCGAGGTCGTCGAGCAGTTGCTCGAGCGCCGGGGCGATCCCGCGTCCGGCAGCGACCGTCGTGCCGCTCGGCCGCTGGTACACCACCGCGCCGGCTTCCTGCGCGATGAGCATGCCCGCCGCGAGGTCCCACGCCTGGAGGTCTCGCTCGAAGTAGCCGTCGACGCGTCCGGCCGCCACCGCGCAGAGGTCGACGGACGCCGCACCAGCGCGCCGGATGTCGCGGACGCGTGACACCAGGCCCCCGACGATCGGACCCTGCACCGCGCGCACCCCGGCGTCATAGGCGAACCCCGTCGCGATCAGCGCCTGCGACAGCTCGGTGACCTCGGACGCCACCAGCTCGCGGTGTCCGTGTGCGTCCTCGAGATGGGCACCCTCGCCGCGCGCTGCCGTGAACGTGGTGGCCAACGTCGGCACATGCACCGCAGCTGCGACCGACTCGCCACCGCGGCGAGCCGCGATGCTGACCGCCCACCCCGGGAAGTCGTAGAAGAAGTTGGTCGTGCCATCGATGGGGTCGACCACCCACTCGAGCCCGTCACCGCTGCCGGTCCCGCTATCGCCGTCCGCTGTGCCGGACGCCCGCCCCGACTCCTCGCCCCACCACGCCGCCTCTGGCCGCGCAGTCATCAGACGGTCGCGGATCAGCTGCTCGGCCATCCGGTCGGCCTCGGTCACCACATCAGTGGGGGTCGACTTCGTCTCGGCCGCTACCGACGTGCGCTCGCGCCGCCACCGCAGCACCCGCTCCCCCACGTCGTAGGCCGTCTGCCGACAGAGCTGCATCAGCTCGGCGTTCTCCGACGGCCCCGCGGCGAACGTCACGCCGTGACCTCTGCGCCCGTGACCTCGCCGCAGCCCGCCACGACCGGACGCGGCGCGCGCGGGTTGGGACAACAGTCGTCAGCGCAGCAGTCCCACGTCGCAGGCAACGACCCGAGTCGTGCGCGGTCACTGACCGGCACACCGTCGAGGCGTTCGCGCACGAGGTCGGCCACCATCGCCACCGTCCGCGGGTCAGCACCGGGAGTCGACACTCGCACCATCGGCAGCCCCACCTCGTCGGCAGTCGCCCGCGCCTGGGTGTCGAGGTCCCACATCACCTCCATGTGGTCGGACACGAACCCGATCGGCACCACCACCGCTGCGCTGCACCCGGACGCCGCGAGCTCGCGCAGGTGGGAGTCGATGTCGGGCTCGAGCCACGGGATGTGTGGTGCACCGCTGCGCGACTGGTACACCAGGTCCCACGGCAGCTCAGCCCCCGTCGCCTCGCTGACCGCCCGCGCCACGAGCGCCGCAACGTCTCGGTGTTGCTGTCATATGCGCCGCCGCCGTCCGCGCCACCGCCATAGCCGGCATCCGGTCCGCTGCTCTCGGCCATAGCGATCGGGATCGAGTGCGTGGTGAACACCAGCCGCGCGGCCGCACGTTCGGCGACCGACAGCTTCTGCACCGCCTCGACCGTCGCATCGACGAACGGTTCGACGAAGCCGGGATGGTTGAAGTAGGCGCCGATCCGATCAATGCGCGGGCTCGCCTCGCTCAAGGGCACAGCCTCGCCAGCCAGCGCATCGGCGAGGTTCTCGCGGTACTGCCGGCATCCGCTGTACGACGAGTACGCCGACGTGAAGAACGCCAACGCACGTCGGACGCCGTCTGCGCGCATCTGCTCGACGGCGTCGGCAACGTACGGCGTCCAGTTGCGGTTGCCCCAGTAGACCGGCAGGTCGAGCCCGGTCGCAGCAAAGTGCGCGCGCAGGGCGTCCAGAAACTCGCGGTTCTGCGCGTTGATCGGGCTGACCCCGCCGAAGTGAAAGTAGTGCTGGCCGGCCTCTCGCAGCCGCTCCTCGGGGATGTCACGACCGCGCGTGACGTTCTGCAGAAAGGGCACCACGTCGTCCGGGCCCTCCGGACCGCCGAACGAGACGAGCAGCAGCGCGTCGTAGGTCTCGCCAGCCGGAGCGTCGTGTGCCACACGTGCATCCTGGCACCCGCCGGTGTCAGGTCGCCCGGTTAGCGTGGCTCCGTGGCCAGCCCCTACGCGCAGTTGCTGCGCACTCCTGAGGCCTGGCCATTCTCGTTGGCGGGATTCTTCGCCAGGTTGCCGTTGTCGATGGGCGGCCTGGCGCTGCTGCTGATGATGGTCGACATCACCGACTCGTACTTCATTGCGGGTGCGGTGGACGCCACGTGGATTCTGGTCGGAGCCGTGGCGGCTCCGGCGATCGCGATGTTGATCGACCGCTACGGCCAACGCCGGGTGATCGGCCCGCAAATCGCGCTGTACGTGTTGGGCGTCCTCACGCTGCTGATCCTGGCCGCGACGGACGCCCCGCTCTGGACCTTCTTTGTCGTGGCCGCCATCAGTGGGGCGGCGCTGCCTGTTGTCGGCGCCGTCGTCCGCGCCAGGTGGTCGTACGTCTTGGCCGACTCACCGTTGCTGCGTACGGCCTACTCATGGGAGTCGGTGGTCGACGAGTTCGTCTTCGTCATCGGTCCGCCGCTGGCGGCCTTCGTCGCCGCGGCCTTCGGCGGCGCGACCGCGTTGGCGCTGACCGCGATCATCGGCTCGATCGGAACGCTCGCCCTGTTGGCGCAGCGGCACACCGAGCCGCCACCCAAGCCCACCGAGCGTGGCACCGGACGTCTCGCGATCCGCTATCCCGGCATGCCGGCGCTGATGATCGTCATGTTCAGCCTCGGAGTCGTCTTCGCCGGCGTCGAGGTCACCGTGATCGCCACCGCGCGCGAGGGCGGGCAGACCGCGGCGGCCGGCATCGTCTTGGGGCTCTGGTCGATCAGCTCGCTCGCTGCTGGGTTGATCATCGGGGGCGTTCGACGGCTGCCTGCGCTGCACATCCAGCTGCTGGCCGGGTCGGCCGCCACCTGGCTGCTGCTGATGCCCCTGTTCTTCGTCGACTCGCTCGTGGGGATCGGCGCCGTGCTGCTGTTCGCCGGAGCCGGGGTGTCTCCGGCCCTTATCGCTGGGTTTGCGCTATCGGCACGCCTGGTGCCCGAGGGGGCGCTGACTCAGGCCCTCACGTGGGCGTCCGTCTCGATCGGGGTCGGTTTCGCACTGGGGTCACCCGCGAGCGGGTTGCTGGTCGACCACGTGTCTATTCGCGCCGGGTTCTGGGTGGGAATCACGGCCGGATTTGTCGCCACTCTCGCGGCCCTGTTGAGCATGAGATCGCTGTCGCATGAGTACGTCGATCCGGAGGAGTCGAGGGACTCAGCCGACGGCGAGCCGATGGTGTGACATTCTTTCCGGCATGGCAGACCTCCGATTGGTCGGACTGAGCGACGACGGCTCTCGACTCATCCTCGAACGCGATGGTGGCGAGGCTGAGCATCTGCCCGTCGACGAGCGCCTGCGAACGATCGTCGGAGCCAAGAGCCCGCTGAAGGCCAAGCAGGTCTCACTCGACCTTGAGAGCAACCTCAGCCCCCGCGAGATCCAGGCCCGCATCCGCAGTGGCCAGACCCCCGAAGAGGTCGCCGAGCAAGCCGGCATCTCGGTCGAGCGGGTCGAGCGGTTCGCTGGGCCGATCCTGCACGAGCGCGAGTACATCGCCCAAGAGGCCGCCAAGGTCAGCGTCGGCCGTGACGACCACGGTGCCGTCATGCTGCTTGGCGAGCTCGTGGGCCAGCGGCTCGAGCAGCGCGGCGTCCCCCGCGACGGCATGCAGTGGGACGCCTGGCGTCGCGAGGACGGCGGCTGGGAAGTCACGCTCGACTACCAAGCGGGCGGCCGTGAGCGCTCAGCGAACTGGGTCTACGACCCCGCGCGTCGCACGGTGACCGCCGACGACGACGAGGCCCGTTGGTTGCTCACCGAAGAGCCGACCGCCGCGGTCACGCAGCTGCGTCCGGTGCAGTCGTCAGAGCCCGCCGACATCAGCGAGGTTGACGCGCAGGACGTTGCTGACAGCGCAGGCACTGAAACCGCAACGGCGAGTTCAACGCGCAAGACCGACAAGCGCATCCCGCAGGGAACCCAGGACGCCATCGACGCTTTGATGCGTGGACGCGAAACCGTCCCAGATGCCCCTACCCCCAAGCGCAACAAGAAGAAGGCGTCGGTTCCCAGCTGGGACGAGATCCTCTTCGGTTCACGTAAGCCGGAGTAACCCTCACCCCTCGCCGAGGGTCACCCTCACTGCCTGGCCGACCTCACGACGGGACTAGCGCGTGGTGACGCGCGAGAGGGTGCCCGCGAAGGCCAGGGCCTGCTCGACACCCTCGATGCCGTCGGCCGCGATCGAGACGCGCACCGAGAAGTCGTCGACGCTGGACGATCCGGTGTACCCGTGGTCGGCCTCGCAGTCGGGGTCGCCGCAGCTGGCCGGTTCGAGGTCGAGCCGGCTCACGGCCCCCCATCCGACCGAGATCACCAGCTCGCGTGGCACCACGGTGTCGTCGTACTGCTCGGGGCCGTCGATGACGTGGCTCACCACCACGGAGTTGAGCCGCTCGATCCGCACCGCCTCGGTGCTGGTGGCGGCGTGCGCCGCGTTGCCCTGGTCGTCTGCGGGAAAGTCGTCGGTGTGCCCGATCACCAAGCGGGTGGGCGTCAGCAGCACCACCGTCAGGTGACGCCGCAGCTCGTCGCGGTCGAACGTGGCCTCGTGGTGCACCAGGAACGAGGTGATCGACTCATCACCCACCGACAGCGCCAGCGAGTGGAGCACCAAACTCGGGTAGTAACCGCACCGCTCGACGGCGGCCCGCAGGTCGCCGGGCATCGCCGTGGTCAAGCCCGAGGAGGTCACCGGAAAGTCAGCCATGCGCCCCATTGTGACACCGGCCGCCAACACCGCCGTCTGCCCCGATCCCGCGCTGCCCTGGCGGGTCGGCCCCGCCACTGACACCCCTACGGGAGAGACTGGACGCGCCCGCGTCCCACCAGCACTCCATCACCGACTGGAGCACCCGAACCGCATGGCCCGCAAGTCCAGCCGCACCAGCAAGAAGTCCGCGTCCGAGCCAGTCCGCGAGACGATCGTCGACGTCGACGTCGCCGACGAGATGCAGGGCAGCTTTCTCGAGTACGCCTACTCGGTCATCTACAGCCGCGCGCTGCCGGACGCCCGCGACGGCCTGAAGCCGGTGCACCGCCGGATCCTGTTCCAGATGGACGACATGGGCCTGCGCCCCGACCGCGGCCACGTGAAGTCGGCCCGCGTCGTCGGCGAGGTCATGGGCAAGCTGCACCCCCACGGTGACGGCGCCATCTACGACGCGCTCGTCCGCATGGCGCAGCCGTTCTCGATGCGGTTGCCGCTCGTCGACGGACACGGCAACTTCGGCAGCCTGGACGCCGGCCCAGCCGCCATGCGCTACACCGAGTGCCGGCTGGACGCCGCGGCGCAGCTGCTCACCGGATCGATCGACGAAGACGTCGTCGACTTCAACCCCAACTACGACGGCCAGCTGCACCGAGCCTCAGGTGCTCCCCGCGGCCTACCCGAACCTGCTCGTCAACGGCGCCACGGGCATCGCCGTCGGTATGGCCACCAACATGGCGCCGCACAACCTCGTCGAGGTCATCAGCGCCGCGCGGCACCTGCTCACGCACCCGAAGTCTGACCTCGACACGATGATGCGGTTCATCCCTGGCCCCGACCTGCCAACCGGAGGCACGATCGTCGGGCTCGACGGCGTCCGCGACGCGTATGCCACCGGCAAGGGATCGTTCCGCGTCCGCGCCACGACCCGCATCGAGAACGTCACTCCGCGCCGCAAGGGCATCGTGGTCACCGAGCTGCCGATGGGCGTCGGCCCCGAGCGCGTCGTCGAGAAGATCAGCGACCTCGTCCGCAACAAGAAACTGCAGGGCATCGCCGGCCTGGTCGACCTGACCGACCACGAGCAGGGGCTGCGTCTGGTCGTCGAGGTCAAGAACGGCTTCAACCCGGACGCCGTGCTCGACGAGCTCTACCGGCTCACGCCGATGGAAGACTCGTTCGGCATCAACAACGTCGCACTGGTCGACGGCCAACCGCGCACGCTGGGGTTGCTCGAGCTGCTTCAGGTCTACCTCGACCACCGTGTCGACGTCGTCCGGCGGCGCACCGAGTTCCGCCGAGCGCGCGCGCAAGACCGGCGACACCTCGTCGAGGGTTTGCTCATCGCGATCATCGACATCGACGAGGTCATTCAGCTGATCCGCGGCTCCGACGACACCGCGCAGGCCCGCGAGCGGTTGATGAACGTCTACGACCTGAGCGAGATCCAGGCCAACTACATCCTCGAGATGCCGTTGCGGCGCCTGACGAAGTTCAGCCGCATCGAGCTCGAAACCGAGCGCGACGAGCTCAACGCCACGATCGACGAACTCACCGCGTTGCTCGATGACGACGGCGCGCTGCGCAAGCTCGTGTCGTCCGAGCTGGCCGACGTTGCCAAGCAGTTCGGGACGCCGCGCCGCACGGTGCTGCTCGAGTCGGCCGGGCAACCGAGCCGTGCGAGTGCGACTCCGCTCGAAGTCAGCGACGACCCATGCCGCGTCCTGCTGTCGGCCACCGGGTTGCTTGCACGCACGACGGACGCCGAACCGCTGTTGCCGGTGGCCAAGCGCGCCAAGCACGACGTCGTGATCGGAGACGTCGCGACGACGGCGCGCGGTGAGGTGGGCCTGGTGACCTCGCGCGGAGAGGTCGTGCGGCTGTCGGCGCTCGACATGCCGTCGCTGCCGAACACCGCGTCCGCGCCGACGTTGGCTGGTGGTGCTCCACTGCGCGAGTTCGTCGACCTCGGACGCGAGACGCAGGCGCTGACGTTGGTGCCGCTTGACGGGTCGGCGGTCGTGGCGCTCGGCACTCGTGACGGCGTCGTGAAGCGGGTCACCGTCGAACCGCTGACGAACAAGGACACCTGGAGTCTGATCGGTCTCAAGGACGGCGACGAGGTGGTCGGCGCTGCGCTCGCTGGTGATGAGGACGACCTGGTGTTCGTCACGTCCGACGGGCAGCTGCTGCACTTTGCGGCGTCCGCGGTGCGCCCGCAGGGGCGCTCGGCTGGCGGCATGGCTGGCATCCGGCTCGGCGGTGACGCGCAGGCGGTGTTCTTCGGGGTGGTGGGTGCTGGTTCGGACGCCGGTGGTGACGGGCGCTGCGGTGGTCACGATCTCGGGCAGCTCGTCGGCGTTGCCAGGCACCGAGGCGGGTTCGGTGAAGGTGACGCCGTACGCGGAGTACCCGGCTAAGGGACGCGGCACGGGCGGCGTCCGATGCCATCGGTTCTTGAAGGGCGAAGACACCGTGATCTTGGCGTGGGTCGGTGTCGGTCCGATCGCGTGTGCGGGCGCGGGGGTCGCCGTCGACTTGCCTGCCGCTGAGGGCCGCCGCGACGGTAGTGGCGAGCGAGCGTCGCAGCCGATCTCGGCGGTGGGGTCGAGTCGCGGGTGACGGTTACCTGCTCGGCCGGGCGCGTCGCGTTGGGCGAGCCAGTAGCAGGGTCGGCCCCGTTCGCGCGGCTGTGGGTGTTGGTCGAGCAGCCAGGCCCGTGGGGTCGCGATGCGTTGCGCGAGAGTCACCTCGACGCCGCTGTCGGTGAGGCGTTGGCTGCGTTAGGCGGTGAGCGTCCGGTGCGGGTCGGGTTGATCCGGTCGGTGGGGGCGCACGCCGATGTGGTGCATGGCTCGCGGACGGTGTTGGTCGCCCGGGTCGATCGCTCGGCGTCGTGGCTCGCGGCGCGTCGGGTCGATGACGTCGCTGGGTTGGCCGATGCGTTGCGGGTGGATGCCTTGTTGACGGCGGAGGCGGCTCCGGCGTGGTTGCCAGGCACACCCCTGCCGACGCCGTCGCGGGCGTTGTTGGTGTGCACCAACGCCAAACGGGATCAGTGCTGCGCGGTGTTGGGGCGTCCGATGGCGGCGGCGTTCGCGGCTGATGCTGGAACTGGAACCGTGGTGTGGGAGACCTCGCACACGAGCGGCCACCGGTTCGCTCCGACGTACGTGTCACTACCCGACGGCTACCTCTTCGGGGGTCCCGACGCGGCGAGCGGTTCGGTCGACGCGTGCCGCGGTCGGTCATCCCTCGAACCGGCCGCCCAGGTGGCCGAGCTCGCGGTGCTGCGGCGGTTGGGTGAGCCGACCCCGCGTCCGCTCAGCGTCGATCGCCTCGGGGTCGAGGCGTCCGGCGACGGTGTCTTCGCGGTGCGCGACGGCGGCGACACGTTCACCGTGACCGTCCACACCACCACCGGGCCTGACCGCCCCGAGAGTTGCGGCAAAGCAGAGGTGCCGTCGTCGTGGTTCACCGCGACCGTGACCGTGACGCAGGCCTGACCCATCGGGTGCGGTGCTACACCGGTTGCGATGATCGCAACCGTCGCCGGTCCCATGCGGGCTAAGGCGGCTCTTCTCCGAAATAGATCCGGCGCGCCTTCTCGTCCGGTACCAGCCCGTCCGGCTCGGCCTCGGGCCTCGATCAAGCCGAAGCCACCCAGAGTGGGGTCGGCCTCGCGTGCGGCCATGTGCCGCTCGCGCATGCGGTCGGCGTCAGCCCCGACCTCGGCGTCCAGAATCTCGGACCAGCGGTCGAACGCGCGCAGCACCTCGAAGTATGCCGAACGCTGCGTCGCGAACTCGGCGGTGGCTCGACCCCAGCTGGTCTCGGACGTCAGCAGCTCGCTGAGCACACGAACATCACGGAACAGCAGTGACGTCCCGAGCCCGTGCGTGGGGTCGACCGACCCGGCGGCGTCGCCCACCAGCACGACGTGCCCTCGGGTGATTTGGCTGGACCAGGTGCAGTTGTTCGCGAAGAAGCCGACCGGACCAGCCGGCTGCGCGTTGTCAAGAGCGCCCGCGGGCATGTGACGACTCGCGAACTCGATGAACGCGTCGGCGTTGCGTGCGACTCCGGTCTCGCGGACGCGGTCGGCTGTGAGCCGGATGTAGACCCGATCCAGACCGGTGCCGGTAGGGAGCCATCCCACTGCCGTCTCCGGAATCGACGCCCAGCCGAATGAGTCAACCCCGGTGACGTCCGACAGCAGAATGCCACCGAAGCGGTGGTGCTCCGGATCGGCCACCGACTCGCCGCCGGTCCACCTCCGGGCCCCCGAGGTTTTGCCATCGGCGCCCACCAGTAACCGCGCCTGAATGGTCGAAACCTCGCCGCGCTGGTCGACCGTCACCTCTGCGCCACGGCTATCGTCCACCGCAGCAACGACCTTCGCCGGGCGCAAAACGGTCGCGCCCATCGAGCCCGCCCACTGCAGCATCACCTCCTGAAGTCGGGGATGGGAGAACCCAATCCCGGGGAGGCCGTCGAGCGAGATCTCCTTCCAGACCACTGACTCGACGCATCGCCGGTCCTCGTACAGATCGACTGTCGGATGCGGGACGACACCGGCCTGCGCCAAGGGGTCGCCCAGACCTGCACGCGTGGCTTCGTAGTGCCCCCAAGGGAAGGAGAGCTCGCCCCGAATGCGGTCGCGGAATCGGCTCTCCTTCTCGATCACGAGGACACCGAGACCCGACCGCGCGAGCACGCCCCCCAGCGATGACCCCGCCAACCCACCACCAGCGATCACCACGTCGTAACTTTGAGCGGCCATGCCTGTCCAATCGGCTGCGGGAGTACGTCCGTTCCGATGCGATTGCGGCTTCCCGCCGTCAATCCCCGCCCCTGGAGGCTACCGAAGCGATGAACCGCAAGGAAAGGTCAGCGCTACCAGGCGTCCCCGCTGCGGTCATCCACCGCGATCGGCACCGTCAGGTCGCTGACCGGCGACCCCGGGGGGCGCAACACCATCACCCCGGCGTCCTCGTCCTCGGTGCGCCGCCACCCACCACCGACGTCAACGACAAACGTCGGTCCGAGCCATCGCTCCCACCCCAACCGCTCGTAGAACCGGTGCTCCGACGTCGACAACGCAGCGACCGGATGCCGGTGCTCGACCACCTCATCGGCCGCTCCGACGACCGCGGCACCTACCCCACGCCCGCGATACCGCGCATCGACGGCGACCGCCTCGAGGTAACCGCCGACGAACACCTCATCGCCGACGTAGACGTTGCGGGTGACGACGGACGCGTGCCCCACCGCCAGCTCACCGTCGAACGCCACGACATGCACTCCGCCGATGCCGTGGCTCCAGTCGTCCTCGCTGAAGTCGTCGAACGAGGCCCACATCAGCGTCCGGATCGTCGTGCGGACGGCGTCCGACAGCTCGTGGGACGCCAGCAGTCGCACCTCGACGTTGCTCGGCACATCGGGGACGTCGGTGGGCACGCCGACAGCATGCCCGACCGACAGGGCAGAATCGCCGAATGACCACTCGCCAGGACGTCGTCGCGACCTACTTCGACGGTTTCCGCACCAGTGACCACCGGCAGATCCTTGACCTGCTCACCGACGACGTCGTATGGCACCTTCCTGGCCACGCGCACCTCGAGGGCAAGCGAGCCTTCGACGGCGAGATCGAGAACCCGGCGTTCGAGGGCAGCCCGACGTTGACCATCGATCGGTTGGTCGAAGAGGGCGACGTCGTCGTCGCGACCGGCGAGGGGCAGGGCGCCTTGACCGCTGGCGGAACGGTGCGGTTCGAGTTCTGCACCGTGTTCACGTTCCGAGATGGCTTGATCGAGCGCGTCGAGTCGTACGTCGTCCCGCTGCCCTGACGTCTTCCTCCAACACCGAGTGGATCTGTCGTAGCTGGGGCTACGACTAACTCACTCGTTGCGGCTCACACGATGTACGGCAGGATGGACGCATGGCTCTGACCTCGTCGCTGGTTCCGCTCGGGACGCCAGCGCCCGACTTCACGCTCATGGGCGTGCACGGAACGAAGCGCTCACTGGAGAGCTTCGCCGCCCCCGTCCTGGTGGTCGGCTTCGCGTGCAACCACTGCCCCTACGTGCAACACATCGAACGCGAGCTCGGCACCTTCGTGCCCAGCGAGGTGCTCGACCTCGTGGCGATCGGCCCCAACGACATCGAGCGCTACCCCGACGACGCACCGGCCGAGTTGGCCAAGCAGGCGATGCGCGCCGACTGGCGGTTCCCCTACCTGGTGGACGCCGACCAGAGCGTCGCCCGCGCGTACGGCGCGGTCTGCACGCCAGACTTCTTCGTCTACGGCCCCGACCGCACACTCGCCTATCGCGGGGCGTTCGACTCGTCGACGCCTGGCAACGACGAGCCGGTCACGGGCGCGCTGCTGCGCAACGCGATCGACCTGATCGCTGCCGGCAGTCCGGTGCCCGAACCACACCGGCCGAGCATGGGGTGCGGAATCAAGTGGCTGCCCGGCAACGAACCACAGGCGATGAGCGCATGAGCGACACGACCGAGGGGCCGTTCGACGATCTCTACCGCGCCAACGAGACGTTCGCCGCCGGGTTTCAGAACTCCGGGCTCCCCGCGCGCGCTGCTCGCGGGCTCGCGGTGCTCACCTGCATGGACAGCCGCGTCAACCCCTTCGACATCCTCGGGATCGGACCGGGCGACGCCAAGGTGCTCCGCAACGCCGGCGGACGCGTGACCGAGGACGTCCTACGCACGCTCGTCCTCGGCGCCTACCTGCTGAACGTCAACCGGGTATTGGTCATGCCGCACACCAAGTGCGCCATGGCCGGCTTCACCGAAGACGAGATCCACGAAAAGATCGACACCGAGCATGGCGTCGACACCCGCAGCCTCGAGTTCCGCACCACCGCTGACCAACTCGGATCGCTGCGCCAAGACATGGTGCGCATCCAGTCGTTCCCGTTGCTGCCCGAGGGGCTTGCCGTCGAGGGAGCCCTCTTCGACGTCGACACCGGACGCCTGATCCCCGTCTCGGCGGCGTCCTAACAGTCCTGCCGAGTGTGCAGCTGGGTGCACCGAGAGCCCGCCGAGTGTGCAGTTCTGGACGCGTCCTCCGCCAGCCTTACTTGTGGCTGCGGTCGTATGCACCGGTGGTGTACGAGGCGATGTCAAAAACGACGCCAAGAAAGACTAGGAACCAGCCGAATCCCGTTACCTCTTGCACCGGAGCCCACGCGATAGCCCAGAACAGCGCCGTCCACGGTAGGAAGATGAGCCCCAGCAGCTTCACCCAGAAGCTATCGATCGACTGATCGACCTCGTTGGTGAAGATCCAGGCGAACAAGAACGCCACGCGCGGACCGACCAGGGACATCAACGCCACGATGCAGCACATGCGCGGACCCTACTCCTCTCGTCACTCGAGGTGCGGCTCTTCACGTCAGTGATTGGCCTCGGTACCTGGACGTAGTCGTGTTACTCCCAGTTTGCGAACGGTCCATTTCGTCGAGTAACCTCCCCTCCGGGGAGTACCTCACAAATCGCGTTCCGTCATTTCGGTGGTCAGTACCACCCGGATCGCAGCCCTTCCAAAGGGTGAGGGAGACCGTGGTTTCAAGCTTGCTTGACCGGTCTCGAAGGAATCGTCATGGATCTCTCGCTCCTTCCGTGGGCGCTCGTCGTCGCTGCCATCCTGCTCATGCTGGCCGTTGACCTCTTCTTTCACCGCGATGCGCATGTCATCAACGTGAAGGAGGCCGCGGTCTGGAGCAGCATCTGGGTCGCCATTGGCGTCTTCGCCGGTGGCGTGATCTGGGCGGTCTACGGTGCCGAGTTCGGCCAGCAGTACTTCGCCGGCTATGTCATCGAAAAGTCGCTGGCAGTCGACAATGTGTTCGTCTGGGCGATCATCTTCACCTACTTCGCCGTCCCCCGTCAGTATCAGCATCGAGTCCTCTTCTACGGCGTCATCGGTGCACTCGTCTTCCGCGCGATCTTCATTGCTGCGGGGGCGACGCTGATTAGCTCCTTCGGCTGGATCCTCTATGTGTTCGCTGCTTTCCTGCTCTACACCGGGTACCGGATGCTGCGAAGTCGCGACACCCATGTGAACCCCGCAGACTCACGTACCTACAAGCTCTTTCGACGATTCGTTCCGATGGTGGACGAGTATCGGGGTCGCCGATTCGTAGTGAAGAGTGCGGGTAAGTGGGTCGCAACCCCGCTCCTCGCTGTCCTGGTGATTGTCGAAGTGACCGACATCGTGTTCGCCGTCGACTCCATTCCTGCGATCTTCGCCGTGACCAGTGAACCCTTCCTTGTGTTCACAGCGAACGCCTTCGCCATTCTCGGTCTGCGTGCGATGTTCTTTCTGCTAGCCGACCTCATTCACCGGTTCGTCTATCTCAAGGCAGGGCTTGCCCTCGTCCTGATGTGGGTAGGGGTCAAGATGCTTCTGAAGATTGATGTGTTCTACATTCCCACCACCATCTCGCTGGCGGTGGTGGCAGCCATCATCGCCACGTCCATCGGGCTGAGCCTTCGCGCCACGCGTGGTCAAGGACGGCGCCCTCTGGATCAGGCTCCTGGCCCCTTCAAGGTGCTGGATGAGAACGGTCGCCCGCTGCAAAGCGATCTCCAAGCCGAAGGACAGACCAGCAAGTGACTCCGCCCGAACGATCGGGACGGCTCGCCCGTCTCGTCGACTCTCGCGCCTTCAACTCCGGGATCGCCCTCGTCATCGTGGTCAACGCGATCGTGCTCGGCCTTGAGACCTACCCGGGTCTGGTGTCGGCGCATGGTGAGCTGCTGGCCCTGGTGAACTCAGTGTGCTACCTCGTATTCGTCGCCGAGCTGGCCATACGGTTCGCTTCGTATGGACGACGACCGGCCGACTTCTTCAAGAACGCTGAGTCGGATCACGGAGATGCAGGTGACGTTGAGCCAGCTTGAGACTCACTTGCGTCAGGCACCCGGCCAGACCAGTACCGAACACCCAACAAAGGAGAATCCATGAAGCGAGGAATCGCTGCCGCCGCTGTGGCGGCCGCATTGATCCTTACCGGTTGCGGCCAAGCGTCCGACGAGGAGGAAGGTGACGAGGGGACGTCCATCGTCGAAGAAGAGGGCTCAGACGAAGGTGAGGACGAGGGCGAGGAAGAGGGCTCAGACGAGGGCGAGAGCGAAGACGAGTGACGACCGTCGGTGGCCGGCGATACTGCCAGGGTCGTCGGCCACCCGTCCTCGCGAACGTGCAGACGGCTACGCGTCGATGCGGGAACGGTCGAGGTCGGACGCCCCCGCCACGATGAAGTCGCGGCGCGGGGCCACCTCGTTGCCCATCAGCAGCTCGAACACGTCAGAGCCGTGTTCGGCGTCGGCCAGGGTGATGCGGCGCAGGGTGCGACGTCGCGGATCCATCGTGGTTTCACGCAACTGCTCGGCGTCCATCTCACCGAGACCCTTGTACCGCTGCACCGGCTGCTTGACTCGCTTGCCCTTCTTGTCGAGGTCGGCCAACATCCGCTTCATCTCAGCGTCGGTGTAGGCGTAGCGCACCTCGTTACCCCCCTTGCCGCCGCCGACCACCTCGACCCGGTGCAGCGGCGGCACCGCCGCATACACCCGACCCTCAGCGAGCATGGGCCGCATGTAGCGGTGGAACAACGTCAGCAGCAGCGTCCGGATGTGGGCGCCGTCGACATCGGCGTCGGTCATGATGATGACCTTGCCGTAACGCACCGCGTCGACATCAAACGTGCGCCCCGACCCGGCACCCAACACCTGGATCAGCGACGCACACTCGCTGTTCTTCAACATGTCAGCGACGGACGCCTTCTGGACGTTCAGGATCTTGCCGCGAATCGGCAGCAGCGCCTGAAACTCTGACGACCGCGCCAACTTCGCCGTCCCCAGGGCCGAGTCACCCTCGACGATGAACAACTCGGTGCGCTCGATCTCACCGCTGCGACAGTCGGCGAGCTTGGACGGCAACGACGAGGTCTCGAGCGCGTTCTTGCGTCGCTGGAGCTCTTTGCTCTGGCGCGCCGCGATGCGAGCCCGCGCTGCGCCGACCACCTTCTCGAGCACCGCCCGCGCCCGTGCCTTGTCGACCCGCTTGGTCGACGTCAAAGCCTTCGTCAGCTCACGGTGCACCACATGCGACACGATCCGAGTCGCGGCGGACGTCCCGAGCACCTCTTTGGTCTGCCCCTCGAACTGCGGCTCAGGCAACCGCACCGTCACCACCGCGGTGAGCCCCTCGAGCACGTCGTCCTTGATCACCGCGTCGTCGTTGGCCTTCAACAGCTTGGACGCCCGCAGCTGCTCGTTGATCGTGCGCACGAGCCCGCGCTCGAACCCCGAGACGTGGGTGCCGCCCTTGGGCGTCGCGATGATGTTGACGAAGCTGCGCACCGTCGTGTCGTACCCGTTGCCCCACTGCAGCGCGATGTCGACGGTGACCTCACGTTCGACCTCTTGCGGAGACATGTGCCCTTTGCTGTCGAGCACCGGCACCGTCTCGTGAAAGTGCCCGGTGCCGTGCAGCCGGACCGTCTCGGCCACCGGCTCGTCGGGGTTGAGGTACTCGGCGTACTCGCTGATGCCGCCGTCGTGCCGGTACGACTCTTCGACCGGTTCATCACCGCGGACGTCGTGCAGCACCAACGTCAGCCCAGGCACCAAGTACGAGGTCTGCCGCATGCGGGTCTGCAACTCGTCGAGGCTGACCTCGGCGCCAGCGGGAAAGATCTCGCGGTCTGGCCAGTAGCGCACCCGCGTGCCGGTCTTCTTCTTCGGCACCTTGCCAACCACCCGCAGCCCTGACTTCTTCGCGAACCCAGCCTCGGCGCCGTCACCATCGAACACCCCGGGGATGCCGCGCCGGAACGACATCAGGTGCACCTTGCTGTCGCGGTCGACCTCAACGTCGAGCCGGGACGAGAGCGCGTTGACGACCGAGGCGCCGACGCCGTGCAGACCACCGGACGCCGCATACGACCCGCCGCCGAACTTGCCGCCAGCGTGGAGCCTGGTCATGACTACCTCGACGCCGGTGAGCTTGGTCTTGGGCTCGACGTCGACCGGGATGCCGCGGCCGTCGTCCTCGACCTCAACCGACCCGTCAGCCAGCAGCCGTACGTCGATGCGGTGGCAGTGCCCAGCGAGCGCCTCGTCGACGGCGTTGTCGATGATCTCCCACAGGCAGTGCATCAACCCCCGCGAGTCGGTGGAACCGATGTACATGCCTGGCCGCTTGCGGACCGCCTCGAGCCCCTCGAGCACTGACAGATGCTTGGCGGTGTAGCCACCGCGGGCGGCCTTCTTCGCGGCTGTGGCGGGGCTGGTGGAACGGGCTGGTGGCACGTTGCCGAGGCTATATGGCTGGTCTGACCGGGTGACGGTGCCGCTCCGTGGGGTGCAGTTCGGCCACAACGGCGTGTCGTGAGCCAGATCACATGATCCACTGGGTGAAGGTGTACGCCAACGGCGAACCCGCGAAATGCTGGCGGCGGGAAGTGTCGGACTGTGATGGGATGTTGTACAAGTGCCGGGCTTCCGGTGCAGCGACCAGATCGTCAGCAGGGTCGTGCGGCTCTCCTCCCGGGGAGTCGTGAGACCAACAGTGAGGAGTGAGAGCCGTGACCACAGCACTGGCCCCCGACACCACGCTCACCGCTGCCGACCGCTGCGACAAATGCGGCGCCCAGGCCTACGTACGCGTCCGATTGATCACCGGCGAGCTGCACTTCTGCGCTCACCACGCCAAGCAGTTCGAGCCCCAGTTGAAGTCAGTGGCCGTCGAGTACACCGACGAGACCGCTCGCCTCGTCGAAAGTTAAGACTGCTTCTGAAGGTCGCGGACGCCTGCGCGTCCAGCACGATCCCTTGCCAGCAGGGCTAGCAGGATCCCATCACGACTTTGGTCTCGAGCATCATCACGCCGGTCTCCCCCGCACCCTGCGAGGTGACCGTGATCTTCTCGCCAGGGTCGGCGATGGAGCCCGAGATCTTCAACGGCGCCGAGAATCGGCCGTTCTCGTCAGCGGTGACACTCGGCCACGTTCCGGTTTCGCTGTCACTGAGCACGGTCCACCGCAGGGTGACAACGGCGTCCGGCAGGTAGTCCGACCCTGACACCGTGAGGGTGTCGCCAGCACCGATCTCTCCGTTACCGCAATCGGTGGACGCTCGCGCGATGAGGTCGTTGGAGAGCGGACCGGTGAACGCGTCAGAGTTAACGGTGGGCTCGCCGCTGTCGCACCCCGTCAATAGCGCCACCGATATCGACCCGGCGACGAGGAGAACTGCAGCGCGACTACCCACGAAGTGAACCTAACCCGATCCGGCGTAGAACGCATCTACCGAAAGCCACCGAATGACAGCCCGTTCGGAGGGTATGCACTACCTGGGATTACAGAGCGTGGCGATGCAGGTAGACAAATCGGTCACGGCAGGACGAACGACAGCCCATTGGTCATCCACCGTTCGCACGTGCACCCGGTCGGGTTCGAGACGCCGTAGAGGTCGCGGCGCTTCCAGTCGGACGCCGTACGCGTCCACAGCGTCGTCGAACCGCCGCCGTCCAGCTCGTAGGCATACGTCATGCCTAGTCGCTTGGCGAGGTTCGCTGCGCTGGCCAGCCCGAAGCCACCGGTGCGCAGCAACGTTCCGTTGACCGTCTCGAGTTTGCTTCCAGGCACCGTGAACGTCCGCCAGCGCCCGTCGGCGTCCCAGCCGACAAAGGTGCGCGGACGCGCCGACTCCGAGTGCTCGTAGGCCCGACAACCAAGCGGCGCCGCCTTGCCGTTCTCGACGATCGGCAACCCGCGTCCCACACCAGTGCGCAGCTCGGCGCCGGTGTCGGTCGACTGCTTCTGGTTGACGTTGATCTTCGTGCCGACCGGAACGCCAAGCGCATCGTCAGCGGTGTTCCGCGAGAAGGCGAGCACGGTGGTGCCCTTCTCGACTGCTGCGCCGAGCGCGGCGCTGCGCCGGTTCTGGGTGCGAACGGCTACGAGGGTGTTGGTGTCGTCGATGACCCACTCGGCTTCGCCAGCCGGACGCGGCACGACCGGCTTGCCGTCCCCGCGACGGTCAGAGCTCCACGCGCGGGTGTACATCGACACGCCGCCCTTTTGGATGCGCTGCCAGTTGACGGCGCGGATCGGAACGGCCGGGGCGTCCGTGAGCTGAGCGCGGATGGTGCCGCGCACAGCGAACATTCCGGCGAAAGGCTTTCCGACGCGGGTGACACCGACCATGCGCTGACGCTCCGCCGTCCCGCGAATGACGGTGCCGTCTTTCACCATCGGACCGCGTGCCATCTCGATGTCTTTCGCGTACCGAATGTCGGGCCAGGTGAAGAAGTCACCGTTCACGCTCGCGATGGCGTTCGGGGTTTGGCGCCTGGTCATCTCGCCGACCTCGTTGCGCTCACCGATCGGCATGTGCACCAGTCGTGGGTAGGCGCCCACCGGCAACGTCGTCATGAGCACGTTGCTGGTGTGGTCGTACCCTCCGGCCTGGGATCCCTTGGCCTTGGCGTGGTAGTACCGCGTGACTCCGTTGCTGGCCAGCTTGGCGGTTCGGTCGAGCCGAACGGTGACGTCGATGTTGCAGGGCGTTGCGGCGTCCGCCTAGTGCGGCGCGGCTGCCAGAAGGGTGGCGCCGAGCACACCGGTCACGATGAGCGCACCGGTTCTGGCGCTGGCCGGCGAAAAGAGGCGCGCGCGAACGGGGTGGGTCCAAGGCATAAGGGGGGCTCCACGAGGTCTGGTGACAACCGGACTGCTGCGACGTTACCCGACGACCCCAGCAGCGACCGGCACCGTCACACCTTTGGGGTACTCAGACTCGGTGATGACCTTGATGAAGTACCCCGAAGCGGTGGCTCCGCCGACGACCCGGCTATGGAACAGCGCGGACGGCGGTGTCGATGTGCTTTCCGAGCTGGGCGAACTTCTCGGTGTAACACACCCCGGAGTTGAAGCACGGGAAGCCGTCCGAATCTGCCTGCGAGGCGTCGCTGTAGCGGTAGCCCAGGTTGCTGAACACCGCGACGATGTATTGGCTACCGTCGGCGCCATCGAGAGGCTTGACGATGCCGGCGTCCGAGCCGTAGTTCTCGGTCAGCCCGGTCTTGTGCAAGAACCGCACCTCGGCGCCCTGATTGCACGGACGCACGTCGTAGCCGTACGGGATGGGGCCGACCGTGACGGTTCCGTCGCTTGGGTCGATCCACCGCTCTGGCACCCGGGCCGGCATGCCCTGGACGGGATAGTCAGCGCCGCACCAGTTGGTCGTTGACAGCACCTCGTGGAACCCCTGGTCGCCCAGCAGGTCGCGCATCCACTTCTGGTAACGCGGCGCCAGGACGTTGTCGGCTCTCACGTTGCGACCCGACTCGGTCTGCCAAGCGACGCCGTCGACTCCGTTAATGAGCAGCAGCAGTCGGGCGGTGTCGATGGCGGTCATGCTGATGTCGCCCGGGTTCCAGGTACCGCCGGCCCCGGCGTCCGTGCCCTGCACTTGCAACGTCGGCAAGCCAAGGTTGGCGAAGCTGTCGTTCATCGGCTTGATCTGGTCGAGGCGGTGCAGCTGCTGCAGCAAGGCGCAGGTGGCGTTGTTGCTCGAGAAGGTGATCATGCGGTCGAGCAACGTGGTGGTCGAAAGGCTGAACTCCTTGGTCTTGCCGAGGCAGGTCTTGCCATTGCGCTGCTGGTAGTCGTACTCGCGGTTGGGGGCGATCCTGCCGCGCTCAATCAGGCGCAGCGTGTGAAACGCCACCAGCATTTTGAACGTGGATGCCGGGTACGGAACCATGAAGTCGTCGCCGGACGTCCCTGGCACCAGACGTGAACCCTTCGGCCACGGCGCGTCCCAGCTCTCGTCCCAGCGCTCGAGACTCCACTTTCGCCAGTCGACCCCGCTTGGTGCGAAGTTCTCGTCTAAGTCGACGACCTTGCCGTCGGGAAAGTCACGCGAGAACAGCACGTTGGCGCTGGCTACAGGTGCACCGGTGTCGTCGAGTTTGATCACTGCGATGTCGACGTTGGGGTGGTTGGCCACCTGCGGAGCCGGCGCACCGTTGGTGTCGTATTCGAAGTCGACGACGTCCTCGAACGCCACCGCGTTGCCGATGTCCTGCAAGGCCCACGCCAACTCGTCGTCGTACGGATCGCTGGCTCCGGACGCCGATCCAGGCATCGCGAGCGCAGCGATCAGCGCGGCAGCGACAGTGAGGGGTACCCACCGGACAGGTCGAATCATGATCAGCTCCAGGCGATGCAGCGCGGGATGCGTGTCGGCGCGATCACTGTAAGTCATCTCGCCGTCGACGGCAGCGCCGAGCGCCCGACCTATCCCACGTTGTGGGCAGCCACGAACCGGCGGTCGAGGTCGTATGCGGTGCGCACCTGCGTCATGCGCGACAAGACCTCAGAGGGGAACAGCGTGTCGGCGCTCGCCTGCTCGGCGAAGTTCATGAACCCCCGCTTGGACGCCGCAGGGCGCAGCGCCAGCCCCAGCTGCCTCAGGGAGCCGCGGACGGCCGTGGCCGCAGCCGGCTCGGGAACCACTCCGACCCCGTAGATCGCAAACCCGGCGTCGACGGAGTCCAGCGCAGCAGGCAGCGGCCCTGGCCGCGAGAGGGCGCCGCCGAGGTGGCGCACCTGCACGCCCAGTAGCGGAGACCCCGGGCCGGAGTTGGCGACCACAGAGGCGATCACGTCAGCGTCGAAACGATCGACGAGCCACCCCTCGAGGTCGGCAGGCACCGGCTCGGGCGGATCCATGTGGATCATGCCGAGCTCGGGTGCCGCCATCGTGGCGAACGTGTCGATCTCGGGGCTCAAGGCGCGCAGGGGTGCGAGCAGGTCGGCGGCGTCCGACTCAGGCAGCAGGCACACCGCTTGCACGACGACGAACGAGCGACCCCGCAGGGGTTCGGGAACCGTCTCGAGCGGCGGGATGTTCAGCACCCGCGCCGTCGATGTGACCGTCTCGGGCACGGTGTCGACCCAGGTGCTCCAGGCGGTGAGCACCTCAGTGGTGCGCTCAGCGGGAAAGAACAGCGTGCCGCCGTAGAACTGCGTGGCTTGCACGAGGCCGATGTCGACCGAGGTCACGGCCGCAAAGCAGCCGCCCCCGCCGCGCAGGGCCCACATCAGATCGGGCTCATTGGTGTCGTCGATGCGCACCTGCTTGCCGCTCGCGAGCACGACGTCCGCCGCGACGAGCTTGCCGCACGCAAAGCCGTGGGCGCGTCCGAGCCACCCCAGGCCTCCCCCGATGGTGTAGCCGACGACGCCGACTCCCCCGGACGACCCGGCCAGCCCGGCGAGCCCGTGCGGCGCGGCGGCCTCGGCGACCGCCTGCCACTGCGCTCCGGCGGCCACGCGAGCGATGGCGGTGTCAGGGTCGACGGTGACATCGGTCATCGCGTTGGTGCGAATCACGACGGCGCCCGAGAGGTCGTGCCGTCCGGTCGCCGCATGCCCGGTGTTCTGCATCATCACGCGCAGTCCGCGGCTCTTGGCGGTGCGGACGGCGTCCGCGATGTCATCGGCGGACGTGGCGCGCACGACGGCAACGGGTCGCTGGTCGACCGCGACGTTCCACGGCATGCGCGCGGCGTCGTAGTCAGCGTCTTTGGGGGTGATCCAGGAAGGGCTCATGAGCCATAGTCTGACGGCCACCCGTGGCGTGGTTCAAGCGGGCATCGACTCGGGAACATCGCCCACCGATCCGGTGCGCGATCCTCCCAAGGCGCGCCCTCCACCATCCCGTGGAGCGTCCCGTCACGCTCAGTCGTTGTTACGCAGGATGCGGGCGACGGCGTCCTGGCCCTTCTGCTCGGCGTGCTGAAGCGCGGTGACTCCGTCGTTGTCGGCGATGGACGGGTCGGCGCCGGCGTCCAGCAAGATGCGGACGATCTGCTGGTACGGCTCGCTGCCGTCACCGAGGATCACCGCTTCGAGCAGGGCGGTCCACCCGAGGTCGTTGACGTGGTTGACGTCGATGTCGGTCTGCACCACGCGGCGCACGTAGGCGACGTGACCGCGTTCGCTCGCGGGGATCACCGAGATGCCGCCGTAGCGGTTGCGGATCGTCAGATCGGGGTTGGCTGGCAACAACGTCTCGAGCATCGCGACGCTGCCGGTGACTCCGGTGACGAGCCACGGGGTGTCGTGGCGGTCGTCGAGGGCGTCCGGGTTGGCCCCGAGGTCGACGAGCAACCGCGCGACGTCGACGTGATCTTCGGTGGCTGCGATGAGCAGCGCGGTGCGTCGGCGTTCGTCGCGCGCCTCGATGTCGGCGCCCGCCCGCAGTGCGGCGGCCACGTCGTCAGCGTCACCGGCGGACGCGGCGCGTAGCAGCTGCGCATCGGCGTCCTGCTGCGACGCGTTCTGTGAGTCTTCAGACATGGCAACCTCCAGAGTGCGGACGATATCGCGATAGCCGGAGGCGGTCGCGTGTTGCAGCGGCAGAACGCCGTCGAGCTGCGAGGGGATCGTGACGTCGGCGCCCGCCGCGACGAGCACTCGCACCGTGTCGACGTATCGCTGTGATCCGTTGCCGAGAATGATCGCCTCGTGCAGCGCGGTCCAACCGAGGTTGTTGATGTGGTTCACCTTGATGGGTGTCTGCACGAGGCGTCCAACGATGTCGTGGTGACCGCGTTCGGCGGCGCGGATCAGCCCGGTGCCGTCAAAGCTGTCGAGGGATGCGACGTCGGCTCCATTGCGCAGGGTCAGCTCGAGCAGTCGGAGGTAACCCTCGCTGGTCGAGATGAGGTACGCGCTCTGCTGGGTGGAGTCCTGTGCATTGACGTTGGCACCTGCTGCGATGAGGGTGCGCGATCGGTTGACGTCGTTGGCCCATGCGGCGGTGATCAGCCGTTCGTCGAGTGCTCGTTGCGTGAGCCCGGCGAGGGGGTCGGGTTTGGACGCCGACGCGCTGGGCTTCGGCTGCCCCGTGCTGGGGTTGAGCGATGTCGACGGGGACGCGGGGCTCGCCGCCCCCTGAGGGCCGTTGTCGCTGCAAGCAACCAAGGCCAGGGCGGCAACTATCGTGGCCAGCACCCCTCGTGAAGCGGCGACACGTCTCATTCCGTCGAGTCTCGCATTACCGGGCGGTCACGACACCTGGCGTACCTCGCACCCGGAGAAGTCTGTGCTCGCAGCAGAGTCAGCGCACACATCTCGCCCATCCCCGCCATTGAGCAGGTCACGGCCGTCGTCACCAGAGAGAAAGTCGTTGCCCTCGTTGCCGAATATCTGGTCGTTGCCGTCCCGACCGCGGAGCGAATCAGGGCCCTTGTCGCCCATGAACCGGTTGCGCAGTGCATTGCCCGTCATCATGTCGCCGTACTTGGTGCCGACGATCAGCTCGATGTCACGCTTGACGTTGAGGCCTTGGGATGGCGCGCCATCATTGGGGAAGTTGTCGAGCCGAAGCACGACTCCGGCGTCATAGCCGAGGAAGAACAGGTCGTCGTTGTCAGCTCCGCCTGAGATGAGTGCGCAACCGGGCCGCACATGCAAGGTGTCGAGCCCGTCTCTCGCCGTATGCGCGGCCGCCGTCGCAGACGATGACGTCGCCGCCCGGCCCTCCCCGCAGCGTGTCGTTGCCACCGCCTCCCTCGATCCGCTCCAGCCCGGCGTTCCCCGTGATCGTCTCGCGGTTGCCTGTGCCGATCAGGGTCTCGAAGTCGCCCGCAACATCGTCGCCATCGCAGTTGATGCCCGGGCACCTTGCGCCGTCGTTGGCAACTCCATCAAGGGTGATTGAGGTGGCGACATCGGTCTCCGGCCCCACTAGTTCGAGGGTGTCGTGGCCAGCAGCGCCTGACACGGCCTCAGACCCGGTGGCCGCGTCCTCGAGCAGCAGGTACACCACATCGTCGGCGTCACCGCCGGTGAGCTCATTGGTGCCAGGGCCGCCATCGAGGGAGACGCGCTTGCCGTAGGGGTCGCTGTCATCGATACCGATGCCACCGGCGTCCACCACGTCGTCGTCCTCGTCAGTCAGCACTCTGATCCACCCTGGAAATGTCGTGAACGACACGTCCACATCTGGGGTTGCGCCGTCGCCCGCTGCATTCAGGTTGATCTGCCCGGTACGGAGGTCAGTGATCTCGTTGACGTGTTGGCCGAGGGTGATGCTGTCGGTGTCGGGGGTGCCGACGATGCGAAGCTCTTTGTCATTGTTCAACCCCGTGATCGTGAGCTCGATCTCGCTGGAACCGTCCCCTTCGTCGGTGAACCCAGGGACGAGGGGCCCGCCTTGCGGATCCACCCGCAAGTCCAGGATCAACTGCGCCAACGAGCTTGCGCTGACGTCGACGTCGATGGAATCGACGGTGCCGAGCTCAACGCACGAGTTGCCATCGACGGACACGAAGCCGTCATTGGCTCGAATGGTCATCGACGTGTCACCACTGGCCGCCGTCACGGTCAGCGTCCGTGAGGGTGAGTCGTACAGGCAGGTGGACGCGTGTGCGGCAGGTATGAGCAGCGCCAGCATGCTGCTGGCGAGGGCGGATGTGACGATGGTCGGGACCCAACTGGTCGAGCGGCGCACAAGTACCTCCGGGTCGAACGCGGTGTCGTGAGTGGCCAGGCGCCACGCCTACCTGTTGCGAGAGTATCGGCGCCGGCGCCCTACACACTTGAGGCGCCACGAGCCTGCCGCGCGGCAGCACTAGGGTTCACGCATCGATCGGATGGAGGCCCGATGCGTGTCCTAGTTCTTGGTGCTGGGTTCGGCGGGCTCGAGTGCACCGCCCGGCTGGCTGAGTCGCTCGGAGCGGACGCCGACGTCACCTTGATCGACCGCGCCGAGGGCTTCACCTTCGGGTTCCAGAAGCTCGACGTGATGTTCGGCCACGCCGACGCGGACGCGACGCTGCACCGCTACGCCGACCTCGTCCAACCGGGTGTGCAGTTCGTGCCAGCCACCGTCACCGCAATCGACCCACACAACCGCAGCGTCCAGACCGACGCGGGAACCTTCGACGCCGACGTCCTCGTGATCGCGCTCGGCGCCGACGTCGACCCGGCAGCCACTCCAGGGCTCGTCGAAGCCGGCCACGAGTTCTACACCCGCGCCGGAGCCATCGCTGCACGCGAACGACTCGACAGCTTCGACGGCGGACGCGTGGTCATCGGCGTCACGTCACTGCCGATCAAGTGCGCACCCGCTCCGAGCGAGGCGGCGTTGCTCGTGCACGACCTGCTCGTGCGACGCGGCGTCCGCGATCGGTCCGAGATCACGCTGGTGAGCCCAGTCGCCGCACCGGTACCGCCGTCGCCCCCGGCGTCGAAGGCACTCATCGCGGCATTCGCCGAGCGCGGCATCACGTGGATGCCGGAGACCGCGGTGCAGAGCCTGGACGCCGCGCGTCACGTCGCCGTGCTCAGCGACGGACGCGAGCTGCCGTTCGACCTGTACCTCGGCGTCCCGAAGCACCACGCTCCGTCGGTGGTCGTCGACGCAGGGTTGACCGAGAAGGGGTGGATCCCCGTCGACCCACGCACGATGAAGACGACGTTCGCTGGCGTATACGCGATCGGTGACGTGACGAGCGTTGGAACGCCCAAGGCCGGTGTGTTCGCCGAGGGTCAGGGTCGCTACGTCGCTGACGCGATCGTCGCCGAGCATTTCAACGCGCCGCTCACGCGCGACTACGAGGCCACCGGCTACTGCTACCTGCAAGTCGGTGAGCGCAACCTCGCCGAGGTACATGTGACCGTCGTCCCCGGCGAAGGCAGCTCGAGCACAATGAACGGCCCCTCCCCTGAGCTCAACGACCGCAAGGTGACGTTCGCGACGTGTCGGAACGCCCAAGGCCGGCGTGTTCGCCGAGGGGCAGGGCCGCTACGTCGCTGACGCCATCGTCGCCGAACAATTCAACGCGCCGCTCACGCGCGACTACGAGGCCACCGGCTACTGCTACCTGCAAGTCGGTGAGCGCAACCTCGCCGAGGTGCACGTGACTGTCGTGCCCGGCGAAGGCAGCTCGAGCACGATGAACGGCCCCTCCCCCGAGCTCAACGACCGCAAGGTGACGTTCGCGACGTCCCGCGTCGAACGCTGGTTCGGCTGACGCCACCCCTCGCCGAGTGCACACCTGGTTGACGGAGTAGCCCGCCCAGTGCACACCTGGTGGACGCCTGCACGCCGAATGTGAGCGCCAGCTACTCGCAGTTGACGACCAGACCGGTGCCCGGGCCCTGCAGAGCAGACGTCCATCGCGCCATCGCCCCCGTTCAAGATGTCGTTGCCAGCACCGCCGAGCAGTCGATCGTCGGCCGGTCCGCCGTTCAACGTGTCGTTGCCGAGCAACCCCTCGAGACGGTCGATGCCACCTCGTCCCTTGATATCGTCTCGTCCGGATCCGCCGAGCAGGAGATTTCGCTTGCTGTTGCCGACGATCACGTCACTCAAAGTTTGATCCTTCGACGTCCTCAATGTCAGTAGCGACGTTCATCAACGAACCAGCTTCCCCATCATTCGCGACCCCGTCGAGCGTGACAGACACGGCAGCCTGCGCAAGCCCAAGGACGCCTGGTCGCGTCCGGCGCCTCCACTCGCTTGCTCGCAACCGGCCTGCACCACGATGGAGTCACCGTCATCACCGCCGAACGCCGACCCGCCAGCGCAGAACAGTGTGTCAGGGCCGCTGAGCCCGTAGAGCTCGTCGTCGCCACCGTTGCTAACCAGGGCGTCGAAGTTGCCCTCGCGTCCGATGAGGGTCTCGTTCGCTGGCGACCCCGCGATTTGCGTGATGTCGCTGCCGATGTCGTCCCCCTCACAGCTTGGGCCGGGCATCCGACCCCGTCGTTGGCGACGTCATCGAGCGAGAACTGAGAGGTCAGGCTCGATGACTGGGTCGAGATGGTGACCCGGTCGAACACCCCGCCGCCGCCGTAGACGATGTCGTGGCCAGTGCTCACTGACTCGGTCTGAATGCGCAGCTCGTCACTGGCAGAGCCACCCATGAGGTTGTTCGATCCCGATCCAGCGGTCAACGTCACGGGCGCGTTGTAGGGCTGAAGCAGGTTGACGACGCCGGCTGCACTGATGCCGTCATTGCCGGCCTTACCGTCTGCCGACAGCGCCGAGACCGTTCCGAACGTCACGTCGACGTCCGGAGTCGCACCGTCCGCGTCGGCATTCAGACTGATGTGGTTAACCGTGGCGCTTCCGAATGCGATGGCGTCGTTACCCGACGAGCCGTCGACGTGAATGCGTCCCTGTGACGAACTGAGCCCGATCACCGAGAACTCGATCTCGCTCGAGCCGTCGCCTTCGTCCGTCGCACCTGGGCCGAGTGGTCCGCCCGAGAGGTCGAAGACCACCAGGCCACTCGACTTCGCCTGCATGTCAACGGTCACAGCGTCGATCGTCGCGAGCGCACCGCACGAGACTCCATTCACCTCAAGGTTCAGGCCGTTCGCCTTGAGCCGCAGCTCAGTGTCTGAGTCGGCAGCTGCCGCTCGCATGTTCGCCGCGTCAGGGTTGGGAATGCACACGACGGCGGACGCGGGTGGTGCCCAGAGCACGACGCCCACTGCAGAAAGCACCGCGACAAGAACAAGGCGGACAGGATTCGCAAGAGATTGGGGTTTGCGACGGCGATCCCGGTCGGTGAACCCCGAGTGCGCCCGGCCGGACCGGGCTCCGAATGACGAGCCGCCCAGCCCTGCGACATCGACCCCTCTGTGCAGAATGGCCCACATGGTCATCGTGGCTGGTCATCTTGTGGTCCCTGCTGAGCGTCGGGACGAGTACCTGGACGCCTGTGTCGACGTTGTGCAGGCCGCTCGAAAGGCTCCAGGGTGCCTCGACTTCGCACTCTCGGCCGATCTGCTTCAACCCGGTCGCGTCAAGGTCTACGAGTGCTGGCAGGACGCGTCATCCGTCGAGGCATTTCGCGGCTCCGGGCCGGACGATCAGCTCAGCGAGCTGATCACTGGCGCCGAGGTCAGCCAGTACGAGGTGGCGTCCTCGCTGCGGCTCTGACGGCGAAGCTCTACTCGCAGCTACCCATTCCCCGTACGGTTGACGGCGGACAACCGCACTGCCCCAGGAGCGACATTGCCCAACGACACCGCACTCACACGCGGACGCCGGGCGCTCGCCGAACACGCCTGGGGGGACGCCGCCGCGGGCCTTACAACCGCCGACGCCGAGCAGCCGCTGGGTTGCGACGACCTCGAGCAGCTGGCTCTGGCCCGGTTCCTGATCGGCGAGGACGACGCCAGCCTCGACGCCTGGACACGCTGCTACCAACGCCACGTATCCGCGAACGAGAACCGCGCCGCCGCCCGATGTGCGTTCTGGGCGGGATACCAATCCCAACTGGTCGGAGAGATGTCGCGCGCTAACGGTTGGCTCACGCGCATGACTCAGGCTCTGGACACCGGCCCCGACTGCGTCGAACGCGGCTACGTGCTGATCCCTCAAGCCATCGCGGCGGTCCGAGGCAGGTGACGTCGATCGAAGCGCGGCCACTATTCACCCAAGGCGGTCACGGTCGGCACGACGTTCGACGACGCCACGCTCGTCGCTCTGGGCAACCTCGGGCTCGGGCACGTCCAACTGTTCAGCGGCGAGGTGGAACGCGGCCTCGCTCTCTTTGACGAGGTGATGGTCTCAATCACGGCCAACGAGGTGAAGCCGCACATCACGGGGACCATCTACTGCGCCACGATCATTGCGTGTCAAGAGGTATTCGACGTGCGGCGCGCGCACGAGTTCACCCGAGCGCTCAGTCGTTGGTGCGAGGGACAACAAGGCCTCGTGCCATTTCGAGGGCAATGCCTCGTGCACCGCGCCGAACTGATGCAGATGCAAGGTCATTGGCCGGACGCGTTGAGCGAAGTCGAACTGGCGCGCCAGGCGCTCTCTGAACCTCAACCACAACCTGCACTGGGCATGGCGTACTACGAAGAGGGCGGGCTGCGCCGCCTCCGTGGTGAGTTCGCTCAGGCCGAGACCGCCTTCCGGCAGGCTCACCAACTGGGCCACCCACCACAACCCGGTCTCGCTCTGCTCTGGCTACAGCAGGGCAAAGCCGACGTTGCAGCCTCTGCCATCCTGAGCAGTCTCGAGGACGCCGAGGGCCCGACGAGACGAGCCCGCCTGCTGCCGGCGTCCGTTGAGATCCTGCTCGCCGTGCAGGCGGTGGACGCCGCACGGGCTTCGGCTGTCGAACTGGCCGAGATTGCAAGCGCTTTGGGTTCACCCGCGCTCAGGTCGATGTCGGATCAGCAGTCGGGTGCGGTCACGTTGGCCGCCGGTGACCCGTCCGAAGCGTTACAGCTTCTGCGCAGGGCGTGGCGCGGTTGGCAGGCGCTGCAGGCTCCGTACGAGGCGGCCAAGACCCGCCTGCTCATGGGTCAGGCGCTGCGTGCGCTCGGTCAGGAAGACCTCGCACAGATGGAGCTCGACGCCGCCCTCGTCTCATTTCAGACGTTGGGCGCCGCAGCCGACGTGCTCGCGATCGAGCGCGGGGCTACGGCGTCCGCTGTTACGACGAGCCCGTTGACGGCTCGCGAGATCGAGGTGCTGCAACTGCTCGCGACTGGCGCCACGAACCGGGCGATCGCTGTCGAGCTGGTGATCAGCGAGAAGACGGTAGCCCGGCACGTGGCCAACATCTTCGCGAAACTTGACGTGTCGACCCGAGCGGCTGCGACCGCGTACGCATACGAGAACGGCATCGTGCGCAGTACCTAGGTCTACACAGTTCAACCCATTGATGTGCGTCGCGAGATGCATGATCCGGTCGATGCGACAGCGTCTGAGCCCTCCGTAGCGTGACGAGCACCCACTCAGGAGCGTTGCCAGGAGGACGACATGACGCACAACCCGATTCGAGTCGACACGGTCATCGTCGTGAGCCGTGGCAGCGCGGCTGGAGCCACCGGCTACTACCTGGCCAAAGCTGGCCGATCGTTCGTGATTCTCGACGAGAACGATCGCGTGGGCGACGAATGGCGCCGACGCTACGACTCGCTGCGCCTGTACTCACCTGTTCAGTTGGCGTGTCTGCCGGGAGTCGCGCTTCGTCCGAGCAGCGACAGGTTTCCCTCCGCCCAACAGATGGGCGACTACCTCGAGCGATACGCGACCGAGTTGGAGTTGCCGGTCGTGCACGGCGCTCGCGTCGAGACCGCTCACCCAACCAGTGACCCAGGGCAAGGCTTCACGGTGACCGCTGCCGGACGCACCTACCAGGCGTCCAACCTGGTCGTCGCCACGGGCAGCCAGCAGACTCCTCGGCTGCCGGGCTTCACCGGGCAAGTCGACACCGAGATCAGGCAGTTTCACTCCGACGACTACCGCAATACGGCGCAGTTGGCCGACGGAAGTGTGCTCGTCGTGGGCGCGAGCCATTCCGGTGCCGACATCGCCATGGAGAGCGCAGCAGCGGGCCACAAGACGTGGCTCTGCGGACCCGATCGCGGGCAGCTCCCGGTGCCACTCGAGGGTGGGGTCACGCGCGTCCTGCGTCCGCTGTTGTGGTTCGCGGCCATGCACGTGCTGACACTGCGAACGCCTATCGGACGGAAGATGCAGGACGAAGTGCGCAACAGCGGAGGTCCCCTACTGCGTTATCGGCGACAGGATCTCGAGGACGCGGGCGTCATTCGACTGAGCAACCGCGTAAGCGGTGTCCACGATGGTCGGCCGCAATTCGATGACGGCACAACACTCGATCCGGCCAACGTGATCTGGTGTACGGGTTACTCGCGGGACTACGGGTGGTTGAACGTCCCCTACCCGGTTGAGGACGGCTGGCCCAAGCAGGAACGCGGAGTTGTTCCCGAGGTACCGGGCCTGTACTTCGTGGGGCTGCTGTTCCAGTACGCCTTCGCATCCATGCTGATCGGTGGGGCCGCTCGCGATGCGAAGCACGTGGTTAGCCACATCACGCGGACGCGGGCGCAAATCGACCTCCCAGAGAGCGCGACCCGCAGAGTGGCTTAGCGCAGCAGTGGCGTCCTCACTGCGGCTCTGACGATCTGGTCAGCCGACCCCAACGCCTGCGGTGACCAGACTCCCTCGGAGTACCTGGTCGATCGTTGTCGCCAGCAGCACGTCCTGCGTCGTGACGCCATTGCCGCCCGGCTCGCCCACCTTGAGCAGTACGAGGTCTGGCTGCAACTGCACCGCGGGGCGCGTCGGAAACCCAGCTGAGACGTGAGCGATCGCGGCCACGAGTTCAGGTCGAGTGCTCTCGGTGACCGGGACTCCACGCACAAGCGCGCCGTCTTCGACCTGCCAACCGGGCAATCTGTCGAGTACTGCGGTGATCTGCGCTGGGTCGAATCCCATGGGGCACTCCTTCGTTGGTCCTGCCCTCGGGG
>CAVQHW010000003.1:0-550450 GCA_963712425.1 uncultured Actinomycetota bacterium | reverse complement strand
GTGACGTAGCGGCGTCCACTCGCGACTCACAGTCGCTGATCTGCGTGTGGCACCTACGCAGAGTGGCTCGCAGACTACGCATCGAAGTTGTTTGACGAATCCCTGCCATTTGTCGGGGGTAGGCCCTACGGTCTGCCCCATCGGTGAGTTTCGATCTTGTGAGTCGGACGGTCACCGGTAGGGGAGCGGACGGGGACATTCACTCACCAACGCCTTTGCGCGCCTTTGTCATGGGCGCGTCCAGTCATGCGTAACAGAGGGACGGGGAAGTGCGAATGAGACTTCGACGAGTGGTTGCGACCACGACAGGCCTGGCGGTTGTCGCCACGATCGGCATCGTCACCGGCTTGACGGGTGCGTCCGCGGCAGCGAGTACACAGGTGGTCAAGCCCTCAGCCCTGAACGGTTGGGCTGTCGGTGCCGAGACCGACGCAGCAGGCGGCTCTGCCTCGTTCGTGCAAGGCCCAGGCACGCCCGTCATCGGCGACGGCAGCCTGCGATTCCAGTTGACGAGTGCTGCGTCGGGGTACGCAGCAGCGACGCCGATGAACTCGGTACCGCTGTCCTCTATCGACGCCCTCTCCTACGACACCTATCGCGCCAGTGTGGACGCCGGCAACAACCTGGCCGTCGCGCTGCAGTTCAACGTCGACCACGACCTGTCCGATGCGTCCAACGCGTTCCAGGGCCGCATCGTTTTCGAGCCCTACAACTCATCCCCCGGTGGCGTTTCGCAGAACACGTGGCAGCACTGGGATGCGATGGCTGGCACCTGGTGGCAGAGCGGCAACCCTGTCGTCGGGGGTGCGGCGGTAGCGAAGGCTTGCCCGCAGGCGTCACCTTGCTCGTGGGCCGACCTACTCGCGGCCTACCCGAACGCCGGGGTGCACTCGACCCTTGGCGCTGTCGTCCTGAAGGCCGGGTCGAACTGGGCAGGCTTTGACGGCAACGTCGACAACCTGACGATCGGCATCAGCGGAGACTCCACCACCTACGACTTCGAGCCTGAGACCGACTGCACGACGGTCTGCTACGTGGACGCCGCCAACGGCAGCAACGCCTTCGGTGGTGACACGGCGTCGAGCGCCAAGAAGACCATTCAAGCCGCCATCAACCAGGTGGACGCTGGCGGAACCGTGCGAGTGCTTCCGGGCAACTACGACGAGACGGCGCCGAACAGCGACCCGACCAGCCTCGGCGGCACCTATCAGTTCGGGCTGTTCTTCCCGTCCAGCAAGCCCGGCATCACCGTCATGGGCGTCACGGCTGGCGACGCTCCGATCACCGACGCCAGCGATGTTGAGGCAACGGTCACCACCAACGCGACCAACAGCTTCGGGCACAGCGGCATCTTCGTTGAGGCCGACGACACCACCATCCGCGGCATCGAGATCGGCCCCAACACCCCGGGCAACAACAAGACCGATCGAAGTCGTCGCCGACGGATTCACGCTGCGGGACGTCGACACCAGCGTGCCGACGGAGGGGCCATCTACCTCAGCGAGTTCGACGCTCCCGCCGGACCGGTCTCGAGCTACGACATTCGACGAGAACCTCTTCGACGACGGCACCCAGATCGCCATCTCGAGTGGAGCTGGCAAGAGCGGTCCGGTGTGCCGGTCGAACGATCGTCGACAACGTGTTCGAGATGAACGGCGCGACCTGCCCCGGCGTCAGCTTCAACGGTGCCGGTGGCGTGCCCTGGTACACCAAGCAGGTCGGCGGCGCGGTCATCCAGGGCAACGAGTTCTCGGGTAGCACGCAGTACATCCGGGCCCGCGGCGACTACCTGCGAGGCCCAGTTCGACTGGGAGTCGTACTGGAACGACAACGCCTACGACAGGCCGCGGTGGCTCTGGTGACCCAGGCTCCGTTCGACGTCCGCTCGCTACTCGTACACCTCGGCTCCGTACACGTTCACCAACGTGCGTCGCATCGGCGGGACGATCCAGGGTGAGGTCGACAACGCCGTCGCCGGTGTCGGCGACACGGTGCTGGTGAAGGAAGGCACCTACCCCGAGGACGTGGTGGTCAACAAGTCCAACCTGCAAGCTCCATTGGCGCCGGGATTGGTGACTCCACCATCGTCGGACCGAAGGGCAACGCGTCGCTCACCACTCTCGAGATCCCGGCGTCAGCGCACCGGGCGTCACGGTCGACGGCTTCACCGTGACGCGCGAGGGCAACAACGTCGCCGACTGGAACGGCCCGCTGAACAACCAGGGTGTAGCCATCTACGGCAACGGTTCGACGTTGCGAGAGACTCAGAGGTCACGGAGAACCGCAACGGTGTGTTCCTCTACGGGGCGCAGAACGTCAACATCCTGCAACAACACCATCGACAACAACCGCACCGGCATTCACCTCGTCAACGACGTGACTGGGCTGTCGGTTCTGCAACAACTTCATCACGAACAACTGGACGATGGGTGTCCTGTTCCGTGACGAGTGCTCGCCGAACGGCACCGGTGCGGTCACGGTGCAGGACAACGACATCAGCGGCAACTGGTACAGCCAGATCGAGGCTCGGTCGTTGTTCAGCGCCCCCGCCTCGACATGACCGAGAACTGGCTGGGAACCACTGCGCCGACCGTCGTTGGCGCGGCGCTCTCAGGTGAGCCCGGCTACAGCGTGCAGATCCCGATCGCAGTTCGGGGGCCTGGCCAGTCCACCGGCGAACAGTCCCGACCATCGTCTGGAACCCGGCCAACGCGTCTAACCCGGTCGCACTACATCCCATTCCAGTGCTCCGGTGTGGACACCTCGCCTGCGATCGGCTTCCAGCCAGCGGGAGTGCTGTCAACCGCTGGCGGGGTCTGCCTGCCAACGCCACCAGCGGTAGATACAGAGGCGACCGATGACCTCGGTAGCGAGGGTGCAGACCTTGTCGTCCTCCGGGTCGTTCACCGGCACTGCGCCGCTGACCCTGACCGCTAACAACACAGTCGGCACGTTTACCGACAACGGTGACGGGACCTGGGAGCTGGTCATTCCCGACCACCGATGACGTGGCCCTTGGAACTATCACGGTGACGGCTGAGGACGAGTTCGGCCAAACCGCGACGGATTCGTTCGACTACGCGGCGGTCAATGTCGACCCAACCGTCACTTCGCTGACCCCCGACGCAACCACCATCATGGTCGGGCAGTCGGTGACGTGGTCTGCCACGGTCTCGGACCCCGGGACTGATGACACCCACACGTTCTCGTTCAACGGCGGAGCCTTTGGGATCCAGCGCGAGCAAGAGCGTGACCTACAGCTCATGCGGGACGTTCACCATGACGGTCGTCGCGCGGGACGATGACGGCGGCGTTTCGGACCCCTTCACATCACCCCTACAGGTTCAGACGTACAACTACCAGGTACTGCCTCCGCTCGAGGGCGGTGCCGAGAACCTGGTCAAGCGTGGTCAAGTCGTTCCAGTGCAGATCAAGGTGCTGGGTTGCGACGGGTCGACGGTGAGTGGGCTCACGCCTGAGATCCGCCTACTCAAGGGCGACAAGACCACGATCGACGAGAACAACGACAACACCGTCACCGGGTCGGTGTCGAACGCCGACACCGGAACGACGATGCGATCGGTCGACAGCAAGTACCTGTACAACCTGCGCATCCCATCTGATGCGGTCGTGAACGCGGAGTACACCATCCGAATTCAGCCATTCGCCCCAGGGAACACGGACGCGGCCATCTTCATCGCATTGAAGACCCGCAAGTAGCGGACGAGTAACTGGGCCCCCTGCGCGCACGTCGCCGGGGGCCCAGTTACGTCTGGCACGAACGCTGGCCGTTCAACGTGGACAGCTCGTGTGGCGTCCCGGGAGGATCGTGCACCGGATCGGTGGGTGATCCTCCACGCTTGAGCCGCACGGCAGCACGTTCACCCATCAGCCTGACAGCCCACGAGCGCGGCAAGGCGTACCGTCCCGGTAACAGCACTCACTCGGGGAGGCGCCGTGAAGCGCTCAGTTGGCTTGGCCGTTGTCGTGACGATGCTCGCGGGGGTGGCAGTCGCGCTCCCAGCGTGGGCGGTGTCACTCGAGCTCGACCCGTCGTTCTCCGGTGACGGCGTTCGCCCCCTCGCACTGGAGCGTGGCGACGTCACGAGCCTTCGCCTCGACGGTGCCCAGATCCTGGCGGCCGGTCGCTACGTCGGTGCATCTGACCAGCGGCGGATCTTCATCGCCCGGCTTCAGAACGACGGCAACCTCGTCCAGAACTTCGGCAACGGCGGCGTCGTCACACGTCGCGCTCCCGGGATCAGCGCCGACGTCGACATGCAGGTGTTGGCCGACGGCTCGGTGCTCACCGCGTACAACCGCCGCACCGGGGTCGTCGTGCACAAGTGGACGCCGGACGGCGAGCTCGACCCCTCGTTCTCGGCGGACGGTGAGCGACTCGTCCCCATGACGATCACCGGACGCTTTGACCCGGCCGCCCAGATCGCGGTCGACACCCAAGAGCGCATCGTGGTGGCCGGCATGGAGCAGGTCGAGAACGGCTTCAACACCGTCATCGCACGGCTCACTCCTAGCGGAGCGACCGACAAGTCGCTGTCGAAGAACGGACGCGTGACCGTCAACCTCGGAAACTGGGACTGGCCGGACGCGCTCGTCACCGACGCAGAGGATCGGATCCTCCTCGGCAGCGACTACTGGCAGTTCAGGGGCACGCGGTTCCCTGAGCACGGGGTCGTGATCCGACTGCGCGCGAGGGGAGAGCTCGACACCAGCTTCTCCGGTGACGGCATCGTGCGGTTCAAGATGCTGAGCGGCGGTGTGAACTATCCGGCCGAGATCGGGATCGGACGGTCAGGTGCCGTGACGGTGGCCGCCGTCGCCGGAGATGAGGCCTACGGAGCGGTTCGCCTGTCGCGCAACGGTCGCTTCGACCGCGACTATGGCCACGACGGCGTCCTGAGCATCAACTGTGAGTGCGCCCTCTTCCCCGCGTCCGTCGATGCCGGACGCGTCGCGTTCAGCGGGTTCCGGGGGTTCGTCGAGAGCGAGGGCGAGATCGACTGGACGTCGATCACCGTGCGGATCAGCCGGGACGGAACCAACGTCGACCGCAGGCACTTCGACCTGTTCCCCGACCGGGCGCGCAATCAAGTGGACGCCGTGCTGATCGACGACGACCGCACGCTGCTCGGATGGCCGTGCCGCCGGCGAGGGGTTCGTGGCTCGCCTCGGCAGAAGCTGACGCTCGGTCTGCGTCCGACCTGGCGTCCCTTGGCCGTGTGTAACTGCCGTGGGTGGAGGATCGTGCACCGTTCCCGTGGGTGATCCTCCACGCATGACTGCGTCTGCACGCGTCGATGGGACGCCCACCGGAGCGGGCGTCCCATCGATCTGCGGTGCTGCCTGGTATTGCCTTCGCTTCGCTACACGTGGGTACGGGTAGAGGTGTTCTTCCCTGTGATCGTGGAGGCGATCATCACGAGCACCGTTGCCACAGCGATGGACACGAGCCAGCCGATCCACTGGTTGTCGCCGCCGTCGCCAGCGACCGCGTCATAGATGACCCACCCGAGCAGGACGCCGCCGATACCGCACAGCAGCGTGAGCCAGATCGGAATGTTGTCCTTGTCTCCAGGGGCGATGAACTTGCCCAGGAGGCCAATGATCAATCCAGCGATGAGTAGTACCAAGATCTCCATGAGTAAGCCCCTTGTCGCGTCTTCCCGGTCGTGATCAGCCGGGCCAGCTAGGGCTTACCCACCGTGGAAGACGATCAAACGACGATCGGTCACCGGATGCCGGTGTCGAGCATGAGGTCGATCGCGAGGTCGTCACCGGCATCGAGGTGTACCTGCTCGCGGTCCTCAGACGGAAGCCCTTCGGTACTGCGAGCGATGAGTTCGAAGTCGCCGGCGGGCGCGCTCAGCTGGAAGCTGCCGTCGGAGCCCGTCGTGGTGGCCGCGACAACTCCGTCTGGGTCACGCAGCTCAACGGTGACGCCGGTAGCTGGTGCGGGCGGGCAGGGTGAGGCTTCGGTTTCGACCGGGCACGTCGGCCCCAGCTCGACTCGACCACTCACCGTGGCCACCGTGGTCGGCTCGCCCGAACAGCCCGCAAGGAGCGTCAGGGCGAGGACGGCTGCGGCGGTGGAGCGGATCACGGCGATGGGACGTGGTGTTGACGCTTCGCGTTCCCACCCGCTGCGAGTGGCGCCCGGATGGGTCAACGGCGAGGACGGTGCAGTGTCGCGCAGCCCACGCCAGCGACGCTAGAGCTGCGCCGCCGAGAACGTGTCGCACTGTGCGGCGTCCGCCGATTCATACCCGGTCAGGTACCACTCGCGTCGTTGCTCGGCCGACCCGTGGGTCCACGCCTCGGGGTTGACGCGTCCCTGCGTCTTGCGCTGGATGCGGTCGTCGCCAATCGCCGCGGCGGCGTCCTGTGCCTGCTGCAACTCGGCCTCGGTGATCGTCACGTTGCCCTGCTCGTTGGCGAGCGCACCCCACACGCCAGCGAGGCAGTCGGCCTGCAACTCCATGCGTACCGACAGCTCGTTCGCGGACGCCGGATCGCGCTGCTGCGCTGCGCGCACCTGGCGTTCGATGCCGAGCACGGTCTGCAGGTGGTGGCCGAACTCGTGGGCGAGGATGTACGCCTGCGCGTAGCGGCCAGTCGCTCCGAACTCCTGTTGCAGCTGGGCGAGGAACCAGACGTCGATGTACATGCGCTCGTCGCCGGGGCAGTAGAACGGGCCGACCTCAGAGCTGGCCCCACCGCACGCGGTGCTGACGTAGTCGGCGAAGAACGCCAAGCGCGGTGGCCGGTAGCTCGGCGTTGCCGAACTCGCCGGCGGCGAACTGCTCGGCCCACACCTCGTCGGTCTCGTTGTAGACCTTCACGAGGTAGCAGTCGTTGTACTTCTCGATCGCGTTCTCGGTGATGCACCGCTCGGCGAGGTCGCTCTCGGAAACGGTGCCCTCTTGGTTGCCGAGCGTGCCGGGGTCGAGCTGCGAGATGTCGAACGTGCCAGGGGGCAGCCCGCCGCTGCCTCCGAGGAACGTGAAGAGCAGCACGACGACCAGGCCGACCAGGCCGGCTCCTCCGCCGATGGCGAGCCCCGGGCCGGAGCGGCCACCGCGTCCGCTCCGTCCGCTGCGTCCTCGGAGGTCGTCGACGCCCGAGGTGTCGACCTTGCGGTCCTTGAAGCGCATCGGCACCCCTTTCGTCGATCAGCCTTTCGGCGGCCCAGCACGCCCATCCTCGGCTGCTCCGAAACGTACGGGACGCCAGACGCTCAGGAAGACTCCGGGGTCGCTCGCGGTCGCTCAAAGTGACCGAGCAACTACATTTCGGCAAACGTGTAGTCCGTGTCGGCGATCGAGGGTTAGCGTGACGCCCAACCGACATGGGAGGGACGCATGGCACGCATGCGCAAGCAGATTGGAGTGGGAGTCGCCGTACTCGCACTCGTTGGCGTCACGGCACCCGCGGCATCCGCCGACGAAGTGCTCGCCGACAACCTCACGAGCCCGTTGGGGTTCGCCGTCGCAGACGACGGGACGCTGTACGTCGCTGAAGCCTTCGCCGGGCTCCTGACGAAGATCGAGCCGAACGGAGACCGCACCGAGCTCGCGTCCGCCCCTCCGGGGTCAGGCACGGCAGGTGTCGCGCTCGCCAAGAACGGCGACATCTACTACACGCTGTCGCTTCCGCCTGAGCAAGGCGGTGCCCCCGATGCCGGGCTGGTGGTGGCGGGCCCGGACGGTTCGACCAAAGAGTTCGTCTCGCTGGCCAAGTACGAAGAGGAGAACAACCCGGACGCGAACAACGTCTACGGAATCCTCGAAGACGGCAAGTGCTACAACGCGTTCAGCAAGTTCCCGAAGTTCTTGGGCCCGGCCCGGTACAGCGGACAGATCGAGTCGAACCCGTACGCGGTCGCCGATGAGGGATACGGAAGCGTGCTCGTAGCGGACGCCGCCGGCAACAGCATCGTGCGGGTCGCGAACGGCAACGTGTCGACCGTCGCGGTGCTGCCGCCGATCATGCAGAAGCTCGACAAGGCAGCGCTTCGCAAAGAGGTCCGTCGCATCAACCGCAAGCTCGAGCGTCAAGGCAAAGACCCGGTTCCGGCCGACTCGCTCGACGCCTGCATCGGTCACAAGTACGCCAGCAACCCGGTTCCGACCGACGTTGAGATCGGCCCTGACAGCGACTTCTACGTCAGCACCCTTCCGGGGGCGCCTGAGCTGCCAGGTACCGCCAAGGTGTTCAAGATTGACTCCGCCACCGGCGCACTGAGCATCGTGGGCAAGGGCCTCACCGGCGGAACCGATCTGGCAGTTGCCGACAACGGAGCGATCTACGTCACCGAGCTCTTCGGGTTCAGCGTGGCCAAGTTCGCACCTGGCAGTAGCACCGTGACCAAGCGGACGTTCGTCGATTGCCCCACGGCAGTCGAGATCGACTCCGCAGGTGACGTGCTCGTCGCACGCGGCGGACTGTGTGGACCAGACGCGGGCGAGATCATCCGACTGGGCTGATCCCGACGATTGGCTGAAACCCGGGGGGAACGGATTGCTGCGGGGATCCTCATCCCTCGTGTGATCCCCGGGGGTAGGTGACGGCCGGTGCCTCTCACGAGGCACCGGCCGTTGCCATGTCCGCTGCCGGGTGCGTCGACGTCCGGTGAGGGGTTGTGAGTGGCAAGTGTTGCGATCACAACACTTCCCACTCACAGTCGCCCCGTGGCATCGCCTATCCCTGAGACGGCGTCCGCGTGGCGAAGAACTTCAGGAGCACGGGGGGCTACCGGCGTACGACCGGTGCCGGTTCCCAGCCGTCCGCTCGACCCTTCGCCCCAGCAGTAGAGGCGTCCCGCGATGTCGGCTGCGCAGTTGTGTGCGGCGCCGGCGTCGATGCTGACGAGGCGGCGCTCGGTCATCTCGCCTGGTTTGACGCGGCGCGGTCCGGCGTAGTCATGCCGATCACCTCGGCCGAGTTGGCCGGACGACCCGTCGCCCCAACAGAACGCATCGCCCTCGTTCGAGATGCCGCACGCATGGCGGGCGCCGGTGGTGATGTCGATGAACGAGTCACCCTTGGGGAGCCCACTCTGCGGCACCGTGACGGGGCTGTACTCGGTGGCCGCTAGTCGCCCGAGCTGCCCCTGTCGGGCGCCACCCCAGCAGTAGGCCCGTCCGGTGTCGTCGAGTGCACACGTGAAGTTTCGTCCGGCGTCGATGTCGACGAGGGTCTTGCCGCTCAGGACGCCGGTCATGTCGACTTCGGCCGGGCCAGCTGGAGGGTAGTTTCGGGCGCCCGTGCCGTGGCGGCCGTCCTCTGCGTCGCCCCAGCAGACCGCTTCACCCTGGTCGTCGATGGCACACACGTGATCGCTCGTCCCGGCGAGCTGCGTCAACGAGCGACCCTCGAGAGCGTTGTAGGCGTCCTCGTATGCGGTGGGTTCGTGGTATCCGTTTCCGAAGAAGACCAGCCCGCCGTCGTCGTCCCACACCTCTGCATTGGCCTGGCTCGGGACGATGGCCGTGGCCAGTGCGAGCACCAGGACGGCTGCTGCAGTGAGCGCTTGTCGCAGCGGCCGCCGGTGCGACGCCATGCGGTGCCTTCGGCGCATGTGTGGTGAACCCCCGTTCGGCGCGGCCGAGGTGCCGCGACCGCCAGGATGAACGACCGCGCCGCGTCCGGCAAGCACCTGAGCAGGATCCTCGCCTCGACTGTGAGTACGAAGTGTTGTTACAGCGACACTTCCCACTCACAGCCGACGGGTGGCGCCTCTTCCAGGCGGACGCCACAGCTGTTGGATCCGGTGACGGCGGTTCGGCCTAGGGTGAGGCGATGCGCAGTCGGGGGTGGGTCTGGATCACCGTGGTGGTGATCCTTGCGGTGTTGGTCGCCGGCATCGGGGCTGCCGCGTTCGTCGGTGCCGGGTCAGACGGCTCAGACGCCCCGGACGCCGGGGCAAGCCCGTCGTCACTCGAGTCGCCGGGAACCTCCGCGGCGTCCGGCGTCTTCCAACTGCGCCAGGTGTTCTTCCAGGAGAGCGGTCAGGTGCAGGGTGAGCCCCCGATGCGGCCGGGCCCGACTGACGGCGGCAAGGACGCCGGACGCGAGCTGCAACGCGTCGACTGCACGCTGAAACCGCGTCCGATGAAGGACTCCGACAACGTGATCCTGTGCGACGCGTTCGGGTTTCGGTACGGGCTAGGGCCGAGCGAGTTGGCCGACGACCCCGTCGCATCCGCCGAAGCGAGTCAGGCGACCTCCGACGAGTGGGTCGTCACCGTGCAGTTGACCGACGAGGCCACGACGGAGTTCACCGACCTGACGCAGCGGCTAGTCGGAGTCGGGCCACCGCTGAACCAGGTAGCCGTCGTGATCAACGGCGTCGTGGTCACGGCGCCCGCCGTGCAGGAGACCATCGCGACCGGGTTGCTGCAGATCAGCGGTCCCTTGAACGAGCAAGAAGCTGCGGCGCTGGCGCTATCGCTCAGTTGATCTCAGCCAAGCCTTCCCAACGGCGTCCACGCGGAGCATGATCCGACCGGGGGTTGAACCCAGCGGGGGTGGCTCCAGACTCTGAGGAGGAACGATGTTCCTGCAGATCTTCGAGGGTGAGGTACGCGACGCTGACGCGTTTGAACGTCAGATGCAGGTGTGGAAGTCCGAGGTGAAGCCTGGGGCGGTGGGGTTCCTCGGCTCAACGAGCGGCATGACAGACGACGGTCGCTTCATCGCCGTCGCGCGGTTCGAGTCAGAGGACGCCGCGCGCCGCAACAGCGAACGCCCCGAGCAGGACGCGTGGTGGAAGGCCACCGAACCGGCGCTTGCGAGTGTGGCGTTCACCGACTGCACCGAGGTCGACACGTTCCTCAACGGCGGCTCCGACGATGCCGGGTTCGTGCAAATCATGAAGGGGCGCGCGGTCGACCCGGTGAAACTCCGCGAGATGGGCAATGAGATGGAAGCGGAGATGACGAAGGCGCGACCGGACGTCCTCGGTGGTGTCATCGGGTGGCACGGCGACCGTGAGTTCACCCAGGTCATCTACTTCACGACCGAGACCGAAGCGCGTGCGGGCGAAGCCACGATGGGTGACGGTCCCGAGCCCGGGCCCGACGACTGGTCAGCGCTGATGGACGGCGAGATCACCTTCATCGACCTGAACGACCCACAGTTCGACTGACGCCTGGTCGACTGACGCTGTTCGAGCATGGCGCCCGCTCGGATCATGGACCATTACCCCCCGATTCTCGGCGTCCGTGAGCGAGAAATCGGTGGGTAATGAGCCACGATGCCTCGGCCACGGTCGGACGTCGGTGGCACGATCGGGTCATGGCTGTAGCAACGACTGCACGTGAGCTGGCGGCGTCCGATGCCTTGCGCGCTCGCATGCACTCGCTGGTGCTGGCAAAGAAGCCCCCGGCGTCCGGGCTCGGCGATGCCGGTGCGTTGGCGCGGTGGTTCGGGGCGATGCAGGCGCAAGACCTCGCGAGCCTGCAGTGGTCGCTGGGGCTGCGGCTCGGGTTGACGTTGCCCGAGGTCGAGGCTGAGCTCGAGCGCGGGCAGGTGCTGCGGACGTGGCCGATGCGCGGCACGATCCACCTGGTGCCTGCGGAGGACGCGGCGTGGATGGTGCGCGTGCTCGGGGAGCGCCCACTGGCTGAGGCCGGACGCCGCCGCGAGTACCTCGGGCTGTCGTTGGCCGACGCCGACCGGGCGGCCGAGGTGCTCGGTGAGGCGCTGGCGGGGGGTGGACGGCTCACGCGGGCCGAGTGCATCGCCGCGCTCGAGGCTGGTGGAGTGAGCGGTGCAGGGCAGCGCGGGTATCACCTGCTCTGGTACGCGAGCCAACGTGGGGTGACGTGCATCGCGCCGAACGTTGACGGCGAGCAGACCTTCGTGTTGCTCGACGAGTGGGTCGACGAGCGGGCGGGTGGCTCGCGTGAGGTGTCGCGCGACGAGGGGTTGGCCGAGCTGGCGTTGCGGTACTTCCAGTCGCACGGCCCCGCTCCGCGCAAGTGCTTCGCGGGGTGGGCGGGGCTGACCGCGAAGGATGCGAAGGCGGCGATTGCCGGGTGCGGGGACTGCGCGATGACGACGGTGTCGGTCGACGGTGTCGAGATGCTGGCTGCCCCGTCGGCGCTGTCGGCGGTGTCGGGGCGTGGGGCGTCGGCGGTGCCCGAGTGGCTGGCGCTGCCCGGGTTCGACGAGTACCTGCTCGGCTACAAAGACCGCGCGCTCATGGTGGACGCGGCGGGTATGCAGGCGGTGATCCCTGGCGCCAACGGGGTGTTCCGTTCAACGCTGGTGCGAGACGGACGCGTCGCGGCGACGTGGAAGCGAACGCTCACCGCGAAGACCGTGAAGGTCGAGGTCAGCGCTCTGAAGCGGTTGGCGAAGGCCGATCGCGTGAACGCCGAAGCTGCGCTGCAACCCTTCGCGAGGTACCTGGGCCGCGACCTCACCGTGACGTGGACCTGACCCCCCGCCGTGACGTGGGCCAACCCCTCGCCGAGTGTGCAGCTGGTTGTCACTCAGGCTCGTCGAGTGTGCAGCTGGTTGTCGAGATCGTGCGCCGAGTGTGAAGGTGAGGGAACCGGCATCCGCGCTCGTGCGTCTAACGCGGCAACGTCACCGATGGGGAGAAGTAATGCGACACGTGGCCCGGGTCGGCATGGTCCTTGCGGTTCTGTTCGCGGGGATCGTGCTGCCCGGCTCCGCGGCGCAGGCGTGCCGGTGCGCGGTCCTCGGTCCTGAGGCGCTTACCGCCGCCGCGGACGCTGTGTTCTACGGCGAGATCGTCGACCGGACGCCGACGCGTCCCGACAACGAGGGCTCTTCCAGCAGCCTGACCGGCAGGACGTACACAATCGACGTCGATCAGGTGTTCAAAGGCAGGGTCTACGCCGAGCAGACCCTGCTGGCCGGGGGATCCTCGTCATCGTGCGGTCTGACGCTGCCCGAGTCTGGCTCGGTGCTTGTTTATGCCACGAGCGTGTCCAACAACCAGGCCCCGGGTGTGCAGTATGCGACGTCGCTATGCGCCGGGACGCAGATGCGGGACTCGGTGCCCGCGGTCCTCGGCGAGGGCGATCCGCCGATCGCCTCCGAGTTGTCGGCGTACGGCAGTGAGTTGACGATCACTCCGGACGCCGATGAGGACACGGACGCGGTGCCGATCGTCGTCGGTGGGGTGGCGGTCGTCCTGGCTGGCTGGCCTGACGGCGCTGGGCCTCGTGATGTGGCGGCGGCGTCCGAGCGGAGGAGCACCGCATGAGACACCTCGCGCGCGTTGCCATGGTCGTGGCCGTCTTGCTCGCCGGGATCGTGCTGCCCGGCTCCGCGGCGCAGGCGTGCAACTGCGCGTGTCGCGACGCCGAAGCAAAGCACCAAGCGCGCGGACGCGGTGTTCTTCGGCGAGATCGTCGACCGGACGCGTACGCCGTCCGAACCGCAGGGCTCGCCATGGATCACCACGAACTCGTCGTACACGGTTGAGGTTGAGCGGGTCTTCAAGGGTGAGGTGAACGCCGAGCAGATCGCTGCTGGCCGGCGGGGACGGCGCGTCGTGCGGGATCGAGCTGCCGGCGTCCGGCTCGGTGCTCGTCTACGGCACGAAGGCGCCCGGCGGTGAGGGATCACCCACGCAGTACGCGACATGGTCGTGCAGTGGCACGCAGATGACCGACTCGGTGCCCGCGGTCCTCGGCGAGGGTGATCCGCCGATCGGCTCCGAGTTGTCGGCGTACGGCAGTGAGTTGACGATCACTCCGGACGCCGATGAGGACACGGACGCGCTGCCGATCGTCGTCGGTGGCGTGGTGGTCGCGCTGCTGGCCGGCCTGACCGCGCTTGGTGTCGTGATGTGGCGGCGGCGTCCGGGTGAGGGAACGCCATGAGACACCTCACTCGCATTGGCATCGTCCTCGCGGTGCTGCTCGCGAGCGATCGTGTTGCCCGGCTCAGCAGCCCAAGCGTGTACGTGCGCGATGCCGTCAACGGAGTCTCCGCATCAGCAGTACCTGAAGTGGGCGGACGCCGTGTTCACCGGCGAGATCGTCGACAAGCGGCACATCAAGCCCCTTCGGTCGGTCCCGTCGGTCACGGCTTCAGCGACCTACACGATCGACGTCGACACCGTCTTACAAGGGCAAGGTGTTCGACGAGCAGACCCTGCTCGCCGGTAACGGGGCCGGCTCGCATGCGGGGACTCGTTCCCGTCGTCTGGAGCCGTGCTCATCTTCGGCACCGAGGTGCGCGAGAAGCCCGGTGACTCGACGCCAGCACGCCAGTCACCCATCCGCTACTCCACCCACCTCTGCAGCGGCAGCGAGGTGCTCGAACCAGCGCAGGCCACGGACGACCTCGGCGAAGGGTTCGCGCCCATCGGCGCTGAACCGGCGACCGCCACCGGCCCCACCATCGACACCCTTGGCACCGAGGAGGGTGCCGACTGGCTGCTACCAGTCGCCATCGCGGGCGTGATTGTTGCCGTCGTCGCCGGGATCACGATTGGTCTGCGGCGGCGGCGTCCCAGCTAGCGAACCGGCTCGAGCGCGCCCCCAAATCCGTTACGCCACCTGGGCCACAACGTGGAAGAAGTGCCCGCGCTCTGTGAAACGGGCCCGGATAATCCACCTCCTCAGCAACCTCAGGAGCAGCGATGAGGGCCCTCACGCGCATTGGCGTGGTCGTGGCTCTGCTGTGCGCTGGACTAGTCATCCCGGTGGCCGCCGCGCAGGCGTGCACCTGCGCGAGCTCCGGCCCCGCCAAAGACTTCAAGCGCGCTGACGTGGTGTTCCTCGGCAACGTCCTCGAGCGCGATCCGCCTGCTGGGACGCCGGAAGCAGACTCGGCGTCCGAGGTCACCTTCACGTTCGCCGTGCAGCGCGTGTTCAAGGGCAAGGTGGTCGCCGAGCAGCCGGTGATCTCGCAGGGGCTCGCGGGCTACTGCGGGCAGACCTTCGAGACGAACGACTCGGTGCTCGTCTACGCCGCGGACGAAACGCTCAATACGCCCGAACCGCGCTACGTCACCGAGCTGTGTTCTGGGAGCACCGTCACGGACGCCGCGCCGGCCAGTTTCGGCGAGGGCAGGTTGCCGGTCGGTTTCGACGAGGCCGCGAGTGCGGCTGCGATTGCGGATGACTCCGGCGGAATGCCGGCGTTGGTGTGGGTGGCGCTCGCCGTAATCGGCGCGGTCGCGGCGGGGGCCGTTGGTGTTGCCCTGTTTGCTCGGCGGCGGCCGAGCGCGAGCTAGTTACGCAGCGGTGCGCGTTGGGCCGGGTGGGTGACGGCTCAGCGAAGTCTCGCGTACGGCGTCCGACGCCGACCTAGCCTGGCGAGGGAATCCGGCTGGGGGTCAACCTGTGAAGCGATGGGCAGCGGTGTGCGCGTCAGCGCTTGCGCTGGTGACCCTTCCAGCGATCGCGCAGCCAGCGATTGTGCAACCAGCGGCGGCCGCTGACCCGGTGCTGGTCACGGTGTCACCGGAGCAGCAGATCGTCGGAGCGCGCGACACCGTCGACATCACGGTCGCCGTCGCCTCTGGTGCCAGCAGCACGTGCACCTTGTTCAGCGACGCCGGCGAGATCGACGAGTGGCACCCGTGCTTGCCGGTGTACTCGTTCGACGCGGGCGACTTCGCCGATGGCGACTACCGGCTGGCGGCGCGCGCGAAGAAGGACGGCGTCCGCGACTGGACGGCGTCGTACTTCCACGTCGACAGCACCGAGCCGCAAACCGAGATCAGCTCGCAGTACTCGCAGTTGCTCGTTGCCGGATCGTTCTACGCGTCGTGGTCGCTGAAGAAGCGCGACACCTCGCCGACGTTCGAGGTCGAGGAGCGGCTCGACAGCCCGTTCCGCGGACCGGGCGAGTGGCGTCCGCGCGCCAAGACTGACCGTAACTCGTTGAAGTTCACGCTCGACCCCGGTGAGACGTTGTGCGTGCGAGTACGCGCGAAGGATGCCGCCGGCAACATCGGCGACTGGTCGCGCGACCTTTGCCGGACGCGGTACGTCGACGACCGACACTTCGAGGGCTGGCGCGGAACTCCGAAGTGGGACGCTATCGAGTTCAGCAACAACATCAACGCCACGGCGCTCGTGAGCAAAGCCGAAGGGGCAACGCTGACGCTCGGCGACGTCCACCTCAGCGAGGTCGTGCTCTTCGGGCGTAAGGGTCCGTACGGCGGGTCGATCGAGATCCGCATCGGCGGCGATGTCGTCGAGCGCATCTCGCTGAAGTCGGCGGAGCCCAAGGCGGCCACGCTGTTCCGCGGTGACTGGCGGGACGCACGCGATGGACGGTTCGTCATCGAGGTGACGTCGAAGGACGGCAAGTACATCCACTTGGACGCCCTGATCCTGCGCCGCTAGACGTCTGGGTGCCATGTAGCACCGTGCCCGATGATCGCAACAATCACCGGTGCCATCGAGCACAGTTGCTGCTGCGCCCCGGCGCATGGATAGGACGATGGTTGCGATCATCGCAACCGGTGTAGCACCGCACCCAAACGCTTGTGAAGTTACGACAGCATCGCGGTGATGGACGCCGCGGCGTCGCGCCCCGACACCAGGGCACCTTCAAACCATCCGGTGTGCTCGGCGGCGATGTCGGACGTGGCGAAGGCTAGGCGTCCGACGGGGGTGAACGCCTCGGGTCGCAGCACTGCGGGGTTTCCCGCGGGGGTGTTCACCCACGTTCCGCGGCTCGCGGGGTCGGTGATCCAGTCGTGCGTGGTGTGCGCGACGAGCTCGGCGTCGGGGTAGAACGCGTGCAGCGCCTGCGCGACGTCGGCGTCCTGCGTCGGGTCGAACCCGTCGGCCGGCCATCCGAAAGCGACGACGAGGGTCATGTCGTCAACGGCGCGATCGCCGTATAGCCAGTGCAGACCGCTGCCGCGTCCGAACGCCAACGCTCGCTCGGGAACGCCGCGCGCGAGCATCCACACCTTGATGGCCTTGCCCGTGTTGGTTCCCGCTCCGGCGTTGATGCGGTCGGGTAACTCCGGCTCGAACAGGATGCGCGGCAGCGTGTTGACGGGTGTCGCGATCACCGCAGCGGACGCCGTGAACACCGAGTGCGCCGAGCGCACCGTGACCGTCGACTCGTCGTGAAACACCTGCAACGCAGACTGTCCGAACTCGACGTCGACACCGTCGGTGGCAGCGAGCGACTCGGCGAGTGCGCTCCACCCCGGCGACGGCGCGTACCCCAGGTAGCGCATGTCACCCATCGGGCCCTCCTCGGCCAAAGCGCCGAGCAGCCCTTCGACGCAGCCCTCTGCTGGGATGCCACCCCCGGTGATCGTGAACCAGCCGTAGGCGAGGTCGCGCACGGGGGTTGGAGCTTCGATGGCGTCGAGGTAGTCATCCAGCGACAGCGTGAACCGCGGATCATCGACACCGGCCATCAGCGACGCCGCGTCCTGCACGATCTGCTGCATGGCGTTGGCGGACGCCGCATCGCTCGTTGGGAAGGGCTCATCGAGGTGCAGCGCGCCGTCGGTGAGCCATCGCGTCGAGGTCACGGCGTCGACCTCGCGAACGGTGAGCCCGTAACGCTCGATCTCTGCGCGCACCAGCGGCTGATGCTCGGTGAACCACCCGCCACCGAGCTCGATGATGTGGTCGGTGCCGGGGAACGTCGACGTCCAACCGCGTCCGCCGACGCGGTCGCGCGCCTCGAGGACGAGCACGGGGCGTCCGGTCTCTGCAATGTCGCGGGCAGCGCGAAGCCCAGCCAGCCCAGCCCCCACGACGATCACGTCGTGCCTGGCGCTGATCGTCATGGCTGCCTCCCGTGGTCCGCGCCGACATTAACCGTATCTATGTACGGAAAGCAAGAGTCGGGGTCAAGTAGCGCGAGGGCGCGGTAGCCGCGACGTCGTCCAGGCCAGAGCGGCGGTGACGACGGTGAGGACGCCGATCGGCGCGAGCAGTTGCCATGCGGCGTCCTGATCACGGGTAGCAGCAACGAACACCGTCGTCAGAATCGGGACGCCGGTGAGGGCGAGGAACGTCAGCACGGCCGGGGCCGCGACGTAGCCAACCGGGTGGCGCTGCCACAGCCACCAACCGGCGAGCGCCGCGGCTGGCAGGTAGAAGGCGAGGTCGAGGACGTGAACCGGATTCGTGGGTAGCCCCATGTCGCTGACGCCTCGCGGAGTATCGCCTTCGAGCTGCGCCGGAACGATCTCAGACAGCCACATCAGCAGGAAGGACGCCGCGGTGAACATGAGCACGCCTGCTGCGAGCCGCTGGCGGCGGAACCCCATGGCGTTGGCGAGGCTCTGCGCGTCCAGCGCCGACGCTCCACCGATGAGCGCGTAGATGGCGCCGCCGAGCACGGCCACCCACAGCAGGAACAGGGGCCCGAACTGGATCGAGAACGCGTAGATCACGTAGTTGTAGACCGTGAAGCCGAGGACGCCGAGCCACAGCAGGTAGGCAGACACCGAGCCGCTGAGCGCGCGCATGGCCAACACGAGCGTGAGCGGTGCGATGACGAACAGGTTGACCAGATCTTGTGCGATGGCCTGGTTGACGAACACCTCAGTCTCGTTGCCGTAGAAGCGGTCGATGGCGAGGAGGCTGACCACGTTGCCGATCGCCGACAACACAGCGATCGCGATGGACAACCGCAGCCAGGTCGTAGGGAACGGGTGTGCGACGTCGTGCAGCGTGGTGGTGCGGCTGGCTTCGGCGGGTGGCCGGATCTCGGGCGCGCGGTCGGTGGTGGTCATGTCTTCACCGTGGCGCTAGGCGAGAGTGCCCAGTAGAGGCCTTGGTCCAGGAAGGTCCTGGTCGTCCGTATCGACCGAGAGTTTCTGATCTTGATGCGCTGGCTGCTGCGGCTGAGGTTCCACCGTTTGGCCGATGCGCGACGGAGGCTGAGGCGAGATGCTCAAAAGGTACAGATTGGTCTTATCGGAAGGCGTCGTAATGGAGCTAGGCAAAGACCGCTGACCGCACCCCCTCAGAGATGGGCCCCGCCTCGTTGGCGGGGCCTCTCTGCGTCCGGGCGACTCCTTTCCGGGGCGGGTCAGCACTGCTTCGGGGCGGGGGACGCGCCCTAGGCTGTGATCGTGATCAGATTCTTGGTGCGCGCGGCCATCTTCTTCGTGTCGACGGCAATCGGGTTGCTGATCGCGATGCTGGTGCTCGACGACATGAGCATCGATGCGACGGCATTCTTGCTGGTGGTGGTGATCGTGGCGGTGCTGCAGGCGACCCTCGCGCCGTTCATGGCGAAGACTACGGCGCGCAATGCTCCTGCGCTGTTGGGCGCCGCGGGCTTGATCTCGACGTTCATCGCGCTCGTCGTGGCGAACGTGGTCGTCGATGGGCTGACCATCACAGGCGCGTTGACGTGGCTTCTCGCGACGCTGATTGTGTGGCTCTGCACGATGATCGCGGCGTTCTTGCTGCCGGTGATTCTGGTGAAGGCCGGGGTGTCGTCCGCGCGCCAGCGCCGCGAGTGACTCCTAACGTCTAGCCCGCTTGTCCAGGAGCCTCGAACCGGACGCCGTGGGCACTACACGCGGCCTCCAGTCGCTGGTCATATGTCACCACTCCTTCTAGCCGGTCCCCCGCGCTGAGGGCAGTCGCCAGGTGCACAGCGTCCAGAGAGCGAAGGATGCTCGGATCGAGTTCAGCAGCGCGCTGGCAGATGTCGGTTGTGACAGCCACGCAGAGTCACCGCATCCAAACCTTCGCGTGCGGCCAGGAGTGCCTTCTGCGAATGCCGTCTTGCGGTCCGCAGGGTCTCGACTCTGAGCAGCTCAGAGGAGAACAACTCTGCGTCATGCGCCTTCACCCATGAGCGGAGCGCTCGTGATTCCGCTTCAGACATGATCAGTTTCACGAAGGCGGACGTGTCGATATAGAAGGCCACGAGCTTTAGCGCTCGTTCTCGCGAGCCTCTTCGAGCAGCTCTGACATCGACGGCCCGGATGAACGAAGTGGTGGTGGCAGATCAACTGGGCGACGCGATGCACGTCGTGCCTGACCCGATTCGACCAACACGGCCAGCGGGTCTGCGTCGACCGGGACCATGCGGGCGACGAGGCGACCACGGTCGGTCACTTCAACCGTGGCTCCTTCGCTGACCTGGCGGATGACCTTGGACGCGTGCTGCTGAAGGGCCCGGACCCCAATACGCTCGACCATGTGCGTCAATGTAGCACATCGTCGTGCCAGGGCTCAGCGGTCCACACTCGGCGGGAATGTGGCGCGCCCAGCTGCACACTCGGCGGGTAGTTAGCGGGAGCGGAGGCGGAGGGCTGCCTCACCGATCGCGGCAGCGATGACGCCCCAGAAGACCCCGACCACTCCAGCGATGACGATCTCGATCGGCCAGAGGTTGTGACTGGTGCCGTCACGTCCGACGTCCACGGCAATGCGCGCCATCACCGCGAGCACGAGCCCAGTAGGCAGCGCCGCTGCGGCCATCAAGAATGGCGCGGTGCGGGTGGCTCGCAGCACGATCACGGGAACCATTGCGACGAGATAGAGCCACAGACCGATCGAGCCGATGTCGAGGTCGCTGTACGGCGTCGACCAGTACACCGTGCCGAACAGTGCGGTGCAGAGTGCCGCGGCGATCGCCGTCCAGAGCCACGATTCGCCGTTGGCCCACGCGGACGGCGGACGCGGTGCGAACGCCGACGGTTCGGGTGAACTCACGACTACGAGTGTTACAGGTGAATACGGCGTTCGGATGAATCTCGGTGCCGAGTTGTCCGGTTTCGAGTGGAGTGCGCAGTACGTGACGCCCCCACTCGGCTTAGCCCATGTCCGTTTCCGATTGACGCATGTGGGTAGTGGGTCTGTCATGGGCATACGCGCGGCATGAGGGAGCTAAATGCGTACATCTCGCTTGGTTATCGGCATCGGAATAGTGGTGGCATCGCTCATCGCTGGCCCTAGTGCGTTCGCAGTGCCACCGGTCACCACACCCGTTCCGTTTCAGGAGACGTTCCCTGGCACGACCGGTGTGTGCGACTTCCCGATCACGGTCGAGTTCAACACCCGGCAGGTGCTGCGTGAGTGGTTGAACAAGTCGGGAGAGGTCAAAAGGGCCACGACGTCCGGGCCAGGCATAGTGACGATCACCAACGAAGAAGACCGGTGACTCGGTGACAGCCGACGCGTCCGGGCCCACCATCACCAAGCGTGGCGTGTCGAAAGGCACCGGCAACTGGGTGCTGATCGGGTTCGAAGAGGACGCCGATGTGCTGCCGTTCCCACCGGGCGCCTGGCTGTACAGCGGCAAGATCGCCGACCTCGATGCCGCCGACTACTCGAAGGTGTTCCGCGGACGAGTCACTGACCTCTGCGCCGAGGTGTCCAGCTCGCCCTGAGGTGTCCTGACCGTCGACGCGCCATGATGGGGTCGTGAGCTTCGGAGCGGACGCGGCGTCCTGGACGGTGGTGCTGCTCACCGGTGGTGCGAGTCGCCGCATGGGTTCCGACAAGGCCACGTTGGTTGTCGATGGGCTCACGTTGCTCGAACGCACGTTGTCAGGCGTCCCCGATGACGTGTCGGTGGTTGTCGCTGGCCCTGAGGTGTCTCTACCTGCTGCGGTTGGACGACGACGCGTCACGTTCGCGGTGGAGGATCCGCCTGGTGGGGGTCCGGTAGCGGGGTTGGACGCCGCGTTGGCTCACGTGTCGACGGCCGTCGTGGTCGTGCTCGCGACCGACCTGCCGTTCGTCGGTCGCACACCGGGTGCATTGGCGAGGCAGTTGCTGACCACCGAACGGGTCGACGCGGTGCTAGCGGTTGACGCGACTGGGCGTCCGCAGCAGTTGTGCGCGGCGTATCGCACGGACGCGTTGCGCGCGGCGATCGCTGCTGGCGGATCACCTACGGGCGCAGCGATGCGCGATGTTGTCGCGCGGCTGCAGGTCGATGTCGCCGACGTGAGTGCGGCGTCCGATGCGGCGTCCGATGCAGCGGGTGCTGCGGCGATTAGTGATCCGACGTGGGATGTCGACACTCCCGATGACGTAGCGCGCATGACAGCGTTGCTGCGAGGGGATGACCCCGAGCAACAGGTCGAGTAGAGGAGCGCACGATGGACAAGTGGGTAACGGCGTTGACGACGGCTCTCGAGCTGCCGCCGGACGTCGAGGTGAAGACAGTGCTCGACATCGCCCGCGATGTGGCGCACAACGTCGAGCGTCCGGCCGCACCCGTGTCGACGTATCTGCTGGGCGTCGCGATCGGAGGCGGTATGTCACCTGCGGTCGCGGTCGAGCGGGTGCAGCAACTAGCGCTGGGGTGGACGAGCGACGGTGAGTCGAACGAGAGCTAGCGGAAGCTGACGAGGGCGAACGCTTCTTGCGGATCTGTCGACGCTGACTCGGTGTCTTGAGTCAGGGCGTAGCGGACGTCGTCCCACGTTGGTCCGGCAGCTGCGGCAAGCGCTGACACCGCGTCATCGATGCCGCTCGGAGTGGTCAGCACCAGCACGTCACCGTGGTCGGTTTCGTGGGTCTCACCGCTGCGCAGTGTCACGACCGCGTCGTGCCTTCCGAGCGGTGGCCCTGGGGTGCCAGCAACAATGCGGGTGAGCGTCCCCCGTGCGCTCACCACGATCGGGGTTGGTCCTCCGCGGTGCAGAACGGTGAACCCGTCAGAGTTGGCCTCGACCAGCGTGGCCATGACGCCGCTGTAACCCCACCCGGCGACCGCCTCATCGAGCAACACCGACATCGCACCGAGCGGCGTACCGCGTCGGGCGAAGTCGCAGAAGAGCTGGGCGAGATCGTCGGACGCCGCACCGCACCCCTCGGCAACGAGGATCGATGCAACGTCGTCAGAGACCACCGCGGTGGCCACGCTGGCGTCGCCCGCCAAGCAGTGCACCGAGGGGGCTAGCGAGGAGGAGTCAGCGAGGAACAGCGCCGCGGACGTCATGCCGCAGCCGGACGCTCGTCGCTGACGTCGAGGACGTGATCGAGGCCGCTCTTGGCGAGCAGCGCACGAGTGGCTGAGCTGGGGCACGCCAACACCAGGTGTGCGCCGCGCTGGCTGAGGCGTCCGTGTGCCCAGAGCAGCAGCCCGAGCAGGTCGGAGTCGATGCGGTCGACCTCGCTGAGGTCGAGCACGAGTGCGCGGCACGCTGAACGGGTGGCCTCGCCGAACGTCTCGACCAGATTCACGAAGTGGTCGGCGCTGGACGGACCGACGGTGAGCACGAGCGTCTCGCGGCCTGGGGCCGAAAGCGTGGGGGTCATCGTCATCGCGGTACCTCCTCGAGCCAGAAAAGCTGGGAGCCTTGGGAAGGGCTGGTACTGCTGGTCGTTCGTACTGCTGAGTAACCGGTGGTTCTGCCGCCATCGTGCGCCCTGGACGTGTCACCAATGGGTCAGCGATGTGACAGTTCCTTGACAACTTTGGACGGGGCCAGACGGGTGACCAGGCCCGATGGGCCGGCCCGTCAGAATGGCCCCTATGGCGCTGAAGACATTGATCGTCGAGGACGACGACCGCATCAGGGCGTCGCTGCGCCTGGCGCTGGGTGAAGAGGGCTTCGAGGTGATCGAAGCGGCCGACGTCGCCGAGGGGCTTGCCGCCTACGACCGCGACCAGCCCGACGTGTTGCTCGTCGACGTCATGCTCGGCAACTCCGATGGGCGCGATCTGATCCGTGAGGTGCGCACCCGCAGCCAGGTGCCCATCATCATCACCAGTGCCAGGGGCGACACGACCGATGTCGTCGCTGGGCTCGAGGCGGGCGCCGACGACTACGTCGTGAAGCCGATCGTCGTCAAAGAGCTTGCCGCGCGAATCCGGGCGGTGCGTCGACGCGAGGTGGTCACGCCGACCGCGGCGTCCGCAGACGCAGGCGGAGACCTGCTCGTGTTGAGCCCCGGGCCGGACGGGCTGACGTTCAGCGTTACTGGGGGCTGGTTGCGGCGCGGTGCCGACGAGGTTCCGCTGACCGCGATGGAGTTCAAGTTGCTCGCGACGCTGTCGCAACACCTCGGACAGATGTTGAGCAGACCGCAGCTGCTCGAACGGGTATGGGGCTATCAGTCGTCCGGCGACGATCGTCTCGTCGACGTCACCGTGCGGCGACTACGCGTCAAACTCGAGCACGACGCGTCCAACCCGCAACACCTCGTGACGGTGCGCGGCCTCGGCTATCGATTGCAGACGCAGACATGAGCGGCGCGCAGTGAACACACTGGGTCTGCGCGGACGCGTGATCCTCGGCTTCGCAGCAGGTGCCTTGCTGTTGTCGGTGATGCTCACCACGGTGACCGATGTCGTGAGCGCGCGCTATCTGATCGACCAGCGTGAACGCACCGCAAGCCGGCAAGCCGTCATCAACGGCATCTTCGTTGAGGGTGCGCTCGGTCGCGAAGGCGCCGACCTCGCGCTCGCCCTCGAGGCGATCCGGCTCGGAACCAGTGCGGACGCCGTGCTGACGTCGCCACAGGGATCCACTAGCACCGCGATCGGATTGTCGGCGTCCGATCTTCCGCCAGGGCTCGTCGCATCGACCGATGCGGGGGTGCCATCGGTGCAGCGCTACCGCAGTGATGGGACGCCCGTCGTTGCCGTCGGTGTGCCGCTAGCCGACGGGTTCGCGTACTACGAGGTGAGCGAGCTCGAGAACCTCGACACCACGCTGCGCACGATCATCTGGGTCGGGATCGCTGCTGCGTTGCTGACGACGTTGCTCGGTGCTGCGCTCGGGTGGTGGGCGGCCAGCCGAGTGCTGCGTCCGCTCAACGATGTTGCTCGTGCGGCGACGCGCTTGGCGTCCGGAGAACTTGACGCGCGTGCGCCAACGACGACTGACCCCGACCTGACAGCGATCTCGAGCTCGTTCAACGCGATGGCGGAGACCCTCGCTGGTCGAATCCAGCGTGATGCGCAGTTCGCCGCTGACGTGAGCCATGAGCTGCGGAGCCCGCTCACGACGATGACGGCAAGCGCCTTTGTGTTGGAGTCGCGACGTGGCGAGATGACTCCGGTGGCGCAAGAGGCGGTCGATCTGCTGGTCGTCGACGTGCAGCGGTTCGCTGCGCTGCTCGAGGATCTGCTCGACCTTGCGCGTGACCATGAACCGGTCGACGCCGAGACGCATCCGTTGGTCGATCTCGCCGACCTCGCGGCGATCTCGCTCGACACGCGGTCATCGCTGTTGCAGCGACGAGGCGACACTCGCGTCCACGCCGACCGTCGGCGCATGAGCCGCGTGATCGCCAACCTGGTGCAGAACGCCGACGTGCATGGCGAGGGCGTCCAGTCAGTGGTGGTCGAGCGTGTCGACGATGCCGTGCGGATCGCGGTGAGCGATGCCGGGCCAGGGGTGGCACCCGAAGACCGCGAAGCGGTGTTCGAGCGCTTCTCACGCGGCACGCTGACGCCGAGTCGGGCGTCCACCACTGGCACCGGGTTGGGGTTGGCGTTGGTGCGCGATCACGTGCGCGCGCACGGAGGCGCATGCTGGTATGAGGATGCCGAGGGTGGCGGTGCCTGCTTCGTTGTTGAGATTCCTGTCATGGCCGAGGAGAGATCGTGAAGGCGCGAGCGGTCGGGGTTACTGGCGTTGCGTTGCTGCTCGCGCTGCCCACGTTCGGGCTGCTGACGGGGTGCGCGGTTCCCGAGGGGTCTGAGGCGCGTCCGGTCGACTCCGACATCGCGGCGTTGTTGTCGCCGCAAGCGACGCCGACGCCGAGCGAGGTGCTTCCGCCGCGGCGAGTGTGGGTGACGTGGGTCAAGGGCAACAAGCTCGAGCAGTTGGGTCGGTTCGTCCCTGCGAGCACCCGCGAAGAGTTGTTCGACGGCGCGATGCTCGAGCTTCGGCTGGGGCCGCGTCCGACCGAACAGGTCGAGGGGTTCCGCACGCTGCTGCCGATCGACCTTGAGATCGACGGTGATCTGCGGGGAAGCGTGGCAGCGGTCGACCTCGACGTCACGACGCAAACCCAGCAGAGCGGCGTCGAGCTGGCGGTGGGCCAGATCGCGACAACGGCACTGTCAATCCAGGGCGTCCGATCGGTGGTGTTCAGCGTCGACGGGGAAGCGACGAGGGTGCCCGTGCCCGATCGCAACCGCGACGTCCGGGTGGTGCGGGCGTCCAACTACCGCACCCTCCTGCGCTGACCTTCTGGCGGACTTAGCCGTCGGCTCGTGGGTCGGTTCCGACGTCCATCTGGTTCGGGCTGCGAGGCGCTGACGCGAATAGCGTGAGCGTGGCCCATGCGCGAGTGCTGTGACCCCACGACGGTGTGCGGGCCCGAAGCCGTCAGCAGCTCGCTGACCATGGTCGGGTCGAGGTCGTCCTCCCACGCCACGGTGTCGTCGCGTTCGTGCGTCTCCCACGCTCCGACGGTCATGCGCGGACGCGACACCGCTTGCTGCGCTGACGCACCGGCGAACAGGTGTGACAACACCTGCGTGAGGATCTGCCCCTGCGCGTGACCGCCCATCGTGCCGACGACCAACCGCTCATCGCTGTCGAGCGACTCCGCCAGCACCGGCGAAAGCGTGTGCAACGGACGCTTGCCCGGTTCCAGCGCGTTGGGGGACGCCGGATCGAGCACGAAGCATGCGCCGCGGTCATGCATCACGATGCCGGTCGACGGCTCGAGGATCAGCGACCCGAACCCGTTGAACAGACTCTGAATCAGCGACACGCTGCGACCCTCGTCGTCGGCAGCAACGATGGCTACCGTGTCGCCGGCAGGGTGCGGACCGGACGCCGCCGCGTCCAGCTGCGCACCGCGTCCACTCATCACTCGTTCGCCGAACTCTCGCATGGCGGCCGGCGTCAACAACTCGTCGACGCTCTGCACCATCGAGCGCGGGTCGGCGAGGATCGCATCGCGCTCAACCGACGAGAGCCAGAACGCGCGCGCCAACCGATCCGCCGCGATGCGACGGTGCAGCGGCCCAGCCACCCCAGTCGGCCGAGTCACCCCGCTCGGTGCATCGATCGACGCCAGCATGCCGAGCAACCGCGGCACGAGGTAAGCCTGCGAGTTCGGCCGCCCCGCCTGCACGCGCCACCCGGCGATGTCGGCGGACACCGGCACCCCCTCTGACACCTCGAACTCGCGCAAGTCATCGCGCGCGATGGGGACGCCCCGCGCGTTCAGCCCCGCACACAGGACGTCGGTCAGGTCGCCGTCATACAGCGCACTCGCACCGGCGTCGGCGATCGTCTGCAGAGTGCGCGCGAGGGCTGGTTGCCGCAGGGTCTGACCCACCGCAAGCGCGGTCGCCCCCCGGCGCAATCAGCCCAGCGAGGTCGGGGAACCCCGCCAACAGCGGCACCGTCTCGGCGATGGATGACGCTAGCCCCGCAGACACTGGGACGCCGTCAGCTGCGGCGATCTGCGCGGGCGCCAACAGGTCGGCCCACGACAACGCAGCACCATGTCGATGCAGGGCCTCCCACCCACCCACCGCGCCGGGGACGGTCACTGACAACGGTCCGTGCGTTGGCATCGTGTCGTACTCGCTGCGTACCGCGTCCGCGTCGATCGCTTGGGGTGACCGACCCGAGGCGTTGATGAAGGTGACTCGACCATCGGGTTCGCGGACGAGTGCCAGCAGGTCGCCGCCGACTCCGCAGTTGGCCGGATACGCGACCGTCAGCATGGCGGCGGTGGCGATGGCTGCGTCGATGGCGTTGCCGCCCCGAAGAGCGACGTCCAGGCCGACGTCGGTTGCCTGCCGCAGGGGGCTGGCGACCGCGACGGTCACGTCGACCCGCCCGGCGCAGAGGGATCGGGCGCAGGGGGATCGGGTTGGTCAGCAGGCGGCGCTTGACCCGAGTGCTCGCGCCTCAGGGTCTCGCCACGGAAGAACGCGGGTTCGCGGGTGTTCCACCACACCATCAAGGGAACTCCGAGCAACAGAGTGACGACGCCAACGATGAATACCGTGCCAATGCCCGCGATGCTGCCACCGCTGCCGTAGTCGGGGTCGGTCATGTTGTACGCCTCCATCACGCCGACGATGGCGAGAATGGTGCCGCCAATCGCGGGCAAGATGACCTGGCCGAACGCAGTGCGTACCGACGAGAACGCGGTGCGCGCGAAGTACGAGACGGACGCGAACGCCGCCACCACGTAGTAGGTGCAGATCGCGATGCCGACGCTGTACACCGAGTCTTCGACGACGCTCTCGCTCACCAACGACAACGCGGTGAATATCGCAAGCGTCATGAGCCCGATCGTCCACGTGGTGAACTTCGGGGTCTGGGTTGCCTCGTCGACTGAAGCAAACCGATGCGGCAACGCCCGGTAGGTAGCCATCGCCAGGACGCCGCGAGCAGTTGGCATCACGGTCGACATCGTTGCTGAGAACGCCGAGATGCCAACGATCAGCGCCGCGACGACGGCTCCGCCGGTGCCGATGGCACCTGTCGCCAAACTGGTGAACACGTCATCGATTCCGTCTTCGCTGGTCAAGCTGGTCGCGATGGTGTCGTCGATGCCGGCGTACGCGAGTGCGGCTGTCGCGAAGATGACGTAAGTGACGACGGTGATGCCCATGGCGATGACGCCGCTGCGCCCAGCTTGAGCGGACGTACCGGTGGTCTCTTCTGACATCGCGAGCGACGCGTCGAAGCCCCAGAAGATGAACAGCGCTACGAGAAAGCCGCCGAGTAGTGCGTCGAACCCATCAATGGCAAAGGGGTTGAACCAGTCGAGTGAAATGTCGGCCGCACCCGGTTGGGCATCGCCTTGGAAGACCTGCAGGAACAGGATCGCTGCAAACAGCGTGAGCCCGCCGTACTGAATGACGGTGAGGACGATCGTCGTGCGTGACGACTCCTCGGCGCCGCGTGCCACCAGCGCGGTAGTCGCGAGGATGAACAGCGTCGCTACCGGGATCTGAAACCAGAGCGCGGGCTCGTCCAACCCGATCACCACGGCGGTCGCGTTGACCAGGATCTGCGCGGCACCAACACCGGCGAGAACGCTGCTCAGCAGCAGCGCCCACCCACCGAACCAGCCGACCCGTGGGCCGATCGCTTTGCTGCCCCACGTGAACACGGTTCCGGAGTCGGGGGCTGCGTCGGTCAGGTGCTTGTAGGCCAGCGCAACGCAGAACATCGGCAGCACCGAGATGACGAAGACGATCGGCAGTTGGTAGCCGCTCTCAGAGGCTCCGTAGCCGAGTGCGCCGGTGAGGCTGTACGCCGGTGCCGTCGCGGCTAGCCCGATCGCGACCGCCCCGACCAGAGACACCGAGCCCTTGCGTAGACCCTTGCTCTCGAGGCCGTGCATCGGTGGGTCGATCACCGGGACAGCGTAGGGGTGGCCGCCAAGTAACGCAGCGTCGAGGTTTCGGCAGTCATTGGCCCGGTTCGGTCACTGTGGGTGAATCCTGGTGGCCGATCACCCCGCTGGTACTCAAGGTCGTGCCCGAATTGGCCGTTGCACAAGGGGAAGAGTCACTCGTGGGTGCCGGCATGCCAGGCGCTCATCTCGTGGTGGAGACCTGGAGGGGGTGCTGTGGCCGAGCAGACGCCGGACGTGGAGCAGCCACGCCCCGCCGATCTGCCTGCCGTCTCGCGACTCGCGGCGGGCAACGGTCTTCGCGAGCGCCTGAAGAATCGCGCAGGCCTCGAAGCCATCGCCGACGGCGCTGCCCACTTCATCTACGACCACTTCACAGCGGACGCCGCAGCGATCTCGCTGCTGAAGGGCGACTGGTATCGGACGATGGCAACCATCGGTGACGAGGTACCAGGACAACGCCGACACACAATCGGTGCGGCTTACCCGACACGCATGTACCCGAAGGTCACCGAAGCGCTACGTGAGGGACGCGGCTATCTGGCGTCCATGGGTAGTGACGGCGGTGTCCCCGAGAGCCAACGCTTTCTCAAACAGTTCAAGAAGTCGACGTGCATGGGCGCACCGATCGGCTACGGCGGCGAAACCGTCGGTGAAGTGTGGGTGTCGCGCGTTGCTGGTAAGCCGCACTACTCCGGGCACGATCTCGCGGCGTTGCTCGACCTCGCCCGTCAGATCGGATATCGCATCGGACCAGCGGTAAAGGCCCAAGACGTCCTGGATCAGTCGTGGTGGCCAGGTGAGCTGCGCGAGAGCGGCGTCGTGCCTGGTGACATGTCTGATCCCGCTGTGTTGGTGGACGCGCACTAGCCTGGGTCGACGTCCGCTCCCGCGGATGCTGACAGGGGAGTTGCATGCGTCGTACAAGTACGTGGGCCACCGTCGCGCTGGCGGTGCTCGCGGTCGTCGCCTTGGTGTTGGTGTTCGCATCGCTGCGTAACACCCGCGGCACCGTGGAGCCCGCCCCGTTGGCGTCTGCATCTCACGACTCCGTCCGACAAGCCGACGAAAGAACCACGCGATCCCGAGCTCGAGGACGCGTTGCCCGACACCATCGAGCCGCCGCTTCTGATGGTCAGTGAGTCACTGGCATACCGCGCGCAGGTTGGCTCGTGTCTCGGTGGAACGACCCTCGAACGCACCACCAACACCGGCAAGCGCTGGAAGGACGTGCCGTCACCGGCGTCCGCAACGCTGTCGCTGTCGTCGACCGGTGGTGACGCGATCAACGTCATCGGTGCCGACGACCAGTGCGAGGTGCTCGTGTGGGCATCGACAGATCGCGGTGCCTCGTGGTTCGAACCAGCGGTGGCGTCCGACATCTTCGCGCGGGTTCCGGGTGACCCGACTCGATTGTCGACCCCGAGCGGTGACGTGAAGAACCCGTGCCCGGTTCGCTCTGAGGCGCCGGTAGCCCTTGAGCAGATCACTGACGTGGACGCGGCGCTGCTGTGTTTGTCGGGCGAGGTGTTCACGACCTCCGACGGCGGCGCGAAGTGGCGGTCGCAGGTGGCCGTGATCGGCGGCCAGGCGTTGGCGTTCGACACCCCCGACTACGGGTGGGCGTTGCAGCGCGACTCGGGCAACTGCCCGGGCTACCAGCTGCTCAGCACGCAGGACGGCGCTGCGTCGTGGCAGACCGGCGGGTGCGTCGGCACCGAACCGCTGTCCGATGAGCGGCAGCTTCCGTCGTTGTCGTTCGTCGATGGGCAATCGGGAATGGCCGACCTGGGGGGCGAGGTCTATGTGACGAGCGACGCCGGGCTGACCTGGCGCGAGCCAAGCTGAGGTTCGGGCGGTTCGTCAGACGTCGATGATGATCGTCCGCGGCCCGTCGTTGGTCAGGGACACCTGCATGTCCGCGCCGAAGCGGCCGGTCGTCACCGTGGCACCGAGCTTGGTGAGCGCATCGACCACGGCCTGCACGAGCGGTTCGCTCACGGGACGCGGTGCCGCTGCCGACCAGGAAGGTCGGCGCCCCTTGGCGAGGTCGGCGTAGAGGGTGAACTGACTCACGACGAGCAGGGGAGCGTTGTCGTCGGACGCCGATCGCTCGTCGTCCATGATCCGCAGCGTCCAGATCTTGTTGGCGAGCTTGTCGGCGTCCGCTGCGGTATCGGTGTGGGTGACCCCGACGAGGGCCACGAGCCCCGGTCCGTCGAAGCCACCGACACGTTCACCATCGATGTGTACGGCTGCGCCTTTGGCTACCTGAACGACCGCTCGCATCCCGGCATTCTGTCAGCCGTGGCTCTGACCCGGCGCAACGACGCGTTGGTTCCATATGACGTAGCTATCACCGACTCATCGACGAGGAGCGACTGGATGAGTCGGCGATTGATACGTCTTACGTAATGAATGCGTCGTTGCACCCAAATGGTGTGGGCTCAGCTCTCGCAGTGGCGATGCGGACGCAAACGCGGGCGTTGGGCATCAACAGACAACCGCCCTCACTCGATAGTGAGGGCGGTTGATGCTGATGTGAGAGGAGCTTTCCTCGATTAGTGGGTAGCCCACTTCTTACCGGCTCCGACCACTGACGCGAGGGTGATCACCGTTGCGGCGCTCCCCAGCACGGAGACAATCACGCGAGACTTCAGTTCTTGCATGATGAAGCCTCCTCTAGTTACCCATCCACTTGGTTCCGGCACCAACAACCGCTACCAGGACCGAGATCACGGTGGCCGCAGCAGCTGAGTTCGCCACGACCTTCATCTTCCCTGCATTCATGTCCACCCCTTGCGCTCGTACTTGCAACAGATCCCGAGTGAGCGGTGTCATCCGCCTGAAGAAATCATCGGGGAGGAACCCCGCAACGACGCGACGCCAAACGGGTGACAGGGCGTGATGAGGCATGGCATTCAGGGAAGCCCAGAATGACTAGTCAGCGGCTAGTCAGCGATGTGGGTAGAGGTGCGCGTTACAGCCCTCTTCGCCGAACGGGGTCTGCACCGAGTTGGCGCCGCCTGTCAGCCCGAACGCCTTCTTGACGTGACCCCAGTTCTGCACGACGCCAGGGTGAACGTCGAGCCCGCCTACGGGCTGCGGGTCACTGCTGACCCAGTCTTCAAGCCCGGAGAAGGCACACGCTGACTTCGCCTTGACGGTGATCGGCTTTCCATTGCCCGTGACTTCGCCTGCGGACGCGGTACCAGCTCCTGCGAGCACCAACGATGCGCAAACCCCCGATATGACGATCGACCACGCGGTCAGTTTCGTCATGAGAAACCTCCTGTCGGTTACCCGAGCAGCTGGGGAGTCTCCCGACCGACATCCGGAATCTAGACCTCGCCTGGTGTCACTGGAAGGGAAATCCAAACCGGGCTCGATCACCCGGCACGAGTCCGAGGTTGATCAACGGTGCCTCTGGGGCGTATGTGACGCAAGCGACTGCTGTGGCCTTTCGCGACTCGCCGATGCACGGAGTAGCGCGATCGCACGGCACAATCGATGGGTCGCTCACACCCGGGCGAGACCACTCTGCGCGATCCATCAATCTCGGCTCCGGAGGCCTGCATGCACTCGAGGGTTCGACACCCTGTCACCTTGCTCCTGGCGGTCATCGTCCTCGCCACCTCTGGGGTGCTGCTCTCGAGCAGCGCAGGGGCGGTGGCGCCTTCAGGCACTCCGGCCGTCGCTGGCCAGCGCGCGAGCGATGTCGAGGCGCAACGGTTCGAGCGTTGGGCAACGATCACGCGAATCCCGTTGGGGTACTACTACGACGCAGGGCAGCAGAACACGCACCTCGTTGTCACCGAGGTCAAGGGTGGCCTTCGGTATGCAGACCGTCGCACTGACGTCCTGCGCCGCAAACCAGATTCGTGCGACCGCAAGCCGTCCAAAGTCGGCCTCGTGGTGGTCTGTCGTGTTCCCAACGACGTCACGGCGGGCAACCCGATGCGAGTCAAGGTGTTCACCCGGCTTGGTGATGACTACGTCGATACCAGGGCGCTGCGCGCAGGCTTCAAGCTGTACGGGTTGGCCGACCAAGGCAACGACACCTACTTCGGCGGTGACGGCAACGACTTCGTCAACGGTGCGCCCGGCATTGACATCGTCAGGGGCGGAGCCGGTGACGACCTGCTACGCGGTGGTGAGAACCACGACAAGGTGTGGGGCGGGCCTGGCAAAGACAAGTTGTCTGGGCTCAACGGGCCAGACCGTTTGTTCGGTGGGCCGGGTAATGACCGCGTCGGCGGTCACGAGGGCGACGATCGTCTCTACGCCGGGCCGGGCACCGACTTCATGCTGTGCTGGACGGGCTTCGACCGGGTGTATGCGCAGCACCGCGATCGGATCATGCCTGACTGTGAACGCAAGATCTGGGTGTAGTCGCACAGGTGGCGTGCGGACGCTAGTCCGTCGGGCGCTCCTCGAGCAGGGCGTCCAGTTCTTCCGACAGTTGAGCCATGGCACCGCTGTGAGCCGGGTCCGGAGCCACGTCCTTGTACGCGGCAATGAGTGCGGGCAGTCGCGCGCCGAGTAGCGGAGCGCATTCGGACACCAGGTCGAGTTCGTCGCGAGTGAACGGCGGTTCGCCGACGGCGCGAACCAGGAACACTTCACCGTGCACCCCGCCGAGAGCGATGATCGGTACGGACATGATTGAGCCGACAGGCGCATCTGGAACCTGACGCGCGTACTCGATCATCACGTCGTCATCAGATTCATTGCCGACATACCCGCGTCCAGAGAGCAACCGATCGCTGCCGACCGGGTAGTCGCTGAGTGGGTAGCGAAGGTCGGGGTAGAGGGTGCCTCGTGTGGCATCGGCGCTGACGTCGACAACGTCCCAGTAGTGGTCGCCGTCCAGAAGCGAGACCGAGACCTCGTTCGCTCCAGACAGTTGGAGAATCACCGAGGACGCCGCTTCGGTGACGTTCAGCAGGCCGGTGGCATCGGCCATGGCCGACCGCAGCGATCGAACTGCCTCGTCGCTGGCCGACACACGCCACGTGGCGACGGAGACAGAGGCTTCGCGCAGGTCTGTGAGCAGGCGCTCTCGTCCCGACTCCATTGCCCCTCCAGGCACTCCGCAGCAGTCCTTCCCCACCTGCCTTATCGGCATTCCAGATGCCGGTCTTGACCCTGGATCAGGGCGCGAACTCCTTGCTACGTACGGCGTTAGCCGATATCACGATGAGAAAGGGGACCACCAGCATGAGCCCGACTGCTGGGACGACCACCCCAGAATCGTTGACCACCAACCCCACCGTCATCGTGACCAACCAACCGATCAATCCCGGACGCAGCGCAGGCACCTGGGCGAATGCACGAGCCAAGGGGGCGGGCCCTCCCGCCTGGTCGCGCAACAGCACCAACAGCACGAAGGCAACAGCGACTGGTAGCAGGAGTGTGAGCCAGTTGCCCGTCAACACGTTCAGGTTCGCCTCGGCCTTGCGGGCCAAGATGTTGAGGGCGTCTCCCGTCAGCACCGAGTCGAAGAATGAACCAAGGTGAGTTCTCGCGTCCGCCGGACGAAGCCAGTCGAGAAAGCTGATCGCGAAGACTGTCGTCAGAGCGAGCAGTACCACCGCGGTCACTCGCTTAGCAGTGAGTCGCACGCCGGCCAGCGCAAGGATCAAGACGCCGAAGCCGCACGTGAGTGACAGGACGCCACCCAAGTCCGCCCCCAGCGCTGGCGCCCCCGTCACGGTGATCGCGAACAGACCGATGACGACAGCGACTGGAAGCTGCCGTAGCCCGCGTCGTCGCGTCTCCTCCGCGGCCCACATCGCTGCGAAGATCGACGAGCTGGCAAAGACCGCAAAGGCCACGTTGCCGAGACCGTAGAACCGACCAGCGATGATGGGTGAGTAGCCCAGCAGGCTGAGCCGTTGCAACGCCCCTCCGAAGACGAGGTCGAAGGCAATCAGGCATGCCGTAGCGACAGCGACCGCACCCACCTGCCGGATCGCATCGTGTGGCCACGCGGCACGAATCAAGGTGCCCAGCAGGGCAACGAGAAGAACGATGGAGAGGACCGCTGCCACCTTCGGGTACGGCAGTTGCCACCAGCGCAGCAAGTTCATGCCGAACCCTGCGAAGGGTATGAGGCTGCAGAACAGGGCAACTGCTGCCAGTCGCCGCAAGGGTGTCGTCGATACGTCGTCCGCTGCGGCGCGGGACGGTGATCGTCGCCGGAAGACGTAGGTCGCCGCCCCGTACAGCAGGAGCTGCAGCACGAGCAGGAAATGAAAGAGCGGCGGCATGAGGGACGCGTATGTGCTCGCTTTGGTGTTTCTGTCTGTGAATTCGGTGGCGAGGCCAGCAAGCGCCGCGTCCTCTGAGAGCACTTCGATCGGCGCACCCACCATGTCATCGGCTGGTGTCAGCCCCCTACCCGCCAGAACCGTCGCCGTGAGATCGGTGAGCACGACCAAACCATCCTCGCGGGTCGAGTTCGACGTCAGCACTCCCTGGTCGATGCCAGGCTCAGACATCAGCACAGCCTGCAGCCGCTTGCTGCCCACCGTGCTACCTGCGCCGAACACGACCACCGTGGCGTCGGAAGGAATGGCGTCCAGAACTTGCCTGATGCGGGCATCCATCTCTTCCGGAGTGTCCGAGGGCATCAGATCCACCGCGGCGACGTCGACGTTGTCGAACGTGTCGCCTGTTAGTTGCTCAACGCCATCAACGTAAGGAGCGGCGTCCCCGCGTTCGTTGGCCAGGGCTACAGCGGCACCCGGCCCTACTGCCAGCAGCGACTGGTTGCTGTCGCGAAGTGTTTCGCCGAGCGCGCCGATGGCAGCGGAGTAGACAGTGTCTGAGTTCCAGTCGCTCACCTCGCTCCAGTCGGCGGGAACACCTTCGCTGGCGGAGCCGCTCGCCGGTGGGCAACTGACGTCGCTGTCTGCGGTGGGATCGGGCGGCGTCGCTGCGCGTTGACCGGCGCTCACTGTGAGCCAGCCGTCGATCGGGCAGGTTGTGCTGTAAACGCTGCGCACCGAGATCTGCCCGACCGCCGAACGAGAAGCCAGCTCCCACGTGTGAGGTGTGTCGGTCGCGCTCAGTTCCTCCCAGAAGAGGTCTGGCACACCCACAAGGACGAAAGGGGCATCGCCGGATTCGGTTTCGGCGTGTGCCGAACCCGAAATGGCCAACAGCGCGGCCGCAACGAGCACGACAGGAGCCAGCCTCATGTGCAGAGCCAATCGGTTCTCGTTATCGATTGGTGACAACGTCACCGTTCCCTGTCCATTCCGCAGCCGATCCGTAACCCACGGATGCCCAGCCCGCATCTACTCTCACCGAGACGACATGTGGTGGCAGCTGAACCGCAGCGCAACCTCATGCGTGTGAGGGGGCCGTGCATGAACATCGTCATCATCCCTGCCTTCAACGAGTGCGCGCGCATCGCCAAGACAGTCATGGCAGTCCAGGCGCTTCCTGAGGTTGACGTTGTCATCGTGGTCGACGACGCGTCGTCCGACGCTACGGCTGAGATCGCCGAGCAAGTCGGAGCTGACGTCGTTCGGATGCGGCGCAATCGTGGCAAGGGCGGGGCCCTTGAACGAGGGGTCATCGAAGCTTTGGACAGGTATCCCGCGGTGCAGAACGGTGGGATCTTTCTATTCCTTGATGCCGACCTCGAAGCAACTGCGATTGCGGCAACCACGTTGCTCGCCCCCGTCGCGAGCGGTCTTGCCGACATGGCCGTCGGACTGTTGGCCCCCAGCCAAGAGGTCGGCGGCGGGCATGGGTTTGTCGTGTCGATGGCTCGTCAAGGGATCGAGGACGTCAGCGGACGACGCATGCATCAACCTCTGTGCGGGCAACGGGCCCTCACAGTCGAAGCGGCGATCGCAGCGCTGCCCCTCGCCAGAGGCTTCGGCATCGAAGTCGGTATGACCATCGATTTGCTCCGCCAAGGTTTCCGCATTGCCGAAGTGCCCACGACGTTCGCACATCGCGTCACGGGCAGCGACCTCATGTCACAGGTGCACCGCGGCCGGCAGTTCCTGTCGGTGTGGCGTGCGCTGCGCGAGCGCAAGCTAGGCCCCAAGGTGCCGGTACCCAAACTCGAGGTATGACGTGCCAGCCGTTCCACGGTCGATGCGCGTGGCTTGTACCGCGCGACAAAGTGCGGGTCAGATGTACTTGGTGGCTTCTTTGAAGGACAGCGGACTCAAATCCGATCGATGTGCATCAACGAACCGGCGTACCCATGCCGCATTGGTCTTCGAGTAGTCGCGTAGGGCCCATCCGATTCCCTTGCGCATGAAGAAGTTTGGATCGTCCATGTTCTGCTCGATCACGTAGGCGAGCAACTTGGTATCTGTCCCTTCTTTAGCTCCCACTTGGCAGACCAGGGCCGTGCGTCGACACCAAAGGTCGTTGTCCCCGGCCCAGCGTCGGACGTGGGGGGCGACTTGATCGTGATGCATCAACAACTGTTCCCGGACTGCGTGGGAGGCAATGTCATCGACCACGTCCCACCAGGCACCTGTCACGAGCAGGTGTTCGTACAACGGTAGGAGCCTCGGTGAACGGAACTTTCGGTGCGCCGGCGTCATCAGGATGGCCAGTGCCGCGTACCACTCCTCGCGGTGCGTCGCGTCGTCCCACAGTTCTTGCACGACAGAGGTGAGATCATGCTCAGTGCTGACCGGATGCCCCCGCAGCACATTGCGCGTGATCTGCCGAACCTCGGGTAGGCGCACCCCGTAGTACGGCAGCGTGGACTTCATGTAAGCCTGCTGTTGCACCGCACGTTCGGGGTCACCTGCGCGCCGAAGCTCCTCACGTAGTGCGTTCAGGAGCAGCGCCATTGCTCGATCATGGTATGACCTCTATCGGCTCGAAGACTCAGCTCGGGCCGGTACTGGTGCAGCCTCGAGGCGGAGCGCCAAAGTCGGGCACGCGCGGGCGGCCTCACGAGCCCGTGACACAAGATCACCCGTGATCGCCCCCGAGACGATGGGATAGTTCCACTCGTCCAGATCGATCAGTTCCGGCAAGAGTTCGTGGCACAGTCCACGTGCTTTGCACGCTGGCCAATCGACTCGTAGTTGATGACTCATAGAACTGCCCCCAGCTGCTCGTGAGGACGAGAGCGCGACGGCTGGCTGAACGAGCATGACCCGGCGGCGTGAATGCCTGGCTCCTCGTCGAACGCGGTCAGCATGCTCGTGACGAGCCGCGCGGTGCCGTCCGGGTGCGCGCACGCGCCGCGACGAGTGACGAGTTGAACGAGCTGAGCCGCCCTGGCCTGCGAGGGGTAACCGGCGTCGAGCTCGCGCACGGCATCAGCCAACGCAGGCAGCCCGTTGAGGCACGGTCCGCAACGCTGCGCTGACTGCCCTGCCAGGTAGCTCGTGATCAGCGCGGTTCGACGCAAGGGGCACTCTCCGTCCGGCAGCGGAAGGACCACGCCTGCGCCCAGTGCCAGCCCGCGCGATGCCATCTCGTCGCGGTCGACAGTGAGGCCGACGAGTTGCCGCGGTCTTGCCCAGACGCCGTGGAAGCCCCCCAGTAGCACCGGTTGCGCGATGTCGTCGCCCAGCACCTCCGCCCATGGCGTGCCGTGCGGCACTTCCAGGACAAGCGGCGTCGGGCCGTCACCTGCGAGGGTCAGCAGCGTCGTGCCGGGAGTTTCAGCATTGCCGTGATCGGCGTAGGAGGTCGGACCGGCGGTGAGCAGCGCACCCACCTGCGCGAACGTTTCGGCGTTGGACAACAGCGTCGGTTGGTTGCGATACCCGCGCACAGCGTCCGGCTGCCAGGACGTCACAGGCAAGTTCTCGCGCCCGGACATCAGCTCGACGACGGCCTGACTCTGCCCGGCGACGAAGCGTGGACTAGCGGTGTGAAACTGCCATTTGACCTTCTCGCGTCCGCGCTCATCAACTGCTCGCCGGATGGCGGCCGCCACGCTGGCTGACTCGCCGGGGACGATCACGTGGACGGTTCGCGCTGACAGCGCACGAGCTGTCGCGACAGCACCGTCCAGGATGAGGTGCGGTGACGTGAGTGCGAGGGCCGCGTCCTTGAAGCTGGCGGGTTCGCCCTCGCTGATGTTCACCACCACATGGGCGCGCTTGGTTGACGAGGCAACCGTTGCCAGCTTTCTCGCGAAGGGAAAGCCAGCGCCGCCTCGTCCGCGCAGCATGGAGACTTCGGTGAGCCGGATGAGCTCATGGGCGGTTGGCTGCATGAGACCGCCGTGCACGCGTCGATGTGCGTCGAGGGTCGGCCCGTCATCGACGCCGCGAAGTAGGGCCGGACCAGGCATCACCGTGAGCTTCTGGTGACCGCTAACTCCCATGGCGGTGAAGTGGCGTCCAGTCATCGGATAACTCCCGTGAGGTAGGGCGACGCGTCAGGCGCGCTCTTCAGTGATTGACGTGCGCGCAGGCCCCAATGGATCCGCAGGCTCAGGGCGAGAAGCACGCACCCCAGACAGCCGGCATACACGGCTGTGGCAATGGTCGTTCCCGTGTCAGTGCCGATGCCGAGACCATGGGCCACGCCGAGCGCCCATGCTGCGTAGGTCGAGAAGTGCAGGGTGCGCCACATGCGGTGAGGCATGCGGTGCCTGAGCATGCTGGTCACGATGACCACCAGGATCAGGTCGAGCGAGAGGGCACCGATACCAAGCCACAGCGGCTCATACGTCGCGCCAAAAGGTGAGAGTGCTTGCCACCACCTGATGTCGACGTACGAGTCAACGACTGCTGTGGCTACGTGGACGACCAACATCACGGCCGACACGAGGCCGACGTCGCGGTGCAAGGTCTGTGTGACGAACCGGGGGACACGTCCGCCGGTGTTTCCCTGCGTTGCCAGGATGCCGAGCACCACCGTCCCGGTGAGCGCCGCCAAGAGGACGAAGCCGCTGCCACGGTTCAGGAACCACAACAGGGGGCCTTCCATGAGCTCGTTCATCAGCGATCGCCCATCGTCGCGTCGTGAGCGCTATCGAGGGGCCAGCCAGCGACGGTTGTGACGACCCCGTGCGTGTCGACCAAGCGTGCGGCGACGCCACGAGCTGAGAGCCATTCGACGGCGTCCGCTCGCAGCACGATTGCTGCCGTCGTGGCGACGTTGGCTGCCACGCAAGTAGGTCCGGTGGCAGACACCGTTCGCCAGAGCTCATCGACAGGTTGTCCGGTGCGGGGGTCAAGGAGGTGGTGACGATGGTCATCACCACTGGGCCACCGACGGACGCGCGTGCTCGACGTCGCCAGCCCTCCACCGGCCAATAGCACCGTGGCCTCCGCAGGCTCACCTGGCCGCTCGCTGATCGCGACCGGCCACGGAACCCCTTCGTCACCAGCGATGCTGATGTCTCCGCCCAGGCTGACAAGCACACGACCACCGAGCTCGTCGGCGACAGTTGTCGCGACGAGGTCACTGGCCCAGGCCTTTGCCGTGGCGCCCAGGTCAAGCGCACATCCGGACGGCACTCGGACGGCACCGGCGGGATCGACATCAACGTCTCGCCACGCATTCGCGTCGTAGTTGGTGGCGCCCAGCTCGCTGGGTCTTGCAGCTCCGCGGGCGAGTACCGCAGCGAACGTCTGGTCGTATCCCAGTGCCACCAGTTGGCGTCCCAGGCACGGGTTGACCAGCCCCTCGGTGGCGGTCGCCGCTTCGAGCCCAATGGCTACTGCCGACGCAAAGAACGGATCGACAGCGACCCACTCACCGGCGGAATCGTTGACACGAGACAGGTCGGAGTCGGGTAGGAACCGGCTGCACGTCCGGTCAACGAGTTCGATCACCTGACGAGCCAGGGCTTCTGCGTGGTCACCCGAGTCAGGACGATCGGTCGATAGGTGAACGTAGGTACCCAGCGCTTGCCATCGCCGCACGACGTAGCCGGGCTCGGTCTTCACTGCGAGTGCGGTCATGAGCCGCTGCTCGGCGCGGGTGGGGGAGCAGGTGCGGGTGGGGGAGCCGGCGCGGGTGGAGGCTTCGGCGCGGCCGCGGCCGCGGCTGGCTGGCTTGGTGCCGACACTGTTGACCCCGTGGCTGGTTGCGCGACACCGGATGACGTGGTGCTGGTGACGATTCGGGTATGGACGACGGTGCGCTCTGGGCGTTCGCGCTTGATCGGCTTGGGCTGCGGCTGCTTCGCGGGTTGTTGTTGTGCGGTCGCGGGCTCGGCGGCCGTGGCGTTCTCAACAGCCGTGGCACGTGCTGCGAGACCGGCTGCTGCTCCCGTGGCGACAGTTGCACCGAACACGATGATGCCGGTCGCCGCGGCCGCTGCCGCCTTGTAGCGGTCACGTGTCCGTGCGGTGTAGGTCATGGAGTCACTCCCCTGTGTGCGGTGCGGTGAGGTGCGGTGTGGTGCCGTGTGACAACGGTGGGCCGTGGCACCCCAAGCAGCCCTCATCGGACTGTTAAATGCAGGTCAGGTGCCTCGACATGGGCACCACGGGGCTCGTTGGACAGGCAGGCTTAGGACGCACTTAAGGTCTGCACGACGCGCAGATAGCACTCGGCGGCCGAGAGTGGCCGCATGAACCTCTCAGCTCCAGTACTTGGTCTTGTCGGTGCCGTCGCGGGCGTTGTCACAGCGGTCGCGGGCTATCAGCTGGTCACAGCTGACCTGCCAGGAGCGGAGGCCTCTGAGACGGGGGCACTCGCCGCGGTGGAGCAGCCCGCCAGCCCACACAGTCGGAAAGTCTCCTATGAGCGGTGTAAGCCCCCTGCCAAGCTTCAGGGCGGTGCTTGCGTGACGCACAAGTGGCGAACAGTGGTTGTTGACGGGCCGTCGTCATCATCTGTGGCCGCTCCAACAGCGAGTCCGTCACCCAGCCAGTCGGCGAGAACGGTCGGGCTCGGCAGTGACGACCGTGACGAGTACGACGACGACGCATACGACGACAACGGTGATGACCGTGACGAGTACGACGACGACGATGGCGACGACCACGGTGATGACCAGGACGATGATGACGAAGGCGGCGAAGACCGTGAGGACCACGAAGATAGTGGCGAAGACGACTGAGAATCAGCCGTGCCCGAGTTAGTCGTCAGTGATCGGAATGGTCACCCGAACGCGAACTCCGCCGGACTGCGGCGAGTCGATCTCGATCTCTCCGCCTGTTCCGGCGACGGCCCGTCGCACGATCTGCAGGCCAAGACCACTGGAACCCGGCTTCTCCTCGGGCGAGCCATGTGGCATGCCAGGGCCGGAGTCTTCGACCGTGAGAAGCGCGACATCGTCTCGTCGGGTGAGGGTAACGGCGAAGGGCACCCCCTCTGGCGTGTGAGCGAACACGTTGTCGATCAGGATGTCGACGATGTCGCTGACGTCGGCCTCGTCCAACGGGACGCGGCACTCGTCTGGCTCGATGTCGACGCTCATCGTGCGCTCTTGGTCCTCGGCGAGCACAGACCAGAAGGCCACACGATCGCGGACGACGCGCGCAGCGTCCGCCGAACCAGCCATCGTGCTGCGCACAGGGCGTTTGGCGTCCTTGATGATGGCGTCGACCGTCCGTTGCAGCTGATCGATGTGTTGTTGCAGGCGAGCGGCGAGAGCGGCGTCCGAGATCGACTCGGCGTCAAGGCGAAGAGCCGTCACCGGGGTGCGCAACCGGTGAGACAGGTCTCCGACAGCTGCGCGTTCAGCCGACGAGCAGTTCAACGATCCGTTGCGCCAGCAGGTTGAGAGCGACGCCAAGTTCTTGCGTCTCGGACGGGCCCGCGGGAGTCGCGCGCGCGTCGAGGTCGCCGTCCCTCAGTTGGTGCGCGACGGTTGCGAGGTCTGTGACGGGCGTGCTGATTCGGCGTCCAAGGCGCGCTCCGATGACGACAGCAATCGCGAGCAGGGCAGCCCCCAACGCGATGATGCTGACCCAAGCTCGAGTGACACCTTGATGCAGTGCGTCGGACAGAGACGGTGGTGCGCACCACGGCCGTTCCGTCCTCGGTCACTACCGGAACAAGCACTTGCGCGCCGGACGAGTCTCTTTCGGTGAACGCCTGACCTTTCGCCGCACGTTGAACCTCAGGGCTGCTCTTGATGCCTGGGACGTCGGTACCGAGAATGCGGCCGTCGGCAGTGACGACTGTGGTCTGCGCCGCGTCCGAGCGTTGATCGACCGCAGTGACGAGCTCGTCGAGGTTGCGAGCGTTGGGGAGTCCGAAAACCAGGATGGCCACATTGCGCGCCTCTTGGTCGGCGTTCGCGACGGCGCGGTCTTCTGCGAGCGTTCGCACCAACAGGCAAAGCGGAATCACGAAGGCGAGCACCACGGCTGATGTGGTGGCGACCATTAGCCAGCCGATCTGTCGGCGCATCAGTCCGCCTGTTCGGCAGGTTCGGCAGGTTCGACCAGACGAACACCGACACCTCGAACGGTGTGCAGGTACTGCGGGTTCGCCGCGCTTTCACCGAGCTTGCGACGCAGCCACGACAGGTGGACGTCGACGGTTCGGTCACCGCCCCCGTACGGCTGCTGCCACACCTCAGCGAGAAGTTCGCGCTTGGTGACTACTTGTCCGGGCCGCGACGCGAGGACCAAGAGCAGGTCAAACTCTTTGCGGGACAGATCGATAGGCGTGCCCGCCTGCGTCACCGTTCGAGCCTGTGCGTCGATCTCGAGGTCGCCCACTCGGATCGGTTCGTGCGACTCGCCAACTGCTCCACGACGGAGCACCGCCCGAATGCGTGCCGCGATCTGCTCGAGGCCGAACGGTTTGACGACGTAGTCGTCCGCACCAGCGTCCAGGGCCTTCACGATCATCGCGTCGTCGTCCTGCGCCGTGATCACGATGACCGGGACGGCGCTGATGCCGCGAACCATGGCGAGCACCTTGAGCCCGTCGATGTCGGGGAGGCCAAGGTCGAGCAGTACGACATCCGGCGGGTCCTTTGTGACGGCCTCGAGTGCGGCCAGGCCGGTGGAGGTGCTCGCGACCACGTTGCCGCGTTCGATGAGTCCCTTCAACAACGCCGAGCGAATTCCAGCATCGTCTTCGACAACCAGAATGCTCGCCATAGCCGAACGTTACGACAACAACTCGGTATGCGGGCTGCGTGAGAGGGTGAAGCAATGAGACGTCCCGCGGCTGCAGTGAGTGTTTTGGCTTGGGCAGTGGTGGTGTGTGTAGCAGCGGGCGCCACGTGGGCCGTCATCGACGGCGTCGGGGGCAACTTGGGAACCGCAGACGAAGGCAGCTCAGCAGTGTTGGCCGTACCTTCACCGACCGGCTCGCCGAGTAAGTCGCCCAGTAAGCCCAGCGGTTCACCTAGCAAGTCGCCGAGTCAGTCCTCCGGGCACGAGGCCTAGCCAGACGACCAGTAGCTCACCTAGCCCGTCACCCAGTCAGTCGCGGACCACGTCGTCCACCGGGGCAGGAAAGCCCGAGGTGTGGCACGGGCCAGCCGGGTTGCTGTCCGTGCGGTGCGACGGCCGACTGGTGCGGCTCGAATCGGCGATTCCCGCCAACGGCTATGGAGTTGAGGTCGAACACAACGGGACTACCGAGCTTGAGGCGAAGTTCGAGAGTTCAACCCGCGAGGTCCGTGTCGACGCCACGTGTGTGAACGGCAACCCCGTCTTCACCGTCGAGAGCGACGAGAGCGGCGAGGACTGATTGGAGTTGGGTGCACAAAGTGCTGCTGGGACGACACTTCCTGCACCCAACTGAGTCGGCCCGCGAGGTCTAGCGGCCGAAGAGACCCTTTTCTTCTTCTTCTTGTCCTGCTCTTTGGCTGCCTTCGTCGACGTGACGGGGCTCGACACCGTGGTGGAGGCGTCCTGGGGCTCCTCGCCGAACCCACCGAGGCTCGCGAGCTCACGCAGCAGCGCGGCGGTGTCGACGGACGGTTCAGGTGACGGTGCTCGCTCTGGTTCGAGGTCTTCGACCACCTCGACATCTTCGATCGGCTCGGGCGCCGGGATCGGGTCGTTGCCGAGGTCGGCAAAGGACGCCGCTGAACTGGTCTCCTCGGCAGCGGCAAGTTCGTCGGCCAGCCTCTGACGCTCTTCTTCCGCCGCAACCTCAGCAGCAGCCTCTGCGGCAGCGATGGCTTCGTTGGCACGTCGCTCTGCTTCGACAGCCCGTGCGTGCGCCTCTTCAGCCGCGACGCGTTCGGCCTCGATGCGCTCCGCCTCGAAGCGCTCGGCTTCGGCTTGTTCGGCAGCGATGCGTTCTGCCTCGAGCCGCTCGGCTTCAGCGGCCGCTTCCTCTGCTGCGATGCGCTCCGCCTCGATGCGCTCAGCTTCTTCGCGTGCGGCTTGCTCGGCGGCAAGTCGCTCAGCTTCGATCCGCTCTTCTTCGGCGCGAGCGGCCTCTTCTGCAGCAAGCCGCTCCGCTTCTGCCGCGGCGATGGCTTCTGCTGCAGCTCGGTCGGCCTCTTCGCGGCGGCGACGACGACGCTCCTCTTCCTGTCGTGCTTCTGCCTCGAGGTCGGCCTCGGCCTGCGCGGCAGCCACTCGCGCTGCCTCCGCCTCGGCGAGCTTGCGCTCTTCCTCGGCGATGACGGCAGCGTGTGCCTCCCACGCCTCCGCCTCGACGTGTGCGCGTTCGGCGTCCAACCAGACGACGTGTGCCTCCCACGCCTCTGACTCCACCGTCTTGCGGTGCCACTGCAAGTACTTGGCGTGCACCGCCCATGCTTCGTCCTCGGCGGCGGCGCGCTCGGCGTCCAGTCGCTTGGCGTGCTCCTTCCAGGCGGCCGGTTCGACCTTCGCGCGCTCGGCGTCCGCCCACGCGCTGTGGGCGTCCCACGCTTCGGCTTCGACGCGGGCGCGCTCGTCATCGAGCCACGCAACGTGCGCGACCCAGGCCTCTGGCTCGCGGCGTTTGCGCTCAGCGGTGAGCCACGTCTTGTGGTCTTTCCACGCCTTGTTCTCGACGGCCTTGCGCTCGAGCTCGAGCCGCTCCGCTTCCTTGCGCTTGCTCTCGTCGAGCCAAATCTCGTGCGCGTCCCACGCTTCTGCTTCGACGCGGACGCGTTGGCCGTTCATCCACAGCTGGTGGTCGTCCCACGCTTCGGGCTCGCGGCGTTTGCGCTCAGCGGTGAGCCAGGCCTTGTGGTCCTTCCACGCCTTGTGCTCCATGGCCTTGCGCTCGGCTTCGAGGCGCGACGCCTCTTCGGCACGGTGCTCCGCCAGCCAGGCAGCGTGCTCGTCCCAAGCACCCTTCTCGCACCGACGCCGTTCGTCCTCAAGCCACTGGTAGTGCGCGAGCCACGCTTCCGGCTCGCACGACGTGCGCTGTTCCTCGAGCCATGCGGCGTGTGCCGCCCAGGCGTCCGCTTCGAGGCCCTTGCTTTGCTCGGCGAGCCAGGACTCGTGTTCGAGCCACGCTTCAACCTCGGACGCCAACCGCTCCTCGGTTTCGCGCTCCTCACGCTCAGCCTCGACAGCAGCAACGTCGATCTCGGGGTCGGCCGGTAGCTCGATGCCAATGGCCTCTGCCTCTTCGAGCGCCGCGGCGGCGTCCGCCAGCGACGTTCCGGCACCGGGTGCGGAGACCGGCTTGAAGAGGTCCGCAAGCGCTGCGGTCACCTTCTTCACAGCACCCGCGAGCTCGTCGTTGGCCGGGTCAGGTGCCGGTTCGAACGCGGGACGCTTGCCACGCGCATCTTCGAGCGAGGTCACGGACGCGACCGGCTCATCGTCTGGAAGTTCGACGTCAACGAGTCCGGCGTCCATCAACGCCTTCACGACGTGCGCCGCCTCGAACACGGTGAACCCGCACTCAGCCGCGAGCCCGGCAATGTCACGAAGCCCGTCGACCTTGCACAGCAGGGCCCAGTCGGCGCTGCTCAGCACCACGTCGGCCGCACCATCGGGTCGCGCGGACAGCATCGGTACGCCGCGCTCTCCGCCGATCGCTTCGGTCAGCTCGACCCAACGGTGACGACGCATCTCGACTTCAGACAGCAGCTCGCGCACCGTCATAGGGGGAGCGACGTCCTGTCGGGTCTTCTTTGATCTTGCGGAACTTGTGGGCGGCGACGGGCCACTCGAGCAACGCAGCGACTGCATCGCGCAACTGTTCGACGACGAACGCTTCGACGACGGATCGTTCGACGTAGCCGAGGTGCACCAGCAACTCACCGAGCCGCCACCCTTGCAGCTCGTTGGTCTGCACATCGAGCGCGGACGCCAGCGCCTCTGGTGAGAGGTCACCGGACGCGATCAGTCGAGCTCCGAGCTGCGCGCGGCGTCCAGGCACGAAGACCGAGTAGATCGAGCCGTCTTTGAAGTAGACCTCGGCTTGCTCGCCTGCGGGGTCAGTGACCGTGAGGCACCCGGACGAGCCGTTCTCGCCCAGCTCGATCAGCACCTGCTCAACGGTGGACGCCACGACTTGCGTTTGCGACAAGTGCCTGACCCCCTCCGATCGGGTGCGGCGCCGGGCCCCTCCGGGTGGGCGGGGGCAGGCGAGCACGAGGCGACACGCGGGCTGATCTGGGATCAGGCCGATCCCGCATGGACGACCCACCGTGAGGAGGTGGCTCGACACCTTTTCCTTCGGCAGGTTGACCCCGCTTGTTGAGGCTCCTGAGACTCGTTTGGATCCTCGCCTTCCAAGGCGCACCCTCCCCCAACCTCAGGGAGGGGTGAGATGCGGGGCAAACGCCGTCCAGCCGTTCCCGTACGGCCTATTCTGACCGCCGTGAACGTGGGGGACCGACTTCAGTCGCTCGTGGACGCCGCAGACGCCTTGGCGATGGGTGAGTACCTCAAACAGTTGGACGGGGACGAGCTGGTCGAGGCCCAGCGCTGGTACCGGACGGCTGGAGCGGCAGTTCGAAGCAAGCCAAGCGTTGAAGATCGGCAGATCCGCCAGGTAGACCCCTTTGGCTCGATGGCGCCGGGGCGGTGGCGGGGACTCGTGTGGTCCTCCGCGCTCTGTTCTGCGGCGTTGGCCCCCGCGGCGTCGGCGGCGTCCTGGATTCCGTGGCGCAACCTCTTCGGAAGGCCCCACGCGCCGGAACCCGCCATCCTGGTCGACCTTGTGAGCGGACGCGGTGCGGACTGGGCGGCGGTGTTCGCCCCCAGGGCGGCCGACACCAAGCTGAGTGGCACTGAGTTGCGCAACGAATCGTGGCTAGTCCATCGGGTCGTCACCGAACTCACCACGTGTTGGTCGCTCCCGGTGCCATCCGGTCAGACCTTTCTGTACGGCTGGGTCGACACGTTCACCGGGGATGACCTCGTCGGACAACTGCGTGCTGACCCGCTCATGCCGGATGTCTTCCTGCACTGCCTGAACACCAACCAGGTTGGCCGCTTCGGTACACGAGTCTGGGACCGGCTCGACCTCGCAGGGGCGATCCAGGCGCTCGTCAAGGAGGGTTGCCTCGACCGTGGCGATGTCATCGAACGGTCCTTGAGCTCACTTTCGCACCCGCGTACCGTCGCTACGCAGCGGGTGATCAGCAGGATTCTTACTGCGCTTTCCTTATCGGCTCACGACGCGTCCTGCACTTTCGCGAGGCTCCTCGGGTTGATCAGCTCGGCGCATGGGTCGGTTGCTTCCATGGCGCTCCCGCTGGCCATCGAGCAGGTCGCGACCGCCGACGAACTTGAGGAGCTCGTCTCCGCGATTGGGCTCCGAAGTGAGAGGGGGATCAGAGCGACGACGGTCACCGCCCTCACGTCAAGCGCCATCGCTGACAGGGTGGGCGACGATGCAGTCAGTAGGTCGGCCGCGATCTTGCTTGAGCATGAGTCAGATGCGGCGAGGGCAACCCAGCTGCAGGCCTTGGTCAACTCGCGGACCGTCGCTGAGCGGCAAGATGTGCAGACCGACTCGACGCCCGATCCGAGTCCTGAAGGCCTCTGGGAAGCGCACCCTGCGACGTCGCCGGCTGTGGAGCGCTATCCGTCTGATCGCTCTGTCACGAAGGATGAACTCCGGGCGCTCAAGCGGCGGCTGCCGGAATACCACTGGCCAGAGGGTTGGGCTCGTCCCGGACGATCGCCGGCCGCTTTCGCACGGGATCTCGCGTTCATCGTTCGCCTCGCACATGCGCAGCCGGAGTACGCGGCAAAGGTAGTTCCATGGCTGGACCACGAAGTGATCAATGTGACGGGTGGGCCTCTCACCCTGCCATTGCGCGATCTGAACGCCGGGACGCTGAATTCCCGCTGCATATAGCCGCTCGGTCGTTGATGCCCGCAGAGCGTTGGCAGACCCGATGATGCGCGATGCTTCCGGGGAGTTTTCGTACGCGTGGTACTCGTGGTCTGCAGCGTTCCTTGACCTGCTCTCGCGTGAGTCACTGATTCGGCTCGGGCGTTCGCCTGGGCTCCTGTCAGAACCGGAGTACAGCGACGGGACGCTTTCCTTTCCTCAGTTGGTTGGCCGGCTGCGGCAAGTCAGTGAGAGCCCCGCCAACAGCTGTGGACCGCTCGACCTAGTGCAGGCGCTATACCGCCTCCGACCCGTCGCGCGCGAGAAGGTGAAGCGGTTGGCAGGCATGTCAGTGCCGCTAGACCCCGATGTCCTGCCAGACGACGCATCCGGTTCTGCGGACGCCGTAGCGATTGTGGCGCGATGGGTTGAGGCGGGGGGGCTTCCCGAGTTTGGTCCGACGCTCCAGGACCATCCTGAGTGGAAAACGCAGATCTGGGTGGGCACCGCGCAGTTGCCTCTCGATCAAGGATTGTTCGGAAGCCTGCCGATCAACGCCCTTGAGTTTCCCTTCATCTTTCACCGCAACCGCCATGATCGATCAGTGCTGCCGCTATGGCCGGACTACGCCGTGGCCAACTCGTATCCGGGGGTCACAGCCCGACACGCGGCAGGTCTGGGGTCGCTCTTGGCGCCGTCCGCACGGCCAGAGCGTGCTGTGCTAGCTGTGCTCCTTGACGTGATGGTGGGCGGCGATCCAACCAACCGAGTGGTGGCGATCGACGAATGGATACGTCTCATCGCCGATGGCCGCTTCCGCGCGGCTGACTTCCTGGTCGAGGTCTTCGCTCGGCTTGATCAGGGCAACGCGCGCCTTGTGCGACTGTCGGAGGCCTTCCAGCAGGTGTTCCTTGGGGGCGGCCTGAGTTCCATGTGGCACGTGGCCGTCTCCATCGCCGACCGAGCAGCGTCGCTCACCCCGCTGCCTAGCGGTCTAGCTGACCTCCTTCGATGCCTGTCGGCGGTAGCAGCAGAAGTTCCCGGTGAGGCGTCCTCGGTTCCCCCACATGTCCGTGCCCTTGCTGAACGGCGCGGCAACAGCAAATCGACGGCGGAGGCTCGCCGCTTGGTCGACATTCTCGACGGCGCCTCCGAGGCTGTCCGGTGAGCGCGTACGCAAGGTCGTCGCTGCTCGACCGCACGACAGGTGGGGCAAACCTCTCGCTCGAAACGGCCCTCGGTGCTACCCCCGCCGGCCTTGTCGACCACCCGTCATTCTTCTCCGGCTTCGTGGGCAGGCCTGATGTCTTGGCGGCCGCCCTGCTAGCTGTCACGGAGGTTGCGGCAACGCGGTACGCCGATCACGGCCTGGCGCAGCGATTGGCCAACCTCGATCCGGTGGTGACTGGTTCGGGTGATCGGCTGCGGTTCGAGTCGTTCTCAGCGTGCAACGGGGTACACGCGCGGTTCGACCTCCTCGCTGACGGGATAGACGCGGGCGAGGTGGGGTTCGGCACAACAAACATCGACATCAACCAGCCCCTGCGCAACGCGCTTGAGTCGGTGCGCCGCGAGGAAATGCTGCACATGGACGTCGGCGTCGAGGGTCTGCAGACGAGCACACTCAAGGAGTCACACCAAGAAGAGCGAGTACAGCTCGACGAACGATGGATCAGAGGGCTGGCCGAGGTCCCCGGAGTCGTTCGCGACATGGAGCTCCGGGCGACCCTGACGCCGCAAATGATCGGCGTCTTGCTCCGGGGGCTCCCGAAGAGCAGGCCACCCGGACCGTCGGTGTTTGTCATTGCGACGAGGAGCGGCGTCCGCATGAGCTCACGCCCGCTGCCAGGCGCGGTTCATCTAGCCGGGACGACGCGCCTCAGATCCTTGTATCGAGTTGGTCGGTTCATCACGTCGTTACAGGTCTTCACGGACGACGTGGGGGCCACGGCCTGGGTTGCCACCCTTCCGGGTGGACGATTGACGCTCGTCCTCACAGCGGCGCCATACCGGTCGTTCTCAGGAGACGGATCGCTGCTGACGCTGTTGACCGATTCGCGAGGGGAAACAGCCGGGCGGGCGCTGCTCGGACAGTTGGCCTGGCAACCTGTGATCGATCCCACGGTGCTGGTCGGTGAGGGCATAGGCCAAGACGAGGTCGCGGCTGGCCTCGCCTGGCTCGCAGCGTCTGGTCGACTTGGTTTCGACCTGACAGAGCAGGCGTGGTTCCACCGAGACCTTCCAGTCGATGCCGAGAAAGTGGTGCGACGGAACCCCCGCCTGGTTTCCGCCCAGAAGTTGGTGGGGGAGGGTGGCGTCACATCTGCCGACGGCTTCTGGCGCGTCTCGGGAACAGACCGGCCGTTCTACGAGGTCCGAACCGGTCAGCGCGGCTACCACTGCGAGTGCGCATGGGAACGCGACCATCACGGCAGTAGGGGGCCGTGCAAGCACATCCTGGCCGTAGTCATCCAGGAGCGGGCTGCACCTGCTGGTCAGGGGTAGCCGCTGAGCCGCCGACACCGTGTCTCTCCGGTGTCGCGCGAGTGGCGCCACAGCAGCACTCAACGGACACGTTGCCCGGGTGGGCACTGGCCGTGGCAGGATCGCGGGCATGGCCACCCCAGCCGCGACTGCAGCGCCCCCCGCCAGCACCATGATCACCGTGGCCCCCACCGGGGCCGAGTCGAGCAAGGCGGACGTCCCGGCGCTCCCCGTCACCCTCGATGAGCTGGTCGAGACCGCCAAGGCCTGCGAAGCAGCCGGCGCGGCCATGATCCACATCCACATCCGGGACGACGAGGGCAACCCCAGCCTCGACCAGCAGCGCCTGAAGGACACCGTCGCCGCCGTGCGCGAGGCGTCCACCCTGGTGGTGCAGCTGTCGACCGGCGGATCGGTGCACGACGGCTACGAGCCCCGGCTGCGGGTGCTGGACGCCGAACCTGACTCGTGCTCGCTGACCTGCGGCACCGTCAACTTCGGCTCAGACGTCTTCATGAACAGCTGGCCGTTCATGGTCGAGCTGTATCGGCTGACCCAAGAGCGGCAGATCGTCCCCGAGTTCGAGCTCTTCGACCTCGGCCACGTCACCGCCCTGAACCGGCTGCTCGACAAGTACGGCGAGCCCTACGGGGGTCAGGTGCACTGCGACCTCGTCATGAACGTCCCCGGTGGCATGCCGGGCACTGCCCAGGCGCTGGTGTCAGCGGTTGCGGCCCTGCCCCCCGGCGCGTCGTGGTCGGCCACCGGCATCGGCCGTTCGACCATGGCGGTCATGTACGCCGCCCTCGCCGCAGGTGGCCATCTGCGGGTCGGAATGGAGGATGTCGTCACCTGGGCGCGCGGCGTCCCGGTCACCAGCAACGCCCAATTGGTCGAAAGGGCCGCGCAGGCTGCCACACTGTTCCAGCGTCCGCCGATGACCTCGGATGACGCCCGCGCACTGCTAAAGGTCAAGGACCGCCGAGGAGTTCCCGCATGAGCAGCGAAATTCCGTCGAGCCACGTTGCTGGCGTCGACCCCCTTCCGGGCGGACGCCGGCGGATCGACCGCGTCCTCGACCCCGAGTTCCTCGACGGCGTTGCCGACGTTGACCTGGCCGAGGTGCGCAGGCGGCGCCACGAGGCCGAGCAAGAAGAGGCTGACCTGTCGTACGTCCGCCGGTTGCTGCAGGGCCGGATCGATATCGTGCGTGCCGAGCTCGGACGCCGCTCAGGCGATGGGCGCGGGTCGCTGGTCGACCAGCTCGCGAGCATCTTGGCCGAAGGCACGACCGGAGACGCTCGAGGTTCAGGCCACCACAACGTCGTCGAGCCGAGCCGCGTCGCCGACCACCGTCGTTCGGTCGAGCAGCTGGTGTCCGACGTCGGTGTCTCAGACGTCGTGAACCGCAGCGACGACGAGCTCGCCGACTCGCTCACCCGGCTGACCGACTACGAGGCTGCCGTCTCGCGTAACCGCCGCCGCGTCCAAGAGGTCATGGACGCCTGCACCGCCGAGATCGCTCGCCGCTACCAGTCGGGCGAAGCCACCGTCGACGACCTGCTCGCTGGCCGCTAGGCCTGGTGGCACCGGAGTTGGTTGCGATCAACGCAACCGGTGTAGCACCGCACCCAACAATCGGTGGGTGGCGCCGTCACGCTGGGTGAAGCCGCTCACGACCCGTGATCGTCGTTGGGCTGGGAGGCGTAGCCCGGTCGTCGTCCGGAGTAGCCCGATCCACCCATATTCCGCGATGAATGCGGCAAAACGGACGCCGTGGGCGCTTTCGCGATCAAGCGTTACACCCCTTCACCCGAATTGATCAGCGGAGGCGGGGGAACACCCGCCCATTGCTGATGGGTGTCGTATGCGCGCGCGGGGGTTCGGATTCGCTGCCAAGGCAGTCGCTGCGGTGGCAGCCACTGCGGTGGCCATCATGGGGACGCCGCTGACGGCGTCGGCTGCACCTGGGCCGCTCACGATCACACCGATCGGTTGGAACGTCGTCGGTCTTGACCACAACGACGTCACCGACGGCCCCGACACGTTCCCGATCGGGGCGCGGGTGTGCAACACCGGCACCGATCCCGTCACCAACCTCGACGTCGACTGGACGTGGGGTTCGAGCAACACCTACATCAACCTGACGAACCTCACGTCGTTCTCAGAGGCGAGCCTCGCGGCGTCCGACTGCAACGACTACTACTTCAACATCCAGGTGCAGCGAACCGCGTCGGCGTATGACACCGCACGACGCTTCACCATCTCGGCATCGGGCGACTCGGTGTCCACGGTGACGACCCCTAGCCCGCGCGAGGTGTACGTCGAACACCTCGTCTCGCAGAACCGCAACGCCGTGAATAGCTGGACGCTCACCGACTCCCCTGGGTGTGACGCCCCCACGGGGGTCGTGAACGTGGGCGCAACCTGCACGGCCACCATCAGCTCCAAGACGGCTACCGGCGGATACGAGCAGCTCGTCAACGCGTACTACTTCAACAATGCGATGTTCCGAATCGAATCGCTGAGCAGCACCTACTCGGTACCAGCTGCACACGTGAACACGCAGATGTATGCGGACGCCTGCGGCTGGGAGAACAACCCCACCGACCCTGACTACCTGTCGTGTCTCGACACCGATCCGATCCCGGGGGCAAGGCTGGTGGTAACCCGATCAGCACTGTCATCACCTTCACCGTGATCGGCACCGGAACTCAGGTGCTCACCGGCGTGATCTACGACTACTCGGGTTCGTCGTTCCACTACAACAGCGACACCGGCGTCACGCCGAACTTGCTGTCGCTGACCGCGGAGTACGCCGACACCGCTCCGGACGCCGTTGACGACTCGGCGTCGACGAATGAGGACACCCAGGTCGACATCGACGTCCTCGACAACGACTCTGACGTCAACAACGACATGGACGCCTCATCGCTTGCGGTCGACACGCAGCCCGCGAACGGCACGGCGAGCGTCGTCGGTGGGCAGATCCGCTATGTCCCTGACCCTGACTTCACCGGCGTCGACACGTTCACCTACGAAATCTGCGACACGACCACGCCGACACCACTCTGCTCAACGGCGACGGTGACGGTGACCGTCAACGCCGTGAACGACCCGCCGGTGGCTGACGACGACAGCGACTCGGTGGACGAGGACGCCGGACCGGTCACCGTTGATGTGCTGGGCAACGACAGCGATGTCGACGATGGCCTCGACCCGGCTCCGTGACAGTGACGAGTGGTCCGAGCAATGGGTCGACGTCGGTGAACCTGGACGGGTCGATCGACTACACCCCAGACCCTGACTTCTTCGGCAGCGACAGCTTCACGTACGAGGTCTGTGACTTTGCCGGCGCGTGTGACACGCGCGACGGTCGACATCACGGTGAACTCGGTCAACGACCCGCCGGTGGCCGACGACGACAGCGACTCGCTCGACGAGGACTCCGGTTCGGTGACAGTTGATGTGCTGGCCAATGACAGTGATGTCGATGACGGGCTCGACCCGGCGTCCGTGACAGTGACGAGCGGTCCGAGCAATGGGTCGACGTCGGTGAACCTGGACGGGTCGATCGACTACACGCCAGACCCCGACTTCTTCGGTTCCGACTCGTTCACGTACGAGGTGTGCGACTTTGCCGGTGCGTGTGACACGGCGACGGTCGACATCACGGTGAACTCGGTCAACGACCCGCCAGTAGCCGGCGACGACAGCGACTCGGTCGACGAGGACGCCGGACCGGTCACCGTTGACGTGCTGGCTAACGACAGCGATGTCGATGACGGGCTTGACCCGGCGTCCGTGAATGTGACGAGTGGCCCGAGCAATGGGTCGACGTCGGTGAACCCGGACGGGTCGATCGACTACACCCCAGACCCCGACTTCAGCGGCAGCGACAGCTTCACCTACGAGGTCTGTGACTTCGCCGGTGACTGTGACACCGCCACCGTCGACATCACCGTGAACCCGATGAACGAGCCTCCCGTGGCCGACGATGACAGCGACACGGTGGACGAGGACGACACCGTGACGGTCGACGTGCTGGGTAACGACAGCGATGTCGACGATGGTCTCGACCCCGGATCCGTGACAGTGACGAGTGGCCCGAGCAATGGGTCGACGTCGGTGAACCCGGACGGGTCGATCGACTACACCCCAGACCCCGACTTCTTCGGCACCGACTCGTTCACCTACGAGGTGTGCGACTTTGCCGGCGCGTGTGACACCGCGACGGTCGACATCACCGTGAACTCGGTCAACGACCCGCCGGTAGCCGACGACGACAGCGACTCGCTCGACGAGGACTCCGGGTCGGTGACCGTTGACGTGCTCGCCAACGACAGCGACGTCGACGACGGGCTCGACCCGGCGTCCGTGAATGTGACGAGCGGTCCGAGCAATGGGTCGACGTCGGTGAACCTGGACGGGTCGATCGACTACACCCCAGACGCGCACTTCAACGGCAGCGACAGCTTCACCTACGAGGTCTGCGACTTCGCCGGTGACTGTGACACCGCCACCGTCGACATCACTGTCAACCCGACCAACGACCCGCCAACGGCCGACGACGACACCGTCTTCGTCGACCAGGACACCCCGACGACGATCGACGTGCAGGCCAACGACAGCGACATCGATGGCGACACGCTGGTGACCTGGTCTCACCTCGCTGCCCAGCAACGGCACGGCGACGGTGAACCTGGACGGGACGATCGACTACACGCCAGACCCCGGCTACCTCGGCCCCGACTCGTTCACCTACCAGGTGTGCGACCCGTCGCTGGCGTGTGACAGCGCGACGGTCTTCATCACCGTGCTCGACCTTCCTGAGCCGCCGGACGCCGTCGACGACAGCGCCTCGGTTGACGAGGACGACACGGTCGTCATCGATGTGCTGGTCAACGACTCTGACCCCGAGGGCGACCTCGACGACACCTCGGTGACGATCGACACCCCGCCAGCAATGGCATCGCGACCGTGAACGTCGACGGGACGATCGGTTACGCACCGGACGCCGACTTCTTCGGCAGCGACAGCTTCGACTACCAGGTGTGCGACCTAACCGGTCCGCCAAGCGGACCCCTGTGCAGCACCGCCACCGTCGATATCACGGTCAACTCGGTGAACGACCCTCCGGTCGCCGATGACGACACTGCAGTCGGTCGACGAGGACGACACCGGTCACCGTCGACGTCCTCGGCAACGACAGCGACGTCGATGACGGGCTCGACCCGGCGTCCGTCACCGTCACCAGCGGGCCAAGCAACGGCACGGTGAGCGTCAACCTCGACGGCAGCATCGACTACACGCCGGACGCCGACTTCAGCGGCACTGACTCGTTCACCTACGAGGTCTGTGACTTCGCGGGGGACTGTGACGCCGCCACGGTCGACGTCACCGTCAACGAGGTCAACGACCCGCCGACAGCAAATGACGACAGTGACACCGTTGACGAGGACGACACCGTGACGGTTGATGTGCTCGCCAACGATGACGACATCGACGACGGGCTCGACCCGGCGTCCGTCACGGTGACCAACGCGCCAACCAACGGTTCGACATCGGTGAACCCGGACGGGTCGATCGACTACACGCCCGACGCCGACTTCTTCGGCACCGACAGCTTCGTCTACGAGGTGTGCGACTTCGCGGGTGACTGTGTCTCGGCCACGGTCGACATCACCGTGAACAGCGTGAACGACCCGCCGGACGCCCAGGATGACTCAGCCCTCGTCAACGAGGATGGCGGACCAGTCACCATCGACGTACTGGGCAACGACTCGGACGCCGACAGCCTGCTCGATCCGGCGTCGGTGACGGTCACCAGCGGGCCCAGCGACGGCACCGTCAACGTCAACGGGGATGGGTCGATCGACTACACGCCGGACGCCGACTTCAGCGGCACTGACTCGTTCACCTACGAGGTCTGCGACGCCGAAGGTGACTGCGACACCGCAACAGTGACGGTCACGGTCAACGCGCAGAATGACCCACCGACGGCCCGCGACGACTCTGACACGGTGGACGAGGACGACACGGTCACGGTCGACGTGCTTGGCAACGACGACGACGTCGACGACGGGCTCGACCCGGCGTCCGTCACGGTCACCGGTGGCCCCAGCGACGGAACCATCAACGTGAACCCCGACGGGTCGATCGACTACACGCCGGACGCCGACTTCAGCGGCACTGACTCGTTCACCTACGAGGTCTGTGACCTTGCGGGTGCCTGCGACTCGGCGACTGTCGACATCACCGTCAACAGCGTCAACGATGCACCCGACGCCCAGGACGACAACGCCGCTGGCATCTGGGGCGAAGACATCGACATCGACATCCTCGCCAACGACACCGACCCCGACGGGGCCATCGACGACACCTCGGTGACGATCGACACCAACCCCAGCAACGGGACGGTGACGGTCAACCCAGACGGATCCGTGACGTACGTAGCCGATGACGGGTTCGTGGGCACTGACACGTTCACCTACACGGTGTGCGACGACGGGACGCCCACCGAGTGCGACACCGCATCGGTCGACGTGATCGTGTCGGCCAACCAGGGCCCGGACGCCGTCGACGACGGTGCCACGGTCGATGAAGACGACACCGTCACGATCGACGTTCTCACCAATGACTCTGACCCCGAGGGCGGCCCGCTGACGGTGACGTCAGCTGGCCCGGCGGGCAACGGCACCGTCAGCGTCAACCCCGACGGCACCATCGACTACACGCCAGACCCCGACTGGAACGGCACCGACACCTTCACCTACACGGTGTGTGACGAAGCGGGCAACTGCTCGACCGCCACGGTCACCGTGACGGTGAACTCCATCAACGACGGACCGATCGCGCGCAACGACAACGGCACCGTGCGGGCCGGGCGCGGCATCACCGTCGCAGTGCTCGGGAACGACGAAGACACTGACGATGCCTTGGACGTCGGCTCAGTCATCGTGATGTCGGCACCAACGCACGGGGGTGTCACGGTGCGTCCCGACGGAACGGTGCGGTTCGTGGCGGACGCCGGATACAACGGCGCCGACTCGTTCACCTACGAGATGTGCGACACCGGAGCGCCGGTGGAGTGTGACACCGCGACGGTGAACCTCGACATCACGCAGCGAAACCGGCGTCCCGTTGCGCTGAACGACACCGCGACGACCCCAGAAGACACCGCGGTGATGATCGGCGTCCGTGGTAACGACTCTGATCCGGATGGCGACTCGCTCAGCATCGAGAGCTTCAGCCAACCGAATCACGGAACCGTGCGTCGTGACGGGGGACGCCTCGAGTTCACTCCCGACCCCGACTGGCACGGAAGCACCACGTTCACCTACGTCGTGTGCGACCCAGCCGGGGCGTGCGACCAGGCAACGGTGACCGTCACCGTCGACCCACGCAACGATGCACCGCACGCCAACGATGACGCCATCGTGGTCAAGGACGGCAAGCCGGTCGTCGTCGACGTTGTCGAGAACGATGACGAGGTGGACGGGCAGCCGGTGACGGTTGACATCGTCGACCAGCCTGAGCACGGAACCGTGACCGTCGATGAGGACGGCAACGTGACGTACACGCCGGAAGAGGGCTACGACGGCGAGGACGAGTTCAGCTACGAGATCTGTGATCCCGATGGCGACTGCTCAGAGGCGACCGTGACCGTTGACGTTCAGGGGAGTACTGAGCCACCCAACGACCAACGAGCCGACGACCCACGCGATCCGGAACCTGAGAACGAAGCGGGCCTCTTGCCGCACACCGGATCTGATGTGACCCGCTTCGCGCTCTGGGGGTTCACCATGCTGCTGATCGGCACGGTGCTCGCCGCGCGCGCTCGCGTCCGTCACTCCTGACGCGAGCGCGACGAGCCGGTCAGGACGAGCAGCAGGCTGAACCGGTGTACTCCATGGTGGCGTTCACCGGGTTGTCGTCGGTGATCGTGTAGTACTCCCACCCGACGCCGTCCGGAGCATCGATCCACACCTTGTCTTGCTCGGCGTAACAACACTGGCCGTTCTCGTCGTGAGTTGCGCTGAGGCCGGCCGCCTCGATTCGGGTGCGCGCTTCGTTGACGTCGGCGATCTCGGCGACCTCGACGCCCAGGTGGTTGAGGGTGCCCGGCGCCGTGCCGTTCTCGAAGAGGACCAGCTTCAGCGGGGGATTGGTGAGGGCGAAGTTCGCGTATCCCTCGCGCCGCTTGTGCGGCTCGGCACCAAAGAGCTTGCTGTAGAACTCGACGGCCTCGTCGATGTTGCTGACGTTGAGGCCGAGCTGGACGCGGGGAAGGCCTTCCTTCGGACCGGCCTTCGACTCTGCTGCTTGCAGGTCGTGCGCTGCGGTGGTCATGCCTGACTCCATTTCTGGGGACTGGGTCAATAGATTGATGGTTATCGATGTATCTCGTGGTCCCAGCGTCACCCAAAGTTTGACCTCTGTCAATACATTGTTCGACATTTATCGATACAGTGTGCCCATGACTGTGCGCGAACTCCCGCTCGAACCGCTTCAACTGGACGCCGAATGCTGCGCCCCGCTGGGGGTCGATGCCCTCGACGACCGCTCGGCAGAGCAACTGGCTCAGGCCTTCAAAGCCCTCGGTGATCCGGTGCGACTGCGGCTGCTGAGCATCATCGCGTCCGCGCCGACTGGCGAGGTCTGCGCCTGTGACCTGACCGAACCGGTCGGCAAGAGCCAGCCGACGGTCAGCCACCACCTGAAGGTGCTGCGCGAGGCCGGCCTCGTGACGAGCCGCAAGCACGGCACCTGGGTGCACTACCGCGCTGTTCCCGAACAGATGGGCGCACTCTGTGGCGTCTTGAGCGTGGCTCCCCGTCTGGAGGACTCACCGGTGACTGTCGCGACCGTCGACGCATGACCGAGTCGACCAGCATCCCGACCGACGCAGACGGGCACGTCGCCGAGCGCCTCTCGACCCTCGATCGCTACTTGCCGTTGTGGATCGGCCTCGCGATGGCGGTGGGGCTGGTACTCGGCCGAGTGGCACCCGGCGTCAACGACGCCCTGCAGTCCGTGTCGATTGGCAACGTCTCGCTGCCGATCGCCTTTGGCCTGTTGCTGATGATGTACCCGGTACTCGCGAAGGTTCGCTACGGCGAGCTCGAGCGCGTCACCGGAGACCGCCGAATGCTGTCGGCGTCACTCGTTCTGAACTGGGTGGTCGGACCAGCGCTGATGTTCACGTTGGCGTGGATCTTTCTCGCCGACCTACCCGAGTACCGCACCGGGCTGATCATCGTCGGGCTCGCTCGCTGCATTGCCATGGTGCTGATCTGGAATGACCTGGCGTGTGGTGATCGTGAGGCCGCGGCTGTGCTCGTTGCCATCAACTCGGTGTTCCAGATCGTCGCATTCTCGGCTCTCGCGTGGTTCTACCTCGAGTTGCTGCCGTCGTGGTTGGGGCTTGGTGAGGGCGAGCAGTTGGACGTGTCGGCGTCCGACATTGCGGTCGCGGTTCTCGTCTTCCTCGGCATCCCATTGGTCCTTGGCTATCTGACTCGACGCGTGGGCGAAGCCAAACGCGGGCGGGAATGGTACGAGGAGTCGTTCTTGCCGCGGATCGGTCCGTTCGCCCTCTATGGACTGTTGTTCACGATCGTCGTGCTCTTTGCCTTCCAGGGCGAAGTGATTCTTGCCGAGCCGGTCGACGTGCTGCGGATTGCGTTGCCGTTGATCGTCTACTTCGCGCTGATGTGGACTGGCTCGTTCATTCTCGGGTGGCGGTTGCGGTTGCCGTACGAGCGCGCGACAACGCTCGCGTTCACAGCGGCCGGCAACAACTTCGAGCTGGCGATTGCGGTGTGCATCGCGACGTTCGGCGTCGCGTCGGGCGAAGCACTCGCTGGCACCGTCGGGCCGCTGATCGAGGTGCCAGCGTTGGTTGGTCTGGTCTACGTCTCGCTATGGGCTCGGAGGAGGTACTTCGCATGAGCACCGACACCCCTACTCGTCCCACCATTCTCGTGGCGTGCCGCAAGAACGCAGGGCGGTCGCAAGCCGCTGCGGCGTTGTTGCGCCACTACGGCGGCGACCGCGTCCAGGTGCTGTCGGGTGGTTCCGAACCAGCTGACGAGGTGCACCCCGAGGTGCGCGAGGTCTTGGCCGAGCGCGGCCTGGTGCCAGAGGAACAGCCGAAGCGATTCGACGCAGCGATGGTGCAGGCCGCGGATGTCGTCGTGACGATGGGGTGCGGCGAGGAGTGTCCGTACTACCCCGGTCGCACGTACCTCGACTGGGAGGTCACCGATCCGCACGGGCTTCCTGTTGCCCAGGTGCGTGACATCGTCGACGACATCGACGGACGCGTCCGTGGTCTGCTGGCGGAGCTAGGCCTTCCTGTAGCTGGATGACGACGCGGCGCGCACTGCTTGCCGCCTGCTTGCAGTTGCTAGCACCCTCACGTAGGGTGGGCGCCATGGATGCTCCGAAGGCTCCCAACCTGGGCCCAACGATTGGCCCGGCACTCGACAGCGCGACGTCAGCCGCGTCCGCCGCGACGTCGGCCATCTCGTCGGCGATCCCGTCTGGTGCCGACATTGGCGAGTTCATTCGTGAGCAGCGCCAGCACGCCAAGCTGTCGCTTCGCCGATTGGCTGAGGACGCTGGCGTCAGCAATCCCTACTTGAGCCAGATCGAGCGTGGGCTGCGTAAGCCGAGCGCCGAGATCTTGCAGCAGTTGGCCAAGGGCCTGCGCATCTCGGCCGAGCAGCTCTACGTGCAAGCGGGGTTGCTCGAAGACCGCGGCACGTCGCAAGCGGTTGAGGCCGCAATCGTGTCTGACGTGACGATCAACGAGCGCCAGAAGCGCGCGCTGCTCGACATCTATGCCTCGTTCGTCACCGAGAACCGCTCCCTGCTCGCCGAAGCAGATGGCGGGGTCGACGGCGCGACCGCTGCCACAACCCCGCAGCCCAGCAAGCGGGCGGCGAAGAAGGCAGCCAAACGGGCCGCCAAGCAGAGCGCTCGTTCGACCGCGGCGAAGAAGACGGCGAAGCAGACCGCCAAGAAGCCTGCCAAGAAGACGGCGAAGCGGTCGGCTCGCAAGCCAGCCAAGAAGCCAGCGACGAAGCCAGCGACGAAGCCAGCGACGAAGACCGCGACGAAGACCGCGAAGCAGACTGCGAAAAAGCCAGCAACGAAGACGACATCCAGATCATCAACCCGGTCGACCACCCGGTCGACCCGATCACCGCACTGACACGAGAGGTTTTGCCATGCCCAACCTGCCATCCCTGAAGTCGCTCGCCGAGCTTCCTGATGTTCCTAGCCCGGTGCTCGCGCTCGTGGGTGCCGGTGACGCTGCCGCCGAGAAGGCGCGTGAGCTGCCAGGCAAGCTCGCCTCGATCGACCCACGAGCGCTGGACCCGAGGGCGCTCGACCCCCGCGGTCGCGAGGTCGAGGTCGACCTCACCAAGCTCGACCCGCGTTCAATCGACCGGTCCACTCTGGCCAAACTCGACCCTCGCACAATCGACACCGCCGCCCTTACCGCGACCGGCCTGCAGTGGGCAGCCAAAGGTCAAGAGGCGTACGAGTCGTTGGTGGCTCGCGGTGAGCTCGTGATCAGCAAGTCGCGCGAGTCCGAGTGGGCCGACGCGACCGGTGCCACCACGAACGACTCGTCGAGTGACACTCCCGTTGCCGAGCCGCCAGCGGCAAAGAAGGCTGCAACGCCCGCGAAGACGACCGCCAAGAAGACTGCACCGAAGGCGTCCGACACCGACGCCTGACAGACCAGCGCGCCGCCGTTCACCCCCTGGTCGGAGCGCTGAAAGGGTCCGCCGCACGAACTCCCCCCTCCTGTGCGGCGGGCCCCTTGTCTTTGTCTGGCTGCATTTGCCCGTACCGTTGACGGGTGGACGTCTTCGAAGGCATGGCAACCGTGATGTTGCTGATCACCCTCGCCGCACTCGCGCTGGGGGTGTTCGACTTCGTAGACGCCGCCATTCGTCCCAGCGAGGCGTACGTCGCCGCTGGCAAGCTCACCAAGCCCGCGTGGCTGGCCATCGTGGGTATTGCGACGGTGGTGGTCTGGAGGTTCGGGTTGATCTCGTTGCTTCGGGATCCCCGCGATCGTGGCGTTGCTGGTCTACCTCGTTGACGTGCGTCCGGCGCTCCGCGGCGTGACAGGTGGGCGTCCGCCACGCACCTCGTCCTGGTAGTCGCCGTCCCTGACGCGATGGTTCGCTGACGTGCCAGAGACAGCCGGGCCGGTCGGACGGCTGCACTACGTCGTGACCGGTGAGGGTGATCCGACCACGGTGTTCGTTCCCGGGTTGGCGCAGTCGATCGCCGATACCCGTCCGTTTGGTTCTGCGGTGGTGGGGACGCGTGTGTTCGTCGACCTGCGCGGTCACGGCGGATCGCAGCCGCCTGATTCCGGTGATGGGTGGACCTACGGCGGGTTGGCCGATGACGTGCGGGCGGTTGCTGCTGGGGTTTCGGGTGGGAGCGGAGTGGCGCCGACGCGGGCTGTGGGGACGCGGGCGCTCTCCTGGGGGTGTCGCTCGGTGCGGCAGCGCTGCTGCGGTTGCTGGCCGACGAGCCGAGCCGCTTCGAGCGCGTGGTCATCGCGTTGCCCGGTGTCTTGACGGCGTCGCGGTCGGACGCCGACCTGGCTGTGACCGATGCGCTGGCCGACGCTGTGGTGGCGGGGCCCGCTGGCGATCCGGTCGCGATTGCCGGTGCCCTGGTGGCGATGCAGCCTGAAGCAGTACGGGGTCGCACCGACGTGAAGCTGTGGGCACGGCGTCATGCGGCCGAGCTCGGGGGACGCAGCGGCATCGCCGAAGCCATTCGGCGTATGCCGCGTGCTGTGGCGCTGCCGTCGTTGGGGGTGCTCGACGGTGTCACCGCCGAGGTCTTGGTGCTGGCTCAGCGCGATGATCGGTTGCACCCGGTCGAGAGCGCCGAGCAGTTGGCCGCCGCGCTGCCGAACGCGCAGTTGGCGGTGAGCGATGTGCCGTGGGTCTGGGGTGGGAGGTCGGCACTCCGCGAGACGGTGTCGGGGTTCTTGAACCGCTGACGTGGACCGATTGCCCCCCTCGCGTCCCAGTGCGTCATTACCTGCGTTTCCGGCGTCCGATGAGCAGCAGAAGCGCAGGTAATAGCGCACTGACGATCTGATCACCTCACCGAGTTCGCCGACGGCATGGTGACCCTGAGCCGGTAGCAAGCCAGGGCCCACGACGTCCGCATCCTTGTTGCGAATGTTTCGCGGTTACGAGCGCCGCTGCGTGCCGGTGCGCTGATTCGCCGGTCATCGCGGAATGCGGCAGGATCGGTCGCGGTTGACGTCGAAGGGTCTCGTGTACCCAGATAGCAGTTCTCGGTAGCAGGTTCGGCGAACGAAGGGACGACAGGTGAGCGTGCTTCGGCGGCTCGCGCCGTCGCGGGTGGCGATGCTCAGCGTCCACACCTCGCCCCTCGACCAACCGGGCACCGGTGATGCCGGTGGCATGAACGTCTACATCGTCGAGACCGCACGTCGGCTCGCGCAGTTGGGCGTCGAGGTCGAGATCTTCACGCGTGCCACGTCCGGCGCGCAGCCAGCCACCGTCGACCTGGCTCCCGGAGTGCTGGTGCGGCACATCACCGCCGGCCCCTACGAGCCCATGGCCAAAGAAGACCTACCCGCGCTGCTGTGTCCGTTCGCGTCCGGCGTCCTGCGCGTCGAAGCGCACCACGAGCCGGGGCACTTCGACCTCGTGCACTCGCACTACTGGCTCAGTGGACAGGTCGGCGCACTCGCGCAAGACCGTTGGCAGGTTCCGCTGGTGCATTCGATGCACACGATGGCCAAGGTCAAGAACTCGTTGCTCGCCGATGGTGATCTGCCAGAGCCCACCGGACGCGTCCTCGGCGAAGCGGGCATCGTCGCGTCGGCAGACCGCTTGCTCGCCAACACTCCCACCGAGGCCGAGCAGTTGATCGACCTCTACGACGCCGACCCCGGTCGCGTTGTCACCGTTCCGCCGGGTGTCGACCTCGAGGTGTTTACGCCAGGCGATGCGTCGGACGCCCGACGTCGGCTCGGCCTCCCTGCGCGTGCGCATGTGTTGCTGTTCGTCGGACGCATCCAGCCTCTGAAGGCACCCGACGTGCTGCTCAACGCAGCAGCTGACCTGCTCGCGCGGCGTCCTGAGTTGCGCGACGACCTCGTGATCGCCGTCGTGGGTGGGCCAAGCGGTACCGGCCTCGCGCACCCGCACCTGCTCGACGCGTTGGCGCACGACCTGGGCATCGCCGACGTGGTTCGTTTCGCTCCGCCAGTGGCGCAGCCGCAACTGGCCGATTGGTATCGCGCGGCCGACGTCACCGTGGTTCCGTCGTACAACGAGTCGTTCGGTTTGGTAGCGATCGAGTCGCAGGCATGCGGGACGCCGGTCATTGCGGCGTCCGTCGGGGGTCTTCGTACTGCGGTGGCAGACGGCACGTCCGGCGTGCTGATCGACGGTCACGATCCGCGCGACTACGCGCAGGTGATCGAGCGCCTGCTGGATCAGCCGCGACTGCGCGAGCAGCTTGCCGCTGGGGCGGTGCACCACGCGACTGAGTTCGGGTGGGATTCGACCGCACAGGCCACGCTCGATGTGTATGAGCAGGCGCTGGCGACGTACCAACCGCAGCGCGTCGCGTCCTGACGCGACAGAATGTCGGCGTGAACGCTGGCGAGGTGGTGCGTCAAGCACTCGACGAGTTCGAGGTGCCGTACGAAGAGCCGACTCCCGGAACGTTCGTCGCGGTGTTGCCGGGTGAGCGCAAGTTGCGGACGACGGTGTCGCTTGTGGTCGGACCGCACAGCCTGACGGTCAACGCGTTCGTGGTGCGGCACCCCGACGAGAACGAGGGTGAGGTGCATCGGTGGCTGTTGCAGTACAACGCGAAGCACCCCGGGATCGCCTTCGGCATCGATCCGCTTGGGTGACGTCTACGTCGTGGGTCAGTTGCCGTTGTCGGGCGTGACGGTTGAGGAGATCGACCAAGTGCTGGGCCGCGTCCTCGATGTCGCAGACTCGTCGTTCAACACCTTGCTTGAGCTCGGGTTTGCGGAGAGCATCCGGCGGGAGTGGGCGTGGCGGGTGTCACGCGGTGAGTCGCTCGCGAACCTGCAGGCGTTCACGCATCTCGTCGACGAGCCGGATGCGGGGGATCAGCCGCGCGAGCGGTAGCTCTCGGCGAACTCGCGGAACGCGGCGAACGCCCTCGGCGCATACACCGTGCCGGGGCCACCCATCATCTGGATCGAGACGCCAAGTGCCTCGGCAACTTCGGCGTCCGTCGCTCCTGAGCGTGCCGCACCTCTGGCGTGTGATGCCATGCATCCGTCGCAGTGCTGGGCGGTCGCGATGGCGATGGCGATGAGCTCTTTGGTCTTGCGATCGAGGGCACCGTCTGCGAAGGCGGCGTCGTGCAGTGCCTTGAATCCCTCGTACACCTCAGGGATCTCACGACGCAGCGAAAGCGCCGGGTCTCGCAGCTCCGCTTGGACACCCTTGCCGTACGAGTGAGTGTGCTGCGGTTGCTCGGGCTGGGGTTGCTCGGGCTGGGGTGTCACGGTCGCGTCGCTCATACGTCCACGGTAGTTGCCCAACCGCTAGACGCCACTGGACCTTGGTCCCTCGATCGTTCTGCCGGAGGTGGGGAGTGTGTCCCTGTGTCGGGTCGATACCCTCGCGATATGTCGACGTTGGTGCTGCTGAGGCACGGCCAGAGTGAGTGGAACGCCAAGAACCTGTTCACCGGATGGGTGGACGTCGGGCTCACCGACAAGGGAATGGCCGAGGCAAGCAGAGGGGGCGAGCTGCTGGCGGCGTCCGGTGCGCTTCCGACGGTGTTGCACACCTCGGTGCAGCGCCGCGCGATTCGCACCGCCGAGTTGGCGCTCGAGACGTGTGAACGTCAGTGGATCCCGGTGCGGCGATCGTGGCGCCTGAACGAGCGGCACTACGGAGCGCTGCAGGGCAAGGACAAGAAGCAGACGCTCGACGAGTACGGCGAAGAGCAGTTCATGCTGTGGCGCCGGTCGTACGACACGCCGCCGCCGCCGTTGGCCGACGACGACGAGTTCTCGCAGGTGGGCGACCCCCGGTATGCCGAGCTGCCGCCAGAGCTGCTGCCACGTACCGAGTGCCTGAAGGACGTCCTCGAGCGGATGCTTCCGTACTGGTACGACGCGATCGTCCCTGATCTGCGCGGCGGGCACACCGTGTTGGTGACCGCGCACGGAAACTCATTGCGCGCGCTGGTGAAACACCTCGACGGCATCTCCGACGACGACATCGCTGGGTTGAACATCCCCACCGGGATCCCGCTGCGCTACGAGCTCGACGCCAACCTGCGTCCGACCGTCGCCGGCGGCGAGTACCTCGACCCCGACGCGGCAGCCGACGCCATCAAAGCCGTCGCCTCGCAGGGGCGGTAACAGCTCGCCACTCGGTGAGCTAGTCCTGCTCCATCGTCTGCGGCCGCATGCCGGTGGCCTGGTGCACCACGCGCCGAGCGACGGACACCGCGTGGTCGGCGAACCGCTCGTAGAAGCGGCTGATCAGGGTGACGTCGATCGCCGCCTCGATCCCATACGACCAGTCGGGCGACAGGATCGTCATGAACATCTGTCGGTGTAGCTCGTCCATGCGGTCGTCTTCAACCTCGAGCCGCAGCGCGTGGGCTACGTCGACGGTTTGGATGATCTCGCCGGTCTCGAACGCCAACCGCACTGCGAGCTCACCCATCTCGCGGATGGTGTCGTGCAGGTCTTTCGGGACGGCGTGGTCGGGATACCGACGCCTGGCGCTCTGGGCAATGTGCTCGGCGAGGTCACCCATACGTTCGAGGGTGGTGCTGATCCGCAGCGCCCCGACCAGGGCTCGCAACTCACCGGCCACGGGAGCTTGCAGCGCAATGACATCGAGCGTCAACTGCTCGAGGGCGTCCGCCCGCTCGTCGATGTCGATGTCGCTGGCGATGACGGATTCGGCCGCCTGCAGGTCGGTCTCGAGCAACGCTCGGGTCGACCGACCCATGGCATCGCCCACCATCTGGGTCATCTCGATAAGTCGCTCGCTGATCTCGGCCAGCTGCTCGTGGTACTGCTCGCGCATGGCGGCAGCCTATGCGGTCGCCGGTGAACTCCGGGTGTGCCCGGGTGAACCCCAGCCCTCACGTCGGTGAACATCGCAGAAACGGTCGGCAGATTCATGGCCGCCCCGGCAAACCTTTGCCCCCGGCGGCCTACTGTTGAGGGGTGTCCGAGCCGAGCCCGCTGACCGAAGCGGGGCGCAGCCCGGCGTCCGCGGACGCCGCGAAGCGCCGCTCTACCCCCAGGGTGCCGAGGCAGTACTGGCGGCACTGCGCTCGACGTGGGTGGTGCTCGACAAGCGCGACCGCGTCGTCCGCTCCAGCCCATCCGCCCTGCCATACGGCCTGATCCGTGGCAACCGCCTGCGGGTCGACACGCTTGTGCTGCTCGCGCGGCAGGTTCGCCGCGACGGCGAAGTGCGCGAGATCGAGGTCGAAATGCCGCGCGGACACCGCGGCACCGAGTTGCTCGTTCTCGACGTGCGTCTCGCTCCACTCGGCGATCACGTGCTGCTGCTCGCCGAGGACCAAACCGCGGTACGTCGGTTGGACGCCGTCCGCCGCGACTTTGTCGCCAACGTGAGTCACGAGCTCAAGACACCGGTCGGCGCGTTGGCGTTGTTGGCAGAGGCCGTCTCGGGATCGGCCGACGACCCGCAGTCCGTCCGCCGGTTCGCCACGCGCATGCAGCACGAGTCGAACCGACTCACGATGATGGTGCAAGACCTCATCTCACTGTCGCGCCTGCAGAGCAACGACCCCCTGCGGCAAGCACAGATCGTCAACATCGATGACGTCGTGGCCGAAGCGGTCGACTCGACGCACCTCGAAGCCGAAGCGCGCGAGATCAGGCTCGAAGTACGCGGACAGCACGGGCTCAACGTGCTCGGGGACGACGATCAGCTCGTCACGGCGATCCGCAACCTGATCGCCAACGCCATCAACTACAGCCCCGACCACACCCGCATCACCATCGGTGTGAGTGTCGACGCCGACGGAGTGATCGAGGTCGGCGTCGCCGATCAGGGCATCGGCATTCCCGAGCGCGACCTCGAACGCATCTTCGAGCGCTTCTACCGCGTCGACCCTGCGCGCTCACGCGCGACGGGCGGCACGGGCCTCGGGCTCTCGATCGTCAAGCACGTCGCGGCGAATCACGGCGGCGAGGTGCGGGTCTGGAGCTCAGAGGGCGCCGGCTCGACCTTCACCCTTCGGCTGCCAGCGCACACCGGCGACTGGACTCCGATCCGCACCAATAACACTGACACCGAACCAACGCACGTCACACCAGAAGAGGAGACCCAGTGACGCGAGTGCTGGTCGTCGAGGACGAAGAGTCGTTCAGCGACGCCCTGTCGTACATGCTGCGCAAAGAGGGGTACGACGTCGCGATCGCGTCGAACGGTGTTGACGCCATCGATGACTTCGATCGCAACGGCGCCGACCTCGTGCTGCTCGACCTCATGCTTCCGGGTGTCTCCGGCACCGAGGTGTGCCGCACGATCCGGCAGCGGTCCAACGTTCCCGTCATCATGCTGACCGCCAAGGACAGCGAGATCGACAAGGTCGTCGGTCTCGAGCTCGGGGCGGACGACTACGTCACCAAGCCGTTCTCGTCGCGCGAGCTCGTTGCCCGCATCCGTGCGGTGCTGCGCCGCGGCGGAGACGCGGACGAGTTGCTGCCGCCGGTGCTCGAAGGCGGTCCGGTGCGCATGGACATCGAGCGCCACGTCGTCACCGTCCGGGGTGAAACGCTCAAGCTTCCGCTGAAGGAGTTTGAGTTGCTCGAGATGTTGCTGCGCAACGCCGGACGCGTCCTCACTCGCATGCAGCTCATCGACCGGGTGTGGGGCTCTGACTACGTCGGCGACACCAAGACGCTCGACGTCCACATCAAGCGGCTGCGCGCGAAGTTGGAGGAAGACCCGGCGAACCCGCGCCACATCGTGACGCTGCGCGGGCTTGGGCTACAAGTACGAAACCTGACCTGTGACGCCGTTGGGGTTGAATGGCGTCCATGCCCTCCAGCGCCAATGACCGCAACGTCGTCGTGGTCGACGGCCGCTCGATCAAGGTCACGCACCCCGACAAGGTCATCTATCCCGCGGACAACCTGACCAAGGTTGCCGTGATCGCCTACTACGTCCGCATGGCCGAGCGCATGCTGCCGCACCTGCTGGGGCGTCCGGTCACGCGCATCCGGTGGCCCCAGGGCGTGAGCGGATCGCGGTTCTTCGAGAAGCAACTCCCCGCAGGAGCACCCGACTGGGTCGAGACGCTCACCCTCGAACACTCCGACGGCCCCGTCACCTACCCCCTGGTGCCGGACGCCGCAACGCTGGCCTGGTTGGCACAGCTCAACGCGATCGAGCTGCACGTGCCGCAGTGGCGGTGGATCGACGACGGACGCCGTATCGACCGGCTGGTGCTCGACCTCGACCCCGGGCCCGGCACCGGGCTCGCGCAGTGCATCGAGGTCGCCCAGTGGCTGCGTGAACGACTCGACCGACGACGGCCTCGTCACGGTTCCGGTCACCAGCGGCAGCAAGGGTCTGCACCTCTACGCCGCGTGGAGCGAGGACGAGCGCGGCGACGACACGAGCAAGTACGCGAAAGCGTTGGCCGAGTCGGCGTCCGCCCAGTTCCCTGCCCTCGTCACTGCGGTGATGAAGCGTGAGCTGCGCAAGGGCAAGGTGCTCATCGACTGGAGTCAGAACAACCCGAACAAGACGACGATCACGCCGTACTCACTGCGCGGACGCGATCACCCGTACGTCGCGGCGCCGCGCACGTGGGACGAGCTGGCCGAGCCGGACGTGAAGCACCTGACGATGGCCGAGGTGCTGAGCCGCGTCGATGACGCCGACCCGATGGCGCTGCTGCTGTAAAGCCCTTCGCCAGCAGGCGTTAGGCGGTCTTGCGGGCTGCGGTCTTCTTGGCCGGCGCCTTCTTGGCTGCCTTCTTCGCGGTCTTCTTAGCTGGAGTCTTCGGCGCCTTCTTGGCGGCAGACTTCTTAGCCGGAGCCTTGGTGGCCTTCTTCGCCGCCGCGGTCTTCTTGGCCGTCTTCTTCGCCGGAGCCTCAGCCCCATCCCCGGCGGCAGCACCACCGCCGGCCTGGGCGAGGCTGGCGCGGAGGGCGTCCATCAGGTCGATCACGTTCGACTCACCCTCAGGCTCAGGTGCCCGCACGATGTCGTGTCCGCTGAGCTTGGCGTCAACGACGGCCTGCAGCGCTTCGCGGTACTGGTCGTGAAACTGCTCGGGGTCGAACCCTTGGTCGAATGCGCCGACGAACATCGCCGCCATCTCGAGCTCTTGCTTCTTGACGTCGACATCTTCGTCCTGGAATCCGAACGACGGACGCCGCACCTCGTCGGGCCACAACATCGTCTGCACTACCAGCACGCCGTCTTGCGGACGGATCGTCGCCAACCGTTCGCGCTGCCGCAACGCCAGCTTCACGATCGCGACCTTGTTGGTCTCGACGAGGGTGTCGTGCAGCAACTTGTACGGCTTGGCGTCGCCGGTGGGGTCGGCGTAGTACGCACGCGAGAACGCGACCGGGTTGATCTCGTCACGGTCGGCGAAGCTCACGACGTCAACGGCTTTGGTGGACGCGATGGGCAAGTTGGCGAGGTCTTCGTCGGTGAGCACGACGACGTCGTCGTCTGACACTTCGTAGCCCTTGGCGATGTGGCTGTACGGAACCTCTTCGCCATCGATCGAGCAGAAGCGCTTGTACTTGATGCGTCCGCCATCGGCGTCGTGCACCTGCCGCAGTGGCACGTCGCGCTCTTCAGTGGCTGACACCAGGCGAATCGGGATCGACACCATGCCGAAGGCGATGGATCCCTTCCAGACGGTTTGCATGAAGAGAGGCTACCCACACACCGCCGACAGAAACTGCCGATCACCGACGAATCTGCAGGTCAGCGCTCTGATCCGCGGATTCGGGGACCGCTGCGAGCACGGCTCGGGCACGTTGTCGGTGCCCTCTGCTGCCCTAGACACCAGACACGCACTCCAGCGCCCGGCGTCCTGCCGGTTCTTGTCAGGGGTCTGTGGCAGCGTGACGAACGTCCGACCGAGAGAGAGGCACCATGGCACGCAGCGCATCACGTCAGGGGCAACGAAGCCCTTCGGGCTTGGCAGCACGCAGCATTGGGCTCGACGAGTTCTGGTGCAGCGACTGCGTGGGGCTGGCGCTCTTCGAGCGAGTGTCGGACGCTGGCGCTGGCTCTGAGTGGGCCTGCACCTCGTGTGGTGCGGCGTACTTCGACGCCATCGATCTGGTGGCCGATCCGCGTGATGGACGCGCGGTGGCCCGACGCTCCGCGTAGGTCAGGCGGTCAAGCGATCAGGCGGTCTCGCCGAGCACGGCGTACTCGTCGTCAGGCGAAATCACGAGCACCTGAATCGCCGTCGTACCCGCGTTGGTGAACGTGAGTTGCAGTTCGGTCCACTGGCCCGGTTCGACGCCTGCGTCAGTGACAAGCGCCACAGCTTCGGCGCCGCCTCCGATGGCGATTGAACCGTTCGGCGGAATCTCGAAGGGCCCGCCGACGAACGAGGCCACCTGATCGTTGACGCGGATCTCGGTCAGCACCTCGGCCTCGTCGCTGTGGTTGACCAATCGGACGGTGACCGACGCTGCGTCGCCGCTGCTCACCACGAGGGCGCCGCGCACCGCGATGTAGTCGTCAGTGAAGGTCGCGTCTTCAGGGACGTTCACGTTGCGGCCGTCGGCACCGTTGTACGGCTGGCTGGTCTGTGCGGTAGAGCCAGCCTGACAGCCGGTAAGGGCCAAGGCGGCCACGAACACTGCGGCGATAACGGTCTGCGGGCGTGCGACAACTGGCAGGAGCGAGCGCGTCATGGCCGACAGCGTAGCCAGGTCAGGTCTCAGTTCCCACGCCAGGCACGAGGTCGATGAGGGTGCTCTCGAGCCGGACGTTGGCTAGCGGATCGCCGAGCACGTCAACGACGGCACCGTCGGCGCGCACCAGTAGCAGCGTGCTCTCGGTGAGGCCGTAGACCTGACGGAGCCGGTTGGCTGGATCGGTCAAGGTGATGAGCCGCGAGGTGCCCACCGTGTCGGCGAGCGCGTCGAGCTGCTCGGCCTGGCCGGGCGACCCGACCGCCACGAGGGGCACCCCAAACGACTCCGCCTGCTGGGCGACGTTGGTCAGTAGCTCTTCGCAGTCGACGCAGCCCTCGGCGACCAGCGCGATCACAGCCGGCCGCACTGACTGCGCGGTGACCGAGGCTTCGCCGTTCTGCAGCACGGCGTCCGGCGGCAACAGGCCGCCGAGCTGCCCTGGCTCTAGCCCGTTGCTGGCCAGCGGTGCTGGTGGTGGCGAGGACGCCTGCGGGCCGACGATCCATGCCCCCACGGCTCCAGAGATCGCCACCACCGCCATCGAGACCACGACCACGCCGGCGGTGATGGCGAGGCGACGCTTGCGGGCGGCTCGTCGACCGGACCAGTGAGCGTCTGCGGATCGGGGAGCGGAGGGGCCGAGCGGTGGCCCGGTCGGTGGGTGACCTCCGGGTCGGCGGGGCCGACTATCGGGCGCTGGTCCGGGGGCCGGTTCGCGCATCGCTTCGTCGACTGCCTCTTCGGCGAGCCAACGTTCGAGATCGGTGCTCAGGTCACGGGCATCGTCTGGAATCTCGACACTGATCTTCTCGAGCTCGTTCTCATCGAGGTCGTCGTGATGGCCGTCCGGGCCAGGGCGGCCGGAGCCACTCGGTCCAGAGCCTCGCCAACCCGCCATAACGTTGAGTATCGCGCTCATCATCAGCGACGGCTACCGGTCGTCCCACCGTCTGCGCGGCTGCATGATCCGCGCGCGTGGCAGATCGACAGCGGATCTGTCAACCCCTGATCGCGCGGTTCTCGCCCCGCGAACGCCGCCTGACCTGCGAAAACGCCGAAGAGGGCACCGAATCCGCGTGTTAGACTAGGGGTCGCGCTTGCTTCAGATCCGTTCTTCAGCACGTTATGCAGAACAACTGAACACGGCATGCCCGCACTTCCCAGAACCAACTGAGGGGAACCACCACATGACGTTCGAGGTCGGCGAAACGGTCGTCTACCCCCACCACGGAGCAGCCAAGATCGAGGCCGTTGAGACTCGAACCGTCAAAGGTGAAGAGAAGCTCTATCTGGTCCTGAAGGTCGCCCAGGGCGATCTCACCGTGCGGGTTCCCGCTGACAACGCCGAGTACGTCGGCGTTCGCGACGTGGTCAACGCTGAGGGTCTCGAGCGAGTCTTCAACGTCCTGCGCATGCCGTACACCGAAGAGCCCACCAACTGGTCGCGCCGCTACAAGGCCAACCTCGAGAAGCTGGCGTCCGGCGACGTGATCAAGGTCGCCGAGGTGGTCCGCGACCTGTTCCGCCGCGAGCAAGACCGTGGCCTGTCCGCCGGCGAGAAGCGCATGCTCGCCAAGGCCCGCCAAATCCTGGTCTCTGAGCTGGCCCTGGCCGAGCACACCAACGAGGACAAGGCCGAAGCCATCCTCGACGAGGTCCTCGCCAGCTAGCCCCTTCGTGGGCTTTGGTCGGCCCCCCTTTCTGCCGAGATCTTGAGGGATTACGTGTACTCACCCCTCAAGGAGTTCGCTCGCTATGAAGAGGCCCCGCCTCAAGCGTGTACCCAGTGGCGTTGTTGAGCTGCTGCGGCTGTTCGTCGTCGTCTTCTTCGCCGGGCTCGGGTCACTGCTCGGGTCGCAACTCGACCTCGAGCCCACCCCCTTCGCCAGTCTCAACGGCGTGCTGCTCGGAGTCGTGGTCGGGTCGTTCGTCGGCTACGCCATCGGTGGCGTGCTGGGCCGGTCAACCGTTGCTGCGGTCGACCGCACCGAAGAGCGGCTGCGCTCGGTGTCAGCCGAGACCATCGTCGGCGGTGTCTTCGGCGGCATGGTCGGCGTCTTCGTCGGCGTTGCCGTCGCCTGGCCGATCTTCTTCATCGACACCTTGGCGCTCTCGGTTCCCATCTTCGGGTTCACCGTGGTCGTTCTCGGTCTACTGGGCTTCAAGGTGGGTGCGTCCAAGCGCGACTCGATGATCGGCATGTTCGGCGCGCGCGCTGGCATGGCGCCGCCGTCCAAAGCGGCGTCCGCATACCCGAAGATCATTGACACATCCATCGCCATCGACGGACGCATCGTGGACGTCGTGCGCGCCGGCTTCTTGCACGGCGAGTTCTTCTTGACCACTCCGGTGCTGGCTGAGTTGCAAGCGTTCGCTGACGCCGGCGACGACCTTCGTCGTAGCAAGGGACGTCGCGGCCTCGAAGTGCTCGAGGTGCTCAAGCGCGAACCCGGCATCGAAGTGACCGTGCTCGACGACCTGGTTCCCGGTGTGCCTGAAGTGGACGCGAAGCTGGTGCGCCTGGCGATCGACCGGGACGCCGCGCTGCTCACGCTCGACACGAATCTCGCCAAGGCCGCTGGCATCGCCGGCGTCCGGGTGCTGAACCTTCACGCTCTGGCGTTGGCACTTCGTCCCCCGGTCACGGCCGGCGACGAGGTCAGCGTCCTGGTCACCAAGACGGGCAAAGAACCGGGCCAAGGGGTCGGCTACCTCGACGACGGCACGATGGTCGTGGTCGAGCGCGGACGCGAGTTCGTCGGGCACGAGTTGCACATTCAGGTGACTAGCGTGCTCACGACAGCTAATGGACGTTTGGTGTTCGGCCGCCAGGTAGGGGATTCTGGCCCCACGGGACGGCCCGACCGCGATGAGGTCGAAGCCTCCCGCTGACCGTCGGAGGAGGGCCGTGACTCGCATCATCGGTGCTGCCAGTGCCGTCAGTGCTGCCTATGCCGCCTATTCCGCGGCGATGGTCGCATGAGGGCGGCCGCGATCGTTCCGGCGGCCGGACGCGGTGAGCGGCTCGGCCCCGGAGAGCCCAAGGCCCTGCGCGAACTAGCTGGTCAACCCTTGTTGGTGCATGCGGTCCGCGCACTTGCCGAAGCTCGCTCGGTCGACGTCATCGTGGTGGCTGCGCCGGCAGACGAAGCCTCGCGGGTGAGCCGCATGCTGCTTCCGGTCGTTGGCGAAACCGAGCTGCACGTCGTTGAAGGCGGCGAGACGCGACAAGCTTCTGTCGCGCTGGCGTTGCGAATGTTGCCGGACGACGTCGATGTTGTGCTCGTGCACGACGCCGCACGCCCGTTGGTCCCCGATGACGTGGTGGACGCGGTGACTGCTGCAGTACGCGGCGGAGCTGATGCGGTCGTCCCGGCAGTGCCTGTGCACGACACCGTCAAGCAGGTCGACACCGCTGGACGCGTCGAGGCCACTGTTGACCGATCACAACTGCGGGCGGCTCAAACACCGCAAGGGTTTGCGCGCATCGTGCTCGAGTCGGCGCATCGCGATGCTGCTGAGCAAGGGCTCGAGGACTCGACCGACGATGCTGGGTTGGTCGAGCACTTCGGGCGTCCCGTGATCGTGATCCCCGGCTCAGAGGATGGCTTCAAGGTGACGCGTCCGATCGATCTCGTGCTCGCCGAAGCGGTGCTCGCACGACGTCGATCGGCGGGGGTGCACTAGTGAGCGAGACCGGTGCGGGTGGTGTTCCGCGAGTCGGCATCGGCGTCGACGTTCACCCGCTCGAGGCGGGACGCCCGATGGCGCTGGCCGGTCTGCAATGGCCCGACGAGCCCGCGGGCTGTGTGGGTCACAGCGACGGAGACGTCGCCGCGCACGCGTGCTGCGATGCGTTGCTGTCAGCCGCTGAGCTCGGCGACCTCGGTGCGGTGTTCGGCACTGATCGGCCCGAGTGGGCAGGCGCGTCCGGCGTCCAACTGCTCTCGGAGTGCGCGCGACTGGTCACCGATGCGGGGTTCGCGATCGGCAACGTTGCCGTTCAGGTGATCGGTGAACGCCCGAAGGTTGCTCCACGCCGCGCCGAAGCCGAGGCTGCCCTGTCGCACGCCTGTGGCGCACCGGTGTCGGTGAGCGCAACGACCACCGACGGCGTGGGGCTGACCGGACGCGGAGAGGGCCTCGCGGCGATAGCCACCGCCATCGTGCTCCCCACCCCCTAACGCAAGAAGGACGCCTTCACGCGCTCTCGGCGACGATTCGGTGCATTCACGGAAGTGAACTCCTCCGACGCACCTGCTGATAGGCCAGCCCGATAACCTTCACCGGTGACGATCTCGCTCTACGACACTTCCTCGCGCTCGATGCGCGAGTTCGTGCCGCTCCGCGATGGCGAGGTCTCGATCTACCTCTGCGGTGCGACCGTTCAAGCACCGCCGCACATCGGACACATCCGCAGCGGCCTGGTGTTCGACGTGATGAGCCGCTGGTTCGCCCACAACGGCTACACCGTCACGCTGATCCGCAACGTCACTGACATCGACGACAAGATCCTCGCTAAGGCGGACGCCGAGAGCGTCCCGTTCTGGCAGGTCGCGATGGCCAACGAGCGCGCTTTCACGTGGGCCTATGACGTGCTCGGGTGCCTGCCACCCGCCGGTGAGCCTCGCGCCACGGGTCACGTGCCAGAGATGATCGAGATGATGCAGCGCCTGATCGACGGCGGTCACGCGTACGCCGTCGACGGTGACGTGTACTTCGACGTTGCCTCGTATCCCGAGTACGGAGCGCTCTCAGGTCAACGTGTCGACGAGATGCAGCCTGCCGCTGATTCGGCGTCCGATGGCAAGCGTGACCCGCGTGACTTCGCGCTCTGGAAGTCGACAAAGCCAGGCGAGCCGTCGTGGGACACCCCGTGGGGCAGGGGGCGCCCCGGCTGGCACCTTGAGTGCTCGGCGATGGCGCACAAGTACCTCGGGGCGGCGTTCGACATTCACGGTGGCGGGCTCGACCTGATCTTCCCGCACCACGAGAACGAGATCGCGCAGTCGAAGGCCGCTGGCGACGCGTTCGCCACGTACTGGCTGCACAACTTTTGGGTGACGACCAGTGGCGAGAAGATGAGCAAGTCGCTCGGCAACTCGTTGCTTGTATCCGAGGTTGTGCATCGCGTGCGACCGATCGAGCTGCGCTACTACTTGTTGGCACCGCACTACCGCTCGCACATCGAGTTCAGCGAGGACGCGATGCTCGAGGCCGCCGCCGGGTTCCGCCGCATCGAGTCATTCATGCGACGCGCGGCTGAGTTCCTCGGGAGCTCCGCGGGGTCCCACGCCGTACCAGAAGCGTTCGCTAACGCCATGAACGACGACTTCGGTGTACCCGCCGCCGTCGCCGTTCTGCACGACGCGGTGCGAGAGGGCAACGCGGCGCTCGATCGTCGCGACCGTGATGCCGTGCAGGCGTTGCTCGGCACCGTCGAGGGCATGACCGACGTGCTGGGTATCAATGTGTTCTCCGAGCAATGGGCCGACCGCGGTGGCGACAAGGCCCGCGTCGATGCCCTACGCCATGCAGTGGACGCCCTGGTCGCGTCGCAGCTCGAAGCGCGGGCACAAGCTCGCGCGGGTAAAGACTTCGCGGCAGCCGATGCCATCCGTGACTCGCTCACGGCTGCTGGCATCGCTCTCGAGGACACCGCAGAGGGTGCCCGCTGGTCACTAGCACAGGAGCAGTGATGGCAGGCAACAGCCAGCGCAAGGGCGCGATCCGCAAAGACAAGAAGGGCCCGACGGTCGGCAGCGGCGGGCAGCGCCGCAAGCAGTTGAAGGGCCGCGGCCCCACTCCGAAGGCGAGCGAGCGCGACAAGGCCGCGAAGCGCAAGCGCGCCGCGACGAAGAGCACCGAGAAGAGCGGACGTAGTACGGCGTCCGGACGCAGTTCGGCGTCCGGACGCGGAAAGTCACCAGGCCGCAAGCGCGCGAGCGGTGGGCCGGAGTACGTCGTCGGACGCAACGCAGTGGCCGAGGCGCTCGCGGCGGGGATTCCGGCGACCGCGCTGTACGTCGCCGAGCGGATCGACAACGACGAGCGCGTGCGCGATGCCGTCGACAGCGCCAACGAGCAGTCGATCTCGGTGTTGGAAGCGCCGCGCATCGAACTCGACCGGCTAGCCGATGGGCTCACCCATCAAGGCGTGATCCTGCAGGTGCCGCCCTATGAGTACGCGCACGCCGACGATCTGGTGGCCCGCGCGTTAGACGCCGGTGAGACTCCGTTGATCGTCGCGCTCGACCATGTGACCGATCCGCGCAACCTCGGTGCTGTCGTCCGTTCGGCGGCGGCCTTCGGCGCGCACGGCGTCCTCGTTCCTGAGCGACGGGCTGCGAGCATGACGGCGTCCGCGTGGAAGACGGCGTCTGGGGCAGCGGCCCGCGTCCCCGTCGCGCAGTGCACCAACCTGGCGCGCGCTCTTGCGGCTTACCGCAAGGCGGGGTTGTTCGTGGTGGGGCTGGACGCCGGCGGAGACCTGGCGATCGACGAGGTAGATGCCGAGCTGCCGCTCGTCCTGGTGATCGGCGCCGAGGGCGCTGGCCTGTCGCGGTTGGTGCGTGAGGGGTGTGACGTGATCGCGGGCATTCCGATCTCGGGGGACACCGAGTCGTTGAACGCGAGCGTCGCCGCGGGGATCGGCCTCTACGCGCTGGCCCAACACCGCGCTGGCTAACCCTTATCGCCTGCGGCGTCACCCGTTCGGGTGCGGTGCTACACGGGTTGCGATCATCGCAACCATTTCCGGTGCCATGAATCAGACCCGGTGACAGTGGTCAGTCGTGGAACAGGTGTTGGTTGCGATCAACGGGACCGGTGCTACACCGCACCCACCGAGCCGGATCGCCCGCCGCGGGTCACCCTCCTCTGAGCGTTCGGCCGGATGGGGGATACGGACGCCATCCGTCCGCCGGGTACTTGAACGGCCAGCCAGGATTGAGGTCGTCGAGGAGGAGCCAGTGAACGTTGTGGTCGAAGCCCCCACCCGCGGGGCTCAGCGAGTGCGTCCGCGGATGCGCAGCGTAGGCATTGCCCATGCTGTCGCGGCGCTGGCGCTGTTGGGCGTGCTCGGGTTCGGGACGCTGACGGCGTGCTCTGGCGCCGACGTGCGCATGATCCCCGCTGGCGTTGAGCTCGCGATGTTCGTGCTGGTGTCGTCCCTCGTCATGATCGTGCGTGCACCGAAGGTTTCGGCCATCGCTCCGGCGCTGTCGCTTGGTGCCTCGGTGTCACTGCTCGGCGGCGCTATCGCTGGCTGGACGTGGTTCGCCTCGCAACCTTGCATGGGCAACGTTCTCGACCGCGAGGTGGTGACCCTGCACATCGTCACGGCTGCAGCTGCTGCGGTGGCGGCCACGTCGCTGTGGTTGCTGATCTCCCGCGACGAGATCGAACCCTGGTACGGAGCAAGCGGCGTCGTTGTCTCAGCCGCCGGTGCCTTGACGGTGCTCGTCATCGGGGTGGGATCGACCGTGCTGCTTCACACCGAGACATCCCTCGCGTCTTCGACGATTGCCATCACGGTTCCGTGGGCGTTCGCTGTCGCTGCCACCGGCTGGCTGCGCCCGTCACCGGCGATCGCGATGGTGACACCCGCGGTCGGTCAGGCGATCTGGCTGCTGCTCCACTAGCACCGCACCTGACAGACTGGCGCGCATGCAACGTGTCGTGCGCGCGGCGTCTGCCGCCGATCGTGAAGCCATCCTGGACGTCTGCACCGCAGCGTTCGTCACCGAGCCGGCCTTCGCGCACTTCTTCAACAGCGACTACGACTCGCACGCGCGCGCCTTCCTCGACTACTTGCTTGAGGTCCGGCTCGCTGGTGGGCTCGTGTGGGTTGAGGAAGCCAACGAACGAATCGCATCAGTGTCGATGTGGGACCCGCCTGGTGGCGCGACCGTCCCACAAGTAGTCCAGGACGAGCTGTGGGCGAAGACCACAACGGCCTTTCCCGCCGACACCACCGCGCGGCTCGACCACTACGACGAGCAGGTTCACGCCTTCGAACCGAAGGGCGAGCACTACTACCTGGGCATCATCGCGTCCGACCCCAACGCGCGCGGACGCGGGCACGGCGCGGCTGTGTTGCGTCCCGGCCTCATGGCAGCGGACGCCGAAGGGCTCGACTGCTTTCTCGAAACAGGTACCGAGTCGAACCTCGGCTACTACGCGCGATTCGACTTCGACATCACCGCGACGCTTGACCTCGAAGACGGCACTCGCGTCTGGTGCCTCACGCGTCCGCCTGGTGCCTCGCTAGGCTGATGCAGCCTCGCCGGCGTGGCGCAGTTGGTAGCGCAACCGCCTTGTAAGCGGTAGGTCATCGGTTCGAGTCCGATCGCCGGCTCTCATGCGCACGCGTACCCAGTGACAGTTGCTCGGCGCGGTGGAGGCTCCGCGCCAGCCAGGGTGACCTACTGTCGATTCCGTGACACGGGCAGGGGTTCGCACGGTCCTTGGGTGGTTCGTCGGCGTGACGTTCATCCTCTTCGGGGCGATCGAGGTCGTCGTGCGGGCCGCGTCCGATGATCCCTTCGAGACCGGTGTTGTCGCCCTCTTCGTGGCGATGCTGTGCGGAGGCGGTGCCTTGGTGCTGGTCGGCAGCTTCGTAGTGCCGCGCCCCAGCTGGACGGCATTCGCTCTCGTCGCGGTGGGATGCGCGCTCGGTTCGTTGCTGACCGTTTGGACGCTGCTCCTACCGATTGCAGCAGTGACTCTCGTCGTCTTGTCGATCCCCTCGAACGACGACGCCGTCGCGACCTAGCCGAGCGCTGACAAGGTTTAGCCGAGCGGGCGCGGGGTATCTCTCACCTTTCATTAGCGAGAGGACGCACCATGACAACGCCAGCTCTGAGAGAGGTCATGTCGGGCCCGGTCATCACGATCGACCCGGACGCCAGTGCCGCAGACGCGGCGAGGCTCATGCGCGACGAGGACACCGGTGATGTGGTCGTGGCAGTGGGCGATCAGCTGAAGGGCATCGTGACCGACCGTGACCTGGCCGTGCGGCTCGTTGCCGAGGATCTCGACCCTCAGACTGCGGTGCGCGAGGTGTGCACGACCGAGCCAATCACCGTCGATGCGGACGACTCCATCGAAACGGCGGCGGCGCTCATGAAGGAGTACTCGGTGCGGCGACTCCCCGTACGCGACGCCGGAGTGGTCGCTGGCTTCATCAGCCTGGGCGACCTCACCCACTACATCGACACGGACGCCACACTGTCCGGGATCAGCCAGTCAGCACCTAACTGGTAGACACTCGCAAGGCCGCGTTGGCGTCCTGCGCACCTCACCGGTTTCCACCGTTCGGCGGATCCATCATGCGAGCGTTCGCTGCCAAGATGGAGACGCCCTTCGGGGTTACTCGGGGGAGTGGATCCGCCGGGTGGCCGCCTTCGGGGGACGCGCCCGGCGGGTCCACCCATTCCGGGGCACCTTCTCGCTGGCCTCAGCTATCACACCTGTCACACACGCCTCAGGGCCGACACCAGCGGATGCTGGCACCGGCCCTGAGCGGTCACCGCACTTCTGCGGCGTTGTGCTCGATCGTTATGGACTGCTGATAGTGCCTCCGTTGTTGATTGTCAGTGACGACGTCTCGTGACAGCTGGCCGGGATGTCCTCCTGAGCCAGGTTGTCGCTGTCGTAGGCGACGTTCCACGAGAAGTCACCAGAGGTGTTCTGTGCTGGCGGCTGGGTGGCAGCGCCAACAGTTGACACCGTCACTGGAGACGCGCCCGCCACTGGCCGTGTCGTGCTGTAGATCGCCGTTCCAGAGCAATCACTGGACGCATACAGCTCGAACGAAACCGTACCGGCGAGGTTGCCACCCGCTGGTGCACTGATCGTTGCGGAGTCACGTGGCACCCAACGCTGCTCTGTCGTCATCGACGAGGCAACGGTGGTGACCGTGACGTCCTCGGCGCCGTCGGTGCAGTCAGCGTTGTGCGTCACACCAGTGGTGTTCGGCTCGTCGCCGCTGTACACAGCCACCCAGTGGTAGTTGCCTGGAGCGGTTGGCGTGAACGACGCGTTGTACGGACCGTTCCCGTTGACGGTCACCACCTGGGTTGAGCCCTGGACGAGGGATCCACAGCCTGTGTCACTCGGGCCATACAGCGAGAAGGTGATCGTTCCGCCCGCTGCCGCTCCACCCGCGCCCGTCAGGTTGATCACCGGGTCGGCCGGCTGGGTTGCCGTCCCACCCAGTGTGGCCGTGTCGGTGACAGCGGTACCCAGCGTCACGTCCGCGCCAGCACTTGTGCTGAGCGTTGGTGTCTTCGGGGTAACCGTGAAGCACTCAGTTGCAGACGAGTCGCTCGAGCCGGGAATCCCGTTCTCGGAGTCTCCGCTGTACTCAGCACGCCAGCAGTAGCGACCGGCCGAGGTGACGTAGGCGACTGGCGACAGAACTGTCGTCGGATAGGACGCCCCGCTGAGGTTGGTTGAGCCGACCTCCGTTCCACCTGTGTCACACAGGTCAGGTGAGTCCACCTTGCACAGGAAGAATTCAACGGACCCAGCAGGAGTCGCAGAGCCGCCCTCGACTGTGACTTCTGCCGAGTCCCTCACTGCCCGAACCCCGGTCCCGATGGTGAAGGGGTCGGGGATGTCGTTGCCAGCACCGGTCTTAGGCGTGGTCACCGTTGACGACTCGCAGTTGGTGATCGCCGGGGCCGTCGCAAGGATGGTGTCCTTGTAGTCGGCCGTGTCTGAGTTTCCGGTCACCGTGCTGGGAATCGTGTTCGCGAATGACAGACATTCGTTGCTTCCACCGAAGATGGTCGCCGTCAAGTCAACCGCGGCCTCTCCTCTGAAACCGTCAGCGCTGTACGCGGCGGCGGACTCGGCGGCGTTGAGTGGATCTGGTGCGCTCAGTGTCAGGTTTGGCGCTGTCCCAGTCCAGGTGCGCAGGTACAGGTCCAAGCTGCCGCCCTGCTGGTCCCACAGAATCATGAAGTCGCCGGCTTGGCGGTTGGCCCATGGATTGCAGTCGGCCCTGAGTTGCGCGTTGGTCGCAGTGTCATAGGCGCACGCGTCCGGCGCGGGGTCTTGCATGAACTCGTACGCGATGAACCCGCTGCCGGTGTTCTTGTCACGTTCCCACGCGAAGTAAAGCCAGTCGTGGTCGGTAGCTGCGTCACGGTCGGTGTCGAGCCATGCCCTGCGTAGGTCGACCTGCGCATTCGGGTTGGTGAGATCGAGGGTCGGCGGGGCGTCGCTGTGAATCACGCCGATCTTTGTGGTGTTGGAGTTCAGCGGTCCCAGCTCTTTCACCGCACCGAACAGGTCGGGCAGTTCGGCGAAGCTCGCACTATCTGGGATGTCGCCGTCGATGTCGTACGGCCCGTCCGCAGCTTGTGCGCTAGAGGATATGAGGGCCAGTGGAATGGTGAGTGAGGCGATGGCGAGCAGGCGGAGTGCCCGGCTGCTCTTGATGGAAGGTTTCATGCGGTTGCCCTTGGGATGCATATGGCATCCCCCCGAGCCGAGGAATCTCGGCGATGGGCGGATGTTGACCGCCACGGGCAGGTCTACGCCGAACGGGTGATCACCCTCAGCCGAACGGTGGACATTAACCCATTCGGACTAGTCATAAACCGGGCAGTTTGGACGCCGCTAGGACCGCGCTCGGATCGCCGCGACGGCCCAGATTTCAGTGCTGGACTGCGAATCTCTGCCTAGGTGGCGTCCGCGAGCTCGCTCAACGCGTCCTCGGTGACCTCTGCCTCGCGGGTAGCGAGCTCGATCAACTGTCGCAGGCCGTGCGCGCCGTAGCGGTTACGGACGTGGTCGACCATCTCGATGATTTCGGGGTCGACTGGGGGCGATGACTCTGTCTCCATGATGTCCTCCGCCCCCCGGCTCGAATTCCTGAATACGTTATCCCACCGTCCCAAGATCCTTACACCCTGCGATCGGGTGAGGAATTGTCACGGGTTGGTCACCGTCGCAGCGTCACAACAAACCGCGGCGCGCGCCGGATCGAGCTCAGTGCCCGCGGTCGATCCACTCCTGACGATTGGGTGCTTCGGCGCCAAGAGTCGTTGAGTCGCCGTGACCGGTGTGAACGACGGTGTCAGCCGGCAGGTCTGCGACTAGCCGGTCGATCGACTCGACAATCGTCGGAAAGTCGCTGAACGAACGTCCGGTCGCACCTGGTCCGCCAGCGAACAGCGTGTCACCGCTGAAGAGGACGCCGAGGTCAGCGACGTACAGGCACACGGCTCCAGGCGCATGGCCAGGCGTATGCAGCACCTTGACGTCGGTGCCGGCGACGGTGATGACCTGACCGTCTGACAAGTCGGCGTCCGGCGTCCGGTCGGGGTGCGTGAGCTTCCAGACCGGTGCGTCGTCGGGGTGCAGCATGACTGTCGCGCCGGTGCGTTCTGCGAGCTGAGGAGCGACGCGTACGTGGTCGTCATGCGCATGCGTGCACACGATCGCCTTGACTGTGCGGTCACCAACGGCACCACAGGATCGCGTCGACGTCGTGGGGTGCGTCGATGACGATGCACTCGTTGTCGTCGCCGAGGATCCAGACGTTGTTGTCGACGTCGAACGTTTGACCGTCGAGGCTGAACGTTCCTGACGTGACGAGGTGGTCGATGCGTGCGGTCACTAGAACATGACCACCGATCGCAGTACGTCGCCGTGGTGCATCTTGTCGAATGCGGCCTCGACGTCGTCGATACCGATCTTCTCCGACACGAACTTGTCGAGCGGCAGCCGTCCTTGCAAGTACAGGTCGATGAGCATCGGAAAGTCACGACTCGGCAGGCAGTCGCCGTACCACGACGACTTGATCGAGCCGCCGCGTCCGAAGATGTCGATGAGTGGTGTCGTCCATTGCATGTCGGGAGTGGGGACGCCGACGAGCACGAGCGTTCCCGCGAGTTCGCGTGCGTCGTACGCCTGCTGAAACACGGCTGGGTTCCCTACGGCTTCGATGCACACGTCAGCGCCGTGCTCGGTGATCTTCTTGATCGCAGCGACCGGGTCTTCGTTCTTGGCGTTGACGGTGTGCGTGGCACCGAAGTCGGACGCCCACTCGAGCTTCCGGTCGTCCATGTCGACGGCGATGATCGTGTGTGCCCCGGCGAGCTTTGCGCCGGCGATCGCGGCGTCCCCGACGCCTCCGCACCCGAACACGGCAACGGAGTCTCCGCGGGTGACACCGCCGGTGTTGATGGCGGCACCGATGCCGGCCATCACTCCGCACCCGAGCAGACCGGCAACGTCAGGTGCTGCGCTCGCGTTGACCTTCGTGCACTGGCCGGCAGCGACGAGGGTCTTCTCGACGAACGCTCCGATGCCCAGGGCAGGCGACAGCGCGGTGCCGTCGGCGAGCGTCATCTTCTGGGTGGCGTTGTGCGTGGCGAAGCAGTACCAGGGGCGTCCGCGCAGGCATGCCCGGCACTGCCCGCAGACGGCGCGCCAGTTGAGGATCACGTAGTCGCCGGGTGCCACTTCGGTGACTCCATCGCCGACAGCGTCCACGACTCCGGCGGCCTCGTGCCCGAGTAGGAACGGGAAGTCGTCGTTGATTCCGCCCTCGCGGTAGTGCAGGTCGGTATGGCACACGCCGCACGCCTTGATCGAGACGAGCGCCTCACCAGGACCGGGGTCGGGGACGAGGACGGTCTCGACGGAGACGGGAGCGCCCTTGCTGCCGGACACCACGCCGCGGACTTCGTGCACGCTGGACCACCTTTGGGATCGGCTCGTAGATCGGAACCTCTGACGCTATGGCCTGACTGAACAGTCAGGCAAGCGGACGTCTCATGGGTGGGCCGACGGGTGGGTCGACGGGTGGGTCGACGGGTGGGCCGACGCCAGGCCGGTAGCGTCGCGGCCATGGCTGAGTCTGAGCACGCGGAACGGTGGGGAACCCCCGACATGGTGTCGCCGCTGCGAACCGTCTTCGTTCGGACGCCGACAACGGTCGGTGAGTTCGTGTCAGACGGTCACTGGCGTGAGCCGCAGCGAGAGTTGCTCGAGACGCAACACCGCGAGTTCGTCGAGTTGCTGCGCGGCCTCGGGTCGACGGTGTTGATCGGCGAGCCTGTCGACGGGCTCGTCGACGCGGTGTACACCCACGATCCGGCTGTCATGACACCGTTCGGGTCGATCCTGCTGCAGATGCGAAAGCCGGTACGGCGTCCGGAACCTGCGTTGATGCGCAGCGACTTCGAGCGGCTCGGTGTTCCGGTGCTGGGGTCGCTCACTGGCGATGCCGTCAGCGATGGCGGCGACAAGGTATGGCTCGACGAGCGGACGTTGGTGGTGGGACGCGGGTATCGCACGAACGCCGCGGCGGTTCAGCAGTTCCGTTCGTTGTTGTCGCCGCACGGTGTTTCCGTGGTGAGTGTCGACATGCCGCATTACCTCGGCCCCGACGCGGTGTTGCACCTGATGAGTGTCATCTCGCCGATCGCCCATGACCTCGCGGTCGTGTACGAGCCGCTTGCCCCGGTGGCGCTGCTCGAACTGCTTGCGGAGCGCGGGATCGCGTGGATCACGGTCGACGAGGACGAGATGCTCACCCAGGGAGCGAACATCCTCGCCGTTGCACCCGGTGAGGTGGTGTTGGCCGCCGGCAACGACAAGGTGCGCGCGAAGTTGGACGCCGCCGGCGTCACCGTGCACGAGTTCGCTGGCACCGAGGTCGCCGTCAAAGGCGATGGTGGCCCTACGTGTCTCACGCAGCCGCTGTGGCGCGCGTGACTTGAGGAACGCGTGAGTTTGCGGCTCCTATAGCGGCCGCCAACTCACGCGTTGTTGAACGTCAGCGAGCCGCTAAGCGGGCCTTGAGGGCGTCCCGCTTCTCTTCGAACTTGGACGCCGACACGTCCAGCTCCTCGAGGAACTCACCCACCTGGTCGCGTGCCTTCTCGCCCTCGGGGCCGAAGTTGCTGCGCTCGAACACTTTCCAGTGACGCAGCACCGGCATGAGCACCTCGTCGCGGTGCTGGCGAAGGTCGTAGATGCCCTCGACGGCGATCTGCACTGCCTTGCGCTGGAACCCCGGGATGTCGTGGCCGGGCATCTTGAAGTCGAGGACGACGTCGCGAATGGCTCCCATTGCTTCGTCGGGGGCGGCGTCAAGGGTGGCCGACATCATGTTGCGGTAGAAGACCATGTGCAGGTTCTCGTCGAGCGCGATGCGCGCGAACATCTGCTCGGCGATCGGGTCACCCGTCGCCTTGCCGGTGTTGCGGTGTGACACCCGGGTGGCGAGCTCTTGGAACGACACGTACGCCAGGCCGCCGAGCATTCCGGGGTGCAGCGCGGTGAACCCGGTCTGCATGTGTTGCATGCGAAGGTCTTCGAGCTCGTTCGGGTCGACGGCGCGGGTCACCGTGAGGTAGTCACGGATCACCTGCGCGTGTCGGTCTTCCTCTGCCGTCCACCGGTGCACCCACTCGCCCCACGCGCCCTCGCGTCCAAACTGGCTGGCGATCTCGAAGTGGTAGCTGGGCAGGTTGTCTTCGGTGAGCAAGTTGACGATCAACGCGGCGCGGGCGGCTTCGCTGAACTTCTGTTGCGACGGCTGCCATTCCTCACCGTCGAGGACGCCGGCGAAGGTGCGTCCGTCGCTCCACGGCACGTACTCGTGGGGGTACCAGTTGCGGGCCTGCGTGATGTGCCGGTTGATCTCGTCGGTGACTACTGGCTCGAGCTCGGCGAGCAGTCGTACGGCCAGCGGGTCGTCGGCACGAGTGGTCACGGGTACTCCTCGAAAATGTCTGGGCTAACGCGAACTCAACCTACGGTACCGTAGGTTCCGGCGTCCGCCGAACCGTGAGCCCGAGTGAATCCAGCCTCGTGGATCCGGCGATGGTGCCGATGATCGCAACCCGTGTAGCACCGCACCCACCTTCGCGCGGCGGTGCCATCGGCGGAGCGGCCACCCCTCGACCAGGTGCTTACGGCTACCTCAGAGAGTGCTTAGCCGACCTCAGGCGCAGGACTAGGCATCTGCCAGATCCGCACGAGGGGGTCCTAGAGCGAGTCTGAATGCACGGAACGACAACGGGAGCCCACTCCAACCGGAGCCCATCAGGGTCCAGGGCTCCAGCGGAGCTCCACACGAGGAGGAGTCATGTCACAGGCATCACAAGCACTGGTCTACGCAATGCTGGTCGAGAACCACCACGACCACCAGGAGCAACGTCGCGGTTCACGCCGTACGCCGCGGACGCCGATCCTGCGCCGTTTCATCGGGTGAGTGGCGACACCACCCACGCTGCCGGTCCCCGCGCAACGTCGCGAGCCCCGCTATCCCAAGCAAGTCAGGGCTCGGTCATTGCCGGGGACCGTGGCATGCTCGAAGGCGTGGTGCTCTCCAGCGCGATGGTCGGGCGGTCTGATGAGTTGGACGTCCTTACCTCTGCGTTGAACGACGTTCGGCAGGGTCGCCCTCGACTGGTGCTCGTCGGAGGTGAAGCAGGCATTGGCAAGACGCGGTTGGTCGAAGAGCTGATTGCACGGGCGGAGGGGGCTACGACGCTGGTCGGCGGTTGTGTCGACTTGGGAGACGACGCCTTGCCGTTCGCGCCATTCGCGACCGCGCTGCGCGAACCCATGCGCGCTGCCGGCGTCGCCGACCTCGTCGCCTTGGCAGGTGGCGCTTCAGATGATCGTCGACGTCTTTACGAGGCGGTCGCTGACCTCTTAGAGCGCGAGAGCGCTGAACGTCCCATCCTGCTGGTGCTGGAAGACCTGCAGTGGGCTGATCGTTCGACCCGTGAACTGCTGGCATTCCTCGGTCGAGCGCTACAGGCGGTACCGGTGTTGATCGTCGGCACATATCGCAATGACGAGTTGCACCGGCAGCATCCGCTGAGGCCCTTCCTCGCCGAGGTCAGTCGCAGCGTTCCGCGTGTCGACATCGCTCCACTTGATGAGGCAGCGGTGACGCAGATGCTGACCGACCTGTGGCAGCGTCCACCCACCGACGACGAGGTCGCGAGTTACTACGAGCGAAGCGACGGCAATCCGTTCATGCTCCAAGAGCTCGCGTCGTGTTCGGCTGACTCTGCGCTGCCTCAGTCGCTGCGTGACGTCATGCTTATGCGCGTCGATCGGCTCGCACCAGAGACGCAGTCGGTGCTGCGGATCGCCGCGTTGATCGGAAACGTGGTGTCGCACCGGCTTCTGGCTGTCGTGTGCGCTGACGGTGGCATCGCCGAAGACTCGCTCGACGCGGCCCTCAGAGAGTTGGTCGACTCCGCGATGCTCGTGCCGCACGACGACGACTCGTACCAGTTTCGTCATTCGCTGTTGCGCGAGTACGTGCACGGTGACTTGATGCCCGGAGAGCATTCGCGCATCCACGCCGCGATCGCCCAGGCACTCACCGACCAGCCTGCACTGGGGGATCCGCAGCAGTATCAGCTCGAGATTGCCCACCACTGGCGTGCCGCCCACGACCTTCCCCGCGCGCTGCCCGCGGCCTACCAAGCGGCGTCCGCCGCTGGACGAGTTCATGCGTACGCCGAACAACTCCGGATGTATGAACGGGTGCTCGAGCTCTGGCCCGTGCTGCCAGACGCTGGTGAGGTGCTCGAGACAGATGAGTACAGCGTGCTGATGGACGCCGCGACTGCCGCGGCTCGCGCCGATGAGCAGGAGAGATTCCTCGCTCTTACTGATCGGGCAGTGCTCTTCGCGCGCCGCGATGGGGATATTGCGCGCACAGCAGAGGCGTTGGCCCGACGGGGGCGCCAGCAGCTACACCGCAACATCGATCGCTCAATTGACGACATTCACGAAGCCCTCGCGATACTCCCGCCGGATCCGAGTCCCGAGCGAGCGCAGGCCTCCGAGGCGTTAGCCGCCTCGCTCCTGCTTCGCGGGGACGTTGCGGAGGCCTTGGTCAGCGCGCGCGATGCCGCTGCGATGGCTCAGGCGGTTGGCGATGCGGTCACTGAGAACTCGGCGTTGGTCACGGTGGGAACCGCGCTCGTCGATGCCGGTGAGGTCGACGAGGGGCTCACCATGATGCGTAAGGCGTTAGCGGGTGCTCGGGCTGCGGGCGACGACCACGTCGCAGGTCGGGCGCTGACGAACTTGTCTGACGCGCTCTGTGGAACCGGCCGCCACCGTGAGGCGATCGAGATGGCCGAGCAAGCGCTCGACGTGGCTGCGCGGGTCGGCCTGCTACGGACGAACTCACCGCTGCCAATGGCCAACATCGCGGACGCCCGCATACATCTCGGTGACCTTGCTGGGGCGGAAGAGGTGCTGGTGCCAACGATCGAAGACGCCGGGCTCAGTGCGGCCGGGGTCGGTGTGCTGTCGGCGACGGTGGCGATGTTGCGAGGCGACCTTGACTCGGCCGAGGAGCTGCTACGCGCTACCCGCGTCGCGCAGGGCGAAGTGCGCCGGTTGCCCCAGGACGCGCTCCCCGACCTGCAGTTGAGTAGTGCGATCGCCCTGACACGCGGTGACGTCGACGGCGTGCTTGAGCTGGCACTTCCTGAGCTGCGGTCACCGGTCTCGAACGGGTATCCCCGCTACTACTGGCCGATCATCGTGATCGCCGCTGAGGCGGCGGCGCGGCTCGTCGCGCGAGACCCAGATCACCAGGTCTCGCGGCAGGTGCAGGACGCCCTCGAGGTGATCGAGTCGGCGTCCGCCGCGCAACCGATCGCCGGCGAGAGCGGGGTCGCGTGGAAGGCCCACGTCGAGGTGCTGATCGACGCGGCGCACGGTAAGGCGTCCAAAGAGCAATGGCTCCAGGTGGCGTCCGCCTACGCCAAGATCGACGAGCCGATCGTGCAGGCTCATGCGCTTCTTCAAGCGTCCGAGCGCGCGGCGGCCCAGGGGGAGCGGGCCGACGCGGCACACCTGATCCGCGAAGCCGACGGCCTCGCGTGCCGAGTTGGGCCCGGGCTGCTCAGAACCGCCACGGACGCCGCCGCGCGCCGGCTTGGTGTTGACCTCGACCCAGTCGGCCCGAAGGCGAGCACGCCCTTTGGCCTCACGGACCGCGAGATTGAGGTGCTCCGGCTGGTGTCGACCGGGCAGAGCAACAAGCAGATCGCCCAGGAGCTCTACATCAGCCCCAAGACGGCCAGCGTCCACGTCTCGAACATCCTGGCCAAGCTCGGCGTGACTGGGCGGGGAGAGGCCGCCGCCTTAGCCCACCAACACGGGCTCGACTAAGGCCCGGCGGCCCTCTGACGCCTGAGAACTAGGCATCTTCCCGATCCGCTCCTAGGGGCCTTAGGCCCAGGCTGGAGTCATGGAAAGAGGAGGAACCATGTCACAGGACTGGATGAACGAACGCCTAGTAATCGCCCACCGAGACGAGTTGGCCCGGCAGTTCCGGGGCAGTCGACGTCGCACCCGCACGCGGATGCCGATCATCCGTCGCTACATCGGGTGACCGCCGCCACCGAATCCGGAGTCTGGCAAGGGCCAGGGCCGGCCCTGAGCGATCGACAGTCTGTCGGGGCCGGTCACGTCAGGGCTGCATGGCATGCTCGAGAACGTGGCACTGACAGCCCCGATGGTCGACCGCGAGGCCCAGCTCGGTGCGCTCATCTCCGCGTTAGACGAGGTGCGCGCAGGGCAGACCCGCGTCGTCCTCGTCGGAGGTGAGGCGGGCATCGGCAAGACGCGGCTGATCGAAGAGTTGGCGGCGCAGGCCCACGGCGCCACCACGCTCATCGGTGGCTGCGTCGACCTCGGTGACGACGCGCTTCCCTTCGCGCCGTTCTCTGCGGCCCTGCGTGAGCCGATGCGGGCCGCCGGAGTGAACGACCTCGTGACTCTGGCCGCTGGCGGCTCTGATGACCGCCGCCGGCTGTACGAAGCGGTGGCCGACCTGCTCGAGCGCGAGAGTGCCAAGCAGCCGATCGTGCTCGTGCTCGAAGACCTGCACTGGGCTGACCGCTCGACTCGCGAGCTGTTTGCGTTTCTCGCGCGAGCGCTACGTGACACCCCCGTCCTGATCGTCGGCACGTATCGCACAGACGAGTTGCACCGTCAGCACCCACTTCGGCCGTTCATCGCCGAGTTGACGCGTAGCGTTCCCAGAGTCGAGGTGCCACCGCTCAGTCGAGCGGCCGTGGCCGAGTTGATGACATCGATGCTCGACCGTCCCCTTACCGATGGACAGGTCGCGATGTTCTACGAGCGCAGCGACGGCAACCCATTCATCCTGCAAGAGCTGGCCTGCTGCCCCGACGATTGCGGTCTGCCCAACTCGCTCCGCGACGTCATGCTGCTTCGCGTCGATCGGCTAGCGCCAACAACCCTCTCTGTCCTGCGCGTTGCCGCCGTCATCGGGCAAGAAGTGCGGCACCCATTGCTCGCCTGCGTGTGCGCCCAGAACGATGTCGGTTCCGACGAAGTGGACGCGGCCCTCCGCGAAGCGGTCGACGCGGCGATGCTCGTGGCAGACGATGACGTCACCTACGTCTTTCGCCACTCGTTGCTCAGAGAGTCGCTGCATCAAGACCTCATGCCTGGCGAGCACTCCCGCATCCACTCCGCGATCGCGCAGGCGCTGACCGACCGACCAGAGTTGGGCGACCCCCAACGCCGGGCCCTCGAGATTGCTCACCACTGGCATGCGGCCCACGATCTGCCTCGCGCCCTGCCCACCGCGTACCAGGCGGCCGAGGCAGCCGAGGGCATTCACGCATACGCCGAGCAGCTGCGCATGCTCGAACGTGTCCTTGAACTGTGGCCCGTCGTCCCGGACGCCGCAGAGCTGCTCGGCACCGATGAGTACGTCGTCGTCGTCGATGCCTCGCAGGCCGCCGTCCGTGCAGACGACCAAGACCGCGTCCTCGCGTTGAGCGATCGGGCGGTTCTGCTGGCAGCACGAAGTGGTGACGAAGAGCGCATCGCCGAGTCGCTCGCCCGCCGTGGTCGGCGTCGACTGCACTTCGATGTCGATAGCTCGGTGAACGACATCCACCGTGCGCTTGAGGTCCTCCCCGAGTCGCCGTCCGCCACTCGAGCTCAGGCGCTTGATGCACTTGCCGTCACCTTGATGCTGCGCGGCGACACCGATGAAGCCATGCTTCAGGCCGAGTCAGCGGTCGACATGTCGCGCATCGTCGGTGACTCACTTACTGAAGTGTCTGGGCTGATCACCTGGGGCACACTGCTCATCGACTCCGGTGACATCAACGAAGGCCTTGACGCGATGCGTTCTGCACTGGCCCGCGCTGAGGCCGACGGTGAAGACCTCTTGGCCGCGCGGGCGTGCATCAATCTGTCGCACGCGTTGTGCGGTATCGGACGCCACCGCGAGTCTTCTGAGATTGCCACCCGTGGGCTCGACGTCGTGTCACGGCTGGGGTTGACGCGCACCTATTCACCGATCCTGGTCGGCAACATCGCCGATGCCCGCATCCACATGGGCGACCTCGAGGGTGCCGACGAGGTGCTCACGCGTGCGATAGCGATCGGTGGCCTGAACGCCGGTGGCGTCGAACACCTCGGTGTCATGGCGGCGATCGTCGCGTTCATGCGGGGCAACCTCGATGCGGCCGACGAGCTGCTGCGCGAGACGGTTGCCACAAGCGCTGGGGGCGTCACCCTGCCGCAGAACCGGCTTCCGATCTTGCAACTGCGCAGCGCCACAGCGCTCGCGCGGGGAGATGCGGCGTCCGCCCTCGATCTCGCGCTGCCCGAGGTGCGTACCCCGAGCGCGGGCGGGCACATCAGGTACTACTGGCCTTTGTACGTCATCGCGGCCGAAGCCGCCGTGGTGTTGACGCGCCAAGCCGGGCGAGCTGGTGAGGCCCGACCGGCAAACGCCGACCGCGCGTTGTCTCTGATCGGAGAGGCCGCTTCCGGGGCGACGGTTGCGGGCGCCAGCGCCGAGGCGTGGAGCGCCCACGTCAGCGCCTTGCTCGCCACGGCCGATGGCCGAGCGAGCAGCGAAGAGTGGGTGGCCGTGGCGACGGCGTATAGCAAGGTCGAGGAGCCATTTCCGCAGGGCTTCGCGTTGCTGCAGGCCGCGTCGGCTGCCGCCGAGAATGGTGGGCGACGTGAAGCGGCTGAGCTGGTCCGCGAGGCAGATGCGTGTGCTGAACGGATCGGGCCCGGGCTACTGCGTTCGGCGACCGACGCGTCGGCGCGACGGCTGGGGGTCGAGCTTGGCGGCGTCCGCAACGGCGCTGACGATGCGCCGTACGGGCTGACCGAGCGCGAGCTCGAGGTGCTGCGGCGGGTGGCAGCCGGGCGGTCGAACAAGCAGATCGCCGAAGAGCTCTACATCAGCCCCAAGACGGTGAGCGTGCACGTGTCGAACTTCCTCGCCAAGCTCGGCGTCAGCAGCCGAGGTGAGGCGGCGGCGTTCGCCCACCGCACGGCCTCGATTGATCGTGGGCTATCGCCGGGGCTAGCCGCGGATGATGTAGATCTTGCGCAGGTCCTCGTGGATCGTCCACGTGGTCTTCGCCCCGGCTTCTAGTACGCCGACGTCGCCCGGCCCTACTTCGAGGGTCGGACCGTCGGCCACCTCGATGGTCGCGCGTCCAGCCAGCACCACGAAGATCTCGTCAACCTCGACGTCGGACGAAACCCCGGCGGTGTGCTCCCAAATACCCACCGAGAGGTCATCGGTCTCGAGCAGTTCATGGGTGCTGACCTGCGGGTTTCCGCTCACGACCTGGCTCGGGTCAAGAGGGTCAGGGGTCAACGTCTGGGTGGTCGCTGGCACGACGTAGCACGGCATGGGCAGACCCTAGTGCGGCAGCATGCGGCGGCCGGCCAAACCCCCATCTGGCCCTTCGGGCGGGGTGAATGACATCGTTGGGATTTGGGGCTTACGATGGGCCAGCGGCCCGGGAGGGGAAGCCTGGGCCGCCTTAGACGCCAGCAGTGCCCGCACGACCCACGTGAGACTCGTACCGACGCAAGGAGAACGCTGATGGACGCCGCTTCCACTGCACCCGGCTCCGACTCCGAGCACACCGGTCTCACTGAGCGCGAAGAAGAGATCCTGGCTTTCGAGCGGCAGTGGTGGAAGTACGCCGGAGCCAAAGAGCAGGCGATCCGTGAGCTGTTCGACATGTCGGCGACGCGGTACTACCAGGTGCTGAACGCGCTGCTCGACCGGCCAGAGGCGCTCGTCTTCGACCCCATGCTCGTCAAGCGGCTGCGCCGACTCCGCGCAGCTCGGCAGCGTGCCCGCTCCGCGCGGCGGCTCGGCGCTTCGGTCTGAGCCCGGGGCATGTCCACGCCCGAAACACCCCGACCGGGGGGCTCGCATCGCGCCGCCTCCACGCCCGAGGCGGCCTCCGCTGGGACGCCACTACTGCTCCCGCTGCTCAGTGCTCTGGTGGTCCTCGGTGCAATCGGGCTCGCGGCGTGGATGCTGCTGACGTCCGGCGACGATGCCCAGCAGACCGATAACCCGCCGCAGGCCACCCAGCCCACCGTCGACGTCACGACTCCTGAGCCCTCCGACACCGGGGGCGACGACGGAGATGGCGACGGGAATGGCAATGGCAACGGCGGCGACGGGGACAAGAACGGGAACGGCAACGGCGGTGGCGACGGGGACAAGAACGGGAATGGCGGTGGTGGCGGTGACGACGACGGGAACGGCGGCGGTGACAAGAACAACGGCCCAAACACCACGGGTCCGGTACCGCAGGTTCCGGTGTACGTCTTCAACCAGACCACGATCTCTGGGCTAGCCGCCGAGATCGGAGGCAACCTCGAGTCGTCCGGCTGGAACGTCGTGGGCGTCGACAACTGGATCGGCACCGTTCCTGAGGACACCGTCTACTTCTATCCGGGCGACCGCGCCGCTGCCGAGCGGCTGTCGCGCGACTTCCCCGACATCGCACGGGTCTGGCCGGCGTCCGCCCCGATGCCAGCGGGTGCACTCACCGTGATCCTCGCCGACGCCGAACGTAAGTAGCTTCGCGATTCGGTCACTCGTGGTGAGGCAGATCAGCGGTCGCACGTGAGACGTGCCGTTGTGCGTGTGCGATGGCGTCTGGGGTGTGGTCGAAGAGGTGACCCTTGCTACTCAACTCAGAGCGGACGTCGGTGGCGTCAAGGATCGCATCGAACCGCGCGGGTAGCCCCGAGACCAGCACCGTCACGTCGCGCCTTTCGAGACTGCGGATGGTGTCGGCCAGGACGTGAGACCCGGTGCGGTCGAGCGTTGTCAGGTGAGACAGTCGCAGGATCACGACGCGGACATCGCTCACCTCCGTGAGCTCTAGCAGAGCCGTGTGGGCGCCACCGAAGAACAACGGTCCCTCGAATCGGTAAGCCACGATGTGTTCGTTCAGCAACTCGCGTTCCTCTGCGGAGTGCTCGTCGGTGTGCTCCGTGGTCAGGGTCGACACCGACTCCTTCTGTAGCGAGGCAGATCGTGCAAGCTGTCGCAGCGCCAAAGCGCCAGCCGCGATGATGCCCAGGATCACGGCGGTGGCGAGGTCGAGGGCGACGGTCGCGACGAACGTCACGGTGAGCACCAGCGCATCGCTGCGTGACGTGTGCAGCAGCACCCGGACGCTGGACACCTCAACCATCCGGATCGCGGTTGCGATGAGCACGCCGGCGAGCGCGGCAATGGGGATCAGGGACACCGCGTCCGTGAGCACCAGAACAATGCCGAGTAGAACAAGCGCGTGGACGACGGCCGCCAGCCGCGTCGTTGCTCCCGCGCGGACGTTGACGGCAGTGCGTGCGATAGCAGCGGTGGCTGGGATGCCCCCCACGAGTGGAGCGACGAGGTTGGCGATGCCCTGACCGAAGAGCTCGCGGTCAGGATCATGTCGCTCGGCAACGGTCATCGCGTCGGCGACTGTTGCCGACAGCAAGCTCTCGAGGGCGGCAAGGGCTGCAACGGCCACCGCCGGAGCTGCGAGCACGCGCAGGTCGGTGAGTGTGAGGTGAGGCAACTCGGGGGCGGGGAAGCCTTGCGGAAGTGCGCCGATGGCGTCGACGGAAACATCGAAGCCCTGCACGACAATGGTCGCGACCACGACTGCGCCAAGAGCGATCGGCAGAGTGGGTCTCACACGGGCGAGCAGCAGGATCGACGCGACAACTGCAGCGGTCAGAAGCGGCGCGGCGAGGTCGGGATGACTCAGCCACTCGCGTGCGGCGTCCACTGCGACCAAGACAACCTGCTCACCGGATGCGTCGACGCCGAGCGCTGACGGCACTTGTTGCAGCGCAATGATGACGGCGATGCCGAGGGTGAACCCCTCGATGACGGGCAGCGGAATGAAGCGCACGTACTGACCGATGCCGGCGAATGCCATGACGACGAGTAGTGCGCCCGCCATGAGTGCGACCACGAGGACGCCGTTGGCGCCGTAGTGAGCCACGATCGGTACTAGCACCACGGTCATCGCGCCGGTTGGACCCGAGACCTGCACGTTGCTGCCGCCGAAGATGGCGGCGAGGATGCCCGCGACGATCGCCGTGATGAGTCCGGCGGCTGCGCCCATGCCACTGGTGATTCCGAATCCGAGGGCCAATGGCAGCGCCACCACTCCGACCGTGACACCGGCAAGCGCGTTCTTCCACGGCGAGGAAGCCATGCGGGTGATGTCGATGCGCCTTGGCAGGAGCGCCTGCACACGGTGTCCGAGCCATACCCACCACCGCGTGGTCGTGGGCGTTGCGGCGTCCGTCACGTGACGGTCGATGAGCGCGAGACTTCGTCCACGAACTCGACTCGGTCGACGCTACGAGTGACCAGAATGCTGCGTGCGGCTTGCAGCAGGTCGCGTACCTCAGGAAGCGCGAGTGAGTAGATGACCTCACCGCCCTCGCGCCGTTGCTCGACCAGGCCGTGCTGCCGTAGAACGGCCAACTGGTGCGACAGGCTGGAGGCCTCGATGGTGATGGCGTCCCGAAGCTCGTGAACGGGCTGGTCGCCTTCTGACAGCAGCTCAAGCAGCCGGATCCGCGCCGGGTGACCTAAGGCCCGGAAGAACTCGGCCTTGGAGCGATACAGCGGAACGACCACGAAGACTCCCGGGGAAATGAAGAGTTGAAGATTTCTTCAAGAGTGTATCGCCCGTGGGTCGAGGACAACTGAGGGCTATCCCCAGGATGAATGCGGAGCTTGTGCCGCCAGAGCGGGTGAAGGCGTCGTTCTTGAGGTTTGCGGTCAGCGGACGAGGGTCGCGCCCTTGACGACGTGGCGCATCGAGGTGGCGAACGCGGAGAGGTCGCCGAGCACCTCAGCGGACGCCGTTGAGCGCCGGTCAACCCCGCCGTCCACCTCGACGGCGACGAGGTCGGCGTAGCGCCCAGCGGTCAACGATCCGACGGCGTCGTCGCCGAGGCATTCCGAGGCCCACAGTGTCGCTGACCGCAACGCCGCGATGGGGCTCATGCCGAGCTCGACGTGCTTGGCGAGCTGGTGCACGTTCATTCCGTGCGGGTAGATGCCCGAGTCGGTACCGAATCCGATGCGGACGCCGAGGTCGAGCGCGCGACGAAATGCGTCGCGCTGCGTCTCGGTGGTGTCGATGACCTTCTTCATGGTGTCGGCCGGCCACTCCTTCTTGCGGCCTTCCTCCTCCATCCAGTCGCCCGCCCAGACGTCAGCGACGAGGTAGGTGCCGTGCTCGGCCATCAGTGCGAGCGCCTCGTTGTCGGCGAACGACCCGTGTTCGATTGATCGGACGCCGGCGCGCGTCGCGCGCTTGATGCCCTCTTCGCCATGAGCGTGCGCAGCAACGACGGTGCCGTAGTTCGAGGCCTCCTCGACGGCGGCCCTGATCTCTTCTTCGGTGTACTCGGGTGCGCCAGGGTTGGTGCCGGGAGCGAGCACAGCTCCGGTCGCGATCACCTTGATGAAGTCGCCACCGTGCGCCATGATCCGGCGCACGGAACGGCGTACCTCGGTGGTTGAGTCTGAGACACCGACGCGCATGGTGGCGGGCAGTTGTACGTCGGCCGCGAAGCCGGTGACTTCACCGCCGCCCTCGGTGGTCGTGATGTAGGCACCTGCGCAGTGCATGCGTGGGCCGACGACGTAGCCCTCTTTGATCGCTCGCTTGAGCGACACGTCCGCGAAAGCGCGAAACGTTCCCACGTCGCGGACGGTGGTGAAGCCGGCGTCGATGGTGCGTCGTGCGTTGCGCACGCCGATCAGCGCGGCGTCCGCCTCGCTCTCGATCAGGATGTCGCCGTACGACCCTGACTCTTCGATGCCGACCAGGTGGGTGTGCAGGTCGATGAGGCCGGGGGACACGACGCAGTCGGACAGGTCGAGCACGTTTCCGGCTGGTGTCGGGGCGTCGCCGGGCAGCACATCGGCGATCCGGTCTCCGTCGAAGACGAGTGTGACGTCGGGCCGGAGCGTTCCGGCGTCCACGTCAACGAGCCACCCGCAACGGGCGGCGACGAACGATTCTCCAGGGACACGCTGCGCAGAGTTAGTCACATCGGCGAGCCTGCCACAGCAACCCGTGGCGCGGCCATCCTGCAATGCAGTGGAACGCTCTGCTCCGGGCACGGCACGACACGACTTTGGGGTACATCCCCGCGGGCATAGGCAGGCGTGAGTTACCCCAAAGGTGTGGCGTTGACTGCCGCATAGTGCGCGGCTTCGGCCCACCCGGTGCCGACCGGGTCGGCGCACACGGTGACGTTGGGCAGCGCCGCGGCGGCCTCGCGAATCGAGGGAACCTCGGCGCCATTGGCCACCAGGAAGAACCGTTCGACGTACGACGCCATGACGAGGTCGGACAACGAGTCACCAACGGCTACGGCATTGGACGCCGTGAGGCCTCGGCGTTCGAGGTCGGCCTCGATCGCGAGCCCTTTGCTGATGCCGCGGGCCATGAGGTGGTAGATGTGCGGGCGCTCGTCGAGGCCCTCCATCACGGTGTCGTTGAGGCGTCCGTTGTCGACGAACACCAACCACGCGAACCCGCGGTCGGTAAGCCACACGTTCACCTTCTCGACATCGACGAGCCCGTGCAGCATGACGTCGGTCTCGTGACCGAGGTGCCACGGTGCATGGTGTTCGAGTCGGCCGTCGAAGGCGCCGAGTAGTGCGTCCACCAGTCCGATCGACTCGAGCTGCGCGACAAGGGGGCCAGCGAACTCGTGCGGCGTCTGTCCGGTCAGCATCGTTGAGCGGCGTCCGTGGTCCCAGCCGATGATCGCGCCCATCTCGGCGATGTAGCCGTCGGCCCCGAAGATCCGCGCCGCCTCTTGCAGTTGCGCGCGGGTGCGACCGGAAACGAGCGACAGTGCGACGCCTGCATCGTGCAGTGCGGTCAGGGCCTGCGACGGCGCGAGTGTCGTCGCCCGATCGCGTCCGCGGAAGAAGCACCCGCCGGGGCCGACCATGGTGCCGTCGAGATCGCTGTAGAGGATGCGGGAGCTCATCGGCCGGTGAGCCCTTCGTTGTCTAGCTCTGCGTCGTCTAGCTCTTCGTTGCGAAGCATCGTCGCCATCGGTGGACGCTCGAGCGCGGTGACGTCGTGCACCACCGGGCGGTAACCGGTGGCAGCGTCACTGCTGCGCACGAACTGCGTGAGCGTCGCCTCGGCATGTGTGCTGTCACCGTCGCGGTGCAACCGCGCGAGCGCGGTCTGCCAGATCTCGGCGGCCATGCGACCGAGTCGGTCGTCGGAGTGATGACGATGGCGGCGTTCACCGAGGTCGACCTGCGCCATGACACCAAGGCCGAACTCGCGCTCGGTGTCGATGAGCAAGGCCAGCTCGACGCCATAGCCGGTGGCGAAGGGCAACCGCTCGAGCAACGTGCGACGAGCGGCGTACTCGCCCGCGAGTGGTTGCACGAACCCGGCGAGCTGCGGCCAGTGCAGGTTGAGCAGCGGACGCGCCACGAGCTCGGTCACGCGCCCGCCTCCTGACGGATGAACGACCGACCCAGCGTCGAGCGGCCGCTCGTACATTGCTTTGACAAACGACGTCGACGAGTCGGTGAGCAACGGTCCGAGCAACCCTGCGACGTGCGATGGCTGGAACGACAGCAGGTCGGCGTCAACGAACACGATCACGTCGCCGGACGTTGCGGCGAGCGACCGCCAGAGCGCTTCGCCCTTTCCTGGCACTGACGGAACCTGCGGCAACACTTCGTCGACGTGCACGACTCGCGCACCAGCCGCAGCGGCGACGGACGCCGTGTCATCGGTCGACCCCGAGTCGATCACCACGAGCTCGTCGACCAGTGGTCGCTGGACATCCATCAGGTGCCTGCGGACGGCGTCCGCAATCGGGCCGATCGTCGCGGCCTCGTTCAATGCAGGGAGCACCACGCTCACGGTGGTCGAGCCTTTGGCGTCCGCGAGGACGTCGAGGGGCCAATCGGACGCCCGGTAGCTGCGTTCGTCGAACCACGCGCGAACGGTGGGGTCCACTGGTGCTCCTTGCTGACGCGGGTTTCGGCCACTGGAACCGATTTCTGGGCGGGCGCACCGTTCCGTTACCCTTGTGCACCTGCTGCGTGGACCCCAGCCTCGCTGGTTCGCCGCCAGTTCACAATTTCATACCGCTCATCAAGAGGGGCAGAGGGAACGGCCCGTTGAAGCCCCGGCAACCACCTATGCACGCGACACGAACAGTTCCATCGTTCGATCCAACGCACGGACAGGTGCCAAATCCGACCCGTCACCGACCGGTGGTGGGAGAGATGAGGAGAGTCTCCGCATGACCGCATCACTTGACGCCGCCCCCGGCGCTGGCAACTCTGCCACGCGATCCGGCGGCTTCGGCCCAGCCCGCGAGCTCGTCTGCCGCGAGTGTGGCGCCACCACTCCGCTTGGCGATTCATACGCCTGCCTGGAGTGCTTTGGCCCGCTCGAGATTGGCTACGACTTCGGCCCAGTGACACACGCCGACATCGAGACCGGTCCGCAGTCGATGTGGCGGTATGCGCCGCTGCTTCCGGTGCCGGCCGATGTGGCGTCCCGCCAGAACCTCAGCCCGGGCATGACCAAGCTGGTCAAGGCGGACAACCTTGCCAAGGCGCTCGGCATGAAGACGCTGTGGGTCAAAGACGACAGCGGCAACCCGACGCACTCGTTCAAAGACCGCGTCGTGGCGATTGCGTTGTCAGCGGCACAAGAGCTCGGCTTCACCACCGTCGGGTGCGCATCGACCGGCAACCTCGCTGGTGCGGTTGCCGCCGCCGCGGCACGTGCGGGTCTGAAGTCGTGCGTGATCGCGCCGAGCAACCTCGAAGCCGGCAAGCTCGTCACGGCCGCCATCTACGGCGGAACGCTGGTCGCGGTCGACGGCAACTACGACGACGTCAACCGGCTCTGCTCTGAGGTCGCCGCCGACATGGGGTGGGGCTTCGTCAACGTCAACCTGCGTCCGTACTACGCCGAGGGCTCGAAGACGGTCGGCTACGAGGTCGCCGAGCAGCTCGGATGGCGTTTGCCGCGACAGCTGGTGTCGCCGATCGCGTCCGGGTCGCTGATGACCAAGGTCGACAAGGCATTCGGTGAGCTCGTGAAGTTGGGGCTCGTCGACGAGACCCCGGCGTCCATCTACGGCGCGCAGGCCACCGGGTGCTCTCCGGTGAGCAAGGCGTTCGCCGCCGGACACGACGTCGTTCAGCCGGTGCGCCCCGACACCATCGCCAAGTCGCTCGCGATCGGCAACCCTGCCGACGGTCCGTACGCAATCGACGTCGCACGTCGCACCGGTGGCGCCATCGCCGACGTCACGGACGACGAGATCGTTGCCGGCATTCAGTTGCTCGCGCAGACCGAAGGCATCTTCGCCGAGACCGCTGGCGGTGTCACCCTCGCGGTGCTGCGCAAGCTCTTGGACGCCGGGCAGCTCGACCCAGATGCTGAGACCGTTCTGCTCAACACCGGAGACGGCCTCAAGACATTGGACGCCGTCGAACCGGTGGCGTCTCCGACCGTGACCATCAGCCCGAAGTACACGGAGTTCCGTGCCTTCGCCGAACAGAAGGGCCTCGCGTGAGCGCCACCGTCCGCATCCCGACGATCCTGCGTCCGTACACCGGCGGAGCATCCGAGGTGGCCGCTGACGGCGGCACGCTGGCTGAGGTCCTCGACTCGCTCGAGGCCACCCACCCCGGCATCCGGGCCCGGGTGCTCGATGACGACGGAGCGATCCGGCGGTTCGTGAACGTGTACGTGAACGACGACGACGTCCGCTTCGCTGAGGGCCTTGGCACAGCGACCCCCGACGGGGCCAGCGTGTCGATCATTCCGGCCGTCGCCGGGGGCTAACGCCGCACGCGAAGTGCCCTGTGCTCAGCGCTGCCAGCGTCACGGGTTTGGGGTAACCCGTCACGGTCCTGGCCAGGGCGGATCACCCCAAACGTGCGCCGTTCGGGGACACGTGGGCGTCCCGAGTCAAGCCGGGGGCCAAATCGGCCGAAGGGGGGCGTAGGCTGCGCTTCGGACATCGGTGGACGGTGTGCCGGCCGTTGTCGTGACAAGGTGACGGCGGCGAAACATATGGGGAGTGACGCATGGCTCAGGGCACGGTCAAGTGGTTCAACGCCGAAAAGGGCTACGGATTCATCGCAGTAGATGAAGGCCCTGATGTGTACGTCCACTACAGCCAGATTCAGATGGAGGGCTTCCGCGCCCTCGAAGACGGGCAGCGCGTCGAGTTCGAGATCTCGCAGGGCCAGAAGGGCCCGCAGGCCGACTCCGTCCGCCCGGTCTAACTCCCGACATCAACGCGCGAGTTCGCGGTCGCTCCGACGACCGCAGACTCACTCGATGTGGGCGCCGAACGTCCCTTAGCGCTCGTCCGGGTCCTCAGGCAGCTCATCCATGTCGACCGAGTCAGAGTCGGCCATCGCGTTCTCATCAATCACGTGAACCGCTGACTCTTCGGCAGACTTCCAGGCGGTGTCACCTTCGGCGACGTGAGCAACTGCCTCTTTGGTGGTGTCGCTGCGGACGCCCTCGTCGTCTTCGACCAAGCGCCCCTCGGTGGGGTGCGGGTCACCAGGGCCGTACGCCTCGTCGTAGTTGTCGTCGTCCTCGGCCGACACTGCTCCGGCCTCGGGGTCGATGAACCAGGTGCTCTCGCTCATGACGCTCCCTTCAGGGCCGGGTACCTGTACCCATGATGACCCGAAGTGAGCGCTTTGCACACCGCCCCAGGGCTCTTGACTTTCAGTCAAAACAGGTGCGCGTTAGTCGTCGTCTGTCGTCTCAGACTCGCCGGGAGTGTCCTCGTCGGTCGCGCTGTCAATCACCGTGAACTGCTCATCGAGATTGACCTCGACGACCGCGCCATCCGTCGTCCGCACCTCGACGGAGTACGCAGCGCCATCGTCTCCCTGCTCGGTCTCGAGCACGGTTCCACCGCCGGTTTCGGCCAGTGCGGCCTCGGACGCGCTCTCCAGCGTGGTGCCGGTGAGCGGTTCGTCGTCGTCGACGTTGGCGGCCACGGCGACGGATGCGCTGACGGTGAATGCCACCAGCAGAGCACCCGCGGTCAACCAGCCGATCAGTCTGTGGTTCATCGAAAACCTCCGTGTGTTCAAGGGTGGACGAACGTCAGTGGTGCAGTCGAATGAGCTCTTCTTGCCCTGAGCCACCGGAGACAGTCAGCGCAAGAACCGGGCCAACCCCCTTGGCGTAGAACTTGTACTCCTGGACGCGGGGCTCGATAGGCGTGGTGTCTCGCGTCATCAGCAGGTTGCCGTAGTGCCCGAGCTCAACCTTCGCCTGCTCATCAACGCTGAGCACGCGAGCTTCGTCCTCGGCGTCTCCCGCGTAGTACTCCTGGCGATACTCCAGGCCCGGGGTCGGTGTGCCAGGCATGGCGACGCCGGCTTGTGCTCCGTCGACACCGGCCTGCCACGATCCTTCGCGGCTCACGACCTTGCCGTCCTCGTACTCACGAGTGTTCTCACCGAGGTACCAGATGTTGTCGCACGCGTCTTGCGCGTACCAGTCGAAGGTGTTCTCCAGTAGCTCACCGCGATGCTTGACAGTGTCATGAACAACGGTGGCGTCGATCCCGAGGATGCTCTTGGTGCGTGGCAGCACCTCGACACGAACGCGACTTTGCTCGCCAGACGCGTCCGATTCTCGGTAGACCCACACCGTCCCTGTCTGCATTGGCCAATACCGATTGTCGATGGATCGCCACGAAGTTGGCTGGGTCGAGGGCGACGGGCTCCGAGCCGGTCGGTAGCGGCTGGCTGCACGGAGACCCGGTGGGTGACCCGGCGGGCGATGCAGTGGTGGCCTGCACGTTCGTGACGGCCCCCAGCAGTGCAAGTGTCCCGAGGCTGAGACCTCCGACGAGCGATCCTGCAATGACCTTGGTCTGCATGGTGTTCTCCTCCATCGACGGACGCGGGCACGAACAGAGCATCGCCGCCAAGCCATGAGAAGACGATGAGAAGTCAGCGCGGCAAGGTGAACCGGAACACCGATCCCGATGTGCTGCCGTTCTCGGCAGTGATGGTGCCGCCATGGGCCTCGACGATGGCGCGTGAGATGGCCAGACCAAGGCCGACCCCGCCGTCGTCGCGCCCTCTTCCCTCGTCGGAACGCCAGAAGGGCGCGAACACCTCTGCGGTGTTGCTGGGGAGCCCGTCCCCTTCGTCGCTGACCTCGACGGTGACCCCGGCAGGCGCGTCCTGGGCGCTGAGTGTCACCGTCGTCCCGGCGGGGGAGTGCCGGATCGCGTTGTCGAGCAGGTTGGCGACGACCTGACGAACCCTGAGCTCGTCACACTGAACGCTGACCGCATCGGGGACGCTCACGGTCAGTTCCACCTCCGAGTTCGCCGCCCTCGATTCGAAGCGCGCTGCTTCGCTGCGAAGAAGTGCAGCGAGGTCAACCCGCTGCAGGGTGAGCTGGACGCCGTCATCAGACGTCTGAGCGAGGTCGAGCAGGCTGGCCGCGAGTTCGACCAGAGCCTCGATCTCAGCACGAATACTGATCAGCGCCTGAGTGAGCGCCTTCTCGTCGCGGGCTCCCTTGAGTGCCAGGTCGACTTCGAGCGTGAGGTTCGTGAGGGGGGTGCGGAGCTCGTGACTCGCATCAGCGATGAATCGGCTCTGGGCAGCACCTGCGGCGTCCAGGCGATCCAGCATCTCGTTGAGCGTTCGTGCGAGCCGCTCGAGCTCATCGCGAGTGGCGGGGACGGCGAGCCGTTGCTGATGGGTGCCAGAGATCTGCGCCGCCTCACCACGCAGTCGATCGATCGGTCTCAACGCGACGCCAGCGACCACCCATGCGGCGGCACCGGAGAGTGCGACCGCGACGACGCCGCCGACGACCAAGAGAGTCAGCAGATTCTGAACAGCCTCGTTCTGGTCTTCGATCGACGTGCCGATCACCGCGACGTTGTCACCAGGGAGAGACCATGCCAACAGGCGTGCGGGGACGACTTCCTCGACCGTCGAGACGTCGGCTGAGTAGATCTGCCCCTCGTTGGGGACGGTCGCGACCTGCGAAGCGGTCAGCATCGGCTCTGACGTCAGGCCAGCTGATTCGTCGAGCACCTCGCCGCTGCCACTCACCACCTGACCGAAGGACTCATCGGGCTCGATAGCCGTCAGCTCCGATACCGGCAGGCGATCATCGACGTCCACCAGTCGCTCGGCTCGCAGTCGCAGCGACGTATCGACGGTGGCAATCAGGTCGGCGCGAAACCGAACGAGGATGACGGTGCCGATCGTGGCCAGCACGACTGCCATCAGAGTCGTCGTGATGAGCACAAGGCGCCATCGCAGCGGGAGTGTCACGGCCGCGGCTCGCTTCGCAGTCGGTAGCCGACGCCACGCACGGTTTCGATGTAGTGCGTCTCGAATCGGCGATCGATCTTCTCACGGAGGTAGCGGATGTAGACGTCGACCACGTTGGAGTCCGACTCGAAGGCAAAGTCCCAGACGTGTTGCACGATCTCGCTGCGGCTGAGGGTCTCGTCGGGGTGTCGCATCAAGAATGCGAGCAGCCGGAACTCGGTAGGTGTGAGGTCGATCGGCACCTCACCGAGTTGGACGTCGTGAGTAGCGGGGTTGAGGACCAACTGCGCCAACCGCGATCTCCGTCGGGCGTTCGACTGGACCCCGCCGAATCACCGCGCGCAATCTGGCGAGCAGTTCGTCGAGTGAGAACGGTTTGGCCAAGTAGTCGTCGGCGCCGGCGTCCAGGCCAGCGATCCGGTCGGGGACGGTCTGGCGAGCGGTGAGCATGATGACCGGCGTCCACATGTGCTCGGCCCGCAACCCAGCGCAGAGGTCAAGCCCGCTGCCGTCGGGTAGCAGGACGTCGAGCACGATGGCGTCGTACGGCTGCTCTCGTGCTAGCCACGTAGCTTCGGCCACGTCCGGGGCGTGGTCGACGGCGTACCCGTCGGTCTCGAGCCCACGCTTGAGCAGCTCGGCGAGCTTCACGTCGTCCTCGACGACCAACAGCCTCATCTGGCCACCTCTCCTCCAGACTCTAGGTCGATTGATGAGAATCCGATGAGGACTCCAGAGGAAACCTCGGCCGCACTTCCACCCGAAACCCCCAAGGGATGCGTATACACAAGTGAGGGAAGGAGTGTCATGGCCGATCGCTATGCAGGCTTCGACGAGTTCGTCGCTGCCCGCGGATCTGCCCTGATGCGCACGGCCTTCTTACTCACGGCCGACCGCGGTCACGCCGAGGATGTGCTGCAAGAGGCGCTCACCAAGGCAGCCATGAAGTGGCGCTCCATCCACGGCAACCCGGAGCCATACGTCAGGCAGACCCTCTACACGGTCACGATCGATCGCTGGCGGTGGCGAAGTCGTCGCGCACCGGAATCCGCAGGGGAGATTCCGGACGCGTCGGCCTCCACCGACGTCATCGCGGACGCCGATCGGCGGCTCGTGCTGCGCGAAGCATTGGCGCGGCTCACGCCGAGGCAACGACAGGTGCTGGTGCTGCGGTTCTACGAAGACCTGACCGAGACGCAAACGGCGCACGTGATGCGTTGTTCGGTGAGCACCGTGAAGAGCCAATCCCGTCACGCCTTGCAACGACTGCGCGACCTCGCGCCTGAGCTCGCCGACACGTTCGATCGAGCATCCACCCCTGAGAACGGCACCGAGGAGGTGCACGCATGAGCACGCAACTGCGAGACATGTTCGATGCCGCAGCGGAGTCTGAGTTGCCGAACGGCATGGCCGAGCGTGCGATCGGTGCGGCGCAACAGCGTCGCCGTCAGCGATACGTCGTGGGTGGGGCGGTGGTTGCGACCGCGGCCGTCGTACTCGGTGTCGTGGTGGCGGTCAGTGATGTGCGCATGGACGCCGAACCGAAGCCATCGGACGTGGCGTCGATACCGAATCGGCTGCCGAAAGCCGACGGGCTGCCAGTTGCTGACTATGCGGCCATGACCGCAGCCTCGGCCGCGTACGTCTCAGACGGTGAACTGGTGCTTGTCGACAGCACAACCGGTGAGCCAGCAAGGGCGCGCGAAGGTGCGCAAGATCAGCCGGAGAGTGCCGACTGGTTCAGCATTCCTGCCAACGACGTGTTCCTATCGCCCGATGGACGTTGGGCGGTTGTCGGGTTTGACGTCTCGCGCTCATCGGACAAACTCAAGGGCACCCGACTTCTCAATGTCGACAGCGGCGAGTGGTCAGTCCTCGAGGGGATGACCTTTGCCGATGAGGGAGTGGTGTGGCCCCAGCAGTCCGTCTTGGCATGGGCGCCAGACTCCACCAGTTTCATCGGTTCTTACGTCGTGAGCCCGGGCTCCGCGCCAAGTCTGGCTCGCGTCAGTGTGGCCGCCGACTCTGGGCCGGTAGTGAACGTAGAAATCCTGTCCGGTCCCGGAGCGCTCCAAGTTTCGGCTGGAGTCGACAGTTATGCCGTGCAGTTTGAGGGACAGGGTGGCCCGTGGTTGGTGGACGGTGACGCGAAGGCACACCTTCCTGCTGCCACAATGCTCGCGCTGAGCGCGGACGACCCAGACCGCTACCTGGCCGCGGACGCGGAAAGTGTTCAGATTGGCTCCTTCACAGGCAGGGGCGATGAATTGGTCACGACAACGACGTTCCAGCGGTCGTTTGACATTTCCGACGACCGTCCGGTCTTCCTGCAAGCGTCGTCATCAGGCTGGGTCATGGGGTGGCAGTTTGGCGGAACTGAGGAGTCGGGTGTCTCGCAGCACACGGCGGCCTACACCGTGTCTGCGGATGGCGTCGAGAACCATTTGACGACGTTCCCGGCTGCTACCGACTCAGTCTCGTTCGCAGGCGATCTCGTCACCATTCCCGCTGGCGTCAAGAGCATCCCAGCGGTACTACCTCGTGCTGGTGCCACGGAGCCTCTCGTAGAGGGGGCAGTCGACTCCGCGTCGGGTGCCTACATCGAGGGGGGAGAGCTTGTCGTACTGGATTCAGGAACCGGCGAAGCCTTCCGGGTGGACGACGAGGACCTCTTCGAGCGCCACATCGGATTGTCCGACACAAGCCAACTCACGCTGTCGCCTGATGGGCGGTACGTCGCGGTGTCGTCAGGAGTTGCAGTGGAGAGGTGGGACGCAGAGCCTGTGTGGTTCGTCGACGTCGCCAAAGCGGTTGTCGCATTCCAGCGCTTCGCGCTGGTAGCCGTCGACCCTGGTCAGGGTCACCCTCTGCCCGCGCGCATGACATGGTCACCAGACGGGGAGACGTTTATCTGTGTGTGCAAGGACGCAAGCGACATTCCCGGGACTGGCCTGACCGAGGTTGCGACCGATCGCCTCGTGCGCGGCTCACCGACCAGCAGCACGTCGCGATCGCCCGGACCATCTCAGGTGGCGTGGGGAGCGGTCGGCCTGGTCGGTGAATTCACCGAGCTCGGCGAAGGGGGCGAGCAGTGGCGTCTCGCGCGTGAGGAGCCCGGTGTTGACTTTGGCTTGCCGGAGTCCTTGGAGGTGCTGAAGCACGAGTCCATAGGTTACGAAGACCCCGCCTATCTATCGTTGAGCACCACGAGCGCCGAAGCGCTGGTCCTCAGGGAGTCGTCGGGCATGTTGACGCTGATTCACTCCCCAGCAACGGCAGTAACTCAGGTTGATGGCGGTTTTGGGCGCATTGATGTCTCACCCGTCGATGGAGGGTTCCTGATCTCGTTGGTCGATCGAACGTGGCCAACCGATGTCATGGCGTACCGGTGGGTCGAGAGAGGCGACGGTGAGGTCGAATGGGTTGGCCACAACGTCACAGCCATCCCTTCGGGTGTGACTGCCGTGTCGTTTGCTGCTGACCAGGTGGTCTTGCCCCCCAGTTGAGGCGACTCCTGACGCCGAGCGAAGCATGGCGAGGCGTGGTCTACTCGGGGCGTGTCCAGTCGGGACCAGGAGTTCAGCGAGTTCGTCGCAGTGCGCGGTCCCGCGCTCTGGCGTACCGCCTCGCTGCTCGAACTCGATCTCGCGGACGCTGAACGCGCCCTTCTCAATGCGCTCGCGCAGGTGCGTCGCCGGTGGTCGCATGAAGCACGAGATGACAACGCCGAACGCGCCGTGCGTGACCGGCTCTATGCGTCCGTTATCGACGAGGCCAAACGCACGGATCGTGATTCCGCCAAGGCCAGCGAATCCGACGGCGCGAAGCAACGACGCTCGCCCGCACGTGCCGCACTCTCTGCCCTGGACACCACGCACCGCCTGCTGCTCGTTCTGACCGCCTACGAGGGCCTCGGCATTGCGGACGCCGCCCAGCGACTTTCGCTTCCCGCCGACTCTGCTTCCGACAACCGCGCAACCGCCGAGCTGAGCTACCGCGAAGCTGTCGGTGCCGAACCCGGCACCCGCACACTGATGCTGCTGGACGCCGCGGCATCACGCGACGTGCCGCCAGACCTGGCTGAGCGTGCTGCGTCTGCGCCGAATCGACGCCGCAGTCAGTCGGCGGTTATCGCCGTCGCAGTCGTCATCGCGCTCGGGATCACCGTGGCTGTCGAGCCGTGGTCGGGTAGCACCGATGCCGCCAACGCAGCCATCAACGAGTGGGGCATCCCGCTGTCGCTTCCCGATGCCCAGCAGCTGCCGACGCTCGTCGAGGCACCGGTCGCAGCCGCATCGACGGCCTACGTCGTGGACGGCATCCCGGTTGTCACCGATGCCGAGAGCGGTGATGCGCGCCTGGTGTTCGACCGCGACCCGACTCCCGACTGGTACGACTCCGGTGGGCCGGGGCGTCCAGCCATCGCCAACCAACTCGTCGATGTGTCGTGGGCGCAGGCGGTGCTGTCACCAGACGGCGAGTGGCTGGTGCTGGTGCAAGCACTCAAGGATCGCGACGGTGAGCTGTCGAGCCAGACCTTCCTCGTGCATATCCCGACGGCGACCCCGACCTTCCTGCGTGAGCTGGCGACAGCCCCGGACACCGTCGGACCTGGCCGGATCACGCGTTCGCGAATCGCGTGGGACCCGCGGTCGGTCGGTTTCGCGTGCGTGTGCGGAAGCACCATGACGATCGTCGCTGTCGACGTGCAGGACGGTGACGTCGTGACTGACGTCAACCACACCCCTGTGAATGCAGACGCGTTGGCAGGCGGTCTGCCCGGGCTTGCGGTGCGCGACCGGGGACGCGGCTGGTGGATCATCAACAGGCCGTCAGCCACGACAGGGTCGATCTCCAATGCGGACGCCTTGGCGATGACGTTCTACAACCGCGTCCTGTATCTGACTGCCGACCGCACCGCGATCTTCGCTCTCGGTTCTGACCGAGACTTCGACGGCGGACGCTGCACGTTGTGGGACTCCACGTTCTCGAACCCCATCGCTATCGAGCCGTTCCGGGAACGCGACGGAGGGCTATGCACCCCGATGACGATGCAGTCGAGCCGTGACGGGTTCGCTCTCATCTTGCGGTCGAACACACCGATGACCGAGTCCGACCCCGTCGAGATCGTGATCGTCGACCCAGACGCAACGACGCACTCGGTGGGCGCGTTCCCTCCCCGCACAACAGCAGCCTCCCTTGCTGCACAACTGGTGGGCTGAGATTTCGATTGTGCCGGGTGCGCTGCCACCTACCCTGCTCAACCAGACGCCGGTACGGTTTCTGCACCGTCGTCGACGAAGGAGCCTTAATGCGTGCCGTCAATGCACTGGTAGCCGTGGCCGTTGGCGCTGCCTTGTGTCTGGTGGGGCAGCCGGTTCAGGCCGGGATAGTTCCCGCCTGCTCGTGGGATGTGGGTTCGCGCACCTTGACGATCAACCTGGTCGCGCTCGGCGGTAGCGACGCCGTTCACGTCGGTCGAGTCCCTGACTCCAATCAGCTCGGCTACCTCACGATCGACGACTGGGTGCCGTGCCCTTCGGGAACCGTGAACAGCGCCAACCTGCTCGTCGTGAACGGCACGCTGGCCTCCGACTCGGTAGTGGTGAATCTCGCAGGCGGCAAGTTGGCGCCGGGTCACACCGCCGAAGCCAAGGGGCAGTCCGAGCTCGAGGTCGAGTTGCTGCTCGATGCCGGCACCGACAACGTGGAGTTGCGCGGCGGTTCGTCTTCTGACCTATTCGAGCTGCGCAGCACCACGAAGGCGGCGCTCAACGGCGATAAGGACGCAGATGTCACCTTCGGCAGTGTGTCGAGATTCCACCTCAACGGTGCCGGTGGAAACGATGGCCTCTCCGCAAGTAACGCCGCCGCAAGGTTGACCGGAGGCAACGGTGAGGACTCGCTCTTCGGGAGCCACCTCGACGACGTTTTATGCGGAGACTGCGGAAACGGCAACGGGGGTCCAGATCTCATGATGGCCAAGGGCGGAAATGACGACCTGTCAGGTGGGGCTGGCAGAGACGTCTATGACGGCGGCGATGGCGCCGACCTCCTGCAGTCGGGCGGGGGTGCTGACCTGATGACCGGTGGTGACGGCGCCGATACCTTCGAGACCGGCGATGCACCGGATGGCGCTGATTTGATGAGGGGCAACGCCGGCCAAGATGAGATCAGTTATGCCATGCGCAGTGCGTGGGTCATGATCCTGAGCAGCAGGACAGATAAGGACGGCGAGCGCGGCGAGCGTGACGACGTTGGAGCGTTCGAGGTCATCATCGGCTCGCCGTTCGGCGATGTCATTTCCGGCGGAGCGCTCGACCAGGATATCCAGTCACTCGGCGGTCGAGACGAGGTGAGCGGCGACAACGGCGATGACGTCATTGCGTCCGGTGCGGGAAATGACTTCGCTGTCGGTGGTGAGGGTGACGACACGGTCATTGACGGTGGTGGGAGCGACGAGTACCAGGGCAACGATGGGCGTGATCAGTTTGTTGCTCCAGCCACCCCATCTGGCGATGACGCATTTCTCGGTGGCGACGGTGTGGACACCATGGACTACGCAATGCGCAGCGAGGCCATGCAGATTGACCAGACGGTCGACAACGGTGATGGCGTGCTAGGTGAGTCGGACAACGTCGCTCGCGACATCGAGGTGATCGTCGGCGGTTCAGCGGGGGACCGGATCATCGGCGGCAAGGTCGCCAACATGCTCCTTGGCGAGGGCGGTATTGACGCACTCTACGGCGGCGGAGGCCCTGACGAGCTCTACGGCGGTGACGGCGACGACTCTTTGGATGGCCAAGAAGGAAGCGACTCGCTGTACGGCGAAGCGGGCTCTGACAGTCTCTTTGGCGCTGACGGAGCAGCGGACGAGCTGATCTGCGGCGTAGACGGAGGGGATGTCCAGGAATACGACGTCGCCCTCGACTCGGTGAGCAACTGCAACGTCCCGATGTAGGTTGCTCTGCTTCGGAGCAATTGAAGTCGGAGGAACGCATGAGTGACGTGGTCTCGTGGTCGGCGCGCGCGGTGCTGGACGCCTTCAGCGCCAGGGCCCTGTCGCCCGTCGAATACCTCAACGAACTGCTCGCGCAGACCGACCGCGTGCAGCCCGAGGTCAACGCCCTCGGTGACCAGTACCGCGACGATGCGCTAGCCGCGGCTCGCGAGGCAGAAGCGCGCTACGCGTCCGGCACGCAGCAGGGACGAATCGACGGCTTGCCGCTGATCGTCAAGGACGAAACCGAGATCGCCGGACGCCGCACGACGAACGGCTCGCTGCTGTGGCAGGAGTTCGTGTCAGAGGAGTCCGACCCCATCGTCGAGCGGCTCGTTGACGCCGGCGCGGTGATCCACGGTCGCGGGCTGACGCCGGAGTTCTCGATCCCGTTCTGGACTCACAGCCGGCTCTGGGGTGTGACGCGCAACCCCTGGAACCTCGCCTTCGACGTCGGCGGATCCAGCGGTGGCTCGGCGGCCGCGGTGGCGTCCGGCATGACGCCGTGGGCCACCGGGTCTGACATCGGCGGATCGATTCGCGTGCCAGCGTCGTGCTGCGGAGTCGTCGGGTACATGCCGCCGTCCGGGCGCATCCCGGTGCCCGGTGTGTGGGGTCGCGATGACTGGTCACGGGTCGGGCCGATCACGCGGACCGTCGCCGACGCCGCGCTGATGGTCGACCTGACCAGCGGACGTCACGTGCGCGACCACTTCTCGCTGCCGGTTCAGACCCAGTTGCTCACCGTCGGCCCTGACGTAAGAGGGCTACGTGTGGCTTTGTCGCTCGACCTCGGCGACTGGCCTGTGACCGACGAGGTCAAGGCCGCAGTCTCGGACGCCGCCCGCGGTCTTGAGGAGCAGGGCGCGATCGTCACTCCCGTCGACCTCACCATCGAGCGCGAGCTGGTGCGTCAGGCGTCCAATGGGCACAACGGTGAGCTGTTTGCGGCCAGCAGTGCGGCGGAGATCGCCGGCCGCGAGGACGAGGTGAACCACTACACGCGAGCGTGGATCGACGAGGTGAACGCCGACCGCAAAGACGGCTCCTTCTTCGCCGCGCGGCAAATCGAGGCGGACATCTCCGAACGCCTCGACCGAGTGCTCCTCGAACACGACGTGCTGCTGTGCCCCGTGATGGCGATCCCCGCCCTGGACGCCGGCGTCGACTACACGCAAGAGGGGCAGGTGTTGATGGTCGACGGAGTCGAGCGGGACAGCTTCCACGACATTCACCTGTCCGAGGCGTTCAACATCACGAACCGTTGCCCGGTGCTGGTGGTGCCAGCTGGGCGGGGGGCGTCCGGCGTGCCGATCGGCGTCCAGATCGTCGGACGCGGGTACGACGATGCGACGGTGTTCGCCGTCGGGCTGGCCCTCGAGCAGGCGCGCCCCTGGCCCTTGGTGGCCCACCCCTGCTCGCGCCCTAGTCGCGGCCGGTGTTGCCCGTTCTCGGTGTTACCCGTTCACAGCCGCGTAGCTGGTAATGGTGTCGAAACGGACCTGAGTAATGCGCGGGCCAGCGTTGCTGCCGAGGCCGGCGCCTGGCAACCCGACGCCATAGGAATGCACCGCCATGCCGCATGGGGCGTTACCGCAGGCAGGACCGGCCGGGTCGAAGACCGGCGATCCGGACTGGCCGCCGGCGGTGTCCATCCGGTAGTAGACCATCTGCTTGGTGGACTTCTTGATAGTGCCGCTCATCGTCCACTGCGTTCCCGAGGCTTTGTCTCCCGGGTATCCCTGCACAGTGGCTGAGTCGCCGGTGAGGGCATCGGCCCCACCGGTCCAGGTGATGCCGAACCAGCCAACGGTGGTGCCGATGTCGCAGGTGGTGGCGCCGCTCGTGCCGAGTTGCATGAGTGCCCAGTCATCTTTCGCGAGCCCGTCGCGCCTCCACTCGATCGGGGAGTACACCGAATACACCGAGCAGGTTCCGAAGGGGTTGGAGACACGGTTTCGCCCGGGGGAGAAGGAAGCACTCTCGATGATGTCACCGGTTCCGCCATCGGGGTTGAAGGCACAGTGACCGGAGGTCAGGATCGAGTTCTTGTCGATCAGCCAGCCGGTGCAGATGTAGCCAAGACCGTTCTGCACCGTGTTGATCTGGCCGATCGCACGCGCTGGGTATGTGGTGGTGTCGGTCACTCGGGTACGGCCGTCCGTGCCGATCACTGACTCCGGCGAGACGCTGCCGAGAATCCCGGCGTAGCCCCTGGTCGCCTCCCTGCCTGACGAGGCAACCGTTGTTCGCTGTCCGGCGGAGATCGAGGGGGTGCCTGCATCGGCGTCCTGATCGGCCGTGGCCGCGCTGGGAACGAGCAGCCCCACCGTCACGCAGAGGATCGCTGTCAGCGTGAGGGCTCGACCGTTTCGCGCCATGAAGGTTCCCCTTTTCGATGGTGGCTGAACTGGCGTGAGCCTAGGGGCGCACGGCCGTTGTCTGGAGGGTCCGGCTAGAGAACGGTCCGAACGGCCGATGCCTGGAACCGTTTGCACTCTCACCCCGAGAGTGCTAACAATGGAGTTGGCACTCTCCCCTGGGGAGTGACAAGCCAGTGACAAGCAGAGTCAAAACCACAGGCGCTTGGTGAGGTCAGTGGTGGTGGGCCGGAAGGGTCGGCTCGGCGCCCTGGTCGTCCGTCGCGGGCACCGAGACCTGATCCCGCCGTTCCGAAAGGCAACTACCGCATGGCAAAGATCATCGCGTTCGACGAAGAGGCCCGTCGCGGCCTTGAGCGCGGCATGAACGTTCTTGCTGACGCCGTCAAGGTGACGCTTGGCCCGCGCGGCCGCAACGTCGTGCTGGAGAAGAAGTGGGGAGCCCCCACGATCACCAACGATGGTGTCTCCATCGCCAAGGAGATCGAGCTCGAGGAGCCGTACGAGAAGATCGGCGCCGAGCTCGTCAAAGAGGTCGCCAAGAAGACTGACGACGTTGCCGGTGACGGCACGACGACAGCGACCGTTCTTGCTCAGGCTCTCGTCCGCGAAGGTCTGCGCAACGTCGCAGCCGGCGCGAACCCGATGGCACTCAAGCGTGGCATCGAGACGGCCGTCTCCGGTATCAGCGAGCAGCTGTCCACCATGGCCAAGGATGTCGAGACCAAGGAGCAGATCGCCTCAACGGCGTCCATCTCCGCTGGTGGCGACACTGAGGTTGGCGAGATGATCGCCGAGGCCATGGACAAGGTTGGCAAAGAGGGCGTCATCACTGTCGAGGAGAGCAACACCTTCGGGCTCGAGCTTGAGCTCACTGAGGGTATGCGCTTCGACAAGGGTTACATCTCGCCCTACTTCGTCACTGACCCAGAGCGCATGGAAGCGGTGCTCGAGGACGTTTACATCCTCATCGCCAACGCCAAGATCTCGGCGGTCAAAGACCTGCTCCCGATCCTCGAGAAGGTCATGCAGACCGGCAAGCCCCTGATGGTCCTCTCCGAGGACGTCGAGGGTGAGGCGCTCGCGACCATCGTCGTGAACAAGATCCGTGGCACCTTCCGCTCAGTGGCCGTCAAGGCTCCTGGCTTCGGTGACCGTCGCAAGGCCATGCTGCAGGACATCGCGATCCTGACCGGTGGCCAGGTCATCAGCGAAGAGGTGGGTCTCAAGCTTGAGAACACCGACCTCGAGCTGCTTGGTCGCGCCCGCAAGGTGGTCGTCACCAAGGACGAGACGACCATCGTCGAGGGTGCTGGCGACAGCGAGCAGATCGCAGGACGGGTCGCACAGATCCGCGCTGAGATCGAGAAGAGCGACTCCGACTACGACCGCGAGAAGCTGCAGGAGCGCCTGGCCAAGCTGGCCGGCGGCGTGGCAGTCATCAAGGTTGGCGCGGCCACTGAGGTCGAGCTCAAGGAGCGCAAGCACCGCATCGAGGACGCCGTCCGCAACGCGAAGGCTGCCGTTGAAGAGGGCATCGTCGCCGGTGGTGGCGTCGCGCTGCTTCAGGCGTCGACCGTCGCGTTCGAGAAGATCGACCTCACCGGTGACGAGGCTACGGGCGCCCAGATCGTGAAGCTTGCGATCAGCGCTCCGCTCAAGCAGATCGCCGTGAACGCCGGTCTCGAAGGTGGAGTCGTGGCAGAGAAGGTGAGCCGCCTCGAAGCGGGTCACGGTCTCGACGCTGCGTCTGGCGAGTACGTCGACATGATCGCCGAAGGCATCATCGACCCCGCCAAGGTGACCCGCTCGGCGCTGCAGAACGCGGCGTCCATTGCAGGTCTGTTCCTCACCACCGAGGTTGTCGTCGCTGACAAGCCCGAAAAGGCCGCTCCGGCCATGCCGGGTGGCGACGGTGGCATGGGAGGCATGGACTTCTAGTCCACGCTTCACAGCAACTCAGTACAGAAGGCCCGGGACTCACCTCCCGGGCCTTCTGCTGTTACGACCCTTCGTGGGTGACTCGATGCGTCACGGTTAGGTGAAGACGGCGTCTCGTTCCGTGTCGGGTCGTGGAGTCGTGCGGGTTCACGTCCGATGATCATGGTCAGGTAGTTGCGCAGGAATGGGGAACGGGGAGTCATGCCTCGATGGGCGAACAGTCACATCGCACGTCTGTTGGTGCTGTCACTGGTGTTGGCGGTGACCGCGTGCGGACGCGAGGATGCTGCGACGGGCTCAGGCTCGGATGAGTGGAGTGACAAGCCGTGGATGCAGCAGCCCGGCACACCCATAGTCGCAGGGCTTGTCGTTCCAGAGGGCGCTCAGCTCATCGGGCCGACATTCGCCGAGCTCGCGGGCCGGAAGGACGAGCCGACGGTGTTTGCTCAGGACGGCTATCTGCTGATCGATGGAGACATCTTCGAGGTGGCGTCCAGTTTCGTCGAGCAGTGGCCGGGCGAGGACTCCCTCGGCGCCGCGCGTGAAGACACGGTATGCCGGCAGCTGATCGACATCGGAGCCGGATCTACGCAAGACAAGGACTACACAGGGGAGTTGCTCGACGGCGCCGTTGAGATTCGCTGCGAGTTCGGGCTCGTCGTCAAAGCGGAGGACGAATCCGCCGGAGTCTTCGGAAAGTCGGTCGAGGTCAACCTTTGGCAAGACCTGACGGACGCCGACACGACACCTCAGGGAACCATCGGATGGGTCACGCCGCCAACAGAGCTTCCTGCGCACTTACCGACTGCGCCCGACGGGGTGGAGGGACCACGTTCCGTCGCGAGCAATGTCGACTACTTGCCCGACCTCGAGATCGTGCCCGGATCGTTCTTGGCCGGTCCTGCCTTCCCCGGGAGCCTGACCGGAGGGTATGTGGCTGTCATTGGTGTCACGGGTGATCCCGATGAGGTGTTCGACGCCTACGTCTCCCAGGACCAGGACAAGCCGTACTACACCGCGGACGACGTGTTCGATGGATTGCGGATTCGGGCGTACAAGTCAGCTGAGGCCGGTGGAGTCTGGCTTGATATCACGTTGCAGGAGAAGGACGGGGATGCCTGGATGCTCGTCGAGGCGTACAACGACTGATCGGATTGCGGTAGATCGTCGTAGCCATAGGTGCAGCTATCTCACGCGTTGTCAGAGTCAGGGGTCAGTCAGCTCCACGCGGACGCCGAGCAGTCGGATCGGACGCCCCAACTCGAGTCGGTCGAGCAGCGCCACCGCGTTGTCACCGACGACAACGGCGTCCCGCGTTGGCGCTGACAACTTGTGCACGCGCGTCGTCGTGAAGAACGGGATGAACCGCACCTTGATCGCGACGTGCGTGATACCGCGTCCGGACGCCGCAACGTCGCCTACGACCTCGGTCGCGATGCGACGCAACACGACCTCGATGTCAGCGCGTTCGACGACGTCGTGTTCGAGGGTGACCTCGCGACTGCGGCCCTTCGGAACCCACGGAGCGCTCGTCACCGTGCGTTCGCCAGAACCACGACCGAGCGAGGCGATCCACACTCCGATGCGGGGGCCGAAGCGTTCCTGCAGCATCTCAACGTCGGCGACCGCTAACGCACCCACGGTCGAGATGCCCAGCTCGGTCAGCTTGGCGCTGGTCTTCGCACCGACACCCCACAGTGCATCCGTCGGGCGGTCGCCCATCACGTCGAGCCAGTTGGCCTTCGTCAAGCGGTAGACGCCGGCTGCGTCCTCCGGCAGCGACCCAGTTGGTGCCTTCGCGAACCCGGTCGCCATCTTCGCGCGCAGCTTGTTGTCGCCGATGCCGACGCAGCACGTGAACCCGGTGCGCTCGACCACGGTGCGACGGATCTCATGCGCCAGCGACTCGGGGTCATCGGTGTCCGTTCCAAGGAACGCCTCGTCCCACCCCCACACCTCGGTAACCACGGGCAGCTCGCGGACGGCGTTCCACACCTCCTCGGACGCCGCGTCGTAGGCATCGCGGTCGGACGGCAGAAACACCGCATCGGGGCACTTGCGATGCGCGGCGGTCAACGGCATGCCGGAGTGGACGCCGAACGCGCGCGCCTCATACGAAGCCGTCGCCACCACCTGTCGCCGCCGGGTCGGGTCACCGTCACCACCGACAACGACCGGCCGTCCACGCAGCGAAGGGTCACGCCGAATCTCGACGGCCGCGATGAACTGGTCGAGGTCGACGTGCAGCACCCACTGCGGTGTCACCGTGACACCGCTCGGTTGGTCGGCTGCAGACGTGCTCACGCCCGCGCCAGGATCTCCCCGTGTAGTACGGCGAACCACGCGTCGGGGTCGGACGCCCACGTGCGCCAGGCGTCCGCGATCCGTTCGAGGTCGGCCTGAGTCGCGTGACCGCCACCGACGGCCTGCTCCGCGAGTGACGACTCGACGACGCGATCGGCCCACAGGCCGGCCCACCACGCGCGATCGGACGGTGTCGCGAAGCACCAGACGCCGGCCGATGGCGTGACGTCGTCGAACCCCGCGGCGTGCGCGTAGGCGAGCAGTCGGCGTCCGGCGTCTGGGTCGCCGCCGTTGCCGCGGGTGATCCCGCAGTACAGCTCGAGCCACTCGGACAGCTCGGCAACGCGCGGGTACCACGCCATGCCGGTGTAGTCGGAGTCGCGTGCGGCGACGATGCCGCCCGGCTTGCACACGCGCCGCATCTCGACCAGCGCCGCGACTGGGTCGCCGAGGTGCTGCAACACCTGGTGGGCGTGCACGATGTCGAAGCTGTCGTCGGCCGCCTCGATCGCGTACACGTCGCCAACGGCGTAGGTGAGGTTCGCGCGTCCCTGCGACTCGGACGCCAACGCGATCACGTCAGCCGACGCGTCGATCGCCACCACCGAGCCGTCAGGCCCGACGCGGTCGGCGATCTCGGCGGTGATGGTGCCCGGCCCACACCCGACGTCGAGCACGCGCTGCCCGGTGGCGAGATGCGGTTCGAGGTAAGCGGCGGAGTTGGCGATCGTGCGCCACGAGTGCGATCGCAGCACGCTCTCGTGGTGTCCGTGGGTGTACTTCTCTTGCGGAGTCATCGGTTACCCGACCTTCGCGAGCATCACGCGTCCGAGCGCCACGATGCGCGAGGGGTCGTCCCAGACTGTGACCTCGACGTCTGCCACGGCCTGGCCGCGTCCAATCTTGCGAGCGATCGACCGGACGCGGTGGGTCTCGTTGCGCGCCAGGCGCATGAAGTCGATGCGCATGTCGGCGACCACCCACGAGTCCTCGCTGACCCGCACGATGGCTTCCCACGCGGCGGTGTCGATGCAGGTGGCGATCGCTCCGCCGTGGAGGTAGGTGACCGGGTCGGTAGCACCGATCGCCACGTCGTTGGGCTGCAGTCGGAGGACCGCCCAGTCGCCATCGTCTTGCGCCCTGGTGAGGCCGAGTGCGGCGTCGAGCGGTGCGGCGCTAGCGCCGGGGGACGTTCCGTTGGTGTTCGTGTCGCTCATCTCGGCAGCGTATCCAGGGAACATCGGCCAGAATGTCCCCGTGTCAGATGCTGAGCAGACGTCGGGCGATGCCTCCGCCGAAGACCACACGCACGAACCGCCCGACGAAGAGGAGTACTCGGTCTCGCCGCTGGAACTGTTCTTCGACCTGGTGTTCGTGTTCGCGTTCACGCAGGTGACGGCGCTGCTTGCCGAGGACCTCACCTGGACCGGCCTCGCCCGCGGTACCGCGTTGCTAGTGATCGTGTGGTGGGCGTGGGTCGGCTACAGCTGGTTGACCAATGCCGTTCGGGTGGACGACATCATTCCGGCGCGTCTCGTCGTGTTCGGCGCGATGGGTGCCGGGCTCGTCATGGGGCTTGCGATTCCACAGGCATTTGGCAGTGACGGCGTGCTGTTCGGGTTCTCGTACCTCGCCGTGACGGCGTTGTTCATCCTGCTGTACTTCGTGTCGACACGTGACCAGCCTGAGATGCATCGCGCTGTCGTGTTGCTAGCCCCCGGGGTGTTGGGAGGCGCGACACTGCTCGTGATTGCCGGGTTCCTCGAGCAAGGCGCACTGCGGGCGACGCTGTGGGGTGTGGTCATCGTCATGACTCTTGGTGCGCCGTTCGTCTCAGGAACTCAGGGTTGGTACGTCCGCCCCAAGCACTTCGCCGAGCGTCATGGGCTGATCATCATCATCGCGCTCGGTGAGTCGCTGGTGGCCTTGGGCCTGTCAGCCAGCGAAGAGCCACAGACGTTCACCGTCGTCACGGCCAGCCTCATGGGCGTCGCCCTGGTGTCGTGTCTGTGGTGGATCTACTTCGACGTGGTGTCCCACGCCGCCGAAGCTGCCCTGCGCCGGGCGACCGGTGAGGCCCGCAACGCGCTGGCCCGCGATGCCTATAGCTACGTGCACTTCCTCATGGTGCTCGGCGTGGTCCTCGTGGCGCTGGGGTTGAAGAAGGCGCTGCTCGATGTTGACGGCCCACTCAAAGTGATCGCGTCCGTTGGGCTATTCGGCGGAGTCGCGCTGTACCTGGCGGGACACATCGGCGTCCGACTGCGCACCGTCGGCGGAGTCAACCCGGTGCGACTGGGGCTCACCATCCTGTTGCTGTGTGCGATTCCGCTTGGGACGGTGATACCCGCCTACGCGTCCGTGAGCCTCGTCCTGGCCTTGCTCGTCGCCAGCATTGCCCTGAACCTCTGGAACTACCGCGAGCAGCGGCACCGGCTGCGCTACCACTCCCACTGACGCTGCGCGTCATCCCCAGTGGGTGCAACAGCGTTTGGGTGCAACGACGCGTTCCTTCCTTGTGACGTATCAATCGCCGACTCATCCACGGATGGTTCTGGGCTTTGCCGCTCATGAGTCGTCGAAACGTCCGTCATTTGAACGCAACGCGTCGTTGCACCCAAACCACGGGCGAGCGCCACCCGTCACCAGAACTAGGCGGACGCCGCGGCGAGCGAGCCCGGCTCAAGCCCGAGCTCGAGCTCGGCGACCACCCTGGCGTGCTCGATCATGTGCTTGCGGGTGATGCCGGGCCGCTGCAGCGTGACGCGCACGCCCAGCCCGTCGAGCAGAGCCGACAGCCGGTCGGCGGTGGCTCGCGGGTCTTCGGTCGTGAACTCACCTGACGCGACACCGTCGGTGATCACCGTCAGCAGCATCTCGTTCCACGCCGCATCGAGCTCTTCGGAGATGTCGCGCAGCGCCTCGTCGCGCAGCCCAGCGGCCCAAGCGTCGATCCAGAGCACCCAGGTCTGATCGTTGCGAGAGCCCGGCACGAACTCGCGCATCACCCGGTCGAGCCGCTTCAGGACGCTGCCCCCGCCGGTGGCCAGGCGGCGAGCCTTGGCGATGTCGCGCTCAGCCTCGTGGCGGAGCATCTCGGTGAGCAGGACGTCCTTGGTGGCGAAGTGGTAGTGGATCAAGCCACCGCTGACCTGGGTGGCCGCCGCAACGTCCGCCACTCGGGTGTTCGACAGCCCCCGCTCGAGCACCACCGACCTGGCTGCCTCAAGGAGCTCGGCCCGCCGCTGCTCCACCTGCGCCTGGCGGGTAGTCCGCGCTTCAGAGCCTCGTGCCACGGCGCTAACCTAGCGGCCGGTCCCCTGGCATTGGGGGATTTCTAACTGATTACTCAGTCAGTTTGCTGACTGGGCTAGTGAAGGGTCCTACACTCACCGCATGACTGATGAGGCAGCGAATTCTGAGACTTCAGTGACCCCGGCCGCGACCCCGGCCGGCTCTGGCGGCGGGTCGATCGCGATCCGCCAATTGCGCAAAGAGTTCGAGGGCGGGTCGATCGCCGTCGACGGTATCGACCTCGAGATTGCCTCTGGTGAGTTCTTCTCGCTACTCGGCCCCTCTGGCTGTGGCAAGACCACCACCTTGCGCATGCTGGCTGGGTTCGAGCAGCCGACCAACGGCCAGATCCTGATCGACGGCGTTGACGTCGCCCAGACGCCCCCGCACAAGCGACCCGTCAACACGGTCTTCCAGAGTTACGCGCTCTTTCCGCATATGGACGTGTCCAAGAACGTTGAGTACGGCTTGAGGTGGACCGACCTGCCCAAGAGCGAACGCAAGCCCAAGGTGGACGCCGCTCTCGCCCTGGTCGAGATGACCGAGTACGCCAAGCGTCGCCCCAACCAACTCTCTGGCGGTCAGCAGCAGCGCGTGGCGCTGGCACGTGCCCTGGTCCTCGAGCCGTCGGTGCTGCTGCTTGACGAGCCCTTGGGTGCCCTCGATGCCAAGCTTCGTCACAATCTGCGAGCCCAACTCACCGAACTGCAGCGGCGGGTCGGCATCACTTTCGTGTTCGTCACGCACGACCAAGAGGAAGCGCTTGAGATGTCTGATCGCCTCGCGGTCATGAGCAAGGGGCGCATCATGCAGATCGGCGCACCGCGCGAGATTTACCAGTTCCCCAAGAGCGAGTTCGTGGCCGACTTCCTCGGGGTGGCCAATCTCATGGACGTCGAGGTGAGCAGCAGCGGAGGGATTGGGCCGGTCAAGCTGGGCGAGTTCACGTTGGACGCCGAGATCCCCGCAGGGTTCCAGCCAGGTCCTGGACGTGCGGTCATCCGACCCGAAAGCATCCATCTGGAAGAGGGCGAGGTGACCGGCGACAACCGGCTGCCAGGCATGATTGAGCGCGTCGTCTACCTCGGGTCGACGTCACAGGTGTTCGTGCGACTGCCCAGCGGCGCACTCGTACAGGCGCTCGTCACCAACGCTGCCTACGAGGAACCGTGGGCTTCTGGAGACTCCTGCCGCGTCCGGATGCCGTCAGACTCCCTCCGAGTCCTGGAGCAGAGCAGTGCCGCGGCCTGGAGCGACGACGAAGCGACGTCGGTCGCCTAGCCCTTCGCTAGCGCCCGCGGCGCTCCCATGCTTGCCGAGCACGGGGCTACATCTCGATGCCGGCCAGATCGTCTAGCGCCGATCCACCGTCTCCGCGACGGCGGAACCGGAGCACCACGTAGGCGAAGATGAGCGCAGCCAGAGTGCCCACCAGGAGCAGTGTGGCGAGCGCGTTGAGAGCCGGTGACGGGACCGATTTGACGGCGCTGTAGAGCAGAACAGGGACTGTGATGTTCTCTGCTCCGCCCATCAGGAAGTTACTGACGATGAAGTCATCCAGCGAGGCGGCAAAGGTGATCATGGCTGAGGCGAAGATCGCCGGGACCAATAGCGGAAGAAGTACCGTCCGGATGGCCTGGAGCCTCGTGGCGCCCAGATCTTGCGCTGCTGTCTCGAACTCTGCCCCGATGCTCACCAGCCGTGAGCGGACGATGACGAGGATGAAGGAGATCGAGAAGGTGACATGCCCGAGCAAGAGTGCCTCGAAGCCGAGCCCAATCTGCGCGTAGATGTTGTTGAACACCAGCAGCAGCGCCGAACCGAGCACGAGTTCAGGTGTCACCAGTGGAAAAAGGGATATGCCGTTCGCGGCAGCGCTGGTGCGCGACCGCCATCGGGTCAGGCCGAGCGCGAGCGCGGTGCCGATCGGAATGGCGATGAGAGTGGTGCTCACGGCCAGCGTCAGACTGTTGATTAGCGCCCTGATCAGCTCAGGGTCGTCTTGAATTGACTGGCCAGCAGCGACGCCGTTGGGGTCAGTGCCCCAGTACCAGTCAGTCGTGAATCCGGCCCACGAGCTGCGCGACCGAGCGTCGTTGAACGAGAAGGCCACCGAGATCAAGACAGGGAGAAGACTCCACGCCACATAGGTCCACGTGATGGTCGCCAAGACATAGGGCCGACGCCAGGGGTTCCGCCAGGGCGGAACGTATCGGGTAGTCGTGTCATCGAAGGCGTGTGGCGCGCCTGGAGCGTTCAAGCCGATGGTGGTCATCGGTCATCCCTTCCGCTGCGCACCGTCAGAATCAGGTAGTACGTCATGAAGACCAGCAAGATCAGCGAGAGGATCAGGACGAGACTTGCGCCACGCGCGCGCGAGAAGCCCGCAACCACCGATTGCTCAATCGAGTTGCCGATCATCTGTGTCGATGGTGACCCGGAAACGAGGAAGTTCGTGTAGTAGTCGCCGAACATCGGTAGGGCAGTGATGACGACCGCGGTGATGAGACCGATCCGACTCTGCGGCAGCGTCACGCGGAAGAACGTGCGAATCGAGTTCGCTCCAAGATCGCGGGACGCCTCGATCAGTTGCTGGTCGATCCGGTCGAGGTAGGCGTACAGGGGGACGATGAAGAACGGCAGGTAGCCGTAGACGAGGCCCAGGACTACGACGTACCACTGTCCGCCGAGCCAGTCGACGGGTGGGATGCCGAAGAACCCGACGATGTCGTTGACCCAACCGTCCTGGGCAAGAAGTCCGACCCAGGAAAGCATCCGGGTGAGGTAGTTGATCCACCACGGGGCGAGGATCAGTGCGAGCAGGAGGCCCCGGTTTCGACCAGCCAAGCGAGCGACGTAGTAGGCCACGGGATAACCAATGACAATGCAAAGCGCCATGGCCACCGCGCAGTAGACGAACGTGTGTTCCCACGGCTTGCGGTATGTGCCCGTGAACGACTGCTGGATCACGTCGCGCATGACCGCAAAGTTCCAGTCCAGCGGGTTCCATGCGGGGATCGGTTGGCCGAGAATATTGAGCTGGCTGCTGAAGGCGACTGCCATGATCCCGTAGAAGGGGACCACAAAGAGCAGGATCAGCCACGCCGTACCTGGAAGTGCGAGTGAGGGCCAGAGGAACCTGGTTGCCCGGTCCCTCCGGCCCTCGGTGAGCTCAACCGCCACTCTTGAACTCCTGGAATGCCTGTAGCCACATGTTCTGCACCGCGACAGTCGACTCGTAGAACTGAATACCCTCATCAAAGTCGTCGCGCTGGACGACCGCGGTGAGCAGGTTATCCGGTATGTACCCCTGGTCAATGAGGTAGTCGGGGCCAAGCTTGGTGAGCGGCGGCTGGTAGCCGTTCCAGGAGAAGTTCAGTTCTGAGACTTCGTTGTCCAGGATGTAGTTCATGAAGGTGTGGGCGAGGACGGGGCTCGGCGATGACTTGGGAATGGCGATGTTGTCATTGCCGATCACGCGTTGCGAGACCTCTTCTGGGACCCAATAGCCCAGTACCTCTGGGCTGACATCGTCGGGCAAGTAGAAGTTGTAGGCCGAGATCAGGTCGCCTGACCAGGCCTGGTGAACGCTGGTCTTGCCGCTGGGGATCGTTTCATACTGCGTGATGTCGATCTTGATGTCGACAAGATCGATCAACTCGATGAGTTTGTCTCGGGCCTGGTTGACGAGCTCTTGGTCACCCGTGTTGATGTCATCGCTGATGTCCCACGCGAGCATGGCCATGCTCATCGACTCCCCCGAGTCGTCGAGGACGCCGACCTGGCCGTCGTCAGCACTCGCCGGGTTCCACAGCATCTTGTAGCCCTCGTCGACGAAGTCGATTCGGTCGGCTCGGTACCCAATTCCCGTGGTGTACACGGTGTAAGGGATCGTGTAGTTAGACCCCTGGTCGTACCAGGGGTCCTGGAACTCTGGCCACACATTCTTGAGGTTAGGGATGTAGGACGGTTCAGTGGCTGGAGAAGTCCTCCGTAGACCATGCGGCTCAGCACGGTGGGCCCGGGGAACACCAGGTCGTACTCGGCGTTGGACGCACTCAGCTTGTTGAGCATCTCGTCGTAGTTGTTGTACGGCGTGACCTGAACCTCGGCGCCATACTGCTCCTTGAAGTTCTGCTTGACCTTCGGGTTCATGTAGTAGGAGTAGTTGAGGACCCTGAGCACATCAACCTTCTCTGGCTCCAGCCCATCTTCGATTGCCGGGTTGTCGTCGTTGATCGGCAAGGTGACGGGGTCGTCCTTGGTGGCGAGCGGGTAGGAGCCGGCTTGCTCGGGAGTGGTGGTCCCGTCCGAGCAAGCGCTCAAGAGAGGGACCGCCCCAAGGCCAGCGGCTACGGCTGCGCCCCCACGCAGCACGTCGCGTCGTTTCACATGGGGCCGCCGCAGCGGCGGCCGATTGGTGTTTCCGGGCTCGAAGGGCATGCCTGTGCCTCCTGAGTAATCAGTGTGGGGTGTCTCGTTCTCCGCGGTCGAAACATCTTCCTGACTGACTGGTTGGTCAGTTAGTGTGTCGGGAGCGACCCCGTCTGGCAAGGGTCTCTCCCGGCCCGGTCATTCTGGACTGCCTGAGTGCTCTCGTGGACCATTTCGGGCAATCGGGAACAGATCGTGACCTGATGGTTGCCTGCAGGGTAGCGACTGATAGCGAGCGAAGGGTGGTGCGGCGTGGATCCAACGAAAACACGGCTGCCGATGACGGCACTCGAGTTGCGGCCGTCCATCGAGCGCAGCGGGCAGATGCTGCCTGCGGCCGCCTACAGCGACCCCGTGGTGCTGGAGTGGGAGTTTGACCACCTCTTCGCCGGTGGGTGGATGTGCCTGGGCCGCGCCGACGCTTTCGCCAAGCCGGGCGACCGCCGCGCTTTCCAGGTCGGTGACGACGGCGTCCTGGTCATTCGTGGCAACGACGGACGCTTGCGCGGGTTTTTCAACACCTGCCGCCACCGCTCGCACGAGCTGCTCCCTGCCGACGCCGAGGCGTCCGGCAAGTTCATCAGGTGCCCGTACCACGCATGGGTGTTCACGCCAGAAGGCGAGCTGTTCGGCGTCCCACCGACGCATGAGAACGACATCGACGACGCGGCCGACTACTCGTTGGTCCCAGTAGCTGTCGAAGAGTGGCACGGCTACGTCATGGCCAACCTCAGCGGGGACGCCGAGCCGTTGGCTGAGCACTTCGGCGGCATCGAGAAGTGGCTCGACCCGTTCGGCATGGGTCAGCTGCGGGTGGGTGACACCCACAGCTACACACTCGACGCCAACTGGAAGCTCATTGTCGAGAACTATCACGAGTGCTTTCACTGCCCGTCGGTCCACCCCGAGCTGTGCGTCGTCGCTGACCCCGAGTCAGGTAGCACCGTGCTCGGCGACGGCTGGTACGTGGGTGGCAGCGTGCACTTTCGCGATGGCATCGAGACGATGTCGTTGGACGGCAAGAGCGAAGGTGCGCGGATACCTGGCCTGCCCGAGATGTTCGAGACCGGGACGATGTATCTGCAGGTGGGCGTCAACTTGTTGATCAGCCTGCACCCCGACTACGTGATGGTGCACCGGCTGGTGCCTCTGGCCCCCGATCGCACCTTCGTCGAGTGTCAGTGGCTCTTTCCTGCCGAATCGTTTGATCGCCCCGGGTTCGACCCGGCGTACGCCGTCGACTTCTGGGACATCACCAACCGGCAAGACTGGGCGGCGTGCGAGAGCGTGCAGCGCGGGCTGCGTTCGCGTGGGTACCGCCCCGGCCCGTTCTCGTCGTACCACGAGGTGTCGGTGCACGCCTTCATCGCGTGGATGGCCCAGGCCTATACGACTGGCGAGATTCCGAGGAGCATGGGGGCGATGATCCCGCCGAGCCGGGTGGCGACACTGGCCTTCCCTGCAGAGCCATAGGGCAGACCCCATAGCGCGCAAGCACACACACGTCGCACGGCTAGCGAAGCCACACCGGATGATCACCAGAACAGACTTTGAACAGCGCGAGACCAACTCGCAGAGAGAGGCACCACATGTCACTGTCAGCACCGCCCACCGTTGCCAACACCGGGCCATTGCTCGACCGCATGGACCAGATGATCGCCGAGCAAGAGAAGGTCATGCTGGCGCGCACCGCCAAGTCGCAGTCGATGACCGAAGAAGGCAAGTCAGTGCTCGCCGGAGGTGTGGCGTCGAGCTGGCAGGCAGCGCCACCGTGCGCGGTATGGATTGACCGCGGCAAGGGCTCGCGCATGTGGGACGTCGACGGGTACGAGTACTCCGACTTCCACGGCGGGTTCGGTGTCGGCCTGTCCGGCCACGCACACCCAGCGATCGTCGCCGCCGTGCAAGACCGCGTCACCAAGGGCACGCACTTCGCGCAACCCACCGAGGACGCCATCGTCGTCGCGCGCGAGCTGAGCCGCCGGTGGGGTCTGCCGATCTGGCGCTACAACAACTCCGGCACCGAGGCGACCATGGACGCCTTCCACCTGATGCGCACGGCCACCGGACGCAGCAAGGTCATCAAGGTCGAAGGCAGCTATCACGGTCACCACGACGCCGCCCAGGTGTCGGTGTACCCGGGCCTCGAGGAAGCCGGCCCTGCCAACGCACCCAACTCAGTGCGCGCCAGCAACGCGATCCCCGACCCGATGGCGCAGCTGACCGTCATCGTTCCGTTCGGTGACCTTGCCGCAGTCGAGCAAGCGCTGGTGACGCACAAGGGTGAGATCGCCGGAATGATCGTCGAGCCCGTGATGATGAACATCGGGCTGATCCCTCCGCCCCCCGGCTACCTGGCCGACCTGAAGGAACTGCTGCACAAGCACGGCGCCTACCTCGCGTTCGACGAGGTCAAGACCGGCTTCGGTCTTGCACCTGGTGGGGCGTCCGAGTTGCTCGGTGTGACACCTGACCTCGTCGCGGTGGCGAAAGCGATGGGTGGTGGCCTTCCGTGTGGCGCCATCGGTGGCGTCCCAGAACTGATGGGCCTGATCTCTGACGGCACCTATGAGCAGGTCGGCACGTTCAACGGCAACCCGCTCACGATGGCCGCCACTCGCGCCGCCCTGACCGAGGTGCTCACACCAGAGGGCTACCAACACCTCGACATGCTGCGCGAGCGTCAGGTCAAGGGCTGCGAAGACGTGCTGAAGAAGTACCAACTGCCCGGCTTCGTGCGCGCGTTCGGTGGCAAGGGCGCGGTGATCTTCACCGAGAACCTCAGCAACTACCGAGACTTCCTTGAGTACGACGACCAGTGGGGCAATGCGCACTGGCTCTACCAGCACAACAACCATGTCTTTCTACCGCCGTGGGGCAAGTGTGAGCAGTGGACCATGTCGGTGCAGCACACCACCGAAGATGTTGACCGATTCGTAGCGAACCTTGAGACGTTCGCTCGTGAACTGCGTGAAGGAGTAGCGGCATGAGCAAGTCACCTGGTTACCACGTCACCGACCCCGCAACGGGAGAGGTAGTACAGACGTTCCCCGTCGCTACCGATGCCGAGGTCGAGGCAGCTGTCGCAGCCTCGGTCACTGCCTTCGCCGAGTGGCGGGCGACACCGATCGAGAAGCGTGCGGCGATCGTCAAGCGCATCGCCGAGCTGTTCGCCGAGCGTGCGACAGAACTCGGTGAGCTCATCACCAAGGAGATGGGCAAGAGCCCCTCTCAGGCAGTGGGCGAAGCGGAGTACAGCACTGACATCTTCAACTACTACGCAGACAACGGCCCGGCGCTGATCGCAGACCGGCCGCTACCTGGCCACGACGGTGGCCGCATCGAGTACCGACCGATCGGCACGATCCTTGGCGTGATGCCATGGAACTACCCGTACTACCAGGTGGCCCGATGGGCAGCTCCGAACCTGATCGTCGGTAACACGATGATTCTCAAGCACGCAGAGAACTGCCCGACCTCCGCGCTCGCGATCGCCGAGATCTTCAAGGATGCGGGCGTCCCCGACGGCGTCTACTCCAACCTGTTCGCCAACCACGACCAGGTGGCTCAGTTGGTTGCTGACCCGCGGGTCGCTGCGGTGTCGCTGACGGGTTCAGAGCGCGCCGGCACGGCGGTCGCTGAGGCAGCCGGACGCCACCTCAAGAAGGTCGTGCTCGAGTTGGGTGGTTCAGACCCGTACATCATCCTTGACACCGACGACGTCGACGCGGCAGCAGAGACGGCGTGGGAGACCCGCATGGAGAACGTCGGACAGGCGTGCAACTCAAACAAGCGGTTGATCGTGATGGAGGAGTACGTCGACGAGTTCGTTGCGGGGCTGACCAAGCGCGCTGCCGCGCTCACTCCGCGCGAGCCAGGCGATGACTCCGACGACAAATATTCACCGATGGTGTCGCGCAAGGCGGCAGAGGAGTTGCAGGCCCAGGTGCAGGACGCCGTGCAGAAGGGCGCCACCCTGCACACCGGGGGCACGATCGTCAGCGACAAGGGGGCGTACTTCGCGCCTGCGGTGCTGAGCGGTGTGACTCCTGAAATGCGCGCCTACAAAGAGGAGCTATTCGGCCCGGTCGCGGTCGTCTACTCGGTCAGCAGCGACGACGAAGCCATCGAGTTGGCCAATACGAGCGACTACGGCCTCGGCGGTGCGGTGTTCAGCACTGACGAAGCCCGCGCGATTCGGGTCGCCGAGCAGCTTGAGGTGGGCATGGCCAACGTCAACACGCCCGCAGGAGAAGGGGCAGACGTCCCGTTCGGCGGCGTGAAGCGCTCTGGCTTCGGACGCGAGCTCGGACCACTCGGCATCGACGAGTTCGTCAACAAGCGCCTGTTCTACGTCCAGCGTTGACCCAACAACCCGCCGAGTGTGCGAGGACGCCGTGACTGAGTTGCGTCTGCTGCAGCTCAACATCGAGTACGGCGGCACCGGGGTCGACTTCGACGCAGTGATTGAGGTGATCCGCTCGTCGGGTGCACCGATCGCTGCGTTGCAAGAGGGCTGCGGAAACATGCCGCGGGTGGCGGCAGCGTTGGAGTGGCCGTACTACGACGTGCGCACCCAGGTCGTGTCGACGATGCCGCTGCTCGACCCGCCTGCGACAGCTGTGGCGGGGGGCACGGCGTCCGACGGTGTCGTGTTCGTCGAGGTCGAGCCTGGACGAGTGATCGCGGTGGTCAACGTGCACCCGCCGTCTCGTGGTTTCGGGCCGTTCCGGGTGCAGCGTGAGCCGGAGCGCCGGGTCATGCGACGTGAGCGGCGCATCCGGCTGAGCGCACTGCAACCGTCACTGGATGCCGCCCGCTCGTTGATGGATGCAGGTATCCCTGTGGTGCTACTCGGCGACTTCAACGCGCCGTCACACCGTGACTGGACAGAGGACACCGTCGGCATGAGGTCGCACATGACGGCCGCGTTCGCATGGCCGACCAGCGTGGCGTCCGAGGAGGTCGGTCTGGTTGATGCGTATCGCGCGGTGTATCCCGACCCGGTCAGCCACCCGGGGTTGACGTGGCCTGCGCAGCGTCCGTTCGTCGAGGGGTACAACCCTGCGGCTGACGGGCATGCCGAAGATCGCATCGACCTGATGTACGTGAGCCCTGACGTGACCGTGGATGCGATACAGATCGTGGGCGAGGCGGAGTCGGGGTACAGCGATGTGCCGGTGACTCCGTGGCCGACCGATCACCGGGGGTTGCTCGCAGAGTTGCGGTTCACCGCGGCGGCGCCACCGACATTGGTGTCAGTCAGCCGCCGCATCGTTCCGCTCGGCGATGACGTTGACGTGTGGGCCATCGCAGGTGGCGAGGGCGATGCGGCAGACGGCCCGGTCGCTTCTGTCGTGGTAGTTCCGCATGAGGCGGACGCGGGCACCGTGGTGTTCGAGGTGCCGCTCGACGGCGAGCGGGGACGACTGGCGACGGAGTTCATCGGGGCGGGCAGGTTTGACGTGGTCGCTCGAGACGCCGACCGCGGCGAGGTCGCCCGCACCGGGTTGTGGGTCATGGGGCCGGGGGATCACCCGACGGTGCGGACCGATCGCGGCAGGTACCACGTCGGCGATCCGATCGGCGTCCGATGGGCGTGGACTGCGGGCAACCGCGCCGACTGGGTGGCGATCTACCCGCGCGGCAGCGCCGTCGCGAAGGACCGTCCGCTGATGAACGTGGTCACCGGCGCCACCGTCGAGGGATCTGGGTCATTCAGTGAGGCGTCCCATCCGCGCAGGTGGCCGCTGGCCGCCGGCGAGTACACCGCTCACCTGCTGATGGACGACCTTCGGGTGTCACTGGCATCCACCGACTTCACCGTCCGCTGATTCACCGTGCCGGGTCAGAGGCCCGGGAGTGCGTCACCGATCAGCTTGGCGCCCAGCAGCACCAGGATCACCGTCATGATCACGGCGTTGTGCGTGGTCATGTAGTCGCGGATCGCGGCGAGAGGCTGCGACACCCGGTCGTGTGCCACCAGCGAGGCGAGGACCAACCCCACGACGCCGCACGAGGCGATCGCGACGAAGATGGCGGCCGCCCAGAACTCGGTCGCCCCTTCGAGGCCCGCGACGGCGATCGCTCCGGCGGCCGCGGCCGTCAGCGCGAAGTTCTTCGGGTTGACCCCCGACAGCACTGCACCAGTGGCCAGCGCCTTCCATGGCGTGAACGCGTCGACGCTGGTCGTCCACGACGGCAGTGGTGCGTCTTCACCCCGGCGCGGCCGCTTCTGCCACTGTCGGACGCCAAGCGCGAGCAGCAGGACGCCTAGCGCGAGGGTTCCCCACGACACCGACGTCTGCGCCCCACTGGCCGAATCGGTACCACCGAGCACCAGCAGCACGATGGCCATGACGGCAGACATGCCGAGAATCCAGCCGACCGCGAAGGCGGGGCCGTTTGTGCGCGCTCGCGGCGTCCCCAACATCAGGATCACCGCGACGATCGGGATCGGGCTCAACGCGACGGCGACGGCAGCTGGCAGGTAGCCGCCGATGGCGTCGGTCATGACGTGACCGTTCTCCGGATCACGGCGTCGACGGCAACGGCTCCATGCGCGGTTCCGGCGGGGCGAGCGAACACTGGGTTGAGCTCGATCAGCATGAGGTCTTCGTCGATCAGCAACTCGCCAACGCGGACCGCCAGGTCAGCAACTGCAGCGAGGTCTACCGACGGACGCCCGCGTCCACCGGTCAGCAGCGACGCACCGCGCAATCCGCGCAATGCCTGCTCGACCCGTGCCGCGTCCGCCGGAAGCGGGATCACCGCGGCGTCGCCCACCGCCTCGACCCAGACGCCGCCGAGCCCGACAACCAGGGCGGGCACGACGGAGTCGCGACGAGCGGCGATGAGCAGCTCGACCCCGGGCTGCTCCATCTGTTCGATGAGCACCGGAGACGTCGCGTGACCCTCGATCGTGCGTAGGCGGTTGAACGCGGCGTGCGCGGCCTCAGCCCCGACCACACCGAGCTCGAGCGCTCCGATGTCGGTCTTGTGCTGCAGGGACGCCGAGCTCAACTTCAATGCGAGCGGCCCATCGAGCTCACCGACGACGGCGTCAACCTCTGCGGCGGATGTCGCTACGCCACCACGCGGTACTGAGACCCCGCCCTTGGCCAACAGCTCTTTCGCCTCGTGCTCGGCGAGCCACACGCCAGCTTCTGCATCACCGGCGATCGCGCTGATCGCGCGCAGCCGTTGCGGGTCGCCGTATGGCTGACGCAATGCGTTGGCCACCTTGATGCCGGTGGTCAACCCCCACACGGCCGGCACGCCCTGCGACTGACACTTGTCAATCTTGTCCTCAGGCAGCAGGTCGGACATCGTCGATGCGACCATCACAGGGGCATCCGTCGCGTCCACCTGCTGTGCGCCGAGCAGGACGGCGTCGAGGGTCACACTCCAACTCTCGGTTGCTGCCTCGCCCATCTTCTGTGGCTGGTCGTAGTAGACGAGCACCTGTCCGAGCGCCGGATCGGACGCCATCGTGCTCACGATGGACGAGATGGTGTCGACCTCTCCCCAGATCTGCGCGGTGTAGTCGAGCGGGTTACCGACGGTCGCTGCTGGCGGCACGATCGGCCGCAGCGCTTCCTTGGTGGCTTCGGCCAGCGGGGGCAGCGGAATGCCGAGCCGGTCAGCTTCGTCGGCGCTGATGGCAGCATCGCCTCCAGAGCACGTGACGACGGCGATGCCGGACGCCACCTTGCGACGTCCGTGCGCCATCGCCTTCGCGGTCTCGAGCAGCTCGTGCGGGTCGTCGACCCATGCGCCACCTGCGTCCTCGATGAGTGCGCGCAACACCTTGGCGTCACCAGCGACTGCGCCGGTATGAGCGGCGGCGGCGGTGGCGCCGAGCGCGCTGCGGCCTGACTTCAGCACCGCGACGCCGATCTCACGTTCGGCACACAGCGCGAGGCCTTCGGCGAGCTTGGCGCCGTCGCCTTCAGCTTCGAGGTACAACGCGATCGATCGGACGCCGTCCTGCTGCGCGAGCGCGACGACGTAGTCGGACGAGTCGAGCACGGCCTGGTTGCCGCACGAGATCACGGTGTGAAGGTGCAGCGCGCGCCGTGACCCGATCGCGTTGACCGCGACGTTGCCGCTCTGCGAAACGAGGGCGACTCCGCCAGCTGGCGCGAGGTTGTAGCCGTCACCCCAGAGCGGTGCACGTCGCACGACGGAGACAAGACCGTTGCCGTTCGGCCCGCACACCGGCATGTTGTAGCGCAGCGCGATGTCGCGCAGTTGTTGTTGCAGCTCACGTCCGTGCTCGACCTCGGCGAAGCCTGCGGCGACCACCACTGCTCCGCCGACGCCCAGGCGTCCGGCCTCTTCGATGATGCCGGGCACCGTGGCTGCCGGAGTGGCGATGACGATCGCGTCCGGCACCTCGGGCAGGTCAGACAGCGTCGGGAAGCACGGGACGCCGAGCACTTCGGACTCGCGGGGATGGACGCCGTAGACCGGTCCGTCGAACTGTGCGTCGACGAGGTTCTCGACGGCCTGGTTTCCGTAGCTGCCCGGGCGCGGGGTCGCGCCGACGACGGCGACAGAGCGGGGGGCGAGCAGTCGATCGAGGTTCACGGTGATCCTTTGGATATGGGCAGTTTCCTGGCCAATCCTGACTGGGCAGTCAATCAGTCGTCAATCCGGGTTCGATGCCAGACGGCTGCCACGCGGCCAGTGGGGGTCAGGCTCTCGGGAGTCGGGGCTTGTCAGGCACCCCCAGCCATTGGTGGAAGAGCCCGCCAAGCGGTTCCCCTGACACACGCTCAGAGAGGGCACGGAACTGCCGTGTGGTCGCATTTCCGTCGCGATGCTCACGTGCCCACGTGCGCAGAATCTTGAAGAAGTCGGGAGTGCCCACCTTCATCCGCAAGGCCTGCAGCGTCATCGCGCCGCGGTAGTAGATCGGCGAGTCGAACATATGGGCGTACTTGGGGTCCTTCACGACGAGGTCCCAGAACTTGCTGCGCTTGGGGATGGAGTAGAAGCGGTCGAACGTTTCCTTCACTGACGCACGATCGTTGTGCGCGAGCCACAACCACTCGCCGTAGGTCGCGAAGCCTTCGTTCAGCCAGATGTCGCGCCACTGCTTGAGGGCCACGCTGTCCCCGAACCATTGATGCGCGAGCTCATGCGCGACGGTGAGTGTCAATCCGCCCCAGCGCACCGTTGCCTTGTCGTATGTCGGCCGAGTCTGGTTCTCAAGCGCGTAGTAGGACCGGTAGTTGTCTGCGATCCCGCCCGCAGCTTCGAACGGGTAGCGCCCGAACCGAGTCTCGAAGAAGTCGATGACCTCGTCAGCCTTGCCCAGCGATCGGTCCACGCCGCGATCGAACCCACGGTCAATGTAGTTCAGCACCGGTACGCCCGAGTCGGTTCGGCTGCGGTCGCTGCGGAACTTCCCGATCGCGATCGTTGCCAAATAGGACGCCATGGGGTGCTCGCTGCTCCACCGGTACGTGGTCCAACCGCCCGCAGTACTCGGCTTGCCAACCGGCAAGCCGTTAGAGACCGCCATGAGTTCTTCGGGCACCGTCGCGTTCACTGTGACGTACGCCTTGTCGCTGGGGTGTTCGTTGACCGGGAACCAAAACATTCCCGCCTCCGGCTCACCGACGACGATGGCTCCGTCCTCGGTGTTGAACCAGCCCGACAGCCCAAGGTCTGGATCGTTCAGCTTCTCTGGCTGTCCGTGATACTGGACCCGCGTGACGAAGTCGCTGCCGTCGTCAATCCCCGTGGCAGGTTTGACGATCAGCTCACGCGGTGCACGCTGGGTCGAAGCTGGTTGTCCGTTGACCGTCGCCGACGTCACCTTCAACCCGAACAGGTCGAAGTTCATGCGCGACAGGTTCTGCGTGGCTCGAGCCCGGATGACGGTTGTCGCTTGGATGCGATCGGTGGCCGGGTCAAAAGTCAGATCGATCTTGTAGCGATCCACGCGGTAGCCGCCGTTGCCTTCGTGCGGCACGTAGGGATCACCAATACCCACCGCACCAGGCGTGTAGTCGACAGTGGTCGCGGACGCCGCCACGGGTGCTGCGACCAGGGCGAGAACGATCGTGCAGGCCAGTGCGGTGCGTCGCGTCACAGGTCCTCATTCCATCGGAGAGTGCCTGGCCCTCGTCGGCCGGGGACGGCGGTCCGTAACTCACTCTCGACGAGCCTAACTGTCGATCAGCTCGATACTCGCGGGATGTCAGATCGCGGACGCCACCTTCAGACCCTCGAGGACCGCTTCCTCGACGGTGCGGGGTGCCAGGCAGTCGCCGATGGCGTGTACCTCACCTGGGTAGTCGGCCAGCTCGTCCAGCAGCCCAGTCACTGCGTCGTGCCCTTGCGACAACACCAGCGCCGCAACGTCGTCGATGATGACGGGCTCACCGGTGAGCGCGTGCTGCAGGTAGACGGTGTCGGCGTCCGCCCCGTAGATGCGCACCAGCGGCACGATCTCGACGCCGGCCTCTAGCGCCTGCTTGGTCATCTCGTCGCGCACGTACTGCTGAATGCGTTGGCCGGCCATGTACCCGTCGACCGCGAGCGTCACCTTGTGGCCCTGCTTCGCCAGTTGCTGAGCGACGCCGAGCCCGATCCAGTCGCACCGCCAGTCGGCGACGACCACGCGTCCGGAGGGCACGTCGGCACCATTGATGACGTCCCACGCGGTGAGTACGACGGGGTCGTCCATCAGTTCGAGCTCGGGCACCCGCGGAGTCGCACCCGTTGCCACGACGACGGCGTCAGGTGCCTGCTCGCGAACGAATGCGGCGTCCACCCTGTGGCCCGTGATGACCTTGACGCCGAAGCGGTCGACCTCGCTGAGCAGGTTCGTCACCGCTCCGCCGAACTCGGCGCGTCCGGGTAGCTGTTCGGCGAGCAGTACCTGTCCACCCGGACGTCGCGCCGCTTCGTACAACGTGACGCGGTGTCCGCGTTCGGCGGCGACAACGGCCGCCTTCATGCCACCGACTCCGCCGCCGACCACCATGACGTCGCGCGGCACGGACGCCGCCTGACGCTCGCCGTACGTGAGCTCGCGTCCCGTCTCTGGGTGCTGGATGCACGAGATCGGGTAACCCGCGTGGAAGTGCCCGATGCAGGCCTGGTTGCATCCGATGCAGGCGCGGATCTCGTCAACCAAGCCGAGCTCAGCCTTGTGCGGCATCACTGGATCGCAGATGAGTGCGCGCGTCATCACCACCATGTCCGCTTGATCGGACGCGATCACCTGCTCGCCCTCGTGTGGTTGGTTGATGCGACCTGCGACCATGACGGGGACGCTCACCGCGCCCTTCACCTGCGCCGACAGCGGTGCCACGTAGGCCGCTTCGAAGCTCATGGGCGGCGCGATGTGGTTCGAGCCCGCGATCGTGGCCGAGGTTCCGGCGACAACGCTGACGTAGTCGAGCGTGCCGTCAGCGTCCAGCATGCGCAGGGTGTCGAGCGACTCGTCGATCGTCAATCCACCCTCGGACTCTTCGGACGCCGACACCCGAATGCCGACCACGAAGTCACGTCCGACTTGTGCGCGAACGGACGCGATCAGCTCGCGCACGAAGCGCAACCGGTTCTCTTGCGATCCTCCGTAGCGGTCGTCGCGTTGGTTCACGCGCGGGTTCAGGAACTGTGCCGGTAGGTAGCCGTGCGACGCCACGATCTCGACGCCATGCATCCCCGCCGTTTGCAGACGCTGCGCGGCGGTGCCGTAGCACTGCACGATCTCTTCGATCAGCGGCACGGGCATGGCGCGCGGCATGACGTGAAACCGCTCGTTGGGAACAGCCGACGGCGCGAGGGCCACCGCGAGTGACCCGTCTTGGCTCTCCATCATCTCGCGACCGTCGTGAAAGAGCTGGCCGAAGAGGGTGGTGCCGTAGGGGCTTACGGCGTCCACGAGCCTGCGGTATCCGTCGATGCATTCGTCGGTGTCTGCCATCAGGATGCTCGAGGAGTACTTGGCGCTCTCGTGCACACCCGCAACTTGCACGACGATGAGGCCGGCGCCGCCCTTGGCGCGCGCCTCGTGGTACGCGACCAGCCGGTCACCGATGCGTCCACCGTCGGTCATCACGGTGTCGTGGCCGGAGGACAGGATGCGGTTCTTCACGGTCACCGACCCGATGTCGATCGGTGTGAAGAGGTGCGGGAACGCCGTCACGTGCTGACTCCGTTGCAAGGTCGGTGGTTGAGGTCTCAGTATCGCCCCCGACCTGGTTCGATGGTCCGGTGCCACCCGAATCAGAAGACCTCGTTGCTCTGCTCCACAAGGCATGGCAAGGGGAGTGGTACGGCGTCCGGGTCTATGGCGAGTTGGCAGCCACGCGCACTGATCCGTCTGAGACCGCGACGATGCTTGAGCTCGTCGTCCTCGAGACCTATGTGCTCGGCGAGTTGACGGTGGCGCTGTTCAGCCTGGGCGTTGAGCCTGACCCCGGGTCGATGGAGGCCGAGGCCGACATTGATCTCGCGGAGCACGTGAGTGATGAATGGCGCACGTTGATCGGTTGGTTGCAGTCGGACGCCGAGGTCGCGCTGGGGCACTACCGCCCGCTGCCCGGGCTGGCGGCATCCGATCCATCGCTCGCGGGTCTGGCGCACCTGGTGGTTGCCCACGAAGAGGCGCTGATCTCGTTCGCGCAGCGCACTCTCGCGGGTGAGCCGGACGCGTTGAACGACGTGCGCGCGTTGTTGCGTGTCGACGGGGAGCCGAGCGGCGCATGATCCTGATCGACGATGCGCGCGTTCCCGCGCACGACCGGCACTGGAGTCATCTCGCGAGTGACGTGTCGTTCGATGAGCTGCATGCGTTCGTTGCCCCCTTCGGGATCCCCGAGCGGGGCTTCGATGGCGACCACTACGACGTACCAGCTGAACGCCGCGATGACTTCATTGCCGCTGGGGCGACTCCCGTCACCTCACGCGAACTCGTCGCCCGGTTGAGCGCAGCGGGGCTGCGCCGACGGCGTCCCCGCAGCGCCAAGCGCCGCTGACCCATTTTTGGGTGCGGTGCTACAGCGGTTGCGATCAACGCAACTTTCACCGGTCCCATCGTGGTGTCTGGTGCGGCTTGAACGTCGATGGGCCCAGCGTCGGTTGCGATCATCGCAACCGGTGCTACACCGCACCCATCACTGGGAGAGCGAGGGCGGTAGCAGGCAGAACTCGTTGCCCTCTGGGTCGCGGAGCACTTGCCACCGGCCACCGTCGTAGACATCGTCGGCTCGGGTAGCTCCGAGTGCCAGGGCTTCTGCTGTAGCGGCTTCGACGTCAGTGGCATGGATGTCGAGATGCAGCCGGTTCTTCTGGGTCTTGGTCGTCGTCGACGTGGAGAAAGTCGATGCGGGGCCCGGACGCCAGCTCGACCCAGGCGTCCCCGTCGCCGTCAACGACGCGCGTACCCCCGAGCAACGCCGCCCAGAACGCCGCAAGCGAAGGGGGATCGTTGGCGTCAAAGCAGATCATGCTGAGACCGACAATGTGCTCCGGACGGCTCATTCGGATGCAGCCTGTAAATCAGGTGGTGCGTCGAAACACGCGATCTCGGCCTCGATGTTCTCGCGCGCCCGAGCTTCCCAATGCTCGCGCGCATACGGCGTCCGGTAGATGTGCTCGCGTTCGGCGAAGGAGCGCAACGCTGCTGCGCGTCCGACGTTGTAGTCATCGACAGGAACGTGGATGTACTCCTGCCGGATGGCCTGTGCGTACCGGACGTACTTCTCGCGGGGTGCGCCAAGGATCGATAGATCGGCGTCGCACAGCACAGCACCTGCGATGTCGTCGTCATCAGCCGAGTGCCCGGCAGTGATGCGAATCAGTCGGACGACTTCTGCCATCAACTCTGGTGATGCTCCGACTTGCTCAAGTGCGTCGTACGCGGCGTAGGCGCTGCGCTCTTCGTTGTCGTCGCGGTCAGGCTGATACACGGCATCGTGAAACCATGCAGCGAGCGCCAGCGAAAGCTCGTGCTCTTTGAGGTGGGGTGAGCTCCTCGATGCGCAGCAACACGTCTTCGATGTGCATGAGGTTGTGGTACGCACGATGGGTCTGGGTGTACCTGGCGCCTAGCCCACCCGCAACCACCGCGGCGTCCAGCAACCTGGTCTGCTCTTCGGTCGCGTCGCTCATCATGGGCCAATCTTGGCCGAACCGGCCGTGCTGTCTAGCCCATGAGTCGGTGATTGATACGTGATTTGGACGCAACGCGTCGTTGCACCCACAGAGGGGGAGCCCCCTCAGAGGCCGCCGATAGGGGCCACGACGCCCTGGCAGTCCTCACACACCCAGTGCGGGTTCTCGCCGAGGTCGGGTTCAACATGCAGGGTGTGCTCGCCGTTGGTTCGGCATTGTGGCCAGTGGCCGACGTACGCGGTGAGCGCCTCTTGAACGTCCTGTGCGACGAGGCACGTCAAGAAGGCAGCGCCCTCTGGCCATGGCTCAACCCACTGCCGCCGTTCGTGAACGGCCGTGTCGAGGGTGTCGACCACGGTTGGCGTGGTCGGAAGCGTCGCCGACAGGTCGTGTAGGACGCGTGCGCGGGCATCGGCGAGCGCAGTGTCGACGTCACTGGTCACCCGGTGCCTCGGCATCAGCAGTCGGCAGGTCGTCGGCGTCAGTGATCGTGTAGCTGTAGCCCTGCTCGGCGAGGAACCGCTGACGATGCTGCGCGAAGTCTTGGTCAACAGTGTCGCGCGCGACGATGGCATAGAACCGTGCGGCGCGACCGTCGCCCTTGGGACGCAAGATGCGGCCCAGACGCTGGGCCTCTTCTTGCCGCGAACCGAAGGCGCCAGAGACCTGGATCGCCACGCTCGCTTCGGGCAGGTCGATCGAGAAGTTCGCCACCTTGCTCACCACCAGCGTGGTGATCTCACCGCTGCGAAAGGCGTTGAACAGCCGCTCGCGCTCTTTGACGGTGGTCTCGCCCTTGATGACCGGAACGTCGAGGCGTCCGCCGAGCTCGTCGAGCTGATCGAGGTATTGGCCAATGACGAGGGTTGGTTCACCGCGGTGTTGGGCCACCAACTGCTCGACGACGCGCGACTTCTCGGCGGACGTCGAGCAGAGTCGGTACCGCTCCTCGGGTTCTGCTGTGGCATAGGCGAGCCGCTCGCGCTCTGGCAGCGTGACACGCACCTCGACGCACTCCGCTGGCGCGATGTATCCCTGGGCTTCGATCTCTTTCCACGGAGCGTCGAACCGCTTCGGCCCGATCAACGAGAAGACGTCCCCTTCGCGACCGTCTTCTCGCACGAGTGTCGCCGTCAGACCGAGCCGGCGCCGCGCTTGAATGTCGGCAGTGAACCGAAAGATCGGCGCTGGCAACAGGTGCACCTCGTCGTAGAGGATCAGCCCCCAGTCACGTGCGTCGAACAACTCGAGGTGCGCGTAGACGCCCTTTCGCTTGGTCGTCATTACCTGGTAAGTCGCGATCGTGACCGGGCGAATCTCTTTCTTCGAGCCGGAGTACTCGCCGATCTCTTCTTCGGTGAGCGAGGTACGTCGAATCAGCTCATCGCGCCATTGCCGTGCCGCCACCGTGTTCGTCACCAGGATGAGCGTCGTTGCCTTTGCCATCGCCATGGCGGCTGCGCCCACGAGAGTCTTGCCAGCACCACACGGCAGCACAACGACTCCAGAGCCGCCGTGGAAGAAGTTCTCGGCAGCGTGTCGTTGGTAGTCGCGCAGGTGCCATTCGCGTTCGTCGAGCTCGATGGCATGCGCCTCGCCGTCGACATACCCAGCGAGGTCTTCGGCTGGCCATCCGAGCTTGAGCAGCACCTGTTTGATGTGACCACGCTCAGAGGGATGCACGATGACGGAGTCGTCGTCGATCCGCGCGCCAACGAGGGGCTGGATCTTCTTTGACCGAAGGACTTCCTCGAGCACGGGTCTATCAACGGTTTGCAGCACCAGCCCATGAGTGGGGTGCGCTATGAGCTGCATGCGTCCGTAGCGCGCCATGGTCTCTGCAACGTCGACGAGCAACGCATGTGGGACGGCGTAGCGGCTGTAGCGGAGCAAGGTGTCGACGACCTGCTCGGCATCATGGCCTGCCGCTCGGGCGTTCCAGAGCCCCAGGGGCGTCACGCGATAGGTGTGGACGTGCTCGGGAGCCCGCTCGAGTTCGGCAAAGGGCGCGATGGCGTGACGACACTCGTCTGCCAGGTCGTGGTCGACCTCGAGCAGCAATGTCTTGTCGCTCTGGACGATCAATGGGCCGTCAGTCAACACATCTCCTCAAATGGCTCGCCAGTCGAGGTTACGTGGGGTTGGGCGTCAATCCCAATCAGGCGCGATGGTGCGTGGTTTGGGTCTGGGCCACCGCTGGATCTAGCGCGGGGTCCGTCGCTCCATGTGCACGACGTACGGCGTCCGCGCTCCAAGGATGCGGTCGACCCACGACCGTCGGAGCGGGTGGAACACGGTGCCAATCATTCCGAATGCCCAGAGCGGGATCAGGAACAAAGTGGTGATGGCACGTATGAAGGCTCGTCCGACTCCCAGCCGGGTTCCATCCGTCTTCACGTCACGGAATCCGGCAATCGCACCCCCGAGACTGAAGGTCGTCGCACGCCAGGCGATCGTCAGGTACAGCGGTCCGAGCATCGCGAACATGAAGGTGAGCCCCGCGATGAGCCAGGTAGGCACCGGATCGATGACGGCCCCGATCAGCGAGATCGTGGTGGCCAAGAGCTGGGCGGCGATGAGAGAGACGAGGGTGAAGTCGATGGTGAGCGCTGCTGACCGCGTGACGATGCCCGCATGTGAGCGATCGCGTCCAGGAAGCAACTGGTCGACGGGGAAGCCTTCGGTGGCGTCTCCGCTGAAGGTGATGGCGCGCAATACGCGTTCGACGACGTCGTCAGCCTTGGCGAGACCGCGACGCAACACCTCAAGGCCGTCCCACAGCAGGCCGAGCGACTGCTCGCGAATGAGGTCGCGCACCCGCGGGTCTTCAACGAAGTCGTCCATGACGTCGGGGATGATCTCGGCGCGGATGTACGGCATCACGCCGTCGATGATGCGCGGTGCGGTTTGCTCGATGATGTGCGGCGTGAGCCCATCGACAATCGCGGGCACCAGTTCACGCTCAAGGTACGGGCGCATGCGCTCGAGCAACAGCGGCACGAGCTCGTCGGCCAACTGCGGGGTCATTCCCTCAACAATCGCTGGGCCAGTCTCGGCCGCGAGTCGCTCGGTGAGCCCGTCGATGACTTCTGGCACGACCCGTTCGACGAGATGGGGGATGAGCGCATCGATGATGCGTGGCACCGTCTCTTCGACGAGGTAAGGCTCGACGTCGTCGATGACCCCGCGAGTGGTCGCAGCAACGCGGTCTTCGACGCGCCCCATCGTCGCGTCGACCGCACCAGAGACCGCCCGATGCAAGAACCACCCGCGGTCGTCCTGCCCTGCATCGCGCTCGGCAAGAACCGGGGCGTCAGCCTCGGGGTCAGCGGCCAAAATCTCGGCCGGGTCGTCGGTCACGAGTCAGAGGTTAGCGGTGCGACGCCCGTGACGCGGTGGACAGCGAACTGTCGCACTGCGTCCGTGCGGTGGTCGTAGGCCGTGAGTTGCCCACCGTTGACAGTGACCGGGTCGACGACTCGCTCGGCTGACACCCCGTCATTGTCGACATAGCCCAGCCACACCGATGCACCCTTGTCTGCGGCAGCGCGTAGCACCGTGAGCGTCTCGGCCATCGCCGTGCGGGGCACGTCTCGCCCCAGGCCAGGGCCCTTCGTGTGCTGACCGCGGCTCGCCCCTCGCTCAGCTGATCGCAGCGCTCGCACGATGGACGCCGCAACGCGCGGGCTCGGCGCTGGCGGGTCGCTGACCAAGCGGGTCGGGACGCTTCGTGGCCCCGTGCGCCGCGCATCGGGGCGACTCACCACCACGGTGCCGTCGCCACCTTCGGCCGCCGGCGCCAACCCGGCACCGCGCAGTCGCTCGATGAGCACGTCAGGTGCCGTCGGTGTCACCACCACGGTGGGTGCGATTCGCCGCAGTCGGAGTGACTCAAGGCCGCGCCCCGCAAGCAACTCATCAAGGACGGCGGGGTCATCGCAGCGCAGGTATGAGGACGCGGCGCCGACGCGCAGGCGTCCATGCCGTCGTGCCACGTCATCGATGAGGTACGTCAGCGGTTGGGGTACGGCCGTGCGACTGACCGCTGCGAGGAACGCGTGGCACTCCGACGCCGAACGTCCGGCGTCCAATGCACGTCGCACCGAAGACTCAGTGAAGCGATACACCGTCGCGCCACCTGACGACTCGACATCGGCCAGCATCGCGAGTTGGCGCGACAGCTCGTCGTCGAGTGGCCCAGGTGCCACCGCAGTGAGGTCGGCCTGCAACAGCACGTGATCGACAGGTGCCGGCAGTAGCGCCTCGAGAGTCGACTGCGCCGCGTCGGAGTCACCGTCGAGCAGCAACCGACCAGCACCACTCAGTGCCCCGCGCGCGCAGATGCCGATCGCGGACGCCTCGTGCAGCGTCCAACGCACCAGGTCGTCGCGCAGGCGTCCACCCCTTCGCGGACGTCGCCATTCGTGGCGGTGCACCATCGACTCAACGGACGCCGCCGTGCCCTCGTCGAACCCCGCGAGGTCGTGCAACACCCATCGCCGAATGTCGGGTGCCCCGATGCGCTCGACCTCGGCGGTGAGTGGGTTGACGCGCCCATCACCGGTTGACGCGCTGCCGATGAGCCCGGGAACGTGCGTCGACTCGAGCCACGCCGTCGCCAACACCACCCACCGCTCAGCGACGTCGCGAGTACGCCACACATCGAACGCCGGGGTCGGCAGCCACTCGTCGTCGACCTCGCCGCTGGTGGCCAACAGCCCGGCGGCCCACACCGTTTCGATGACTAGGGCGGCATGCGCCTCATCGACGTCGAGCAAGTGCGCGGCCGCCCGCAGATCTCGGACGCCGAGCCCGCCAGAGCGCAGCACCCCAGGCGCGTCAACCGCCCATCGCTCGAGCAACGTCACGACGTGTCGTACGAACTGGTCTGCGGTCCCGGACGCGAGGCGGTCGACCACCGCCGGGTCGTGGTGGTGCAACTCGGCGTCTGGTGCGTCGATCGCGACCTCGCGGTGCAGGCGTCCATCACGCAGGTGCATCGCCAGTTCACGAGGCAACACGACGGTGCCGCGGTCAAGGGCGCGGAGCACCCCTCGTGCGAGCAGCCACTCCACGGGAGTCTTCGCGGACTCCGCGGTCACGGTGCGGTCTGCGTTCTGCACGCGCCCGGTCGGGTTGGCCCAGGTCAGTGCGTCGAGCACCTCGCGCGCATCTGTCGGTGCCGCCTCGATGACGGCAACGAGCTCGTCGAGGGCACCGCCCCCGAGCAGCGCCAGCGGCGGGCCGAGCCCAGCCGGGAACCGTCCGACGGTCTCGCGAACCGCGACGGTTGGACGCCAGAGGTCTGGTTCACCCCAGAGCAATGCCAGCGTGACGAGGTCGTCGAACTGCGCCGCGACGGCGTCGGCGGGAGCATTGGGCATCAGAGCTTGAACCTCAGCGACCGTCAGAGGCTCATCGCAGACCACAGCAGCCTCGAGCACAGCGAGCCCGAATCGGGTGAGGTGGTCGAGGGCTCGGGCGGTGGACGCGGCCGTGACCGACCGTCCGGCGAGCTGCCCCAGATCGCCAGGGGCCGGCGCTGCGAGGTCAGGTCGACGGGTCACCAGTTCGACCAGCACGTCGTCGCTGCGACCCCTGAGGTCGTCGGCGAGGCTACGAGGGCTGGAACTGGTCATCCGCACCACGCTAGGTCATCAGGTGTGAAGACGCTGGTGGGGCCATCACCGAAGTGACGACCCCACCAGCGGTAAAGCTCTGTGGTACGGGTTATTCGATCGAGACCAGAGTCAGCCCGATGGTGTCGCCTGACCGCTCGTAGCCAACCCATCCGAGGTAGCTCGAGTCGGCGTCCAAGCCCGACCACTCGAAGGCGAAGGTGGCATCTTCAGCCACCCCCACCGGAATCGACGCTGGCGTCACTGTCAGGTTGCCCTCGTCGGCACTGCCGACGACATACGTCGTCAGCGTGTAGTCGGCCGGTGAGCTGCCACCCCATCCGTGGACGTAGATGGTGTAGTCGCCAGCAGGAACACCTGGCCAGGTGACTTGCTCGTCGCCCGACCCCGTTGCCGACAACGCCACGAGCTCGCCCGCATCGTTGAACAGATACAGGTCGAGGTCGTTGGCGTTGTCAGTCGAGTCGACATCAACCCGCAAGGCCGTTGAGTTCGCGCCCACCGTCACCGGATACGAATTGACAGCTGGCCCGGTCTCGGGGTCATCGGGGTTGAACGCGCCAGCGTCGATGGCGACTGATCCCTGCTGGGAGTCACCCGCCACCAAGCCATACACCTGCGTGTCCAGGGTGCCCGCGAATCCGGACGTCACGTCGACGTCAAGGCCGCCGTTGGTCCCTTCGCCGCTGACCTCACCGGGCGCGGCCACACCCACTGGCTTGACGGCTACCGGTGAGCGAACCGAGGTCGAGCCCTTCGTCCACGTCAGTGAACCGGTGCTCCACTCATCGAGCGCAGCATCGTTGCGTGACGTGAACGTCACCCGGAATGTCGCGGACTCTCCAGAGGCCAACGACAGTGACGAGGGATTGACAGACACATCGACACCAGGGACGCCTTGTACCGACGCGCGATAGGTGCCAGCGGCACCGACGTTCGTCACCGTGCGCTTGACCGTTTGCGCACCGGCGAGCTGACCGATCCCGATCGACGCCTGGTTCAGGTTCGACGCATCGATCGGCTTGACGCCGTCGAGTTCGAGGCCCTGACCCTCGAGGAACGAGAGCCAGTCGTCCCAACCGGCGTCGTAGGTGAGACCTGGGTTGGCCGCCGGGTTCGGCTGCACCAGCCCTGCGCCCTGGTCGAATGGGCTGGTCGTCGAGACGTGGTCGATTGCGGTGGTCTGCAATGCAGACTTGATCATCGCCGGTGACCAGTCTGGGTGCAGTTGCTTGATGAGCACCGAGATCCCGGCGATGTGTGGTGACGCCATCGACGTGCCCGACAACAGGTCCCAGTTGCGTCCGGCGTCCCCTGCGGGGGAGATGCCCGCGAGGATGTCGACGCCGGGAGCCGAGATGTCCGGCTTCACGATGTCGCCACCTGTCGTCACTGAGGGCCCGCGCGACGAGAACTCCGCAACCTCAGGAATCTCTGTCTTTGACTCACCTGGGTTGACGCCGACGATCGCGATCGTGGGGTTCGCTGCGGTCGCGACATAGTCCTTCACCTTCGCCCCAGGCCCCTGCGCGAGGTGCACGGACGGAACGAAGTGCAGGTCTGCGTTGAGTGAGTTCGGGTCAGTATTGACCAGAACCATGCCAGCGCCCCCTGCGGCAGCAACCGCTTTGCTCTTGTCGACGCGTGCGATGACTCCTCGGTCACACACCACGACCTTGCCGGATGCGGCCGCGGGGTCGAGCGTTCCGGGGTAGCACAGTGCGGCTTCGTCTGGGTCTGCACCGCTTGCCGCGATGTCAGCGGATAGCACTGCGGGGGTGGCTGGCAGCGTGTCGGTGCTGGACGCCCCGACGTAGCGCTTGCCGTTGCCCAGCAACGCCACCTGCTCGTTGACCTTCGTGGTACTCGCTGCCACCGAGGTGAGCCATGGGCTCACGTGGTCGGTCGTGCTGGCGCCAGGCCCCTCGTTACCTGCTGAAGCGGCGACGAATACACCGGCGTCCGCGGCAAATAGGAATGCGATCTCATCTGGATCGAGCACGGTGGTTTCACTACCGGCGCCGATCGAGAAGTTGATCGCGTCAACGCCATCGGCAACAGCGGCGTCGATCGCAGCAACGGTGTCGATCGACGAGCATCCGTTGTCGCCTGAGCGGTCGTACCAACACGCCTTGTATGCCGCGACGTACGCAGCAGGCGCCATGCCCTGAACGGTTCCGTAGTTGGTGCCGTCAACGACTGCCTTTGCTGGGCTACCCGCTGCGGTGGTCATCGTGTGAGTGCCGTGCCCGTCGAAGTCGCGGGGCGACTTGAAGTCGAAGCCCGCGATGTTCTTACGTCCAATGCCCTCGAGGAAGTACCTGGCCCCGATGAGCTTGTCGGTGCACGACTGTTGCGAGAAGCGTTCGCCGGCCTCGCAGATGCCCGACCATCCTGGAACGCGCCGCTTGGGACTGTCCGCGAAACGCATCTGGGGGTTGTTCGGCCACACGCCGGTGTCGACGACGCCGACGACGAGGCCAGCGCCAGCGCCACCACGCGCGGTTCCACCGAGCTGGTCCCACAACCCGCCGTACTTCGAGAGTCCGAGGTAGTCAGGGGTGGTGTTGGTGGTGAGTTGGCGGACTTCGTTGCGGAACAGACTGACGACGTTGGGGTTCTTCGCGAGCGCCTGCGCCTCATCGGCCGTGAGCTTGGCGGCGACTCCGTTGAACGCGACGGTGTAGTCATACAGCCGCTGCTTGTCGCTGACGCCGACGCGGTCGAGAACGCGGTTGTGGCCGCGGCGCAGATAGCTGCGGTACTCGACGACGGCTTGGCGGGTCGGGCGCAGGCGGTCGCCTTCAGAGGGGCTGGTGCGGGCCAGGCCCGCGGTACCTCCGCGGTACGACGCAGCTGGCAGACCTTCGAACATCACGACGTACTTGCCGGCCTGATAGGTCTGGCCGACCGTCGTCGGATCGGACGTTGGTACGTCCGGCGCTCTGGCGGCTCCTGCAACGGGAGCGGAGATCGTGGCGGCTGCCACGGCGACCGTGGCGGCTGCGGCGATGAGTGCCGAGCTGCGACGGGCTGTGAGGGGGGATGCGGTCACGCGGACGGTCCCTTCTGGCGCGGATAGCGTCTGGTGGAACGGGCCCTCGGTCGTGCCGGTGAGGCGGGTCGAGCAGGTGGCTCGCCGAGGGCAGTGGGAAGCCCGTGGGTCGCACGGGCCAGGCGCCACCTTTCACCTGCGGCTCAGACCGGTCAAGCGGTTCGGGGCAATCAGTTCGCCGCCGATACCGCATGCCTGCGCGCGATTGCCACGCCGTGGCTCATCCGGTGGAGCGTCATTGCTCTCAGTAAGACCACGTCACTCAGTGTGAGATCAGGACTCAGTGTCAGATGAGGACTCAGTGTGAGAGGGGGCCACTGGATGGAGGCGGGCACGCCGCGTCCGGGCCCGTTGCCAGAGCGCTCCGAGGATCACGGCCAGGCCCAGTGGGGCAAGGAAACACATCAGATAGGCCGCCACCGGCAGCGGCTCGAGGTCGAGAAAGAGCGGCAGCAGGGTCGCGATCGTGGCCAGGGCGCCGATGCCGACCAATGCCACGCCGATCCGCAGCGCGAGATCGACGCGATCGCCCTGCCGCTGAGGCTGGCCTGCGGGGGTGTCGGCTGGCACAGGGCCAGGGTAGGCGCCTCGTCCGGACGCCTGGCAGGCTGGCAGCACTGGAGTCCGGAAACCGATTGGGATGCGGTCGCGTCGAGTCACTACCCTGGAACCTCGCTCGCGGTTCTGAATCCTTCGGGTTCTGTTGCTGCAGCGCGTCTGGGCGTCCTGCCTGGTCGATGAGGTCAACGAGATGTGCGAGGTGTGCCGTGCCCACGGGCAAGGTCAAGTGGTTCGACACCGAGAAGGGGTTCGGATTCCTGAGCCGCGATGACGGCGGTGAGGTGTTCGTTCACCAGTCAGCGCTGCCGTCCGGCATGGAGGCGCTCAAGCCCGGATCACGGGTCGAGTTCGGCGTGGCCGAAGGACGCCGGGGTGAGCAGGCGCTGTCAGTGCGCGTGCTCGAAGTTCCAGCGACGGTGGCCGCGGCGACGCGCAAGCCGCCAGAAGACATGGCCGTCATCGTCGAAGACCTCATCAAGCTGCTCGACCAACTCGGCAATGGGTTGCGTCGTGGTAAAGCACCGGCGTCCGCCGAGTCCGAGAAGATCGCCAAACTGCTGCGCGCTGTCGCCGACGACCTCGACTGATCGCTGGCGGGTTACGCGGCTTCGGTGAGACCGAAGATCCACGACCCCCGGATCGCCTCACCGTCTTCGGTCAACGCCTGAAGCACCAACTGTGCGTCACCGTTGCGCAGGGGTTGCGGCGGCATGGTGAACCGGAAGTACTTCTCAGTGACGGGTTCGCGGGTAAGTGCGCGTCCATTGATCGACACCAGCCAACCGCCCTCTGCTACCGCCGGGTCGACGCTGATCCCTACCGTCTCGCCGGGGGCTGTTGGGATGATCGCCACCTTGTCGAGCAAGCGCTCGTTGAAGTCCTCGGTTGATTGCAGCGGTATCGAGCAATCGGCTTCGTCAAAGGCTTCGCTCGGGTCCGGTGACCAGCAGACCGCCTCGCGATGGGCTGAGGTGGAGCCTGAGAAGACCGTTGCGCCCGGCGCTGGCTTCTCGCAGGCAGCGAGGCTGACAACGGCGGCGCTCGCCACGGCAAGGGCCGCGATACGCAGCAGCGGATGACGCGACGCGAGGAGCACGAGGCACGAGGCTACCCTTGCTCACTGTGACCCTGACTTCCGGCAAGAGCCGAGCCACGCTCGACGCCACCTGCGCTGAAGCCGTGGACGTCGCTCGTGCGGCTCTCGACATCGTCGCCCCCGAGGGGGTGGGCGCTCACCTCGGCGTCGAGCCTGACGCGGAGCGCGTCGTTCTGCATTACTTCGAGTCGAAGCTGCCCGGCTACCGCGGGTGGCGGTGGGCTGTCACCGTCATGCGCGCCTCGCGCAGCAAGACGGTCACCGTTGGCGAGACTGTGTTGCTCCCTGGCTCTGACGCGTTGCTGCCTCCGGCTTGGGTGCCGTGGACCGAGCGGTTGCGCCCGGGTGACCTTGGCGTCGGCGATCTACTGCCGACCGACGAAGAAGACGACCGGCTCGAACCGGGCTGGAACGCCACCGACGAGGCGTCCGCGATTGACGACGGGGTTGCCGAGCCGGAGTACGCCGACACGGGTTTTGCTGACGACGGATTGGACGACGCTGGCTTTGCTGAGCCCGACGAGGTCGATGTCGAGAACCTTGCCGTCGACCGACTTGCAGCGCTCGAGGTTGCGGTCGAGCTAGACCTGCTGCGGACCCGGGTGTTGAGCCCGATCGGTCTCGATGACGCTGTCGACCGTTGGGTCGCAGGTGACCATGGGCCCGATGCACCGATGGCGATGTCGGCGCCTTCCACCTGTGCGACGTGTGGCTTTCGGATCGCATTGCGCGGTCGGCTCGGGCAGGCGTTCGGTATCTGTGCCAACGAGATCTCTCCGAGCGACGGACACATCGTCACGATCGACCACGGCTGCGGCGCACATTCTGAGGCCGTCGTCGTTCCGACGATGGCCGAGCGCACCGAGCCATTCATCGACGATGTGATCTTCGAGGTGGTGGTGCGCGACCCTGCTGAGGCGGTCGACACCGAGGCGGTCCAGGACGAGGCGGTCCAGACCGAAGGGGTCGAGACCGAAGCGGCTGAGACCGAAGCGGCCGAGACCGAAGCCGCCGACACCGAAGCGACGGCCGACGAGGTCACTGACGCCAGCACCAGTGAGCCAGCCTCCGGCTGACCGGTTCGACACCGCTGGCCTGCGGGCTGCGGTGCTCGACGCGTGGCGCGCATCGCCAACGCGGTACCGCGAAGATGCCAATGTCGAAGAGGACTACGCCCTCGGCGCCTACCGCGATCGCCTGATCGTCGAGCTTGCGCAGAACGCAGCGGACGCGGCACGCGCGGCTGACGTTGCTGGTCGCATACACATCGTGATCGGTGACGACGCGATGCTCGTGGCCAACACCGGAAGCCCACTCAACGGCTCCGGAGTCCAGTCGCTTGCTGCCATGCGCGCTTCTGCGAAAGGAACCGACGCGGTCGGCAAGTTCGGCGTTGGGTTCGCGGCCGTCTTGAGTGTCAGCGACGAACCCGCGGTGCTCTCGCGTGATGGTGGCGTTCGGTTCAGCCGCACTGCGACAGCCGCGTTGTTGCACGACGACCCTGCCCTCGCACCGCTGCTCGCCGAGCGTGAACCGCCAGTGCTGCGTTTGCCGTTCCCAGATGACCGTCCGGTGCCGACGTCGGACTTCAAGGCGGTCGACGCCACGGCGTCGTATGACACTGCAGTGGTCCTGCCCTGGCGCGACGTCACTGCCCGCGAGCGCGCGAGTGAGGCGGTGGGGGCGATAGACGACGCCCTGTTCATCGCCCTTCCTGAGCTCAGCGAGCTGGTGATCGAGCGAGCCGACGGCACCGTGCAGCGGTGGACCGCCGCGCGTGATGAAGACGTGCTCACGGTGACACTCGATGGCGTGGAGCGGCGGTGGTTGCTCAGCGCGGTGGACGGCCAGTGGTCGGACGAGGATCGCGCCGATGCGCCAACCGAGATGCGATCGCGCAGTACCTGGTCGCTGACGTGGGCCGTTCCGGTTGACGGCGACGGTGCTTTGGCGCGATGGCCCGGATCCGGAGCCGCTGCGGCGCCCGCACGGGTCGTGCACGCGCCAACACCGACTGACGAGCCGCTCGCATTGCCTGCATTGCTGGTCGCTGATGTTCCCGTCGATGCGTCCCGCCGTCGCCTGGCCGATGGCCGGATGGCCGACGTGGTTCTGAGTGCAGCCTCCGAGGCGTACTGCGATCTGATCACGAGGTTCGCGACCCACGGTGCGGCAGGCGCGGTGCAACTGGTGCCGTCTCCTGACTTGGTCGGTCCGGTTGATGACCGCATGCGCACGGCGATTCGCGAACGGCTGTCACGGATGCGGTGGCTGCCTCGCGCACAAGACGCCACGCTCGCTGCTCCGTCAGAACTGGTCGCCGTTGAGCCGGCAAACCCCGAGCTTGTCGGCGTTGTGGGCGCACACGTGTCAGACCTGCTGGCGCCCGCGTGGACGCCACACGTCTCCACCCTGCGCAGTCTCGGGCTGCCTGTGCGCTCGTGGCCAGAAGTGTGGGATGCCGTGGCCCCGCTCGGCTTCACCGCACGGGAGTGGCATGCCGTGTACGACGCGGCGAGTTCGCTCGACCGTACTGCGCTTGAGGGCTTGCCCGTCCTGCTGACCGGTGGTCGAACCGTGCGCGATGCGCGTAGTTGCGTTCTGCCAGAGGGCGGTGGTGCTGAGTTCGCTGAGCAGCTTGCGATGCTCGGCTTGTCGGTGGTTGACCCAGAAGCGGCACACCCCTTACTCGAACGGCTGGGGGCGCGAGCGTTCGACCCGCGGCAACTCGGTGGGTCATTGCCAGAGCTGGTTCGTCAGACCGTTGACGATGACGAAGCCGCGGCCCGCGAGATCGTGACCGCGGCGGCGTCCGTGCTCGCAGCAGCGGGGGTGAGAGCAGCCGAGGTGGCCGCGCTTGGTGATGTGCTGGTACCCACGCAGGGCAATGACTGGACGCCAGCAGCGCAGGTGGTGTTGCCCGGTTCGCCGCTGGGGAACCTCGTCGATGAGGCGTCACTACTCGACGCTTCCCTCGCGCGTGAGAGCCACGACGGTTGGCTGGCACTCGGAGTTCTCGGTGAGCTGACCGTTGTGACGATCAGTGACGTTGTGCTCGACCCCGTGGTCTGGGACGACCTGATCGTCGAGGGTGGCGAGTGGTGCGAACACGTTGCAGACCGGCTTGATGCTGAGTCGCCATCAGACGTGTTGGCAGACTCGGTGCCACTGGTCAGGGGGCTGGAGTTCGTCGAAGCGATGGACGCCACGCGCGCGTGGCAACTGCTCCGCGCGCCAGGCGTCCGACCCGCTGTGCTTGAACCGGCCTTGGTGGTAGACGCGGCCGGCCGGACGCACGCGGTGCCGTCGCCGGCTGCCTTGTGGTTGTCAGAGCTGCCGCTGTTCGACGGGCGATCGGCAAGCAGTGTGCGTCTGCCCGACGATGAGCGGCTAGCGCCGTTCTTTCCCGAGCTGCCAGACCCCGGCGAGGCGGACGCCGAGCTGCTCATCGCGATGGGCGTTCGCACGTCACTCGACCGCTGGCTCAAGCAACCTGATGGAGTCGATGAGTTGTTCGAGGCGATGGGGGACGCAGCGCTCGAGCTGCCGTCGTCGTTGGTGCCGCAGTTGTATGCCGCGGTGGCTGAGGCTGTCGAGGAACGCGATGAACTCCCCGATGCGCCCGAGCGAGTGCGAGCGCTGCGGAGTGGCACGTGGCAGGTAGTAGACGCTGATGAGGTGGTGGTGGCCGTTGCTCCGCACCACGCTGCGGTCCTGGCTGGTGCCTTCGTTCCCGGCAGCGCGATGTTGGCCGAGCTGCTGGACGTCGATGTCTCGAGCGACGCAAGCTGTGGCGCTGCCTCGATCGCGGGCAAGGGCAGCGTCATGGCAGTTCCGTCGGTTGTCCGCGATGTCGTTCGCGGGGACCGGGTTCCGGCCGAGTACCGCGAACACGACGCGCTGACGGTGAACGACGTCGAGGTTGATTGGTGGGTCACTGACAACGGTGAGGCGCACGCATGCACGGTCGACGGCCTCGCGCGAGCGTTAGCGTGGGCGTCTGGTCAATGGCACCGGCGGTGGGAGTTAGCCGCGCTGTTGTCGAGCACCGATGGCGACGAGCGGCTGCGGTTCGAGTCGTTCTACGACCGCTGAGCCTCGGCACGGGCGATTCGCTTGCGACGTCGGATGGTGATGACGATGCCCATGAGCCCGAGGATCACCCCGGCGACGCACGTCCAGATCCACCACTCGCGACCGTCGTCGTGAAGTTGGTCGCGATAGATCAGAGTCGCGACGAGTGCCACCGCCCAGAGCGCCGTACCGATCTGCACGGTGCGTACGGCATCCACATCGAGCGGTGACACCGAGGGGGCTGGAGTAGATGATGCTGGAGTTGTTGATGTTGGGCGCGGTTCGTCAGGCACGGTGGTGACGATAGACGACGGCAGCGGTGAATAGGCTCGGGCCGTGAACCCGAAGGTCTGGCGCTGGCTGATGCCGCTCGTCCTGGTGCTCTTCGTGGTGATCGTTGTGGTCGCGACCGTCACGTAAGCCGACCGGTCACCAGGCGTACGCCTCGGGGGCGGCACCGCCGGGTCCGGGCCAAATCTCGTCGAGCTGCTTCATCGTTGCGTCGTCGAGCGCCACGTCCAGCGCGTTCAGGTTGCCATCGAGTTGCTCAATCGTGCGCGGCCCGATGATCGGCGCCGTCACCCCAGGTTGGGCGAGCAACCACGCAAGGGCGACGTCGGATGGGTGTTCACCGAGCTCGCCACACAGCTGCTCGTAACGCACGACTTGGTCTCGGTGCTTCGCGAGCCTTTCCTGCGTCCGGTCACCGATGGCTCGGCCCTCGTGAGCCTTCTGAAGGATTCCGCCGAGCACGCCACCGTAGAGCGGTGACCACGGGATGACGCCGATGCCGAGTTGCTGCGCTGCTGGAAGCACCTCGAGCTCAACGGTGCGCACTGCGAGGTTGTACAACGACTGCTCGCTGACGAGCCCGAGCATCCCGACGGAGGCCGCCGAGGCCTGAGCCTGCGCGAGATGCCATCCCGCGAAGTTGGACGACCCGAAGTACATGACCTTGCCCTGCTGCCGCAGCACGCTGAACGCCTCCCAGATCTCCTCCCACGGAGTTCGTCGGTCGACGTGGTGCATCTGGTAGAGGTCGATCCAGTCGGTCTGCAGTCGCTGGAGCGAGGCATCGCAAGCGCGTTGGATGTTGCGTGCTGACAGGTAGGTGTCGTTGGGCCACTCAGTCATCGAGCCGTAGACCTTGGTGGCGAGCACGACCTTGTCGCGTCGATTGTCACCCTTCGCGAACCAGCGTCCGATGATGTTCTCGGTCGCGCCTTTGCCGACATCCCACCCATACACGTTCGCGGTGTCGAAGAAGTTGATGCCCGCGTCGAGCGCGCGGTCCATCACGAGTTGGGCGTCCGGCTCTAGCGTCTGTGAGCCGAAGTTCATCGTGCCGAGGCAGAGCCGCGAGACCTTCAAACCGGTACGCCCGAGCTGCGTGTACTCCATGGTGAGACAGTAGGTGGATGTCCGATGACCTCGCCACCGCGCGCGATGAGGTGCGGCGGCGACTGTTGGACGCCGACCGACTCGTCAGCGCGAATGCAGGTGGAGCACTGCGTGGCGAGAACACCCGATGGCGAAGGGCTGAGCTGCGGCCAGTCGACCTCAAAGAGGGCTCACGGCTGCAAGTCGTCACCTTTGACGAGCGCCAGGCGTTCACCTCCAACTACCCCTGGACGGACGCCGAAGCCGCGGTCGATGACCTGCTCGGCCAGCCGTTCGGGCATTGGCACGTGGCCACGACCGACGACGAGTACGGATTCAGGGTCACGAAGGCGGGGCGGGTGTTGGTGACCCGCAGCAGCGCCGGTCGTGAGCGACGCACCGCGCACGACCGCAGCAAGAGTCGGCTCGTTGATCCAGCTGCGCCGTTTCTGCGACAGCTCGGAATCTCTGACTCGGCCGGACACGTCAAGAAGTCGAAGGCGGACAAGTACCGCCAAGTAGAAGAGTTTGTGCGCCTGCTGGACGCCTCGGTGCGTGATGCGCAAACGTCCGGTCGGCTGAGTGGTGATCGGCTTCGCGTCGTTGACCTCGGATGCGGGAACGCCTATCTGACGTTCGCCATCTATCACCACCTGCATGACGTCCTAGGCGTCGCTGTCGATGTCACCGGAGTCGATGTCAAAGAACAGGCGCGTCGTCACAACACTGAAGTGGCTGAGCGTTTGGGGTGGGCGAAGGACGTGCGGTTCGTCGAGGGCGAGATCGCTTCCGTTGACGTCGAGTCGCCCGTGGACATCACCGTTGCGCTGCATGCGTGCGACACCGCGACGGATGACGCACTCGCGCGGGGCATTAGCTGGCACAGCGAGCTGATCCTGGCCGCGCCCTGTTGCCACCACGACATCCAGCGACAGTTGCGCGCGGCGTCCGCGCCGAGCCCCTATGACCTCATCACGCGTCACGGTCTCATGCGTGAGCGGTTCGCCGATGTGCTGACCGACAGCTTGCGCGTTCACCTGCTGCGGCGACACGGATACCGCGCTGATGTCGTGGAGTTCATCGACAGCAAGCACACCCCGCGCAATGCGCTGATCCGCGCCCACCGCACCGGGGTCGTCGCCACACCCGAGCAGAACGCCGAGTACACCGAGTTGATCACCACCTGGGGTATCCACCCCAAGCTTGATGACTTGCTCGGGAGCCGGGTGGAATAGTTCGCAGAGGTAATGAGTTATGCTAATGACATGCCTGTGACCACGCCTGCTGTGACAACCGCCGCCGAAGCCCGCGCCGGGGCGTCCCGCGTTCTGCCCTCGAAGGTGCAGGGCAATGGCTCGACCCGGGGGGAGCCCGCTCTTCCGCTCGCGGGAGACCTGCGCATCGCCGTGATGCGCTTGTCCCGCCGCCTGCGCGCCGAACGCGCCGAGGTTGGCCTGACACTCACCCAACTGTCGGCCCTCGCCGCACTCGAGCGGCATGGCCCGACCACCCCCGGTCACTTGGCCAGCATCGAACGCGTCCGCCCCCCGTCTATGACTCGGGTGCTCAACGGTCTCGTCGATGAAGGGCTCGTCGCACGCACCGCCCACCCGACCGACGGACGCCAAGTAGTCGTCGAGGTCACTGACGAGGCACGCGCACGGTTGCGCGCCGACCGGCGGCGCCGCGAAGCCTGGCTCGCCCAGCGCCTCGCCACCCTGGACGCCGATGAGCGTCGCGCACTTCGTGCCGTTGTTCCGATCTTGGAGGAGTTAGTCAGCGAGTGAGCCCCACTTTCCGTTCCCTGCGAGTACGCAGCTATCGCCTCTACGCGTCCGGCCAGTTGTTGGCCAACACGGGCGTGTGGATGCAGCGCGTCGCGCAGGACTGGTTGGTGCTCGAGCTCACAGACGGATCAGCCACCGCACTCGGCATCGCCGTCGGACTGCAGTTCCTACCCTTGCTGCTCTTCAGCATGTGGGGTGGTGGCCTCGCCGATCGTTTCCGTCGCCGCAACGTGCTGATGATCACGTCCTCACTGTTGGGCCTCACTGCTCTGTCGCTGGGTGCCTTGGTGCTCATGGGCGTTGCAACGGTTCCGATCGTCATGGCGATGGCGTTTATCGTCGGGTCGATCGCAGCGTTTGACGGTCCGGCTCGCCAAGCGTTCGTTTCAGAGATGGTCGATGTCGACGACCTACCCAATGCCGTGGCACTCAACACCGCATCGTTCAATCTCGGACGCGTGTTCGGCCCGGCAACCGCCGGGCTGCTCATCGCGGCAGTTGGTTCTGGCTGGGTGTTCGTCATCAATGCGCTGGGGTACGTCGCAGTGCTGTACGCGCTCAGCCGTATCCGACCGAGCGACCTCGCCGAACCGACCTTGCAGCGCAAGTCTGGGGTCACAGACAAAGACATAGACACGCCGGACACCGGTGGCATTCGCGAGGGAATCCGCTACGTCCGTTCGCGGCGCGACCTCATGCTGGTGCTCGTCATCGCGTTCTTCGTCGGCACCTTCGGTCTCAACTTCCAACTCACGATCGCCGCAATGGTCACCGGTGAGTTCGGGCTGGGCGCTGCCGCGTTCGGTGCGGCGTCCACGATCCTTGCCCTTGGATCGTTGAGCGGTTCGCTAGCTGCAGCTCGACGCGGTGCGCCACGCATCCGACTCGTCGTGCTCGCCGCCCTCGCCTTCGGTGCCGCAGGAGTCACCGCCGCGGTCATGCCGACGTACATCACATTTGTGATCGCCTTGCCCCTCGTGGGTATGGGAGCCCTTACGCTGATCAACGCTGCGCAGTCGTACCTGCAGCTCAACACCGAACCAGCACTGAGGGGGCGCGTCATGGGCATCTACACACTCCTGTTCATGGGCGGTACCCCACTCGGTTCACCGTTGGTGGGGTGGATCGCAGAGACGTTTGGCGCGCGGTGGTCGATCGCGATCGGTGGAATCATCTCTGCACTCGCCGCACTGGTGGTGGCCATCATCAGTCTGCGCAGCTCGGGGCTCGAGGTGCGCGCACACGCCCGGCCGCGTCCGCACCTGCACATCGCGTCCTCCGAAGACCTCGAGGACGTCAGGCCCGGCGTCCGCATCGTCGGGTTTCACCCACCAGCTGAGTCATCAGCTGAGCCGGTTGGTGCCTCGAGCAGGGCACTCGCTCTTCCAGCGATCGCCGCTGCCCTGGTGTTGGCGGTCGCTCCACTCTCGGCACCAGCCACTGAGCCGAGCCCTGGCAGCGCGGACGACCTGACGTCGACCAAGCTGGCCAGCGTCACCGACCCGGCGATCGACGAAGCCAGCGGCATGGTCGTGAGCCAGCTACACCCCGGCGTCGTGTGGCTCATCAACGACAGCAAAGGTGGGCAGACCGTCTACGGCGTCGATGACGAGGGCCAAACCGTCGCAGAGCTGACGCTTCAGAACGTGTACAACCGCGACTGGGAGGCCATGGCGCCAGGAGTCGACGACAGCGGTGACCCGGCGCTCTGGATTGCCGACATCGGAGACAACGACTCGCAATGGGAGTCGCTCCGCGTCTACCGCATCTCTGAACCCGACGACCTCGGCAAGCAGGACGCCCCATGGCGTCGCATCGAGCTCAAGTACCCCGACGGTGCCCACAACGCGGAAACCTTCATGGTCACCGAATCGGGCAACTTGGTTGTCGTCACGAAAGAGGCGATCGGCGCAGGGGTGTACATCACTCCTAAACGACCCGACTTCAGCAGCACGGTGACGCTCGAACGAGTCGGCCCAGCCCCGATGTTCCTTACCGACGGCGCCATCTCTCCCGATGGCGATCAGGTCGCGCTGCGCAGCTACACGTCGATGTTCCTCTACGACGCACAAGCCCTGCTCAATGAAGGCACGCGAGGGGACGCCGGAGCTGTCTATCCACTGCCGCTGCAACCGCAGGGCGAGACGATCGCCTACGCGGACGACGAGAACGTGATCGTCGGCACCGAGGGTGTTGACCAACCGCTGTACCGAATTGGCTTGCCAGACACGCAGAACCCGCCGGTCGCCACTGATGAAGACGCAGGGCCAGGTAGCACCGGTGGGTGGGTTGTCGGTATCGCGGCGATCGTGCTGATCAGTGGCGTGACCGCCTTCGTCATGCGATCACGTGGCCGCGTTCGCTAGCTCAGCTCACCGATCACGTAGTCGATGCACGCGGTGAGTGCCTCGACATCTGATGGCTCGATCGCGGGGAACATCGCCACGCGCAGCTGATTGCGTCCCAGCTTGCGGTACGGCTCGGTGTCGACGATGCCGTTGGCGCGCAGCACCTTCGCGATCTCAGCGGCGTCGATCGACTCGGCGAAGTCGATAGTTCCGATCACGGCCGAGCGCTTGCTGGCATCGGTGACGTAAGGCGATGCGTAGTCGACCTTGTCGGCCCAGCTGTAGAGGGCCTCGGCAGATCGTGCTGAGCGGCCGGTGGCGAACGACAGGCCGCCGCCGGCGTTGAACCAGTCGACCTGCTCGGCCATCATCACGATCGTCGCCAGTGATGGAGTGTTGTACGTCTGGTCCTTCACGGAGTTGTCGATCGCGGTCTGCAAGTCGAGGAACGGCGGAATGTAGCGGCCGCTCTCTTTGATCTCGCTTGCCCTCTGCAGTGCTGCCGGCGACATGAGCGCGAGCCAGAGTCCGCCGTCTGACCCGAACGACTTCTGCGGAGCGAAGTAGTACACGTCGAACTCGGATGCCTCAACTGGCAGACCACCGGCACCAGAGGTGGCATCGATCACCGTCAGCGCGTCCGCATCGCCCTTGGCTCGCTTGATCGGGATCGCGACGCCGGTGGACGTCTCGTTCTGTGGCGTCGCGTAGACGTCGAGCCCACCCTGGGGCGCGAACTCGGGGGCATCGCCAGGTTCGCTCGTGATGACATCGGGTTCACCCAGGTGCGGCGCCTTCTTCACGGACGTGACGAACTTGGCTCCGAACTCGCCAAACGACAAGTGCTGGCTGCGCTCACGGATCAGGCCGAACGCGGCGACCTCCCAGAAGGCGGTGGCGCCACCGTTGCCCAAGATCACCTCGTAGCCATCAGGCAGAGCGAACAGTTCGGAGAGGCCTTGGCGCAGGCGTCCGACCTCCTTCTTGACGGTCGCTTGGCGGTGTGAGGTGCCCATGAGCGACTGCCACCGTGCTGCGACGGCGTCTGCCTGCTCTTTGCGTACCTTGCTCGGACCGGCGCCGAAACGTCCGTCAGAGGGCTTGAGGGCGTCCGGGATGGTGATGTTCGTGCTGCTATCTGGGGCCATGTGCCTCAGCCTACGAGGCCGGTGGTACTTGGCGCACCGTGCCTGTCAGGAGTTTCCGTCAGGTGAAACATCTCGCGCTCGAGCAGTCGGGTTCGACCGCTCAGATGGCGTACGAGGGCTTGACCTCGCGGTCCCACCCCTCGACGTCCTCTGGCTTGCGCGTGCCAGGGCCGACGTAGCGAGCAGACGGACGAATCAGGCGTCCGGTCTCTTTCTGTTCGAGAATGTGCGCGCTCCACCCCGCTGTGCGGGCACACGTGAACAACGGCGTGAACATGTGCGCCGGAACTTCGGCGTAGTCGAGTACCACCGCCGACCAGAACTCGACATTGGTGGCGAGGACGCGGTCGGGCTTACGTTCGGCGAGGATCTTCAGGGCAGCGCGCTCGAGCTCTTCGGCCACCTCGAACCGTGGCGCGCCAAGGTCGCGAGCAGTACGGCGCAGGACGCGGGCGCGTGGGTCTTCGGCGCGATACACGCGGTGACCGAAGCCCATCAGCCGTTGCCCGGTGTCGAGTGCCTGACGCACGAACGCCTCGGCGTCGCCGGTGCGCTCAACCTCTTCGAGCATGTGCAGGACGCGGGACGGCGCACCACCGTGCAGCGGACCCGACATGGCCCCGACAGCGCCAGACAGGGCAGCAGCTACATCTGCCCCCGTCGAGGCAATCACGCGTGCGGTGAACGTCGAGGCATTCATGCCGTGCTCTGCGGCTGAGACGAAGTAGGCGTCGACGGCTTTGACGTGCTTCGGGTCGGGCTCACCGCGCCAGCGGATCATGAAGCGCTCGACCACCGTGGCCGCCTTGTCGATCTCGCGTTGCGGGACCATCGGCTGGCCGAGCCCGCGGGCCGACTGGGCGACGTACGACATCGCCATCACACTCGCGCGAGCGAGGTCTTCACGGGCTTGGTCGTGATCGATGTCGAGCAACTGTCGAAGGCCCCACGAAGGGGACAACATCGCGAGCGCACTCTGCACGTCGACCCGCACATCGCCAGAGTGAACAGGCAAGGGGAACGGCTCAGCCGGAGGAAGCCCAGGGTTGAACTCGTTGTCGACCAGCAGGCCCCACACGTTGCCGAACGACACCCGTCCGACCAAGTCTTCGATGTCTACGCCGCGATATCGGAGAGCGTTGCCTTCTTTGTCTGGCTCGGCAATCTCGGTTTCGAAGGCAATGACGCCTTCAAGGCCGGGAACAAAGTCTGAGTCCGCCATGGTGGGGCAACTCCTCGACGCGCAGGGTCAGGTACGACTCTGTGGTGCACAGGGTCAGCGTGCTGGTTCGGCCTGGTTCGTGCTCAGTGCGTACTGGGAGATTCTTGGTCGGCCAGTGTGGGCAGGGTCGCTGCCCTCTGCAATCTAACCCGACGCGGGTAATGACTGCTCAAGGGCCCTGCAACCGGAACATTTCGCACCACAATGGCCCCATGGACTCTGCTTCTCTTGCGGCGCTGCGTCGAAGCTACGAATTGGCCGGTCTGGATGTGCCAGAGGTCGACGCCGACCCGGTAGCGCAGTTCCTTCGCTGGCTACAGGACGCCGTAGCGGCTGAGCTCACCGAACCCAACGCCTTCACCTTGGCGACGGCAGACAGCGCGGCCCGCCCTCGCGCACGCACTGTCCTGCTCAAGGCAGCTGATGCGACGGGCTTCACGTTCTTCACCAACTATCACTCGATCAAAGGCGAGCATCTGGCGTCCAACCCACAGGCGTCGATGTGCTTTGCGTGGATCGAGCTGGAGCGGCAGGTGATCGTCTCTGGGGCGGTGGCGCGCACCACGGCTGAGGAGACGGCGGCGTACTTCAGGTCGCGCCCTCATGGCTCGCAGTTGGGCGCACTGGCTTCGCAGCAAAGCAGGGTCTTGGAGTCGCGCGACGTGCTGACCGATCGCTACTCCGAGCTCGGGGAGCAGTACCCCGATGGCAGCGAAGTGCCAGTGCCCGACTTCTGGGGAGGTTTTCGACTCACCCCAGATGACGTGGAGTTTTGGCAGGGACGCCCCAACCGCCTGCACGACCGCATTCGGTATCGCCGGGCACACGACACCGGTGGTGCCTGGACCATCGAGCGGCTTTCGCCCTGAATCCGCACTCTCATTGCTCGCGGAACTTGTCGGCCACCCCTTGCACCGTCGCGTGGTACTTCGACCACCACTCTGGATCGGTCTCGGGAAGGTTGTCGTTGGATGCGCGCAAGCCGACGTTGCCGTCGATGAGTTCGCGGACGAGGTCGGCGTGGCCAGCATGACGGTGGGTCTCGGCCGTCATGTGTACGAGGATCAAGTGCAACGTCACGTCGCTCTCGTCACCCCACCACGGCACTTGACCAGGGGCATCCAATGGCAGCTCGTCGATCGTTGCGTCCGCGTGAGCCCACGCTCGCTCCCATAGGCCGAGGATCTGCTCGCGGCTCTCGTCGGCGGTGGCGTACAGGTCGGCGTTGGGTTCAGCGTCCTCGTCGAACCATGGCATCGGCTCGAGGAAAGGGCGGTCAAACACCTCGCCGAAGTACCCGGCACCGACGCTGCTCACGTGCTTGACCAAGCCGAGCAGGTTCGTGCCCGTCGACACCAGTGGACGCCGCACGTCGTAGTCGGAGAGCCCCTCGAGTTTCCACAGCAATGACTCGCGTCCGAACCGCAGGTACCCGTGCAGGGTCGATTTCATGTCGTTCATGGCATCGCTGTCGTTCGAGTCTTCAGAGGTCATGTGCCCAGGCTGCCACTGGTTGCGGCTGGTGTCAGTCGGTAGGAGTCACCTGCGTCGCCGAGTAGCTGATCTCGTCGTCGATGGCATGCGAGATCCAGTCGACGTTGATAGACGTGGGGACGCCGGTCTCGCTGTCGTACTCCACTGACACTTCATCGGCGTCTTCTAGCGCCATGCCCAGCACTGCGAAGAGCACGTTGATCGTCGGCTGTGCCGTGTTACCGAACCCAGTCACCGGCTGGTCGGGGGCTAGGGGCTTGCCATTCACCGTCACCACGTGGTTGTCCTTGACCTTGACCGGTGCCTTCATGACCGAATCACAGAAGCACAGCACCGAGAGTCGATACGAGTAGTCGCGCCAACCTTGCTCCTGCCAGAGAGTCCAGGCAGTGACGCCCTCGGCGTCCAAGCCGTCTGGTGGTTCAGTCGGGCTGGCCAGTGCCTTCGGCTCATCAGGAAGGTGTGAAATTGTGGTGGTATCGCAGCCTGTGAACACAAGAGCCAGCGTGGTGGCGGCGGCGACCAGCAGCACAGGGCGTCTCAGCACTGCCACTAGCTGACGGCTCATGTCGTGCACCTCCGACTATTCGATGCCGCGACTATTTGATTCCGCGGATACGCGATGCTGCTGGTTCGCTGCTGGTTCGCTGCTGGTTCGCTGCTGGTTCGCTGCTGGTTCGCTGCTGGGACGCCCCCACGACCTTCATGGTTCCACCAGGCAGGATGACCAGGTGGCCCGCCGCGTAGTTGTTGACCTGAGGCCACTCAAAGAGAGCCCTGCCTTTCGCCGCATGTGGAGCGGCTGGACCGTCGCCCAGATCGGCCAGTCGATGGCGACGGTGGCGGTGGGTATCCAGATCTACGAGCTCACGGGGTCGAGCTTCGCGGTTGGCATGCTCGGTGCCGCAGCGTTCTTCCCGTTGGTGATCTTCGGGCTCTACGGCGGGTCGATCTCAGACACCCACGATCGTCGACTGGTCGCGCTCGCGGCATCTGGCGGTCTTTGGATCTGCGCTGTCGTCCTGTTGCTGCAATCGATGCTGTCGCTCGATCAGGTGTGGTTGCTGTACGTCGTCGTGGCGGCTCAGTCGGCGTTCTTTGCGGTGAACAACCCGGCGCGCTCAGCGATCATCCCGCGACTGATCAAACCTGAGCTCTTGCCTGCGGCAAACGCGTTGACGAACCTGACCTTCAGCGCCGGATTCACGCTCGGGCCGTTGGTCGGCGGGTTCGTCATCGCGGCCAGTGGACTGACCGCGGCGTATGCCATTGACGCGGTGTTGTTCAGTGCAGCGATGTATGGGCTGATCCGGCTTCCCTCGATTGCACCGGAGGCGGCACCGCATCGCACTGGATGGGCTGCAGTACTGGATGGCCTGAAGTTTCTATCGAAGCGTCGCAACCTGCTGATGACGTTCATCGTCGACCTATGCGCCATGGTGTTGGCGCAACCTCGGGCACTCTTTCCGGCGCTGGCGCTTACGACCTTCGGTGGCGGTGCGCGAACGGTCGGCTTGCTGGCGGCGGCCCCAGCAGTTGGCTCGGTGCTGGCTGGGTTGCTGAGCGGGTGGTTGGGAACGGTTCGTCGGCAAGGGCTCATGGTCGTGCTGATGGTGTGCGGTTACGGAGCTGCGGTCGTCGCCTTCGGAGCGACAAGCATGCTGACGTGGGCGCTGTTCTTTCTGGCATTGACCGGTGCGTTCGACATGATCAGCGCGGTGTTTCGGTCGACCATCCTTCAGGTGGCCACCCCAGATGAGTTACGCGGACGCCTGCAGGGCGTGTTCGTCGTCGTGGTTGCTGGCGGCCCACGACTTGGTGATGCCCTGATCGGTACCACTGCATCGCTGTGGGGTGAACACACCGCCGTGATCGTGGGGGGCATCGCATGCATCACGGCGACCCTGTTCTTCGCGCTCCGCAATCGAGGGTTCCTGCGCTACGACTCGCGGCACCCAGTCGCTTGATTGAGCGTAGTCACTTCGTGCGGGTGCGGTGCTACACCGGTTGCGATGATCGCAACCATTGGTGCATCCATCAGCGACGCGACGCGACGTATCGCCTGGTCGGGCGAGGTGACCGACGTGTTGATGTGGATGAAGCGTGGCCTGGGCACACGCTCGAGCATGGGAGCGGTTCTCGGGGCGCTGGATGAGGTGTTCAACCCCGGAAGCGCGCGTGCGGATGATGACCTCAAAGAACAGCATGAGCGCGTGATCCCCACGCCTTCCCCCGGCGACCGCATGCTGAGCGAGGGTCGGGTCGTTCTTCGCGCGAGGGCCACGTCGGCCACGACCTCTTTACCTGACCAGCCGGACGCGTGACGTCGACTTTGCTCGACTGACTGCCGGTGAGGGCTGCGGTTCACCTCTGCTGCCCCTAGCCTGGGCCTGTGCACATTCCCTTTCAGCCGTCGGAACGTTCGAGCCTCGGCATCGAGTGGGAGCTAGAACTCGTCGATCTCGACACTCGCGAGTTGACCAGTGGCGCGTCCGAGATCCTTGCGGAGATCACGCCGGTTCCGGGAGAAGAGCACCCGAAGGCCAAGCATGAACTCCTCGAGTCGACCGTCGAAGTCATCACCGGAATCTGCTCCACGGTCGCAGAAGCACGCGAAGACCTGTCGGGCACGGTGAAGGAAGTGCAAGCAGCGGCGGCCAAGCGCAACCTCGGTGTGATGTGTTCTGGCACGCACCCGCTTCACCGACTGGACGACACAGCAGATCAGCCCAGACCCGCGCTATGCGCAGCTCGTCGAGCAAATGCAGTGGCTCGCGCGGCGGTTACAGATCTTCGGGGTTCACGTTCACGTGGGAGTGCGAGCACCCGAGAAGGCAATCCCGATCAACAACGCGCTCATGATGTACATCCCGCACTTCCTCGCGCTGTCGGCGTCCTCTCCGTATTGGATGGGGTCAGACACCGGGCTCGCATCGGCGCGCAGCAAGGTCTTCGAGGGGCTCCCCACTGCCGGCTTGCCGTACGCACTCTCCGGTTGGGACGCCTTCGAGGACTACATGGAGACGTTGATTTCGTCGAACACCATCGAGTCGATTCGCGAAGTGTGGTGGGACATCCGTCCGCACCCGAACTTCGGCACCGTCGAACTGCGGATCTGCGACGGCATCCCGACGCTCGACGAGATTTCTGTGATCGCCGCAATGGCGCAATCGCTGGTCGAGTCACTCGACCGGCAGCTCGACAAGGGCTACACGTTGCCAGAACCCCGCACGTGGTTAGTGCGAGAAAACAAGTGGCGAGCAGCTCGATACGGCCTGGACGCCGAGATTGTCGTCGATGACCTCGGCAAGACGGTGCGTCCGATCAAAGAGGCCATCCTCGACCTTGCAGAAGACCTCGAACCGATTGCCCGCAAACTTGGTTGCGCTGAAGAGCTCATGCAAGTCGAACGCATCATGGAGCGTGGTGCGAGCTACCAGCGACAACGGGCAGTGGCTGATGCTAACGACGGAGATCTGAAGGCGGTCGTCGATTCACTGTTGCGTGAGATGGACCAAGGCGTCTTCTAGGCGCGTGTCCCTGGGAATGACGTCGGCTCAGCAGCGGTGCTGCGGGGGCCTCAACTCAGCGCTGATCGGCGACGAGCCGCGTGAGAGCGTCGGTGACCACGGCGTCCAGTGAGGTTCCCGACCGTTCGGCCAGTCGTCGTAGTTGCTTGCGCAGATCCTTGGGGATCTCGACGTCGAGCTTCGCGGGCTTGCCCGTGAACTCGGTGTGAGTCATGACGGGAGCTGCTGGCGCGTGACCGCTCGGACGGCGCGCGGCCGCGGGAGCGTTGGGAACCGGATGCAGATGCTTCTCTGGCTCGACGCGCGGCGCAGCGGGGTGCACCGAGCCATCTTCAGAGCGTCGGAGTGCTGGGCGCGGCTCTGGTCGACTCATGGCAGTCCTCTCGGTCAGGTCGCGGTCAGGACACCGGGCGTAGCGGGGCTGGTTCGACGTGGACGGCGAGCACCTGGTCGAGGTAGCCCTCGAAGATGCGCGCAATCTCGCGTCCGGCTTGGGTGCGCCAGGCGTGCACGGGCGTGCAAGCGCCCGCCGCTTGTTGCATCACAGCACGGTCGGGTAGCGGCGGCTGCCACAGCAAGTCGCCATAGGCGAGCGCCAGCTCGGCCATGCGATAGCGGTGCTCAGACGACGTCGGGCGGACGCGGTTGACGACGATGCCTGCCAGCGCGAGCCGAAGGTTGGCGTCGCGAACCACCGACATCGCATCGAGTGCTTGCTGCGCTCCTTGCAGCGCGAACAGGCTCGGCTCGGTGACGACGAGACCGAGATCGCTTGCGGTGAGTGCGTTGCGGGTGAGCTCGCCGAGCGCAGGGGGCGTATCGATCAACACCAGGTCGTACTCGTCCAACCCCTGCATCGTGACTCGCAACCGGAGCGACCCGTCTCCCTCGGGGACCGCGCGGTGTTCGAGGGCACGTTCACTTGCGACGAGGTCGACGGCATCGCCCCAGCCGCTCTTGACGACGGCCTGAGCCATCACGCCGGCGCGTCCGTCTGCCAGCACGTCGTTGCTGGTGAACAGCACGCGGGCGGGATCGAGCACGACGGTGCTGTTGGCCTGCGGGTCGAGATCGATCACCAGAGTTCGGAGCCCTCGCTCGTTGGCGGCACTGGCGAGCCCGAGCGTCACAGAAGTCTTGCCGACGCCGCCTTTCAGGCTCAGCACGCTGCACACTCGGGGGGACATGGGCCGAGGGTACGGCGAGGCATTGGACGCAGGGGCCCGAAGGGCGAGGCAGTCTGCCTTTCGGGCCACCCCTGGCCACGGAGAGTGAGCGGACGTCTACACAGAGATGTCTGAGCTGGGGGACGCAAGGGGGTTGACGAGTGTGTGAGGGGTCTCGTAGAATCGAACATATGTTCGAATGCCTGTCGGTAGCGATGAGCATGACGAGCAGGTAATGCGCTGACAAGCGAGTGAAGCGGTCGAGGCCCTCGAATGAGGGCCAGAGGCAGCAGCCGAGGTACGAGGTCAGGTCCTTGTCCGGTTCTGCTGTCGGAGGCGCTCCATGGGTCGCGAGCCAGACGCTGGTTCACCTCAGTGGGCCGTGCCTGGAGTCTCCGGGCAACAGTCCCCGATGCCACACGCATCCGCTCGACTCGTCGATGAAGCCGTCCGGTTGACCGATCAGTTCGCGGGTGAAGCCGCCTCGACAGACGTGGGTCGCCGGTTGGTATTGGCGCGGAGGCTCATCGACCAACTCGAGTCTCTGTGGCTCGTTGCGGCGGCCGACTTCGAGTCGACGGGTGGTGTCAGTGACGCCGGTGACGCGTCCCTCACGTCATGGATGCGGCATCGCTGTCGAATGGCGCCGAGCGAAGCATCGGCCCGCACCCGAGTGGCGCACGCGATCACCAGCGGCGAGCTCGTTCACACTGGCGAGCAGATGCTCGATGGAGCAGTGACGTGGCGCCAGGCCCAAGCGATCACCAATGCGGTACGGCAGGTCCCCGACGATCGTCGCGTTGAGGCTGAAGACGCGATGATCGATGCGTCGGCGACCCTCGATCCCGGTCAACTTCGACGTGTGGGTGACCGGCTCGTGCACTGCTTCGACCGTGAGCGTGCCGAGGCTGCGGCCCAACGCCGGTACGAGCAACGTGGGTTGAGTGTGGGCGAAACGATCGACGGCTTGGTGTCGGTGTCGGGTCTGCTCGATCCGTTGACGGGCTCCTTGCTGTTGACCGCGCTGGACGCCAAGATCCGGCCGCCGTCCCCAGCCGGTGAGGCAGCCGCAGCCGTAGCCGCTGACGAGGGCGATGGGTCGTCGAGCGCTGAGCTCGACCCCCGGTCCTGGCCGCAGCGCCGAGCAGATGCCTTGGGTGACATCTGCGCTGAGTGGCTCGACAGCGAGAAGTCCGGAGTGGTGGGGGGAGTTCGGCCGCATGTCTCGGTGATCGTCGACGTGGCAACTCTCAACGCGCAGAGCTCGGACGCCTACCGATGGACTCCCGCAGGTTTGAACGAGTCAGGGTGTCCGTCGGGGTCCGCCGAGTCAGGCTCTGCAAAGTCAGGGTCCGCATCAGAAGTGCCCGAGCAGCAAGCAAGGGCCGAGGTGTGGCCGGGGCAGCTCTCTTGGGTTGGGCCGATCACCGCGAGCGAGTCACAGCTCATCTCGTGTGACGCCACGATCTCCCGCATCCTGATGGATGGACCGTCGATGGTGCTCGACGTCGGCCGGGCCACCCGCACGATTCCACCGGCGCTAAGGCGTGCCGTGATCGCACGAGACCGCACGTGCGTTGCGTCGGGGTGCTACCGGCCACCGGAACACTGCGATGTGCACCACGTCGTGTTCTGGTCGCACGGTGGGGATACCTCACTCGACAACACAGTGCTCGCCTGTCGGCGTCACCACAGGCTGATTCACCAGGAGGGGTGGCAGGTCACCGTCGACCGCAGTGGTCGGCGAAGTATCGGGCCGCCTTGATGACTAGAGCATCCGGTGCCGGGCTGCCACGATCGTGCCGTGACCGATCGCCACTCCGCTGAGCTCAGTTACCCGGCTCGGCTACGCGGGTTGTCTATCCCGCTGGCCAGGGGTGCCTCTTACCTGCGCGGACCATGGAACGTGCTGTGGGAGTCGCGAATCATCAGTAGCGACGGCGATGACTTCGGGCGTGCCCGCGACCGGATCCTCTCGTGGCAGATGCACCGCGACGCCGGAGTACGAGTAGCCGCTGGTGGCGATGGCTCCTCCGACGTTGGGGGAGTTGTGCCTGGGCTCAGAGTCACCCCTGGGCTCCGAGTCACACTGTCTATTGGTGTCGGGCCGATCATGATCCCTGCCCCATGCGAAGTGATCACTGTGATCGACAGCGACAGCGACAGCGACAACGAGAACGAGGACAGCGACATCGAAGCTGGGTTCGCGTACGGCACGCTGGCAGGACATCCAGAGCAGGGCGAAGAGGCATTCCTGGTGCGGATGACTGACGAAGGGGCAGTGGTGGGGTCGGTGGCGGCGTTCTCGCGTCCGGTGCCGTGGGCATCCGTTGGCGCGCCCGTGATGCAGCGCGCACAGCGGATCATTGCTCGGCGTTACCTGTCGGCGATGCTGTCCTGACCTCGCTCGACCGGGACCGCCACATGCCACCGACGAGGGCTACGACTGCTTGATCTCCTCGTAGCGGCGCAGTGCTTCGACGCGCTCCTCGGCATGGTCAACGATCGGCTCGGGGTAGCCCTTGGCGTACCCCTCGTCGGTCGCCCACGGCTCGTGTGCGGTGGCGCCGGCCAGGTGCTGCAGTTCAGGGATGTACTGCCTGACGTAGTCGCCGGCTGGATCGAAGCGTTTGCCCTGGGTGACCGGGTTGAAGATGCGGAAGTAGGGGGCGGCGTCCGTGCCGCATCCGGCAGTCCATTGCCAACCATGCGAGTTCGAGGCCAGGTCACCGTCAACCAAGTGATGCATGAACCATCGGGCCCCGTGCTGCCACTCCACGTGCAGGTCTTTCACGAGGAACGAGGCGACAACCATCCGGACGCGGTTGTGCATCCACCCCTCGTGCAGTAGCTGGCGCATTCCTGCGTCCACGATCGGAAATCCGGTGAGCCCCTGTTGCCACGCCTCCAGGTTTCGCTCCGCGTCCAGCCCGGTGTCGTACTGCATGCGCGTGAACTCCTCGCGCAAGTACTCTCGAGCTGATTGCGGCTCGTGATGCAGCACATCGGCGTAGAACTCACGCCAGGCGAGCTCCTTGCGAAAGACCTCGTGCGGCTTGGCCAAGCGCTCACGACTGTCCCCAAGCCCGGTAAGCCCGGCAAGCCCGGTAAGCCCGGCAAGCCCGGTAAGCCCGGCAAGCAGTGTGCGGGGATGAATCTCGCCGTACTTCAAGTGCACCGACAGTCGAGACGTGGCAGGCAGGTCAGGACGATCCCGACCATCGGCATACGCACCAAGCGCCTCATCGGCGAACGCACGCCAGCGCTTCAGTGCTGCGGCCTCTCCGGCAGCTGGCAGCTGAGTGAACGGCGCGCCTGTCAGATCCTCCGCAGCCGCAGGGAGTTGATCGCTACTGACACCATCGACGAGTGCGAGGTCGCCAGCGACCCGTGCCGGAGGGCGCCAACCGTGCTCGCACCATGCTCGGTAGAAGGGTGTGAACACTCGGTACGGCGTCCCGTCGGCTTTCCGCACGCGTCCAGGCGAGACGGCATACGGCGAACCGCTCCGTTCCAATGAGACGCCGATGTCGGTGAGTGTGCGACCGACCGCGTCATCGCGCTGCGATCCGTACGGCGCGTGGTCTGCCGAGATGTGCACGCTGGACGCGCCAACCTCGCGAGCCAGCACTGGTAGTACCTCGGCGGGGTTGCCAGTTCGGATGGTCAGACATCCGTGCAGCGACTGGTCGAGCGCGTCCAGCGATCGGCGCAGGTACTCGCGTCGGACCTCTCCGGACGGACCCCAGATGGCCGGATCGACGACGAACACGGGCAACACCGCACCTGCGGCAGCCGCAGCGTTCAGCGCCGGATGGTCCGAGAGTCGCAGGTCTCGGCGAAACCACATGATCGAGCGGGACACGCTCACACGCTAGGGCGGACCTCGCTGCGCTGCCTGTTGGGCGTGCTGCCTGTTGAGTGCGCTGCCTGTTGGGTGGGGGCGCGGTAGGGCAAGATGCGCGTGTGACCCCCGCATCGTCTAGCGCCGACCCCACCGAGCCAGACCCTGCCATGACAACAACGACGACGGTCTACCGCAACGCGAAGGTGTTTACGGCCGACCCTGATCGTCCGTGGTCACCAGCCTTCGCCGTCAAAGACGGTTATGTGCTGGTGGTTGGCTGCGACGAAGAGGTGTTGGCTACTGCTGCTGACGTTGCCAATGCCGCCACTGCTGCTGGTGCTGAAGGCAGCGACGTGGCAGAGGTTGACCTCGGCGGTGCGCTCGTCATCCCCGGGGTCATCGACGCTCACTTCCATCTGCTCCACACCGGAGCTTCGCTCGAACGTGTCGACTTGGTGCGTGCCACCTCGCTCGAAGAGATCCAGGACGCAGTACGTGGGCACGCGCGGGCGCATCCGAAAGCTCACTGGGTGCTCGGCAAGAGCTGGCTGTTCGACGCGGTCCCTGGGGAGCCCACAGCGACCATGCTCGATGCCGTTGAAGCGCACCGCCCGGTGCTGCTCGATGCCAACGACTTTCACTCGACGTGGATCAACTCCGTGGCGATCGAAGCGCTCGGCATCACCGACTCGACTCCCGACCCCTCGGGTGGTCGCATTGCCCGCGACAGCAATGGGCATGCCACTGGGTTCTTGGAAGAGAACGCCATAGACATCGCCTGGGACCACCTCGAGAAGGTCACGACAGACGAACAGCACCGTCATCACCTGCGTAAGGCCATCGAAGCGCTGAACGCCGTTGGCGTTACCTCTGTCATCGACATGGGGCTCAATCACACAGCGCTCGAAGCCATCGCACATGCCGAGGCAGAGGGGTGGCTCGATGTCCGCGTCGTTGCCCACTGGCTGATCTCCCGCCAAGGGCCTTCCGCGGAGCACTTGGCTCAGGTGGCACAGGCATCCAACTTCGCGCAGTTACACAGCTCAGATCGCTTCCGAGTCACAGGCATCAAAGTGGTGGTTGACGGGGTGATCGACGGATGTACTGCGCACGTTTCCGCCCCGTACACCAACGGCACCCTTCCCGATCCGATCTGGGGATACGACGAGCTTGCACCGGTCGTGGCGGCCGCCGACGCAGCGGGCCTTCAGGTTGCGCTGCACGCGATTGGGGACGCCGCGGTGCGCAATGCGTTGGACGCCGTCGAGAACGCTTACCGCGAGAACGGTGGTGACCCGACAGCGCGCCGCCACCGCATCGAGCACATCGAGTACTGCGACCCGGCCGACATTCCTCGTTTCGCGAAACTCAACGTCACGGCATCCATGCAGCCGGTCCACGCCGACCCTGCGATCCAAGACAACTGGCGCGAGATGCTCGGGCCAGAACGTTCTCCGCTGGGGTTTCCCGCCGCAGCTCTCTTGGCATCGGGTGCTCGGGTCGTGTTCGGCACTGATGCGCCGACCGCCCCATACGCCCCCCTGCCCAACCTCTTCATCGCAACGACACGTCGTTCTGCGCTCAGCCCAGACCTGCCCCCGAATGAGCCAAGCAACGCGGTCCCGATCGAAGCCGCGCTGACCTATGCCACAGCCCACGCGGCATGGTCATGCTTCGCAGAGGATCGCCTCGGTGCCATTGCGCCGGGGAAGCATGCCGACTTCGTGGTCGTTGACCCCGATGTGACCGCGTCCGACCCGGAACGGCTCTTGGACGCGGCGGTCTTGCAGACCGTCGTGAATGGCCGAACCGTCTACCGTCAGGGATGATCAACTCGTGACCGACCTCATCGACACCACCGAGATGTACCTCCGCACGATCTTCGAGCTCGAAGAGGAGGGCGTCGTCCCGCTACGGGCGAGGATCGCCGAGCGGCTGCAGCAATCGGGGCCGACCGTGAGCCAGACCGTCTCGCGCATGGAGCGCGACGAGTTGCTGACCGTCGAGGGCGACCGGCATCTCGAGCTCACGTCGCGCGGTCGCGACATGGCCATGCGGGTCATGCGCAAGCACCGCTTGGCCGAGTGTTTGCTCGTCGACATCATTGGGCTGCCGTGGGAAGAGGTGCACGCCGAGGCGTGCCGTTGGGAACACGTAATGAGCGAGACCGTCGAACGTCGAATCCTTGACTTGCTCAAGCATCCGACACACTCGCCCTTCGGCAACCCGATCCCTGGGCTCGACGAGCTCGGTGAGAAGCGCGTCTCTGACAGCGGTGAGTTCGTGGGGCTCGACTCGGTGGCCGAGGAAGACTCTCGCCGGTTCACGGTGCGGCGCATCGGTGAACCGATCCAAGATGACCATGAGCTGATGATCTCGCTGAGCCGAGCCGGCGTCCGCCCTGGCCAAGTTGTCAAGGTGCGACGCACGGCCGCCGGGGTGCTGGTAGGCAGCGGCATGGAGTACGCCGAACTGGACGCGACGATGGCGTCGCATGTCTTCGTCGCGGTTGGGTAGGTAGGTAGGTAGGCGAGGAGTTGCTTGGTATACCCCCGGGGGTATACCATGGAGAGGTCCGGACGCGCTGCGGCGCGGTTCCCAGGGAGGCCTCCAATGCAGGTAGACGAGACAGTCAGTGGCGAGGTAATCAACCGGCTGCGGCGTGCACAAGGGCAGATCGGCGGCATCATCGCCATGATCGAAGAGGGTCGTCACTGCAGTGACATCGTCACTCAGCTTGCCGCGGCGTCACGAGCGATAGACCGCGCCGGCTTCAAGATCGTGGCTAGCGGAATGCGGCAGTGCCAGGACGCCGAGTTGCGCGGCGAAGAGCCAGCGCTCACCAAGGAACAGATGGAGAAGTTGTTCCTTGCCCTTGCGTGAGTCCAGTACTCGCGTGAATCCAGTACTCGCCTGATTCCAGTACTCGCCTGACCCAGCGCCGTCAGTGGCGTGATCAACAAGCAGCGAAAGGTAGTCATGAGTCAGCCCGTGGTTCGCGAAGTCGACGTCGTAGGTCTCGCGGCAGCGTTGCGCGACGACCCGCTCGTCATTGACGTGCGGGAACCGTTCGAGTACAACGCTGGCCACCTCGAGGGGGCGAAGTCGATGCCTATGCACCTCGTGCCGAAAAGCATGGGCGAGCTTCCGAAGGACGACACCCTCTTCGTCATCTGTCGATCCGGCAACCGCAGTTGGCAGGTGTGCCAGTACCTGAACCAACACGGTTACGACGCGGTCAATGTGGCCGGAGGCATGGTGGCGTGGGACGCGGCCGGACTCACGGTGAGTGGAGGTACCCGATGACCTCGTACACGAGTGCGCCGCACGTGCTGGTGATCGAGACTCCTGGACTCGGAAACCGCGGATACATCGCTCATGATGGCCAGTCGGCTGTCGTGATTGATCCGCAACGCGACATCGACCGCGTCGAACACCTCTTGGCTGAGCACGGTCTCCAGGTCACGCACGTTTGCGAGACGCACGTGCACAACGACTATGTCAGTGGCGGTGTCGAGCTGGCCGCTAGGCATGGTGCCGCCTACCTGATTCCAGGTGAGGCGGGCGTCCCGTTTGCCCACACGCCCGTCAACGATGGCGATGTATTCGCTTCGGGTGCGCTGCAACTCACCGTCATGTCGACCCCAGGGCACACCCCGCACCACGTGTCGTATGTCGTTGCGGCGGCTGGTCATGAAGCCAACGGGCGTGAAGCCAACGGGCGTGAAGCCAACGGAGCCGTCTTTTCTGGTGGGTCAATGCTTTACGGCGCGGTCGGTCGTCCTGACTTGGTCACACCCGAACTGGCTGAACCGCTCGCTCACGACCAGTGGCATTCCGTACGTCGCATCGCCTCAGATCTTGACGATCGCACGCACGTCTATCCGACTCATGGCTTCGGATCGTTCTGTGCCGCCACTCAGAACGACGGTGTTGCTGGTGTGATCGCGGACGAACGAGCGACCAACCCCGCCCTGCTGAACGATGAGCAGGCGTTCGTTGACGAGACGCTTGCTGGGCTGGATGTGTTCCCTGCCTACTACGCACACATGGGTCCGGCCAACTCACGCGCCGAAGGACCGCCGCGAGTAGACCTGTCGCGACCGCGTCCTGCCAATCCGCAGCAGATTCGCGAACGCATCGCAGCGGGTGAGTGGGTCATTGACCTGCGTTCCCGCGAGGTCTTCGCCGTCGGTCACCTGTCCGGCACGCTCTCCTTCGATTTGGACGGCGCGTTTGTGGCGTACGTGGGATGGCTCATCCCTTGGGGTGCACCTGTGACCCTGCTCGGTGAGACGACTGAGCAGATCGAAGCGGCGCAACGTGAGCTGGTACGGATCGGCATCGACCGACCAGTGGCGCAAGCAGTCGGTGGGCCAGACTTCTGGGCAGACGACAGCGAATCCCTCGAGTCAACCGAACGCCTGACGTTCGCCGAGCTCGCAGAGGTCCATGCAGCGCACCCAGACACGCACCTCCTCGACGTCCGCCAGCAGCTGGAGTGGGACGAGGGTCACGTCCGCGAAGCACAACACATCCCCTTCTATGAGATCCCTGATCGAGTGGATGAAATCCCGCGAGATCGACCCGTCTATGTCACCTGCGGGTCGGGGTACCGCGCAGCCGCCGTCACCTCCCTGCTGCGTAGCGGGCTGGTGACCGAAGGTGAGTCTTTCGACAACCTCGTCCTCGTTGACGATGACTGGACGAGTGCGCTCGACACATCGCTCCCCATCGAGGCCGAAATGAGCGAGTCTGATGGGCCGGTTCAGCGCCCTGCCGGGTGGACGTGGCGAGCGTCGCGTCGCACGGCGCGGGTGTGGTCAGGATCCAGTCAGAGTGAGGCACGCGGACAGACCAGAGCAGCACCAGACGACCGCGTCGCGTGAACCGCGTGAGTCCACGTCGCGTGAGTCGCACAAGTCCTGTGAGTCACACGAGCCGCACGAGCACTGCCCGCGGAAGCTGAGCCATGGAGGTCACTACCGCAGCGCTGATCGAACTGGCCGTCGCTGGTGTGCTGATCGGGTTGCTGCTGGGCGTGCTAGGAGCCGGTGGTGCGATCTTCACCGCGCCAGTCCTGATGCTCGCCTTTGATGTGCCGGCCCACGAGGCGACCACAGTCTCCTTGGTAGTCGTGCTGTTGGCCGCCATGAGCGGGCTGCTCGGACGCCGTGGTACTGACGTGGTGAAGTGGCGCGAAGGGGCGACCTTTGGTGCGGTAGGTGCGATCGCCGCGGTGGCTGGCTCCCTTCTGGCTGACTTGGTGTCAGCCACTGCATTGACTGTCGCTTTCTCGGTGCTGCTGGTGGTGGCCGCAGTAGCCATGTGGCGTCAGCCGGAGTCACTGCTCGACAAGCAGGGGCGCGCGTCCTATCTCGTGGTGGTGTGTGCGGCCCTCGGCGTTGGCCTGGTCACTGGATTCTTCGGCGTCGGTGGCGGGTTCGTCATCGTCCCTGCCCTCGTGCTCTTCGTCGGATTCGGAATCGTCGAGGCGACTGCCACTGGACTGCTGGTGATCGCGATCAACGTCGTCGTTGCACTCGTGGCTCGGGGGCCCGAGAACCTCGATTGGGCGGTGGCACTTCCGATGGCGCTCGGCGCCGTGCTTGGTTCGTTCGCTGGTGCGCGAATCGCCCCCCGACTGCCTCAGAAGCGACTACGTCAGACGTTCGCAGTGGTCATGGTTGCGGCCGCTGCTTGGTTGGGCTTGGGGGTCGCTCTTGCCGGCTAGCGCCCCGGCTGGCGCTACGGCTGGACTCCCGGTTGGTGCTACCGGCTCGCGCGAGGTTTGCTGCGTACCCCAGCGAGTGCCAAGTGGCTCGATACTCTGGCTCACTGTGACGTCACGGCGCAGCAACTTCATTGGTGGTCGCGATGTGGCTGGTGATCGGTGGACGCCGAACGTCAACCCCAGCGACACCAGCGATGTGATTGCCGAGTACGCCCGCGGCAGTGCCAGCGATGCGGAAGAGGCTGTCGGCGCTGCCCGCCAGGCATTGCCGGGCTGGGCGTTCGCATCGCCGCAGCAACGTGCCGATGTGCTCGACCGCGCTGGAGACGAAGTCATCCGTCGGGCCGACGAGCTCGGTGACTTGCTCGCACGTGAAGAGGGAAAGACGCTGCCGGAAGCTCGCGGAGAGGTGGTGCGCGCTGGGCAGATTCTGAAGTTCCACGGCGGGCAGGCCTTGCGAAACTCAGGTGAGCTGATCGACTCGGTACGCCCTGGTCTCGAGGTGATGGTGACCCGCGAGCCGCTTGGCGTCGTCAGTGTCATCACGCCCTGGAACTTTCCGATTGCGATTCCGGCGTGGAAGATCGCACCGGCGCTGGCGTACGGCAACGCCGTGGTGTTCAAGCCGGCCGAGCTTGTACCGGGGTGCGCGTGGGAGCTCGTCGACATCCTGCGCCGCGCTGGCCTTCCCGACGGTGTGCTCAACCTCGTGATGGGGTCAGGGCGTGATGTCGGCCCGGTGTTGACGGGCAGCCCCGACGTCGATGGCGTGTCGTTCACCGGGTCCATCGCCACGGGCGAGCAAATTCTTTCTGCCACGACCCCGCACCGCACTCGGGTGCAGCTTGAGATGGGTGGCAAGAACCCGCTCATCGTCCTCGACGACGCAGACCTTGACGTTGCTGTCGACGTAGCGCTGCAAGGCGCGTTCGGGTCGACGGGGCAACGGTGCACGGCGTCGAGTCGACTCGTGGTGACCGACAGCATCCACGACGCGTTCGTCGCGGCACTGACCGACGCCATGCAGGCCTGGCGGGTCGGCGATGCACGTGATGCCACCACGCAGATGGGCCCCGTGGTCGACGCCACTCAGTTGGAGCAGGACGAGCAGTACCTCACCGTGGCGCGTGACGAGGGTGGTGAGGTGCGCGGCGGTCAGCGTATTGAGGGCCCAGCGGTTGGCCACTACCTTTCCCCAGCGCTCGTGGTGGGGACGACCAACGCGATGACCGTTAACCGCGAAGAGGTATTCGGTCCGGTGGCCTCGATCATTCGGGTCGCCGACTATGACGAGGCGCTCGCGGTCGCCAACGACACCGAGTTCGGGCTCTCGAGTGGCATCGTCACGCGCTCGCTCGCTGCAGCGTCTCACTTCCGGCGTCACTCGACCGCCGGAATGGTCATGGTGAACGTGCCGACTGCTGGCGTCGACTACCACGTCCCCTTCGGTGGACGCCGCGCGTCGTCCTTCGGTCCGCGCGAGCAGGGCAGCTATGCGCGTGACTTCTTCACTGTGGTGAAGACCAGCTACGTGGCCTCCGGCTCGCCCTGACTCAGAACAGGCTCAACGAAGCGGTAGCCCATGCCCGGTTCGGTGATGAAGTACTTGGGGCGAGAGTGGTCGGGCTCGAGTTTGCGGCGTAGTTGAGCGACATACACCCGCAGGTAGTGAGTCTCGCCTTCATACCCGGGCCCCCAGACTTCGCGCAGAAGCAGGTCTTGGCTGACCAGGCGCCCGCTGTACCGGATCAGTGACTCGAGAATTCCCCACTCCTTGGGAGTGAGCCGCACGATCTCGTCGCCACGCGTCACGCGATGCGCGGCGAAGTCAACGGAGAAGTCGGGTGTGGTGACGTTGGCGATTGCCCCAGGTTCGTCAACGGTTCGGCGGAGGGCTGCCCGTAACCGGGCCAGCAGTTCATCCATGGCAAACGGTTTGGTGACGTAGTCGTCGGCACCGACATCGAGCGCTTTGACTTTGTCATGTGAGGTCTGCCGAGCGGACAACACAATGATCGGTGTCTTGCTCCACCCGCGGACGCCAGCGATGACATCGATACCGTCGATGTCGGGTAGGCCGAGGTCAAGCAAGATGAGATCGGGATGCCGGTCGGCCACGAGTCGCAGCGCCGACGTGCCGTTGGACGCCAGGTCGACCACGTACCCGCGCGCGCGCAAGTTGATGGACAGCGCCCTCGCCAGGTTGGCGTCATCCTCTACGACGAGTACTCGCTCGCTGGTCATGACGATGCCGCCGCGATGTCTGACGCCGGATTATCTGGCGCCGGATCAGCTGCTGCTGGGCCTTCTGCAGAGTGCGCGGGCGCGGCCGGAAGGGTCAACACCATGGTGAGCCCTCCGCCTGGTGTGTCCTCGGCTTCGAGGTTGCCTCCGAGTGCGACGGCGAAGCCCCTGGCGACGGCCAACCCGAGACCGAGCCCCGCACCGTCCGGCGAGTCTCCCAACCGCTGGAAGGCGGCGAACATGCGGTCCTTGTCGCGATCGAGAACACCCGGCCCCTGGTCGACGACCAGGATTCGCACGCACGAGTCTTCGGCGAACCCGAGTACTCGGATCGCGGCTCCGGGCGGCGAGAAGCGCGACGCGTTATCCATCACGTTGGCCAGGACTCGCTCGAGCAGACCAGCATCGGCAACGACGTCAGGCAGGGCCTCCGGAAGCTCGATGACCAGGTCGGGTTCATCTAGCTCGTCGGCCGCGTTCGCGATGACATCGGCAATGTCAACCTCGTCGCGTCGAGGTTGCACGGCGCCACTTTGAATGCGGCTGAGGTCGAGGAGGTTGGAGAGCAGTGAATCAAGACGATCGGCTCCATCCTCGATGGTCGCCATGAGTTCTGCCCGTTCCTCCGCCGTCCACTCCACGTCCGGCTGGCGCATCCCGCTGATACCCGCCTTGATGGCGGCCAGCGGAGTACGAACGTCGTGGCTCACCGCGGCCAGGATCGCATTGCGCAGGTCGTCGGCTGCTGCGAGATGCTCGGCCTTGGCTGCCTGAGTGCGCAGCCGGTCCCGGTCGAGGAGAGCAACCGTGTGCGCCCCGAACGCCTCAAGCACTCGGCGGTCTCCGGCGTCAAGGGGGCGTCCCTTCATCACGAGTGACCGGTACTCATCGATCGGAACGGTGGTGTCGGCTTCGTCTGACGTCGATGGTGGGTCGTCACCGATCGAGGCCACGACCAACCAAGGCGAGCGAGGGTCGTCGCGTTCGATGAGTGCGACGGCATCCTGTCCGAACGACTCGCTCAAGCGGTTGAGCAGAGCCGAAATTCCGGTCTCAGCGCGTACGACATCGCCGGCCAACGTTGAGAGGAGTTGCGCCTCGGCGCTCGCGTCGCTGGCCTCACCAGCGCGCCTGGCAGAGTCGTTGACCACCACTGCTACTGCCACCGCGATGACGACGAAGACCGCGAGTGCGAAGGCATTCTCTGGGTCAGAGATCGTGAATGTTCCGGTTGGTGGCGTGAAGAAGTAGTTGAGCAACACGCTCGACCACACCGCCCCCGACACCGCTGGCCAGAGGCCCCCTACCAGCGCGACGGTCACGGTTGCGCCCAGAAACAGCAACACATCGGTGACCAGTTCTAGGTTGCTGCGGAAGGGTACGAGGAGTGCGGTGAGCAGGATCGGCGCGATCAGGGCAAGTGCCCATCCGGCACGCTGTCTCCGATGCGACAGAGCACGGCGAGTTCGTGTGCCGCTTCGCTGGCCGGCGCCGTCGTGGGTGACAACGTGAACGTCGATGTCACCGGAATCGCGCACGATCCCTTCACCCGTCCAGGGTTGCGTGAGACTCGCCCAGCGACCGCGACGGGGAGCCCCGATGACGAGCTGACTGGCGTTGACCCCTCTGGCGAAATCTAGGAGCGCCTCGGCAATATCGTCGCCGACGACCTGGTGGTAGGTACCACCCAAGCTCTCGACAAGTACCCGCTGACGCTCCAGATGCGAGGGGTCGCCTGAGCTCATGCCATCGCCGCGTGAGACGTGGATCGCCATGAGGTCTCGACCGGCGCTGCGTCCAGCGATCCGGGCACCGCGCCTGATCAGCGTGTCACCTTCTGGGCCACCCGTCAGTGCGACGACGATCCGATCTCGCGCTGGCCACGGAGCGTCGATGCCGTGGCTCTGCCGGTAGCGATCGAGTGCTTCGTCTACCCGATCTGCCACCCACAACAAGGCAAGCTCGCGAAGGGCGCTGAGGTTTCCCAGACGGAAGTAGTTCGTGAGCGCTGCGTCAATGCGTTCAGGTGGGTAGACATTGCCGTGCGCCATGCGCCTTCGTAGGGCTTCGGGCGACATGTCGACGAGCTCGATCTGGTCGGCCCGGCGGACCACGTCGTCGGGGACGGTTTCGCGCTGTTCTATGCCGGTGATCGACTCTACGGCGTCGTTGAGCGACTCCAGGTGCTGGATGTTGACGGTCGTGATGACGTTGATTCCGGCATCGAGAACCTCTTCGATGTCCTGCCAGCGCTTGGCGTTCTTGACGCCAGGAACGTTGGTGTGCGCAAGTTCATCGATGAGCGCGACATCGGGTTTGCGGCGCAGAACGGCATCCAGGTCGAACTCGGTGAACTCCGCCCCGCGATAGTGAACGACTCGGCGCGGAATCATCTCGAGGCCCTCGGTGTGTTCTCGGGTGAGTGCGCGCCCGTGATCCTCGACGAAGCCAATGACCACATCTGTGCCGCGGCCGTGGCGTCGATGTGCCTCATCGAGCATGGCGAACGTCTTGCCGACCCCGGGTGCAGCCCCCAGGTAAACCCTCAGTTGTCCGCGCGCCATGGTGCCATTGTCCTCCCTGTCGCCCGGTTCAGTCAGATGCCTGTTCGAGAGCCAGGTTGAGCTCTAGGACGTTGACGCGAGGTTCGCCCAGGAAGCCCAGCACTCGTCCCTGGGTGTACTCATCGACTAGCGCCGTGACGTCAGCTGGGTCCATGTCTCTTGCATCAGCAACTCGTGCCACTTGCTGGTGCGCGTACTCGGGCGAGATATGCGGGTCGAGGCCACTACCGCTGGCGGTGAGCGCGTCCGGCGGTACCTCGCTGGGCTCGACTGAGTTGTCGCCAGATGCGTTCGCGCGACGCTGCTCGACCTGCGACAGCAGTTGGCCGCTGGTGGCCGCAAGGTTGCTGGCCCCAGACGCCAGTGCGTCGTAGTCACCTGCGGACGGGCGCCCCTGGAACCACTCGGCGCCAACGAAGTCTTGCCCGATGAGCGATGAGCCAACGGGGCTGCCGTCCATCTCAAGCATTGACCCGTTTGCGGAGTCGTTGAAGGCCAGCTGTCCGATCGCCCAGACCGTCAAGGGGTAGGCGACCCCCACGATGACTGTCATGACGGCCAACATGCGGAGTGAGGCACCGACATAGCGAAGCGAGGTCTTCATGAGGTGAGTCCAGGAATCTGCGAGACGAACAGGTCGATGAGTTTGATGCCGATGAATGGGGCGATGAGGCCACCGACCCCATAGACCATGAGGTTGCGGCTCAGCATCTTCGATGCTGACTGAGGCCGATACCGAACGCCGCGCAACGCCAGTGGTACTAAGGCAACGATGATGAGCGCGTTGAAGATGACAGCGGACAAGATGGCTGACTCGGACGAGTCGAGCTGCATGATGTTGAGCACATCGAGCCCTGGGTAGGCAGCGACGAACATCGCAGGAATGATCGCGAAGTACTTCGCGACGTCGTTGGCGATCGAGAAGGTGGTCAGCGATCCCCGTGTGATGAGCAGTTGCTTGCCGATCTCCACGATTTCAATGAGCTTCGTCGGGTTGGAGTCGAGGTCAACCATGTTGCCGGCTTCCTTCGCTGCCGAGGTGCCGGTGTTCATAGCGACACCGACATCGGCTTGTGCCAATGCTGGAGCGTCATTAGTGCCGTCGCCTGTCATGGCGACGAGACGTCCGCCCTCTTGCTCTCTGCGAATGAGGAGCATCTTGTCTTCGGGTGTCGCTTCAGCGAGAAAGTCGTCTACCCCCGCCTCGTCGGCGATGGCTCTCGCCGTCAGAGGGTTGTCGCCGGTGATCATGACGGTGCGAATACCCATGCGGCGCAGTTCGTCGAAGCGTTCGCTCATCCCTTCCTTGACGACATCCTTCAGGTGAATCACCCCAAGGACCCGTGCGCCTGAGTCATCAGCTTCGGCCACCACGAGCGGTGTGCCCCCGGATACCGAGACAGCATCGACGACGCTACTGACCTCCGAGGGAATGCGATCCTCGCGATCACGCACCCAGCTCAGCACCGCACCAGCGGCACCCTTGCGGATCTGTCGCGTCACCCCGCCGTCGGTGAGGTCGACACCACTCATGCGGGTCTGCGCCGTGAAGGGCACGAAGTCAGCATGTCCGAGCTCGCCATCCCCCCGCCCTCGGAGGCCGAACTCACGCTTGGCAAGCACCACGATCGAGCGACCTTCCGGGGTCTCGTCCGCGAGGCTTGACAGCTGTGCAGCGTCCGCTAGCCGTTCATCGGCAATGCCGGGCATCGCAATGAGCTCTGTCGCTTGACGGTTGCCAAGCGTGATGGTGCCGGTCTTGTCGAGCAGGAGCGTGTCGACGTCGCCAGCTGCCTCGACAGCTCGCCCAGACATCGCGAGTACATTGCGCTGCACCAGTCGATCCATACCGGCGATGCCGATGGCCGAGAGCAAGGCACCGATCGTGGTGGGAATCAGACAGACGAGCAACGCTACGAGCACGATGAGCGATTGCCTCTGCCCGGAGTAGATGGCGAGTGGTTGAAGTGACACCACGGCGAGAAGGAAGATGATCGTCAGGCTGGCGAGCAAGATGTTGAGTGCGATCTCGTTGGGAGTCCGCTGCCGAGAGGCACCCTCGACCAGCGCGATCATGCGGTCGATGAAGGTCTCCCCAGGTTTCGACGTGATCTGCACGACGATTCGGTCTGAGAGCACGCGCGTCCCACCGGTGACCGCGCTGCGGTCACCGCCTGACTCTCGGATGACCGGTGCCGACTCGCCCGTGATGGCCGACTCGTCGACGGTCGCGATCCCCTCGACGACGTCACCATCACCAGGAATGATTTCGTGTGCTTCGACGACGACTCGATCCCCGACCCGCAGTTCGGTGGCGGGGACGGACTCTTCGCCAGTGTCAGCACCAGCGCCGGTACCGGCGCCGTCAACGAGTCTTCTGGCCACTGTGTCCGTACGCGCCTGACGCAATGTTGCCGCCTGTGCGCGCCCGCGCCCTTCGGCGACCGCCTCCGCGAGGTTGGCGAAGATGACGGTGATCCAGAGCCAGGCTGTGACCAGCCAGCTGAACACCGAAGGGTCGTGAACACTGGACACCGTGCCACCAACTGCCCCTACCAGCACGACGAACATCACAGGGTTCTTGACCATCGCACGGGGGTTGAGCTTGCGCACGGCGTCTGGCAGCGACTGCAGCAGCTGGGCCAAAGAGAAGGCCCCTCCCGTTTCGCCCTCCTGTCGAGTCGGGCTCATGGTGCGAGTCCTTCTGCGAGCGGTCCAAGAGCCAACGCGGGGAGATAGGTCAAGCCAGTCACGATCAGGGCAACCCCTATGAGGAGTACGACGAACTGCGGTCGGTTAGACGGCAGCGTTCCGGCGGTCGTCGGTGTGAGGCGTTGGCTAGCCAAAGACCCCGCCAACGCGAGAACGAGCACGATAGGTACCAGGCGTCCAAGCATCATGGCGATGCCAAGCGCGGTGTTGTAGAACGTCGTGTTCGCGTTGAGGCCGGCGAAGGCGCTGCCGTTGTTGTTGCCGGCTGAGGTGAATGCGTAGAGAACTTCGGTGACTCCATGTGGCCCGCCGTTCAGGATCGAGTCGCGAGCACTTGGTAGCGCCATAGCAAGCCCGGTACCGGCGAGGACCACCATTGGCACCGCCAAGATGTAGAGCGAGGCGAGTTTCATCTCGCGGGGGCCGATCTTCTTGCCGAGGTACTCCGGCGTTCGACCCACCATGAGTCCTGCGACGAACACGGCGACGATGGCGATGACCAACATTCCGTAAAGGCCGCTTCCGACGCCTCCTGGGCTGATCTCGCCCAGGAGCATGTTCACGGTGACGAGTCCACCGCCCAGCGGTGTGAACGATGAGTGGAAAGAGTTGACCGCGCCGGTTGAGGTCATCGTTGTTGAGACGCCCCACAAAGCGGACGACGGGACACCGAAGCGCACCTCTTTGCCTTCCATAGCGGCGCCGGCTGCCTCGAGTGCGGGGCCGCTATGTGCCATTTCGGCCCATGTGGTCAATGCCAGCGAGCCAACAAAGAGCACCAGCATTGCCGCGAGAATCGCGTACCCATGGCCCATGCTGCCGACCATGCGGCCGAAGGTGCGAGTCAAGCTGAAGGGGATCAACAGGATGAGGTAGATCTCGACAATGTTGGTCAGCGGGTTGGGGTTCTCGAACGGATGTGCTGAGTTGGCGTTGAAGAAGCCGCCGCCATTTGTTCCGAGTTCTTTGATGGCCTCTTGTGAGGCGACTGGCCCACCCGGAATGGTCTGTGTGCTTTCGCCGAGCGTGGTGACAGTGGTGGGGTCTGCGAAGTGCTGGATCGCACCGCCCGCGAGTAGCACGATCGCCCCGACGAAGGCAATGGGGAGCAGGATGCGCACCACAGCACGAACCAGATCCGTCCAGAAGTTTCCGATGCGATCGGTCTTCTGGCGAGCAAATCCACGAATGACGGCGACGGCGACGGCGATGCCCACCGCAGCACTGAGAAAGTTCTGAACGGCAAGTCCGGCTGCTTGGGTGAGGTACCCCATGGTGGCTTCACCGGAGTAGGACTGCCAGTTCGTGTTGGTGACGAAGGACACGGCAGTGTTGAAGGCCTGCCCCGGCTCGACTCCTGGCAGGTCCTGGTTAAGCGGCAGCCACGCCTGAACTCGCTGCAGCAGGTAGAGCGCGAGAATCGAGATCGCGGAGAACGCGATGACCGATCGGACGTATGCGGTCCAGCGCTGGTCGGCGTCCGGATCGACTCCGGTGGCGCGGTAGACCCACCTCTCAACGCGCCAGTGCCGCTCGGACTGGAAGACCCGGGCCATGTAGTCGCCGAGCGGCCGGTAACTCAGGCCAAGGGCCACCGCGAGCATGATCACGGTCAGCAGGAACGCCCAGGTGTCTGACATTAGAAGCGCTCCGGGAACAGCAGGGCGACGAGCAGGTATCCGATGAGCAGGATGCTGGCCACTAGTCCGATGGCCTCCGACATGGTCACAGTCGTTCGGCCCCTCGAATCAGGACGAGCAGCGCGGCACAAAGCAGCACCGTCAGGCCGAGGTAGAGCAGGTCAGACATGGGATACCTCTGATCGCGGAGTTGACGACCTTGTTCTACGCCGGTTTGGCCCGTGATCTCAGCGCTCTTGATGCCGCCGTTACGGGCTCCAGCCGATCTTGATGCCGTCCTTACGCGAGCTCCTCAGATTCCTGACCCGAGGTGCATCCACGGTGACCACCAACGCAGAAGACCCCCTGTACGACCCCCATTCAACGTTCCCTGGAGGACCCCTGATGAAACTCAGAGCACGCGTTGCGGCCGTCGCCGTGGCAACCGGCGTTCTAGTCGCCCCCCTAGCCCTGGCAAGTCCGGCCCAGGCTGAGCCCGGCACCAAGTCGCTGGCCTCGATTCTGCTGAAGGACACGACTGAGGGCGTGCCCAACTTCGACAAGAACGGGCAGGACTTCGACATTCTTACCGCTGCCGTCCTTGCAGTCCTGGACGCCGACCCAGAGTCCCCGGTGAGCCTGCTCACGGACGGTGAGGTCAGGTTGACAGCGTTCATTCCGGTGGATGCCGGATTCGTCAGGACGTCCAAGGCGCTCGGCGTCGAGGCCAAGACTGAGAAGGGCCTCGTCAACAAGTTGGTTGACGCCTTCGGTGTTGACGGAATCGAGCAGATCCTGCTGTACCACGTCGTGCCTGGAGCGAAGATCAACGCCAAGGCAGCGGCAGCGTCGGACGGCGCGATGCTCACGATGGCCAACGATCAAACGGTCAAGGTGAATGTGACGCGCGACGGGATCTTCCTCAAGGACAAGAACAACGATGTCGCCAACCCGAAGGTGATTGTCACCGACATCAACAAGGGCAACGAGCAGATCGCGCACGCAATCAACCGCGTCCTGCTGCCCAACCTGCACACCAGCTAAGCGCAGCACTGACTGAAGGGCGCTGCTCGTCGGTCTGATTTGTCGGCCCAACTTACCGGCAGGGCTCACCGATCGACCGGCATCAAGCACGGGCCGGTAACTCCCGCAAGGAGTTACCGGCCCGTGTGCTGTCTCGTGGCACCCCTCTGCGAGCAACACCCCCCGCGGCCAACACCCATAGGCTCGCGGCGTGCGAGCTGTCGTGTGTGAGCAACCCGGTGGACCAGAAGTGCTCCAGCTCTCGGACGTCTCCGAGCCTCAGTTGGGGCCGGGAGATGTGCTCATCGACGTGGTAGCGGCTGGCGTCAACCGCGCTGACTTGCTCCAGCGGCAGGGTCGCTATCCACCTCCACCCGGCGCTTCGCCGGTGCTGGGGTTGGAGTGTTCGGGACGCATCAGCGCACTGGGGCCTGAGGTCGAAGGATGGGTTGTCGGCGACGAAGTGTGCGCGCTGCTGACCGGTGGCGGGTACGCGCAGCAGGTGGTGGTTCCAAGCGGGCAGCTGCTGACGATTCCTCGCGGCGTCTCGCTCGTCGACGCGGCCGCGCTCCCCGAAGCGGGCTGCACGGTGTGGTCGAACCTGGTGATGGCCGCACAGCTCAGTCGCGGTGAGTCGCTGCTCGTTCATGGTGGCGGGTCTGGGATCGGCACGATGGCCATCCAGATCGCGCGCATGCGCGGAGCGATACCGATCGTCACCGTCGGGTCCGATCGCAAGGCCGAGTTCTGCCGGGCTCTTGGTGCCGAGGTGGTCATCAATCACCATGTCGAGGACTTCGTCGACGTCGTACGCGAGACGACCGACGGCAAGGGAGTCGACGTAGTGCTCGACATCATCGGCGCCAAGTACCTCACTGCGAATCTGCGCGCGCTGGCGTCCGACGGACGACTGGTGATCATCGGGCTCCAAGGTGGAGTGAAGGCCGAGCTCGACCTGGGGCGGCTGTTGTCTCGGCGGCTATCGGTGATGGGCACGACGCTGCGGTCGCGCTCCGCAACTGCCAAGGCCGAGATCGTGAGCGAGGTCGCTGCCCAAGTGTGGCCAGCGGTCGCTGAGGGCGCGGTGCGCCCGGTCGTCGATCGAGTGGTGCCGTGGCAGCAGGCGGCAGAGGCCCATCGACTCTTGGAACGGGGCGAGAGTATTGGCAAGGTGGTACTGCAGGTGGCCGATGCGTTGGAGTAGGTCAGCAGCACAGTAGGTCGGCAGCACAGTAGGTCGGCCAGCACAGATCCGGAGGAGTCATGCTCGACGAGACCATCGCTGGGGTACCCATCGACCGGACGTATCCAGGGCTACCTGCTCGCGACTACTACGACGATGAGGTGTGGCAGCTCGAGCGCAGCACCATCTTCGCCAGCACTTGGTTCTGCCTGGGTCGCGCGGAGGAGATCCCGAACGCTGGCGACTACATCTCTGGCGATGTCGCGGGTACCGGCGTACTGGTCGTGCGCGGCAAGGACGACGTCGTGCGAGCGTTCTACAACGTGTGCCGCCACCGCGGATCGGTGTTGTGTGATCCAGGGGTGGGCAGTACCAAGAGCGCCTTCAGTTGTCCGTATCACAACTGGGTGTATGACCTCGACGGAACGCTGATCGGCACCCCCAACGTCCGCGCAGGTGATGACTTCGACCGTAGTCAGTACCCACTCAAGTCAGTTCACTGCGACGTGTGGGACGGCATGGTGTTCGTCAATCTCAGCGCCAACCCTCAACCGTTGCGCGAGCAACTGGCAGATGAGCCCGACGGACCACTGGAGTATGAGCGTTATCGCCTGGGTGAGCTGCGGCTGGGTAAACGCATCGTCTACGAGGTCGAAGCGAACTGGAAGATCATCCACGACAACTTCAACGAGTGTCTGCACTGTCCTGGTGTGCATCCCGAGCTCGCGAACATCGTGCCGATGTATCGCAGGGGAATGGTGTTCGACCCCGACCGACCTGACCTGGGCGCCGAACTCGACGAGGGCATGAACACCTTCACGATGAGCGGTCGGTCGTCACTGCCGGTGCTCCCTGGGCTCACCGAGCTTGACCATCGAACGTACTGGGGCTTTTCGGTGATGCCCAACGTCGCGATGAACCTGCTGTCGACGGGGGTGATGGTCTACTTCCTGTACCCGCGGGGCCCGGGGCACACCACGATCGTGTCGGAGTACCTCTTCAGGCCAGAGACCGTCGATGAGCCCGGGTTTGACTGCTCTGACATGGTCGAGTTTCTCGATCTCGTGAGCCGCCAAGACTGGGCTGTCTGCGAGCGAGCCCAGCGCGGCGTCAGCAACCCTGGGTTCGAGCGCGGGGTCTACCCGCCCCAGGATGCGTTGTTGCAGCGGTTCGCCGAGCGCTACCTCGCCCTACGGGGCCCGCTGCGGTAGCCGGCTCGCGACGCGGCGGTACGAGTTTGTCGAATTGCGTTGAACGTGGTCGGCGTTCGCTCTACGGTGACTCGCAACCCACCGCAACCCGCCGTGGATGTTGAGCGTTCACCGATCGTGAGGGGTGCCCATGAGAACCGCTTACCGCGTCTTCGCCTATGTCATCGCCGCTGAAGTGGTCATCCAGGCCGCTGCTGTGGCCTTCGCCATCGCAGGACTGTTCAACTGGGTTGACAAGGACGGTGGGGTCCTCGACAAGGCGGCTATCGACAGTGAGGTCGAGTTCACCGGAGTCGTGGGGTTCATCATCCATGGAATGAACGGCATGATGCTCATCCCGCTCATTGCGCTCATCTTCCTCATCATCTCGTTCTTTGCGAAAGTGCCAGGCGGCATCATGTGGGCGGCGATTACCTTCGGCTTGGTTCTCTTGCAGGTGACGCTGGGAATCCTCGGACATGAGGGCGCGATCTTCGGCGCGCTGCATGGTGCGAACGCACTTGCGATCTTTGCTATTGCCATCATGGCGGGCATGCGCGCCAAGACAGATTCGCCCGCTCGAGCCAGTGCAACCGTCTGACTTCCGCATGACGGACGTCGTGTGCGCGGTATCCCTGCTGCGATGATCGGCCGGTGAAGTCTCGTCGCGGGCTGTTGATAGCGTGCGCGGCCACAGTCGCGATTCTTGGCCCGCTTGGGTGGTTCTGGTGGCAGAGCCTGCTGCCTGGTGAGTACTCCGTGATGGACATGGGGTACATCGACTACGGCAACGGAGACACGAGCGCTGGAGCTGGCCACACAGGTCACGACGAATCGGATGCCATCGGCATCGACGACTTGGGCGTCAACCCCGAGCGCCCGGCCGATGTCACCTACGAGTTGGAAGCACGGCAGGAGACGTTCGAGCTTGCGTCGGGTAGATCCGTTGATGGATACACGCTCAACGGTGAGTCACCTGGACCGACAATCCGTGCCAACCAGGGCGACCTCGTTGAGGTCACGGTGACGAACGAGTCGGTTCCCGACGGAATCACGTTGCACTGGCATGGCATCGACGTTCCCAACCCGATGGACGGCGTGGCGGGGGTCACTCAAGACGCCGTGATGGAGGGGGAATCCTTCACGTATCGGTTCATCGCCGACCAGGCCGGGACGTACTGGTACCACTCGCACCAGGTGTCGCACGAGCAGGTGATCGGTGGATTGCTTGGTGGGGTGATCATCCAGCCCCAGCCAACAGCGCAAGAGCGGGGTTCACCAGCTGTCGATGTCGATCAGCTCGCGATCGTGCACCTCTATGACGGAGTTCGCACAGTGAACGGTGAGGAGGGCGACGTTGCCATCGACGCGGAAGAAGGCGACGTGGTCAGAGTGCGCGTGGTGAACACCGACAACGGGCCGATGTCGGTGTGGACGTCGGGGGCTGACTATCAGGTGACCGCCATTGATGGCTATGACGTCAACGAGCCCGATCAGGTATCGGCGGAGGCAGTCACCGTCACTGCTGGCGGCCGCGCGGATCTTGAGCTGACGGTTCCCCCGACTGGTGCCCGCGTTGAGCTGGGGGGAACACCGCATTGCTGGTAGGACCTGGTGCGGATCAAGTGCAGGCGACCAGTGCTCCGCGGACGTTCGTCGACGAGCTCTCGTATGGGTCCGGTGAACCTCTCGACTTTGACCCTGACGATGCTGATCGTGAGTTCGAGTACACCGTTGATCGGCGTCCCGGGTTTCTCGATGGCAAGCCGGGGTTCTGGTGGACCGTCAATGGGCACATGTATCCAGACGTTCCAATGTTCATGGTTGACGAAGGCGACATCGTCACCATGACGATCGAGAACAACAGTGGCGACGTGCACCCAATGCACCTGCACGGGCACCACGCAGTGGTGCTCTCACGGAACGGTGAGCCCGCGTCGGGCAGCCCGTGGTGGGTCGACTCGCTCAATGTCAACGATGGCGAGACTTATGAGATCGCCTTCGTGGCAGACAACCCCGGTGTGTGGCTCGACCACTGCCACAACCTGCCGCATGCGACGGAAGGGTTGCTGGCTCATCTGATGTACAGCGGGTACACGACGCCCTACCGCATTGGCGGTGAGCAAGGCAATGAGCCGGAGTGACCATGGCGACGCTCTGACTAAAGGCGTCTAAAGTCAGAGGGGTCACTCCACCTTCAAGCCGCTGGAGAATCACATGTCTGAGACAACAACCCCTGACACCGTGGTGCTGGTTCACGGGCTGTGGATGACGCCAAGAAGCTGGGAGAACTGGGTCAAGTACTACGAGGCCAAGGGCTTCACCGTGGTGACGCCCGGCTACCCGGGCTTTGAGATCGAAGTCGAAGCGCTTCGTGAGAACCCCGACCTGATCGCCAACTTGACGGTTCCTGAAGTGGTTGACCACCTCGCGATTGTGATCGAGAAGCTGGAACGACCGCCGATCATCATGGGGCACTCGTTCGGGGGCACCCTGACGCAGCTTCTGTTGGCGCGCGGGCTCGGGGCAGCTGGCGTTGTCATCGACTCCGCGCCGACAGAGGGCGTACACGTCAGCCCGCCGTCGCAGATCAAGTCACTCTTCCCGGCTCTGAAGAACCCCGCCACCCGGCACAAGGCAGCCGGCTTCACACCGAAGGAGTTCCACTACGCCTTCACCAACACGCTCGACGAAGCGGAGTCCCAGCAGGTGTGGGAGAAGTACCACATCCCCGCGCCAGGCAACTGGATCTGGGCCTATGGACTCTTGGCTAACCTCACACCTGGCCACCAAGAGACGTGGGTCGACTACGCGGCCGACCGAGCTCCGCTGCTCTTCATCGCTGGCGGCGAAGACCACATCATGCCGCCGTCGGTGAACAAGTCGAACGCCAAGCACTGGGGCAAGTCACCAGCGATCACTGACTACTACGAGTTCGAAGGGCGCGATCACTGGACGTGTGCGGCCCCAGGGTGGGAAGCGGTCGCAGACTATGCGTTGCAGTGGGCCACCGAACATGCGGTGAGCCGCAAGTCGGAGTAGTTCAACGGGCTCGCACGCAGGCCCGACGAGCACGTGAGCGAATCGGGGCTATCGTCAGGCCTGTGCCTATGTCAATGGCAGGTGCGCTCGCTGAGCGCGGCGACCAACCGGTCGGCATGTACTGCCCCATCGAGCGTGCCCTTGCCGTCGTGTCGACGCGGTCGGCCATGCTGCTACTTCGCGAAGCGTTCTACGGCGCCACTCGGTTCGACGAGTTCGTCTCACGAACCGGTCTCACCGAAGCAACGACAGCACACCAGTTGAAGTTGCTGGAGGGTGCCGGGCTCTTCGACCGTGAGCCGTACCAGGAGCCAGGTCATCGCAGCCGAGACGGCTACGTGCTGACCGACGCTGGTAGCGATCTAATGCCCGCGCTGTTCGCCCTGTTCCAGTGGGCGAATCAGCACGACCCGCCCCCGTATCCGCCAGTCATGCACCACCTCGACTGTGGCGGCGAGGTGTCAATCGTCGCCGAGTGCGAGCACCGACACCGTGTCGACATCGATGACATCAGCGTCACGGCCCCCGGCCCCTTCGGCATCTCGCGACCCAAACGACCGACGTAGTCCAGCTACTTCTCGACCGTCACCTCGATGTAGCCAGCGGTGTTGTACTGGTCGGCTATCAGATAGTGAATGTGGTAGTCGCCAGGCGGCAGCGGCCACGGGCTCCCTTGCGAATCGGGCCCCAGTGTCATCTCTCCGAAGACCGTTGGCGGCAGCGCACCGGCTTCGTGCCCTCCGGTGTAACCCCACAGCAGGTAGTCGTCCTTCTTGGGGTTTGATGCGTCGGCTTCGTAGACGCCAATCCAGTCCCAGCGGTTGGCGGGGCCGTCATCCCATGACAGTTCAATGGGTTCACCGACGCCGTAGGTCTCCTTGTCAGTGGCGAGGGAGACGTCGGCCTCGAGCGAGCGAACCCAGAACGAGTTGCGGCCAAGTTCGGTACCTTCGGCGTCCACCATCACGATGTCGTAGCCAGACGGTTCGAGCTCGGCGGTGCTGAACGACGTGTCGCCCTTCTGACCAACCGTGGTTGAGTCGAGCGCCTCGTCAGCGGTGCCGCCCTCGGGAATGATTGAGATGGTGTTCTCGCTGCTACCCGGTGCGTTGTAGAGGACGCCGAGGTCCTCGCCTTCGGTCAGCAAGCGTCGCTCGAGCGAGAGCGTGGTCGGAAGCTCGACAGGAGCAAGCTCGAACGTTGAGTAGATGGCCCGGTGGTCAGACGTCCAAGGGTCGTACTCGAGTTCGACGTTTGCCCCACCGACTTCACCGACGAGCTGACTGTCGAGCGTGGTGACTGGTCCTCCGGAATAGATGAAGTCGATCCGGTCTCCGAATCCGCCCTTCCTGAAGTCAGGGTTGTTCTTGGTGAGTCCTGGGTTCTCGAGGGGGTCGGTGTGAATGTCGCGGAAGGCATCACGCATGCCGATCGAGAAGAGCTCCTCGCTCACCGTCCACGGCGCTACTTCGGTGATCCCCTCGCGGGTTCCGATCGTCTCTTCCGTGTAGTCCAAGCTCGACGGTTGGTTGAAGTCTCCGGTCAAGAACACCGGGTAGCCCTCGTCGGCAAGTGCCTGCATGTCTGGGGTCTGGATGCGAATCGAGTTGGTGCGTAGTTCGTCCTCTGAGGCGAGCACCTCGTCCATCGGCATTCCGCGGACCAGCTGCGTCGGCCCGTACCTCACGTAGTCGAGGTGAGTATTGAAGAAGGCGACGGCGTAGCCGGGCTGTACCTCGATGAGCGCGTAGAGGCCGTCGGCACCCGACGGTTCGTGAATGGGGTACTTCGACAGCAGCTGAAGGCCGACGTTGTAGTAGGGGTATCCCGTGTTCTTCGCGATCTCAGGCAGTCGGTTGTACGACTCGAGGACGCCAACGATGTCGGCGTCAAGGTCTTCGATGACGGCGTCCGTCGACTCGTCGCCGCTGTACTCGATGTTGTAGACCAGGACGCTGAGTTCCATGTCTTCACCCGTGGCGAGCGCCTCGTTGTCTTCGGCTGGGTCGATGTCGGTACATGACGCCACCAGCAGGGTGGCTACGACAGCCAGTAGAAGGATTCGAATCGACCGTCCCGCACGCATTCAGCACCGCCTTGATCAGCCCCGTCAAACGTCCCGTGCGGATACAGTGCCGGAAATCTGATTGATTCATCAGTCAGCGCGCCGGACTTTCATGCAACCGTGCCCTTCTGTCTCAGATGTTGGACCTGATCGCACCATTCGAACGGCCTCTGCGGCTACTAGGTGTTGGGACCTGTTGGCCGTGTTGGCTGCGTCATGGCGAGCGGCAGAACGACCGCGTCGTACACGTCCTCGGGCACGCCCTTGGCGATGGCGGCGTCCTTGAGGGGGAGGTCGTGGTTGACCGCATGGTGTGCGATCTCGGACGCGCGGTCGTACCCGATGATCGGGGACAGCGCCGTCACCATCATCACCGAGCGCTGCACGTTGTGGTCAAGCGTCTTCAGATTGAGCTCGGTGCCCTCGATGAGGTGCACCCGGAACGAGTCTGCGCTGTCGCGAAGGTTGCGAGCTGATCGCAGGTAGTTGCTCACAATCAGCGGACGAAAGGCGTTCAGTTCGAAGTTGCCCTCTGCACCGCCCATCTGCACCGCGACGTCTGACGCCATTACCTGGATGCACACCATGAGCATTGACTCGGCCTGGGTCGGATTGACCTTGCCCGGCATGATCGAAGACCCAGGTTCGTTCGCCGGCAAGATGAGTTCCATGAGCCCAGCGCGCGGGCCAGAGCCGAGCCATCGCAGATCGTTGGCGATCTTGAACAGCGTCACCGCGCTCGACTTCAGCGCAGAGTGCGCGCGCACCATCTCGTCGGCTGTCGCTTGAGCCGCAAACTTGTTGTCTGCTGAACGGAATGGATGCCCGGTGAGGCTCGCTAGTACGTCGGCCACTTCATTCGCGAAACCCTCTGGAGCGTTAACGCCGGTACCGACCGCCGTGCCCCCCATGGCAACGGCGAGTAGTTGGTGCGTGGAGCGCTCCAGGTCTGCGATCGCGTACTCGATCGCGGCGTCGTAGCCGGACCACTCTTGACCCACCGTCAGCGGGGTCGCGTCTTGCAGGTGTGTGCGTCCAATCTTGACGACCGCGTCCCACTCTCGTGACTTGGCTTCTATGGATTCACGGAGGCGAACCAGCGCGGGGATGGTTCCCTGCGTTGTGAGGGTGTAGGACGCCACGTGCATTGCAGTTGGGAAGGTGTCGTTGCTCGACTGCGACATGTTGACGTCATCGTTGGGGTGGATCGGTTGCTGCGATCCGAGGCGACCCCCCATCAGTTGGATGCAACGATTGGCGATGACCTCGTTGACGTTCATGTTCGACTGGGTACCCGAGCCGGTTTGCCATACGTAGAGCGGAAACTCGGAGTCCAATGCTCCGGCGATGACCTCGTCGCAGACCCGCTGAATGAGAGAGCTCTTCCACGCCGGTAGTTGCCCGTTCCGGGCATTGACGATGGCGGCAGCCTTCTTGACGTATCCGAAGGCGCGGTAGATCTCGATCGGCATTCGATCGTCACCGATGCTGAAGTGTTCGAGGCTGCGTTGGGTCTGTGCGCCCCAGTAGCGGTCGGCGGGAACGAGGACCTCGCCAAGGCTGTCGAACTCCGATCGCAAACCCGTGTCGTCGATGCCGATCGGGAGGTCAGGGAGATCCTCGACGTCCGGCGTCGGCTCGGCGGAGTCTTCGGTCACCGCTGGGCACCTCCGGGTATTCGCTTCCTGATGGCTAACAGTATTCGAAACAGAAGCCGTCGCCGGGAGCAGCGAGGACGATCACCATGGCGATAAGGAACAAGAGCAGCAACACGAAGAGCACGAGCCCGCCAGCGCTGCCCCCGTCATCGGAAAGGTTGATGACGCATCCCCCTCCGTGCGCAGAAGAGCGAACTTGTTGGTCCTGTGGTGAGTGTAGGTCGAGATCGTTCAAATCGACCATGATGTGCCTATGACTGACGCCGAAGACGTCCGGCGCATCGCGATGTCACTCCCAGACGTTGTCGAGATCGACAGCGACGGATTCGACTTCCGCGTCGCCAACAAGGGCTTTGTTTGGTCCTACCCCGAGCGGATTCCGGGACAGCGACGCGTGATCCGCACCGACATCGCGGTGTTGTATGTCGGTGACGAGGCAGAGAAGCAGGCGCTCGTGCTGGGTGAGCCAGGGCTGTTCTTCACAACGTCCGGCTACGACGGGTGGCCACTCGTCATGGTCCGGCTGAACGAGGTAGACGTCGAGCGGTTGACCGAGTTGATTACCGATGCTTGGCACATGCGAGCAGAGTCGTTGCGTGATGCGTCGGATAGCGGTTGATCGAGCGGCCGGACTGCTCGCCTCATGCATTGACCGGTTCGGTCACTGCGCGCTTGATGCGGTTCCTGCCACCGTGCTTTGCCGCGTAGAGGGCTGCGTCCGCGCGGGCCATGAGCACCTCGATCGGTTCGCCCGGTCGTCGCTCGGCCACGCCGAATGAAGCACTTTCGCCAAGTGGAACGCCCAGGCGCAGACGTTCAAGGACTTCGGCCGCTCTCTGCAGCGAGCAGCCGGGCAGCGCGATGGCGAACTCCTCGCCACCCCAGCGCACCAGCAAGTCGTCGGGTCGAACCAAGCCTTGCCACGACTCCGCCAGGTCGCGAAGGAGCCGGTCTCCGGCAGCATGCCCGTGGGTGTCGTTGTAGACCTTGAAGTGGTCGAGATCGGCAATGGCCACGCAGAGCTGACTCGTCGTCAACCGCTGCATCTCCTCGCGCCAGACCCGCCGGTTGCCGAGTCCGGTCAGGGTGTCGGTCGTTGCTCGCCGTTGCAGGAGTTCATCAAGTCGGCTCGCTCGATCGACCAGCCGATCTCCTGCGCAAGCAGTGTGACCGCAATGGCGCTCTGCCCTGGCGGCTCGTCATAGGGGTCGGCCCAGGTCAGCTCGAGGACCCCGTGGACGACACCGTTGTGACCGAATGGCTGGACGAGGATCGAGCGTGCGCCTGTCGCGGAAACGATCCTCGGGTCGACTCTCGCGTCTGCGTGGGTCTCTGGAACGAAGATCATCCGACCTTCTTGGTAGGAAGTCGCAGCTAGCGACCGCGCCTTCAACGGCAGCTGGAACTCTGCGAAGTCGCGTCCGATCGACGCTGTCGCCCGCAGTTGTGACGATCCCTCCGGCTCGAGGATCAGCACCGCAGTCGCGCCCGTCACTGCGAGCATGGCCTCGCAGGCGGCAAGGCGCGGGTCGGACGACTGACGGATCTGCTGAGCCGCCCGAGCGACGATTGTCAGCGTCGCATTCGCTGTGGTGCTGTCTCGTTCGCTGCGTGCCAGGCGCTGCACAAGTGTTGAGACTGTCCAGACTGCGAGAGCGGGGACGGTGAGGAACACGACGATCCGTCGGATGTCAACAGTGTCGAGTTCCGTCGCCCCGTCAAACAGCGTGACCACACCGACTCCGGTGAGCATGAGCGCGAGCACCACGAGCGCCTCAAGACGGCTGCCATACAGACTCATCCAGAGTGCGGGAAGAAGGAGAACGAGCGTGGCGCCTGCGCCCGCACCTCCGGTGCCGTGCACCAGCATCGTCAACGCGAGTAGCCACCCGACCACCCAGGTCATGTGCGCCCACTCCGGTGCTGCTGTCGCGACTGCCCACGTCAGACCGAGCATCGTCACAACGAGGAGCGCGAGAGAAGCCGCAACCATCGACCAGTCAGTGCTAGTGCCGCCACCCACAGTGATGAGGGGGGCCAGGATGCCGGCCACGAGAAATGGCGCGACCTGTCCCCCCGCCGATGACAGTCGCGCTACTCCTGGTCCCGTGCCCTCGCCCATCTGAGTAGTTCTCGGCGCATCGCGGCGTGGGCCTAAGCGGCTGCGAGCCCCGGCCTGGGCAGATCAAAGGCTTTGGCGAGTCCAGTGGTGCTCGGGGCCGCGGGGCTTGAGAGAGTGCCCTGGTGCGCCTTCGTGTCATTGTGCTCGTGTACGTGGCGCTCTTTGTGGCTGAACTTTCCTGGTCTGGTGTCACACCGCTGATTCCGTCGTATATCGATCAGTACGGCGTGAGCGACTTTCAGGGCGGGCTCGTCTTATCGGTAGCGAGCCTGGGCATCCTGGTGATCTCCATCCCCGCCAGTTTGATGACCAAACGGATCAGCCCCCGAACCTTGACGTTGATCTCAATGGCGACCATTGCAGTGGCGGGATATGCAATGGCACTTGCTCCCGGTTACTGGTCGATCATCGCTGCGCGTCTGGTGTTCGGTCTGGGGTTCGGCACCCTCTACGTCTCGATGACCGCCTGGTTGGACGACGCCGCAGGCAACGAGAGTGCACGAGTGCTGGCCCTCACCACCTCGATCGTGGGGGTGTCCGCGACCATCAGCCCGGCCTACTCGGGGTGGGTGGCTGACCAGTACGGGCTGAGCGCACCTTTCGTCGGGCTTGCCGCCGTCACTACGGTCCTCTTCGTAGCCATGCTCTTTGACCGTTCCGGTACTGGACTCCGCAAGGACCCGGCTCCGCCGGTACGCGATCTCATGCGAGCGGCGAGATCGGATCCTGGGTTGTCGACGATGATTCTCCTGACTATCGCAGCGGCAGTCGTGTGGATGACCGCAGATCTTCTCGTGCCGCTGCGGCTGGACGACAACGGATTCGACGCCGCAGCCATCGGTTTCGCCTTCTCGATCTCCGCCATCGTGTTCGTCGTTGCGAGCGCCGTGACCGCAAAGTTTGCCGATCGGTGGACGCGTCCGCGGTTCGCAGCGGGCTGGACCGCTGCTTTGGCCGTGGTGACCGCTGTCCCAGCAGTGCTGGCCGGGGTTCCCGCCACGATGGTCTTCCTCATCGGGGCAAGCGTCACAACAGGAGTGGTCGTCGCGCTGACGTACCCGTTTGGACTGCTCGCTGTGCGGCGTGGAGCCGTGACAGTTGCCGTGATGAGTGCGCTCGCAAACATCATCTGGGCCGTCAGCGGGATGGCTGGACCGACCGTTGGTGGTGCCTTCGCTGAGTGGGCAGGAGATCAGGTGGCGTATGGCGTCCTGGCTGCGGTAGCCGCCTTTGTTGTGGTTGCCGTCCTGCGTACGAACCGCGAGTAGGCGTCGCGGAGAAGCGCCCTGGGGTTTGAGGCGCTCCTCTCGGGAGTAGGCTGCGAATTGCCTAACTGGGGAGGCACCGATGTTCTTCGATAGATTCCCGCACTTTACGGACACCAGTTCAACGGCAAGCCGGCCAGCGCGTCTGAACATTCGCCATCACGGAATGTTCGAGGCCAATCAGTCCATCTTCAAGGGCGCGAAAGTCTTGGACTTGGCCAGTCATGACGGCCGTTGGTCTATGGCTGCCTTAGATGCTGGCGCGTCTCACGTAACCGGGGTTGAGGGACGGCCAGAGCTGGTGAAGGAGGCGGAGTCGACGTTCTCGTTGTACGGAGTGGACGCCTCGAGGTACCGCTTCATCAACGATGACATGTTCGATGTTCTCCGCGATCCCGTGGGTAACGGCATCGATGTCGACGTTGTCATGTGCTTGGGATTCATCTACCACACGCTTCGCTACCAAGACCTGTTCGCTGGCATCCGCGCTTTGAAGCCCAAGTACTTCCTGATCGACACGGCGGTCATCAAGCACGACAAGGCCATGGTCTTGGTGCACAGCGAGGACTCCTCGAAGGAGTCGGCCGGCTTGGACCATACCTTCCAAGTGGGCGGGCGGTTGATCACTGGCAGGCCATCACCGAGTGCGCTCGAACTGATGTTGGACGTGCATGGCTTCACCGTGACAAGCCGCTTCGACTGGGCCACGTACCTGGCCGAGAACCATCCGAACAACAAGACAGTTGGCTCGTACCGAGACGGTAAGCGCGTCACCTGGTTGTGTGAGATCTGAGATAGGCCGACCTGCGCGCGGATAGGGTCGCGCTGTGAACAAGAACCTGCCCACTGCGGAGCGTTTGCTCAGCGTTCGGACCCCTGAACAGTTGGCCCTTTCACCTGACGGTGCGTCGATCGCCTTCGCTTTGACGGCAACCGTTGCGGACGTGGGATCGGTCCCTCCCAGCGACATCTTTCTTCTCAGCCGAGATGGAAGTGGTTCGCCGAGGCAGCTGACGAGCGGTGGTGACAGCAGCCACTCACCCACGTGGTCGAGTGACGGCAGCCGGTTGGCGTTTCTCTCCGATCGAGTGACCCCCGGGCATCACCTGCCGTACACGATGTCGGCCGATGGCAGCGAATCTGTGCTGGCTGCCACGCTCACAGGGTCTGCGGAGAGCCTCAGTTGGTCACACGATGACTCGATGCTGTTGGTGCTGGCCGCAGATCCGGGTTCGTACGGACTCGACTGGAGCGCGCGCGCCGTCAATGGCGCAGACGGGGCGTCGGACCCCATCGTCCGTCGTGCAGGGGATGCGCGACGTCGACTGTTTCTGATCGACGTACGCGACCACAGTGTCCGCGAAGTTGGCCCACCGGATGTCAGCGTGTGGGCTGTCGATTGGGACGGCACCGAGAACGTCGTCGCCGTGATCTCGAAGGACCATTCAGGGTCGGGGTGGTACCAGGGCGAGGTCGCCGCTCTGGACCTAGGCAAGAGGACTGCCTCAGTGCTCTATCGACCACGGTGGCAAACCGAGGGTCTCGCGTTGTCTCCTGATGGTGCCCACGTTGCTGTCGTCGAGGGATACGCGAGTGACCATGGGCTGGTCTCCGGAAGCGTGATGCTGATCGATCTGGCATCCGGGGGCGCGGCGGATCCATGGCCCGATCTGCAAACCGTGGGGATCGCCTCGTGGTGCGATGCCGAGTCTCTGTGGTACGCCAGCACTGACGGCACGGGGAATGCCTGCGGTCGTGTCAATCTCGACGGTACCCGGGAAGAGTTCTGGCGAGCCGATGCCTTCATCGGTGATGCGGTAACGACTCCGGCCTGTGTTGTTGCCGATGGGGCATCGGAAGTGTGGACCACCCACCAGGCCCACGGCGTTCCACCGGAGATCGCGCGATTCGATGTCGGAGAACGCGAATGGACGCGGATGACCACGTTCAACGACGAGGTTATCGACGGATGCGTCTTCCCTGATGTGGCGACGATCCGATGGCAGGGCGAGGATGGCGTCGAGATCGAGGGCGTGCTGATGACACCCGCCGGTGCTGCAGGGCCATTGCCCACGATCGTGTGCGTTCACGGTGGTCCGACGTGGAACTGGGGTTCCTACTTCTCTAACTCCGAGCCCAACGCCGTGTTGCTGGCGTCAGCGGGATATGCGTGTTTGATGCCGAATCCGCGCGGGAGCAGTGGTCGCGGGCACGAGTTCGCACAGGCTGTGATCGGTGACGGGGGAGGCGTCGACTATCGGGACATCATGGCCGGTGTTGACCATTGCGTGGCGACAGGAATCAGTGATCCCGACCGCTTGGGTATCGCTGGCCTTTCGTATGGCGGCTACATGGCGGGCTGGGCCATCGGGCAGACCGATCGCTTCGCCGCGTCCGTCGCGATGTCTGTGGTCTCGAACTATGTGTCATTTCATTTGACGTCGGAGGTTTGGTGGTACGACAAGGCGATCCTCAGCGGTGACTGGTATGACAGTTCGAGTCAGTACGCGGAACGCTCGCCTGTCACCCATGCGCACCGTGCGACAACACCCACGTTGATCCTTCAAGGTGCAGACGATCGTTGCACCCCGGTGAGTCAGGCTGAGGAACTCTTCAACGCGTTAGCCGAGGCAGGCGTCGATGTGGAGCTCGTCGTGTACCCACGTGAGGGTCACGTTCCTGTCGAACGTGCGCACGCTCGTGATGCGATTGAGCGAACTCAGGCGTGGTTCGACCGACATCTCTAGACGTGCGTCGTCGTGCTCCGGACGAGCCGTGACTAGGCGCTGGGGCTACGGTTCGCGAGCAAGCGTCTCGGCCCACGCCTCCAAGACAGCGGGCGTCGGGACTGCGATCGTCACTTCCTTGACGGACGTCGGCGTCGACATGATGACTGTCATGGCGACTCGCGTGAGTTCATCGAGTGGCCATGTGCCCCGGGCTAGGACCGCCGGAAGAACGATCGATTGAGCGTTTCGGGAGGTCGCTGCCGCCATGGCCGCCCGGTAGGCATTGGCGAGCGCAACATCTGATCCACGAGGCGTCCCCCAACGTGGGGCTTCGATGAGTACTGTTCGCGGTTCCCGAAACGACATCGCGCGTGCGGGCAGAATCACTAAGTCTCCTGGCTGAGCAGCCGGCTCTCCCAGGACTACTCGGACGTGGGGGCGGCGCACGCTTTGACCATGACACATCCTGAGATCGAGTCCTAGGTGTCGACCATGGCGACTGAGTGCCCCCGGGAGGATTCGAACCTCCGCACACGGTTTAGGAAACCTTCTGGTTACCGCTCCATCGACAGAATATCCAGCGTTAGATCGGTGGAAGGTCTCGAAGGGTCAAGAGCAAGCCCAAGCTTCCCGATCGCGACAAAGTCTGGTCGACCGAATGTAGAATCGAGGCATGGCTCGCTTGGTGCTGGGTGTCTTGTTGTGCCTCATTGGTCTGGGCGTTTGGGCCTTGGGCCTGATGGACATGCAGATGCAGGAACTACCGCCACTCTTCGGAGACGGCAGCCGGCTGCGTTCGGACAACGTGAACCCCTTCCTTCTTTGGACCGGCGCGGGTTCAGCGTTCGTCGTTACAGGCACACTGCTCGCGTTCAGAGCGCTCCGCTGAGGTCGACCGCTAGCCCTGCGAAGCCGCCACCGCTCTGCTGAGATGTCTGCAACCTTGCACTTGGTCTCAAGAGCGAGAAGTCCAGTCGGACAGGTTGAGGGGTCAGACCCTTCGTGCAGGTCAAGAGAGGTGCCCCCGGGAGGATTCGAACCTCCGCACACGGTTTAGGAAACCGACGCTCTATCCCCTGAGCTACGAGGGCGGGACACCGAATCATCCCAGGCCAAAGCAGAGGTGTCGGTGACGGGGTGAGCCAATCGAGCCGATGAGAGCGGCGCCGACGGTAGCGTGCCACGAATGGAGCCACTGCGACCACAGGCGCTCGCGGCTTGGCCGGCAAGGGGCGGGTCTGAGGGGCTGACTCAGCAGATCGCAGGAACAATGCTGTATGCCGACTTGTCGGGGTTCACTGCGCTTTCCGAGCGATTGGCGAGTCAGGGCCGCGAGGGTTCCGAACGGCTCAGCGACATCGTCTCGCTGACGCTCGGCGACCTATTGTCTGCGGCCCGTCAGTGTGGTGGTGAGCTCGTCAGCTTCGGTGGCGACGCACTCGTCCTGCTGTTCTCCGGTGAGCAGCATGTAGAGCGTGCGTGCGGCGCTGCGCATCTCATGCGTAAGCGGCTTCGTGCACATGGCAACGGCTCCCCGGTGGGCGAGCAGGTGAAGCTGCGAATGTCGACCGGCATACACAGCGGGCTCTTTGAGGTCATTCGCGCAGACCCGAACCGCGATCTCTTTGCGTGGGTTGGATTCGACGTGACGACGCTGGTGAGAATGCAGGATGTGACCCCGGTTGGGGCGATCGGGATCTCAGAGCAAGTAGCCAGTCGCCTGCCCGCAGCTTGCAGGGGTGTCGCGCTGCGAGAGGGGTATCGACTGGCGCGACCACCGCGTCGTGCAGAGTCCGTTGTGACAAGCGATAAGGCACCTTTGAAGGCAAGCGATCACAGCTTCTCGGTCAGTGCCGAGCACCGGGTAGCCAGCGTCGCGTTCGTGCGACTGGACGGGCTCGACCACCTGGTGGCTGAGAGTCGGTTGGACGCGGCGAAGGCGGTTCACGCCTCGATCGATCGTATCTCCACGGTGTGTGACACGTATCGCGTCACGCTGCTGTCGACTGACATCGATGCCGATGGAGTCAAGATCTTGCTGCTATCGGGTGCGCCGATCTCGTATGGCGAGGACGAGACGCGGTTGCTCACGGCGGTGCGAAGCATCGTAGATGACTCACTCGCCTTGCGAGCTCGCGCGGGTGTCCATCGCGGAAGGGTTTTCGTCGGTGACATAGGCCCAGCCTTCACGGCTATGGGTGATGTTGTGAACTCCGCAGCTCGGCTGATGGGCGCAGCGCGTGCGGGTGAGGTTGTCGCTAGTCATGAGGCTGTCGACCAGGTGAGGGTCGAGTTGGAGTTGGCAGAGATTCCGCCACTTACCGTCAAGGGAAAGCGTCAACCCATTCATGCGGTCTCGGTGACCGGGCTGCGTGAAGAGTCCAGCCCCGGGCAGCGTGTCACCTCAACAAGTTCGTTCGTTGGCCGGGAGCACAACCTTGCTCACCTCGACAGTGCGTGGCGTGCCACGGTGAAGTCGCGGGGCGTATCGATTCAGCTGGTGGGTGAAGCGGGGATCGGCAAGTCTGCGTTGGTTGAGGAGTTTCGCCGGCAGCTCCAGGCGTCCGATGGTGGAGCGAACGTACTTCGAGTCACGGCTGATCTGTACACGGCAGCCTCACCCTTCAGAGGTGTGAGGACTTTGCTCGAGCAAGCTTTCGGTTTGCGACGAACCGAGGGGCTCGGTGGCCAGGAAGGCCGCGCCAGCGTCGTAAGCGAACTGCTCCCGGATCAGGCGTCCTCGGCGAGTCTGCTCGAGGTGGTGTGGGGCGCGAGCCTTGGCTCCGTTGACGACTCGTCGGCACTGGCTGAGCAACGAGCGACTCAGCTGAACGTACTAGTTCTAGACCTGCTGACGGCCCTGCTCGAAACGCCGTCATTGCTCCTTGTCGATGATGCTCACTGGATCGACGACGCATCGTCAGCCTGTCTCGCCTACCTCTCCGAACACATTTCGGACCGCGCGATGATGCTGCTGAGCACCCGTCGGGATGGCATGGACGGCTTTGTCGACGACCGTGAGCGACAGGTCACGCTGACCCCCTTGTCGACAACCGCGATGCGTCAGCTTGCCGTGAGCTCGGCGCGTAGGGGGCGGTCGCTGCCCCCCACGGTTCTCGACCGGGTGGTCGAGCGTGCGGGGGGCAACCCGCTGTTCGTTGTCCACCTGGCAGCAGCAGCCAGTGATGCCCGCGACGCCGACGACGTTCCGATGAGTCTGGAAGCCGTCCTTGCTGAACGCTTGGATCGCCTAGCTCCTATGGACAGAGAGCTGCTCAGGCGGGCATCGGTCCTCGGCTCGCAGTTCAACGACGGGGACCTGGCTCTGGTATGTCAGGAGTCAGCCCTCGCTGACTCCCTTCCTCCAGGTGCGGCCACTTGGTCTCGTCTCTCCGACTTTGTCCGCTCCGAGGGCGGTGGAGCGTTCGCATTTGAGCATGCGTTGTTGCGAGATGCTGCGTACGGTTCGCTACCCTTCCGGCTGCGCCGCCAACTGCACTCGGCGATCGCTGACGCGTGGTCAGGTGATCGGCGTAGGGCCGATCCCGCAACGCTGTCGTATCACTACCTCGAAGCGCATCGGTGGGAGAGCGCATGGCAAGTTTCTCGAAGCGCAGGCGAGCAGGCACTCAACAACTTCGCGCCGTCCGATGCTGCGACCCTGCTCGGTCGGGCCGTCGCCGCAGCGCGTCACCTTGGGGATGGCGTCAGCCACGACGATCGCGCCGGTGTCTCGCTGCGTCTAGCGTGGGCATGGGAGAGATGCGGGGACTTCGAGGCGGCCGATCGGATCTTTCGACAGATCAGCATTCGTGACCTGAGCGCCGAGCGCCATGCCGAAGTGCACGTGCAGCGCGCTTGGTTGGCTGAACGGCAAGGCCACCTCAACGCTGGTGTGCGAAGAGCCCGCCTGGCGCAACGACTCCTGACGAATCTGACGAGTGACGAGGGCTATCGACAGTTGGCGGCAGCATTGACTGTCGAGGGCACGTGTCATGAGGTCGCCGGTCGACACGAGCGGGCTGCCACTGCGCTAAGCCAAGCGATGGATCTGGCCTCGCGGATCGGTGACACCCGCACGGCTGCACACGCAGGATCGATTCTCGGGTGGGCGTTGGCACTGACAGGAGCCGAGCACCCAGAGCGGCCTATCGAGCAGGCACTGGGTGCCTACCGAGAGCTGGGTGACCTCAGCGGTGAGGCGACATGTCTGACGAACCTTGGTGCGCTGGCCTACCAGCGCGGCCATTGGAGTCAGGCCGTCACGTTTTACCGGCAGGGCCAGGAGTTGCAGGAACGAGCGGGCGACGTCACGAGCGCAGCGCTGGGTGCGGTGAACGTCGGCGAGGTCCTCAGCGACCAAGGTAGGTGGCCCGAGGCCGTGAAGTCGATTGACGTCGCCATCGAGATCTGGAGCTCAACCTCGCATCGTCATGGCGTGGCCTATGCCCAGGGTTTGAAGGGCAGAGCCCTGGCGCGCCTGGGGAAGTTCTCAGAGGCGGAGGCCAATCTGCTTGCCGCACTCGACCTTCACGGCGAAGTCGGGGCGTCGGCCGACAGGCGGCAGGTGTTGCTGTGGCTCGCTGAAGCGCGAGTACTTGAAGAGCGAGGCGTCGAGGCGCTGACACTTCTCGACGAAGGCGCCGACGATCGATCGGCCACTGCACTGAGAGTTCGCGGCTGTGCCAAGGGGCTTGCAGGTGACGCAGTGAGTTCCATCGAGCTCGTGCAGGATGCCCTCTCTCGGGCGAGAGAGCACGGCGAGCTGTTCGAAGAGCTCGTATGCAGCGAGCAATTGGAGGCGTGGGGCGTCCCGGGGACGGACAGCCGCCGCATGTCACAGATCAAGGCGCAACTGGGTGTGGTCCGCACCGCGCTACTGACATCGGCGACGGGCCCCTGCTAGCGGAACGTGCCAATCTTCGGGTCGTCGTAGGTGGCGAGCAGGACAACCCGGACGTCTCGCTTGAGATCCACGTTGGCCGACTTCAGGCGCCGCACAGCTTTAACGCACGGAAACTCAGACGCCGCGGTGAAGGGCCGTGCGCACGCTTCGGCCTGGTACAAGACTGGGTCGCCGAGTTTGGTGTAGAGAACGCTGAGCTCGGATGCCTGGTCGCCGACGACCACTGACCGGTCGTACGAGACGACGTACTTCACCGGATGGCGGTAGTCGTAGTACGGCGATGACGGGGGAACAAACCTAATCACCCGATTATCGACGGGGGGCTCGGTCGGCGCGGGCGCGATGGGCCTGGCCCCTTCCGCGGGGCAGAAGGGCGGAGCGCAGTCGAGCTCTTCGATGACGACGCGTCCGCCCGGGCCGTCGCCAGGAACAACTACGGCTGCAGCGGTGCTGTCTTCAGGGCCAGCAACCGGGGTCGGGATGTTGCCCTTCTGCACCACCTCAGCAGTGGCCACCACCGATTCATCTTCGCTTGGTGGGACGTGTGTCCGAATCTCTCCCTCGGCCGGTTCCGCCACCAGGGCGGTGGTGTTGTCGTCATTGTTCGACTCGTTGCTGTCCGGGGTGTTGGTCCCGACCGAGATAGCCGCATCCAGCTCACCGAGGGGGGTGCCCGCGGTGTCGAGATAGACCCTGATGGTCAAGATCTCTCCGGTCGAGAGCATCGGTGGAGCTAGCTGGCAAGCGATCGGATTACCCGGAGTGTGCGTGCAAGCGCCGCTACCCTCGAGGCTTGAGCTCACCGAGCCTGAGATGAAGGTCGTACCGCTCGGCAGGTCCGCCACGCTGGCGTCACCGATTTCGACCAGAACGTCGTCAGCGAACGATGGCCCAAAGTTGCGTACCTTTGCGGTCAGCGCGAGCACGTTGCCCTGGGTCACGACGGTCGGAGAGGCCGAGAAGGCGGTGACCGCGACGTCGGCTGACCCGTCATTGACGTCGATGCTCACTGTCGCGGGTCCGGAGGTACTGGAACCGTCGTCCACGAGGTACGTGAACTCGTCGGGTCCCTCGAAGCCGGCATCGGGGGTGTAGGTCACCTCGGCTGTACAGACATTCACTGCCGAGCAGTCGGGAGCACTGATGGCTGAGAGCGTGCCGGTCGACGGCCCCGTGCCGGTAGCGAAGGTCAAGGGATCATCGTCGAGGTCGACTCCGCTGAGGACGATCGGTAGCGCGGTCTCTGATGGCGTTGAGGTGTTGATGGCCTCTGCCTGAGGGGCGTGGGTTCCCGAGGCCACCGTGAAGCAATCGGAGTACTCGGTGGATATGCCCGTCGTCGGAGTGATGAGGGCGGTCAGGTTGTCGTCGATCGATGGCGCGACATCGAGCGGAACACTGCCCGTGAAGTCACCGTTGGCGTCGAGCGCGAGGGCTCCGGTGCCAACCGGCGTCTCGCCCTCCGACTCTGCCTCGCACGCGGCGTTCCGAGAAAGGTAGAGCACCGCCGCCTGCGCTCCGGGGGGCCCGTCGTACGTGATATCGACGCTGCTCACACCTCCGACCGCCGCGGTGATGGTGGGTGGAGCAGCATCGTTGAGGTTGATGCCAGGTGATCCGGTGTCGATCCCGAACGAGCTGTTTCCCGAAATGAAGTTGCCCCCGAGGTCGAGCTGCCCGGTGACCGCCCCGTTGAGCCGGACGCCATAACTGTTGTCCTGCAGCACGTTGCGGGTGACCACACCGCCAACCCCTTGCGCTCCACCGCTGAACCCGACGCCGCCACCACCGCCGTTCTTGATGATGTTCCCCTCGACGAAGAGACCGGTCACCGGAGCAATGCCGGCAACGACGAAGACACCGCCCTGTGGTCGACCTGGGTAGGTGCCGGTTCCGTCGGCTCGCACCCCGATCTTGTTGTCAACGACGGTGACGTTGGTGCCGTCTATCACAGCGACACCGGCGTTCGAGCCAGAATGCCCGACGATCACGTTGTCGGTCACGTTGATGTTGGACACCTCGATGAGGTTTACCCCGCGGTTCATGACCAGGGCGTCACCATCGCGTGCAAGCCCGATCGTATTGCCGCTGATGGTCGTGTCATTGCTGCCCGCCTGCAACTCGATGCCGTTGATGCTGTTGGCGATGAAGTTGTCAGCGAGGGTGTGGTCACCGGAACCTGCCACGTCGATGGCAGCCGAGAACGTCCAACCGGACTCGGCCGTGCCAGCGAGATTGACGCCGACTTGATTCTGCTCGATCGTCGCCGTCGACGCAGTGGCCGTGACCGTGATGGCGGTCTGGAAACCGTCGAAGCTATTGCTTCTGATTGAAAGCCCCTTGATGGTGACATCGTCAGCATCCACGGTGAACGCCGCGGAGGTGTAGAACTCATCGCCGCTCACGATCTCGAGCCGAGGGGTCGACGGCGTCCAACCCGCCATCGAGGTCGCATCGATGACAACCTCGTCGGTGATCGGCGGAAGGACAGCTGTGGCCGAGTCGCTTGATGTCAGCGTGATGGCGTGCGTCCCAGCTCCCAAGCTGAACTCGATCACATCAGCGCCAGGCGCCGCGTTGGCGTCCAGAATCGCCTGCCGCAGCGAACCCGCGCCGGAGTCAGCCGTGGTCGTGACGCTGAACGGGGCCGCACTTGCGGCGTTGGGGACTGCGACGACGAGGCCGACGCCGAGGCCAAGCGCCATGCAGATGGTCCCGAGTCGCCGGGCTCTCGGGTGGGACGACGTGGTCACCGGGGCTCCGTTCGCCGGACGAGTTCGCTCACGGTATCGAGATATGGCCGGAGACCGGGGCCGATCGCGGAGACTGACCGAGAAGTGGACAGCGATAGTGGCCAATCAGCCCAACCCAGAGATGGCCAAAGTTGACTAGTGAGGCTGGGATGGCCCCTCGTCCAGGCGGCGCTGAGCTTCGGCGTCAGCCATTTCGTGCACTGCTGACGACCCCGTGACAGCCTCGAGGAACGGATCTCGTTGCAGCGAGTACAGCGCGACATCGGTGGTCGCTCGCACGGTCGCGGTGCGCGGAATGTTGCGAAGCAGCGCGATCTCACCGAAGTAGCCACCTTCTGACGTGGTGGCGACCACCACGCCGGCCTTGATGATGTCGACGCTTCCTGACGCGACGACGTAGAAGCGGTCGCCCTCGTCACCTTGGTTGATGATCGTCGCCCCCGACTCGAACTCGCTTGGAACCAGCTCACGCGACAGTCGCTCAAGCGTTGGCTGCGGCAACAACGCAAACATGGGGATGCCCTGAAGCAAGGGAAAGCCAACTCCGGGCTGTGCGGCCGCGTCGTCCAGTTTGCGGATGCGCACCCATCCCATCAGTCCCACCACCGGCAAGAAGAGACCGGTCACGACGAAGGCCGTTCGACCGCCCAACGCGTTCACCATGAAGGGCGCCATCGCTGCACCGATCGCTGTTCCCCCCATGAGCAGGCTCTCTTGCACTCCGAAGATCCGCGCTAGAAGGTCGGGCGCCACAGTTCGCTGCAGGAGCGTGCGCCCAGCGACGTCGACGAAGGCCTTGCCAACGCCGGACATTGCGAGCAGCACCCATGCCACTGCTGGTAGCTCGGTCAGTGCGACAAGGGCAAGGGGCAATCCGGTCCCGAGCATGCCGAGCGCGATTGCCGGTGAAAGTCGACGGCGTCCGATCAGAACGACGGTGGATGCCGCACCAACGAGCGCACCGATACCGAGGGCGGACGTGAGGATGCCGGGACCTGACTGACCCATGTCCAGGATGTCGAGCCCCAGGACCACAGTGAGAATGTCGAGCACGCCGATGACGACGAACTGGGCGCCAACGACAGCGGTGAGCAAGAGTGCAGCAGCATCGCGACGCAACTCACGCAGGCCAGCGACGGTGTCACGTAGCGCACTCTGCGCCCTCCGGACGCCACCGATGGTTCGGCGCAGTGGCAGGTGCTGCGTGAGCAAGACCGAGAGCAGGCTCGCGGCCCCAAGCGACAAGAACACCGAGCCAGGGCCCCAGATCGTGAGCAGGACGCCGGTCAGTATCGGCCCGACGAAGACGGCGACACCTTCGACGGTGCTCGTTGCGGCGTTGCTGGCGGTGATCTGTTCTGGGCCGTCGGCCAATTCCGGGATGATCGCGTTGTGCACCGGACGTGTCAGCACGATGGACGTTGCTGCGGCCGCTGCTGCGACGTAGACAAAGGCGTTGCTGAGGTCGGTTACCAGGGCGATGCCGACGACCAGCATCGTTACCGCTTGCGTCAGGTAGCCGAGGGCCAGGGCGCGGTCACGGCGGATGCGGTCCCCGATCGTCGCCGCTAGCGGCGCAGCCAGAGTCGCCGGCACCAACTGGACGACGGCTATCAGCCCAGCAGCGCTCGCCCCGCCGATGTCGTACGCCCACACCAGGATGGCGATCCAGGTGGCCCACTCAGTGGTGCTGAAGATGAAGTAGGCCAGCAGGACGCGAAGCAGTGCTGGGGTCGCCAGGACCGCGGCGACGGGGTGCCGGTGACCTGCTCGCCGCTCAGAATCCGGCGTCCCCGAGTGCTGGTCCATTGCGCCATCTAACCGGCTCCGGCTCCGCCGTGTGTCTCGCTCCCTATCAGCAGACCTCGCTCCGGCCCGCATCGGAGCCGACGAGAGCGGTCAGAGTCACTCACATCCGGTGATCTGCTCGCCGCTACAGGTGTCCTGACCGTCGCCACCGCGAACGACATCAGTGCCCTGCCGGCCCGCGAGTGTGTCGTTGCCGGAGAGGCCGATCAACAGGTTGTCAGCTGAGTCCCCCAAGAGCGTGTCACCGGAATAGGTGCCAGCCAACAGTTCAATGGACGTTAAGACGTCGGACCCCCTGCCCTTTGACACACCTAGGCTCAGGTCGACATCGACACCGCTACCTCCGCTTGCCAGCTCATAACTGACGAGATCGCGTCCCGCCCCACCTACGAGCACATCGTCGCCGGGGGGAGCAAAGGCATCCTCAGTGTTGTCGGGCATTAGTCGGTCGCGATCGCCAAGCCCCTTGAGCACATCGTCGCCTTCGCCACCGCCGAGGGTGTTCTGGCGCGAGTTTCCGATCAGGCGATCGTCGCTGTCAGTACCGGTGGCGCTCTCAACTGATCGCAACGCGTCGACGCCGGCCCCATTGGCGGCTTGCCTGGTGAGATTCACTCGGACGCCGTTCGGTGCGTACGAGAGTCGGTAACTGATCAGTGTCTGACCCCGCTCCTCCCGACAGGCGGTCATCGGCGATTCGGTGCTTGCGTGAACCGCCTGTGAAGTCACCAGGCTCGAGGACATCGGCACCCGCACCGCCACGCAGCACATCGGCTTCCCATCCACCCCGCAACGTGTCCTTGCCGTCGCCACCTGTCAACGTATCCGCGCTGGCAGAGCCGTCCAGGAAGTCGTTGCCCGCTCTGCCTCGCATCGTGTCTTGGCCGAAGCCACCGCGGTAGTTGTCGGAACGGCTGGTTCCGATCAGCTCATCGCTCTGGCGCCCACCGGTTGCATAGGAACGTGCCCGAGTGATCTGATCCTCGCCACTCCCGCCGTAGACGCCGTATCCGAGTGTCGAGCGTGTCGTCACCGCTTCCTCCGAACACCTCACCCTCATGCGAGTCGACCGTGATGGTGTCGTCGCCACCTAGCCCACGTACGAGGTCGGTCTCGGCCCCGGCCGCGATGTCATCGCGGTACTCACTGCCGATGACCGAGTAGAAGCCATCGATGGTGTCGTTGCCCTGACCCGTCACATTGGGTTGGGCAAGGTCGATCTGAATACCAGCGGGGGAGTGGGCGTAGCTGACGACGTCTTCATGGTTGTCGGCTCCCCCCGACTCCGAAGCATCGAGTCCTCCGCTGAGCACGTCGTCGCCCGCGCCGCCCTCGATCACGTCGCCCTCGCGGGGGCCGGAGCGACCGTCCGCCCCTCCCCAGACGCGGTCGTTGCCGGGACCGGCGTTGATGTCATCCACGCCTCTGCCGCCGCAGAGCACATCGTCGCCGCCGAGCCCGACGATGACGTCATGCCCACCGAGCCCGACGATGACGTCACTACCAGCCGTGCCGGTGAGGACGTCGTCGTCGTTCGTGCCTGTGATGGTCGGTGCCTCGCCCCCGCAGGTCACCACTCCCGCGCTGGCTGGCGAACCGACCGCGAGTGGGACGAGAGCGGCCGCGCTCAGCATCACGGCAGCAAGTGAGCGTTCGAGCGTCTGAGGTCGGACGCGCGTACCTGCGAAGTAAGTGACGATGAGGAACTCCTGAGGTGAACGGGCATGGGGAACTGAGGAGCTGAACGTGGCTGAACATCTAGCGTGTAGTATAGTTGCATGGTGCAAGCAACTGTCGTTCAGGCATCTCCCAGCGCTGACACTGACATTCCCACTCCGCCATCAAGTCAAACCCAGCGATCAAGTCAAACCCAGCGATCAAGTCAAACTCGGCGATCAAGTCAAGCCCGGCGCCGGGTAGCGGAGACGGACGACACGACGGCACTGGTTGAGGCCCTCCGTGACGTTGTCTTCACGGTGCGGCGCAAGGCTCCTGGCTCCATGCACGACAAGTCCGTCGTGGCCCTGCTCTCGCAACTCATGCAGTCCGGGCCGATCCGAGCCACTGATCTTGCCGACCGCGTCGGGTTAGACCTCTCGACGATCAGCCGACACCTCAGGTCGCTCGAAGACGACGGGCACGTGGCGCGAAAGCCCGATCCCGACGACGGACGCGCAACGTTGCTTGCCATTACCCGCTCCGGCCAGCGTGTGGTTCGCCAAGCGCGCGAACAGCGGAAAGCCATGTTGGCCGAAGCGCTTGACGACTGGTCGGACGCCGACCGCACTGAACTCATTCGACTCACCCGCCGCTTGGCGGACAGCTTGGAGAATGCGTGACTGAAGCACCACCAACGCAAGAAACTTCCCTCGAACCCACGCTAGAAGCACCGGCCGACGAACCGCGAACCCGTCATCTCTATTGGGCGCTCGGAGCGCTCATGCTCACGATGCTGCTCGCGGCGCTCGACCAGACCATCGTGTCGACAGCGCTGCCGACCATCACGAGTGACTTGGGGGGTCTCAACGAGCTGTCGTGGGTCGTGACGGCGTACTTGCTCGCGTCAACCGCGAGTACTCCCATCTGGGGCAAGATCTCTGACCTCTACGGTCGCAAGCTCATGTTGCAGATCGCGGTGGTCGTGTTCGTCGCGGCGTCCGCGCTTGCCGGCTTGTCGCAGTCAATGGCTCAGCTGATCGGAACTCGCGCCCTTCAAGGCATCGGCGGCGGTGGGCTGATGGTGCTGGTCATGGCGGTTATCGCCGATCTCATTCCACCGCGTGAACGCGGCAAGTACGCAGGGCTCTTTGGTGCTGTGTTCGGCATCGCGAGTGTGATTGGCCCGCTGCTTGGTGGGCTGTTCACTGAGCACCTTTCCTGGCGCTGGATCTTCTACATCAACTTGCCACTTGGGATCGCAGCGTTCCTGGTCCTGGGGTCGGTTCTGCACCTGCCACGGCACCGAGAAGAGCACAAGATTGACTGGCTCGGGGCGTCCCTGCTCATCGTGAGTGTCACGAGCCTGCTTTTGGTCACGGTGTGGGGCGGTAGCGAATACGCGTGGGGATCGGCGCAGATCCTCGGGCTTGCGACTCTCGGGCTGGGCGCGCTGGTGGCATTCGTCTTTCAGGAGTTGCGACACCCCGAACCCATGGTGTCGATGGAGTTGTTCCGCAACAAGGTGTTCACCGTCACCTCGGGCATTGGGTTCGTCGTTGGTTTCGCGATGATGGGTTCGATCGTCTACCTGTCGATCTACCTGCAGGTCGTGAGTGGGTCGAGCCCGACCGTCGCAGGTCTGCAGCTGCTTCCGTTGATGGTCGGCCTGTTGATCGCGTCCATCGGAAGTGGGCGACTGATCACCAGAACCGGTCGCTACAAGATTTACCCCATCGTGGGGACCGGGCTCGCGACCATCGCCCTGCTCATGTTGTCTCGACTAGGCGATGACACCCCGTACTGGCAGATCGCGATTGCCGCGTTTGTGCTCGGTCTGGGCTTGGGCAACGTCATGCAGGTATTGATCCTGGCCGTTCAGAACGCGGTTGCTCCGCGCGAGATCGGCTCGGCAACGAGTGGTTCGACCTTCTTTCGATCGATCGGAGCGTCGTTCGGAACGGCGGTGTTCGGCGCCATCTGGGCTGCTCGGCTGACGTCAGAGCTGAAGGCGATCCTTCCGCCCGGATCAAGCGCCAGCGGTGACCCAACCTCGTCCATGACGATCATCCGCTCGTTGCCGCCCGACCTTCAGTCCGAAGTGCTGTCGGCGTTTGCCCGCGCCACCGACTTCACATTCCTGATGGCCGTTCCGATCATGGCGATTGCGTTCGTGCTTGCCATGTTCGTGCCACAGATCACCCTGCGAACGACGCACGACTAGCTCTTGGCTGCCCGGTCCTTGAGGATCTGTTGGCTCGCCAGCCGTGCGGGCGCACCCATGACGCAACCACCTGGGTGCGTGCCTGAACCGCATTGGTAGTAGCCCTCGATCGGGGTGCGGTACTGGCTCCACTCAGGCGCCGGGCGGAAGAAGTACATCTGCGGCAGCAGGAAGTCGCCGGCGTAGATGTTTCCTTCGGAGAGCCCGACGGTGCGTTCGATGTCGAGCGGTGTGACGACCTCACGGTGCAGCACGAGGTCGCCGAAACCCGGGAAGAACGACTCGATGGTGGACTGCACCGCGTCGCCGAGACCGTTGCGCTCGGTGTCCCAGTCGCTGCCCTTGAGGTGGTACGGCGCGTACTGCACGAAGCACGACATGACGTGCTTGCCTGGCGGCGCCATATCGGGATCGAGGAACGACTGCACGCAGGTGTCGAGGTAGGGACGCTCGCTGTACCAGCCGTACTTCGCCGCGTCGTAGGCGCGCTCGAGGTACTCGATGCTCGGTGAGGCGGTGACGAACCCCCGGAACATGTCGGTGCGGTCGCCCAGCGCCGGGTATCGCGGTGGGCCGTCGAGGGCAAAGTTCACCTTCGCGCTCGTACCCTTGAACTGGAACCGCGCGATGGCGTCGTTCAGCTCGCCCGGAAGCTCGCGGGGGTCGACGAGTTTCGTGAAGGTCTGCCGGGGGTCGAGCGCGCTGACCACGACGTCCGCGCTGAACTCGGTGCCGTCTTCGAGCACGACACCAACGGCCTGCCCCTCTTTGGTGATGACGTGGTCGACGCGCGACTCGAGCCTGATCTCGGCACCGAACGACTGTGCGGCGCGCGCCATCACCTGCGTGACTCCACCATTGCCCCCCTTGTGGAACGACCACGAGCCGAGGTGGCCGTCGTGCTCGCCCATCATCATCATCAGAAGGACCAAGCCAGAGCCTGCTGACATCGGTCCGACCTTCGTGCCGGTAGTGGCACCGCCGGCAAGGAAGCCCTTGAGCCCGTCATGCTCGAAGTAGTCATCGAGGAAGTCAGAGATGCTGCCGGTGATGAGACGCACCGCGTCGTGGATGACCTTGGGCTCGGCCGAGCCCAAGTGGCCGAGCAGCCATGCGATGTCTTGAGCGTCCTCATCAGACTTTCCGAAGATGTTCGGCGGTACCCGGTCGAACAGCGGCCGAATCAGCTGCAGAACGCGCGCGACGTCGTGCTCATACCGGTCCATGGCGTCCGCGTCGCGCGGGGAGTGGCGCATGATCTCGCGAATGTTCTCGTCACGGTCTGGTCCGAAGTAGATGTAGTCACCGTCCTCGAGCGGAGAGAACGACGTGGGCATGTAGATCGGGTTGAACCCGTGCTTGACCAGCTCGAGCTCGCGAATCACCTCGGGCCGAAGCAGGCTTAGCGCGTACGAGAAAGTGGTGAAGCTGAAACCGGGGTACAGCTCCTCGGTAATCGCCGCACCACCCACCAAGTGTCGTTGCTCGAGAATGAGCGTCTTCATGCCCGCCTTGGCGAGGTAGGCGCCGTTGACCAGGCCGTTGTGCCCGCCGCCGACGACGATCGCGTCGTACTTGTTGATGTCGCTCATGCCATGGCCGTCTTTCGCTCGGGGTTGAAGAAGGGCATCGTCGTCACCGTTGCTGGCGTCGTCGTGTACTCGTGGTTGACGGTCTGCTCGACATGAATCGTCGTGCCGACGGACGCGAGATCCGGCCTGACGCGTGCAATCCCGATGTGCGTCTGCATCATCGGCGAGTAGGTGTAACTCGTCGCGTAGCCGGCTCGATCGTCGTTGTCGTCGTAGAGCATCGTCTCCCACGCGGCCGGCGGCTCGTCCGTCGGCGGAATGAGGCCAGCGCTGTAGAAGAGTTCTTCGTAAGCGTGGGCATCGACGCTGATGCCCACGGTCTTCCACCGCGAGGTGTTGTTGGCGCGTTCGGCGAGGATCGCGCGGCGTCCGGCGAACGGGCGACTCTCGTCGTCGATGCCCTTGAGCAACCAACCAAAGCCGAGCTCGTCTGGGGTGAAGCGTTCGTGCTCGTTGAACGAGTAGCGGCTCGAGGAGAACTCTGCGCCGATGAGCGGCAGCCCCGCTTCAATGCGCAAGATGTTGAGCGACTGGTCGCCGAACGGACGCATGCGGTGCGGTTCGCCTGCCGCCATGACGGCGTCCAGCACTGCGAGGGCGTTGTCGGCGGGAAGTCGGATCTCGTATCCGAGGTCGCCGCTGAACCCCGTGCGGCTGATGGTGACCTCGCTGCCGGCGATCTTCGCCTGCGTGTGTGCGAAGTATCCGATGTCGTTCACCTCGGGCGCGAGCGTCTCGATCGTGGCGCGCGAACGTGGGCCTTGCACGGCCAGCATCGCGTACTGGTCTGAGACATCGTCGACGTTGACCTCGAGGTTGCCGATCTGGTTCTGGAAGAACGACAGGTTCGGCTCAGCTGCAGTCAGCAGGAACTCGTTGGTGGAGTGACGGTAGACGACGCCGTCTTCGAGCACGTAGCCGTCGCTGTCGCACCAGATCGTGTACTGCGCGCGTCCGGGGCGGCAGGTGCGAATGTCTCGCGCGAAGACGCCGCCGAGGAACTGTTCGGCATCGCGTCCCGTGATCTCGTATTTGTAGAGCGGCGAGGCGTCGAAGAAGCCAACGGCGTTGCGGACGCCGAAGTACTCGTGCTTGGCCGCGATGTCGTACTGCGTCGCCGACAGGTACCCGGCCCAGTGGGTCCAGAGTTGTGTGGTGTTGAGCTCAGCTAGGCGCGGGTGGAACGGCGTCGTCTTGACCACGGGGGACTCCTCGCTCGCGTGCCAGAGTGCCGGGCCGCTGGGTGCTCCCGACTTCGGGTCACCCTAGGTGCTGTTGGACAACTGCGCAATAGGCCCATACGGTTCCTCCGTGGCGAGGATGACTCCGGAGCAGCGTCGGGCGGCGATCGTGGGCGCCACCGTTGGCGTCATGCTGCGCCAAGGCATCGCGGCCACCACCGTCCGTGATGTCGCCAGCGCGATGGGTACCTCGAGCGGGCTCATCCACCACTACTTCGCCTCGATGGACGAACTGCTCGCCGAGGCGTTCGAACAAGTGGCGTCCGCCGATCTCTCACGCACCCGCGACGCCATCGACGCCGACGCCGACCCGATCTCACGGCTGGCGGTGTTCTTCGCCAACTACAACCGACCGGGGGAGCAGTGGTCGATGCAGGTGTGGCTGGACGCGTGGGCTGAGGCCGCGCGGCGTCCGGCACTGCAGCAGACCTCGCGGCGGCTCAACGAGGAGTGGCAGGGATTGGTCGCAGGGCTGATCGGCGACGGTGTCGATGCTGGCGTGATGGTCTGTGACGAGCCGGATGCCGCGGCTTGGCAGATCATCTCGTTGCTGGACGGCCTCGCGTTGCAGTCGGTGGCCCACCGCGACCTGGTGCCGCTTGATGATGCGAACACCTGGGCCCGCGAGTATGCCGAGCGTGAGCTGGGTCTGCGTACCGGCGCGTTGGAGGCACAGCACTCCGCCGTGTGACGGGGAGGGCGAGCATGCGAAAGGCGGGAGCAGCCCACTGGGCCACTCCCGCCTTCTGCGGTGTCTAGCTACTTGCCAGCTGCAACGTTCTTCAACGTGGCGCCCGCGCTCACCTTGGCGGTGTGCTTGGCGGGAACCTTGATCTCTGCGCCGGTCTGAGGGTTACGTGCGGTGCGGGCTGCGCGGTAGGCGCGCTCGAAGGTCAAAAAGCCGGGGATGCTGACCTTCTCGTCCTTGGCGATGGTCTCGCCAACGACCTCAGCCATTGCGCCGAGGACGCGGTCGGCGTCCGCCTTGGTCACGCCAGCACGCTCAGAGACGGCCTGGACGAGTTCGGTGCGATTCATGGGACTCCTCGTTCTCTACGCAGGACTCGGGCCGGAGGCTGCGTGATCGGTCGATCAACCTGTGATTGGCTGATCACACTGCGATTGACTGGTCACCCTGTGATTCTCTGGTCACCCTGTGATTGTCTGGTCACTTGTGATTCTCTGGTCACACTGTGTTACCGGCCGCATCTGATGCGGTCCACCAACGGGTTCACGCTACGACGGATGCGCCCTAGGGGCGCGCGCGCCACGCGTGAGACACGCCACGGATCTTGATCTGATGGCCGGTAATTCCCGTGGATCTGCCGAGATTCGACGCGTTATGCCAGGCTGCGAGGCATGGCTCACCAAGCGCAACTGCCTGTTCGCTCTCCGTGGTTTGTCTCCGAGCCAGTGCCAGGGGACGCCGGACGCACCGTCACGTGGATCCGCGAGCCAGGCGTCCACCCGTTCCTGCGGGCGAACATCTGGCACGTCAAGGGGCGCGATCGCGACCTGCTGGTGGACGCCGGCATGGGTATCGCGTCACTGCGGGAGGCATTTCCCGATCTCATCAATGACCAGACCGTGCTCTTCGTGACGCACGGTCACCTCGACCACGCTGGAGGTGCGCATGAGTTCGATCAGCGCTTCTGCCACCCGGACGAGGTTGGCATGCTGCGGCAGCCGGACGACGAGACGCTTGTCATCGCCGAGTTGGAGGAGTCGTTTGCCACGGCGCTCGCCGCGGATTCTCCTGACGGCAACCCGCCGCCGTTTCTCATCGACTCCGTGCCTCACGATGAGTACGACGTGCACTCGTATGCGGTGACGCCCGCGCCACCTTCACAGACGCTGCAAGACGGCGAAGTCATCGACCTGGGGGATCGCACGTTCGAGGTGATCCACTTGCCGGGTCACACACCGGGTTCGACCGTTCTGTTCGAACCAGCCACCGGCATCCTCTTCACGGGCGACGTTCTTTACGAAGGGGAACTCCTCGACGAGTTGCCCGAGTCAGACATCGACTCGTACGTCGCGTCGATGCAGCGGCTACTCGACCTCGATGTCACGGTGGCGCTCCCCGGCCACGAGGATCCGTTGACCACCGAGGACGTGCAGCGGCTCGGCACGGCGTACCTCAGCAAGCGCGCTCGCTGACGTTCGTCCGAAGGAGAGCAGGGTTACCCTGGCGAGGTGAGCGAGCGCGACTGGCGAGACGAGCCTCTGCTGCCTGAGCAGACCGAGGACGACATCGACCGCGAGTCAAGCGAGAGCGACAACGACGAGCGCCTTCGCGAAGATGTCCCACCGCATCACGGCGAATAGTTTGGACGTCACCGCTCGGCGTCGGTGACTCGGCTCAGGTGTCGGCCTGCCCTTGCCCGCGACCAGCGCGTCCCGGATCTCGGTGAGCAGCTCGATCTCAGTGGGCGGTGCAGTCTCGTCCTTCGCGCGCATCTCGCGCAGCTTGTTCATCGGTAGGACGATCAGGAAGTACAACGCTGCGGCAACCGAGACGAAGTAGATGATGGCGTTGAGCACCATGCCCGGATAGAACTTCGCACCGTTGAGCTTGAAGTCTGCGACAAGTCCTGAAGATTCGGCTCACCAAAGATCGCCGCGATCAGTGGGTTGATGATGTAGTCCACGATCGTTGTGATGATCGCTGTGATGGCCAAGCCGAGAACTAGCGCGACGGCAAGGTCGATCACGTTGCCGCGCATGATGAATTCCTTGAAGCCCTTCATGGTTCCTCCCGTGTCTCAGCGCCCCCAACGCCACGCACGCTAGTGCCGCACGGGGCAGACCGCTACGGGTGCACCGCGACCATCAGGGGTCCCTGGGACGCCGCGCCTGCCAAGGCCAGCGCATCGGTCGGCGTCGCTGCGAGCACCACGTAGCCATCGCTGTCGGAGGACCAGGCGGAGTCACCACCCGGGTCAGGCACGGCGAGCACGAGCAGTTCGTCAGCGACAACGGTGGCTGACCCACGCGCGGCGATGCCCATCACGTCGATGACGTCTCCTGGCGTGAGCAGCCTCGTGACAGGTGGATCTGCCAGTCGTACGGGAACCTCAAGCATCCCCTCGTCGGCGACTGCGCTGGCCGTCGCTCCACTCGACATCGACGGAGATTCGGCGCGTGATGGTGCGACTGCGCTGACGGCAAAGAGCACTGAGATGAACGCGAAGGCAGCTGAGACCGGACGTCGGTGCAGCGCCATCCAGCGGCGCACTCGAACCGTTCGGTCAGCAGCTGACGTGCTCGACGGTTGAGGGGGTCGTGTTGGCGGTCGAGTGCGAGTAAGGGACGGCCCGGTCATCCCTGGACGCTATGACGCGTTGCGGCTGAATCGCCCATTGTCCACAGGCGAACTAGAGCAGGAGAGTCAGGAACTGCTGGATGACTTCGAACTCGAACCACTCGAGCCTGAGCCGCTTGAACCCGACGAACTGGAAGAGCCCGATGAGCTGGATCCCGAACTCGACCCACTCGACCCAGAGTCACTCGACCCGCTACTTGAGCCCTTCGAGTCACCCCCCGAACCGCTCGATCCACTCGATGCCGACTCCTTGGAGTCCTTCGACTTCACGGAGTCGGTGCCGCCGGACGAACCGTTGCGGCTGTCGGTGCGGTAGAAGCCGGACCCCTTGAAGGTGACACCGACTGGGTGAAACTTCTTGCGCAGCTGCCCTCCGCATGACGGGCAGTCGGCGAGAGCGTTGTCGGTGATCGCCTGCACTATTTCGAAGCTGTGCGCACATGCGGTACAGACGTACGCATAGGTAGGCACGGGATACTCCCTGGACGTTCGGTACACGGAACTTTCGGAACACAGGACGCGGCTAGCACTCGGCCAGCGCGAGTGCTAAGTCTACGGCATTGACAGGCCCAGCCCCGTACGGTGGTCCGGTGCACTCCCGGGGCCCATCGTCTGACCTACGGATTGCCGGCGCCGTGGCTGTTGGCGGCGTCCTGGGCTCTCTCGCCCGTTGGGCGATCGTCGCTGCCGTGCCATGGCATCCGCCCGCGCTTCCGACCGCGACGCTCATTGCCAACCTGATTGGCTGCCTGCTGATCGGGGTGCTGCTCACGTGGTGGACCGAGGGGATGCCGCCAGCCTGGTGGGTTCGTCCGTTCGCGGCGGTCGGATTCGTGGGAGGCTTCACGACGTTCTCAACGTTCGCCCTCGAGGGAGTGCGGCTGATCGATACCGGTGCGGTCGGCCTCGCTGTTGGGTACACCGTTGGGTCGGTCGTCGCCGGGCTGATGCTCGTTCACGTGGGCTCATATGGTGCGCGCAGAGCGCTCGCCCTGAACCGTGGAGATGACAGGTGACAAAGCTCAGCGGGCACGCGCTCAAGCTCACGGTCATCGTCGGTGAAGATGAGGTCTACGCGCACCGGCCGGTGTACTCCGAGATCGTGATCCTCGCCCGTGAAGCTGGGCTCGCAGGCGCCACCGTCGTGCGAGGCATCGAGAGCTTCGGACGCCGTTCGCTCGTTCACACGTCGCGCCTGGTCTCGCTCTCGAACGACTTGCCCGTGATGATCACGATTATCGACGAGGACGCGAAGATCCGCGCCTTCCTGCCGAAGGTCACCGAGGTAGTTACCGGAGGCATCGTGACCGTTGAGGACGTTGCCGTCATTCACTACGTGGGTTCACATGACGCTGCCGACGCTACAGACGCTGCTGATCCTGGGTCGCCCGATGCCACGTCCTCGGAGTAGCGCCGAGCGGTGATCGTGCTTCTGGTGGCCACTGGTGCTGCGCTCGGTGCTCCCACCCGCTGGTGGATCGATCAGGTCATCCAGCGACGGTGGGCGCCGGTGTTTCCGTGGGGAACCTTCAGCGTGAACGTCGCTGGCTCAGCGATGCTTGGCGCGTTTGCCGCGTCGTGGAGCGAGAAGAGCTCAGCTCTGGCACTTTTCGGAATCGGATTCTGCGGTTCGTTGACGACGTTCAGCTCGTTCGCATGGGAGTCACAGCGACTCGCCACGACAGGTGCGCGAACCATCGCTGTGATCAACAGTGTCGGCACCGTGTGCGCGTGCTTGGCTGCGGCAGCGCTCGGCTGGTGGGTCGCTGGCTGACTCGCGCCGCCGACATGAGCGCGAGTGTCGAGTACGGTCGCCTCTGTGTCGGAGCACGAGATCCTCGATGCCGAGAACCCTGACCGGCCACGTGTGCGCCACCGACTTGCCGAGCGTCTGCGTCGTCAACGTGCAACCGTCCAGCGCTACCGCCACAAGCGCAGACGATGGCCGACTGTCTTGGTCATCGCCGTCGGCGCCCTGGCACTCACAGTCATCGTGGCGACGGTGGGCGCTGGCTGGCTGGTGCAACGTTCGTTTCCGCAGACATCGGGCGAGTTGGCATTGCCAGGGCTGGACGCCGAGGTCGAAGTGCTCCGCGATCAACTCGGTATTCCCACGATCGTGGCTGACACCAGCCACGACCTCTTCTATGCGCAAGGCTTTGTTCACGCGCAGGACCGGTTCTGGGAGATGGATGTGCGTCGGCACATCACGGCAGGCCGACTCTCAGAGATGTTTGGGTCGTCGCAGGTCGAGACCGACGAGTTCGTCCGCACGTTGGGGTGGCGTCGGGTCGCCGAACAAGAGCTCGAGCTGCTCTCCGACGACACTCTTGATGCCCTGCAGGCGTACGCCGACGGAGTAAACGCCTACCTCGCCGATCGCACTGCTACCGAAGTGAGCCTTGAGTACGCCGCGCTTCGGCTCACTGCACGAGACTACGAGATCGAGTCGTGGACCCCCGCAGACTCGGTGTCTTGGCTCAAAGCGATGGCCTGGGACCTTCGGGCAAACATCGAGGAAGAGACTGGGCGAGCGCTTGTGGGCGCCAGCATCGGCGTCCGGGTCAACGACCTATACCCGCGGTACCCCTACGACCGACACCGTCCGATCGTCACCGCGGGGTCGGTCGTCGACGGGGAGTGGGTACCCGGTAGCTCGAGCACCAGTGAAGACCGCACCTCCCGCACCGCCACGAAGGGAGCGTCGCCAGCACTGCGACCGCCAGCACTGGTGGTGTCCGAGCTCGACGACGTGCGATCAGGGGTACGCAAGCTCGACGAGTGGTTGGGCGCCTACGGCCCTGGGGTCGGTTCGAACTCTTTCGCGGTCACTGGCGAACGTTCGGCGTCCGGCGGCGCACTGTTGGCGAACGACCCACACTTGGCGCCGAGCCTTCCTGGCATCTGGTACCAGGCCAACCTGCAATGCCGCGAGGTTGGCGCAACGTGTCCCTATGCCGTGAGTGGATTCACCTTCTCTGGTGTTCCTGGCGTGATCATCGGACACAACGACACCATTGCTTGGGGGTTCACCAACAACGGTGCCGATGTCATGGACTTGGCGTACGAGGCACTCAACGAGGAGCGATACGTACGCGGCAGCCGCCTCGAACCGCTCGACGTGAGCACCGAGACGATCGAGGTTGCTGGGGGCGATCCAGTCGAGGTCGACATCCGTGCGACGGAGTGGGGTCCTTTGGTCTCAGATGTCGACGACCAGCAGCGTGAGCTCACCGAGCAAGCGTTCAACCCAGCGTCGTTGCCTGGCCAGGCCAACGAGGTCGCGGTGGCGCTGCGGTGGACCGCACTAACGCCGGGACGCACGGCGGACGCCATCCTGGCGCTCAACAAGGCCAGCAACTTTCAAGAGTTCCGTGCTGCCGCTGCCTTCTTCGAAGTCCCTAGCCAGAACATGCTCTACGCCGACGTCGATGGACACATCGGGTATCAGATGCCTGGAATGGTGCCGGTGCGACCGGAGGCCAACGACGGCACCGTGCCGGTCAACGGGTGGGATGAGTCGAACCGTTGGTTTGGCTACATCCCCTTCAGCGAACTTCCGTGGGTGTTCGACCCGCCCGAGCAGTACATCGTGGCGGCCAATCAGGCTGTCGTCGACGGCTACCCTCGGGTGCTCACCAAGGACCCGAGTTACGGGTACCGCAGTCAACGCCTGGTTGACCTCATCGAAGAGTCACCACCACTCACGCCCGACTCTGCGGCCGAGCTGATGACAGACACGTTCAATCCGTTCGCGGCAACGTTGGTGTCAGAGCTGTTCGATCTTGACGAAGCGTTGATGAACGCCGATGCGCTCCAAGCGCGCGAGCTGCTTGCCGACTGGGACTTCCGTCAGGACTCCGACTCAGCCGCTGCTGCGTTCTACAACGCGGTGTGGCGCAACGTCCTCGCTAGCACCTTTCATGACGAGCTGGCCGGTGATCAGCGACCGGACGGTGGTGAACGGTGGTTCGAGGTGATGACCAACATCATCGTCAGTGCTTCCGGCCAGTGGTGGGACGACGATCGCACCGAGGTTGTCGAGCTGCGCGACGAGATCTTGGCCCAAGCGATGAACGACGCCACCACCGAGCTCACCGATGAGTTGGGCGATGATCCCGCGGAGTGGCGCTGGGGCAACCTGCATCAGCTCGAGTTGACGCACGGGACGCTCGGGTCAAGCGACGTGCCGCCACTCGAGGCGGTGTTCAATCGCGGTCCGTTCGAGACCGGCGGAGGTGATGGCATTGTCAACGCCACCGGGTGGGCGCCTTATGACGGCTTCGGCGTCACGTGGGTGCCCTCGATGCGCATGGTGGTCGACCTCGACGACCTTGATGCATCGCGATGGGTGCAGCTCACCGGGCAGAGTGGTCATGCCTTCGACCCGCACTACACCGACCAAACCGAGGCATGGGCCGCGGGCGACACCTATCAATGGGTGTTCACGATGGACGCCTCACTCGCGACGACTGAAGACACACTGACCCTCACGCCTACGGAATGATCCCGTCGACGCCACGGTCGTGCGGCTCCTCTGGCAACGGATCGCTGACGCGTTCGTCGTCATAGACGACGCCAAGCACCGGTGTCGCCTGAGCAACGTGCGGCAGCGCGCGGTCGTAGCAACCGGCGCCCTGCCCGAGGCGGCGTCCGTCAGGGTCGATGGCGAGCGCTGGGATCAGGACGATGTCGGCGGTACCGATGGCGTCAGGCCCGAGTCGGGGCCCCGTCGGTTCGAGCAACCCGAAGCGGGCATCGGCCAGATTTTCTCGCCCGGAGTAGAGCGCCCAGTCGAGCGAGAAGTCATCGAGAGTGATCGGCAGCAGAACCTCGATGCCGCGCTCAGACAGGCGATCCAGAAGTGGGCCAGTGTCAGGCTCGCTGCCGACTCCGATGAAGCAACTCACCCGCGAGGTGCCTTCTGGCGGCTCCCATTGGGCCAAACGGGTGGCGAATGCCACCCGGTCTTCGGCTGACCGTCTCTCGCGGGCGTTGCGGATGGTCGCCCGCAATGCAGTTTTGAGGGCTTTAGCCTGCGCTCTCGATGTCGACACTGTGGAATCCGGGGAATCCCGTGACTCCCCGATACCTGTGCCCTGATCGGGCTGCTCCATGTGGGTCACCGGACCATCATGGACCTAGTCATCGGTCGGGTGCGACACCGATGATGAACGGGGAGGATCGATGACGCTGCGAACGCGGTTGGCGCTGGTGCTGGTAGCACTAGTGGTCGCGCCGCTGGTCGCTGCGGGCGTCCTGGTGCTCTATGCCGTGCCACAGGCAGCGGCCGAGCGAGCCGACAACCTTGTGACCGGTGCCGACTCGGCGATCACCGATGAGCTCAACCAAGAGTGCGACAGAGCGGCCACCGCCGCAGTGGCGACCGGCCGGTCACTGGGCACGAGCACTCCCAAGCGCGCCACCACCAACGCCGTCGATGACGGCCTCGCTGACTGGGTCTCCGTCATCGACCGCCGTGGCAACACAGTGGCTAGTGCTGGTGAAACGCCTGACGAGTTGGTCACGTCGCCGTGGCCGGAGTGTCGTGCGGGCGAAGCGGGTGGCCCGGCGATCACGTCTGAACAGCAGGTGTTGGTTACCGATCAGAAGGAGCTGTCGGCAGTGCGGGCCGCCCAGGTGGTCACCACCGGCTACCTCGATGGGTTGTCCGCACGTCTCGGCTTCTCGGGCGATGTCGTGCTTATGCTCGACGGGGACATCGTGGCGACGACCTCGGCTACCGAGATCAACCTGTCGACTGTTTCGCAGCTGGTGGCGTCGGCACCAGCCGACGGTGGTGTGGTCAGCGAATCGGGAACGACAGCGGCCGTGTCACCTAGCGGGCCTGGGATGCCCTTCGATGTTGTGGTGGCAACGGCGACACCTGACAGTGGGGTGCTCGCACAGACCGTCTTCCTGGTGGCTCTCGTCGCGGTGGTCGTCGCGGTGGTTGCAGCGGTTGCCATTGCTCGAGACCTGACAGGTCCACTCGAAGAGGTCACCGAGGCTGCGGAGGCGGTGGCGTCCGGAGACCTCACGAAGTCGATCGCCGTCACGCGTTCAGATGAGGTGGGACGCCTCGCGCGCGCGTTCAACCACATGACCGACGAACTGTTGACGTATGTCACTGAGCTCGAGGGAAGCCGCGACGCGCTCAAGGCCAACTACGACCGGCTCGGTGATGCCCTGTCGGCAACGCTCGACCTTGAAACGCTCGTACCGGTAGTGCTCGAGATGGCAATGACGAGTGTTGGTGCTGAGGCCGGATTGGTGCTGCTCGGCGATGAGCACGGTGGGCTCACTGTGCATGCGCAGTACGGCATGCGAGTACGTGGATTGACGGTTCCGGACGCAGTGGTTGCGGGTGAGGGCTTGCTCGGTTCGGTGGCGGCGTCCGGGCTGAGTGTGCGAGGGCAGCTCGGGGCGTCTCCTGAGCTGACTCCGTCGAGCAACGAGCCCCAGACCGGGCAGGTCGTTGCTGTGCCGCTGCGCCGTCCGCCACATGTCTTCGGTGTCATCGCGTTGTACGCACCTGCGACGGCGGAGCCCTTTGACGGGGCAGCTGAATCGGCGCTCCAAGCGCTCGCTGGACCGGCGTCCATTGCGGTCGAGAACGTACTGCTGCACGACGAGGCGACGCGCGCGTCCACGATCGACCCGCTGACGGGGGTCTGGAACTACCGCTACCTCATGAACTCGCTGAACCGAGAGGTCGAGCGTGCGAACCGGTTCGACCGGTCGTTGTCGGTGTTGATGCTCGACCTCGACCGGTTCAAGAACGTCAACGACACGTATGGCCACCAGCGCGGTGACACTGTGCTGCGCGAGTTTGCTAGGCGCGTGCAGGCCGAGATTCGCGAAGTCGACACGCTTGCGCGGTATGGCGGCGAGGAGTTCGTCGTGGTGCTCCCTGAGACGTCGGCGCAGGGCGCGCAGAACCTCGCCGAGCGCATCTGCGCGTCGATCCGGTCGATGCCGTTCACCTCCGACGATGACGACGTCGAGCTTCCGGTCACCGTCTCGATTGGCGGATCCGTCTACCCCGAGAACGGCTCGGCCTCGCGCGAGCTGCTGCAAGAGGCCGACCGCGCTCTCTACCGAGCCAAGAACGCCGGTCGTGACCGCTGGACGATGGCGGTCAGCGCCACGTCTGCCACAGACCGCTAGATTCAGGGCATGAACCACGGACGCCCGACCAAGGCGGTCATTCCCGTCGCCGGGCTTGGCACTCGATTCCTGCCTGCCACCAAGTCGACGCCCAAAGAGATGCTGCCGGTCGTCGACAAGCCGGCCATTCAATACGTTGTTGAAGAGGCGGTCGATGCAGGGTTGTCAGATGTGCTGATGGTGACCGGCCGCAACAAGCGTCCCCTGGAGGACCACTTCGACCGCAACATCGAGCTCGAAGATGCCCTAGAGAAGAAGGGCGACCTCGACCGACTCGAGCGCGTCACCGCGTCGACTGACCTCGCACACATCCATTACGTACGTCAGGGCGACCCCCGTGGGCTCGGGCACGCGGTTCTCGTCGGCGCTGAGCACGTGGGCAACGAACCGTTTGCCGTGCTCCTTGGTGATGACCTGATCGATGCGCGTGATCGCCTACTGGCTCAGATGATCGACACGCAGGCTCAGCGTGGCGGCAGCGTGATCGCGCTGATGGAGGTTCCGCAGTCGCAGATTCACTTGTATGGCTGCGCGGCGGTTACTCCGACCGACCAGGACGACGTTGTGAAGGTGTCCGGTCTCGTCGAGAAGCCGCCAATCGAAGAAGCTCCGAGCAATCTGGCTGTCATCGGCCGCTACGTCCTGGACCCTGCGGTGTTCGATGTGCTGCGCAATACTCCGCCGGGCCGAGGCAACGAGATTCAGCTGACCGACGCGTTGCAGACATTGGCTGGCATGCCAGAAGAGAAGGGCGGCGGCGTCCACGGCGTCGTGTTCCGTGGCCGTCGCTACGACACTGGTGACCGCGCCGACTACCTCAAGGCGATCGTGCGCTTGGCTAGCGAGCGAGAAGACTTGGGGCCCGAGTTCCTACAGTGGCTCGGAGACTTCGTCGATGAGAAGCGTTCGGCCTCGTCATGAGTGACGCTATGAAGACCGTCGACCAGCACCTCAACGACTGCCTGTCTGATATCGAGACCCTCTCTTCGCTCGAGTTGAGGCTGCTGGACGCCCACGGGTGCACGCTGAGCGAGGACGTCACAGCAACGTGGGACCTACCGCCGTTCACGAACTCGTCGATGGATGGCTACGCCGTCCGCACTGACGATGTCGCAGGCGCCTCGCCGACCTCCCCGGTCTCGCTACCCGTGGTCGGCGACATTCCCGCTGGTTACTCGGGCGCTCTCGCGGTGTCACCTGGGCAATGCGCTCGGATCATGACGGGTGGCCCGATGCCGGCTGGTGCCGACGCTGTCGTGCCCGTCGAATGGACAGATGGCGACATCGTGCAGGTGGCGATCACCCGAGCACCTTCGGTCGGATCGCATGTGCGTCGCCAGGGCGAGGACGCCGCAGCCGGTGACCTGGTCGTTCCAGCTGGCACCCGGCTCGGCCCTGCCCAGCTGGCTTTGCTCGCTGCGGTGGGTCGTGCTCGCGTCCTGGTGCGACCACGTCCGCGCGTGGTGGTCATGTCGACGGGCAGCGAGTTGGTTGAGCCTGGCGAGCCGATCGCTGGCGGCAAGATCCCCGACTCGAACAGCTTCATGCTCGCGGCCGCGGCGACAGCCTCTGGTGCGACGTCCTACCGCGTGGGGTTCGTGCCCGACGAGCCCAAGCAACTCATCACCACGATCGAAGACCAGTTGATTCGGGCTGACCTGGTGATCACCACTGGCGGGGTCAGCGTTGGCGCCTTCGATGTGGTCAAAGAAGCGCTCGGACGCATGGGCACGGTCAGTTTCAGCAAGGTCGCGATGCAGCCGGGCATGCCGCAGGGCTTCGGGCGGATCGGCCCAGACAAGACGCCAATCTTCACTCTGCCTGGTAACCCGGTCTCTGCGTTTGTGTCGTTCGAAATGTTCGTGCGACCTGTGTTGCGACGCATGCAGGCGCTTGAGCCTCTGCATCGACCGACGGTGCGCGCCGTTCTGCAGAACGCGGTGCAGTCGCCGTCCGGTAAGCGTCAGTTCTTGCGTGGTGACCTAGGTGTCGAAGAAGGCCGGTACGTCGTCAAGCAGGTCGGCGGCCCCGGTTCGCATCTGCTGGCCGGTCTCGCAAGCGCGAACTGTCTGATCGTCGTGCCAGACGAGACGACGCATCTGTCGGCCGGCGACGCCGTCACCGTCATGATGCTCGAGCGTCGAGCTGGATGACGGCAGGCGTGATGTCAGAGCTCACCCCTGAGTCGCAGAGCGACTCGTCAACCGAGTTCACGCACCTCGATGCGCACGGTGCTGCCCGCATGGTCGATGTGAGCGCCAAGGAAGTGTCCGTGCGAACGGCCACGGCGTCCGGACGCGTGCTCGTCTCACGCGAGGTCGTCACGTTGTTGCGTGCCGGTGAGGTGCCCAAGGGTGACGCGCTCGCCGTGGCGCGGATCGCCGGCATCCAGGCTGCCAAACGCACACCAGACTTGGTTCCGCTGTGTCACCCGATCGCCATTCACGCGGTCAGCGTCGATCTCGAGGTCAACGACGACCACGTCAGCATCACCGCGATGGTGCGAACCGCTGATCGCACCGGTGTCGAGATGGAAGCGTTGACGTGTGTGAGCGTTGCGGGGTTGGCGCTCATCGACATGGTCAAAGCAGTCGATCCCGCTGCCACCATCAGTGACGTGCGGGTTGAGACCAAGACCGGCGGCAAGTCCGGCGACTGGCACAGGTGACGGTCGGTGTCTGAGGTGGTTGTTGATGGCTCTGGGGCGCTGAGTGTCTTGGTCGTGACGGTGTCGACCCGTGCGGCGTCCGGAGAGTACGAAGATCGCTCGGGCCCGGCGATTCTCGAGGCGTTGAACGAGTGGGGCGTCACGGGAGCGTCGGTGGTAGTCGTCCCCGACGACGAGCGGCGGATCGCGGAGACCCTTCGCGGTGCCATCGACATGGGGGTCAACGCAGTCCTGACGACCGGGGGCACGGGGTTGGCGCCCGATGACCGCACGCCAGAAGCGACCCGACAGGTGATCGAACGCGAACTGCCAGGAGTCGCCGACGCCATCCGAACCGCCGGGCTCGCCGCTGGCGTGCCAACGGCGGCGCTGTCGCGGGGGGTCGCCGGAACCTCGCGTCGAACGGTGATCGTGAACCTGCCGGGTTCGGTGGGTGGTGCCCGCGATGGCGTCGCGGTCGTGGGGCCGCTACTCGCCCACATGCGCGACCAGCTCGCTGGTGGTGACCACTGACCCGGGGGTGGCCAGTCACGCTCGCCGATGGTCGGGTGGGGCTGCGCCCCATTTCCCACCGAGATGCCAGCGCGTGGCGGTCGGTGCGGGCAGCGAGCGCCGAGTGGTTGCGTCCATGGGAGGCCACGTCACCGATACCGCGGCAGGCTCCCTTGCGATTCCACGCGATGGTGAGCGCACTACGACGAGAGGCACGAGCTGGCCGAGTCTTGCCCTTCGTCGTCACCTACGACGATGAGCTGGTCGGACAACTGACGATCGGCAATGTGCAGTACGGCTCACTCCGCGGGGCGCACATCGGCTACTGGATCGGTGCCGAGCACGCCGGACGCGGGATCATTCCCACTGCAGCAGCGCTGGCCTGCGACCACGCGTTCCGCGCACTGCGTCTGCACCGCGTCGAGATCGCCATGCGGCCTGAGAACCAGCCCAGCAGGCGAGTGGTCGAGAAGCTGGGGTTCCGGTTCGAGGGGGAGCGTGGCGCCTTCCTACACATCGACGGTGACTGGCGTGATCATCTGGTCTTCGTGCTGAACGCCGAGGACGTCCCCGAGGGGGTTCTCGAGCGCTGGCATCGCACGCGCCGGTGACGGGTGACCCGATGGTCCGGGCGTTGGTCCACTACCAGCGAGGGACGACACACCGACGGCCTTACCGGAATGTGCACGAACCCACACGTACCGTGATGTCCCGTGAGTGGAAGCGGCCTGATCTATGCAGCAATCGCACTTATGTGGGCCGCCGTCCTGATCCCGATGTGGCTGAAGAACCACGACACTGCCACTGAGAACCGCTCTGCCGAGCGTTTCGGTCAGGCCATGCGGGTGCTTGTCTCGCAAAGAGGGTCGCGACGAGGTCACTGGCCACGTTGACGGGGCCGAGGCTAATGACCACCAGCCCGGACACCTGCACGGCGACGCGGCCCAGCCAGCGGAGCGTCCGGTCCAGCAGCCTGTTGAGCGCCCCACCCAGCAGCCGGCCCAGCAGCCAGCCCAGCGCCGCCAGGTGTCCACACCTCGCCAGCCAGCCGCGCCGCGTCCGCCACTGACACTGGCTCAGCGCCGGGCTCGTTCGCTCGGCGTGCTTGCCGGTCTCACCTTGCTCATGGTCGTGCTTTCCGCAGTGACTCCGCTGCCCCTGTGGTCAGCCCTTCCGTTCGCGGCCTTACTGGGTGCGTTCGTCGTGCATTTGCGGGTGCAGGCCCGCCAGCGTGTCCACCGCCGCACCGCTCCTCAACGCCAGGCATCGCGGACGTCGCGCGCTTCGCGAGACGCAGCGACAGAACCTCCCGCCGCTGCCGAGTCCAAGGCAACGACAAGCGTCGTGCAGGGGCCGTCGCGAGCTGTCGTCGTCGAGACGAAGGGGCAAGCGTCCGCGTCGACTGCCGACTCCGACGACGAGTGGCGTCCGAACCCGCTGCCGCTCCCGACCTACGTCACCGCTCCGAAGGCGGTTCGACCGATCAAGGTCATAGACCTCACCACCCCCGGCGCGTGGAGCTCGGGCCGCCTATTCGATGACGAGGTTGCTGAGGAAGATTTCTTGGCAGCTCAGGTGGGCGAAGACGAACTCGACGCCCTGCTTGAGCAGGAGGTCGCACCCACCCTCGACCCCGATGAGCAGAAGCGCCGAGCCGTCGGCGACTGACGCGGCTCCGATTCGGGCGCTCGACGTTCGCGTTGCTATCCTCATGCGGTCCGAGGAGCCCGGTTAGTTCAGGTTCTGAGGGGCTGTGGCGCAGTCCGGTAGCGCACCTCGTTCGCAACGAGGGGGTCAGGGGTTCAAATCCCCTCAGCTCCACTTACTCGATGAGTCGCGACCATGGCGACAGTCATTCTCTTAGGCCCAACGACTCTCGTGTGCCAGGGCTCAGACTCCTACCGTGAAAGTGACCCAAGACTTGGGTGGTCTTCGCGTGAAGGGAGACTGACATGACACGCAGCAGCACAAAACTCCCCACTGAATCAACCCTGCCTAGGGCAGATGCGACGCGGGACACAGCCGGGTCACCGTCGCTCCAGCCAGATCCGAGCATTGCGCGCACCACGGGATTGCTCTACCTAGCCTTCTTCATCTTTGGTGCGGTCGGCGCGATTCTGATTCCGGCGCAGATCTTCGTGGCGGACGACGCTCAGGCGACGATGGCAAACCTGATCGACAACGAGTCGTTGGCCCGCACCCTCGTGCTTCTTGAGTTGGCCATCGTGGTGGCGCAAGCCCTGACGGCGCTCTGGTTCTACCGGCTCTTCCACCGGGTCAGCACAGTTGCGGCTGGCGCCGTTGCGGCATTCGGGCTGGTCAGCGCGGCCGCGATCATGGCGAGCGCTGCGGTGCTAGCGACGGCAGTAGATGTCGCTTTCGACGGTTCGCTGGCTGGGCTCGGTGACGACGCCTCGATGGTGCAATTGCTGTTCATCCTCAGTGGCCATCTTTGGACCGTTGGCGGAGTGTTCTTCGGGCTCTGGCTCGTTCCGATGGGTTGGCTCGTACTGCGCTCGGGCTGGATGCCTCGGCTGTTGGGGTGGACGCTCATGGTTGGCGGCGTCGCGTACCTGCTTGGCACCTTCGCGACGTACCTCATGCCAGACGATGCGGCTGTTTCCGATCTGCTGGCGGTTCCCGCAACGATTGGCGAACTTTGGATCATGGGAGCGCTACTCTTCATCGGATTCCGTCGCGGCGCTATCAAGTAGTGACGAAGCGAAGAGGTGACTCTTCCTTGCAGCTGTGCGCGATCACCGCGTCGGCGATCGCGCGCAGTTGCTCGACCTGCTCGGGGGTAATCGCATCGAACAACACCGACCGGACGCTCTCGACATGGCTCGGGGACGCGGCGCGTAAGACATCGAACCCATCGTCGGTGAGTGTTGCGAGATAGCCGCGCTTGTCGGTTTCGCATCGGCGCCGCTCGATCCAGCCGGACTCTTCGAGGCGGCTGGCCGCATGTGACAGCTGACTTTGTGAAGTTCCGGCGATGAGGGCTAGGTCGGTCATGCGCAGAGTTCGCTCAGGGGCTTCCGACAACATCGCCAAGATGATGTAGTAGGTCATCGGCATGGCGGCGTCCCGCTGCAGTTGTCGTTCTAAGGTGTCGCGTAGCAGGCGCTGCATCGCGAGGAACGACCGCCAGGTCGACTGCTCGTACTCGGTCAGCCAACGAGCAGTCTCGGGTGTGGGAGCGGCAGGGGCCGACTCGGTCTTGGTGCTCATGGGGCCATCCTAGCGGAATACTTGAACGTTCATGTAAGTTAGGGAGACGTTGATCCATTTCCGATCATGCGAGGTGCCTGATGTCGGTCCACCGCCTGAACCACGCCGTTCTGTACGTGCGTGACGCCCAGCGCAGCGCCCAGTTCTATGGCGAGGCCCTTGGTTTCGCACCAGTCCCAGACATGCCGACGATTCCCGGTGCGGTGTTCTTGCGGGCGCCGGGTTCTTCCAATGACCACGACCTGGGGTTGTTCTCAGTGGGTGAGCAGGCAGCGGCGTCCCCCGCCGGACGCGGCGCCGTCGGCCTCTATCACCTGGCGTGGGAGGTCGACACCCTCGCCGACTTGGCCGAGATCAATGAGCGCCTGGCTCAGCTCGGCGCACTTGTCGGTGCGACCGACCACTCGACGACCAAGGCTCTGTATGGCAAGGACCCTGATGGCATCGAGTTCGAAGTCTCGTGGCTGGTTCCCGCTGACCGGATCGACGACGAGATCCTCGCTGGTCGCACGAGCCTGTTGCCGCTCGACCTCGACAAGGAGATCGCGCGCTTCGGTGCGGACACCCACGGCGGCATCGGCGTCTCGCGGGTCGCCGTCAGTTAGTCGTCGGTGGTTCGGCGCGAGGCCAGCATCTGGTTGTAGGCGTCCAACTCTGCGTTGTTGTCGCGATCGGCCTGGCGATCTGAGGCTCGTGCTCGACGGTCGTCCTCTTGGGACCACTGGAACAGCAGTACGACGAGAGTGATGATCCCAGGCAGTTCGCCGAACGCCCAGGCGAACGAACCACCGGCTGTCTGGTCTCGCAACAGGTCGGTCCACCAGGGACGTGCCAACGTCTCGAAGTAGTCGGGTGCGATCACTGTGTCGGTGCTGATCAGGGCGACCGCGAAGAACGCGTGAAATGCCAGTGACGCGAACAGCGTCACGAGCCGCATCGGGTAGGACGCCCGGAAGGGCACCGGATCTCTGCCGATCAGCGACTCGTAGAAGAGGTATCCGACCAATACAAAGTGCACATGCATGAGCTCATGCGCCCAGTGAGCGCGCATCGCGGTCTCGAACAGGCCGCTGAAGTAGACCATGTACGGCGCGGTGATGAAGAGGACGAATGCCGTCACTGGGTGCGTGAGCACCTTCGCTACCGGGCTTTGCAGGGCTGCGAGCAGCCATTCACGGGGGCCCGCCGGTTGGTTGGCGCCAGCGGCCGGTAGCGCTCGAAGCGCGAGAGTGATGGGTGCGGCCAGCACCAGAAGCAGTGGAGCGGTCATGCTGAGCACCATGTGCTGAGTCATGTGCAGACTGAAGGCCGCTCGTCCGTAAACGGCCAGTCCCGAGAGCGCGCCGAAGGCGATGATGGCGAGCCCGGCGTACCAGGCGATTGTGCGACCGATCGGCCACGCATCACCGCGCCGACGTAGACGCACGACGCCGCGTCCGTACAGGACCGCGGCGATTACCAGGGCCGTGACGACCAGAAGGTCGAGCCGCCACCCGGTGAAGATTGCGACGACCGACGGCGCATCTGGCATGGGGAATCCGAGCAGCACCTCTGCTGGCTCCGGCGCGGCAGTCGCGCCGCTCTCTGGTGGAGCGGTCATCCCGAGCGCGACGGCCACGCCAATGGTCGCCGTCATGATGGCTGCCTCGATGGTTGCGAACCGTGCGAACGAACGAGGCTTCTCGTCGGCGATCTGCGGAAGCGTGTGCCGTCGGTGCGTCCACCCCAGCATGCCGAGCGCGATGAACGCCATCACCTTGATCAGTACGACGGCGCCGTATCGCGTCGTGAGTAGGTTGTCGATGCCGTCAAGTCGCACCCACGCGTTGACTGCTCCGCTCACTCCCACCCCGATGTACGCCCACAGCGCCAACGCACTGAAGCGTCGGGTGGCCAGCGCGAGGTGGCGTCCATCGACCCGGGCATACCAGAGCAAAGCCAACAACCCACCGACCCAAAGCGCCACACTCACGATGTGCACCACGAGCGATGAGGTGGCGAGGTCGTGACTGCCGGCGGACGCCGCATGCCCCGTGACCGCGGGTGGCAACGTCGCAGCAAGTGCCAGCAGCAGCGCTGCCCACGCGCCGATCGGTCGGTCTGACTCTCGTGCGACAACCCCGGCGAAGGCCGCCAGTGAGGCGGTCACGAGCCACGCGGCGCCCTGGTCGGACTGGCCGACGAAACTCAGCAAGCGCGTCAGGTTGAGGGAGGCGCCGACGGTGGTGGCAAACGTCTCGGCATACGACAGCACCAACACGATGAGAGCCAGGGCCGCCCATGCCCACGCAAACCACGAAGCGAGACGGGCCGCTCGCACTGGCGTGACGGCGAGCAAGTCGCGAGACGAGGGCAGCAGCGCGGCCGCCGCCAGCAGCAGTCCGATGGTGACGACTGCCGCGAGATCGGCCGCGGTGCGAGCGATGGGCGCTGCCCACTGCACAGCGCGGGACGCCTCAGGGATGCCTTCTGAAACAGCTTCCGGCACATCGCCGCCAACCACTACGGCGACGACTAGGCCAGCCAAGCCACTGACGGCCAACCCGATCGGAAGTAGCGCTCCGATCCGGCGGGACGCCGTCGAATTGTCGACTGAGCTGTCAGCTCGAACGGTCACGCCTGCCCCGCACGGCGACCGCGATCAACGCAGCCACCAGCACAAGCCCGATGGCGCCGAGGCCTAGCACCCACACCACGGAACCGGTGCTGTCGTCAGAGCTCGACTCGCTGGCAAGCGGTGAGGTGGATGGCGTCGGAGTGACTGGCGAGTCTGTCGGCTCGACAGACGAGGTGGCGGTAGGCGTCGAACCCTTGAGTTCGTACGTGAAGTTGTCGCGCACCGGGTGACCGTCGGCCGAGACGACGCGGAACGCCACGTTGTAGGTGCCGGGTTGGTCGGCGCCCTGTAGTTGGACACTGGCCACGTTGTCACTCACGGCGAACGTGTCCTGTTGACTCACCACGGTGCTTTGCAGCGATACGACGATGCTGCCGCCTTGCTCCTGGACGCCTTCGCCGAAGACCAACTCGACCTCAGTCGGAGCCTCTCTCAGGGTCGATCCCGCCGCTGGTGTCGACTCAGTCAGCTCACTGTGAGCCGACGCCGGTGTGGCCTGCCCGACGAGCATCGCAAGCGCGAGCCCGCTAACGAGAGTGACGAGGGCGACAGTGGAGGCGGCGCCAGGAACAGGACGAATGAGAACCCGAGTGATCACGGGATGAGCCTAGGTGGCGTGACTGCGGAACCGCGCCAGGGGGTTACGCGACGATGCCGCGCTTACACCCAGGATCGCAGCCCAAAGAGTCGATCGAGCCACTCGTCGTACGGCAGCGTCTGACCCAGCCAGAGCGGAAGAAGTGCGGCGGACGCGAGTGCCGCCAGGAGCAAGTACGAACCAACCGCAGTGGCGCCAACGGTTCGTCTGGTGGGGCTGGCATTCGGCGGTCCGAGAATGAACCCCAAACAGATCGTGATCGCCATGATGAGGAACGGAAGAAAGGCCACCGCGTAGAACGAGAACATCGTGCGGTCGTTGTGGTCGGCGTAGAAGAACCATGGCAACCACCCGGCCGCGAGAGAAGCGAGCACGGCCCCCGCACGCCAGTCGCGGCGACTGATCACTAGCCACACCATCACGATGATGGCGGCTGTGGCACTCCACCAGATGATGGGATTACCTACGCCGAGGATCTCTCTGGCGCACTTCTCGACCTCACAGCCCATCTCGCCGCGCTCGTACTCTTCATAGAAGAACGACACCGGACGCCCCTGCACCAACCAGCTCCAGGGGTGCGACTCATAGGCGTGATCGCTGGTGAGGTCAGTGTGAAATCGCCATGCCTCTGCGTGGTAGTGCCACAACGACCGCAATGGGTTAGGAACCCAGCCGAAGTAGGTGGACGGATTGTCGGCACCCCAGCTGCGGTGGTACCCGCCTGAAGTGAACAACCAGCCTGACCAGGTAACGACGTACGTAACGATCGCCGTCGGCACGATGGAGAGGAAGGCAGGCAGGGCGTCCTTGCTCAGCGCTCCGAGCCACGGGCTTCTCGCGCCCGCGACTCGTCGTGCTGAGACGTCCCACCAGACGGTGAGCAATCCGAAGGCCGCGATGAAGAAGAGTGCGTTCCACTTGGTTGCCAGGGCCATTCCGAGCGCGACACCAGCAGCGAGACGCCACGGCCGAAATCCCAAACCTGGCCCGAGGCTGCTTCCTTCGAACTCGTCAAGCCGTTCAGCGGCACGACGGCGACCCTGTTCTCGGTCAAGGACCAAGGCACCAAAGGCGACCAGCAAGAAGAACGACACTGGCAGGTCGAGCAAGGCCGTGCGGCTCATCACCAGGTGCATGCCATCGATCGCGAGCAGGAAGCCCGCGATCGTGCCGAGCACCGTCGAGCCAGTGACACGTCGTACCAAGCGGGCGAGGAGCAGGACGCTCAGCGTTCCGAGCACAGCGATGGCGACCCGCCAGCCGAACGGATCCATGCCGAAGAAGTGCTCGCCGGTCGCGATGATCCACTTACCGAGCGGTGGGTGCACCACGTATGAAGCCGTGTCCGCGAAGACGTCGAGGTTGCCACGGAGGATCTGCTCATCGGCTTTCTCGATGTAGTCCTGCTCGTAGCCGTACTGCAGCAGGGCGTACGCGTCTTTGGCGTAGTACGTCTCGTCGAAGATGAGGGCATGGGGCTTTCCGAGGTTCCAGAACCGCAGGAACCCGGCGAGCGCTGTGACGCTCAGGGCTCCGATCCAGCCGGCGGCGCGGTCGCTCGGAAGCGGCGGCATCAGCCGTCGGCGTACCCGGGCGCGGTGGGCCTCTACCTCGGCCAGGTCAGTGACAGATGGGCTGGCGGGTGGTTCGGCGCCGCCGCTACGCGGTCCATCGTCGGTCACCGTCACGGTGAGATCGTAGGTCCTCACCTGACAAGATCGGCACGTGCACACGTCCGACGAGCCCATCAATGAACCCAGCAACAAACCCAGCAAGGAACCCGGCCGGGGTCGCCTGGTGCTGGCGGCGACGCCCATCGGCAGTGCACTGGACGCCTCTGCCCACCTCAGACAGCTTCTGGCGGACGCCGACGTCGTGGCGGCCGAGGACACCCGACGTCTCAGACATCTGGCGGCCCGGCTCGACGTCGAGATTGCCGGTCGGGTCATCTCGTACCACGAGCACAACGAGGGAGTGCGGACGCAGGATCTCGTCGATCGCATATCCGCGGGGCAACTCGTCGTGCTGGTGACCGACGCCGGGATGCCGTCAGTGAGTGATCCTGGCTATCGCCTGGTGGCCGCGTGTGTCGAGGCAGACCTCCCGGTCACGAGCGCACCCGGCCCGTCTGCGGCGATCACCGCCTTGGCACTGTCGGGTCTGCCAGTTGATCGGTTCTGCTTTGAGGGCTTCTTGCCGCGCAAGGCTGGCCAGCGTCGTGAACGACTGCGCGGGTTGGCATCTGAAGCGCGCACGATGGTCTTCTTCGAAGCACCGCACCGCACCGCAGAGGTGCTGGCAGATATGGCCGAGCTGTGGGGCGAGGCTCGCGCAGCTGCCGTCTGCCGTGAGATGACCAAGACCCACGAAGAGGTGCGGCGCGGGTCGCTGCTCGATCTCGTGACGTGGGCGAGGGACGGTGTGCGCGGTGAGGTCACCATCGTGGTCTCGGGGGCATCTGACGACCTGCCCGAGCTCACCGATGACGACCTCGCTCAGCGCGTGCGTGACATTGAGGCGTCCGGATCATCACGACGAGACGCGGTTGATGCAGTGTCTGCGATGACGGGAATCTCTCGCCGCCGGGTGTATGCCGCGGCCGTCTCACGCGTCGAACCATAGGATTCGGCTCATGCCTGCCGAGTCTGATCGCATCCTGAGTGCCGTTGCCTGGCCCTACGGCAACGGCCCTCGTCATATCGGCCACGTCTCCGGCTTCGGTGTGCCGGCCGACGTCTTCAGTCGTTACATGCGAATGGCCGGCCATGACGTGCTGATGGTCAGCGGAACCGATGAGCACGGCACACCTATTCAGGTGAAGGCCGACCAAGAGGGTGTCAGCGCCCGCGAGCTCGTCGACAGGTACCACGGCGTCATCACACAGGATCTGCAGGGCTTGGGTCTCAGCTATGACCTCTTCACGCGTACGACTACTCGCAACCACGCGACCGTCGTCCAAGAGTTGTTTCGTCAGCTGGTCAAGAACGGGTACGTCTTCACCAAGCAGATGATGGGTGCGATCTCACCGTCGACGGGTCGCACGCTGCCCGATCGCTACATCGAGGGCACGTGCCCGATCTGCGGATTCGACGGTGCGCGCGGCGACCAGTGTGACAACTGCGGCAACCAGCTCGACCCCGTTGATCTCTTGCAGCCACGATCGAAGATCAACGGTGAGGCACCACAGTTCATCGAGACCGAGCACTTCTTCCTCGATCTCCCGGCCTTTACCGACGCCCTGAGCTCATGGCTGAGGACGCGCAGCGACTGGCGTCCCAACGTCTTGAAGTTCAGTAGCAACCTGATCGACGAGCTGCAGCCCCGCGCGATCAGCCGAGATCTTGACTGGGGCGTGCCCATCCCGATTGAGGGGTGGGAAGACCGTGACGACAAGCGGCTGTACGTCTGGTTCGACGCCGTCATCGGCTACCTGTCGGCGTCCATTGAGTGGGCGCACCGCACCGGCGACGATGACGCGTGGCGCAAGTGGTGGCAAGACCCGAAGGCCCGGTCGTACTACTTCATGGGCAAAGACAACATCGTCTTTCACTCGGTCATCTGGCCGTCGATCTTGCTTGGCTACAACGGGCAAGGCGACAAGGGCGGCGACCCGGGTTCTTTGGGTGCGATGAACCTGCCGACCGAAGTGGTGTCGAGCGAGTTCCTCACGATGGAGGGCCGCAAGTTCTCGTCATCACGCTCGGTGGTGATCTACGTTCGCGACTTTCTCGAACGCTACGACGCGGACGCCCTGCGCTACTTCATCGCGGTGGCCGGCCCAGAGAACCAAGACGCTGACTTCACCTGGACTGAGTTCGTCCGCCGCAACAACGACGAACTCGTTGCCGGGTGGGGCAACTTGGTCAACCGATCAGTCTCGATGGCGGCCAAGAACTTTGGACGCGTCCCCGACAGCGTTGATCCCACTGACGCCGACCGAGAGCTGCTCGCCACGATCAAGGCGACGTTCGGCAACGTCGGTGATCTATTGGAAAAGTCGCGACAGAAGGCGGCGATGGTTGAAGCGATGCGGGGCGTTGCCGAGGCCAACAAGTACTTGTCAGACCAGGCGCCGTGGAAGCTCAAAGAGGATCCGGAGCGGCAGGGCACTGTGCTGCACACTGCGCTGCAGGCCGTGCGTGACCTCAACACCATCATGACGCCGTTCCTGCCCCACGCCGCTCAGCAGGTGCACGAGACGTTGGGAGGCACGGGCGTCTGGGCCGCGATGCCCGAGATCCGTGAGGTGTCCGAACCAGGCAACGACGACTATCCCGTGCTGATGGGTGACTACGAGAGTGCTCGCGAGGCTGGAGCGCGCTGGGAGTCGATACCCCTTGCGTCCGGTACTCCGCTACAGCCACCCACTCCCATCTTCACCAAGCTCGACCCGTCGGTGGCCGAGGAGGAAGTCGCGAGACTGGCCGGGCCAGCCGTCGGGGCCTAACCTGCGGTATGCCGCACACGACGGGTCCGGCGCCAGAGTTGTTCTCGCTGGTCGACGTCACCTTTGAAGTTGATGGCCGCCTGATTCTGGATCACATCAACGACCACATCCACGAGGGTCACGTCACAGGGATCGTCGGCGCCAGCGGCTCAGGCAAGTCGACCCTGCTGCGCCTGCTCAACCGGCTCGAGGAGCCAACGAGCGGGCGCATCCTCTTCCGCGGCGTCCCGATCACCGAGCTCGACGTCCGTGAACTGCGACGTCGGGTCGGAATGGTGGCGCAACGAGCCGTGATGTTGACCGACCGCGTCGACTCCGAAGTTCGGGTAGGGGCGACCGGGCTCACCGATGCTGAGGTTGATGGGCTGCTCGCACAGGTAGCGCTCGGGCACCTCGACCGCGACCAGCGTCCCGAGGACTTGTCTGGCGGAGAACAGCAGCGACTCGCGTTGGCGCGTGCTCTGGCTGTCAACCCAGAAGTGCTGCTGCTCGACGAGCCGACGAGTGCCCTCGATCACGCGTCCGCAGTGTCTGTCGATGACGTCGTGCGTGGTCTGACGAAGTCGGGGCTTTCGGTCGTGTTGGTCAGCCACGATCTGCGCCGTGCCGCGGCGCTCACTCATGACGCGCTGGTGCTCGACCATGGGCGCCTCATCGAACGTGGTGACCCAGCAAACGTCACGTACCTCGGTGGTCTGGGAGGGAGCTCACCATGACGGCACCATTGCTCGTTGTCGAGAGCACCACGGCCAACATCCCGAGCTGGTGGGGAGTGGCCGCGTCCGGCGTACTCGTGCTTATCGCCGTCCTGATCTCGTGGCGTGAGCAACTCGGGCTCGGCCGCGACGTAGCCATTGCTGCCGTGCGTGCCCTGCTACAGCTCGCGGCAGTTGGCGCCTTGCTGCTCATCGTGTTCGACCGTGGTGGGCTGCCGGCGGCGTTCGCGTGGCTAGGGATCATGGTGGTGATCGCGGGGTTCGTGGCCGGACGCCGGGCGTCCGCTATTCCGCGTGCCCGTCAGCACGCGTGGTGGGGGATCGGGATCGCGGTTGCCGTGACCATGGGCTTGCTGCTGGCGCTTGGGACCATCGACGCCGTCCCGCGCGTGGTGATTCCCGTCGGAGGCATGGTGGTGAGCACCGCGATGGTGACCGCAGGGTTGGCGTTGCAACGCACCGCGGAAGTGGTCGTTGAGCAGCGGGCGCGAATTGAAACGCGGCTCTCGCTGGGCCTGTCGGCGCGCGAAGCCTTCTTGCCCCCATACCAATCCGCGATGCGGACAGCGCTGCTACCTGCTGTCGACACCACCAAGGTGGTCGGGCTCATTTCGTTGCCAGGTGCGATGACCGGTTTGATCCTCGCCGGAGTCGACCCGTGGGACGCGATCCGATATCAGATCGTCGTGATGTACATGCTGCTCGGAGCTGCGTTCCTCAGCGCTGTGCTGTCAGCACGATTTGCGCAGCGGGTCCTCTTCGACGAGGCCGAGCGTTTGATTCGGGTGCCGTAACCGGGTCACGGCCCCGGCAAGTTCGCCCACTCGATGGTGATACCCGCGGACGCAAGGGTCGGCATCACGCGCGAGAGCTGTCGACTCTCCTCCAGCCCCAACGAGTCGAGGTTCTCGATCGTGAGGATGCGCAGATCGCCACTGGGTGTCGTGTGAACCTTCACGCCGAGCTGACGAAGGGCTGCACGGGCATCGGACGCCTGTTCGCGCGGAACCGCGATCCGCAGAGCCGCGGCGCCGACTTCGGGGGAGGACCGCTCGGCTTGCTTGGCGCGCACTACCGCGTCCTTGCTGACAACCGCTGACCGCGCCGTCGTTGCGTCCCCGTCCGGGCCCACAATCGCATTCCACAGCAGGCGCTGCGTTCCCAAGGTCCAGGCGCGGAAGTTGGGATCGATCGAGAACGAGATGACCCGCCCCGCACCGAGGGTCTCGTCGGCCACGAAGGCGCTCCCCGCGAGGGACTGCATCTTCTCGGCCTGACCTGACGTCGCGTAGGCAGGGTCACCCGGTGCCGGGAACGACCCCACTGACGCCGACGAACTCATCACTTCGTCGTTGTCATACATGACCCATACCCGGCGTCCCACCCCTGCAGCGAGCGGGCTGCCTGCGTCGAGCGTGGTCCGCACCAAGGTGCCGGGTGCATTCGCCTTCGTGCCGGTCAAGCGAACGGCTGACACTCCAGACTTGATGGCGACGCGGGTGCCGCCCTGCCAGCTGACGTAGCGCCCGCCGTCGGCCACCCACTGTTTGAGGGCTCGCTTGCCCTTGGACCCCAGGGCTTGCATCGCGTAGTTGGAGTATCCGTCTGGGACGACCAGCACGTCGACGTTGGTGAGCCCACGGATGATCTGGTTCGCGGTGACGTCACGGTATGGAAGGTTCCATTCGTTCTCGAACACGTACCGCAGTTGCCCGGTGGTCTCGAAGGCGCGGCTAGAACCAGGGATCTCGAAGATTCCAACGTTGGGCGTTTCACCCTGGCCGCCCCACGACGGAGCCCCCTGCGGCGGGACCAACTCCGCGGCCGGGGACAGTTCGTCTCCAGTGAACCCGCCTTGCAGGTTCATCAGCAGCGGGTTGCTCCACGAGGTCACGTCGTAGGTCACTTTGAACGGAATGTACGACTCGTTGTGCAGCATCGACTGGATCCAGTGCTTCTGACCTTGAGCCATGGGGATCCAGTACGTACCAATCGGCATCGTTTCCTGCCGCGGTTCGTCTCCGTAGGGCGTGAAGTGCTGGACGCGCTGGGCTTGCGTGAGGCGGTAGACGTCGACGTCCATGCGCTGCAATCGACGTACCAACGTGTCGAGTTCGTACCCGCGGTTCGGCTGGTCCTTGAGGAAGTAGTGGCGCACGGTCACGTCGGCAACGTCTTGGTACAGCGTGCTCTTGGGGTTGAACACCGCGTTCGGCTCGAGTTGTCCGGCCACACCCTCGTTGTAGGCGTTGACGTATGACGCACGCCACTGCTCGACGTAGTCGGATCCGCCGGTAGCGCCCTGGAAGACCGATGACCACATTGCGAGGTACTGCTGGAAGGCTCGGTCGGAGATCAGGTCTCGATTGTCCTTCTCGAAGGTCATGCCGGCAGCGTGGAAGCCAACGGCGGGGACGGTGTCGCCAAAGATGCTGGCGAAGAAGTCGTACGGCGCACCGTGGTGGTACGGAAGCTTCTCGTCGTCAAAGGCGGAGGCGATGGCCGGGCTGTAGTCGTCGAAGATCCAGTCGTGCGCCGTGTCAGGCGTCTCGTGGTACTCGGGGTCAGCATGTGGGGGGAACAAGTAGTCGGAGTACCCGAACTCGTGAGCGTCAATGAAGAGCATCGGTGGGAACTTGCGGAGCAACTCGAGTTTTCCGTCGGTCTCTGGCTGCGTCCGTGCGAACCAGTCGCGGTTCATGTCGAACCCGTAGAGATTGCGACGCGTCTCCCAGTAGCGCCCATCAGGGTTCTGGGTCGGCATGATCACGACGATGGAGTTGTCGAGCACAGTGTCGGCGACGCAATCGGTACGGTCAGCGAGTTCGTAGAGGACGCGCAGCGCGGCGTCTGCCCCGCTCTCTTCGTTGCCGTGCACGTTGGCGGCAACCCACAGAATCGCGGGTGTGGACGCCATCAACTCGGCGGCGCGTTCATCTGAGAGCTCTGGATCGCGGAGCCGATCGGCGTTGCGGCTGATCTGCTGCAGCGCCTCTGGTGTGACGCGCCCTGGTGAGCCCACGACGGCGTACGTCAGCGGGCGCCCAGCTACCGAGGTAGCGGCGACGCCGCTCGTCACCCGATCGCTGGCGTCGTCGACCGAGGCCACGAAGGTCTGGATCTGCCTCGGCGAGGTCTCTTGGGAGCCGAGCTCGAAGCCGAGGACGTCGGTGGGCGTTGGGACCTCTCCAGAGAACTCCGGCGTCGTGCCGAACGGCGTGCAGTCGGCTGGCGCAGCCGAGGTTGGCGGTGCCGCCAACACGAGCGCCGCACCCACCGCGACCACTGACCCCAGAGCAACCAAGCGTGCGGGCATGCGACCTCCGCCAATAGGTCGGCTGATCCTGGGCAGGGCCGACACCAGTGATCGTGGTACTCGCGACGGCTTTGGTCCAGCGGTTCGGGCAATTCGTGATCTGCCACGATGATCGAGTGGCGGTCGAGAGCAGCGGGAGCAGCGAGTCGCCGGTGCCCGGTTCGGGCGGTTGGCCCGATCTACCTCCCCCACTGCCGGTACCCGTGCCAGACAGCCACTGCCACCTCAACATCACGTACCGCCAAGGCGACGGAGACTCCGAGGAGTCAGGTTTCTCGGTGACCGAGGCCCTGGCTCACGCCCGGTCGGTAGGCGTCACCCGGGTCGTGCAGGTGGGGTACGACCTCGAGAGCTCGCGGTGGGGTGTCGACGTCGCCCGGACGCATGACGAGGTGATTGCGGCTGTGGCGCTGCACCCCAACGAGGCACCGAAGCTGGCGGCGTCCGGCTCTCTCGACGAAGCGTTCGACGAGATCACCAAACTGGTGAGCGAACCGCGGGTCAGGGCCGTGGGTGAGACCGGGCTCGACCACTTCCGCACAGGGTCAGAGGGCAGAGGCGCTCAAGAGGAGTCGTTTCGTCGTCACATCGCGTTGGCCAAGAGCTCAGATCGAGCGCTCGTCATTCATGATCGCGACGCCCACGACGACGTGGTGCGCGTGCTGCTCAGCGAGGGCGCGCCGGAGCGTGTGGTGTTCCATTGCTTCTCTGGCGACGATGAGTTGGCACGTGTGTGCGCGAAGCATGGGTGGTTCATGTCGTTCGCAGGCCCGGTCACCTTCAAAGCGAACGAGCACTTGCGAGATGCGTTGCGGGCAGCCCCGGCAGAGCTGCTGCTCGTCGAGACCGACGCACCGTTTCTGACGCCGTTGCCATTCCGGGGACGCCCCAACGCGTCGTACCTGATCCCGGTGACGATTCGAGCCATGGCAGAGGTGCGCGGCGTCGAGGTGGCAGAACTGGCATCGTCTGTTTCCGAGGCAACAGAGCGGGCGTTCGGGGTGTGGTAAACCTCACGCTGACCTTCACGTTCACCCAGCTGGCCTAGGAGTTTCACGGGGTTTCCGCTTGCCTGTGGACGAACGATTGGTCCTCGTCGGGCGTCCCCGCTAGCGTCGATCGGGTGTCTCGACGACTCATGCTGGTGATTGAGGGCCTCCTCGCGGTGGCCCTCGTTCTTGGTGTCTCCGGGTTCACCCGCAGCGACCAGGCCGTGGCGTTGTCGGTCGACGGCGAGCAGACGACCGTCGAGACCCACGCGCAGACAGTGGGCGAACTACTTATCGAGCAAGGCGTAGTGGTGGCTGACCGTGACCTGGTCGAGCCCAATCCTGACACTCCTGTGGTCGACGTCGATGACGTCACAGTGCGTCATGCCAGGCCCCTGCAGGTCGTCATTGACGGAGTGCCGACCCAGCTGTGGACCACTGAGCTCACCGTCGACGCCGCTCTCGCGCAGGTCGGTGTGCGGGTGGCCGATGCTGAGGTCGCGGCGTCACGTTCGTCCCGCCTACCGCTCAGCGGGGCCAGGGTGGGGGTGCAGATGCCAGACCAGGTGACGGTGTTGCATGACCAGCGCCGCACCACTGTGGTCACGACGGCGCGCACCGTCTCCGAAGTCTTGCGTGAGGCTGGCGTGCGGCTCGACGACGCCGATCGGGTCAATGTGGGGCTACGGCATCAGATCGAGTCTGGGTTGCAGATCGAGGTCACGAGGGTCGGGGTTCGTACCGCGAGCTCTCGCTACCGGATCGAAGCCCCAGTGCTTCGACGGGCCGATGCTGACCGCTACGAGGGGTACGAGCGGGTCATTCAGCCTGGCCGGGCCGGATTCGGTGTCCTCAAGACCCGCGTCATCCGTCATGACGGCATCGTGGTGCGCGAAATCCAGCTCAAGCGTCAGGTGCTTCGTGAGCCGGTACGTCGCATCGTGGTCTACGGCACCAAAGAACGGCCCTACTCTGCGCCGGCCACCGGTGCTGAGGGTCTGAACTGGGGTGCGCTCGCACAGTGTGAGTCGGGCGGAAACCCACGAGCAGTGAATCCTGCCGGCTACTACGGGCTCTATCAGTTCGCGCTGTCCACCTGGTACTCAGTCGGCGGTTCGGGTAACCCGATCGACGCGAGTCCTGAGGAACAGACGTACCGCGCCCAGGTGCTCTACTCGCGTTCGGGCGCCGGCCCATGGCCGGTGTGCGGGCCGCTGCTCTTCACGTGACGGCAGAACTGCTCGGGCCGTCGTCGGTCCGGCGGTTGGCTGAGCGATATGACATCCGCCCCACGAAGCGATGGGGCCAGAACTTCGTGGTTGACGCCAACACCGTCAGGCGCATCGTGCGCCTGGCCAAGATCGAGGCGGGCGACGTCGTTCTCGAGGTTGGCCCGGGGCTCGGATCGCTGACTCTGGGGTTGCTCGAAGCGAACGCCGACGTCGTGGCACTCGAGATCGATGGGGTGCTGGCGGCAGCCCTCCCGTCGACGGTTGCTGAGTACGCACCTGGGTCGGTCGCGCAGCTGAGGGTGCTCGAGGTCGACGCCCTGCGCCTTGCGCCAGCGCAGCTCGCCGAGCTGCCTCGCCCGCCCGAAGCGTTCGTCGCCAACTTGCCGTACAACGTGGCCGTGCCGGTCCTGCTGCACCTGCTCGCGCTGATCGACTCGCTGCAACGGGGTCTGGTGATGGTGCAGTGGGAGGTAGCCGAGCGGCTCGCCGCACCACCGGGCAGCCGCACGTACGGCGTCCCGAGCGTCAAGGCCGCCTGGTATGCCGAGGTCAGCCAGCAGGGGCGGGTTTCTCGATCGGTCTTTTGGCCGGCGCCGAACGTCGACTCCGGCCTCGTTGGCTTCCAGTGTCGCCCAGCCCCCGTCACCACCGCGTCGCGCGATGAGGTGTTCGCCTGCGTTGACGCGGCCTTCGCGCAACGGCGCAAGAGTCTGCGTTCGGCGCTTTCACGGTGGGCGGGTGGTGCTGATGCGGCCGATGCAGCGTTGCGCTCGGCCGGCGTCGATCCGCAACTGCGCGGTGAGCGGCTGTCGGTGCATGAGTTCGCGGCCATTGCCGAGCACCGCCCCGTCCTCGATAGTTCGGCGACCGATAGATGACCGCGAATCATTGCGTGTGCGAAGTAGCGCGCCTTACTGACACACTTGGCGCGTGAGCCCAGTCACCGTCCGCGTTCCCGCCAAGGTGAACCTCGAACTGGCGGTCGGCGCTCCAGAGTCTGATGGGTATCACGACGTCGCGACGGTCTACCAAGCCGTGTCGCTCTTTGACGATGTGACTGCCTTGCCCGGCGACCACCTGACGGTGAGCATCGAGGGCGAGGGTTCTGACGTCGTTCCCACCGATGCGAGCAACCTTGCGCTCGTCGCCGCACATGCTCTGGCCGAGCACATCGGAGTTGAGCCACGGGCGCATCTCCACATCCACAAGTCGATTCCGGTCGCTGCAGGGTTGGCAGGCGGCAGTGCGGACGCCGCGGGTGCCTTGCTGGCTCTCGATCGGCTCTGGGAGTCGCGGCTTGATCGCGACGAGCTCGCTGACCTTGCCGCGTCAGTGGGTAGCGACGTCCCGTTTGCCCTGGTCGGTCACACCGCGATGGGTCTCGGTCGAGGCGACAAGTTGACGCCCGTTCTCGCAAGGGGGCACTTCCACTGGGTCTTCGCGTTCGCCGACGAAGGCCTGGCGACACCGGCGGTTTACCGCGAACTGGATCGATTGCGCGGCGGTTCAGTGCAAGCCGAGCCACGCGTCAGCGACGCGCTGATGAGTGCGTTGCGTGCAGGCAACGCCGTCACGCTCGGTTCGTCGCTGGCCAACGACCTTCAGCGTGCGGCGGTTTCGCTCCGTCCTGGCCTCTCGATGACGTTGGATGTTGGCGACGAGTACGGCGCGTTGGGCACAGTCGTCTCAGGCTCCGGGCCAACGTGTGCGTTTCTGGCGCGCGATGAAGAGCACGCCCTTGACCTCGCTGTTGCCCTGACCGCATCGGGCACCTGTCGATCGGTCGCGTCCGCCGTCGGTCCGGTGCCTGGCGCTCGCGTCGTGGACGGCTAACGGCATGACAACAGAGGTGCGCCTGGAGTGGGGGCCCCAGGGTCTTCGGATGCTGTCAGAGACGTGTGAGTGTGTCGTGATCGTCGACGTCTTGTCGTTCTCGACTTCCGTGGCGGTCGCAGTTGGACGCGGCGCAGCTGTATGGCCCCACAGTGGTCATGAGCGGGCAGAGGAGCTCGCGCGCGCGATCGGCGCAACGCTCGTCCGTGGTCGCAACATGCGAGAGGGGCGTACGTTGTCGCCGGCTTCGCTGCTTGAGGTCGACGACGGTGAGCGATTGATCATGCCGTCCGATAACGGTTCCGTGATCTCGCACGCGGCGCTCATGTCGGGGCTGACGGTGGTCGCGGGCGCCATGCGTAATGCTCAGGCCGTCGCCGCCTGGGTGACTGGTCGATTCACGACGGTCGGCCTGGTCCCAGCCGGAGAGCAATGGCCCGATGGGGCACTGCGGGTCTGCTACGAAGACCTGGTTGGTGCTGGCGCGATCGCCGCTCGCATGCGAGACCTGGGCGATGGCGTGCTGATGCATCCAGAGGTGCTGGCTGCGGCGTCCGCCTTCGACAACCGATCGTCGCTGACCGAGGTTCCGTCTGGTCAGGATCTCGTTGAGCGCGGCTTTGTCGAAGACGTGCGGCTGGCTGAAGAGGTTGACGCTGACGACGTCGTACCGATCCTCAAGAACGGCCGGTACGTCGCGGCGGAGTAGCTGCTACGGAGCAGGATGATCAAACGGTGTCAGTACGCGTCGAAGCAACACGGCCAACGTGTCGGCGTCAACGGTGTCGAGCTCGGCAAGAATCGCTCGCTCGTGGGCCAGTAGGTCAATCAGCGCGGCGTCGACCTTGGTAGAGCCAGCTTCGGTCAACTGCACCATCACGCTGCGGCGGTCATCGAGCGATGGGTGGCGCTCGACGAGTCCACGTGCCGCGAGTCGATCGATGCGGTTCGTCATGGTGCCCGAAGTGACGAGCGTCTGCTGCAACAGCTTTCCTGGCGACAAGCGGTAGGGCTCACCTGCCCGCCGTAGTGCCGCGAGTACGTCGAACTCCCAACCCTCAAGACCGTGCCGGGAGAACGCCTGACCCCTCGCACGATCTAGATGCCGCGCCAGTCGAGTGACCCTGCTCAGCACCTCCAGCGGCGCCACATCGAGATCGGGTCGTTCGCGTCTCCATGCCGCGACGAGGTCATCGACCTCGTCGCGAGGCGGGGAAGGGGAGATGCTGCGTTCAGTCACGGCGTCGGATCGATCCCGAACCGATCGTTGAGGCGATCCTCGAGGCACTGCTCCTGTTGCTGCTGAGTCAGTGACTCATCTGAGCAGTCCCGAATGTCGTCGCCGAACTCGTCCCACGCCCACACGATCAAGATGGTCATCAGGATGCCGGCGACCAAGGCCAAGGCACTCACGACCGTCGCGGCAATGGACAGACCAAGGGGACGCCCCGCGGACTTTGAGGTCACCCACGCGGCGATGCTCAGAACGAGAGCGGCCAACGCTAGGAACGGCCCGACGAACGGAATCCAGCAAATGCACACGGTGATGATGGCGATGACTAGCGCGGCAATTGCCAAGCCGCTGTTGCCGGCCTTGGGGGGCTCGCCTCCGGGGTAGCCGCCAGCCGGATACGTGGGAGCCGGATACCCAGCAGGCGGCGGCGGTGGGTAGCCGCCAGCAGGATCCCCTGGCACGGCCGGCGGCATGCCTGCCGGCGGTGGCGGGGGCGGGGGAGGGGGAGGCGGCGTGGCTCCGCCGGGAGGCGGCGGGGCGTACGGGTCTTGGGGCTCGTTCGGCGTCTGGTCGCTCATGTGCCGAACGCTAGTCCGCGCTGTGTGGACGGGGAAGCCGCAACACCGCGGCGGCAGGTGCTCATGAGTCCGAACTCAGGTGAGGCTTGGCTTCGAGGCCACGCAAGCCGTTCCAGCTCAGATTGACGAGGTGGGCGGCAACGTCGGCCTTCTTTGGTTTGCGGACGTCGACCCACCACTGTCCGGTGAGTGCCACCATGCCGACCAGCATCTGCGAGTACATCGGCGCAAACTTCACGTCGAACCCCCGGGCCTTGAACTCGCCAGCAAGCAGGTGCTCGACCTGTCCGGCGATGTCAACGATCAAGCTGGCAAAGGTTCCGGTGGAGGTCGCGACGGGGGAGTCACGCACCAAGATGCGAAACCCGTCAGTGTCTTGCTCGATGTAGGTCAGCAACGCCAGTGCGGCTTGCTCAAGAAGCCGCCGCGGATGATCGCCGGTCAGTGTCTCTTCGATGCTGCCGAGCAGTTTCTGCATCTCTCGGTCGACGATGACCGCGTACAGACCCTCTTTGCCGCCGAAGTGTTCGTAGACGACGGGTTTGGAAACGCCGGCCTTCGACGCGATCTCCTCGACCGATGTGGCCTCGAACCCGCGCTCGGCGAACAACGTGCGTCCAACGTCGATGAGTTGCTCACGGCGTGCCGCGCTGGTCATGCGCGAACGGCGTCGCTCCTGTGGTTGGTCACTCACAACGGGGGAGTTCTCACGAGCGACGCGAGTCGAGGCGCTCAGCCTTGGGCCAACGCACGTCGTAGACCCAACCCGCGCGCTCCATCCACGAAATGAGGCGTGCGCTGATGTCGATCTGCCCCTTCTCGACGCCGTGCCGAGCGCAGGTCGGGTCGGCGTGATGCAGGTTGTGCCAGCTCTCACCCAGTGACGGGATGGCCAGCCACCACACGTTGCCCGAGCGGTCACGGGAGCGGAAGGGATGGTTGCCCAGCACGTGGCAGATGGAGTTGATCGACCAGGTCACGTGGTGCACCAAGGCGATGCGCACCAGCCCGGCCCAGAAGAACGCCGTGACGAACCCCCACCATGACCACGTCAACAGTCCGCCGAGGAGCGCTGGCAGCAGGAGCGACACGAGCACGATGGGAAGGAAGCTCGCTGACACTCGGCGCATCGCCGGGTCATCAAGCAGGTCAGGTGCGTACTTGCGGCGCGAGGTCTGCTCGATGTCGAACAGCCAGCCGAGGTGCGCGTAGAAGAGGCCCTTCAGGACGGACGGAACCGAGTCGCCGAATCGCCATGGCGAGTGAGGGTCTCCCTCTTTGTCGCTGAACGCGTGGTGCTTGCGATGGTCGGCAACCCATCGGTCAAGAGGTCCTTCAATGGCGAGCGTCCCTGCGACGGCGAGCATGACGCGTACCCATGGCTTGGCCTTGAACGCACCATGGGTGAAGTGGCGATGAAAGCCCACGGTGATCCCGGCGGCGCTGATCGTGTAGAAGACCACCAGCAGAGCGAGGTCGACCGGTCCGACGAATCCGCCCCACGCGAGCGGGATCGCGGCGAAGACGGCGATCAACGGCACGATGACGAACACGTACAGCCAGAAGAGGCTTTGCGCGCTCTGGCGTTCTGGCGCATCGACGGCGTCAGGGTCGGTCGGGGGGTTGTACAGGTCAACCAAGTCAGCAGTCACAGGCACGGATCCTTTGCGTAAGTTACTTCACCGTAACCTACGCTACCGTAACCTGTCGAGTGCTCGAGCCACGTGTTACGAGGTGAGGGCGTCCATCACGTCTTTGGCGTGGGTGACTGGCACCCGGCTGCCCTCGAGTTCAACCTTTGACTCCGAGTCGTCATGAATGAGCTCGAGCACACGCACCATGCCGCGTTGGTGGACCACGGCGCGCAGCCCCTCACGCTTGACCGCGAAAGAGAGCTGGTCAGGGTCGGAGTTCCGGGATCGGGCATGCATGCCGTAGACCATCGTGTCGGACACCCCGACGACCATGTACTGGGGCAGACCCTCAGCGTTGGCTGCGGCCTTGCCACCCACGAGCATGCCGGCCGCCAACCCCACTGCGTCCCCCACTGAGCCTCCGATTGCCCCGCCAGCGCTACTGCCGATCATGCCGCCAGCGAAGTGCCCTCCGGAGGTGCCGCGAGGCTGGAATTGCCCCACCACCGACACGGTGTCCTTGATTCCGAAGCCTGCGAGGGCCTGGTTCATGTGGTCAACCATGTTCTCTTCAGACATGTCCGGATGGTAGCCCTGATCGTGGCCAACCGGCCCGGTTAGTGTGGGCGCCCGGCACACACACCTTTGGCACCCGTCTGACACGCCTCAGGAGTGAGTGGCCGATCCCGGGTCGTCTAAAGGCAGGACAGCGGGTTTTGGTCCCGTTAATGGGGGTTCGATTCCTCCCCCGGGAGCGTGGATGTGAGCGATAGCGATAGCGCCCAAGGGGCCCAAGCGGCCCAGCCGATCACGTTGGCACGCCCAGCGGTCGTCATCGTGCTGGCGGCGGGCGAGGGCACTCGCATGCGGTCGAACACCCCGAAGGTGTTGCACGAGGTGGCGGGACGCTCGCTGCTGGGCCATGTGCTGGCGGCGTCGACGCCCCTCGGTGCTGACTCGACGATCGTGGTCGTCGGCCACGGTCGCGACCTCGTCGTCGACCATCTCGCCTCGTCCGCGCCCGACGTTCATCCCGTCGTGCAGCAGGAACAGCATGGCACCGGGCATGCCGTGCGAATCGCGTTGCAGACGCTCCCCGCTGACATCGATGGGACGGTCCTGGTGCTCCTGGGAGACACCCCACTGCTCACCGAGTCGACGCTGACGACGTTCATGCAGCATCACGCGGCCTCTGAATGCAGTGCGACAGTGCTGACGACCGTGCTCGACGACCCCACCGGTTACGGCCGCATCGTGCGTGCCGACAGCGGCCAAGTCAGTCGCATCGTCGAGCATCGCGACGCCGACGACGCAACGAAAGCCATGAGGGAAATCAACTCTGGCATCTTCGCCTTCGCGGCAGGAGACCTACGTTCCGCTCTGGATCGCGTCACGACCGACAACAGTCAGGGCGAGGAGTACCTGACTGATGTCATCGAGTTGCTGGTCACAGACGGACGTGTGGTCGACGCCTTGGTGGTCGCTGATGCTGACGAGGTCATGGGAGTCAACGACCGAGTGCAACTTGCCCAGGCCGGCGCCGCCCTGCAGCGACGCATTAACGAGCAATGGATGCGTGCGGGGGTCACGATGGTCGACCCTGCCACTACGCGAATCGGTGTTGATGTGGTTCTTGACCCTGATGTCGTCATCGAGCCCTGGACGATTCTGGAGGGAAAGACACGGGTCGCCAGTGGTGCGCAGGTTGGTCCTGGCGCTCACTTGGTCGATTGCGTGGTAGCCGAGGGCGCGACGGTCCGATTCTCGACAGCTGACCGCGCCGAGATTGGTCCCGACGCCAGCGTCGGCCCCTACACCTACCTACGTCCTGGAACCCGCCTCGGTCGAGGTGCTCGAGCTGGTGCGTTCGTTGAGACAAAGAACGTTCAGGTGGGCGACGGTTCGAAGGTGCCCCACTTGTCGTACGTCGGTGACGCTGAGATTGGCGAAGGATCGAACATCGGTGCCGCCACTGTTTTCGTCAACTACGACGGAGTGGCCAAGCACCGCACGATCATTGGCGATCACGTGCGGATCGGTAGCGACACCATGCTCGTCGCACCGGTGACGGTCGGCGACGGCGCCTACACAGCGGCTGGGTCCGTCATCACCGACGACGTGCCACCAGGGGCCATGGCTGTCGCCAGAGCCCGGCAGCGAATCATCCGTGACTGGGTGCTGCGCCGCCGGGGCGGAACCGCCTCGGCGGACGCCGCTCGAGCGGCTCAAGAGCGTGAGAGTGGTGCCGACGGTGACACGGGCACGCAGGCAGGGGACAATGCTGGGCACGATGGTGAGGCCGCAGAATCCGATGCGGAAGGCTCCGGAGGCACTGACGCATGATCGAGTCCACGAACTCCAAGAAGCTCATGCTCTTCTCGGGCAGGGGTCACCCCGAGTTGGCCGAACAGGTTGCGGACGAACTCGACACTGAGCTGTGCCCCACCTCGCTCTATGACTTCGCCAATGGCGAGATCTTCGTGCGCTTCGAGGAGTCCGTGCGCGGAAGCGACGCTTTCGTCATCCAGTCGCACACCACGCCGGTGAACACCTGGATCATGGAGCATCTGATCATGGTCGACGCCTTGAAGCGTGCGTCAGCCAAGCGCATCACCGTAGTCGCGCCCTTCTATGGATATGCCCGTCAAGACAAGAAGCACCGCGGCCGCGAGCCGATCTCAGCTCGTCTGATGGCCGATTTGTTCCGCACCGCTGGTGCAGACCGGCTCATGGCGGTTGACCTACACACCTCGCAGATCCAAGGATTCTTCGACGGCCCGGTCGACCACTTGTTCGCGCTCGAAACCTTGGCGCACTACGTCGCCAGCAGGGTGTCAGACCGCACTCGCATCACGGTGGTCTCACCAGATGCGGGTCGGGTGCGGGTCGCCGAGCGCTGGACCGACCGTCTGGGCAGCCCGCTGGCAATCATTCACAAGCGTCGCGACCCCGACGTCCCCAACGAGGTCAAGGTCTTCGAAGTCGTCGGTGAGGTCAAAGGGCGCATCTGTGTGCTGGTTGACGACATGATCGACACTGGCGGAACGATCGTCAAAGCGGCAGAGACTCTGTTTGAGCAAGGTGCAGCTGAAGTGATCGTCACGGCCACACACGGCATCTTCAGCGGGCCAGCCATCGACCGACTGAAGAACAGCCAGGTCTCCGAAGTCGTGGTGACCGACACCTTGCCGATCGCCGACGACAAGCGATTCGACAAGCTCACAGTGCTTCCGATTGCTCCCATGCTCTCCCGTGCCATCCGTGAGGTCTTCGACGACGGGTCGGTCACGAGCCTGTTCGACGGCAACGCCTGAGCCCTTCCCGTCGCGCGAGGTCGTCGTCAAGACCCATCGCCCACTCGGCCTAGCGCTCGGACGGCTTAGTCCGATTTGCTCCACCCACATGGCGCAACTGTCGCCGCAGCAGGTCAAGAGATCTCTCCACCTCCCCGATGTGCGCTCTAGCCACACCGCATCAGGGAGAAGGAGTGCCAGTGTCGACCCCTCGTCCACACCTCCGCATCGCAAGTGTCACGGTGGCGCTCGCTGTCACCGCCGGGCTGGGAGTGGCGGCAGTCGTGGCCCCCTCATCGGCCGAACCAGTTGGTTCACCCGATTCGCTCAGGCGGGTGGTCCTCGGCCCGAACCTGATCGGCAACTCTGGGTTCGGCAAAGGCCTCGCGGATTGGACGAATGCGCGCGAGATCCGGGTAGCCAAGGGTGGCGTGTGGGCGAGCAACCGTGCGGCGGCGATGGAGGCGCGAGAGGGCGGCAAGCGCCCAGCTCCGCGACAAGCAGTCGACCGCTCCCATGTCGGTAGCCGGACGCGAGTACCAGGCCTCGGTCTGGGTTCGGGCCACGAAGCGACCCGTGCGCGGCCTCTTCAGACTGTGCGAGGCCAAGGGCGAAGCAGTAGTGGCCCGTCGGGGCGAATCGTTCGAAGCTAGCGCGCGCCAATGGACCCGCATCACCTTCGTGGCGAAGGCGACCACCGACGACAGTCGGCTCGTGCTCAGTTTGACCGCGAAAGGCGTCGGACGCGGAAACGGGCTGAAGGTTGACCGAGTGCGGCTGCACCCCGTCAAGGGAGAGATCGACGCGACGCCGACGCCAACTGCGAGCCCGTCGCCCTCGCCGACCAGGACCACGTCTCCATCACCATCGACGAGCCCAACGCCTAGCCCGACTCCCACTCCTACGCCTACCAAGACGACGCCACCCTCCTCTGGCGACACGCTCTTCGGCGCCAGCGTCTACCAGGGGTCTCGCACCTGGCCCGACGCACTCGACGACTCGCACGAGGCGTACGGCGGCATGGAAGTAGTGCGGGTGTTCTACCCGGGCCTACCCAGTGGTTGGCCTGGAAGAGCAGGTGACGTCGGTGGCGCCATCGTTGTCTCGTTCAAGGCACCGCCAGCTGAGATTCTCGCTGGCAAGCACGATGCGTTGCTGTCGAACTGGTTCCGCACCGCTCCCACCGACCGTGAGATCTGGTGGTCGTACTGGCATGAGCCGGAAGACGATGTCGAGGACGGAAACTTCACCGCGCAGCAGTACCGCGACGCCTTCCGCCGGATCGCTGGGCTAGCCAACGCGGCGAACAATCCCAAGCTGCACAACACCGTGATCCTGATGTGCTGGACCGTCAACCCGCGGTCAGGCCGCACCTTCAGCGACTACTTCCCTGGCACCGACGTTGTCGAGGCCATCGGCTGGGACTGCTACAGCGTGTCGTCCGCAACGACGGCGTACTACCGACCAGAAGACGTGTACAGCCGAGCCATTGCGACCACCCGCGACCTCGGCCTTGAGTTCGGAATCGCCGAGACGGGGTCGCTGAAGGCAGGAGTCGATCCAGATGGCAGCAAGCGTGCCGAGTGGCTGGGGTCGGTCGGGCGCTACCTGGACGAGCAGAACGCCTCGTTCGTCTGCTATTTCGACTCGATCGTTGGTGGGGAGTTTCGCCTGCTCGATGGGCCCTCGCGGCAGGCCTGGCATGACGTGGTGACGGGGGTCGGCGTCCACGACCCGATCTGACCCTTGCGGGTTGGATTTGCGGTGGGGGCGGATTTGGGTCAGTCGGGTTCGGCCCGTAGACTCTCCGCGTCCCGGCGAGGGTGTGCTTGCACAGGCAGGTACCCGTTATCGACGCGGTGTTGGCGCAGTAGTCAGCGGCAGCCGCCCGAATCGCCGCCCGACTAGTAGCTGCAGGAGCCCACCGTGTCTGAGATTGCCATCGACGCACAGCGTCGCACCGAGTTCGGTAAGGGCGCTGCCCGTCGGCTCCGCCGTGACAAGCAGGTGCCCGTCGTTGTGTACGGCCACGGTGAAGACACCCAGCACCTTGCACTTCCAGCTCACGAGCTGATGCTTGCGCTGAAGCAATCGAACGCGCTGTTGTCGCTCAAGCTCGACGGTGAAGCGCAGCTCGTGCTGCCCAAGGCTGTTCAGCGTGACCCAGTGCGCCACACCATTGAGCATGTCGACCTGGTGGCAGTGCGCACTGGTGAGAAGGTCACTGTCGAGGTCGTCGTTCGGCTCGACGGCAAGATTGCTCCAGGTGGCTTGCTCGAGCACGTTCACGACACGATCACCATCGAGGCCGAGGCCACCAACATCCCGGCTGAGCTCGTCGTGAGTGTTGAGGGCCTTGAGGTGGGTAGCAGCGTGCACGCGTCCGACGTCGCGCTGCCGCAGGGCGTCGTGCTCGTCGCTGAAGCAGAGACTGTCGTCGTGCACATCCTGAGCGCTCAGTCTGCTGCCGCCGAGGCCGACGAGGCCGAGGAAGCAGCTGCCGCGGCAGCAGCGTCTGCGGCCAGTGGTGCCACCGCTGGTGAAGAAGCCGCCACTGCTGCCCCAGAGACGCCGGAAGACTCAGCCTGATCGGGCGTCGGCGCTCTTCGGATGCGCCAGCCGCCGACGAGCAGCCGTGGTTGGTCGTCGGTCTTGGCAACCCCGGGGCCGAGTACGCCGGCAACCGACACAACATCGGGTTTCACGTCGTCGATCATCTGGCCGGCCCTGGGGCTCGGTTCAAGGCCCACAAGCGTGCCCGCGCGCTGACGTGGGAGGGGCGAATCGACGGCCAACGGGCCGTTCTCGTCAAGCCGACGACCTATATGAACGATGCAGGTCAGGGCGTTGCGCCCCTGTGTTCGTTCTACAAGGTGGCACCAGAACGCGTGGTGGCGATCCATGATGAGCTCGACCTACCGTTCGCCTCACTTCGGTTGAAGTACGGTGGAGGAGACAACGGCCACAACGGCCTGAAATCCCTGCGCCGTTCGCTCGCAACGGGTGACTTCTTCCGAGCGCGTGTCGGCATAGGGCGCCCGCCCGGGCGCATGGATCCCTCTGCCTTCGTGTTGCGAGACTTCAACACCACTGAGCGAGCAGAGGTGCCCGAGCTGGTCGAGCGAGCGTCCGACGCGGTCGCGGCACTGTTAACGCAGGGTCTTGACCGGGCTCAGAGTCAGTACAACAACTGAGGTACAGACACTCATGAAATCACGTGCCGTCCGATCGGTAGCCGCCGTCACCGTCGCTCTGACCGTCACGGCACTGGTACCGGCCGCGCTTGTCACGTCCTCATCGGCTGCGGCGAGCAAGACCCTCGCCCGTGACTCCTTTGAGCGTTCGTTGGCTCGGTGGTCACCCACGTCAGCTGCGACCAGGCTCGACCGAGTGCGGTTCGGTCGAGGCAAGAACAGTGCTGCTGCGCGCCTGCGACCTCCGTCAACTCGCGCTGCAACTGTTGGCATGACCGATGCTCCTGGTCTCGTGCGGTCGAGCCACTTCGGCGTTCGCTATGCGGCCTCGGTATGGGTGCGGGCAACGCCAGACGCGCACCGTTCGCGACCGCTGCGGGTGCGAGTCACGATCGGCGAGCGCAACTCCACGGGTCTGGGCGTCCACGCTTGGCGCACGGTTGGCCTCTCGGCGACTCGTTGGCGGCAGGTGACCGTTCCGTTCACCGCTCGACACCACGGTCGCAGGCTCGACGTGAGTGTGCGGGCGCTGGATCTCCCACGTGGCGGCGCGCTTCTGGTTGACGACGTCCGGGTGCTTCGCGTGCCGAAGCCGCATGCGTCCAACCGGCGTCTAGCCGGCGTGAGGTTTGGCGCCAGCGTTGACGAGGGTCGACTCGAGTGGCCACGCGCGCTGAAGCACTCTGATCGTCGGTTCTCGCGGATCGAAGTGGTGCGGTACTTCGAGCCGTTCATTCGGGACTCGTGGTCAGGTCATCTCGGAAGGGTGCGTCGACCAGCCACGGTGTCGTTCTCGGGTCATCCCCAGCACATCCTTTCTGGTGCGTATGACCGCACCCTTCGCAAGTGGTTCCATGACGCACCCAACCGAGTACCGATCTGGTGGACGTACTCGCACGAGCCAGAGGACGACATCGCTCGTGGCGACTTCTCGGCGAAGCGATATCGGCAAGCATGGCGACACATCAACAGCATCGCGCGCAGGGCCGGCACCCCGAATCTGCATCCCACTCTCGTGCTGATGGCGTGGACCGCGCGATCGCAGTCAGGACGGTCGGTGAAGTCCTACTACCCGGGTGACTTCATCGACGTGATGGCGTGGGACGGCTACAACCCCCCAGGCACTCACAGCTACGCGCCCCCACGCGAGGTGTTCGGCGCTGCTGCTGCTCGCAGCAAGAAGCTGGGCAATCGGTTCGCGATTGCTGAGTTGGGGAGCGTCCTCGTGCCAGGTGATGACGGCAGCAGGCGTGCCACGTGGCTCGTGAACGTTGCGAAGTTCGCCGCCTCGAAGAACGCAGCATTCGTGACGTACTGGGACGCCAAGATCCCGGGTGAGAACTACCAACTGCGCGATGTGCCGTCCAAGATGGCATGGCGGATCGTGGTCAAAGACTGACCTAGAGCCCGCGGCCGGTGCGGTGCAACTGTCGCAGAACCCAGTCGGGGTCGAGCAGGCCTGAAGCGACGCCAAGAGCGAGGTACGAACGAAGCTCGGCCGGCCGCGTCCGAATCGCATGCCACGCGACCCCTGCCGCCTGCTTGCGTCGACCCTCGCCAGCGGTAGCAAAGGCGATCTGTCCGAGAACCCGCGCTTCGCCTGCGGGCACCGTCTCAAACTCGGGGTACTGATCGAGCAGCCACGTGAGAGCTTCGCGGATGGTGGTCCATCGCCCGGCGAAGTATGAGCCCTTCGACCACAGCACCCGAACGCCGACCATCTGCACGTTGCAGATCGGGTGACTGCGCGCGGCGCGCAGCAGAAACTCGTAGTCCTCTCCGTAGCTTCCGGGGATCTTCTCTTCAACAAGTCCAAACCCATCGATGACTGCTTTGCGCCGCATGACGAACGTCGAGGGGTGGAGCTCAGTGAGCCTGTCACGAAGCAGGTCGCCAAGCGTCACGGTGTCTTGGCGTAGCACCCGTCGGTGAAACTGACCGTCGTACTGAACGCCAATGCCGCAACAGGCCATCTCTGCCGTCGGTGTGTTGGCAAGCGCCGCGACCTGTTTCGACAGCTTGGTGGGAAGCCACTCGTCGTCGTCATCGCAGAAGGCGACGAGTTCTGCGTCGGCGGCGATGATGCCGGTGTTTCGTGCCCCCGCAAGCCCGGGCGTCCGGCTGTTCTGGAGCAGTTTGAGGCTGCGACTGTCGCTGATGGACGGTGCGAGGTCGGCCTCGAGCGTGGGATCTGGTTCAGACTGGTCGTAGACCACCAGCACCCGCACTGCGCCGGGATAGTCGGAGGCGAAGATGGCATGGATGCTCGCCCGAACGAGCTCAGGGCGGTCGCGCGTAGCAATGACGACGTCGACGTCAGGAAGCCAGGTCATTGCAGACTCGATCGGTAGCCGTAGTGACGCTGCAATGGCAGGGTCAGCGCGTTGACGAGGCGCCGTCGTCCGGCAGGCATCTCGCGCTGCCAGGTCTCGTCGGAGCGGATCGTCACCTCGCCTGAGACGAACCTCATGGGGTTGCCGGCGACGGTGTGCGAAGGTCCAAGGCTCAGGGTGCTTCCTTCCATCATTGAGAGAACGGCCGAGTCGTCGTCGATTCCGGCAAACCTGGCGGCATCGAGAAGCACATCTTTGGGTGCGCGAACAAAGTCTTCGTAGCGGACGCGTTGGTAGTCGTGCGTGCGGCGCAGCTGTTCGATCACGGCGTTCTGAACGTCCCAGAGCACGGCCGCTTTGGCAGGACCGTAAACCGGCATGGGGATACCCCCGGCTTCTGGACGTGCCACGGTCTTCGTCCATGCGTGGGCAACAGCACGGCTGTCTCGCACGACGTGCAGCAATCGAAGGTCGATGCCAGGCAGCCGAGACAGAAGCAGGGCGTACGACGCATGCTTGCTCGAGTCGATGATGGTGCGAGCACCTGAGACCTGTGAGATGGCCTCATACAGCCGGTGCAGCCGGTCGAGGTACTGCTGATGCCGTCGTTGGAAGCTGCGCGACAGACTCGGCTTGATGAGCAGGGGTAGGTACCGGTTGCGATCGACAGAGAAGCGCAACTCGACAGCGTCATCAGCATCGAATCGATCCCAGCCCCCGAAGGCGAGCTGCCCGACCTCTGACCAGAAGGGGCATCCACTGAAGGGCTGTCCGCATCCGCAGAGTTCGTTGTCGCGGAGCCCTCGATCCCACAGATGTACGGTCTCGCCGACACTCACCACATCTGGAAGCTGACCGAGGGCGCGTTCGAGCAGGGTGCTTCCGCTGCGCCCCTGCCCACCGATGAAGACGACTCGCATCTGACCGGCCTGCCCGGCTGCTGCCGGCGGCGGTTCGACGAGGTCTGAGATGAGTTCTCTCACCGCTTTGACCCCCGCCGGGATCGATGCCGCGTCGTCGGATTCGTCTCTCGCCCTCGTGAGTGCATGCGCAACGGCAGCATCGAGCTGTGACACTTCGGTCACGGTCTCCACGATGCCAGCGTCAGCAATCCGCGTGGCGAATCGCAGTTGGTGCTCATCGACGTGTTCGCCCCGGTTGGGGTCTCGCGGAACGCAGATCGGCAGCAGACCGCTACGTCGAATGTCGGTAATGGTGGCCGGCCCTCCGTGACACACCACAGCATCGGCACGTGAGATCTCGGTAAGCAGCTGGGCGTGGTCGAGCAGGGGCGATCGCTCACCGTGAGTGGGAGCGCGGGCCGACCCGTACTGAATGAAGACTTCGTGCTCTGGGTGCCGTGCGGCGAAGTCATCGGCCCATCCGACGAGTCGCTGGAAGGGGTGATGGTCTGTGCCAACGGTGATCAGGATTCGGCTCACAGCAGCGGCCCCACGAGGACGGAGCCCGGGTACAGGCGCTGCTGTTCTTTCCACTGGACGCAGAATCGGGTGCTCAGCGGCCGACATAGCCGGCCCGTCATGGTGCGGCTGTCGATTCGGTCGTATACCTCGACGTAGACGGTCGGGATTCTCTTGGCGCGTCCCATGACGAAGAAGGGATAGGCAACGGCGGCACCGGTGGAGACGATGACATCGGGCTGCTGCTCGGCGACCACCCGGCGCGCCAGGGCGGTGTTGCGGGCGAGATTGCGAATGTTGCGGGTGGTGGGGTGATACGCCCACGTGACGTCCTCTGCGACGAGCTGCGAGACAGCATCTGCCGTGTCGAACGTCACCCAATGACGGTTCTCGCGCGGCCACAGTGGCGCCAGTGCGAGGAGCTGCGCGAGGTGCCCTCCGCTGGATCCGACCAGGAGGACGCGACCGCTGAGATCAGCAAGTGCGTCCACTAGTCACCCCCACAGACGAATCAGTAGCGAATCAGTTGTCCCGTCATTCTTTCTTGCCGCGCCGGTGAGTGTGCGATCAGGGGATAAGACCGCACAAATGGGTGACGCCAATCGGGTGGTTTCGCATCATTCTGCTCCGCCGTCACTCCGAACGGCGTAGCGCTGACATCAGTTCGGGGAGGTGAAGTTGCCGACGGAAGATTCGGGCATACCCGACATACGCCGCGGCGCACACTGCCACGCTCAACGCGAAGGCTGCCCACGTCTGTCCGAGCGTCAGGGCGATGACACCGGCCGGAAGCGCGACTGCCAGCAGGTTGCCTGCGACGGCAAATGCCGTGCCGGACTCGAGCGGATGGATGCCATCTGAGCGGGCCAGTTGCACCACCGACATCGCGTTGATGACCACGATGCTCACTCCCCAGGCGATCGCCGCACCGAAAGCGCCCCAGGTCGGTACCAAAGCCAGAAGGAGAACGACCTGCGTGATCAATGCACCCAGCGAGTTGGCCAGGGTCGCACTCGTCCGCCCCGTCATGCTGAGGATCACATCGACCATGCCTGAGCCGTTGCCGATAAACGCTGCGACGCACATCGTCACGGTGACTGGCCAGGCCGAGACGTAATCAGGGCCGAAGAGGCTCAGCAGCAGTGGGCTAAAGATCGCGACCCCGACGTACAGCGGGCCGTTGAGCGTGATGATCCAGGTCGTCGTTGACCGATAGACCGCAGCGATGGAGCCGCGCTGGTCAGCTGTCGACAGGCTGGCAACGTGCGGTTGTGCCGCCAGCGCGAGCGCAGAGTTGGTGAGCTGGCCGACGACCAAGAACCGAGTGGCGATCCCATACAACGCAGCCTCAACCGGACCGCTGATAGCAGAGACGAGGACGATGTCGAACCGCTGCCGAGCCTGCTGCACAACACTGGTGATAGCGCGTGGCCACGTGAACGACCAGAAGTCACGCCGAAGCTGCGGCTCAGCCACGGACGGCTCCGGAGCTCGGGCTGGGTTTCGGCCGACCGTTCGGGCACCTTCACGCGACGAAACACCCACCAGCCGACGATGAGCACGAGCACTAGGTACGGGATGGCCCAGGCCGCTGTCGCCGCGAGCACGCTGCCCATGAGCGCAGCGATGACCGTCAGCACGAGCTGAGCGGCCGGGCGTCCGACTCGGTCGAGCACCGCCGTCGGCTTCATGGTGCCGAGGCCCCGCGTCGCCCCGAGCAACGCGTCGAAGACGACGATGGCCGGCAGCGCCAAGGCGAGTAGTTGCAGCATCCGGGTGCCCGTCGCGCTGCCGCCCAACAGGAGATCTGAGGCCCAAGGAGCGACAGCGATCAGGGCGACCGCGGTCACGATCGAGAGCGCGACGATCGGTCGAAGGGCGATGCGCAGAACCTGGTGGAGGTCGTCGACGCGCCCCAGTTCGCGAAGCCGTGAGATCCAGTACACGAGGCCAATCGAGGTTCCGAGCCGCGCAACCGTCGCGACGAGCAGCACGACTGATGTTGCTGCGAGGTAGAGGCCGGTGTCTTCGGTGCTGAACGACCGTGCCACGACGATCGACAGCAGGATCCCGAGGAGTGCAGCGACCACCGAGGCGATGAGGTTCTGTGAACCCCCGCGTCCGATGTGTCGAAGGTGCGCAGGCGACTGGTGGTCGGTCATCGCCGCCACGACGGAGTGCGGCCCCACCATCGCGCCAAGCGCTCGTCGAACGGCGCGAAGTGCTCTTCGAGCTTGGCTCGCAGCCCTGCGCTCATCGGTGACCGGGCGCGGGCGTTGTGACGTTCGAGTGCTACTGGGTGATCGGACAAGCCCAGGAACGACGTGACGGTCGGCCAGTTCTGTTCCGGTTGAGCCCAGAAGTCGGCGCTGTCGAGCACGAGCAGGTGATCGCGGCCGATGGCGGCAGCCACGCGCTCGAGCTGGTCGATGTACTCGCCTCGCTGAACGTATGCCAGGTGCTGGTGAGGCATGCTTCTTGCGATCGCGCCGGTTCGCAGTTGCTCGTGCTGGTCGGCCAGTCGATCGGGTTCGAGCTCGAGGGCCCGCTCGAATGGCTCGGTTTCGAACCCGCGCGCGAGTTCGTGTGCATGGGCGGAGTAGGCGCGTTCGACAGGGTCGCGCAGCAGCGCGACGACCCTGATACCCGGGAGTGCATTGGCGATTCGGTCTGCGGCCAACGGGTGCCAGAGGTAGTACGGGCTTGACTCCCCGATGGTGACTCCCACTCCGGTGCGTTGTTGTACGGCGTCTACTGCCGACTTGGTCGGAAAGTGAGCGCGGTACCAATCCAACGGCTCTTCATGGTGCAGGTCGAAGTAGTGAACGCCCTTGCGCAGGGTGGGGCCGGTGAAGTTCGGATGTTGCGACAACGTCTTGAACAACGTCGTGGTGCCACAGCGCTGCGCGCCGATGATGAGCATGGTCGGCAGCACTCGCCGCGAGGCGGTGCGGTGGCCAAGCTGGTCGGCGGCCACTAACGCCGCACGGCGTCCAACGTCTCGAACTGAACTCACGATCGCATTCCCCCCGGACCCGTGTGGGTCGCTGCATCAAGCTGTTGTAGGTGCGGAAGCAACCAACGCTGAACGGCACCCAGGCGCGCTCCGCTGTTCGCCTGGTCATCATCGAGGTACCGACCGGCCAACTCGAGCAGGTAGCCGGTCGTGACGAGCTCGACGTCGGATCGGGCTGTGATCCCGAAGGGACGAAGGAGCCTGCTGGCGTTGGCACGAAGGTCGGGGGCCAGTGTCGTGAGGTCAGCTAGCGAGTGCACGCGCGTCGTGAGATAGAGATGAAGTGCGTCGTAGCCGAAGGGGACACCCATCGAGAAGCGTTCCCAATCCCAGACCGAGCACCCTGCTTCGGTGACGGCCATGTTCGTCACGCGCCAATCGCCGTGCCACGATCCCCACGGCAAGTCGGCGGACGCGACAAGGGCGCACCATCGGTCGGCGAGCGCGGCGAACTCAGGTGCTGCTGAGCGACGGTGCTCCCACGTCGTTGCGATCGAGGCAATGCATTCGCCAGCGTCGAGTGCGTCTGCGCCTACCGCTGCCACGGTTGCCTGGGCAGTGGCGACAGTGTGCGGATCAGCGTGACCCCGAGAGGTAGGAACCGGAGTCTGCACGATGTACGGGTGTCCACCATGGTCGTCGGATACCAGCAGCGCTGGAACCACAGACGCCGGGCAGGCCCTGCAGTTCGTTGAGGGCCGCTGCCTCGTGGGTCACAAGTCGATCGGTGAGCGGGTCGACGCCGCACTTGGCGAAAGCGACGAGGGTGCCGCTTTGCGATGCGATCGCGAGCACGGGCTTGCGATTGGCGCGGCGTGGCCCAAGGTGCACGCCCGCGACGAACCCTCCAACTGCGCCATCGAGGCGTTTGACGATCGCGTCGAGGAGGGGAGGGTCCGGAAGGTGAGTAGTCCGGGCGTTGGTGACCATCGCCGCACGGAGTACGGCGGTACGGGCCCTGGCGCGTGATGAGGAGCTGTCGCGGAGCGCGTGCAGGATCGCGTGCGCCGCTCTGTGAGGCCTGGTCGGGAGCACTAGTCGCGGGTCCTCGGGCGAAGGCACCACGAGGTATCGACGCGTTGGGTTAGTCAGGTTGGTCGCGCTGGTCGGGCTAGTGGTTTCACTGTCATCGGGCTCATCTGCCCACAGAGGGTGCTTCATGAGGGGCCCCACCGCGGTTGGAGTCTGCGATGACCGGTGTCGTGGATCGAGGGAATCGCCGGGTCTGGGTGGCCGTCTTCACGGTCACGGTCGCTACGCCACAGCAGCGCCACCGAGATCATCACGAGGCTGAGGGTCGAACTGATGCCGACATAGACGAACACATAGAGCATCTGCACCAAGATGATGGTGTGGGCAGCGATGCCGATCGGTGAGGAGTCGCGTCGATAGCGCCAGAGAATCCCGATGAAGAATCCGAGGAACGCCCCGAGGCCGACGAAACCGTGTGAGTAGAGCACGTTCCACGCGTGTCCGGTGCTGCCAATAGTGCGGTTGCCGCACCGGGGGCACTCAATGGTGGCGCCGATCGCGATCGACTCGTCGCTGCCGATGGTTTCTCGAGTGCCGCCGTAACCGAGCAGCGGAGACGCGAAGCCTCCGTCGATGGACTTTTGTGCGAGCGAGCTTCGCACCTGGTTGCTGTGTCCGGCGTCCGCCCGACTCTCGACGACCGAGCCCAGCGGGGTCACCGCCAACACTGCTATCCCGACCGCAGCGACCCCGACTAGGACCCCGATCAGCCACGGTCGGCCGGCGATAGCCAACCGGAACGTGGCGTAGCAGACGGCGATCGCCAGCCCGAGCCAGAGGCCGCGGTTGAGCGAGTAGATGATCGGAACCACGGCAATCGCAAGGGTCGCGAGTCCGAGGAGGCGGCGTCTCGCGGTGCCGTACACGATCGCCCAGATGACGAACCAGATGATGAGGATTGAGAGGTTGTTGCCCCAGGCGTTCGTGAACTCAAACGGCGCGTTAGGACGCGGGTCGCCCATTCCGATGACGTCTTGAATCTGTGCCACCTGCGGGTGAACCATCGAGACGATGCCTCGACGTGCTGCCAACGGCCCAGGAAGCAATAGTTCGACTGGCGACTTCCACTGCAAGCTCGGCATGGCCAACCCCAGGAAGCCCCCGCCCAAGGTGACGACGAACAGCACCGACAGCCACTTCACGATGCGCAGCTTGGGCACTTCGATTTCGGTCAGGTTGCCCACGTACAACAACACGACCGTGGCCCCGAGGTATTGGAAACTACGCAGGACGTACGCGTCCAAACCTTGTGCGAAGGTCGTCGGCAAGGTGTCAGGTGCGTTGATGCCAAGCACCACCGCGCCTAGCAATGACCAACCAACAAACAGCAACCACAGGCCGAACCACGGTGGCACTTCGATGTGGGAGCGCTGCTTGAGCTGCCATGCCATCGGGATGGCTGCAATCGGAAAGACCAGTGCTCCTAGCCCCAGCGCCCACCACACTGGATAGCCCACCAACGCGGCCATGAGCGGCCAGCCGGCTGGCCAGTTCTCAGGTGACCACCGGTGGCCGGGCGTAGTGGTAACAGCGGGAGCGGACATGCGTCAGCGGACGGTTGGTGTCCCGGGTGACCCACCGGTCGATCCCGTTCCGCCACCGGGGGGAGCCTTACGTAGTGGGTTGTCGGGGTTGTCACTTGGCTGATCCTTGGGGGCGCCAGGGGTCGGCGCGGGGGTCGGCCTTGGGGTCGGTGCACTCGGCGCGGGAGATCCCGGGGCGCTGCCGTCGCGGTCAATGCCGTTGGCGGATGATCCGCTCGGCGATTCCGCAGGCTCCTTCGGTGTGCCTGGGCTTGACGCGCTCGTGGAGCTGGCCGGGTTCGTGGGGCCGGACTGGCTCGTCGGTCGCAGCGCCGGACGCGGAACTGGGCCGGACTCGGTGCTTCCGGTGGTCACTGCCCGCGGAGGAGCCGGCTCTGGCGCGTCGAACGCCGGCAAGGTCACAACGCCGGGAACGGTCGTGCCAACCAACCGCCATTGGCGCACCCCGGCCGACACTGCTTCTCGCACGGTGCGACCGATCTCGACAACAGGGATAGCCGCGTTGGCGTGACGTCCGAAGAACTGCGCGTCTGCGCCGGAGTCGCTGGGGCGTGCTCGGATGATGACGTAGTGCGTCGTCTCGCTGATGCCCTCGAGAACATCGACTACTCCGCTGCCCTCGAGGTCGTCGATCTCGCTGGTGAGCCCGTGGCCGGCCGGCAAGACGGCGAGTGACGGCAGGTCGGGAACCTGCTCTAGCGCAGTCGACAGATCGACCCCACCGCGCAAGGTCTCGGTCAGCCCGTCGGTCGCAGGTAACCCAAAGAGCACGGGAATTTCGGAGGATTCATCGGCGATCACGATCGTCGTCGAGCGTCCTGACCTGGCGAGGGTGACGCCCAGGTTTGCCGCGACGACGTCGGCACCGAACCCACTGCTGGGGGAAGCCACCACCAAGACGGCCGGGTCATCGCCCAAACCCGTCAAGAGGCTGTTGCGCAACTCTCCGAAAGCCTCTGCGCCAGGGGAGTGAGGTTCAAACAACGGGGCCGGGCTGCCGTCGCGCCCAGGGATGTCGGCAAGTACCGCAAGACCAAGACGACGCTCGACGGTCTTCCAGTCGTAGCAGCGACCGTCGCGACGTTCGAGCAGGTACAGACCCGCCAGCCCAAGGAGGATTCCGAAGGCGAGCCCGCTCGTGAGAACCAACGCGGCGTTCGGGCTTGCCGGTCTGCGCGGTGGGAGCGGCTCGCTGATCACTTCACCCGGCGAGACGTCAGAACCTGCGATGATGGCCCGCGTCGACTGGAGGGTCTGCAGCGTCGCCTGGATGCCCGCCTTCTCGTCAGGCCCGACCGTTTGCAGTTGCGTTTGGTACTCGCTGATCTGGCGGTCGAGTGCCTTCAACTGTTGGTCGCGAATGTCAGCGGCGCGCTGGAGCCGGTCAGAAAGGTAGCCCCGCGCATAAGCGGACGCGCCAGCTTGCGCTTCGGCCGGTGAGCTGGCCGAGAAACTGATGCGCAACACGTTGGTGTTGGGGGGAACGGTGACCGAGACGTGCTGCACCAGTTGGCCAACGACCTCAGGGGTTTGCAGCAGCACCTTCGCCGCCGACGACACCGCCTGTGACGTCACGATCTGAGCTTCGGTGTCGAGGTTGATTCCCGAGATCGTGCGCGCCCCTTCGACGGCGTTGTCTCCGGTTCCACCGATACTGTCGACGAAGACCGATGCTGTGGAGATGTAGGTCTTGGGAACAACGAGCAAGTACACAGAAGCCAGCGCGAGCCCCAACACCGCACCGAGGGCAACGACCCACCATCGCCGCCGAAAAGCTCCGCTGTACTCGCCGAGTGTGGCGCCCCCGTGCTGACCGCTCACCTGATCCACCGTGCATCCCCTCGTTGAACGTGCTGTGACGTGGCGTGACGTGCTGCGACGTGCCCTGAGTGCTCACGACTGCAATGACGTGCGTGTATCGGAAGCGTACGGGTGCCCCTCAGCGACCCGCGATCTCCGCTCGTGGCATTCACTCAGGTAGCGGCACTTGCGATCACAGTGAGTAACCATCATGTCACGGTGAGCAGGACGGCATCGGCCGTTGGTTCCCTTTCCACCCCTCGGGGTACCGCCGAGACCTGCGACCCTCTGTAATGGACACCTGAACGGACGTAGGTGTGGTGCCTGCCAACCCGCCCAGTCACAGCGAATCATTGGAATGACCGAATCAAGGAGAGCACCAGTGGGGGACAGCACACGGAACGACCGGGCCACCGGCAAGAGTCGAGTGTTGGCCGCAACCGTGGCCGCACTGGCGATCATTGCGGGGTTGGCGTTGCCAGCAGGTGTCGCGGGTGCCGCGCCAGCTGATGAACAGTTGGCGAGCACCGACCCACAGAACAACACTCCGAAGGTTCTCGACGGCCGCGTTCAAGCCATCGTGCGGATCGGTGACACGGTCGTCGTCGGTGGAACCTTCACGCAGGTCAAGGAGTCGCCAACGAACTCTCCCGTGCTTGACCGCACTGGCATCTTTGCGTTCGACGCCAACACCGGTGTCGTCAGCTCGACTTTCAACCCAACGTTGGCAGCCAAGGACGGCGAGAAGCCCGGGGTTGACTCCCTAGCGTTGAACGCCGCGGGCGACGCTGTGTACGTCGGTGGCAACTTCCGTACCGCCAACGGTTCCGGACCGGCCAGATTGCAAGCCTTGAAACTGTCAGACGGCACTCGCCTCGGCAGCTTCGACAACGGCGCCTTCAACAGCCGCGTCTACGACCTCAAACTCTCCGGTAACACCCTCTACGTCGCTGGTTCGTTCAAGCAGGTGGGTGGTGTCAACCGTGGTGGCCTTGCCTCGCTGGACGCCACAACGGGGGCGTTGACCGACAAGGTAAACCTTCCCTTCACAGGCACCGCACAGGGCTTCGGTGTCACCACCGTGCGCAAGATTGACGTCACGCCAACAGGCGATCGCCTAGTGGCGATCGGAAACTTTAGCGCCGTCAACGGTGTTGGACGGTCCCAACTGGCGATGCTCAACACCGCTGGCAGTACCGCCACGCTGGACACGTGGCGCACGACTCGCTTCGTCGGCACCGACTGCGGTTCCGCGTTCGACACCTACATGCGAGACATCGACCTGGCACCCGACGGTTCCTTCTTTGTCATCGTGACTACCGGTGGATGGGGCGGCACGACCCGCTTGTGCGACACGGCAACTCGTTGGGAGACGTACGCCTCTGGCGACCAGCAACAGCCGACCTGGACGGACTTGACTGGCGGCGACACGTTCTGGGCCGTCGAGGTCACCGGACCGGTTGCCTACGTTGGTGGTCACTTTCGCTGGCTGAACAACGCTCTCACCAGCGATGGTGACTCCGCGGGCCCTGGCGCGCCTGCGCGTGAAGGCCTGGCAGCGCTCGACACTCGTAACGGGCTGCCCTTCTCGTGGAACCCGACACGTACCCGTGGGATCGGGGTGTTCGACTTCCTTGTCACGCAGGCTGCTTTGTACGCCGGGTCTGACACGAACATTTGGGCGGGCGAACGTCGTGAGCGTTTGGCCGCCTTCCCGTGGCAAGGCGGCCTCCAGTTGCCTGACGACAAGCTCGGCACGATCCCTGGTGACGTGGTGCAACTCGATGCCGACTCGGTGGCCGGTGTCGACGTGCGTTCGCGCTACCTGGTGGATGGCACTGCGCCGCTGACAGCGACGCTGGGTACTGGTGGTTTTAACTGGGCGACCCTTCGCGGCGCCTTCATGGTCGATAACACCCTCTACACCGGGTGGGAGGACGGAACGTTCCGTGCGCAAGCATTCGACGGCAACACGTTTGGGGCGCAGACCACGCTGAACGTCAAGGGTGCCTACACCGGATCGACCGTCAGCTCGATCCTTACCGGTGACCTCCAGAACAGCACGCAGAAGCTGAGCAGCATGTTCTACGACCCGCGCACTGGGCGGCTCTACTTCACCCGGTTGGGCACCAAGAAGGGCAACGGTCAGTCGAACAACGACGGCGGTCTCTACTACCGCTACTTCACCCCTGAATCTGGTGTCGTTGGTGCCCAGCGATTCGACACGATGCGCAGTGCGTCGGTCTCGGCGATAGGCGCTGACACCATTCGAGGGTCCTTCCTGGTCGGTGACTGGTTGTACTACGTCACGTCGACCGGTGAACTGCGCAAGATTCAGTTCTCGTCCAGCGGTTTCGTCGGGTCGTCGCAGTCGGTGAACAACCAGGCTGACTGGCGCGCCAAGGGCATCTTCTTGTCGACGCAACCGTCAATCCAAGCACCGAACGCGGCACCGACTGCTGCGTTCACGCAGACCTGCGTTGGCCTGTCCTGCTCCTTCGACGGCACCGGGTCATTTGACTCCGACGGTTCTGTGGTGTCGTACTCGTGGGACTTCGGTGATGGGTCGCCCGTGCAGACCGGCAGCACACCGAACCATGTGTTCCCATCAGCTAACAGTTATCCGGTAACCCTCACGGTGACTGACAACGACGGGGCTCCCGACGAGCACCAGGTGAATCTCAACGTCGCACCGATCGCGTCCAACGTTGCTTTCCGGGCGAGCTCGACGTTCCAGGGTGGTCAGTTGCGGACGCCCAAGTGGAACTTGCCTGACAGCATTCAGGCCGGTGACACCATCGTCATGGCGGTCTCTGGGCACTTGGCGGCAGATCCCGGCGTTGTCCGCAACGGCTCCGACGATGCGCTTCCACCGCTGAGTGGTTGGAGCGAGATTGCAGACGTCACAGACGTCGATACGCGAACCGTGATCTACACCAAGACGGCAACCGCAGATGACGCCAACCGTCGGGTCGCGGTGCAGTGGCTCGACGGTGGTGGGCAGTCAGTGTCGGTGAAGACGTTTGCTGCCACGGCTGTCTACGACGGAGTCGCTTCGGTGGCTCCCGTCGCCACGGCAGTCGAAGAGGCAACCAAGAACGTGTTCGTGCACACCACCCCGGGGGTGACCGTGCCCGACGCCGGTGACTGGGTGCTCTCGTACTGGTCTGACAAGACGAATGGCACCACCGACTGGGTCGGCCCTGGCAATCAGACCGTGCGTGCCGAGGGCACCTCGGTCATCGGCGCAGACCTGACCACGGTTCGGGTATCCGGATTCCTCACCGACGACGGTGCGCCGACCAATGCCGGGGCGCGAGCTGGGCTTGCGGCGACTGCTGATGGCAAGACCACGGCAGCGGTCATGGTGACGTTGGTGTTGCAGAGTCAGTAGCGAGCTAGCAATGGATCAGCAGTGACAGCAGTAGTGACGGCAATAGTCACACGGCACTCGGGGGCACCATGACAGTCGTTTACCACGTCGAGACGCACCGCAATCCGCGCCAGATCGAGCGGTTGGTGCGAACGCTGCTACGGGGCGCGCCTGATGCCCTGGTCGTCGTCGACCATGACCGGTCATTTGAGTCCCCCGACCCTGCGGTGCTGGCGGGACTCGGAGCAGTGCTGCGCCTGTCCGAGGGTGGCTACGGCGACATGTCGCACGTTCAGCGCTGGATGGCGACCGCTCATTGGCTTGAGCGCGAGGGCGTCGAGTATTCCTGGCTTTCGAACCTCACCGGCCAGGACTACCCAGTGCGACCGATGGCTGATATTCATCGGGACCTCGCTGAGACTGATGCTGATGCGTTCATCCAGACCTTCGAGGTCATGAACGCCGAGCAGACTCGTTGGGGCGTGGAACGAGGGCGTACCCGCTACGAGTTCAACCATCACCGCCTGGCCCGACTGAGCCCGCGAGGTCAGCGCATCCTGCGTCCGCTGCAGGCCGTGAACCTCGTGCAGCCCTGGGTGAGGGTCACCACATCAACCGGGTTCGCCGTGGGCCTGCGTGACAGGTCCCCATTTGGTGATGATCTCGTGCTGCGCGGTGGGTCATTCTTCTGCACCCTCAGTAGGCTCGCTGTTGAGTCAGTGTTGCGATTCTCCGAGGCTCGCCCCGACGTTGCCGAGCACTTGAGCGGGTCGATCGCCCCTGACGAGGTTTATTTGCAAACCGCCCTCGGTTGGGCCGTCGATCATGATCCGCTGGCGAAGTCTCTGCAGATCGACGGCGACTGCAAGCGCTACTTCGACTTCTCAGAGAGTTCGTTCAACCACCCGCGGACGTTCATGCAGGCAAACATTCCAACGGTTCTGGCCAGTGGGGCCGACTTTGCCCGCAAGTTCGACGAGGCGCGGTACCCCGGCGTCCTCGATGGCATCGACGCGGCCGTCGAAGGCGCGCTCACCTAGCGGCAACTACGATGGAACCCCCGAAGCCTTCCGGCTGCGGGGTTCTTGTGCTGCACTCACACGTGCACGGCTAGGAGGCTGCGGTGACGCTCGCCGGCCTGGTGCCTCTCGTCACAGCTGACCCGGCACTTGCTGCATCGTTGGCTCAGCCTCGCGGTGGCGAGCTCACGGTGCCCTCTGCGGCGACAGCAGCGGTGGTGGCTGGTCTCTCCGAACGTCGCCCGGTTCTGGCCGTGACCGCCACGACGCGCGAAGCCGACGACCTGGTCGCCGCGCTGGGATCAATGATTGACACGGAGTCTGTCGTTGACTTCCCGTCATGGGAGACGCTGCCCCACGAGCGGCTCTCGCCGCGCACGGACACTGTGGGTCGACGGCTTGCGGCGCTCCGCCGCTTAGTGCACCCCGACAAAGATGACCCCGGAGCCGGACCAATCTCGGTGCTCGTGGCACCGGTGCGTGCGCTGCTCCAGCCGATTGCGGTCGGTCTGGGAGATCTCGAACCGGTGAGCTTGCAGGTCGGTGATGAGATCGACCTCGGCGCCGTCGTCGAGCGACTCGTCGAAGGTGGATACCTACGGACCGACATCGTCGAGCGGCGCGGCGAGTTCGCGGTACGTGGCGGCATCATCGACCTCTTCCCGGCGGTTGAGGAACACCCGCTGCGTGTCGAGTTGTGGGGCGACACCGTCGAGGAGGTGCGGTGGTTCAAGGCAGCTGATCAGCGCAGTCTCGAAGCCGCACCACATGGAGTGTGGGCGCCGCCGGTTCGCGAGATGCCGTTGACGGCCAAAGTGCGAGAGCGTGCCGCCGAACTGGCTAGCCGCATTCCGGGGCTAAGTGATGTTCTCAGCCAGCTGGCCGAGGGTATTGCTGTCGAAGGCATGGAGTCGCTGTCTCCACTGCTCACCGACGGCATGGAACTGTTGCTCGACGTCGTCAGTGAAGACACGGCAGTAGTGCTCGTCGACCCAGAGCGCGTGCGTGCGCGCAGCATCGAACTACACCGCACCAGCGAAGAGTTCCTCGCAGCCTCGTGGGCAAACGCCGCGGCCGGCAATAGCACTCCGATCGATCTCGGATCAGCGTCATATCGCGAGCTCGACGACGTGCGCGAAGTGGCAACGTCGCGTTCGCTGGGCTGGTGGCAGGTCGGTCCATTCGGCTCGCTCGACGAGGACGCTGACACGTCGAGTTTGCGCCCAGCTGAGCAGTATCGGGGCGACATCGAAAGCGCCCTGAGCGCCGTGGGCAGTGCGGTTCGTGCGGGGTGGCGGGCCGTTCTGGTGACCGCTGGTCACGGCCCGGCCGAGCGCTTCGCCGAGCAGTTGCGAGAGCACGACCTCGCCGCCGACGTGGTGGCAGAGGTCGATCCCAACCGTGACCGGTCAATCGTTCAGCTGGTGACCGGCGTGATGGAGCACGGGCTAGTGAGCGAGCAGCTGCAACTGCTCGTTCTCACTGAGACAGACCTCGTCGGCCAGCGGTCGTCGACGAAAGACATGCGCCGCATGCCTTCCCGCCGGCGTGCCACCGTCGACCCCCTACAGCTAACCGCCGGTGACTTCGTCGTGCACGATCAGCATGGCGTGGGTCGCTACCTCGAGATGACGAGGCGTGAGGTTCAGGGCGCCACGCGTGAGTACCTCGTCATCGAGTACGCACCGGCCAAGCGCGGTCAGCCAGCAGACCGGTTGTTCGTGCCGACGGACCAGCTCGACTTGGTGACTCGCTACGTCGGCGGCGAGTCACCCTCGATGCACCGTCTCGGCGGTGCCGATTGGGCCAAGACCAAGGGACGTGCGCGCAAGGCGGTCAAGCAGATCGCTGCTGAGCTGGTCCGTCTCTACTCGGCTCGTCAAGCATCGCCAGGTCATGCCTTCGGGCCAGACACCCCGTGGCAGCGCGAGCTCGAAGACGCGTTCCCGTATGTCGAGACCATTGACCAGCTGGCATGCATCGACGAAGTGAAGCGTGACATGGAGGAGCCGATCCCCATGGACCGCTTGGTATGCGGCGATGTCGGTTACGGCAAGACAGAGATCGCAGTTCGTGCCGCGTTCAAGGCTGTCCAGGACGGCAAGCAGGTGGCACTCCTGGTGCCGACAACCCTGTTGGTGCAGCAGCACGCGAGCACCTTCACCGAGCGGTACGCCCCGTTCCCCGTCAACGTCAAGGCGTTGTCGCGATTCCAGTCCGACCGGGAAGCCAAAGAGGTTCTTGCAGGTCTTAGCGACGGCACCGTGGACGTCGTGATCGGCACCCACCGGTTGCTGCAGGCAACGACGCGGTTCAAAGACCTGGGGCTGGTGATCGTCGATGAGGAACAACGATTCGGGGTCGAGCACAAGGAGCACCTCAAAGCGCTGCGTACCCACGTCGACGTACTGACGTTGTCTGCAACGCCCATCCCGCGAACCCTCGAGATGGCGCTTGGTGGGATTCGAGAGATGTCGACCATTCTGACGCCGCCGGAGGAACGTCACCCGGTGCTTACCTTCGTCGGGGCGTACGACGAGAAGCAGATCTCTGCTGCGATTCGCAGGGAGTTGCTGCGTGAGGGTCAGGTGTTCTACATCCACAACCGCGTCGAGTCGATCGAGCGGGCGGCTCAGCGCGTGCGAGAACTGGTGCCTGAGGCTCGCGTTGAAGTAGCGCACGGACAGATGTCCGAGGACTCCTTGGAACAGATCATCGTTGACTTCTGGGAGAAGCGATTCGACGTTCTGATCTGCACCACCATCGTTGAGTCGGGGCTTGACATCAGCAACGCGAACACGCTGATCGTCGAGCGCGGCGACACCTTGGGGCTCGCCCAGCTCCACCAACTGCGTGGACGTGTCGGGCGCGGACGAGACCGTGGGTACTCGTACTTCCTGTATCCGGGGGAGCGCCCCTTGACCGAGACGGCGTATGACCGGCTCGCGACCATCGCTCAGCACACCGACCTCGGGTCGGGCATGGCGGTAGCGATGAAAGACCTCGAGATTCGCGGTGCCGGCAACGTCCTCGGCGGTGAGCAGAGTGGCCACATCGAGGGTGTGGGGTTCGACCTCTATCTGCGGCTGGTCGGTGAAGCCGTGGCGGCTCTCAAGGGTGAAGGCAGCGATGACGAGCAAGAGGCGGTCGAGACTCGGGTCGAACTGCCCGTCGATGCTCACATTCCCCACACGTGGGTGCCGTCCGAACGCGTCCGAATGCAGGCCTACCAGCAGATCGCCGATGCCCACGACGACGAGGCATTGGCGGAGGTGCGGGTTGAGCTCATTGACCGGTTCGGTCAGTTGCCCGAGCCGGTAGAGCGATTGTTCGCCGTCGCCAGTTTGCGGGCCTTGGTGCGCAGGGTCGGTGTCAGCGAGGTCGTGGCGCAGGGGGCGAAGATCCGGTTCTTCCCCGTCGAGCTGCCTGAGTCAGCGACGTTGCGGCTGAATCGGCTGTACCCAGGCACGATCATCAAGCCGGCGGTCCGTACCATCCTGGTGCCAAAGCCAGTAACGGCCCGCGTCGGTGGCGAACCCCTGCGAGACGATGCCATCCTGCAGTGGGCTCGAGAGCTGATCGAGGCGGTCGTGAGCAATGAGAATCGGTGAGGTTGATGGGTAAGTCGAGGCGAGCAACGCTGGTGGTGTCGGCGTCCGCCATGGCGCTCTTGCTGCTGGCCGGTTGTGGAACCCAACGCGCGGGTTCCGCGGCGATTGCCGGCGATGAGCGGTTGACCGAAAGTCAGGTCTCCGACCAGATCGATGAGGTGACGGCGCTCTATGACGAGTTTCCCGACGCCGAGCGCCTCAGTGACGCCCAGCTCACGCAGGCTGCCATCAGCTGGTGGCTCAACGGCGAAGTCATGCAGGCATTCGCTGCCGAGAACGACGTGCAGGTGACAACCACGCAGATCGACCAGGTGCTCGGCCCGGTGGGAGAGCGTGAGCAGATCTCGCTGGCCGCAGGTGTTGCGCCATCGCAGTTGCAGTCGGCGGCCCGCGCGATCGTGACGTATCAGGCAGCTGCACAGGCACTAGCGGCCGAAGGAGCATCCGAGCAAGAGGTCGTTGCCCAGTTGGCAGCTCAGCTCGAGGAGACCGCGAACAGCCTCGGCGTCAAAGTAAACCCGCGATTCGGCAGCGGCTGGGTGCCCGGGCTCGAGCAGCAACTCGCGCCACGTAACCCTGAGCGACTTTCCTCACCTGCTGAGGGCACCGAGCCAGTGCCCGAGCTCGTCCCCGAGCAGTAGCGAGACGTCTCGGTGACTGGGCGCTTGTCGCTGCTGTCCACTACGCACCGCGTCGTACCCGGTCTTCTCACTAGGTCGGCGTGGGGCGTCCTCGAGTCGGCCAGCCTGATCGCCAGCCGTCCTGACCACGCGCTGCTCGCCGTTCTCGGGGAGCAAGGGCTGCCGGTAGTCACCGAGCATCCGACTGCCCCCGATCAGTTGGCGAAGGTCCTGCTGGACGCGGCGTCCGCCGCGAACGTGGTGTGGCTGGTGGGTGACGACGGTGACCAGTCGTTGGTCGATGCGCTGTCACCTCAGATTGCGATGCGTGCGGAGGCGGGGGCAGAGATCGAGCTCGAGGTCGTGCACGGGTCGTACGACTTGCCAGGTGCGCGACTCCTCGATGTCGTCGCCGTGATGGATCAGCTGCGGTCGCCAGGCGGATGCCCGTGGGACGCCGAGCAGACGCACCAGTCACTCGCCACCTACCTGGTCGAAGAGACCTTTGAGACGCTGGCCGCGATCGACGCCGATGACCCTGACGCCTTGCGCGAAGAACTGGGCGACGTGCTGCTGCAGGTCGCGTTTCACTCGCGAATCGCCGAAGAGTCCGACGCACGGGCATGGTCGATCGACGATGTCGCGTCTGATCTCGTCGACAAGCTCGTACGGCGCCACCCGCATGTCTTTGCCGACGCAGAGGCTGAGTCAGCGTCTGACGTTGAGCATGCGTGGCACGAGCTCAAGCAGCAGGAGAAGCCTCGACGTTCTGTGGTGGACGGCGTCCCGATGGCGCTGCCTGCGCTGGCCTTGAGCGAGAAGCTGCTGAGCCGCAGCGCGAAGGCAGAGCTTGACCTCGAGGTCGACGAGCCCGATCTTCCCGATGACCTTGATGAGGCGCTATTGGGGGCTCTGCTCTTCGGCGTGGTCAGTGCGGCACGACGGCAGGGCCTGGATGCTGAGTCGGCGTTGCGACGGTTCGCGCATGGCTTTGCCGAGCAGGCGCGGCGCGCAGGGTTGCCCGATACCGCCGGGTAGTCTGAGCGGGCTAGTTCGACCCTTGTCGTGCCCGTCCAGCCTGGTGCTTTCGAGTGCATTCGAGTCCGAGGAGCAGTGAGTGGCGACCATTGACGCCCTGATCGCGCGGGAGATTCTTGACTCCCGGGGCAATCCCACGGTCGAGGTTGAAGTGGGCCTCGATGACGGAACGGCGGCGAGGGCAGCTGTGCCCTCGGGCGCGTCAACCGGGGTGCATGAGGCGGTGGAGTTGCGTGACGGCGACGCAGCGCGTTACCTCGGCAAGGGCGTCGAGAAGGCTGTGGTCGCGGTTGAGGACGACATCGCTCCGCAACTGCTCGGCATCGAAGCAAGTGAGCAGCGCCTGGTTGACCAGGTGATGCTCGACCTCGATGGCACGCCCAACAAGGCCAGGCTTGGGGCGAACGCGATTCTCGGGGTCTCGCTCGCGGTGGCAAAGGCCGCTGCCGAGTCAGCTGAGCTGCCGCTGTTTCGCTATCTCGGTGGGCCCAACGCGCATCTGTTGCCGGTGCCGATGATGAACGTGTTGAACGGTGGCGCGCACGCTGATACCGACGTAGACATCCAAGAGTTCATGGTGGCGCCCATCGGGGCCGCGACCTTCAGCGAGTCTGTCCGGTGGGGTGCAGAGGTCTACCACGCGCTGAAGTCGGTGCTGAAGCAGCGCGGGCTCGGTACTGGCCTGGGGGACGAGGGCGGGTTTGCCCCCAACCTCGAGAGCAACAGGGCCGCGCTTGACCTGCTCGTTGAGGCGATCGAAGCGGCGGGCTATGTCGCCGGTCGTGACGTAGCGCTCGCGCTCGACGTGGCGTCCACCGAGTTTTTCAGCGACGGCACCTACACGTTCGAGAGCCAGGCTCGGTCGGCTGAGTGGATGACGTCGTACTACGAGACGCTGGTGAACGAGTACCCGCTGGTCTCCATCGAAGACCCGATGAGTGAAGACGACTGGGATGGGTGGGCGGCTATCACCGCGCAGTTGGGCACTCGGTGTCAACTGGTGGGTGACGACCTGTTCGTGACGAACCCCGAGCGACTGCAACGCGGCATCGATGCGCATACCGCGAACTCGTTGCTGGTGAAGGTGAATCAGATCGGATCGCTCACCGAGACGATGGACGCGGTTGAGCTCGCGCACCGCAGCCAGTACAGCTGCATGATGAGCCACCGGTCGGGTGAGACTGAAGACACCACCATCGCCGACCTAGCAGTGGCCACGAACTGTGGGCAGATCAAGACGGGGGCACCCGCTCGGTCTGAACGGGTGGCGAAGTACAACCAGCTGCTACGAATCGAAGAAGAGCTCGACGACGCTGCGCGCTACGCGGGGGCACGCGCGTTTCCGAGGTTCACCGGATAGCGATGTCAACCACTGACGAGCACCGATCACGTGACCACCTTCAGGTGGTCGACGACCGACCGCTCTGGGCACGGCTCACGGGTCGGGCCGTGGTGCTGATTCTGGTTGCCGCCGTACTGGTGATGTCGTTGGCGTTCCCCCTGCGCGAGTACCTCGCCCAGCGGGCCGCGATTGCTGCCGCTGAGCAGCGCGCGGACCTGTTGAAAGACCGCGTCGAGTCGCTCCAGGGCCAGGTCGATCGCTGGCACGACGACGCATTCGTCGAAGCGCAGGCCCGCGAGCGGCTGCACTATGTGTATCCGGGCGAAGTCGGTTTGGTGCTTCTGTCTCCAGAGGATGTCGAAACCGCGCGCAAGCCGGAGATCCGAACGGCGACCGAACCCGAGGTTGCCTGGTTCGACACGTTGTGGGGTTCGATGCAGGAGGCGGACAACCAGTGAGCGGGGCGTCCGTCACGGACGCCGATCGTGCGGCCGTTCAGCGTCAGCTCGGTCGGCCAGCGCGTGGCGTGCTTGCTGTAGCGCATCGCTGTGAGTGCGGCGAGCCGGATGTCGTGACAACATCGCCGCGGCTTCCCGACGGCACACCGTTTCCGACGCTGTACTACCTCACTTGCCCCCGGTTAACCGGTGCTGTCAGCACGCTCGAGGCAGAGGGCCGGATGCGTGAAATGCAAGATCGGCTGGGGGATGACGAGCAGTTGCGCTCGCAGTACGTGCAGGCACATGAGCGGTACCTAGCAGAGCGTGAAGCTATCGAGATCGTTCCCGAGACCAGCAACGTCACGGCAGGTGGTATGCCGAGTCGAGTGAAGTGCCTTCATGTGTTGGTAGGTCAGTCGTTGGCGTCCGGGCCGGGAGCGAACCCGTTGGGTGACGAGGCGCTCGCGGAGCTGCACGAACGGGGGCTCATCCGAGGTATGACGTGTGCCGACCGCGCTACGAACGAGGCTTCTCGCCAGGATGGCCGCGCATGAACCGGCGTGTGGCGGCGATCGACTGTGGCACCAACTCGGTGCGATTGCTCATCTCAGAGATGGACGAGGCGAGCGGCTTGGCTGTCGATGTCGCCCGTGAGATGCGCATCGTGCGACTCGGCGAGGGCGTTGATGCCACTGGACGACTCTCAGATGCAGCGTTGGAACGGACCTTCAATGCGGTAGATGAGTACGCACAGCTCATCGGCTCGCACAACGTCGACGCCGTGCGCTTTGTGGCCACCTCGGCGACCCGCGATGCCGAGAACCGTGACGAGTTCATCTCGGGGATCCGCGGGCGACTTGGCGTTGAGCCAGAAGTGATCAGCGGTGACGAAGAGGCGGCGCTGTCATTCGCAGGGGCCACTGGCAACCTTGACATCGCTGGCGCAGCGCCGCCGTGCTTGGTGGTCGACATCGGTGGTGGGTCTACCGAGTTCGTTATGGGTGAGCCAGGTCGCGCTCCGAGCGCTTCAGCGTCGGTCGACATTGGCTGCGTCCGCATGACCGAACGACACTTTGCGACTGACCCGCCATACCCAGCAGAAGTGGCTGCCGCCCGCGATGACATCGACGCGGCGATCAAAGAGGTCACCAAGACTGTTCCGTTGCGGCAGGCGCGGTCACTGGTCGGGCTCGCCGGCTCTGTGACGACGGTCGCTGCGCTGTCGATGGGCATGTGGGAGTACGACGCGACCCGCATCCATGGCGCGATCATCACCGCTGCTGACGTGCACCGCACCTGCGAAGAGCTGTTGTATGCCACCCGTGAGAAGCGCGAAGCCAATCCAGTGATCCACCCGGGTCGCGTCGACGTGATTGCTGCGGGCTCCTTGGTGCTGTCAGCCGTAGTCGCCTACAGCGGTGTCGCCGAGATCCTGGTGAGCGAACACGACATCCTCGACGGGATCGCGGCGTCGATCGTTTGAGCTGTCGGGAGTCGAGGGGTTTCCGACGGCGCTCACCAACGCCGAGTGATCTCAGGTACGTTCTCGTTGATGTTCCGGGGCGAGGGAGCCCCGGGTGACGAGGCGGAGGAGGGTCGATGGCCGAGCAAGTGACGTTCTCGAGCAACGGTGGTTCGTGCGGTGGGCTGTTCGCCGTTCCGGCGTCCGGACGTGGCCCTGGCGTGGTCGTCATCCAGGAGTGGTGGGGGCTTGTGCCTCACATGGCGAACCTTGTCGATCGGTTTGCGGACGCGGGCTTCGTAGCCTTGGCGCCTGACCTCTACCACGGTGCGAAGACGGGCGAACCCGACGAGGCGATGCGCATGATGATGTCGCTAGCGATGGACCCTGCTGCCAAGGACATCGCTGGTGCGGCTCGGTTCCTTTTCGAAAGCGATCCCACTAATGGCAATGGAATTGGTGCGGTTGGGTTCTGCATGGGCGGCTCGCTCGCTTTGTGGTCGGCCACGCTCGCGCCGCAGATCACGACCGCTGTTGGCTTCTACCCGGCGGTGCCTTGGGACCGTATGAGCCCGGAATGGCCGAACTACTCCGGCAAGGCCGCGATGCTCCACTGCTCTGAAGAGGACGGAACGTCCAGTGCCGCTGGCATCCAGCAAGCCAAGTCCGCCATCGAAGAAGCGGGTGGCACGGTTCAGGTGTACGACTACCCCGGAACCCAACATGCGTTCTTCAACGACGATCGTCCAGAGGTTCATGACGCTGCCGCCTCTGCCGAGGCGTGGCAGCGCACCACCTCGTTCTTGCACGACCGGCTCGCGGGTTGACTCGACTCACGACCGCTGACGAGGTGCGGGCGGCAGCGTTGGCATCTACCGACGTACGAGAGCTCGATGCGATCGTCACGGAATGTCGCGCGTGCCCTCGACTCGTCGCCTGGCGCGAACAGGTCGCCGAGCAGAAGCGCCGATCCTTTGCCGACGACACCTATTGGGGTCGTCCAGTCCCAGGCTTTGGCGATCCGCAGGCGACGGTTCTGATCGTGGGGCTCGCTCCTGCTGCGCACGGTGCCAACCGAACGGGTCGCATGTTTACCGGCGATCGCAGCGGTGACTGGCTTTACGCGGCCCTACACCGGGCGGGCTTGGCGAATCAGGCAACGTCGGTGTCGGCCAACGACGGATTGAGGCTCAAGGGTGTTCGAATCACGGCGGCCGTGCGATGCGCGCCTCCCGAGAACAAGCCGACGACTGACGAGCGCGACACCTGCGCCCACTGGTTCGACGCCGACCTGCGCCTGACGCCAGCCCGCGTCCTGGTTGCTCTCGGATCTTTCGCCTGGGCTGCTGCCCTGGCCGCGGTGGCACGAGCGGGCGCACCAATGCCGCGTCCGCGGCCACGCTTTGGGCACGGGGCCGAGGCGATGGTCGGGGACTGGCAGCTGATTGGGTCGTACCACCCCAGCCAGCAGAACACCTTCACCGGCAAGCTCACCGAACCGATGCTGGACGCGGTGTTCGTCAGGGCCAAAGAACTTGCTGGTCGCCACGCATAACTTGATGTCAAGGTTTTGCCGCTACGGCTACCGAGTGCCGACGAGGCCCTGCCTACAGTGAAGCCATGAACGCCTCACCATCGACCACCCCACGCATCCCACGCATCCTCGTGGTTGGCGGGGGCTACGTCGGCCTCTACACGACACTGCGACTGCTGAAGAAGCTGCGCGCTGATGAGGCCATCGTCACCGTGGTCGACCCACGGTCGTACATGACCTATCAGCCGTTCCTGCCCGAGGCGGCGGCCGGAGCTGTCTCGCCTCGCCACGTGGTCGTGCCCCTGCGCCGGGTACTGCGAAACGCCGAGATCGTGAACGCGAAAGTGATCGAAGTGAAGCACGCCGAGCGAACTGCCATCGTGCAGCCGCTCGAGGGTGAGGCCTACCCGCTCGAGTACGACCACATCGTGATGGCCGTCGGTGCGGTGTCTCGCACATTGCCCATCCCGGGGCTGGCTGAATGGGCGACTGGGTTCAAGACCGTCGAAGAGGCGATTCAACTGCGCAATCGCGTGCTCGAGTGTCTCGACATCGCTGAGTCGACCCACAGCCCGGCGATCCGGGAGCGGAATCTCAACTTCGTGATCGTGGGTGGCGGCTTCGCCGGAGTTGAGGCGCTCGCCGAACTCGAAGATATGGCGCGCTACGCGACGCGGTACTACCGATACATCGAGGCAGACGACGTCAAGTTTCACTTGGTCGAGGCGGCTGGTGTGATCCTTCCCGAAGTTGGTCCCGAGATGGGCGTCAAGACTTTGGAGCAGCTTCGTAAGCGCGGCATCGACGTCAAGCTCGAGACCCGGCTGGAGTCGTGCGTCGACGGCCACGTCGTCCTGTCGGACGGAACCGAGTTCGAAGCAGAGACGGTCGTGTGGACGGCTGGCGTCAAGGCGAGCCCGGTGCTGCAACACACCGACCTACCACTGACCGAGCGCGGACGCCTCAAGGCCGACGCCACGATGCAGGTCGTCGGCACCACCCACGCATGGGGAGCAGGCGATGGCACCGCCGTGCCTGACCTCACTTCCGCCGATGGCGCAGAGTGCGCACCAAATGCGCAGCACGCGGTGCGTCAGTCGAAGGTGCTAGCTGACAACATCATCGCCGCGCTGCGAGGCTTTCCGCTGCATGAGTACAAGCACAAGTACGTCGGGTCCGTCGCGGGGCTGGGTCTCTTCAAGGGCGTCGCGAACGTCTACGGCATCAAGTTGAAGGGCCCCATCGCGTGGTTCATGCACCGCACGTACCACGTGAGTCGGGTGCCGACCTTGAACCGCAAGATCCGCGTCATCGTCGACTGGACCCTGGCGCTGTTCTTCAAGCGCGAGATCGTGTCGCTCTGGTCGATGCACGAACCCTTCACCGAGTTCAAAGAGGCCGCCAACCCGTCGGGGACGCAGCCTGCCGCCAAGCCGCAGACTCCTCCCGCGGCCTGAGGGCGGCGTCCGCGGCGTCGATGCGTCTCGGCCGTACCCTGGTGGGGCTCGCCCGGATGGCGTAATTGGCAGCCGCTGGCCACTTAAAATGGCCTGCCGAGAGGCGTGTGGGTTCGAGTCCCACTCCGGGCACCGGAATGTGTGCGGGTGGGTTACCGTTGATCTCACACGCAGTTCTTGATCAGACACATCGTCTGATCACACACGAAAGGTCGATCCGTCCCGATGGAGACACGCAACCCCGTCATTGCGCGCATGGAGAAGGAAGCGCAGCGCAACGGTGGCTACGCCGGCTTCGGCGCTACGGCCACAGCGACGGCGACTGCCCCGGCCGCCGCTGGCTACGACGTCCCACCGACTACCCCTCTGACGACGGCCCCCGCCTCGGCGCCGATGACGATCAACGACGTCATCGTCCGCACGTCGGCGATGTTCGTGCCGTTGCTGATCACGGCCTACCTCACATGGACGATGGAGCTTGGCTACGGCTACATCCTGATCGCCATGCTGGTCGGCATTGGCCTCGGCTTCTGGGGCGCGCTGTCCAAGAAGGTCCGGCCAGTTGTCTACTTGGCATACGCGGCCGTCGAAGGTGTCGTGATCGGTGGCCTCAGCCTCTGGTTCCAGTCCTGGGTCAACGAAAGCGCCGCGGCGCAGGGTACCGAGACGACGAACATCGTCGCGCAAGCGGTGATCGGCACCTTCGCTGCCTTCGCCGCTGTGCTGTTCCTTTACGCAACCCGCATCATCAAGGTCAACGGTCGCTTCAAGAAGACGATGGCGATCGCCTTCGTTGCCTACATCGGCATTGCCATTGCCAGTTTGGTCGCCTCGCTGTTCGGCGTGGGCGACGGTTGGGGATTCTTTGGAGTCGGTGGCATCGGCATCCTGCTGTGCGTCGCCGGGGTGGCACTCGCCGCGTTCTCGCTCGCACTCGACTTCGACGCGATCGAGCAGGGGATTGCACTCGGACTGCCCGAGCAGGAGTCGTGGCGCGCAGCCTTTGGGCTCACCGTCACGTTGATCTGGCTGTACCTCGAGATCTTGCGCCTGCTCGCGATCCTGAACTCTGACTGACCCGCAGTCACTTCGCTCACTTCGCTCAAGCCGAAGCATCTAGGCACAGCAAAGGGGCCGTCGAACCGTTCACACGGTCGGCGGCCCCTTTGTCTGTGAGCCCTCGCGTTACTGCACGCGTCGGGCAGCGCGCACCTTGTCGTACTCGTGCACGACGGCGGTGGCGTAGCTATGGGGGATCTCATGCTCGTCTTGCAGCCAATGCACGCGTTCCTCGAACCGCGTCAACGACGGGCCTTCCTGCACCACCTGAAACCACTCATCCATGGGCCGACCTGTTGCCTGTGGCAGCCGGGCGACCAGGTTCGCGTGGGTCTCTTCGGAGTGGTGCAGTGAGGACATAGCGACTCCTTGGGGCCGGGGGTCTCGCGTGCGTCTACCGTGCCCCAGCATGGCCGGGGCCGCAAGACCCGAATGGCCCTCAAGTGCTGCTCGGGTACGGTCTGCGGCGTGATCGACGTGAGCGACGTGAGCGGGGACCAGGCGGCCCTGACCAGGCTCTGCGAGCGGCTTCGGACGGCGTCCGAGCCGACCCTCTTGAGGTCGCGCGATGGGCTGGGCGGCGCCCCGATCGCCGATGCGGTCTACACACTGAGCCAATGGGCCGCGGACGCCATGGGCGCTCCGGGGCCAGTGCCGCGGCTACACCTACTGGCGAGCGGTGATCAACTGGCCGTGGTGGGGCGAGAGTTTCTGGACTGGGCCGCCGCCAACCAGGACATCGCCGTGATCGAGGAGTGGCGTAGCAGGGTGCAGCCGCTACGAGACCTGGTGTAACCGCGGCGTGCGGGCCTGGGCGGTCAGACGTCGGTGACCTTGGACGCCGGAGTGCCCGCTGCCGTGGGGACGCTGCGCCGACGCAGGCGCAAGAGACCGAGGAGGCGCGACCCGGCGTCGGCGCTGAGCTCGGCGCCACCGATCTCGGCAGCCTCGGCTGCTGCCTTGGCGAGCTCGAGCCGGGTCGTCTCGGCGTCCGCCGCTGGCGCCCCCGTGAGGGCATCGGCAAGGCTGGGGACCAGCGCTTCAGCCACCGCGCGATAGCCCTCGACTGACGGGTGAAAGCGGTCGGGGCCGAACATGCGGTCGGGGTGCGCGTCGAACTCGGGGCCAAGCAGGTCGGCGAGTGCCACTGCGCGCGCGCCTGCTTGCACCGCCGCCACCATCTGGGCAGCGGAGATGGAGCGGCTCCAGCGTCGTACCACCCAGCGGAGTGGGTGCGGGATGGGGCGGACCGTTCCGAGGTCGGGACACGTGCCGACAACGACGGCAACGCCGTCGTTGTGCAAGCGTTCGATCGCTGCGACGAGGAGCGCGACGGATCGCCCCGGTGGGACGCGATGGGTGACGTCGTTGGCGCCGACGATGATGAGCGCGAGATCTGGCGCAGGGGGGTCGACGAGGTCGAGCTGGCCTTGCAGGTCGCCGCTCTGCGCTCCGACGACGGCGACGGAGCGGAGCCGCACTGGGCGTCCGGCGGCTTGCGCCAGCCCGCTCGCTGCCGCTGCCCCCGTGGTCTGCTCGGGGTGCTCGACGCCGAACCCGGCAGCCCCAGAGTCGCCGAGCACCAGCAGCGTGACTATCGATGGGGAAGAACCCTCGGTGCCCTCTGTGATGCCGGTGGCACCGTCGGGAAAGTACATGCCGTCGGCGTTCAGCGGGCCTTCAGTGGACTCGCCGATGCGGCGGCGAGCGAGCTTGGTTTGCCCGACGAGGAGCCCGTAGATCGCTCCGCCTGCGCCGACTAGCCCGGCACCCCCGACGGCCGCGGCGGACGCGATCGCGCGGGCCCGGCTGGCTCTGCTCACGATCGACACCTCCCGTGGAATCGGCTATCTGGCTTGGGGGCCTCTACCGTAACGGTGCCGCCTGACGTGCTCCTCCAGGAACCGTCCGGTCACCCGTAGGCTGCTGGCGTGGACACCCCCGGCGTATACGACTCGGTGATCGAGCTGATCGGTAACACCCCGCTGGTGCGGCTGCACCACGTGGTCGATGGGGCGACCGCTCCCGTGTACGCGAAGGTCGAGTACCTCAACCCTGGTGGCTCAGTCAAAGACCGCATCGCGCTGCGGATGATCGATGCCGCTGAGCGTGATGGGCTGCTCAAGCCGGGTGGCACGATCGTCGAACCGACCTCGGGCAACACCGGTGTCGGGCTCGCGCTCGTAGCGCAACAGCGTGGCTACAAGTGCGTCTTCGTCGTTCCCGACAAGGTCAGCCAAGACAAGATCAACGTGCTCAGGGCGTACGGCGCTCGCGTCGAGGTGTGCCCGACTGCGGTGCCTCCAGAGCACCCCGACTCGTACTACAACGTCAGCGACCGGCTCGCGCGTGAGATCCCCGGCGCGTGGAAGCCCGATCAGTACTCCAACCAGAACAACCCGCTGTCGCACTACGAGCAGACCGGCCCAGAACTGTGGCGTCAGACCGACGGGCGCATCACGCACTTCGTTGCGGGCGTTGGTACCGGCGGAACCATCACGGGCACAGGGCGCTACTTGAAAGAGGTGTCCGATGGACGCGTCCGCATCATCGGCGCTGATCCCGAAGGCTCGGTCTACTCCGGCGGCACCGGGCGTCCCTATCTCGTAGAGGGAGTCGGCGAAGACTTCTGGCCGTCGGCTTACGACCCTTCGGTGGTCGACGAGGTGATCGCGGTCAGTGACGCTGACTCGTTCGACATGACGCGGCGATTGGCTCGCGAAGACGGGCTCCTCGTCGGTGGTTCGTGTGGCATGGCTGTCGTGGCTGCGGTTCAGGTGGCGCGGAGCGCGTCGCCGGATGACATGGTCGTCGTGTTGCTCCCTGACTCTGGTCGTGGGTACCTGTCGAAGGTGTTCAACGACGAGTGGCTGGCGCAGTACGGGTTCTTGCCCGAGAGCGGTGAAGCGCAGTCGGTAGGCAGCGTGCTGCGTAGCAAAGACGGAGCGCTGCCGACGTTCGTCCACACGCACCCGAACGAGACCCTCGCCGAAGCGATCGAGATCCTGCGCGAGTACGCCGTGTCGCAGATGCCTGTGGTGCGAGCCGAACCACCCGTGATGGCCGCAGAGGTCGCCGGTTCAGTGCTCGAGCGCGATCTGCTCGAAGCGCTCTTCACCGGACACGCGAAACTCTCCGACCGCGTCGAGGACCACATGTCGGCAGCGCTACCCAGCGTCGGAGCCGGCGAACCGGCGTCCAGTGCAGTGGCTGCGCTCGAAAAGGCGGACGCCGTGGTCGTGCTCGACGACGGCAAGCCCATCGGCGTCCTGACCCGCCAGGACCTGCTCGGTTTCCTCGCCACCTGAACCCGCACATTCCTGCCGAGTGGCACGTCGGTGCTTAGAGATGCGGGGTCTGTTCCTCAAGCACTGCGAGGTCGCGGACGGCGAAGCGCCGGTGCTCGATGTGTTCGTCGAAGACGACCCCCCAGCAAGAGCGCACGGAGTGCGTTTCGACTCCCCAGTTCGGTGCTGGCGAAGCAGTGCGATCCTCCTCGAGCTGCGCGTCGGTCAATGAAGCGAGCATGTCGCTGACTTGTTGGTGTCGGCCGTGGTACGTCTCGAGCACCTCGGCGTAGGACGGCTGTGCACTGAGGTCGATCCCGATCTCGGGTGTTCTTTCATCGGGGTAGTCGGTCGGGGGTAGACCGTGCGCATGAAACGGCATGGACTCACCAAGGAGCATGCGACCGACCCAGACGTCGATCGCGAAGACAAGGTGGCGGAGCGTCTCAGCGAACGAGAACTCCCCGTCGACGCGTTCAAGCCGCTTCTCGTCTGGCAGTTGTCCAGCCCGCTCGATGGTTGTTGACCAGAGCTCGTCGATGGTGCGCCATAGTGCTCGATGATCGTCCGCGGTCGAGATCTCACGCAGCCGGACGCGCTCGGGAAACCGTTTGTCGAGTTCTGAGGCGACGAATGCAGTCACCTCGACGTCGTCGACGAATACCTGTTCGGCGCGTCCGGCGTGCCCTGAGATTCGGAGTCCGTTGACCACCGATCCCACAATCTTGCCGTCGGTGAGGAAGCAGTCGCGGATCTCGACCTCGCGCAAGTCGCTGCTCTTGAAGACGGCTCCGCGGAACTCATCGGTATTGAGGAATGACTTCGACATCTTGCCAATCTCCAAGTGCGCTATTGCGGGCCGATCTGGGCATCATGACTCAGGGTTGACGCATTGACGGAGTCTTGGTTCTTGAGCTCGACGAAGATGGCGTGCGTCGGGGTGTCGCCGATGTTCTCGCCGTAATGAGTCTGAGCGGGCAGCCAGGCAACCGTGCCAGCTTGGATGTCGACGTCGCGTTGCGCGTTGCCGGAAGCGAGGCGACGCCGGAAGGTTGAGAGTGGGTACATCACGCTGTCCGGATGTTCATGCGGAGTCGTGCGATCGCCCGGCTGATCGCGGTACTCGAGCACGCGCACCTGATCGTTCTCGAACACCACCGCGTAGTGGTCTGGATTCGTCGTCACCGGATCGAGGTTCACCGCCACAGCGTCCCACGCAGCGATCGGTGAACCTCCTGGGCCACCCGTACGCCTCCGCCAACCGAGCTGCGCACCCGGTGTTGGCGTGGCAGTCGTAGCTGTTGGGCACCTTCGCAAGGTACTGCTGGTGGTAGAACTAATCGGCGCCTGCCCCGCAGGCCCGGGCCTTGCAAGATGCCTACGAAGTCAGGAGTGCCGATGGAAGTCCACCCTGGAGTCTTTGTGTCGAGCACATCCACAGACGATTGGGAAGTGGACCCGGAGATCGGCGGAGGCGCCGAGGAGCACGTGCTGTTCGACACCGGAAACCTGCGCGCTGGCATGTCCCGCTTCACCACGCGCGGTCTCGACGACGGCCATTGGGTGCTCCCGCAGCACGAAGTGCTCTTGGTGCTGGAAGGCACAGTGCGGATCGAGGTCGAGGGTGGCCCCACCCTCAATCTGAAACCTGGGGACATGGCGTCCCTGCCCAAGGGAACGGTGACGAACTGGTCTTTCACGCTGCCGTTCAAGGAAATGTGGGTACTCGCCGGCGACCGTACAGCAGCGGCACCGGAACCTAGCCTTCCTGTCTCCGCTTCAAGCACCTCCACGGATGATTGGCAGCCGGATCCGGAGATCGGTGAGACCGCCGAAGTGCACCTCCTCACGGGCGGCTTCAACACCGACCCGGGAACCTTCCACGCAGGGCTCTCTCGCTTCCCCCCGGCCGAGCCGAGTGCGGGCGACGACAAGCCCTGGATACTGCCGCAGACCGAGGTGCTGCTCGTGCTGGAAGGCGAAGCCACCATCAACATCGAGGGCGGCCCCACCTTGGACCTGGGACCAGGGGATATGGCGGCCCTGCCCAAGGGAGCGGTCACCTACTGGGACATCACCACGCCTTTCCTCGAGTTTTGGGCACTCGCCGACGCGCACTAGCAACGTCGCTTCTACTGCACCGGATAGGGGATGCCGGTGTTGGCGTGGCAGTCGTAGCCGTTCGGGACCTTCGCTAGGTACTGCTGGTGGTACTCCTCGGCGAAGTAGAAGGTCGGCGCGGGGAGCAGCTCGGTCGTGATGGCGCCGAGCCCGGCGGCGTTGATTGCCCCTTGGTAGCGATCGCGGGACGCCTCGGCGGCTTCGCGCTGTGCCTCGCTCGTCCAGTAGAGCGCGGACCGGTACTGCGAGCCCCTGTCGTTGCCCTGGCGGAATCCCTGGGTGGGGTCGTGGGTCTCCCAGAACACCCGCAACAGGTCGCCGTAGGACACGACAGCGGGGTCGTAGACGACTCGGACCGCCTCGGTGTGCCCGGTCATGCCGGTACACGTCTCCTCATAGCTCGGGTTCGGCGTTGTGCCGCCCTGGTATCCGACCGCTGTCGAATACACACCGGGAAGCTGCCAGAAGCGCCGTTCGGCTCCCCAGAAGCACCCCATGCCGAAGAAGGCCTCGGCCATGCCGTCCGGCACGGGGCCAGCAATCGGTGTGCCCAGTACCGCGTGCCTCTCGGGCACCGTGAACGTAGGGGCGGGACGGCCGGGAAGGGCCTGGTCGGGAGCGGGAAGAGTGGCGGCTCTGCGGCCGAAGATCACTGGGAACCTCCTTGGGGGTCGACATTGACTCAACCACCAGGCCCACCCTGCCGATTCCCCCGGAGGACAAGGAGTCTGCGCAGTTACGGAGGGTCACAGATGCGGAGCATGCGAGTGCCAGCGATGGTGCTTGGCGTCGTCATGCTCTCCACGGCCGCAGGTCTGGCCTGGACGGCGACTCAAACGGCCAGTGAAGAGGCATCGGCGCAGAACACCGAGTTGAGCACCGCGGCTGCCAATACCGAAGTACTCGTCTCTGAGGAGTTCGAGCGCGCCGGTGCGATCGGGCTGCAGGCCTCGCAGGACCAGATCTACCAAGACTTCTTCAACGCCCCAGGCACAACGACCGCCAAGCTCGAGAAGGGCGGCGCCACTCTCGAGGGCATCAACGAGCGATTGATCTACCTGCAGGGGCTGTTCCCGGGCTCAGTGGCCCGATCCGGCTTGATCGACGCCGCAACTGGGCAAGAGATCGCCGAGGTGGTCAACGGGTTCCCGTCACCGGCCGCCATCCTGCGCAAGAACGCAGACGAGCGGCTGCCCTTCGTCGCGGACATCCTGGCGATGCCGACCGGCTGGCTATACCAGTCAACGCCGTACTACTCGAACGAGACAGATGAGTGGGTCGTCGGGAACGCCACCACCGTTTCAGTCGACGAGAAGGCGCGCGGTGTCCTGTACTTCGAACTAACGATGAATGCTCTCCGCGCCAGGTTCCTCGAGCGCGAGGGGGACGCCACCATGCGCGCCGTCACCGGCCGCAATGCCTCGGTCATCGTCGACTCGCGCGAGAGCCAGGTGTCTGAGACCGACCTCGGACAGACCGACGACCAGACCTTCACCAGTGAGATCCGCAATCTCGAGTCCGCGGGGATCATCAGTCTCAAAGGCCAGCGCATTGCCTACCAGCGCATGGACTCACAGCAGACCTTGCAGATCGTCAACGCCAACGACTGGTTCATCACGGCCTCGGAGCCGGTCATCGCAACCGGCCTAGCCGCGGCTGTGTCACCGCTGCTCTTCGTGCTACTTGCACTAGGTATCCCGCTCGTCATCTACGCAGTTGTCTCCTACGTGCGTCTCCAGCGCCGCAGCCGGAGCAACGCACGGGACACTGCGGCAGAGCGCGATCACCTCAACGCGCGGCTTGATGACATGTCACGTGCCCTCGACGAGGCAGCCGCGGGAAACTTGGCGGTGGAGCTACCTGTCGACTTTGAGGACGAGCGGTTGGCTGCCCTCGCCCAGTCGTTCGATCGAACCCTCGACCGGCTGCGTGCTCTAGTTGCTCAGGCCCAAGCCCACGGAGTGCAGCTGGCTCAAGCGGCAGGTCAGCTTCGAGCAACGGCACAGGAGCAGTCGACGTCAGCATCTGAGCAGTCAGCAGTGGTGGCCGAAACGACGGCAACCATCGAAGAGCTTGCGGCCACCGCCGCGCAGATCGCGGAGACTGCCGGCTCGGTCGCGCGAGTGGCGAAGGACACGCTGTCGCTCACCGAAGAGGGCCGTGGAGCGGTCTCTGACTCGGTGGAAGCGATGGACCAGATCCACCACGTCGTCAATGAGATCTCGTCGTCGTCGGCGGGGTTGGGCGACAAGATCGCTCAGGTCGGCCAGATTCTCTCCTTGATCGACGAGCTCAGCGAGCAGACCAACCTCCTAGCCCTCAACGCTGCGATCGAGGCAGCCCGCGCTGGCGAGCACGGCCGCGGCTTCGCGGTCGTCGCTGCTGAGGTGCGCAAACTGGCCGAACGCGCACAGGATTCGACCTCGCAAATTCAGGGGATCGTCACCGAGATTCAGGCGCACACCCGCACGACTGTGTCGGCATCGGAGGAGGGCGCTCGGGTTGCTGAGCGCGGCGCAGCGAAGGCTGCCGGTGCCGTGGCAGCACTTGATCGCATCGCCGCCGTCGTCGACGAAGCGACGGGAGCAGCCGACGAGATCTCGATTGCTACCCAACAACAGCGATCGGCGTCCGACCAGGTGGTCGTTGCCATGACCCAGGTGTCAGAGGCGTCTCGACAGTACGCAGCCGGCTCGAAGCAGAGCGCCGCCGCCTCGTCGCAGATCGCCACACTGGCTGCTGCGATGCAAGACAGCATCGCCACGTTCGACGTCGGTTCGCGGGGTCTCGGGTCGCCGCTGACCGGTGCTGATGCCGAGGAGCAGAGCGAGCTGGACGTCGACGCGCTCCTCGACGCTGACCCGGGCTTAGCGGCACCAGCCGCTGAGGGCTCCGAAGCCCACGAGCAGCCCGGTCTAGGCTCCGGGGTGTGACCTTCGAGTTCGAGACCATCGCGTTGCACGCAGGGCAAGAGCCAGACGCGGCGACCGGTGCCGTCGTTCCGCCCATTCACCAGTCGTCGACTTTCAAGCAGGACGGCGTCGGTGGGCTGCGAGGTGGCTATGAGTACAGCCGGTCGGCCAACCCCACCCGCACCGCGCTCGAAGAGTGCCTAGCCGCCATCGAGGGCGGCACACGCGGGTTGGCGTTCGCCTCTGGTCTAGCCGCAGAGGACGCGGTGCTTCGCGCGCTGTGTCAACCTGGCGATCACGTCGTCATCCCCAATGATGCCTACGGCGGCACCTACCGGCTCTTCTCGCAGGTTCACGCGCCGTGGGGCCTTGAGAGCACCCCCGTACCCATCACCAGCGCGGACGCCGTCCGCGCAGCGATGCGACCCACGACGAGGATCGTCTGGGTTGAGACCCCGACGAATCCGCTGCTGAGCATCGCCGATATCGAACAGCTCGCAGCCATCGCTCACGACTCCGGCGCCCTGCTCGTGGTCGACAACACTTTCGCGTCGCCGTACCTGCAGCAGCCCCTGGCGCTTGGTGCTGACGTCGTCGTTCATTCGACGACGAAGTACCTCGGTGGTCACTCCGACGTAGTGGGCGGAGCGTTGGTGACCGCAGACACCGAGCTCGGAGAGCGACTGCAGTACCACCAGAACGCCATGGGTGCTGTCGCGGGGCCGTTCGACAGCTGGCTGGTGCTGCGCGGCATCAAGACGCTTGCAGTGCGGATGGATCGACACAACGAGAACGCTGCTGCGGTGGCAGAACTGCTGCAAGCGCACCCTGCTGTCACCTCTGTGCTCTATCCCGGGCTGCCCAATCACCCTGGCCACGACGTGGCGACCAAGCAGATGCGGGGATTCGGCGGCATGGTGTCGTTCCAGGTCGCCGGTGGTGAGCCCCACGCCCTCGAGGTTGTTAACCGCACCAAGGTCTTCATCTTGGCCGAGTCCTTGGGCGGTGTGGAGTCGCTGATCGAGCATCCCGGCCGAATGACTCATGCGTCCGTTACGGGCAGCCCGCTGGAAGTGCCAGGTGACCTGATTCGACTCAGTGTCGGTCTTGAGCACCGAGATGACTTGATCGCCGATCTGCAGCAGGCGCTCGGCTGATCGGCTGCTGAGCCACACCTCATGACGTCAGCGTCTGTACCTCACCCGCGTCAGTACGTGTGTGTCGACTTCGGATCTACGTTCACCAAGGTTGTGGTGGTCGATGATCGTGGTGCGCTCACCGCCACCGGCTCCGCACACACCACAATCGACACCGACGTGATGGACGGCATGGACGCGGCGATGGCGGACGCTGGCGTGCGCCTCAAGGGGAACAACAGCGGCGATTCGGAAACTGCCGTTCTCGCCTGCAGCTCTGCTGGCGGAGGGCTTCGCATCGCAGTCATCGGATATGAGCGGGCAATCACCGCTGAAGCCGGGTACCGCGTCGGACTGTCGGCAGGGGGCAGGGTTTGTCATGTGACGTCAGGTGAGTTGACCAGCGATGACCTCGAACGGCTGGAAGCATCAGAGCCCGATGTACTGCTTCTCGTCGGTGGCACTGACGGCGGCAATGCCGAAGTGCTTCTGCACAACGCTCGGGCATTAGCGAAGGCACGCGTCAACCTGCCAGTGGTGCTCGCTGGCAACGTCGCTGTGCGCGATCAGGTGACCCGCATATTGCGCCGTGCCCAGATCACGGTGACGTCAGCCGCCAACGTGCTGCCGAAGATCGGAGTTCTCGATCCGCGTTCGGCCCGCACCGCGATCCGAGAAGCCTTCATCACCCACGTGATCGGCGGCAAACACTTGTCGACCCGTGTCGACCTCGGAACGTTCGTACAGGCGGCGACCCCGGATGCGGTGCTCGCGGGTGTGGAACTGCTCGCTGATGGTGTGCCGACCCTGAGTGGCGTCGGAGATGTTGTCGTGGTCGACGTCGGTGGTGCTACCACTGACGTGTACTCCGTGACGTCGCCCGATCTCGACGACGATCCGGCTGAGCGAGAAGCAGTCGCCACCATGTGGCGCAGTCGTACCGTCGAAGGTGACCTCGGCGTCCGATGGAACGCCCCTAGCATCGTCGAAGCAGCGGCACGGGAGCGGCTGATCGAAGGGCAAGAGATCGATGACTTGGCCACCGCAGCAGCGCTGCGTCGAGCCGACCCGGCATTTCTGCCGTCGACGGATGCGGAACGCGTTGTTGATCGCACGCTCGCCCGGCTCGCCGGAACTGTGGCCCTGCGACGGCACGCGAAGCCCCACACAGCCGGTGAGGTGCGTTATCCGGGCAAGGACCTGAGCGCGGTGTCGCTCGTCGTGGGCTCTGGGGGAGTGCTGCGCCACAGCTCCTACGACGACGCCATTCTGCTGTTGCGGGGTGCCGTTGCGGATCCTGCCGGTGGGTGGCGGACGCCAGAGCAGGCCGACAACGTTGTCGACAGCCACTATGTGTTGGCTGCTGCTGGCCTGATCGGTCGAACTTCACCTGAGACCGCGGTTCGGCTGCTGCGAGGTTCGTTGCTCAATCGTTGAGCTTTTCCGCTGGCGCCCGGCTGTGGCGGCAGGGCTAGGCTGAAGTATGAGCGTGACCACGGGGGTGGGAGTCTCCGGTGGCGCAACGGGCGCCTCCGGCGGAACAGCCAGCACTGCACGCGGGGCGGCCGAGACCGCGAGACGCGTCAAGAGCGGGTCGCTGACGGTGCAAGACACCGTTGAGCAAGCACTCGAACGAATCGTCCGGCATGACGCGGTACTCGCTGCCTTCGTGAATGTGCGCGCGGACGCCGCGCGACGCGAAGCCGACGACATTCAACGACGGGTAGCCGCCGGTGACGACCTGCCACTGGCGGGCGTGCCGGTGGCGGTGAAGGACGACGTCGCGATCACCGGCGAGGTCATGCGAGCCGGCTCGAAGGCAACCGATCGCGATCCCCAACAAGGTGACCACCCCGTCGTCGCGCGTCTTCGAGCAGCCGGGGCCGTCATCGTCGGTACCACGGCGCTACCTGAAGCAAGCCTGTGGCTGACGACCGATGGCGACCGCATCACCCGCAATCCATGGAACATCGAGTTCTCGTCTTCGGGGTCGTCGGGGGGTAGCGCCGCTGCCGTTGCGTCGGGCATGGTCCCCATCGCTCATGGCAACGACGGGCTTGGCTCACTGCGGCAGCCGGCTGCAGCGTGCGGCCTGCTCGGAATCAAGCCGAGCCACGGTCGCGTCCCGGCAGAGATCGGGCTCAACGATTGGTACGGGCTGGTCGAGAACGGTCCCCTAGCGCGTTCGGCCGCCGATCTCGGGCTCATGTTGTCGGTCATGGCCGGCGATCGTGCGTTAGCGGACGTGCGGCCGTTGCGTCGCCCGCTTCGAGTCGCTGTGTCAGTGCGCACGCCAGTCCAAGGGACGCGCACTGACGCTGCCATCACCAAAGAGGTGTTCGCTGCGGCCGCGCTACTCGGGTCACAGGGGCACCATGTGACCCGAGACCAACCGACCTACCCGCAGCGCCTGAGTCTCGCTGGCACATTTCGGTGGTTCGCGGCAGCCGCTGACTACGTCGACGGGGTCGCAGAGCCTGCCCAAGTCGAAGAGCGGACGCTGGGTCATGCCAGCGCGGGTCGGCGCGTCCGACGCCTGATCCGGCACGAGCAGTTGACCGACTGGCGTGCACGCGTCGAGAAGTTCTTCGACAGGTACGACGTGTTGATGACTCCTGTCACGGCCACTCACCCCCTGCGAGCCGAGCACTGGAACGAGCGTGCGTGGGCGGCCAATGTTCGAGCCAATGTCACAGCCAGCGGTGGTTTCTGCGGCATGTGGAACGTGGCAGGGTTTCCGGCGATCAGCATCCCCTTCGGGGTAGACCCGCTCACGAACACTCCAATCGCCGTGCAGTTGGCGGCACCGCATGGCTCTGACGCGCTCTTGCTCTCGCTCGCGGCGTCCTTCGAACAATGGCGGCCATGGCCGACCGTGGCGCCCAACTGGCTGTGACCTGAGCTCAGAGTTTCGCTCTGCGCTGCAACGATTCGGGGCTCGCCACCGCAGTGATGGTGCCGAGGAGGCAGACGGCGGCGGTAGCCGCAAACGCCCACGAGAAGTCGAAGAGATCGACCAACAGGCCAGCGATGAGTGGCCCCGCGAACCCGCCGAAGTCTGAGGCCATCTGGTAGACACCGATAGCCGTTCCACCTCTACCGTGCACGACATCGCCGACGGCAGCATTGCTACTGGTGCCCAACAGGGCGGCTCCGAAGCCGAACAACACCATCGCCACGACATACGACGGCAAGTTCTCGACGCTCGCGAGTAACACAAAGGCCAATGCCATCACGATCGATCCCACGATCATCGACGGACGCCGACCGCGCATGTCCGACGACCGACCCGCAGGGATCAGCACGAGTCCCTGCGCCATTGCTGAGATGAAGATGCCGATCGCGACCCATGACTCGGACAAGAGCAGAGCCTCTGTCACGAAGAGTGGAAGCACGGATCCGCGGATGCCGAAGAGCGCCCAGCCGGTGGCGAGGTTGTTGGTGACCGCCGCCCAGTAGGCACGCTGGTGAATGGCTACCGACAGAGGAGTTGGCGCGACATCGGTGCCGACCTCCTCTTCGCGTGCCTGTAGCCGTGAGTGTGCGAGGTACACCAACCCGATCGAGCCCGCGACGAGCAAGGTGGCGGCGTAAACAAAGAACGGCAGCCGTAGCGAGATCGCAGCGAGTGGTGCGCCGAACAGCGGACCGGTCACACCACCGATCAAGAAGCCACCTTGAAACGCGAGCGCTGCGCGTCCTCGCTGCTCTGGTAGTACCACGCGAAGCAGGAGGGCGTAGGCGGCCACGGTGAACATCGCCGAGCCGATGCCGCCGGCGCCGCGTAATAGCAGAAGCTGCCAGTAGGTCTGGGCAAGCCCGGCAAGCGCACTGGAGATGCCGACGATGAAGATTCCGGTGCCGAGGATGACCCGCTCGCCCAACTTGTCGACCAGCCAGCCGGCCGGAGGTGACGAGATGAAGCGCGTGAGCGCGAAGATCGCAATCACCGCGCTGGCGGCGAAAGCCGTGACGCCAAAGTCTTTGGCGAACAGCGGAATGACCGGAAAGACAATGCCAAACCCGACAGCGACCGCGAAGGCGACCGCCGTGAGCACGACTACCTCGCGTGGCAGGCCCCGGAAAGTAGATGCGACCCACTCCCACGGACGCGCGACCAGGCTCACGTGGTGATCCAATCACGGTGGGCCGGACGGGTGACACTGAGCACCGAGGATGCTGCGTCGAAGGGCGCGATCAGACACGATGGACCGATGATCTCCTGCGGCTCTGGGGTCGCGGTCGGGTTTGACCTGTCCCGAACCGCGGTGATTGCCGCGTCCAGAGCCATGGCGGAACTGAGTGAACCAGCGGTGCTCGCATGTGTCTTCGTGCGAGCGGCTGACCCCGACGACGTCGAAGCCGCCCTCAACGCCGCACAGCGAACCATCGGTGCCAAGCACGCGGTGGGGTGTTCGTCGTCGTTCGGAGTGATTGGTGGTGGTCATGGCATCGAGGATGTGTCTGCGGTCAGCGTGTTCGTTGCCTCGGGTCCCGAGCTCGCCGTCCGCTCGTTTCACCTCGAGGTGATGCCGCGAGACGACTCGATCGCCGTCGTCGGCATGCCCGAGGTTGAGCCGTCCGACCAGGTAGCGATCGTGATCGCCGACGCTTACTCGTTCCCGATCGAAGGCTTCGTTGAGTCATCGGCCACCTCACTGCGGGGACTGCCCGTGGCCGGGGGGATCGCGCTAGGTGGTCAAGGGTCGGGGTCGACCCGGCTACTGATCGACGATCGGGTGGTGGACCGCGGCGCGGTGGGGCTCGTGCTCAGTGGTGAGGTGGGCATCGAAGCGGTGGTGAGCCAAGGGTGTCGCCCGGTGGGTAACCCGATGTCTGTCACGCGGTGCGACGGAAACGTGGTGCTCGAACTCGCGGGACGCCCCGCGCTGCAACGCCTAGAAGATCTGCTCATGTCGCTCTCGCCCGAAGACCAAGCGATTGCCTCGACGGGTTTGCAGGTTGGCGTAATGCATGACGAGTACGCCGATACTCACGAGCAAGGTGACTACCTGATCCGCAACCTGGTCAGGATCGATGTCGACCGCGGGGCCATCGTGATTGCTGATGACGTTGAGCTAGGGCAGACCCTGAGCTTTCAGCTGCGTGATCCAGCGGCGGCCACCGACGACCTCCACCGGATCCTGGAGGGGTGGGGTGCCTCGACAACAGCAGGCAGAGCTGCCGGCGCTCTGCTGTTCTCGTGCAATGGCCGGGGTGAGGCGTTCTTCAGTTCGAGCGATCATGACGCCGTCACCGTGCAGAGACGAGCTGGGTGGGGCCGAGGTTGCTGGCTACTTCGCCGCTGGTGAGATCGGGCCAGTGGCTGGCCGAAACCATCTCCACGCCTTCTCGGCGGCTGTCGTGGTCTTCGGGGGTTAAGGGCCGTCTGACCTCACGCTGTGAACGGGGCGGACGCCTCGACCCGCACCGTGAGCTCCTTGCCGTTGGGTAGCCGGTAGCTCGTTTCAGACCCGAGCTCCTGGCCCAGAACCGCGCCACCCAAAGGTGATTGTGGCGAGTAGACATCGATCTCGTGATGCCCGGCCTGCTCGCGTGACCCGAGCAGAAAAGTCTCCCCTTCGCCATCGAGGGCACCACCGACGAACGTCACGCGTACTTCGTGGCCGATCTGCACCGTGCCATCTGCTGCTGGTGGAGTTCCTACCTGTGCGTTCTCGAGCAAGTGGCGCAACTGTTTGATGCGCGCTTCGAGCTTGCCCTGCTCTTCGCGAGCCGCGTGGTAGCCGCCGTTCTCTTTCAGGTCACCCTCTTCGCGCGCTGCTGCGATCTTCTTGACCACCTCGGTACGGCCAGCGGTACTGAGCTCTTCGTACTCGCTCGTGAGCTTGTCGTAGGCGTCCTGGGTCAGCCAGGTGGTCATGCGGTCTCCTTGCGGTGCGTCATTCGGTCAGCCGGCAGGTCTCGACGAAGGCGCTACTCGGCCGGGCCGTTACTGGCAGAGCGTAGACGACGCTCGTGCTCTCGCCCTCCGCCTGCACTGGCACCTGTGCCCTGCCTACCTCGACACCCTTGTCGTCCAACGCTCGCAGGGTGCAGGTGACGGCATTCGCGTCCTCGGGAAAGAACACGTCGTACGTGATCTTGACTGAAGTCGACGAGGTGTTGTCGAACGAGACGCTCTCCCAGCGCAGGTCCTGATCAGCGCGCTGGACGCCAGCCCACACGACCCAGCACAGCAACGGCACGATGACGAGGGACGCCGCGAGTGCCACACCCGCCCGGGAACGGTCGGTTCCGTAGCGGGCCCGCAGCGCGTCGATGTCCGCGCCTGGTGGCAGCGCCGCTCCGCGCAGGTGGCGGGGCGGTGAGGCTGACGGGGGATCTGGGGGGCCTGGGGGACCGGGGGAACCTGATGCTGACACGCCCTCATTGTCCGTTCTCTATCCTGTGCCGGTGCCACCCTCCCCAGAACTGCGCCTCATGGCCGTCCACGCCCACCCCGATGACGAGTCGAGTAAGGGCGCGGCGACGATGGCCCGCTACGTGGCTGAGGGCATCGAGGTCATGGTCGTCACGTGCACTGGGGGTGAGCGCGGCGAGGTACTGAACCCCAAGCTCGCCGACGATCCGCAGATCGCCGCCAACCTCAGCGAGGTTCGAAGCCGTGAAATGGACCGGGCTCGAGAGATTCTCGGTGTTCAGCAGGAGTGGTTGGGGTTCGTCGACTCTGGCTATCTCGAGGACTACACCGTGGACGACCGCGACTCATTGCCGGACGGATGCTTTGCTCGCGTTCCACTCGACGAAGCAGCTGCCCCACTGGTGGCGTTGATGCGATCGTTTCGGCCGCACGTGGTGACCACCTACGACGAGCAGGGCGGCTATCCGCACCCCGACCACATCATGTGTCACGAGGTGACAATGGCGGCGTTCGATGCGGCGGGTGACCCCGGACGCTATGCAGAGTTGGGTGCGCCATGGCAACCACAGAAGGTGTATTACCACCAAGGGTTCCACAAGGAACGTTTCGAGGTGCTTCATCAAGGGTTGCTCGATGCGGGCATCGAGTCTCCGTTCGGTGAGTGGCTCGACGAGTGGGTCGACCGTCCGGAAGATCAGAACCGCGTGACGACGAAGGTGCCCTGTGGTGAGTTCTTCCCGGTCCGCGACGAGGCGCTGCGGGCCCACGCGACGCAGATCGACGATGACGGCTGGTGGTTCGCAGTGCCCATCGACGTCCAGCAGCGGTTGTGGCCGACCGAGGACTACGAGCGGGCCCGAAGCCTGGTCGATATCGCAGATGTGCCTGAGGACGACCTGTTCGCTGGGCTTCGCTGATCGCGGGGCACAATGGCGCTCATGCAGACTTTCGCAGCGCTGGAGCTTCTGAGTCTCCGAACAGCCGACGAGGCCGCAACGAGCGAGACCGGGCCAGGGCTCACGGCGTTCGCCATCGTGGTGCTGCTCGCGATTGCCACGTTCTTGCTCATCCGGTCGATGCTCCACCACATCCGCAAGGTGCCGCCTACCTTTGACGCCGAACCCACTCCAGAAGAGTTGACGCGCGATGCCGACCCTGGTGAGGGTGACTCACACCCGCACGTCAGCTAGCGGCTGCATCGTCTGCTGGCGGAGCAGCTCGGCGATAGCAGGTGCTGGCATCGGTCGTGCCATGAGGTAACCCTGGCCGTGCGTGTACCCCAGGTCGACCAAGGCCCGTCGTTGCTCAGGCGTCTCGACGCCCTCGGCGATGATCGAGGTCAGTCCGAGGGTTTCGGCGATGCTGCGGATCGTGCTCACCAGGTTGCCGCCCGAGTTCGGGTCACCCGGTGACAGCGTCGTGACGAACTCTCGTGCGAGTTTGATGCCGTGCACGGGCAGTTGTTGCAGATAGCTGAGCGATGAGTACCCCGTACCGAAGTCGTCGATGAAGAGGCGCACCCCCAGGTCGGCAAGCGCCCGCAGTCGTTCCATGGTGACGCCCTCGCCAGGCAGCAACATCGACTCGGTGATCTCGAGCACGAGGCGCGACGCATCGATGTTGGCTTCGGTGAGTGCCGCCTGGACTTCGTCGACCAGGGTGTCCTCTTGCACCTGACGCGCGCTGAGGTTCACGGTGATGGTGAGGTCAGCACACCCCGGAAAGTCACGCTGCCACTGGGCGGCAGCGCCGAGCGCGCGACGCAGGACGAGGTGCCCGAGCGGCACGATCAGGCCGCTCTCTTCGGCGAGGCCGATGAACTGCATCGGCCCCAGCAGCCCTCTGTGCGGGTGCTGCCAGCGCACGAGAGCCTCGACGCCGACGATTCGGTCTGTGGTGAGCTCGACGATCGGTTGGTAGTGCAGTAGGAGCTGATCCTCGTCGAGTGCGCTTCTCAGGTCGGCAGAGAGCTCCAGCCTGTCGACGGCCTGCTCGTGCATTGCCGGCGCAAACAGCGCATGTCTGTTCTTGCCAAGGTTCTTCGCCTCGTACAGCGCCAAGTCGGCGTTACGCATGACCGCCTCTGCGGACGCGGCCGTTCCGTCCGCGATGGCGACCCCAATGCTGAGCCCGGTAGTGACCGATGACTTGCCGAGCTCAAAGGGCTCTCGCGCAGATTGCACGATTCGGTTAGCGACGGCCACGACCTCGTCGTCATCGTCGATGCTCTCGAGCAGGATCGCGAACTCATCGCCGCCGAGCCGCGCCACGGTGTCCTCTTCGCGCACCTCATCGCCGAGGCGGTGTGTCATCTGTCGGAGCATTGCGTCACCGCTCGCGTGGCCGAGCGAGTCGTTGACATCCTTGAAGTCGTCCAGGTCGATAAACAGGACGGCAAAGCGCGTGGCCGTTCGTGACGTCCGCGCGATCGCGTGCTCAAGTCGGTCACGGAACAAGGCGCGGTTTGCCAGACCGGTCAGCGAATCGTGAAACGCCTGGTACGAGAGTTGCTGCTCAAGGGCACGGCGCTCGGTGACGTCGTGACAGGTCAAAACGAAACCTGGCTCGTCATGCTCGATGACGCGAGTAGCAACGACGTCGACGTATCGGTGGGAACCGTCGCCTGCCAAGAGCCGGAACTCGGCCTGGGCTGGGCGCTCACTCGTGGACGCCTCGATCAGCTCGCTGGCCTTGCCGCGGTCTGCCGGAAACACAGCGTCGAGCCAACTGGTGCCAAAGACGTGGTGCGGGGAGACTCCCAGCAGCCGTTCGGCACCGGGGCTGAGGTATCGGATGCTGAGGTCGAGGTCGAGCACGGCAATCACGTCAGTCGAGTGCTGAAGCATGCGACGCAGCCGCTGCTCGCTGGCCCGCTCCGCCAATATGCGTCCGAGCCCGATCCGCGCCTTGGCGAGCGACGCGGCCTCGGCGAGCGCGGCGACGGCTTGCGGCGTCTCGCGTGGCAACGAAGGGTTTCCGGCGACGATGAGAAACCCATCTGTGGTGCCGTCGTTGTCGGTCAACGGCCGACACGTAACACCAGCGTGCTCTGCCAGCTCGAGGTCTCGGTGCAGCGGGCTGGGTCCGAACACGGCGATCAGCTGCTGGGCGTTCTCGCGCAGTTGGGCCAAGGATTCTTCGCTCAAACCGAAGCGACGCCCCGGAGGAACGGTCTGGGTGACGACCGCGGTGCTACCGGACCGACGCAGTTCGACCACGTACGAGGTGGCACCTTGGTGCAGGTCGGCTGCTGCCGTGACGACCGTTGTCCTGATCATCTCTGGGTCGGTGGCCGCTGCCAGGGCGCCGTTGGCGTCCCTGATCACCCGCTCGCGGCGCAGGGTCTCGCGCAGTTGGAGCACAAGGTCGTTGAGGCGAACGAGCACCAGCCCGAACATGAACAGCGTTCCGAGGATGATGACGACCCCGTCGATCCTGGAACCGCTTGCGAGCTGACCCACTAACAGGGTGAGGGGGAGGATCGTCATCAGCCCCATCAGCAGCACGAACCGCCAACGACTCACTGAACGCTCTGGTGAGGTGGCGATGACCGGAGCTGCGACCGATGGGTGCAGGGCGGCGGCACCCATGCCCATGTAGAAGACGAACCACCCGAGGTCCCAGATGGTTCCGTCGGTCCAATCGCTGGTCAGCGAGAAGTAGGTGAACGCAGTGTCGGACACCAGGACGCCGAACAGTGTGATGACGATGAGTCGCAGCGAGGTGTTGCGTCCAGAGTCGATGGCGAACCACAGCCGGGTAGCTGCGCCCAAGAGCAGGATGTCCATAAGGGGGTAGGCGGCCGTGACCAAGACTGCTGAGAGATCGCCGTCTGCGCTCTGGTCGATGCTCGGCGCGATGATGAAGATCCACGAGGTGAGCGCTGCCGCGGTGCTGACGATCAGGGCATCGAGCATGGCCGCTCTGTCGCGGTTCGGAGTGCGTCGGCGTACCAGCGCGAGGATTCCCGCGAAGAGGAAGACGTATGAGAACAGGTACAGCAGGTCGAGTAGCGAGGGGTAGGGAATCTCACCGGTGATGCCGATCAGTGCGGGGAACTCCCACAAGACGTCAGCGATCCCGGTGAAGGCGACCCCGAGGGTGAAGAGCACCCACACCGATCGAACCGGCAGTTTGAGCACCACGATCGCGACCGACATCACCGTCACGGTGAGAGCGACGATGATGCTCCACACCACGCTTTGGCTGGCGGTATCGCTCCAAGGCCAGTCGGCAAGGAACGGAATCGCGTAGTACATCGCGACCAGGGCAGAGCAGGTCAGCAGGAAGACCCACCAACTGTTCCTGCGTGCCCAGCTCACGTGTTCTCCTTTCCGTTCTGCGCTGCCGTACTTCGGGGCGTGCACCACCCGGGCGTGACCCGCCCTCTCTAGGCATCGGCCACCTCACCGGCGAAGTGAACCGGCAGGTTCTACCTATTGTGCGTGGCCAGTGGCCAGGTGCGATATGCCCACACCGTGTGGGCCAGCAATAGTGGGGTGGTGACCAACCACCTTGCTGAGTCGACGAGCCCGTACCTGCAACAGCACGCCGAGAACCCGGTCGACTGGCGGCCCTGGAACGCAGAGGCATTCGCCGAGGCAGAGCGTCGCGGCGTCCCGGTGCTGTTGTCCGTCGGGTACGCCGCCTGTCACTGGTGCCATGTGATGGCACATGAGTCGTTTGAGGACGAGTCGATCGCTGCGGTGATGAACGAGCGATTCGTCTCGGTCAAGGTCGACCGTGAGGAGCGGCCAGACGTCGACGCCGTGTACATGGACGCAGTCACGGCCATGACGGGTCACGGTGGCTGGCCGATGACCGTGTTCCTGACACCCCAGGGGGAACCCTTCTACGCGGGTACCTACTTTCCGCCACGTCGTCGCGGCGAGATGCCCGGGTTTCCCGAAGTGCTCGTGGCGGTGTCTGACGTGTGGCGCGAACGCCCTGACGACGTTCGCCAGCAGGCCTCACAGGTGCTGAATCGCATCTCCGGCATGCGCGAGGCCCAACCCAGTGGTGATGAACCACCCACAGCTCTTGACCTCGAAGCGAGCGTGGCAGGGCTGGCGAAGCAGTACGACTATGCGCGCGGTGGATTCGGCAGTGCCCCGAAGTTCCCGCCCAGCATGGTGCTCGAGTTTCTCATCAGGCATCACGTGCGCACGGGCAACTCAGACGCGCTCTTGATGGCTGAGGCAACGATGCGAGCGATGGCTGGTGGTGGCATCTACGACCAGTTGGCCGGCGGATTCGCGCGGTACAGCGTCGACGCCGAGTGGGTCGTACCCCACTTCGAGAAGATGCTGTACGACAACGCCCTGCTGGCACGGGTGGCGCTGCACCTGTGGCAGGTCAGCGGGCGCGAGCTCGGACTCAGGATCGCCCACGAGACCGCCGACTTCATCGTCCGCGATCTCGGGACGGCGCAAGGCGGTTTCGCATCCGCTCTTGACGCCGACACCGAAGGGGTAGAAGGCAAGTTCTACGTATGGACGCCGGCTGAGCTCGAACAGGTTCTCGGACCGGACGATGCCGCGTGGGCGGCACAACTGCTCGCGGTGACCGACGATGGCACCTTTGAAGACGGCGCCTCGACCCTTCAACTGCGGCGAGAGCCCGAGGACGACGACCGGTGGAACGAAGTGCGTCGGCGCCTCGTCGAAGCACGCGATCAGCGCGTCCATCCGGCGCGTGATGACAAGGTCGTTGCGGTCTGGAATGCGTTGGCGGTGACGGCGCTGGCCGAGATCGGCGTGGTCACGCAACGACATGACCTGGTCGTTGCTGCGGAACGTTGCGCTGAGTTGTTGTGGAGCACGCATTGGACGGGAAGCCGTCTGCTGCGGGTCTCTCGCGACGGGGCTCCCGGAGATGCCGCCGGGGTGCTCGAGGACTACGCGGCAGTCGTAGAGGCGTGGTTGATGCTGTACCAGGCCACGGGTAACGAGCAGTGGTTCGAGCGCGGCATCGCCGTTCTGGAGGTCGCGTTGGAGGTCTTCCGGGCGCCCGACGGTTCGTACTACGACACCGCCGATGACGCCGAACAGTTGGTGCGGCGTCCCCAGGAGTGGACCGACAACGCCACCCCCTGTGGGCAGGCGCTGCTTGCTGGGGCGGCGTTGACCGCGGCGGCGTTAGGTGGCGAGGTGGCTCACCGCGAGGTCGTTGAACGACTGCTCTCCAGCGCCGCTCCCTACGTGAAGGGAGCACCACGATTTGCCGGGTGGTGGATGGCCGTTGCCGAGGCCTGGGTAGATGGGCCACGCGAGGTGGCGATCGTCGGCGAGGCGGGGCCGATCCGTGAGTCGTTGAAGCGGGCGGCCTGGGAGTGGCCAGCTGCTGGGCGAGTTGTCGTCGTCGCCGACGAGCCAGATGAGCGGGTCGGACTGCTGCGCGGCCGTGTCACGAAGCAGCCGCGCGCATGGGTCTGTCGCGACTTTCGTTGCGAGCTACCCACCGACGACCCGCTCGTGGTCGCACGACAGTTGCGAGCAGATCCGAGTCGGTGAGAGGGCCTCCCTCATCATGTGACTCCTCAAGTGACAGAGTGGACGTATGAGCCAAGAGCGAGGTGTCGGCGGCATCGAGATTGCGACGGTGAGCGGTGCGGTAGTGGTAGGCAACGACCGCTCTGAGGGCGCGCTGGCCGCGACGGAGTGGGCGCTTGCCGACGCTGAGCGTCGCGGCGTCCGGTTGGTCGTGCTGAGGGCCTGGTCGATCACGAGCGCCCCGCGACCTGCTGGCAGTGAGCATGGCTACGTGCCGAGTGAAGATGAGTTCGCCGACGCGGTGCGCGCGGAGATGGCGTCCGACCTGGCGTCGGTCATTGATGGCGGCCGAGTCGAGGTCACCCTGATGCCGGCGCACTGCTCGGCAGACGATGCCCTGGTCGAAGCGTCCAAGCACGCCGCGCTCACCGTGGTGGGTGCTCGTGGCCATGGGCTGGCGAGGTGGCTCGGTTCGGTGTCGACGGCAGTGGTGCGGGCCAGCCACGGCCCGGTGACGGTGATCCCAGGGCGCGGTGAGCGGGGAGCTGACTGACTCGCCGCTGACGCGGACCATGTGGACTGCCGTCGAGCGCTAAAGTCGGGCTCGAACTAGCCGGACGCCGAAAGGGGCAGCGCGTGGGGGTACGCGACCTCGCATACTCGCTCTATGAGCGACGGTTGCTCGCATCCCTCGACCCCCAGCAGGTGCCCCATCACGTTGGCGTCATTCTTGACGGCAACCGCCGCTGGGCGCGGGCCTCTGGCACCTCGGCGAACTCGGGGCACCAGGCCGGCGCTGACAAGATCGCGGCGCTCCTGGAGTGGTGCGATGACGCGGGCGTCGAGCTGGTCACTCTGTGGCTGCTGTCCACCGAGAACCTCACCAGGCCAGAGCCTGAGTTGGCGCCGCTGCTCGAGATCATCGAAGCGGTCGTCACCGAGCTTGCCGCGTGCGGTCGCTGGCGCATCAACCCGGTCGGGTCACTCGACCTCCTGCCGCAAGCCACGGCCGAGGTGCTCAAGTCGGCCGCTGCCGAGACGCGCGACGTCGACGGACTCCTCGTCAACGTGGCTGTCGGCTATGGCGGAAGGCAAGAGATCGCAGACGCAGTGCGCTCGCTGCTTGCCGAGCACGCCGAGCGCGGTACGCCGATGCAAGAGTTGGCTCGCGCACTCGCTGCTGACGACATCTCGGAGCACCTGTACACGAAGGGGCAACCCGACCCAGACCTCGTGATCAGAACCTCAGGCGAACAGCGCCTGTCTGGTTTCATGTTGTGGCAGAGCGCGCACAGCGAGTACTACTTCTGCGAGGCGTACTGGCCTGACTTCCGCCGCGTCGATTTCTTGCGGGCTTTGCGTTCGTACGCGCAGCGGCACCGCCGCTACGGTTCGTGAGGCGGCGTACCCTCGCGTTCGATCAGCGGGTGGCGCGGAGCCACTGCCAATGCATCGAGGTCATAGCCGAACGCTTTGGCTCGGGCGGCGAAGTGGTCATGGGCTCTAGTCGCTCCACGGTTCCCTTCGGCCAGCATCGACTTCCACTCACTCTCGTATCGCGTGCTGCCACCGGCGTCCACGCTGCTCGTGTCGATAGTGCCCGGCATGCGCAGAAACTCAGCGATCTCGGCAACGGTTGACGCCGGATCGGCCAGTAGCCACTCGTAGCTCACCAGGTGCACTCGAGCCAGATGCTCGAGGTCGCCGGACGCGCGGTCGTGCGCAACGAACCAATTCGACATCAGTCGGTTCAATGAGGTGCGCTTGCGCCACTTGCGAGTGGCCAAGGTGACCGTGACCGGGTGTCGCACGATGAACACGAAGGCGGCAGAGGGATACAGCGACTGCAGGAACCGGCCCATGACGAGGTTGGGCGGTGACTTCTCGACGAGAAACTGCTTGTCGGTGTCCCAGTAGGGCGCCCACGCGTCCCACAGTCGCTTGGCGTTCTCAGGGGTGGCCAGAGGCGAGTGCTCGGTGAGGTGAGCCTTGGCCTTGAGGGCAAACCGTCCGGTCCCACCGTGGCGCTCGGCCGCCGGGTAGACGTCCTGAATGTGCTGACCTTCGTCCTCGGGGGCGCCGGTCTCGGCCAGTCCAGTCGCGTCTGGGTGAGAGGCGAGCAGGCGCGCCAGCAAGGTGGTGCCGCTGCGGTGTAGTCCACCCACGAAGACCAACTGTTGATCATCGTTGAGGAAGTCACCCATCGTGCTCACTGCTTTCCCCACTGGCGGGCCCCCGACTGTTCCCCCGACGTATGTCTCGCATTGGCCCGCGAGTCTAGTGCGGGCTCGGCGTGGCGGCGGGGGGTTCGGCATCTCGCGTCGTAGCGTCAGGTCGGGGCGGCGCCCGGCCGACCCACACGGGAGGCCACCAGCGTGGAGCGTCGGACCTTCGTTCTAGACACCTCAGTCCTGCTGTCCGACCCCGCCGCGTGGATGCGGTTCGACGAGCACGAAGTAGTGCTGCCCGTCGTGGTCATCACTGAGCTAGAGGCAAAGCGATCGCACCCTGAGTTGGGCTACTTCGCGCGGTCAGCGCTGCGCATGTTGGACGACCTGCGGGTCGCCAACGGTCGGCTCGATGAGCCGCTGCCGATTGGCGAGACCAACGGCGTGCTGCGGGTCGAGTTGAACCACACCGACCCCTCGATCCTGCCTCCCGGTTTTCGGCTGGGCGACAACGACAGCCGCATTCTTGCGGTCGCTCGCAACCTGGCCGCTGAGGGACGCCACGTCACCCTGGTCTCCAAAGACCTGCCGATGCGCGTCAAGGCGTCGGCGGTCGGCCTTGACGCCGAGGAGTACCTCGCCGAATGGGCCGTCGAGTCCGGCTGGACCGGAATGGCCGAGGTTGAGGTCGAGGCCGACCTGCTCGACCAGCTGTACCACGACGAGCACATCGATCTCGACGCCGCGCGTGACCTGCCGTGTCACACCGGCCTCGTGCTGTTGTCCGAGCGAGGGTCCGGTCTCGGCCGAGTCACTCCTGAGAAGCAGGTACGACTCGTTCGCGGCGATCGCGAGGCTTTCGGGCTGCACGGACGGAGTGCTGAGCAGCGGATCGCGCTAGATGTGTTGCTCGATCCCGACGTCGGCATCGTGTCGTTGGGGGGTAGGGCCGGAACCGGCAAGTCGGCACTGGCGCTCTGCGCAGGGCTCGAGGCGGTGCTCGAACGCGGGCAACACCGTCGAGTGGTCGTCTTCCGTCCGCTGTTCGCTGTTGGAGGGCAAGAACTCGGCTACCTGCCCGGCACTGAGAACGAGAAGATGAACCCATGGGGTCAGGCGGTGTTCGACACCCTGTCGGCCATCACCACCACTGAGGTCGTCGAAGAGATCGTCGACCGGGGCATGCTCGAAGTGCTGCCGCTCACCCACATTCGGGGTCGTTCACTGCACGATGCGTTCGTCATCGTCGACGAGGCGCAGTCGCTCGAGCGCAACGTGCTTCTGACGGTCCTCTCGCGCATCGGCCAAGGTTCTCGCGTGGTGCTCACGCACGACGTGGCACAGCGCGACAACCTCAGAGTCGGGCGCCATGACGGCATCGTTGCGGTGGTCGAGAAGTTGAAGGGGCACCCGCTCTTCTCGCACGTGACGCTGACTCGGTCTGAGCGTTCGCCGATCGCAGCGCTGGTCACCGAGATGCTCGAGGATCTCAGTCTCTGACGCTCTCGTAGGCTGCACGCGTGGCAACTGGGCGCGGTATGACCGACTATCTGACCTATCTGGGTCACGCCACCGTCCTCATCGAAGTCGATGATGTCCGGGTGATGACCGACCCCGTGCTGCGTCCTGGGGCGATGATGCTGCACCGCATGCCTCACGCGGCCGATCTGCGCGAGTACACCGATGTCGACCTGGTCCTCATCTCGCACCTTCACCACGACCACCTCGACCTGCCGTCGCTTCGCCAGCTGCGCGGACGCGAACGTGGCGAGCCGCTCATCGTGGTGCCACTGGGTGCGGAAGCGTGGATGCGGGGCAAGGGATTCACCAACGTGACTGAAATGGCACCGGGTGATGTGCTCAATCACCTTGGCGTGAGCGTGCGGTGCACCATCGCGGTGCATTCCGGCAAGCGTGAGCCGCGTGGTCCGGTCGCACTCGCAGTGGGCTACGTCATCGAGGCGGGCCCGGCCACCGTCTACTTCGCTGGCGACACAGACATCTTTCCGGGTATGGCAGAGCTGGTTCCGGGTGAGCTTGACGTGGCGTTGATCCCGGTGTGGGGGTGGGGGCTGGTTCTCGGCGATGGACACCTGAACCCGGTTACCGCCGCGGACGCGGTGGCCCTGTTGAACCCCCGCTACGCGGTGCCGATCCACTGGGGCACCTTCGCCGTTGCTGGTCTCCATCGGCTGAAGTTTCAGCGCATGGAGACACCCCCGCACGAGTTTGCCGAGGCGATCGCGGCGTTGGGGCTGGATACCGAGGTACTGGTCACGCGACCGGGGGAACGCGTGGCGTTCGAACCCTGACGAATGCGGCTACGACGGCAGGTAGAACGTGAGCAAGTCAGCCGACTGCGGCGGGAACAGCGTGTGCATCAGTTCTGGACGGCGGCCCAAGTAGGCGTCCGGGAAGCGACCCTCGAGCGAGGCGGCGCCACCGCCAAAGAGCAGGGAACCGAGCGCATCAAGAGGTAGCCCAGTGCCACCCTGTGAGATCGGGGCCTGCATGGGTCCGCCACCTTCGAGCGCCATCGTTCCGGCGTCCCAGCGCAGGCGCACGTGCGAGCCCCAGAACGACAGCAGCAGCTCGCCGGAGTCGTCGCCTGCCGCCCTCAGTCGGTTCGACGAGCTCAGGGGAAAGGGCACTGAGCAGTTGCACTGGGTTCTCGATGCGCACGTAGTACCAATCGGCGCGCTCGGTGTCCTGCGTCCTGGATTCGAGGCCCGGTACGTGCGGTCGCACGTTCACGCGTGCCCCTCCGTCGTCGGACGCCAGGCTCAGAGCGTGAGCGATGATCGCGTCCGTGGCTGCCGCGGAGGTGGCGGTGACTTCGCCCATGTCGACATCGCCGTCATCGGCGTACACGCGGGCGAGGCCAACGGGTGCGCCAGAAGGATCGCGCGCCATCATCTGTGAACTCGAGGTGTGGCTGATGAGCCAGTTCCAGCAGTCGTTGCTGTGGGGCATCGCGATGTCGAAGGGTGCCTGCGCCACGTCTTGTAGTGCTTGGCAGACGGCGATGTCATCGATGGTCGCTTCGGTGACCGTGTAGCCGTCGGGCATCTCGACGCCTCGCGTCATCGTCGCCCAGGGGTGCATGGGGATGGAGTAGGAGTAACCGAACTGTCGGTAGAAGTGCGGGATGCCGATCATCACTTGCAGCGCGTGCCCTCGGTCGCTCGAGATTTCGTGGCATCGTTGCATCAGGGCGCGCACGTACCCGCGGCCCTCGGCGTCCTTGGCGGTCGCGACCATCTCAACCTGCCCAGTCGGCAGGATGGTGTTGCCGACACGTACCGACTCGTTGAGCAAGCGTGGCGATAGACACGACCTTGCCGTCGACCTCGACGACGCTCATTCCGTCGAGCCCACCTGGGGTGTTGGCTACGAGCTCGAGATCGACTGCGTCTTCTTCGCCTTCGCGGTCGCTTTCGATCTGCAGCATCGCTGGGATGTCGTCGGCTTGAGCGCCTCGGACAACCGCGCCGTCGGCAAGGCGTGACTGGTGGGAGGTCAGTAGGCATGGCTGGCAGTGTGCCTCACCCAGTGCCGCGTTGTCGCCTCGATAACGCCGGGCCTGTATCTGAAGTCGTTTGCGCCTTAGATCGGGGCCGACGACGCATCGGAGGCTGGCCGCGCGCCATCCCGCCACGTCATCGCGATCAGCCACACGTTCGTTAACAGCAAGAGACCGAATCCGACGGTCACGATGGGATAGACCGACTCAAGAAGCAGCACGACCGTCAGGTAGGCGATGCTGGCCGCCGCGGTTGCGAGGGCACCCAGTGCAGCGGGGCGCCTCAAGAATGCAGCCACGATGAACGCGAGCCCATAGGGAAGGGAGTAGAGAAGCGCGAACGTTCCCAACGATGTCACGTCCGTGAGTTCGTCGTCACCCGTGCCGAATCCGATCATCAGCGGGAGCGCGATGATCGTGCCAACTCCTGCTGCGATTGAGGCCGATCGGACGTTGGGCGCTGCCCCCGTCGTGAATGCACCCGAGCGAGCGAGCCAGCCTGCTGCCAAGAGCCCAGCCACCAAGGCAACTACCGCCAGAATGAGTGACAGATCGGCCATGTCCTCGGCTCGCTTGCGCGCGAGTCCTGCCATTCCGCCGAACGGCACCCAATGTTTGACCGCCCAGACGGCCGTGCCGAACACCAATCCTGCGCTGATCGCGCCACCGCGCCGGCGGCGAGTTTGGCGGGACGAGGTACTCGAGGAATAGCGATCAGAAGACCGCCGATGGTGATCGCCGCAACCTCTACCCAGTTCGGTCCAGAGAAGAGGGAGTCATCGGGTGGAAACGAGAACTTTCCACGAGCATCGCTGAGCGTGAGAAGCACAAGGCAACCGAGACCAGCGGCCACCAACGGAACGGCGAAAACGATGTCTCGTTGAACCGTCGTCGACTGGTGGGTGGTGGCGGTGTCCGTCATGCGCCCAGTATGGCGCCAGGACGTTGTCAGGGCTGGCGGCCACGGGACATTCACTCGAATGGCCGGGAGCTATGCGGAGGGGGAGCCGACGGGGATCGTGGTGAACGTGGGGCTTGGAGCCGCTGTCTCAGCGAAGAAGTCGTTGCCCTTGTCGTCGACCACAATGAACGCGGGAAAGTCTTCAACCTCGATCTTCCACACCGCTTCCATGCCCAGCTCGGCGAACTCGAGCACCTCGACGTGCTTGATGACCTCTTGAGCGAGACGTGCGGCGGGCCCGCCGATCGATCCGAGGTAGAAACCGCCGTTGTCTTGGCAGGCCTTCGTCACCTGCGCTGATCGGTTGCCCTTGGCAAGCATGACGTGCGAGCCGCCGGCCTTCTGGAACTCGTCGACGTAGGAGTCCATACGTCCAGCTGTCGTCGGGCCGAATGAGCCGGACGCGTAACCCTCGGGTGTCTTCGCCGGCCCGGCGTAGTAGACGACGTGGTTGCGTAGGTATTGCGGCATGGCCTCACCGGCGTCCAACCGCTCTTTGATGCGGGCATGCGCGATGTCGCGCGCAACGACGACGGGGCCTGACAACGACAGTCGAGTCTTGACGGGGTAGCGCGCGAGCTCGTCCCGGATCTCTGACATCGGACGGTTGAGGTCGATCCGGACGACGTCGTCGTCGAGGTGTTCGTCCGTCACTTCCGGCAAGAACCGTGCAGGATCGGTCTCGAGCTGCTCGAGGAAGACTCCTTCAGCTGTGATCTTGGCCTTTGCCTGTCGGTCGGCCGAGCACGACACCGCGATGGCCACCGGCAGGCTGGCGCCGTGTCGAGGCAGGCGAACGACGCGGACGTCGTGGCAGAAGTACTTGCCACCGAACTGGGCTCCGATGCCGAACTCGCGCGTCAGGTCGAGCACTTCGGCTTCGAGAGCGAGGTCGCGAATGCCGTGACCGGCGATGGATCCCTCGGTCGGCAACGTGTCGAGGTAATGGGCGCTAGCCAGCTTCGCGGTCTTCAGTGCTGCTTCGGCGCTGGTGCCTCCGATGACCACGGCTAGGTGGTACGGCGGACAGGCAGCAGTTCCGAGGCTGCGCAGCTTCTCGTCCAGGAACCGGCGCATCGCGCTGGGGTTGAGGATTGCCTTGGTCTCTTGAAAGAGGAATGACTTATTGGCGCTGCCGCCGCCCTTGGCCATCAGCAAGAAGTGGTACTCGGCGCCGTCCGTGGCGTACAGGTCGATTTGTGCCGGCAGGTTCGACCCGGTGTTCTTCTCGTCCCACGTGGTGAGCGGAGCCATCTGCGAGTAGCGCAGGTTCAGCCGGGTGTAGGCGTCGTAGATGCCCTTGCTCAGGGACTCGTTATCGCCACCACCTGTGATGACGCGCTCACCCTTCTTGCCCATCACGATCGCAGTGCCAGTGTCTTGGCACATGGGCAGGACGCCGCCGGCCGAGATGTTGGCGTTGCGCAGTAGGTCGAGCGCAACGAACCGGTCATTCGGGCTGGCTTCAGCGTCGTCGAGAATCGCACGGAGTTGCTGTAGGTGCTCGGTTCGCAGGTAGTGGGCGATGTCGTGCATGCCTTCGTAGGCGAGCCGGGTGAGGGCGTCCGGATGTACCCGGAGGAAGGCGTCCCCGCCCACGGTGAACTGCTCAACGCCGTCGGTGGTGAGCAGGCGGTAGGAGGTGTCGGATGGCCCGAGTGGGAGCAGGTCTGAATACCGGAACTCGGCCATCTAGCCAGGGTAGCCAGCCGCTACCCGGTATCGGCGTAGACCCAGGCTTCTGTGACGAACGTCTTACCCGTCGGGGTCGTCCATCGCATGACTCCGTCACGCATCAACTCAACCGACCACCCCGGTGAGTGCTTCAGGCGATGGTGGTGTCGGCAGAGCACTGCCAGATTGGACGCCGTCGTCTCGCCTCGCGGCCACGGGATCGTGTGGTCGAGATCGGTGCCCGACCGTTTGGTCGTCGCGGGTCGAGAGCACCCGGGAAACCGGCACACCTGGTCGCGGGCTCGGATCGCGCGTTCGAGCTGCGCCGAGGGTCGGTACTGCTTCTCGGAGATATCGAGCAGGTGTCCGGTGGCAGAGTCGGTCAACAGTCGACGCACCAAGGGCTCACCGAGGAGCTTCCTCGCCTCTTGCGCGGTGACCGGCCCAACGCCGCCAATCGTCGCTGGGGAGTCCGTTGTGCCTGCCACGCTGTCGAGGCTCATCACGACATTGAGGCTGACCTGGGGAGCGTCAGCTCTACCCGTGATGAGGTCAACCAGGCCATCGGCTCGACGCTGGTCCATGGTGCGGGCGTCATCCGCGTCTGCGGCATGGGCGACAGCATTGACCGTGTCATAGATCTGGCGAGCTTGGACGCTCGGGATCAAGGCCATGAACTCTGAGAGGCCATTGCCGAGGGGAGTCACTGAGACCATGCGATTACTCAGCGCACGCTCGCGTTGGGCTTCGGCGGCGGTGGGGTCAGCGGCAATGACACGTCGGCCGAGCCACCGCCGTACCTCGGGCGCGGTGTGAGCCTCCGCGTACTCGATGGCCGCGTCTGTCAGAGCGTCAATAGCGATTGGCGATGCGCCTGACAGGCCATCGCAGATGACCTTCACTCTCCGGGTATCCAGCCGGCCTGCGCGCCAGGCGGCCGCTACAGATGGATGGTCGCCGACGTCCAATGCCAGGGCGAGGCGATTCGACGCTGCAACTTTGGTGGTTGCGAGTGTGATGGCCAGTTCGTCAGCAATGAACTCGCACTCCATCTCGTCCGCGCGGGAAGACATTTCACACATGAGCTCAGCCTGTGCACCTTGCGCCATGTTCACCACACGTTCGAGCTGCACCAAGCGCTCGCGCAAGGTCGCGTCATCGACGTCGCGAGCGGCGTCCAATCCCTCAATCAGCAGGCCAACTTGCTGATCGAGAGATTCGCTGGAGGCGTTGATTGGCATGGTCAAACTCTTCCAGCGACCACCGACAACTGAGGGCTGCGTCCACAGGGAGTGAACCGACTTACTCGACCAACTTCTTTCGCAGTTGATACGTCGCCAACAACCACGTGATCACTGCAAACACCACGAGCACTGCGAAGTGATACACGTCGTTCGGCATGTCCCAGCCAAAGCTGGCACCACGCACCAACTCGACGCAGTGGTAGAGCGGATTGAACTGTGCGGCCACCTGAAGACCGGGTGGCAGATTGCTGATCGGAAAGAAGGTGCCAGCAACCAGGAACAGTGGCGTCAGCACGATCGCCGTCACATACGACGTCTGCTCGATGTTCTTGATGATCGCGGAGACCCACATGCCGAAGAACGCGAAGCCCAACCCCGTGACGAAGCCAACGAACGGAACGAGCAGCATGCCCCACGTGGGTGTCAGGCCGAAGAAGAACGTCACGATCAACGGGAACGTCCCGTAGAAGCCGGCCTTCGCCGCGATCCAACTGCCCTCTGCCAGGGTCAGCTCGTCGACGCTGATCGGCGCCGCCAATATGGCGTCGTAGGTGCGCTGAAAGACGCGTTGGACGTAGGTGTTGAACATGCCAGGAAAGGCAGACGCGAACAGCACAGCGGTCGCAACTGACCCCGTGCCGACGAACTCGACATAACTGATGCCGTCAACGGTGTCGACAAGTGTTCCGACCCCGAGGCCGAAGGCCAGCAGGTAGATGATCGGCTGAATGACGGACGAGGTTGTCGAGCTCAACCAGTACCGCCTGAAGAGAGTGAACTGGCGGTTCCAGACCCCTTCGAAGGTCGCCCACTCGTAGCGGCGACCCGCACGAGACGCCGTCATTGCAGCACCTCACCGGTCAGGAGAACGAAGACGTCCTCGAGGTTCGCCTTGCGGTGGACGCCGTCGCCTAGCGAATCGAGCAGGTCGCTGTCGGCGTCCTCGGATCGCAGGACGGTGATGGATGGGCCCGTCCGTCGGGTGGCGAGCCCTGCCCCCTGCGCGATCTGTTCGAGCTCGGCAAGCCGGGACGGAGATGCGTAGAACTCGGTGGCGCGATTGCCGACATGGGCTTCGCGCAAGGAGTGGGGAGTACCGCGCGCGATGATGCGTCCGTGCGAGACCACGGCCACGTCGTCGGCCAGTCGCTCGGCCTCCTCGATGTAGTGCGTCGACATGAGGATGGTGGTTCCTTGGGTGCGCAGCGCATCGATGAGCGACCACAGCTCTTGGCGCACCTGGGGGTCGAGGCCAACGGTCGGTTCGTCCAGCAGGACAAGCTCGGGGTTGTGCACGAGCCCGCGAGCGACCAGTAGTCGGCGCTTCATTCCTCCGGACAGCTCGGAGACTTTGGAGTCACGGCGTTCTTGCAGGTGCGCAATGTCGAGAGCGCGGTTCACCGCTGCTGGGCGCTCCTTGCGTGGGACGCGGTAGAGCGCAGCGAACATGGTGAGGTTCTGCTCGGCGGTGAGCTCGGTGTCGAGGTTGTCGATCTGCGGCACGACGCCCATTCGCGCTCGTGCTTGCTTCGACTCCGTCGCAATGTTGTGGTCGAGAACGGTGATCGATCCGGACGTGGGACGCGTTTGCCCCGTGAGCATGCGCATGGTGGTCGACTTGCCAGCGCCGTTCGGGCCAAGCAATCCGAGGACGATGCCTCGGGGGACCGTCAGCGAGAGGCCGTCGACGGCTGTGATCGGGCCGAACTTCTTGACGACCTCATCGAGGACGACTGCTGGGCTGTCGCTCAGAACTGAACCGCCGCGTACTTGCGCAGCTTGCCGAGCCGGTGGTCGCTCTCCATAAAGCGGACCGTGCCGCTCTTGCTGCGCATCACGAGCGTTTGGGTGGTGGCACCTTCCGCGTGGAAGCGGACCCCCTTCAGCAGTTCGCCGTCGGTGATTCCGGTCGCTGCGAAGAAGGCGTTGTCGCTCGTCACGAGGTCATCGGTGGCAAGAACCCTTGACAGGTCGTGGCCGGCGTCGATCGCCTTCTGGCGCTCGTCGTCATCCTTGGGCCACAGTCGTCCTTGAATCACGCCACCCAAGCACTTGATCGCCACCGCAGTGATGATGCCTTCGGGTGTGCCACCAATACCGAGCAGCAGGTCGACGCCAGTCTCTTCGCGGGCGGCCATGATGGCGCCCGCGACGTCACCGTCCGAGATGAACTTGATGCGTGCGCCGGTGTCACGAATCTCCTGGACGAGACCTTCGTGGCGTGGGCGGTCGAGGATGCAGACCGTGACGTCTTGCACCTCGATGCCCTTGGCCTTGGCGACCCGGCGAATGTTCTCTTTGGCTGGCAATCTGATGTCGACCACGTCGGCTGACTCGGGGCCCGCCGCGAGTTTCTCCATGTAGAAGACCGCCGACGGGTCGAACAGAGTGCCGCGCTCGGCGACCGCGATCACCGAGACCGCGTTGTTCATGCCCTTAGCCGTGAGCGTGGTGCCGTCGACTGGGTCGACCGCGACGTCCACTTCTGGGCCAGTTCCGTCTCCGACCCGCTCGCCGTTGAAGAGCATCGGGGCGTCGTCCTTCTCACCCTCACCGATGACGACGGTGCCGTCCATGCTGACGGTGTTGATCAGGGCCCGCATGGCGGCCACTGCGGCGCCGTCCGCGCCGTTCTTGTCGCCGCGACCGACCCAGCGCGAGGCGGCGACAGCGGCTGCTTCGGTGACTCGACCGAGCTCGAGGCCCAAGTTGCGGTCGGGAACCTCTGGAGTGTTGCTCTGCTCGGTCACGTTCTTCCCCTTGGTAGACGTCCGCTGATCGTATCGGGAGGCGCTGGAGAGTCAGAGCGGGCTGACAGCGAGCTCAGTGGCCTTGACGGCGGCCCAGACAGGAGAACCGGGCCGAACTGACAGCTCTTGGGCGGCACCTCGGGTGACCTCGACGACGGATTCATGCGGCCCCGGGGTTTTCTCGACGGTGCTCACCGTCAAGGTGACCCGAACGCGGTCGCCTAGTTCGACGGCGTCCTCGACTACCGACGCCCAGACGTTGCGCGGGCTGCCGTGCGGGCGGTCGGAGAACAGCGTGATCGAGCTCGGTGGCGCGGTGAGCAGGACACGACTACCAACAGCAGGAAGCTCAGTCGCGTGGAGGCTCCCACCAGTGTCGAGGTCGACAGTGTCGTCATTGCGCACCGTGCCGACCCACGTATTCAGGTTGAGCATGCTCGCCAACCACGGAGAGCCGGGACGCCGAATCAGCTCGTTGCTCTCGGCGTCCTGCGTGATCAACCCCTGGTCGAGAACCAGCACCCGGTTCGCGAGCGTCATCACCTCCGCGGGATCGTGGGTGACGAGCAGAGCCACACCGTCAAAGTCTGCGAGATGGGTTCGCAGCATCGATCGGACTTCCGATTGTCCGTTCACGTCGAGCGCAGCCGTCGGCTCATCGAGCAAGACGACGTCAGGTTGGACCGCTAACGCTCGCGCGATCGAGACACGTTGCGCCTGTCCCCCGAAAGGGTGTGTGGCGCGCGATCGGCGAGGTCGGCAATCTCGAGCCTGGTCAGGAGCGCTCGGGTTTGATCGCGAGCATCGTGCTTCCGTACACCCCTCGCACGCAGGCCGTACGCCACGTTGTCGCGCACGTCGAGATGTGGAAAGAGGGCAGCGCCCTGAGGGACGTACGCCACGCGCCGCTCGGCGGGTGGTGCATTTGTGACCGGCGTACCGCGCACACGAATCTCGGACGTCGAGGTCACGTACTCGAGGCCGGCGATACTTCGCAGCAGGGTGGTCTTACCCGCGCCGTTGGGCCCGATGACACCGATGACTGCCGTGGATGTGACCGAGAAGGCCAGATCGATCCGCGCTGACCCTCCCGCATCGTCTACCCGAGCTCGTACCGAGAGGAGGGTTGGGGGCTCGATCACGGAGCCCGCTTCGATAGCAGGGGAGTCAGCCAGGTCGATCGAAGCGCGACGATGACGCTGGCGCTGATCACTAGTAGCAACAGGCTGATCGTGAGTGCGCCATCTGGGTTTGTTGGCAGAACCTCGTACACCGCAAGCGGCATGGTCTGAGTGACACCGGCGATGCTGCCGGCGAACGTGATCGTGGCGCCGAACTCACCGAGCGCGCGAGCCCAGGCCAACGTGGCGCCGGAGATCACGGCCGGACGCACCAGAGGCAGCGTGACGGTACGAAACACATGCCACGACGAGCCACCGAGAGTGGCGGCGACGTCCTCGATGTCGGTGTCGACTCGTGTGAAGGCGGCCTCGACGCTGAGGACCAGAAAGGGGAGTGAGACGAAGGTTGCGGCAACGACCGTCGCTGCTGTGCTGAAGGGAACGGTGACACCGAACGCCTCGAAGCTGCTGCCCAGCATGCCCCGTGGGCCGAACGCCAAGAGCAGCGCGACGCCACCGACCACCGGTGGCAACACCATCGGCACTAGCACCAGACCGCGCACCAACGAGCGACCCGGGAACGAGACACGCGCCAGAACCCACGCGAGTGGGACGCCAAACACCAGGCAGGCAACGAGCGCTCCGACGGAGGCGATGAGCGAGACCCGCAGGGCCGCGACGACTGTCTCATCGGTCACCGTGGTGGCGAGGTCTGCCCAGGGTGCTCGCCAGAGCAGACCCGCCAACGGGAGGACGAGGAACAGGCCGGCGACCAGCCCCAGCAGGACCAGGGCGAGTGGCGGGCGGCTACGGCGAATCAAAGCCGTAGCGCCGCAAGATCTGCTGCGCCTCCTCAGACAACAAGTACTCGACGAACCGATCCGCCTCGTCGACATTCTCAGAGTCGGTCAGCGACACCGCCGGGTACGACGCGATCACGTTGACGTTGGCCGCGATCGGCACCTCGTCAATTTCGGCATCGGATGCGGCGGCGTCGGTGACGTAGACGACGCCGGCGTCTGCACCACCGACGGCGACCCGAGTGACCACCGCCTTGACCTCGGTCTCTTCCGAGACCGGCGTGACCGAGATTCCGGCGCTCTTGAAGGCCTCGAGTGCATAGGCACCCGCTGGCACCTCAGGGCCAGCCAGCGCCACCTTGACCTCCGGATTGGCCAGGTCGTCGATGCTGTTGACGCCAGCAGGGTTGCCCGTTGGCACGATGATCGTCAGTCGATTCTTGGCGAAGGTCTGGGCCTCGCTGGTCGACTGCTCAAGCACTTCGAGGCTGCTGGAGCCGGCTAGCGCCAGAACATCTGCTGGGGCACCTGAGTCGGCCTGAGCAACCAACTCTTGCGATCCGGCGAACGAGAACTGCACCTCGACACCGTCGTTCTGATTCGTGAACGCGTCGCCGATCTCTGGAAACGCGTCCGTCAGCGAGGACGCCGCGAGCACGGTCAGTGTTGTCTCGCCATCGCTGGCGGCTGAAGGCGTGTCGTCGCCACCACAGGCGGCAAGGAACCCACCGAGTGCGAGTGCCAGCGAGCAGAGCAGGACCCGACGGGCAGTGATTCTCACGGCAGCTCCACAACAACTGCCGGTGCCTTCACCAACGCCACAACTTCAACCCCCGGCGCAAGGTCGAGTTCTTCGGCCGCTTCTCGGGTCATCAGCGAGACAACCCGATGGGGACCAGCCTGGATGTCGACCTGGGCGACGATGCCTTCGATCTGCACCCGCGTCACCACACCCGGAAAACTGTTGCGCGCTGACGTGCCCCGCTCACCAGGCTCATCGGCGAGGGATCTCGCGAAGCTCGCCAGGTCTGCCCCTTCGACGATGCGCCGACCCTTGGCGTCGGTGCTACTGGGAAGTCGACCCGCGTCGGCCCAGCGTCGGGCGGTGTCGCTGCTGACGCCGAGCAATCGCGCGGCGTGGCTCAGCGAGTATGTTGGATTGCTCATTTGCATGAGTTTAGGGGTTGAACAGCTGCAGATGCGGCTTGCAGGCCACAATTGGGACTCAGATGCGAGTCAAGAGAGTCGATGCCCTTGGGCGCTGGCCCGGATGAGCGAAGCGCCGGTGGCTGCGGGACGATGGGCTGGTGACCACGTCAGTTCCCGAGGAGGCCGCACCGGAACCCAATCGGCGTCGAGGCCTGGAGACCGTGCGCGACATGGTGCTGTCAATGGGCCTGGTGGGAGTCGTGGTCCTCGGGGTCTTTTGGACTGTGGCGTGGCAGCGACCCGAGGTGCAAGGACCGGTGCGCCCCAGCGTTGACGTGTCTCAAGTGTTCCGCGACGTCGAGGTCAGCAATCCGTTCCTGGTGCTTGAACCCACGGGACTGTCCGAGGAGTGGACGCCCACGAGTGCCTGGTTCGAGCCAGTGGGTGTGGCGTCGGTGATCAACGGTGGTGTGCTGCACGTTGGCTATGTCACGCCCGATGGCTCGTACGCCGAGGTGCGACAAACCGACGGCAACCCGAAGGCGGCCGTTGCCGAGTGGGTCGACGACGGGGAGCCGGTCGACGCGGTGACTGTGGCGGGCACGACGTGGGACGTCGTTGAGTCACCGGATTCCGGGAAGCAGGGTCTCGTCACCACCGTGAATGGCACGACGGTTGTCGTGACGGGTAAGGCCGAACTCACCGAGTTGCAAGAACTCGCGAGCTCGCTGAAGTAGGAGTCGGCGTCACTCGTCGGTCGTCGTGGACGCCGCCTCGAGGCGCGCTCGTGCACCATCGAGCCAGGTTTGGCAGATCTCGGCGAGTTTCTCGCCTCGTTCCCAGAGCGCGATCGACTGCTCGAGCGTGAGACCCCCACCTTCGAGTTGCTTGACTACGTCGATGAGCTCATCGCGCGCATCCTCGTAGCCGAGCGATGGTGGGTCAGTTGGTGCGGTTGACTCGGTTGCTTCGCTCATGACTCCTCATCGGTAGTGGCAGAGAACGTTCCGGCGGCGACCCGGATGCTCAGGCGGGCCCCGCTTGGTGGTGGCGTGCGGACGACCGAGCCATCGGTGGCTTGCACGACGGCGTATCCGCGATCGAGGGTGGCTTGGGGGGACAGTGATCGGACGCGAGCCTTGGTGTGCGTGAGCTCTGCGGTCGCAGCGTCGAGTCGCGACGTAATCGCGCGCCGTGCCCGGTGCCTGACGTCGGCGACGTGTTGCTCGTGTGCGGCGACCAGAGTGACCGGTGCGGCCAGAACCGGGCGATGGCGCAACTGATCGATGAGGTGTTGCTCGCGGCCAAGAGTCGAGTGCACGGCGTCCCGAATGCGCGATCGCGCAGCAGCGACACCCTGCAGCTCAGACATGACGTCAGGGACGACGCGACGCGCGGCGTCGGTGGGAGTGGAAGCACGCACGTCGGCAACGAGGTCGAGCAAGGGAGTGTCTTGCTCGTGTCCAATGGCGCTGATGACAGGGGTGGCCGCCAAGGCGACTGCCCGAATCAGCCGCTCCTCCGAGAACGGGAGCAGGTCTTCGACCGAACCACCGCCGCGAGTGATGATGATGACGTCGACACCGTGATTGCGGTCAAGCTCTGCGATGGCTTCGGTGACTTGGGCAGCAGCAGTGGTGCCTTGCACAGCGACTTCGCGAGTGTGAAACGTGACACCTGGCCAACGTCGCCGAGCGTTCTCGACGACGTCTCGCTCAGCTGCGGAAGCACGTCCGCAGTATCAGGCCGATGCCGCGCGGCAGGAACGGCAGTGGCTTCTTGCGGTCGCTGTCGAACAAGCCCTCGGTGGCGAGCGTGACCTTCAGTCGCTCGAGCCGGGCGAGCAGCTCGCCGAGGCCGACGTGTCGGATGTCGGTGGCGGCCAGCGAGAAGGTGCCACGCGCTGGGTAGAACGACGGCTTGGCATAGATGACGACGCGGTCGCCCTCGGTGATGGGCGGGAGTGCGGCGTCCAACACTCGGCCTTTGCACGTGACGCTGATCGACAGGTCGGCGGCGGTGTCGCGCAATGTGAGAAACGCCATGGTGGCGCCGGAGCGCCGACTGAGCTGGGCCACCTGGCCCTCGACCCAGATGCTGCCGAGCCGGTCGATCCACTGGGTGACGAGCTGCGACACCTGGCGTACCGGCGCTGGCTTGTCGGGTGAGGTTTCGAGAGGCACGGCGCCGAGCGTACGGGGCGGGGCCGACGGCTGGGGCCGCAGATCCGGTGGGAGTGCACAGCCGGGCACGGCACCTACGATGGGGATATGACCTCTGCTTCTGGACGCCGGGTGCTGCTGGCCGCCCCTCGTGGCTACTGCGCTGGCGTCGACCGCGCAGTGATCACGGTCGAGAAGGCGCTCGAGCTGTATGGCGCTCCGGTGTACGTGCGTAAGCAGATCGTTCACAACCGGCATGTGGTGGAAGACCTCGAACGCCGTGGCGCGATCTTCGTCGACGAGACCGAGGAGGTGCCCGAGGGGGCGTTGGTCATCTTCTCAGCGCACGGTGTGGCTCCGACGGTTCACGATGAGGCGTCAGAACGAAATCTCAAGACCATCGACGCGACGTGCCCACTGGTGACCAAGGTGCATCACGAAGCGCGGCGCTTCTCGGCCGAGGGGTATCAGATCGTGCTGATCGGGCACGAGGGTCACGAAGAGGTAGTTGGGACGTCCGGCCAGGCACCCGACCACATCACGTTGGTGGACGGCCCTGACGACGCCGATGCCCTCGAGGTAGATGACCCCGACAAGTTGGTGTGGTTGTCGCAAACGACGCTGTCGGTCGACGAGACGATGGAGACCGTCGACCGGTTGAAGGGGAGGTTCCCCAACCTGATGAGCCCACCGAGCGATGACATCTGTTACGCGACCCAGAACCGGCAGGCCGCGATCAAGAAGGTGGCAGCGGAGTCTGATCTGGTGATCGTGGTCGGTTCAGGCAACTCGTCGAACTCGGTGCGGTTGGTCGAGGTAGCGCTGGACGCTGGGGCCGGTGCGTCGTACCGGGTCGACAACGCAGGCGAAGTCGACGAGTTGTGGCTCGAGGGTGTGTCGACCGTGGGTGTGACCAGCGGAGCGTCCGTGCCAGAGAGCCTGGTTGACGAGGTACTTGCGTGGCTGGCCGAGCGTGGCTTCGCTGACGTTGAGTCGGTGACGGCGGCCGAGGAGTCGCTGGTCTTCTCGCTCCCGCAAGAGCTCCGCCGCGACATGAAAACCGCCGGGCAGTCTTGACCGGCTAGTTCTGGCTGGTCCTGGCTGGTCCTGCTAGTTCTGCCGCGTGCGCCAGTAACGCCACCCGACGATCGCGGCCGCAGCGACGGTCGCGATGACCATGGTCGGAGCCAGCGTGGTGAGCGTTGTCAACGTCTTCACGGTCCACCCTCGAATACCGGCGGTCGTACCCCAGATCGGGTTTATCACCGCAACCAAGAAGATGACCAGCGGCGGCATCACGACCGCGCTGCGGAGCGAGTTGGACGCGACTTCGAGGGCACAGTAGATGCTCACCAGAACGAAGGGGATCGCGAACATCCAGCCGAGCCCGTCGGTGATGAGCTCGGACAGGATCGAGGCAACGACCCCGACGGCGGTGCCGAGCACGCCGACACCGATGCCGGTGAGACCCGGACGAGCCTTCGACCGCACCAGGCGGCCCTCGGGGTCGTGGGGCGTCGCAGGGGTGGTCACAGTGAGCTCGGGCCGATCAGTGTGGAGGGGCGTGGACACACTGCCTACCGTACGGCGTCCGAGGGCATGCCCTGATCAACCTGCGGCGCGTGGCACCTCGGTGTCGTGGGTCGTGAGGTCAGGCCCCCGGGTGGGGTGGAGCACCTGCTGCTGGGGGTCGAGCAACTCGGACGCCTGTGGCGTTCTCGGCGCTAAGTCGATGGAGTCAGGGGCCGGCAGGGTCTGGTCGACCACGTGAAGGTCGTTGAACCGTCTGGCTGTGACGAGAACGCGGGTCTCAAGTGAGCCGACCAGTTGGTTGTACGCCTTGACGCTTGATTCGAGAGACGTGCCCATTTTGGTGAGATGCGATCCGAGGGTGCTGAGTCGTTGGTGCAGCTCGCGGCCGGTGTCGAGCACCGCCTGAGCGTTCTTCGTGAGGGCCTCCTGCCGCCAGGTGTAGGCAACGGTGCGCAACAGTGCGATCAGCGTGTTGGGAGTCGCGAGCACCACGTTCTGCTCGAAGGCGTACTCGAGCATCGCCGGATCTGCGTCGAGCGCCGCTGAGAGGAACGGTTCGGCTGGCACAAACAGGACGACGAACTCAGGTGTGGCCGGGAGCGCGTCCCAGTACTCGCGCGCAGCCAGCTGGTCGATGTGGGTACGCAGGTGCCTGGCGTGGGCGCTGCGGCGGTTCGTCGCTTCACTGTCGTCGGGCGCCGCCGTCATCTCGAGGTAGGCGGAGACAGAAACCTTGGCGTCGACGATGACGTTCTTGCCGCCGGCGAGGTGGACAACCAGGTCGGGTCGTTGCCGCTCGTCCATCCGCCCGACCGTCATCTGCTCGGTGAAGTCGCAGTGCTCGACCAGACCCGCTAGCTCGACGACGCGACGCAGCTGCAACTCACCCCAACGCCCGCGAGTCTGCGGCGCGCGAAGTGCCTGAACCAAGGACGACGCCTCGGTGCGCAGCAGCTGCGACGTCTCGTTCATAGTGCGTACCTGCTCTTGCAACTGCCCGTGTGATTCAGCACGGTGCCGCTCGGTAGCTGCCAGCTGCTGCTCGACGCGCAGCAGAGCCTGCGTGACGGGTGCAATCAGCCCATGGGGGTCAGGATTCGACGCCGAGTGGGCTGGGCTGTGGGGCGACCTGGCGCGTCCCAGGAACCACGCTGAGGCGAAGGCGCCAGCGCCAATGGCGAGTAGTACGAGCAAGGCGGTCACAAGAACCTGGGTCGTGTCCATGTCATCAGGGTGGCGGAGGGGTCTGACAATCGGTCGGAGCCGAGCCACCGCTGAGTGTCGGATGGGGCTCCGTACGATGGTCGCTCGTGGCACTCACCATCGGCATCGTCGGTCTTCCCAACGTTGGAAAGTCGACGCTCTTCAATGCCCTGACGAAGAACGACGTCCTAGCGGCGAACTACCCCTTCGCGACGATCGAACCCAACGTCGGCGTGGTCGGGGTTCCCGATGCGCGGCTGCCGGTGCTCGCTGAGATGTTCGGGTCAGACAAACAATTGCCGGCGACCGTGTCGTTCGTCGACATCGCAGGCATTGTGCGCGGGGCGTCCGAAGGTCAGGGGCTCGGCAACAAGTTCCTCGCCAACATCCGCGAGGCAGAGGCAATCTGCCAGGTCATCCGAGTCTTCGACGACCCAGACGTTGTGCACGTAGACGGCAAGGTGTCGCCGCAGGACGACATCGAGACGATCAACACAGAACTGATCCTCGCTGACTTGCAGACCATCGAGAAGGTGCTCCCTCGGCTGCAGAAGGAGTCGCGCCTCGTGAAGGGCAAGGCTGAAGAGGTCGCAGCTGTCGAGGAAGCCAAGAAGGTGTTGGACACCGGACAGACGGTCTTCGCTGCTGGGCTAGACCCGGAGCCGCTGCGCGAGCTGTTCCTGCTCACGGCGAAGCCCTTTCTCTACGTGTTCAACATGGATGAGTCCGAGTTGGTCAATGACGCGCTCAAAGACGAGATGCGTGCACTTGTTGCGCCGGCCGAGGCGATCTTTCTGGACGCGAAGATCGAGGCTGAGTTGGTTGAGCTCGACGACGCCGAGGCGTTAGAGCTGCTGCAGTCGGTCGGACAGGAAGAGAGCGGTCTTGACCTGTTGGCGCGCGTGGGGTTCACCACTCTTGGGCTTCAGACGTACCTGACGGCAGGGCCGAAGGAGTCACGTGCGTGGACGATCTCGAAGGGTGCGACTGCCCCTGAGGCTGCTGGCGTGATCCACACTGACTTTCAGCGTGGCTTCATCAAGGCCGAGGTGGTGTCGTTCGACGACCTTGTTGCCGCCGGGTCGATGGCGGACGCCAAGGCCGCAGGCAAGGTGCGCATGGAGGGTAAGGACTACGTCATGCATGACGGAGACGTAGTGGAGTTCCGCTTCAACGTATAGCGGAGCATGGCTGCACGATCACGTCGATGCGAGCTCAGTTGATGATCTCCGCGTTGCTCGCGCTCAGGGCGTCGAGTCGCTGGCGCCACGATTCCAGAGCCTCGGGAGTCTGCCGGATCCAGTCGGCGACCTCCTCGACGACGACGAGTGCATCTCGCGTGCGGTACGAGCGAGTTGGGTTCCCCGGGAACTTCTTGTCGGTCACGTTCGGGTCGTCCTCGAACGGTCCCGTGGGAGCGACGAGGTAGACGTGAGGTCGCGACCCATCGGAAGCGAGCAGGACGGCGAGCTCGGCTGCGAGCCCTGCCCCGTCCTTCGAGGCAGTGAAATAGACGTGGTTCATGATCACGCTGGACCGGTAGTTGGATGGCCTCCCTGCAGTGATGAGATGTCCCACCGAGAGTGCCGCTTTCGTTCCGTGGAAGAACGGCCCCTCATCTGGCATCGACAGGCTCGTCATCCGGGAATGATCCCACGCAAGCACCGCACCAATCACTCTTCAGTACGGGGGGTTGAGGCGCGAACTGCCGACGGTGGATCGTAGTGCCACAACGCAAGGTCACGTGCATACATGTCCGCAACGAACTCCTCGGTCTCACTGTCGTAAACCGCCTCCGGTGTGAGGTTTGGCTGGTGGTGGGAGACATTGACTCGCGGAAGTCCCCTGCCGGGAATGTGTAGTCGTTCCCGCACGGCGTCAAACGCATCGGGAAAGTCCTCCAGCCTGACAACTTGGTCGACGATGACTCTTCCTTCGTGGTCACAGAGGTAGTCGGCCTGAGAGCGAAAGAAGTAGTGGCCCTTCTCGAACCTGCGGCGAGCGGTGGTTGCCAGCCAAACGGGGAACGACACATCGTCAGGGTTCAGATATCGATACGTGGAGAGCATGCGGTCCCATGGGTTCCGGATCGATCCGAACGTGAAGTACTCGTCCCAGTCCTGCGGACTCAAGTGGCCGAGGGTCACATACTCCACCGCAGTTAGGTGAGCAAGGAACTTCGGTCCGAACCGGCGGTCATCACAAGGACGAAGAAGCAGGGGGGCTCGGGTCTCCCACGTCAGGCCGTGTTGCTCGACGAATACGCTCTCGATCGACTGCCCGCCGGTTTTCGGAATGTGTACATACACACACTTGAACCGGTGCGAGATCACTGAGCCGCCCTTCGTGGATGAGTTTCGGAGTGACAACACTTAGAGGTCGGCATGTCTCCAATGCCCATGCGACTTGTACTCAGCCTCATTGTGTGTCCGTTGCATGACACCACCGAAGACCACATTGGTCGGCAGCACCACGAACGAAGCCGTCGGTGACTTCATGTACTGGTGGACCAGGCGACTGAACATCCGTGGCCCGGATAGGTCCATGATGCTGATCTCGACGCCGTCAAGGATATTGCGGCATGCCTGATCCAAAGCATCTTTCATCAAGGGCGAACCGGCCACCGCGCCGACGAAGCCATTGGGGAACTTCTCCGTGTTGGGGCGAATGACGAAGACGTGTTCCACTTTCCAGGGGAAGAAGTCATTGATAGAGACCAGCGCCTCATGCTCGGCATCCACATACCAGCCCCCGCGCAGGTACAACTCGGCATAGCGAAAGAGATCTGACCGGACGGCAGGATGGGTCGACGCCTCGAACGCCCGTCGCCCAAGGTCTCCCGCCGCCTCCACCACGGCCGCCAGCCCCCGGTCATAGTCGGCAACCTCGTGAGTGCCGACGGGCATCCCCACCGTTGCCCACGATTGCATCCAGGGCAGCATCTCTTCCGGCGGCGGAGAGGGATCCCAGTACTGAAGCACGCGATCTGGGATGGCGGCCGCGGCTTGTTGACCAACCCCCTCGGCGCGGAATTCGGACAGCTCGGGAATCAGCCGCCGGCATACCCGTCGGCGACATCTGAGGTACTCCTCCGCATCCTCCTCGAGGCGGCTCGCCCGCGCCTTTCGAACTAGTCGGCGGACATCCATGAGCGCTTGGTCGCCAGGGGACTTGGACTGTTTCGCATGCATCGCAAGTTCAAACTCCGCGGCCAGGGACTCGAGGCGTCCTTGGACCTCCGGTTCGTCCACGGCAACGTCGAGCGGGAGGTCCCTGCTGAGAAACGCCTTTGCGTGATCCGACGTCATCGACTGAGAGAGCGCTGTCGCGCCTTCCTCGTAGGTGCTCAGCAGATTGTTCGCGGCATCGGTTGGAATTGCGAACGGGTGTGGGCTCGGTACAGCAGTCAGTCGTGCGATGGCGGAGGTTCGCACGGTCTGCGCCTGAGGTTCGCTGAGGCCGTTGTTCTGCATCAACCGGTTGAACTGCCTCAGAACCTCAGCTTCGACAGCACCCACGGACTTGATGGCTGGTGAGTCCGGCAGGTCCAGCTGAAGCGAGTCAGGGAGACCCAGAACGTGCAAGAGCTCCACCACGGAGTCTCCGTCGGGACCTCCGGAAGGACACAGCACTGCGCGAAAACTGGGACCGCAGGCCGACTGCCATCGGGAAATGCGGGGAAAGTAGTTGTTGGGTCCGCGTCCTGACATCTCGCGGTCACTCAAACGCCGGACTCGTCCGGCGAAGAGCTCCAACACGTAGCGCGTCGCAATGTAGTCATCGATGCGCCTGACAAGAGCGCCTCCGCTCACTTCCCCATACTTCTCCAGTTGGGCGACGATCTCGTTGGCCTGGCCGCCCACGAGCAATGCATCGCCGAGGTGAACGCATGACATGACGGCGCCAGCCGCGTTCACAGATGGGAGCCACGACGACCAGCAATCGGTGGTCTGTGTGACGAGTCGGACAAGGTTCTTTGGCTCTTGCTCCGGCGGCAAGAAATCGTGCTCTTCCGGAGCCACTGTCCAGTCGTGATCAGCCAGAGTTTGTTGATTGGCAGCGAGTACGCCCAGCACGTCGTTGCCAACCGTCGTCAACCCAACGTGCAGACCGATACGCATGCAGGCCCCGTCCAACTCCGGCCAATTCCCTGGGATGGTGTGCTGCGGGTGACCGAGATCTCGAAAGTATCTGAGTACTGTAACGCTACGTAGCCCAGCCACGTTTGCGCCGACCATCGGCGACCGCATGAGGAGCGACACAGTGACCGATGTGTCAGCCGCATCCGCGAAACGATCACTTGTGTTGCACATTGGCCCTCGCAAGACGGCGACGACCTCCCTACAGGTGGCCCTGGCCTCTAAGCGAGATCCGCTTCGCAAGTTGGGAGTGGTTTACCCCGGCGATGGAAAACAGCACTTCCAGCCGATCAACCGCTTCATCGGACGCCGTCAGTTCTGGGAGACCGATGTCGAAGTCGAAGTGGTCGAACGTCCGTGGCGTCAGATGCTGCGAGAGATCGGTGACGCGCCTCACGGTGTTATCAGCACTGAGGTCTTGAGCCAAGCCCGTCCGGAGCACGTGCAGCGCATCGTCGACAGCGCTCCAGACCGCTCGCCCGTAGTCGTCATCACCTACCGGCCCTTTGCAGACCTGCTATCAAGCACCTGGCAACAGTTGGTGAAGGAGGGACTTCGCGATCCGCTGGATGAGTGGTCGAGAGCTGCCGTGGTCGCCCACCCCGAGCTTTCTCAAGATCCCTTTCCTCGGATCCTCGATCTGGCCACGTTGGTGGACATCTGGAGCGGGGTTGTAGGTCCAGAGAACGTCGTCGTCATCTTGATCGAACGATCGCAACCGCATGCAATCTTCAATGCCTTTGAGGAGGTGCTGGCGTTGCCGCAAGGGTTCCTCGTTCCTGACGGTGGCGCGGCGCAGAAGCGCTCCTTCACTGCTCAGGAAGCAGAGCTGCTGCGTCAGACCAACTCGCTGCTCCCGCGCGACCGCGATTCCCTGAATCGTCACCGCGCCTTCCGCCGCTCCTTAGCACGCTGGCTCGATGAGCATCGACCCGATGTCGACGACACGCGACTCTCATTGCCATTGGATGTTGTTGAGCTGGCCCGTGAGCGCAGCGAGGAGATGGTGCGCAGCGTGCGAGAACTTTCCGGGCGAATCAGGGTCTTCGGAGACCTCGAATCGCTCCTAGCCAGTCGACCGAGCCCCAACCCCGACCTGCAGGTACCAACGACCACGACGACCGCACTGGCCGCACAATGGTTGGCCATGGCGATGCAGCCCTTGCCGGACGGTCAGGCAGACGGCGGCTCGAATCTGTAGCCAAACTCTGCCGTCATCGCAGCGAAGATTTCACCAACGCGCTCGGCGGTCGCGGGGGTGTACATCGTGGGATAGCGGGCTTCGCGGGGTCGGTAGTCACCCTTCGCACGAGGTAGTTCGGGTGCGCCCGGAAGGCCGAGTGAAGACCAGATCCCGTCCATGTCGCTCTCGAGCGACTCAAAGCGACACAATTCGTCAACGACGACCTTGCCCTGCAACCGATAGATCCGCGCATTCTTGTCCGCCCAACGAGGCACTTCGTCGGAGTCGACGAACTCCTCGAACGAGATAGGCGTGGGGTTGTCGCGGATCCGCCAGTAGTAGAGCGATACGACGGCGTCCCACGGGTTTCGTTCGATCGCGAACTTGAAGTAGCTCTCCCATACGTCGGTCCCGACAATCCGGCGAACGGCGCGGGCCGGAAGGTGCGCCCGACCCTCCATTTCCAGCGGAGGCGCTGTGTAGTGCTGAGGAGGGCGGCCACCCACGGCGTTCCGCAGCTGCTCGTCGGTGTCGGTGATCGGCGTGATGATGTCCTCGGGACCGCAGATCCGCGACAGTGCGATCTCCACGCTGGTTCCTGCAGTCTTCCTCGTCTTGAGGAAAATGAATCGATGTTCGTGCGAAACGATCACCGGGTCTGCCCTTCGCTGCTGCTCAACCCACATGCGTTCGTCATGTCGGTGAGGCTACGCGCTTCGACTCCGGCAGACCTCGGGAGTCCGACTCGACCTGCCCGGGTTCATGGTTCCGCTTTCGCACTTCGCGCGTCCTATGAGGGTTTGGGCCCCGAGGCGCGAACCTGCTCAACCGCCTCGATGGCTCCCTGGAGTTCCTCGAGCCAATCCTCGGTGTGCTCACCGACAAGTCGCACGCACCAGGCGAGGGCATCGGAGCGGGATCGCGCCACCCCGGCCGCCACCAAGGTGTCGAGCACGCGACGTTCGGGCTGACGGAGCCGGGTCATCACCGGAACTGCGTGATGGGTGAACAGGAACTGCTCGTCGTCCACACGGACGCCCCAGGCAACGGCCCTCCCGTGGCGGCCTTCGAGCTCCTGCGCGACGGCGATGCGGTGCTCGCGGGTTTCCTCACGAAATGCTTTGGCTCTGCCCTTGCGAGCGGCCGCGCGCTCTGTGTCGCCGGCGTCCTTGCTCACGTCTGGCGCCGAGAGTGTGCCGAGAATCGTGATCTCTTCTCGGTCGACGATGACTTCTGGAGCCCCGTCGAACCACGCGGGGAGGCGGCCGGTCAGCCAGCCTCGGACTTCCTTCGGGTCGACTTCTTCGTGATTTCTTCTCATGTAATGATGATTACACAGTTACATGTTCGGGCAACACGGAGCGCTACGTTGTGAGCGAACAGGGGGGCGCGACTGTGTTCCGCTTCAACGTTCGAACCGGCACAGATCCGCAGGCCAAAGGGAGCACCTATGTCACTTACTCGTGTTCACAACCTGGCCATTTCGCTCGACGGCTTTGCGACAGGCGAACCCCAGTCGGCCGAATCCCCCTTCGGTCACGCCGGTCAGCGCCTTCACGAGTGGATGTTCGCCACCCGGTTCTGGGGGAAGACCACGGGGAGTACCGGTGCTGACAACGCGTTCGCGGAGCGCCACGAAGTCGGCATCGGCGCCGAGATCATGGGCGCCAACAAGTTCGGCCCGCCTGGGTGGCAGGAAGACCGTGACTGGAAGGGGTGGTGGGGCGCGAACCCGCCGTTCCACACGCCGACCTTCGTGCTCACGCACCGGCCGCGCCCACCGATGGAGATGGAAGGCGGCACGACCTTCCACTTCCTCGAGGCATCGCCCGCAGACGCACTCCAGGTCGCCCGCGAAGCGGCAGGAGACCTCGACGTGCGCATCGGTGGCGGGCCCACCGTCGTGCGCGAGTTCGCCGCCGCGGGGCTCATTGACTACCTGCACCTCGTCCAGGTGCCCATCGTGTTGGGTCGAGGGGTGCGAGTCTGGGATGGGCTCGAGGCAATCGAAAAGAAGTACGACGTCGAGGCAGTCTCGACTCCTAGCGGCGTCACACACTTGAGTTTCACGGCCAAGACATAGGAGGTTGCGATGCCTGTTGAACTGAACCACACGATCGTCTACTGCCGCGACAAGTCGGTCTCGGCCAGCTTCCTCTCCGAGATGCTCGGGCTCGCGCCGCCATCCAGTTTCGGATCGTTCGCCGTGGTGGAGGTATCGAACCGGGTTTCGTTGGACTATCTCGAAGGAGATGTGCACCCGCAGCACTACGCCTTCTTGGTCGGTGATGCTGAGTTCGACGAGATCTTCGAGCGGATTGTCGCTAAGGGGCTCCCGTACTGGGCAGATCCGGGTCACGATCAGCCACAGGAGATCAACACCAGAGATGGCGGGAGGGGCGTCTACTGGGACGACCCAGACGGCCACATTCTTGAGATCCTCACCGTTCCCTACGGCGGCTGGCCGGCCAACCTATGACCGCACCGACTCCCTATCTCTTTTGCCCTGGCACTGCGCGAGAGGTCTTGGCCTTCTACGGCGATGTCTTCGGCTGCTCTGTGCAGTTGCATACCGCGGGCGAGCTCAGCCAGGCAGATATCCCAGTAGACGCCATCGCCCATGGATTCCTCGTGAATGGGCCGGTCGAGCTCTTTGCGGCCGACGCATCAGGCGATCAGGCGTCGTTCCGTTGCGAGGGCATGATGCTGTCGCTGCTCGGTGCTGCTGCACCGTCGACGCTGCGTGAGTGGTTCTCGCGACTCTCTGCAGGCGGCCAAGTCATCGATGACTTGCAGACGCGTCCCTGGGGCGCGTCGGACGGGCAGGTCATCGACCGCTACGGCCTGCATTGGCTGATCGGATTCGACGGCGACGAGAGCTCCTGAGCCTTACCCGTTGCTCGCCCAGCGAACCTCGCCATCGACAACCACTTCAGTCGGGGTCAGTCCCAGGCTCCGAGCGACTCCTGCTGAGGCTGCGTGGTCGGGGTGGACGTGTGCCACCAGGGTGTGCACACCGTGTTCCCGGAGCCACGCAACGAGAGCCCCCGCCGCGTCCTTTGCCCGACCCTGTCCCTGCCAGGGGGTAGCGACCACCCACGAGACCTCGGCGACGAGGCCTTCTGGTTGTCGGGTCAGTGTCGTCTGCACCGTGCCGATCGCTTCCAAGGATGTCGAGTCTCGAACGACCCAGTTCAGCCAACCCTCAGACCCATCGGGTGACTGGCCAACCACTTGATGAGCGAATCTAGATCGCAGTTCGTCTACCGAGGCCGGTTCTCCACCAATGAACCTGTGCAACTCGGGGTCGTCGAGCGCCTGGGAGAGGTCGGCTGCATCGTCGATCTTCAGCGGATCGAGAGTCAGCGTGGCGGTGGTAATGACCTCGGCGCTCGGCCATGCCTCGTTCATCGCCACTCCGCGAACTGCTGCCACCGCTCAATCACTGATCGCCGCTTTCATCAGTTGCACGAGCTGCTTCTCCACCTTGGGACTCCACTGCTTGAGGGCATATGCCACCGGCCAAATGTCGCCGTTGTCGAGGTTTGCCGCGTCCTGAAAGCCCACGGTCGAGTAGCGGTACTTGAACTTGCCCGCGTCCTGGAAGAAGACGACGACCTTGCCGTCCGCGTTCGCATAGGCGGGCATGCCGTACCAAGTCTTGGGTGAAAGTTCGGGGGCGCTGCCGGTCACGACTACATGCACGCGTTCGGCGAGCGCCCGGTCCTCTGGTGCCATCTTCGCGATGCTGTCGAGAACAGCCTGCAGGCCGTCGGCCTTCTTGGCGCCCTTCTTGCCCTCGGCGCGCAGCTCGGCGGCGCGCTCCTTCATCGCCGCGCGCTCGGCAGCGGAGAATCCGTCGGACGTGGTCTTGGAACTCTTCGCGGGCATGCTTGGTCCCTTCAGGGTCTGGGCTCGCCGGTCAGCGTGGCCTTGGCAGAGAGGCTAGACGGGGCCTGGCGAGTGGTGCTTCTTGATTCGTGATCAATGCCGGCCGATCTGAACCGTCACTGTGCCGTACGGCGGGTGGCCGGCGTCCTGATCAGGCGACGCAGAACTCGTTGCCTTCGGGGTCGAGCATGACGACGTGCCCGAGTACCTTGCCACCGGCGTCGTCGACGTACTCCTCCTCGCGCACCTTCGTGGCTCCTGCGGTGACGAGCTCGTCAACCTTGGCGTGAATCAGCGTGGCTCGCTCGACCCAGTTCCACGGGGGCTCACCCGCAACGCGGATGTCGATGTGTACGCGGTTCTTCGCGGTCTTTGCCCTCGGGGACGCGTAGCCATCCGATCGCAGGGCCGCGTCCGTCGGGGTCGACGATCGACGCGCCATCGGGGTCGTCGTAGCCCGACTCTGGGATGTAGCCGAGCGCGAAGGCCCAGAACGTCGCAAGCGCATGTGGGTCGAGGGCATCGGCGCCTATGGTCCAGTGCGTTGCCATGCCCACACGCTACTTGCCTGTTGACCTGCTACTGCCGCTCGAAGTACGTGATGATGCGGTCCATCGACGGATAGAACGCGGGGATGAACGCGTGCTCGTCGTTGTACCACGTCAGCGTCGAGTCGACGCCCGCTTGCCTGAGCGCTCGCTGGGTCGCTGATGGCCCAACGGGGCGGACATGTGGTGTCGCGTCGTCCGTGCACGAGCAGGACCGGCTCGGTGATTCGCTCGAAGTACGGACGCGAAGAGTTCTGACGCCAGAAGCTGGGGTTCTCCTCTGGCGTTCCATAGCGACGAGCTAGGCGGTCTCGCAGCGCGGAGTCCTCAGGGTCAGGCCGAATGAACTGGTCGTAGTTGTCGCGCTCCATCGACGAGACCGACGAATAGGCGACCGCAGCAGACACCAGTCCCGGCTCTGCCACCAGCGCCTTCAAGACCACGCCCCCACCCATCGACCGTCCAAACATGAACACACGGTCGTCATCGACCGGCACCTCCTTCGAACTGCGAAGCGCCTTCACGGCGTTGATCACATCTGCGCTGTACCCCAGCCGCATGCGAACTTGGTACAACGGGTCGTCGTCGGACCCGGCGTGATTGCGGTAGTCGACATGCAGGGCGATGTAGTCGCGGGTGGCCAGGTAGTCGCGTTCCCTTTCCATACCCTGGCCGCGCACATAGACCGCGGGATCGATGTACCCGTGGGCAAGCACGACCGCGGGGAACGGGCCGGAACCTCGCGGCACGTTGAGGACGCCGGTGATCGTGTAGGACTCATCACCTGCGCGGGTCGTGCTGCTGCTTCGATAGCGCACGTCGTACGAGGTGTACTCGGCGGTCTGCGTCCTGACCGCCCCGATACGCAGTCGGTCGCCGCGGTGTTGCTGATCGGCTAGACCGAGCACAGAGACCGGACGTGTCGGTGGATCCTTCTTTGCTTGTGTCTGCGAGTCTTCTGCGCTTTCGCTCGCCGACGGTCCGTCGGCGGGGTCTATGACGGACGACGGATCGCCGGACGTGCATCCCGCCAGGAGAAAGGCGCTGATGGCCAGCGTGCTCACGATCCTGCTCACGCCGCCATTGTGACCCGGCTTGCTCGATCGCGCCGATCAAGCAACTACCGCGAGGAATGCCTGGTCCACCACTGCGTGTCACCGCGCTCGCGGTCTGGCTCTGTGCGTTCCGTCCGCTCGAACTCCAACTTCCCGAGGACGCGAAGCGAGGGCGTGTTCCACTCGCGAACGGTCGACCAGAGGCGGAGTCGACCGCTGGCGTCCGCGGCCTCGACTACGGCACGCGCGGCCTCGGTGGCATACCCGTGCCCGTGAGAGCGCCGGAAGAGTTCAAAGGCAAGCTCGGGTTCGGCGGCGCTGGCTCGGCCAACGATGAGGCCGCAGTAACCAGCGAGGTCGCCCGTGGCGTCCTCGATGCCGTAGAGCCAGATCCCTGTTGCCTCAGACTCCTCCGACTCAGCGCGTAGCCGCGCCCTCATCTCGCCGACGGTGGGATGGCCGTCCTTAGTGATACGTCGGGCAGCCCGCGGGTCTCGCTCCTCCCACAGGGCTCGCATCGCTTCCGCATCCCCCTCGCCCAAAGGGCGCATCGAGAGGCGTTGGGTCGTCAGACATCGCGGCATGGGTTGGACGTCCATGCGTTCATCGAACCAGTGTTGGGCCAGCAAGGGCGAGATCCTCGCTTGCGAGGACACCGTCCGTGGCCGCTCCTATTCTGACTTCGTGGATCTGACGATCAGCGGTGAGATCTGGCACTGGCGGGGCCCAGCGCCGTTCCACTTTGTGACGGTGCCGGACGACGAGGCCGCGGCGCTGGAATCTGTGTCGGGCATGGTGACCTATGGCTGGGGAATGATCCCGGTGACTGCCCAGATCGGTGACACCGAGTGGACGACCTCGCTCTTCCCGAAGGACGGCGGCTACATCGTCCCGATCAAAGACGCAGTGCGGAAAGCAGAAGGCGTCGGCGTTGGTGACACCGTGAGCTTGCGGCTGGTCATCGATGTCTGAGCCGAAGAAGGCGATCACGCTCGGTGTCGCCTTCGTCGCGGTGCTCGCGGTGACTCCGCTTGGCACGGCGGCCCTCGACCGAGTTGTGTACCCGCGTGACGAGGCGGGCTTCTTCGCTTACGTCGACGAGTACGTGCCAAGTTGGTGGAGCAGCGAGCTCAAAGGTGTTCCAGCAAGGGACCACGCCTGGTTGGAGTCCCACCCTGATGCAGTGCTCGCCGAAGGAGAAGCCGCCTGTGCCTGGTTGGCGGATCAGCCCGTGGTTCCCGAGATCGTGCCATCGGGCGGGGCGTCCTCTGGCGTGATGAGTGGTCGGTACCGGGAGGCCACGGTGAACGTCACCTCTCTCGAGGTTCACGAGTGGACGCGCTCCGGCGTGATCGCCGGAGCCTGGGCATACCTTTGCGAGGCGACGCACGAAACGCGAACGTCACCAGAGTCCGAAGATACGGACTAGGTCAGCAACCCAGGAACGGTCCTCAGGTCCTTACGGGGCTGGGGTGCTCAGATCGATCGGGTGTCCATCGATCTTGCCTGTCACCGTGGCCTCGGCCGCTGTCTCCCAGTCGTTCCATCGGGCTGTGAGTTTGCCGTCCTGGGTTCCTGGACCATCGACGTCGAGCACTGCCCGCACGTTGCCGGTATCGCGATCCCACACCACGCGCCCGGTCACACGCACATCGCGCACGAAGCCGAGGTCCTTGAGTTCGAAGGTGACAGGGCGACCCGAGTACTTGAACGTTCCTCCGCCGAGCCCCACACCCTTGCCGCTGTAGTTGACCCACCATCGGGTCAACACGTCACCAGCAGCAAGCAGCGAGCCTTCAACGACCTGGCGGTCGGCGCGTGACGACTCCACCGTGTCGCCTTGCTTGGCGGCATTGAGCTCCTCGGCGGTTCTGACGAACTCGGGGACCGTGCGAACTGGGGCGTAGTCCGAGACGCAACTCGTGTCACCGGTGTCTCCGGCGGTGCGGATGAATCGGCGCACGATGCCGGCGGCACACCCTTGGCGGTCGCCGAGAGCGGTCACATGACCCACGTTGGGAACAGAGATGAACGTCGAGTTTGGGAACCGACTCGCGGAGTCCATGCCGCCCTCGGGCGAGGTCACCGTGTCGAGATCACCCGACAACACCAAGGTCGGTACGTCGGGGTAAACCGTCCCCGGCAGTTCCGGGGGAATGGGATTGGTAGGCGATGGCCAACCGATGCACGTGCGTGGCTCGGTCCAGCCACTGTCGATCCAGTCATCGACTCGGAAGGGATCAAAGTCGTCGCTGTTGTACCCCTGAAGCGCATCGACTTCGGCCTGATACTGCTTCTGGCGCTTCTCGCCGATGGGTAGCGAGACATCCCACAGCTGCGGATAGTCACTACAGATCACCGCGACGTACTGGCCGGACGAGTAGTACTCCGGGTTGCCGCCCGCGTAGCTCTTGTAGATGTTCTCGGCCACAAGGCGCAGCAAGGGCTTGGCATACCCGTCTTGGTATGCGCGAACGGCGGAGTCCAGCTCGCGGTAGATGTTGGTTCCGTAGGTCGCATACGCCGTGACGAGCGCGAGGTTGACGCCGTCAAGGCGCACCGTCTTGCGGTTGCCTTCAGCGCCGAAAGTTTCTGTGACCACCGGATCGTGGTGCACGTCGTTGGCGAGGGTCCTCATGCGATCCACTGGCGACCCACCCTGGCCGGCACACTGCGGATCGCGTGCGCATACCCGTGTCAGCGCATCTTGGATCGCGCGGTTCGTGTCTCGCCACCACGGGTCCTGGTCTGACACCGGATACGCGGCATCAAGTATCAGGGTCCGCACCCGGTCGGGGTGTCGGAGCGCAAACGTCTGGGCGAAGAACGTGCCGTAGGAGTCGCCGTACAGGTTGATGCGCTTGATTCGAAGGGCATCCATGACGGCGGCAGTGTCGTCAGCCGCGTAGGCCGTGGAGTAGGTGTCGGCACGTGCACCAAGGAACTCGCCACAGTCAGCAACGGCCTGTACGTACGGCCGTGCCCCTCGCTGCAGGGGAGTGCATCGGATGGGATCGGACGTTCCGGTACCTCGCTGGTCAACGAGCAACACGTCATGGCGATCAGACATTGGTTCGAATAGGCCAAGGAAGTAGCCGCGACTTCCCGTGGACGGATACCCCGGTCCGCCCTCGTGCCCGACGAGCGTTCCCTGAGACGGACGCTTCTTGTTGCTGCGTGGGTACCACTCGAAGCCCACGCGTTGCTTACCGAGCCTCGGGCGGAGTGGGTCAACGGCGGTGCGAATGTGCCCGCACCGTGCGTCATCGGGAACACTGGAACGACACTTGTCCCAGATCACCGACGGCCGGGTCTTGGTGGCTCGTGCTTCGCCAGTCTCCGCGGTCACCTCTGTGGCGTTGGCGGGGATCACGAAGGCGACAGACGCCAAGATCACGCTGGCACCGACGAGCCGAACAAGTGTTGGTTTGACGCGGTGTGTCATTTGCCGAGCGTAGGCCGCGGATTCTCGCCGCGTGGCCAATCGGCGCTATCTTTCGAAGGAAACGGTCTCGGTGGTCACAGTTCCGGCGGTCCGGCCGGGGGCCGCGTGGCCGTCCCAGTACAGGTTCGTGTGGGCGATGACCTTGTCGGGCGGAGGTGCTCCCCACTCGCTGAGGTCCTCGGTGGTGTGAGCATCGGACACCAACGTGGCGTCGTAACCGCGGACGATCGCACCATGCAACGTTGACCGGATGCACTCGTCGGTCTGTGCTCCCGCAACGATGAGGCGTCCGACCTGCAACCCCCCCAGCACGTCTTCGAGGTCGGTGTCTTCGAACGAATCCGGAAATGACTTGTGGACGACCGACTCAGAGGACACTTGGGTCAACTCGGGGACAAACTGCCACCCGTCACTGTCACGTGGAAGGTTCTTGTCGTTGTCCTGTACCCACACAACTGGTACCTGTTCCGCCCTCGCCTTCTCAACTAGTGAGCCGATGTTCGCAACCACACCGTCGCGGTTGTGGGTGCCGGACATCACCTGGTTCTGAACGTCGATTACGAGCAGGGCAGTCTTCGGACGGCCGGTCAGCGTCGTCATGGAGCTCCTAGCGTTGGGGTCGTGGTCCCAACGTTAGGTCGAACTGCTGAATCTTTCGACCCCTAACGGAGGTCAGTTATCACGCAGCGCCCCGAGCACGGCCTTGTCGCCTTCGGCGTAGGACGAGAGGAACCCGGTGGTACCGGTGAGTCCGATCTCTTGACCGCTCGCCGAGTCGTGCAGCTTCAGGTGGCGGCTCGCACCAAAGTTGGACTCGTCGCAGGTTGTCGTCGCGCGCGCGAACCGCATGAGCTCGTGACCTGGCTCGTTGCTGAAGTCGCCTAGCGAGAAGAGGTGAATCGTGTCTGAAGTCACGGCGACAAGCATCCTGACGGTGACACCCTTCTGCTCGGCCATCACATCGCGCGTGACATGAACGCCAGCAGCGGCAACGATGCCGCCAGTGGCAGCGCCGCCAGGCAGATCGTTGGCGACCGCACCTGACACCAGTCCGCCTGCGGCGATGGCGAGGTAGTTGTCTTGCAGACCGAAGACTCCGGCGGCGATCACTGGGTGGTCAGCACCCAGAGCAGCCTGGGCCTTGGCGATGAGCTCAGCTTCGTGCGGCACGACATACCCCTTTGGTTGAGAAACCTCCATCAGATGTCGGCCACGTTGGACACCGTCTTGAATGACCCCATCGGCCCTTGGAGCGCCTGTGAAGTCTGGGTATCGTCCGACCATGCACACGAGCAGCGTGGTAGTCAGCCTTGCCGCAGCAGGAGCGCTGGTCGCCGGTTCGATCGGTATGGCCGATGCTCGGCAGAGTCATGAGACTCGGTCGGCCCATACCGCCCACTCAGCGCATTCGGATGGCGGCTCGATTGGTGAGAACCGCAGCCTTGCGCCCAAGCAAACCCTCGGTCGGCTTCCGAAGTTGGTCGGCGTCGTCAAGGGATATCGCACGTTCGAGATCAGTGATCGGACGCCGAACCCAGGTCGCTACCGGATCGTGGTTCGCGACACCGCTCGCAGCCACAACTGGCATCTGTACGGCAACGGCAAGTCCGTCAAGACCACGGTGCGGGGCACGGGGCGCTGGGTATTCAAGATCCGACTGTCCCGGGGCACCTACCGGGTGGTCTGTGACCCACACAACGACGAGATGGAGTTCAACCTCGTCGTTGGCTAGCCGGCAGCTAGCCGTTCGGCGCGTGAGCTTCGATCTTGTGGGCAAGTTCGATATCGAACTGCGTGATGCCACCAGCGGAGTGGGTCGAGAGTGTGAGATTCACGGTGGTCCATCGAATGTCGATGTCGGGGTGATGGTTCATCTCTTCGGCGTCGATCGCCAGCGTCGCCACAGCAGCAATCGCCTCGGGAAAGCTCGAGTACTTCAGGCTGCGGTGCAACGACGTGCCATCGCTGGTCCAGCCAGGCAGCGTCTGCAGTTGTCGATCCAACTCTTCAGGCTCAAGGATGCGCGGCATTAGTCCACCGTAGTGGCGACCACCGCGATGCGCGGATTGTCGGCCCAAAGCCGCCTCGCCTGACTGAGAGCATCGTTCGCCGACTCGATGCGACCTTGTGCGTGGTAGACCCGCGCGAGTGTGAGCCAAGCGTCGGACTGCTCATCGAGACCGCGGTGCCAACTCAGTGACACCTGTGCGGCTTCAGCAGCGTCGACAAGCCGGCCTGCCTCAAGATGGTCAAGCGCCTCCAGTCGTGCCAGTACCGTGCCGGTGCTCGCAGCAGCTCGGGCCTCGCCCATTGCCTCAGCGATCTCGTCGACAACATCGGCGTACTCAATGTGGCCGTCTTCGACTGCGCGCAGCAAGCGCCAGGCATGTTCGGAGTGTGATTCCATCGCCTTCTTCGACCGAGACCGCTGACGCAGGTGTCGGAACAATCCGAACGACGGGTCGTACTTCGCGTCAACGACGCGCTCCTTCATCGGGATGATCGCGTTGTCGGTGATGTGAATGCCTTCGGGGCACACTTCGGTGCAGCACTTGGTGATGTTGCAATAACCGAGCCCGTGCTCCTCTTGTGCCGAGTGCCGCCGCTCCAGCGTGTCGAGCGGGTGCATCGCGAGCTCAGCGATCCTGATGAAGAACCGCGGCCCTGAGAAGACCGGCTTGTTCTCTTCGTGGTCGCGCAGTACGTGGCAGGTGTCTTGGCATAGGAAGCACTCGATGCACTTGCGGAACTCTTGGCTACGTTCGACGTCAACCTGTTGCATTCGGTAGTCGCCCGGGTGGAGGCCCTTCGGGGGCGTGAACGACGGAACCTCGCGTGCCTTTTGGTAGTTGAACGAAACATCGGTGACCAGGTCGCGAATTACCGGGAAGGCGCGCAACGGGGTGACGGTGACCGTCTCGTCCTCACTGAAGGTGTTCATGCGCGTCATGCACAAGAGGCGCGGGCGCCCATTGATCTCTGCGCTGCACGAACCGCACTTTCCTGCTTTGCAGTTCCAGCGCACCGCGAGGTCGGGCGTCTGGGTGGCCTGCAGTCGATGAATGACGTCGAGCACCACCTCGCCCTCGTTCACGTCGACGTCGAAACTCTGAAGCTCGCCATCGGTGTCAGAACCGCGCCACACCCGGAACTTGGCTGTGTACCCCATCAGGTGTCACCCTTCGGCAAGCTTGTTAGCTCTGGCTCAGTCATGTACTTGTCGAGCTCGTCACGATCGAACAATCCCAAGAGCTCAGTGGGCATCACCGGCAGGGGCTGCTTGGCGACAGCTACCTCGGCGCCGTCGAACCGACAAATCAAGTTCACCTGCCGCCACTCTGGGCTCATCACCGGGAAGTCCTCGCGGGTGTGACCACCGCGCGACTCTTCACGCATCAGCGCCGCTTTCGCGACGCACTCCGATACGAGCAGCATGTTGGCGAGATCAAGGGCGAGGTGCCATCCGGGGTTGAACTGTCGGTGTCCTTCGACAGTGACATTGCGAGCTCGCAGTTTGAATGCCTCGAGCTGCTCGAGTGCGTCTTGCATCTCCTCTTGTCGTCGGATGATTCCGACCAGGTCATTCATCGTCATCTGAAGCTCGGTGTGAACGGTGTAGGGGTTCTCAGCGCCATCACCACCGAATGGACGCAGGGCATCTTCGGCCGCGCTGTCGACGTCGGACGACGACAGCGCGGGGCGAGCGTCGTCGAGCTCGTCGAGGTAGGCCGCTGCACCAGCACCTGCCCGGCGTCCGAAGACCAAGAGGTCAGACAGTGAGTTACCGCCGAGGCGGTTCGAGCCGTGCATACCCCCTGCCACCTCGCCAGCCGCAAACAGCCCTGGGACGCCGACAGCCGCGCAGGTGTCGGGGATCACTTCGACCCCACCCATGACGTAGTGACACGTGGGCCCGACCTCCATCGGCTCGGCAGTGATGTCGACGCCGGCGAGCTCTTTGAACTGGTGGTACATCGAGGGGAGCTTCTTGCGGATCGTGTCGGCAGGAAGCCGCGATGACACGTCGAGGAACACCCCGCCGTGCGGAGAACCGCGACCGGCCTTGACCTCAGAGTTGATGGCTCGCGCAACCTCATCGCGGGGGAGCAGCTCAGGTGGTCGACGGTTGTTGTCGGGATCGGTGTACCAGCGATCGCCCTCTGCCTCGTCATGCGCGTACTTGGGGCGGAACACATCTGGCACGTAGTCGAACATGAACCGCTGCTCGTTGGCGTTCTTGAGGACGCCTCCGTCACCACGAACAGACTCGGTGACGAGGATGCCCTTGACGCTCGGAGGCCACACCATGCCGGTCGGGTGGAACTGAATGAACTCCATGTTGACGAGCGATCCACCCGCCTTGAGCGCGAGGGCGTGCCCGTCACCGGTGTACTCCCACGAGTTGCTCGTGACCTTGAACGACTTGCCAATGCCTCCGGTGGCCAGGATCACTGCCGGGGCGTCGAACGCGATGAAGCGGCCAGACTCGCGCCAATAGCCGAATGCGCCCGCCACGCGGTCACCGTCTTTGAGGATCTCGGTGATGGTGCATTCGGCGAACACCCTCAGCCGTGCCTCTGCCTGGCCGTACAGCTGCTCGTCTTCCTGCTGGAGCGACACGATCTTCTGCTGCAGGGTTCGAATGAGCTCGAGCCCGGTGCGGTCACCAACGTGTGCCAATCGCGGGTACTCGTGGCCACCGAAGTTACGTTGGCTGATGCGGCCGTCTGGCGTCCGGTCGAACAGTGCACCCCAGGTCTCCAGTTCCCACACTCGCTCGGGAGCTTCCTTGGCATGCAGCTCGGCCATGCGCCAGTGGTTGAGGAACTTGCCACCCCGCATCGTGTCGCGAAAGTGCACCTGCCAGTTGTCGTGGCTGTTGACGTTGCCCATGGACGCCGCAATGCCGCCTTCAGCCATCACGGTGTGCGCCTTGCCGAACAGTGACTTGCAGATGATTGCGGTGCGCTTTCCTTGCGCGCGCGCCTCAATCGCGGCCCGCAGCCCGGCGCCTCCTGCGCCGATGACGACGACGTCGTAGGAGTGGCGTTCCAACTCGGTCATTCGGTGCCTTTCGAGGTCACGGCGTGCTTGTCGATTCGGACTAGAAGAACGTCGGGTCGGTGATGGTGCCTTTGGCCAGCAAGTACACGTAGAAGTCAGCGAGGGCGACACCGAACAACGAGAGCCAGGCGAACAGTGGGTGCCTGGTATTCAGTCTGCTGATGACCGTCCACATGCGGTAGCGAACCGGGTGGGCTGAGAAGTTCTTGAGGCGTCCGCCAAAGGTGTTCCGGCATGAGTGGCACGACATCGAGTAGAGCCAAAGCAATGTGGCATTAGTCAGGAGGATCACCGTGCCAAGGCCCATGTGGCCCCACTCGCCATCGGAGTTGCGGAACCCGAGGATGGCGTCCCACGTGAGGATCACGTTGAAGACCAGGCCCGCGTAGAAGAACCAGCGGTGAGAGTTCTGCAAGATGAGAGGTGCTCGGGTCTCACCGGTGTACTTGCGATGCGGCTCGGCCACAGCGCACGCGGGCGGCGACATCCAGAACGATCGGTAGTACGCCTTGCGGTAGTAGTAGCACGTCATGCGGAACCCGAGCGGGAACACCAGGATGAGCAGCGCCGGTGACATGGTGTACCAGTCGCCGACCACTCGGCCAAGGTCGTCCGAACCGGGTATGCAGTTGCTCGCCACGCAAGGTGAGTAGAACGGTGACAGATACGGCGTCGCGTAGTAGTAGGCGTTCTCGAAGGCCCGCCAGGTGGCGTAGACGACGAACGAGAGCAGCACGGCGACCGTGATCGTTGGCTGAATCCACCAGGCGTCTGTCCGCAGAGTTCGCTCGCGAATTCGGGCGCGGCCAGGGGCTCCGGTGCCCGTGGCGAGCGGGCCGGAGGGGTCAGTCTGGGTCATCGAGTCTCCGCAGGAGTTGGGCCAGAACACATGGTGGACGGGTGGGTCACTCGCGGTCGGCGTCGCTCCAGAACTCCGGTGGGTAGTCGTGGTCGGGAATCATTATCGGTTCGCCAACCCCAGGCTCTGGTGCATCGGGGCCGGCCAGGATGTCGAGATCTTCGCTGATTCGCTGGGCATCGGCGAGCAGGCGGCGCATGTCGACGCTGTCGCCGTGCTCGGCCTTGAGGTGCTCGACAGCCCTGACGAGATCTCGGGCGGCCCGACGCGCCGCACTGACGTCCTGAGACGGGATGGTCATGGTGAGCTGCCTCCCTTGAGTCGCACGATCGAATCGCAGTCTGGCCGACGCGGGCGTGCGACGCCAGCATTGATGCCCAACTGATGTGAACCTGACCGCTGGCCTGGTCTTGAGAAGGCCTGAGAACCGCTCCAACACTGGCGCGTTGAGTCGGAATGGGTGTCTGAGCAGCAGGCCCGTAGACTGGTCGAGCCGCCGTTCGGCGGAGCCCCCGCACCACTTCTCGAGAGCGAGTCAGCACGCCCATGACTGCGTCAGCAGCCGAAAGCGGCACAACCCCCCAGACCGCCAGCCGTTCTGACCTTCGCAATGTGGCGATCGTGGCGCACGTCGACCATGGCAAGACGACCTTGGTCGACGCGATGTTGTGGCAGTCGGGCGCCTTTCGTGAAAACGCCGATGTGGCCGATCGAGTCATGGACTCGATGGACCTCGAGCGTGAGAAGGGCATCACGATTCTCGCCAAGAACACAGCAGTACGACACACGATGGCCAATGGCGATGAGATCACGCTCAACATCATCGACACCCCGGGTCACGCCGACTTCGGTGGTGAGGTCGAGCGCGGCCTCGAGATGGTCGACGGCGTGCTGCTGCTCGTCGATGCCAGTGAGGGGCCACTACCCCAGACGCGCTTCGTGCTGCGGAAGGCACTGCAGAAGCGACTACCCGTCGTCCTGGTCGTCAACAAAGTCGACCGACCTGATGCGCGGATCGGTGAGGTGGTCGACGAGACCTACGAGCTCTTTCTCGATCTCGACGCCGATGAGGCACAGATCGACTTCCCGATTGTCTACGCGTCCGCAAAGAACGGGCGGGCCTCGCTGAAGAAGCCGGACGATGGTGGGCTCCCCGATCACGACAATCTGGAACCACTCTTCGAGACCATCGTTACGACCATCCCAGCCCCGACGTATGACCCCACCGCACCGCTGCAGGCACACGTCACGAACCTCGACGCCTCGCCCTATCTCGGACGGCTGGCACTGTGCCGAGTGCATAACGGAACGATCACCAAGGGGCAGACAGTCGCATGGTGTCGCGCTGACGGCACGATCGAACGGGTCAAGGTGACCGAGCTACTGATCACCGAAGCCCTCGACCGTGTGCCAGCCGACTCTGCCTCGCCCGGAGACATCATCGCGGTCGCCGGAATCCCCGAGATCACGATCGGCGAGACGCTCGCGGACGCCGACAATCCGAGACCGCTGCCGGTGATCACCGTCGACGAGCCGTCGATCTCGATGACCATCGGAATCAATACGTCGCCGCTGGCCGGTCGAAGCGGCAGCAAGTTGACAGCTCGCATGCTCAAGACCCGCCTTGAGGCTGAGCTGATCGGCAACGTGTCGGTCCGAGTGCAAGAGACCGAACGGCCAGACACCTGGGAAGTTCAGGGACGCGGCGAGCTCCAGCTCGCTGTGCTGGTCGAGATGATGCGGCGCGAGGGCTTCGAGCTCACCGTCGGTAAGCCGCAGGTCGTCACGCGCGTGATCGATGACAAGGTGCATGAGCCGGTCGAGCGGCTGACCGTCGATATTCCTGAGGACTACCTCGGCGTGGTGACTCAGCTCATGGCGTTACGCAAGGGCCGCATGGAGCAGATGGTCAACCACGGAACCGGCTGGGTGCGCATGGAGTACCTCGTACCCGCCCGCGGCATGATCGGGTTCCGCACCGAGTTCCTCACTGAGACTCGAGGCACCGGGTTGTTGCATCACGTGTTCGAGCGGTATGAGCCGTGGCATGGCGAGCTGCGGACGCGTCCGACCGGCTCGCTGGTCGCTGACCGTCGCGGCGACACGACCGGATTCGCGCTCGCCAACCTGCAAGAGCGCGGAACCATGTTCGTCGGACCGGGTACCGAGGTCTTCGAAGGCATGATCGTCGGAGAGAACGCCCGTTCCGACGACATGGACGTGAACCCCACGAAAGAGAAGAAGCTCACCAACATGCGGTCGGCGACCGGTGATGTGTTGGTGCCGCTGATCCCGCACAAGCAGTTGTCGATGGAGCAAGCGCTGGAGTTCTGTCGCGAAGACGAGTGCGTTGAGGTGACGCCGGCAACGGTTCGGCTTCGCAAGGTCGTGCTCGACTCAAACGAGCGCAACAGAACCCGGGCACGGGCGAAGCGACAGAACTAGAACAACTAGGTGCGCTCCGCGTTCCCAAGCGCCCGGCGCAAGAAGTCGACCTGAAGCAGCAGCAAGTTCTCGGCGACATCCTCCTGCGTGGCCATGTGGGTGATTCCGCTTAGCGGAACGACTTCATGTGGTCGACCATGTTCAGTCAGCACTCGCGACAGTTGCAGAGTGTGCGCTACGAACACGTTGTCGTCCGCGAGACCGTGAATGATCTGCAGTGGTCTCGAAAGTGCCGGAGCGCGTTCCAGCAGCGAGCTGCGGTCGTACGCGGCCAATGACTCGGGCTCGTCCTCGTCGGGGACGCCGAGGTAGCGCTCGGTGTACCCCGTGTCGTACAGCCGCCAGTCGGTGACGGGTGCACCAGCAATCGCGGCATGAAACACGTCAGGGCGGTCGATGACCGCGAGTGCTGACAGGTAACCGCCGAAGGACCAGCCACGAATGGCAACCCGTTCGAGGTCAAGGTCGGGGAACGCGTGGGCGGCAGCGTGCAAGCCGATGATCTGGTCCTCGAGTACAGGGCCAGCGAAATCATGGCGCACGGCGCGCTCCCACGACGGCGATCCTGGCGTACCGCGTCCGTCAACCACCACCACGGCGAAGCCTTGGTCTGCGAACCACTGCGCCTCACGGAATGAACCCTGATGATGCGTGACGCTCGCGTGGTGCGGACCGCCGTACGGGTCCATGAGAACCGGAAGCGATGCGGAGCCGGGTTCGTGACCGTTTGGCAGGACAACGGCGATGCGAGGTCGAGCGGGATCTCCAGGAAGCAGTTTTGCCCGGGGTTCGATCAGCGGTTCGGACGCGAGTGATTGCACCTCGTGAGTGACCTCCGCGGTAGAGATCGTTGTGCGCGGCAGGGGGCGGTCGAGGTCAGCTGACACAAGCACCGTCGTCGCGCCACCTCGGGCCGCGGCGTGCCACCCAACAGGTGGGCTCAGACGCTCGATTCGATCAGTCGCGATGCTCCACACCTGCTGGGTACCGGCGTCCTCGGACGCGACCACGAGGACGCCGTTGTCAGAGACATCGACGATGGCACGCACATGGAGGCCAGCTGGCGTGACTCGCACTCCGTCGGCGCACAGCGCGTAGTCGTCGTCGCAGACCTCCACGGTCAGCAATCGACCCTCGCCGTCATAGGTGCCAGTGCCAGGCACTACGTCAACCCATGCGTCATTCGTCGCAGTGCGGATGACCTCGGTCCTGCCCGTCTCAACATCGACAGACAGCCATGTGAGTCGCTGCTGCTGTCGGTCGAGGGTTGCGATGATCGGTGCCCCGCGAGATGACCAACTGACGGTGGCGACGTACTCGTCGCCACCGGGTAGGTCAACGCGTGTCAGCTCGCCGTCGAGAGGCACGAGCCAGAGGCTGACGACGGGGTTCGGCTCGCCGGCCGCGGGGTATCGCTGCGGTGTCGGAGGTTCCTGCGGATCGGCTGGGCTGCTGACGTACCAGACGGGAACCGGGCCTTCGTCCGTGCGCTGCACGAGAAGTCGGTCACCCACTGGCGACCACCAGAACCCGCGAGACCGATCCAGTTCTTCAGCTGAAATGAAGTCAGCTGTTCCCCATGACACTTCGGATCCTGTGCCAGACGAATCGGAAGTGTCCTCAGGTGTCACAGGTCGGGCGTCACCCCCGTCGAGGTCGACCACCCACACCCGACCAAGGCACACGTACGCGACTCGGCGCCCGGTCGGATCTATGCGGGGATCGAGCACCGAAGCGTCGGGGGAATCCAATTCCCGTGTGTCACCCGTCTGTACGTCGGTGACAAACAGTCGACCCGACAGCGCGAATGCGACCGTCGTCAGCGCGGTGTCGACGCTGTACCCGACGATGCCGCCCGCGGCTTCACGCGCCCGCTCACGGCGCGCTCGCTCCTCAGCGCTGAGCTCTTCGGCCTCGTCGCCCAAGAGCTGGCCGGGGTCGACGATTTGGACCTCGCCTGCGGACGGTGTCCACCGCCAGAGGCGGCCAACGCGATCGGTGCCGTGAGCTGAGCGGATGAAGACCACCGTCTGCCCATCGGGTGACACGCTGAATGACCGTGGCCGCCCCAGGGTGAAACGAAGGGTGCGGGCGTTCTGTCGCGGAAAACTGTCGCTCTGCGGTGGTGGCATGCACCCATCCAATCAGCAGTCATAGGCTCAGCTCATGACGCAAAGCGATCGCCGCATCCTGTTTGTGCATGCGCACCCCGACGACGAAACGATCGCCTCGGGAGTGACGATGGCGAAGTACGCCGCCGAAGGTGCTCACGTCACATTGGTCACCTGCACCTTGGGTGAAGAAGGTGAAGTGCTCGTTCCAGAGTGGGGACATCTGGCGGCCCACGACAAGGACGAACTCGGTGCTCACCGACGCGCCGAGCTGAGCGAGGCGCTCGCGCTGCTCGGGGTCAGCGACCATGAGTATCTCGGTGGTGTTGGTCGCTACCGTGACTCGGGAATGATGGGCCTTGACACGAACAAGCGGCCAGACTGCTTCTGGCAGGCCGATCTGCTAGAGGCAGCGACCAGTTTGGTCGCCACCATCCGCCGCACTAAGCCCCAGGTTGTCGTCACCTACGACGACTTCGGTCAATACGGCCACCCTGATCACATCCAGGCACACCGGGTGACGAGCTATGCGATGACGCTCGCCGCTGCACCCTCGTTCAAACCAGAGCTTGGGAACGCGTGGGATGTCCCCAAGGTGTACTGGACGGCACTGCCGAAGTCGGCTGTGAAGAAGGGCATCGAGGCGTTCGTCGCTGCTGGCGGCCAAGGGTTCTTCGGCCTCCAAGAAGGAGAAGACCTGCCATGGGCGCTCGATGATGCGTTGGTCACCACGAAAGTGGTCGCCCTTGAACAAGAGCCCCACAAGATGGCAGCACTTCGCGCTCACCTAAGTCAGGTGGGCGAGGAGAACGACTTCTTCACAATGTCTGAGCTGCTGGGGCCAGAGGCGATGGGTGTCGAGTACTTCCGCCTCGCCCGCGGAAGCGTCGGCGCCGCAGGGCCTGAAGGTCTCGAAGACGACTTGTTTGCTGGCCTCTAGGCCGGACGGGTGACGAGCCGGTCTCCGGGTTTCGCTGCATTGCCCTGTGAGAGAGAGTGAACCTGCGATCGTGACACTCGGTGACGCCGGTGTCGACTGACCCAGCGTAGGAGGCACCGTGCCCGGCACAGAGCGTGATGGTTTCGAGGGCACACTCTCGAGCAGTTCGGTGTTGCGAGCGGGCGAGGAGGACGTCGGTCGCTCCCGCGAGCACCAACGGCGTCGTCGGCTCCGCTCGGTGGCCCTGTGGCTAGGAATCCCTGCCGCGTTCCTCTGGTACCGCATTGCCACCGGAAACCCCATCGAGTGGGGCCTTCCCAACATCGACGCGTACTTGCTAGTGCCGATCCTGTTCTTCGCTGCGCTGATCGCGGTGCTGGTGGGCTCGACCGTCGGTGCTGGGCGCTCGCCACACGTCATGTATCGGCCAGACCAGATCCCGACCAAGCTTGACGACGTCAAGGGGATTGACCCCGTCAAGGACGAAGTGGTTCGCACCCTCAACCTGTTTCTTGCCCACAAGACTTTCGCCAACGACATGGGGGGAACTCCCCGACGCGGCATTCTCTTTGAGGGAAGCCCAGGCACCGGCAAGACTTTCCTCGCCAAGGCGATGGCGCGTGAGGCTGGCGTGCCGTTCATGTTCGTGTCCGCAACGTCCTTCCAGTCGATGTACTACGGAGCGACAGCGCGCAAGATCCGCTCGTACTTCAAGCAGCTACGCAAGGTTGCGCGTGCGGAGGGTGGAGCTATCGGCTTCATCGAAGAGATCGATGCGATCGCCATGGCACGTGGTGGGCTGAAAGCGACCCCGATGCCAGACTCCCTTGCCGCGCTTGGGATTCACTCCTGCGGAGCGATGACAGCGCTCCCCTCCGGATACGGCGTTCCTGCGATGGCTGGCTCCGGCGGGTCCGTGGTCAACCAGTCTGTTGTGAGCGAGGGCGTTGGTGGTGTCGTCAACGAGTTGCTGGTGCAGATGCAGTCGTTCGACGAGCCAACAGGCCTGCAGAAGTTGCGTACCCGCATGGTTGATTGGTTCAACCTCTACTTGCCAGCTCACCGTCAGATCAAGCGCCCTGAGCCGCCTGCCACCAACCTGCTGTTGATCGCGGCCACGAACCGAGCTGACAACCTCGACCCAGCTCTGCTGCGTCCCGGCCGGTTCGACAGGCGCTTGACGTTTGAGCTTCCGGCGAAGTCGGGACGACGCGAGATCATCGACCACTACCTCGAGAAGAAGTCCCACTACGAGGAGTTGGACACCGAGGATCGGCGCGACGCACTGGCAGCAGCCACCCAGGGCTATACGCCGGTGATGATTGAGCACCTGCTCGATGAGGCCTTGGTCAACGCTGTGCGTCGCGGTGACTCGGCAATGACGTGGAGAGACGTCGAGCGCGCCCGTCTGGTCGAAGAGGTAGGGATGGGCCAGCCGGTGTCGTACACCCCGCATGAGCGCCGGCTCATCTCGACACATGAGGCCGGCCACGCCACGGCCGCATTCTTGGTGGCACCCGAGCGGCGGCTCGAGGTTCTCACCATCATCAAGCGGCGCTCGGCCCTTGGCATGCTGGCTCACGGGGACGCCGAAGAGGTCTACACGCGCTCGCGGCAAGAGATGCTGGCCCTCATCCAGATTGCGCTGGGCGGGCAATGCGCTGAGGAGATCTTCTTCGGCGACGTATCGACCGGCCCAGGTGGCGACCTGCTCTACGCGACCAATGTCGCCGCAGAGATGGTCGGCTCGTGCGGCATGTTGGACTCGCTGATCTCGTTTGCCGCCGTCCAGAACAGCGCCTTCAACGACAGCAACATCGTGGGGCGGGTGCTAGCCGACGACTCTGGCCGCGCCGCCGTCGAGGACCTGCTGCAAGAGCAGAAGGTCATCGTCAAGGGCCTCCTTGAGCAGAATGCCCACCTGGTCGAAGCCCTTCGTGACGCGCTCTTGGAGCGTGAGGAACTCATCGGACGCGAGATCGCTGACGTCCTGGTCGCGGCGCAAGAGAAGCTGGCGCTGCAAGGGCAGCAGTCGGTGATCGACCTACGTGAAGGGTCCGATCGGGAGCCCACTCAGGCCTGAGCTGCGACGGAACTGTCCAGATCCAGCCAGATCCAGCCAGGGCCAGGACAGATCCAGCCTTGGTGGCTAGGCCCTAGGCTGGCGCGTGGGTCAGCCCTACAGATCGTCACCCAGTTGGCCGATGGTCTGTCCGTGGAAGCACTCGTCAACCAACTGGAAGACGCCGATGGCGCCGCGGACGATGACGCGGAGCCTATTGACGGCGTCATCTTGCGTTTTGCAGGTGCCCGCTATGCCGTTGATATGGCGAGCGTGGCGGAGGTGGTTCCAGTGCCCCGGCTCACCCGGGTGCCAGGCTCTCCGGCATGGCTCAGTGGGGTCGTCAACTGGCGCGGACGCGTTCTTCCGGTCGCTGATCTGCGTCCCCTGGTAGGGGCCAATCTGTCGCCGTTGCCTACCAGCGCCCGCCTCGTCGTGCTCGCCGAGGGTGACGTCGAGGTCGGCTTGGTTGCTGACATGGTGCCGGGCTTGCTCAACTGCACTCCATCAGATCTCGAACCTGTACCAGCCACGATTGCAACGGGGATCGCACCACTTGTGCGCGGCATCGTGGACGTCGAAGGCCCCGTCGCGCTGCTGGCAACCGAAGCTGTGCTGCGGCTGCGCGACCAGTTGCCGACTGTTCGCCGAACGACTGGCTGACCCGACTTTCCCGAGGAGCCCAGCCGCATGTACACGCGCCGAAACAGCGTGGAGTCGAGTGGACAGCACTGGCTCGTGTTCGTCGCGGCCATTGCCACCGCATGGCTTGCTTGGGGTCCAATGAGTGTGTCGGTCAATGGTGTCGCCGCTGCGGGCGCACTCGGTGTCCTGCTTCTCAACGCCGCCGCAGTCACCGTTCTCTCTCGGCTCGCGGTCCGCAAGAACCAGACCCTCGAAGACACGATGGCGTGGGAGTCGGCAACGACGTACGTGAGCCTGGTGGTGGTCGGAGTCCTGGTTGCGGTGACAGGTGGGCTGGCGGCACCGACGCTCTTCGTCGCCTTCCTCTGGTCTCCCTACCTCGGCATGTCGGTCGAGATCGGCTACACCATTCGAGGGTGGCTCATTCTTGTCGGTGGGGCAGTCGGGATAGCTGGCTGGTACTCCGGAACATGGGAGTCACACTGGGAGACCGGTGTCTTGGTTGGCGGATCTTTGACGTTCATCATCGGAATCGTCTACTTCTACGCATCTGATCTCTACGCCGAACGCTTCTCCGCTGAACAGATGGAGGCGGCGGTCAGCCATCGTGTCGAGCAGATCTCCCAGGTCCTGGTTGCTACCGCCGAGGGCAACCTGGCGGCAACGGTTGGGGCCGTTGTGTCCGCTGACGAAGGCGCCATGACCGAGGGCCGTGCCGAGGAGATGGACGAGCTCGCCCATGCCCTGGATCGCACCGTTGGGTCGTTGCGGGGTTTGGTGTCTCGGGTGCGGGTTGGTGGGGAGCAGATTGGTGCTGCTGCTTCTCAGGTGTTGGTGGCTGCTCGTGAGCAGGCTGCTGCGGCGTCTGAGCAGAGCTCGGCGGTGGCTGAGACGTCGGCGACGATTGAGGAGTTGGCGGCGACTGCGGCTCAGATTGCGGAGACTGCTGAGCAGGTGGCGTCGTTTGCGACTGAGACGTTGGGGTTTGCGGAGCAGGGTCGTTCTGCGGTGCAGGCGTCGGTGTCTGCGATGGATCAGATTGCTGATCGGGTGGATCAGATTGCGTCTCGGGCTTTGGGGTTGGGGGAGAAGGGTCAGGAGATTGGTCGGATTTTGCAGGTGATTGATGAGTTGGCTGATCAGACGAATCTTTTGGCGTTGAATGCGGCGATTGAGGCTGCTCGTGCTGGTGAGCATGGTCGTGGGTTTGCGGTGGTGGCTGCGGAGATCCGGAAGTTGGCGGAGCGGAGCCAGGAGTCTGCTGGGCAGATTCAGTCGATTGTGACGCAGATTCAGGCGGAGACGAATGCGACGATTCTGGCTAGTGAGGAGGGGTCGCGGGAGGTTCATGCGGGGTCTGAGTTGGCGCGGGATGTGGTGGGTGCGTTGGAGCGGATTTCGGGGATGGTGGATGAGACCACGACTGCTGCCAAGGAGATCAGTATTGCGACGCAGCAGCAACGGTCTGCGTCTGAGCAGGTGGTGTCTGCGATGGGTCAGGTCGCTGATGTGTCCAGGCAGTACGCGGTCGGTAGTAAGCAGGCAGCTGCCGCTGCCACAGAGTTGAACACCCTCGCCGGAGACCTCCGCTCCAGCATCGCCCAATTCAAAACCACCGAACACACCGAGCACCACGACACCGAAGAGCCAGCCCGATGAAAGAGGAGAGCCTGTTCACCAGGCAAGACTTCCTCTCGACTCTGTCACTTCATGCCGCCGTCATCGTGGCGCTCGGACTAATCGGAGCTCTCAATCTGTACTACCTCGATGGCAGCCTCGTCGTTCCACTCGCATGGAGTGCGTTCGTGCTTGCGCTGCTCGTCGGTAGTGCCGCCAGCTTCTTCGCAGGTCGGAGTTGGTTGAAGCAACTGGCTATCGGAAACACCGGTGCGTGGGATCAATCAACGGTGTGGCTCCAAGTAGTGGCCATTACCACCATGGTTGCTGCCACTGGCGGGGTTGCTGGTTACGCATGGGTCGCGTTCTTTGTCTTGATTCCCTACCTGGGCATTACTTTCATGTCTAGTTGGACGGTGCGTGCCAGCGGCGCTGCCATGGCCGCCGGAATCGTGGTCGCCGGAACGATCGCTGATGGCTGGACTAGGGAGACCGTTCCTTTGGGCATCCTGGTCTCGTTCATCCTGATAGTGGCTGCGTGGATCACTGACCAAACTGCCAGCTACATGTACGGCCTACGGCTGTCTGCCAATGAAGCCAGGGACAACGTCACTTCGAAGGTTCAACAGCTCTCTGATTCCTTGGCTGAGGTGTCACAAGGCAACCTGACCGTTGGGCTGCTCGAAGCAACCGACGATGCTCCGGAGCACCTCGTCGAACTTTCGGGCTCTTTGGAAAGCACCCTGGGGAACCTGCGGGGTTTGGTGTCTCGGGTGCGGGTTGGTGGGGAGCAGATTGGTGCTGCTGCTTCTCAGGTGTTGGTGGCTGCTCGTGAGCAGGCTGCTGCGGCGTCTGAGCAGAGCTCGGCGGTGGCTGAGACGTCGGCGACGATTGAGGAGTTGGCGGCGACTGCGGCTCAGATTGCGGAGACTGCTGAGCAGGTGGCGTCGTTTGCGACTGAGACGTTGGGGTTTGCGGAGCAGGGTCGTTCTGCGGTGCAGGCGTCGGTGTCTGCGATGGATCAGATTGCTGATCGGGTGGATCAGATTGCGTCTCGGGCTTTGGGGTTGGGGGAGAAGGGTCAGGAGATTGGTCGGATTTTGCAGGTGATTGATGAGTTGGCTGATCAGACGAATCTTTTGGCGTTGAATGCGGCGATTGAGGCTGCTCGTGCTGGTGAGCATGGTCGTGGGTTTGCGGTGGTGGCTGCGGAGATCCGGAAGTTGGCGGAGCGGAGCCAGGAGTCTGCTGGGCAGATTCAGTCGATTGTGACGCAGATTCAGGCGGAGACGAATGCGACGATTTTGGCTAGTCGAGGAGGGGTCGCGGGAGGTTCATGCGGGGTCTGAGTTGGCGCGGGATGTGGTGGGTGCGTTGGAGCGGATTTCGGGGATGGTGGATGAGACCACGACTGCTGCCAAGGAGATCAGTATTGCGACGCAGCAGCAACGGTCTGCGTCTGAGCAGGTGGTGTCTGCGATGGGTCAGGTCGCTGATGTGTCTAGGCAGTACGCGGTCGGTAGTAAGCAGGCAGCTGCCGCTGCCACAGAGTTGAACACCCTCGCCGGAGACCTCCGCTCCAGCATCGCCCAATTCAAAACCACCGAACACACAGACCACCACGACACCGAAGAGCCAGCCCGATGAACACCGACGAGGATCAGCTCGAAGCGAAGGTGCGGTTAGAGCTGGAGAACGGAGATCTCTACAGCAGGCACAACGCGATAGAGACGATCCTTGTGCATTGGGGTCTCTCACTGCTTGGAGTTCTGTTGGCATGGCTAATGCATGACGCCGTCGATGCCTCTGAGGGCAGTGCATCGCTCGATGGGTTTGCAGTGTGGGCAGTGGCTCTGATGCTGGTGAACAGCACGGTGATGACCGTCCTGGCGGTCTACTGCTGGAAGCGTCGAACGCCGATGGAGTTCACCGATTGGTGGGACGGCATCGGCGCGCTCATCCTGGCAGGTGCCCTGAGCATATTGGCTGCAGCGTCCGGCGGGTTTCACAGCCCGGTGTGGTTCCTGGTTATCGCCACTTCCGTGTACGTAGCCGCGGTGTTCGTATACATACGTGGATTTGTCTCGCTCGTGTTGCTGGTGGGAATGGTTCTTGCCTCCGGCGCCCTCGCTGGCGACCTGGAGCGTGCCGACGTCGCCTATGGAGTGGCGATCTGCGGATCGATGATCGTGGCCTTCATGATGATGAAGGAACTCGGACGGGTCATGTATGACCTGATTTGGGAGACCGGTCACAAGCAGCTCTCGCTGCTGCGATCGGTGCGAGAACTTCGAGGCGCTTTGGCGCGTACTGCCGATGGCGACCTCGCCACGAGCTTTGATGCCGAGGACGACGTCGAAGAGACAGCAGAACTGCGAGAGAGTCTGAACCAGACGGTCGCGAGCTTGCGGACGCTGGTCGAGCAGATCCGTCAGAGCGGTGAGCAGATCTCCCGCGCATCTACATCGGTGGTGGGAGCGGCGCAGCAGTCGGCGGCTGGGGCCGCCCAGCAGAGCGGGACCGTTACCGAGACCACAGCAACGATCGAAGAGCTCGCAGCGACGGCAGCTCAGATTGCCGAGACCGCAGGTTCTGTTGCCCGAGTCGCGCAAGACACGCTGACTCTCACTGAGCAAGGACGAGGTGCCGTCGCTGAGTCAGTGGCAGCCATCGACCAGATTCGTTCGGTCGTCGGTGACATCGGAACCTCGTCGTCTGACCTCGGCGAGAAGATCGAGCAGGTCGGTCACATCGTCTCGATGATCGATGAACTCAGTGAGCAGACCAACCTGTTGGCGTTGAATGCGGCGATTGAGGCTGCTCGTGCTGGTGAGCATGGTCGTGGGTTTGCGGTGGTGGCTGCTGAGGTACGCAAGCTGGCGGAACGCGCCCAGCAGTCGACAGGGGAGATCCAGCAGATCGTGGGCGAGATCGAGAGCCACACTCGGCGCACGCTCGCCGCCTCGGCTGAGGGAGTGCAAGTCGCCGAGCGTGGTGCCGACAAGGCAGCCGGCGCAGTAGACGCGCTGGACCGCATCGCTGCCATGGTCGACGAAGCCACAGGTGCGGCCGAGGAGATCAGTATTGCCACCGCACAGCAACGGTCGGCGTCCGAGCAAGTCGTCACTGCGATGGGCCAGGTCTCCGAGGTCTCGCGGCAAGCGTCCGTTGGGGCTGAGGCCGGAGTGGCGGCTGCAGCGGAGCTGGACACCCTCGCTGCGGGCCTGGGGCAGACCATTGCCCGATTCCGCACGACCGCCGAGGCCTGAACGGTCATTCGAAATCTCTCCCGCTGGCCTACAGCCGCGGCCCGTTGACTCCGATTGCCCTTGGGAGGGTCGTTGACCCATCTGGGGTAAGGAAGCGGAGCTATGGATCTCGACGTGGGGGTGAATAGGCGCGACGCCACTGATGACAGCCTGCTCTTCACCGCCCGGAACGGCGTTGAGACTCTGGCGGTTCATTGGGGGCTTCTCGCCGCGTCTGCCGGCATGCTCGCTGCTCTCGTCGCAGTGGACGTCGTCAGTGTGACTCCACTGCTCGTAGGCGCTGCCGCGACCCAGCTCGTGTGTGCCGTCGTTGTTTCAGTACTCGTCGCCACGGCCCTTCGACTCCATCACAACTACGACCAGACCGATCGTTGGGACGGCCCCTCGGCGGTAGTTCCCGTGCTTGCTCTTGCCGCGATCACCATCGAGACCGGTGGACCCAGTAGTCCGGCATGGGTGTTGGTCTTCTTGGCCACTGCGTATCTAGCTACCGCACTGCCCCACGAGTTCCGCGCGTATGTAGCGGGCGTTCTTGTGGTGCTGCCTGTGAGCAGCATGTATCTCTCCGGTGAGAACACATCGATAGATCTCGTATGGGTGGGAGTCATCACGCTGAGCCTTCCGGTGATGTACCTGTTCGTCCGGGGAATCTCTCGCGCGTTGTACGACGAGGCCGACCGCATCGCCGCGGACCACCGCGCGTTCCAAGGGCACGTCGACGAACTGTCGACGGTGTTGGGGAGCATGGCGATCGGTGACCTCTACAACGCTGGAATCCACGCCTCCGAAGTGGCGCACGACTCCGACGGACACCTGGCTGAACTCGCGACGTCGATGGACGACACGTTGGAGTCGTTGCGGGGTTTGGTGTCTCGGGTGCGGGTGGGTGGGGAGCAGATTGGTGCTGCTGCTTCTCAGGTGTTGGTGGCTGCTCGTGAGCAGGCTGCTGCGGCGTCTGAGCAGAGCTCGGCGGTGGCTGAGACGTCGGCGACGATTGAGGAGTTGGCGGCGACTGCGGCTCAGATTGCGGAGACTGCTGAGCAGGTGGCGTCGTTTGCGACTGAGACGTTGGGGTTTGCGGAGCAGGGTCGTTCTGCGGTGCAGGCGTCGGTGTCTGCGATGGATCAGATTGCTGATCGGGTGGATCAGATTGCGTCTCGGGCTTTGGGGTTGGGGGAGAAGGGTCAGGAGATTGGTCGGATTTTGCAGGTGATTGATGAGTTGGCTGATCAGACGAATCTTTTGGCGTTGAATGCGGCGATTGAGGCTGCTCGTGCTGGTGAGCATGGTCGTGGGTTTGCGGTGGTGGCTGCGGAGATCCGGAAGTTGGCGGAGCGGAGCCAGGAGTCTGCTGGGCAGATTCAGTCGATTGTGACGCAGATTCAGGCGGAGACGAATGCGACGATTTTGGCGTCTGAGGAGGGGTCGCGGGAGGTTCATGCGGGGTCTGAGTTGGCGCGGGATGTGGTGGGTGCGTTGGAGCGGATTTCGGGGATGGTGGATGAGACCACGACTGCTGCCAAGGAGATCAGTATTGCGACGCAGCAGCAACGGACTGCGTCTGAGCAGGTGGTGTCTGCGATGGGTCAGGTCGCTGATGTGTCTAGGCAGTACGCGGTCGGTAGTAAGCAGGCAGCTGCCGCTGCCACAGAGTTGAACACCCTCGCCGGAGACCTCCGCTCCAGCATCGCCCAATTCAAAACCACCGAACACACCGAGCACCACGACACCGAAGAGCCAGCCCGATGAACACGTCAGAAGAGCCACAGTTCTCGGTTGCCGAGCTGTCGGAACAGGCATCTGAAGGATGGGGCGAGGGGTACACGTTGCCCTATCACCGCACAGACGCATCGATGACGACGATGATGCACTGGGCAGTGGCGTTGGGATGCTTCGCTCTCGGGTTCTTGGCCCTGCGCAGCAACGGCGACGGCGTCGTACTCAGTGACGTACCAGTGCTCTCTTGGGCGATGCTTGGGTTTCAGGTCGCGGTGGCGATCGCTGCCACAACCTTCGCCTGGCGTGCCGTCATACAACAACACTCGTACTTTCAGACTGACCACTGGGATCAGGGATGCACCTGGTCTCAGTCATTCGGTGCAGTTCTCGGAACGTTTGCGATAGCGGGAACCTCGAGCCCAGCCTGGTTCGCCATCGTGCTCGTGATGGTCTATGCGGCCACGCTCATGACCGGAGTGACGGGAGTGATCTACGCAACGCTGCTGAGTATCAGCGCCGCTGCATCGGCCACGGTGAATCATCAGTGGACTCCCGAGGGCACACCGATTGCGATCGCCATCGTCGTGTTCCTACCCATGACGTACTTGATGCTCCGTGCGGTCTCGCAGCACATGTATGGCGACTCGGAGAAGAGCATGTGGGAACGCGAAGTGCTCACAGCACGCGTACGCGAACTCTCTGTGCCACTTGAGCAAATCGCGATGGGTGACCTATCGCTGGCCGGAAAGCTCGTCGACTTCATCGAGACCGACCGTGAAGTCAACGATGACCACCTGCGTGAGCTGACGGGTTCAATGGATCACTCGTTGGAGTCGTTGCGGGGTTTGGTGGGTCGGGTGCGGGTTGGTGGGGAGCAGATTGGTGCTGCTGCTTCTCAGGTGTTGGTGGCTGCTCGTGAGCAGGCTGCTGCGGCGTCTGAGCAGAGCTCGGCGGTGGCTGAGACGTCGGCGACGATTGAGGAGTTGGCGGCGACTGCGGCTCAGATTGCGGAGACTGCTGAGCAGGTGGCGTCGTTTGCGACTGAGACGTTGGGGTTTGCGGAGCAGGGTCGTTCTGCGGTGCAGGCGTCGGTGTCTGCGATGGATCAGATTGCTGATCGGGTGGATCAGATTGCGTCTCGGGCTTTGGGGTTGGGGGAGAAGGGTCAGGAGATTGGTCGGATTTTGCAGGTGATTGATGAGTTGGCTGATCAGACGAATCTTTTGGCGTTGAATGCGGCGATTGAGGCTGCTCGTGCTGGTGAGCATGGTCGTGGGTTTGCGGTGGTGGCTGCGGAGATCCGGAAGTTGGCGGAGCGGAGCCAGGAGTCTGCTGGGCAGATTCAGTCGATTGTGACGCAGATTCAGGCGGAGACGAATGCGACGATTTTGGCGTCTGAGGAGGGGTCGCGGGAGGTTCATGCGGGGTCTGAGTTGGCGCGGGATGTGGTGGGTGCGTTGGAGCGGATTTCGGGGATGGTGGATGAGACCACGACTGCTGCCAAGGAGATCAGTATTGCGACGCAGCAGCAACGGATCGCGTCTGAGCAGGTGGTGTCTGCGATGGGTCAGGTCGCTGATGTGTCTAGGCAGTACGCGGTCGGTAGTAAGCAGGCAGCTGCCGCTGCCACAGAGTTGAACACCCTCGCCGGAGACCTCCGCTCCAGCATCGCCCAATTCAAGACCGGAGACACCCCCGAGGGCGCCCCGTCACCCGATGTCCCCGAGCCCCTGTCACGGGCCTGACACGGGCCTGACACCGGATTCGTCCCCCATTTGGCCTAAGGACCAGCCGCCGCCTGGCCGAAGGGGAACTGAACGGTCACTCAGGGGCTGCTGCGACAGCACATCTAGCAGGTAAGGCAGGGGCGGTGCGGTAGGTGTTCGCCGACGACGTCGACTATCGGGAGATCCCGTACACCAGTCGATCGCGACTCGAGACGGTCGTATCGCACATTGGTGTCGCGGTTGCTGCGCCCATACTGCTCTGGGCGACCTGGCACTTTGTGCCACACCTGGAGTTTGTCTGGCCAGCTGTCATCGGGCTGTATGCCGTGCTGCTGCTCAACGTGGCACTGGTGTGTTGGCTCGCCTATCGGGCCGTTAGTCAAGGGGACTCGTTCGAGGAGACTGACCGTTGGGACCGGCCGACGACCGCGGTGACGCTCGCGATCTCACTTGCCATCGGCGCCTTCGCCGGTGGTTTAGCTGGACCCGTTCCGGTGCTCTCTCTCGTAATGATCACGTATGCGAGCGGCGTTTTCGGCGGGTTCGTCGCTCGCTTTCTCGGATTCTTCATCGCTGGCGCGATCGGCGTCGTGGGGTGGGTAACCAACACGTGGGAGGGGGAGGGAGCCGCGCGCGGCATCGGCCTCTGCGTTCTGGCGATCATTCTTTCCTCCATCACTGACCTGATGACGATGAGCATGCTGCGTGCGCAGCATGACGCGCAGAAGATGCGGAAGGTTGTTGAAGCAGATGTTGACGCGATCTCAGGTGCCGCTGCGGAGGTAGCCAGCGGCCATCTCGACGTGTCAATGCTGAGCTTGCCATTGGAAGGCGAAGACACCGCCGCTCTCGCTGGACGACTCGACGACTCGTTGGAGTCGTTGCGGGGTTTGGTGGGTCGGGTGCGGGTTGGTGGGGAGCAGATTGGTGCTGCTGCTTCTCAGGTGTTGGTGGCTGCTCGTGAGCAGGCTGCTGCGGCGTCTGAGCAGAGCTCGGCGGTGGCTGAGACGTCGGCGACGATTGAGGAGTTGGCGGCGACTGCGGCTCAGATTGCGGAGACTGCTGAGCAGGTGGCGTCGTTTGCGACTGAGACGTTGGGGTTTGCGGAGCAGGGTCGTTCTGCGGTGCAGGCGTCGGTGTCTGCGATGGATCAGATTGCTGATCGGGTGGATCAGATTGCGTCTCGGGCTTTGGGGTTGGGGGAGAAGGGTCAGGAGATTGGTCGGATTTTGCAGGTGATTGATGAGTTGGCTGATCAGACGAATCTTTTGGCGTTGAATGCGGCGATTGAGGCTGCTCGTGCTGGTGAGCATGGTCGTGGGTTTGCGGTGGTGGCTGCGGAGATCCGGAAGTTGGCGGAGCGGAGCCAGGAGTCTGCTGGGCAGATTCAGTCGATTGTGACGCAGATTCAGGCGGAGACGAATGCGACGATTTTGGCGTCTGAGGAGGGGTCGCGGGAGGTTCATGCGGGGTCTGAGTTGGCGCGGGATGTGGTGGGTGCGTTGGAGCGGATTTCGGGGATGGTGGATGAGACCACGACTGCTGCCAAGGAGATCAGTATTGCGACGCAGCAGCAACGGTCTGCGTCTGAGCAGGTGGTGTCTGCGATGGGTCAGGTCGCTGATGTGTCTAGGCAGTACGCGGTCGGTAGTAAGCAGGCAGCTGCCGCTGCCACAGAGTTGAACACCCTCGCCGGAGACCTCCGCTCCAGCATCGCCCAATTCAAGACCGGAGACGCTCCTCCAGAGGGCATCACTGCAGGGACCTGAGGTCCCCCATTTGGGCTACAGAAAGCCGCCTCGAACGCCGATGACCTGGGGGTGGACCGGCCCGTTCAACGTGGAGGAGACGTCGTGAGTGCAACCGTGCCTACGGGTGACGCTGCCGCGCACACCTCCGTGCTCTCAGGGATTGACCGCACCAAGGCAGGCGGCGCCTCACTGATGTTCACTCGCGGAAACATGATTGAGACCATTCGGTTTCATGCGGGAATCGTCGCCTTTAGCCTGCTTCTCGGCTGGCTGTGGACTAAGTCGTCCGGTGAACCGCTACCACTGCCGTTGGTCTTCGTGTGGGCAGGCGGGGTCATCGTTGGCGTCATCGCAAGCGTCCTCTCAGTGCGGGCCATGTCGCAATCACACAGCTTCAGCCGCACAGACCCGTGGGACGCCTCACTCGGAGTTGCACAGACTGTGGCAGCCGTGGCCGCGACCTTCTGGACAGGAGGTGCGACCAGCCCCGAGTGGATCACTGTCATCGTGTGCGCGGCCTACCTCGGAACCGTCTTGGTCTATCGATCAGGTCTGGTGTTCGCTGCTGGGCTTGCCCTAGCACCAGTCACCAGTGAACTTGTGGCAGCTGGTGAGCTACCGAGCACGACGTCAGCTTCGCTGGCTTTGCTCGTGGGCTTGTCGCTCGGGCTTCCGGCCGCATTCCTGCATGTGCGCGGTACCAGCAGGACCCTGTATGACGTTGCCGAAGGCAGTGGCTGGGACCAGGCAGAGCTTGTCGAGCAGGTCCGCCAACTGTCGGAAGCGATGACAGCCGCATCGCAAGGTGACCTGACAGCGCAGGTGCACGTCTTCGTGACCGAAGACCGTGACGGAGAGTTTGGGTTCCAGCGGACCCAGCACATCGCTGGTCTCTCGCAGTCGTTCGATCACACCGTGGAGTCGTTGCGGGGTTTGGTGGGTCGGGTGCGGGTTGGTGGGGAGCAGATTGGTGCTGCTGCTTCTCAGGTGTTGGTGGCTGCTCGTGAGCAGGCTGCTGCGGCGTCTGAGCAGAGCTCGGCGGTGGCTGAGACGTCGGCGACGATTGAGGAGTTGGCGGCGACTGCGGCTCAGATTGCGGAGACTGCTGAGCAGGTGGCGTCGTTTGCGACTGAGACGTTGGGGTTTGCGGAGCAGGGTCGTTCTGCGGTGCAGGCGTCGGTGTCTGCGATGGATCAGATTGCTGATCGGGTGGATCAGATTGCGTCTCGGGCTTTGGGGTTGGGGGAGAAGGGTCAGGAGATTGGTCGGATTTTGCAGGTGATTGATGAGTTGGCTGATCAGACGAATCTTTTGGCGTTGAATGCGGCGATTGAGGCTGCTCGTGCTGGTGAGCATGGTCGTGGGTTTGCGGTGGTGGCTGCGGAGATCCGGAAGTTGGCGGAGCGGAGCCAGGAGTCTGCTGGGCAGATTCAGTCGATTGTGACGCAGATTCAGGCGGAGACGAATGCGACGATTTTGGCGTCTGAGGAGGGGTCGCGGGAGGTTCATGCGGGGTCTGAGTTGGCGCGGGATGTGGTGGGTGCGTTGGAGCGGATTTCGGGGATGGTGGATGAGACCACGACTGCTGCCAAGGAGATCAGTATTGCGACGCAGCAGCAACGGTCTGCGTCTGAGCAGGTGGTGTCTGCGATGGGTCAGGTCGCTGATGTGTCTAGGCAGTACGCGGTCGGTAGTAAGCAGGCAGCTGCCGCTGCCACAGAGTTGAACACCCTCGCCGGAGACCTCCGCTCCAGCATCGCCCAATTCAAAACCACCGAACAATCGGGGCAGTACGAACGGGAGCAGGTAGAGGCATGAGTAGCTGGGCCAATGATCCAGAGTTGGTCGCGACCTTCCGGCAGGAGGTCGAGGACCGGCTGGCTTCGCTGTGCGACGGTTTGCTGAAGCTTGAAAACCATGCCCAGCCGCGCCAACTCGTGGCCGCGCTGTTCCGCGACGCGCATACCGTCAAGGGTTCCGCGCGGATGCTGGGGCTTGACGGCGTTGTCGATGCCGCGCATCGGGCCGAGGACTTGCTGGGCGCCGTTCGCGACGAACGCTTCGAGCCCCGCCGTGACCTTGTCGACTTGCTCTTGGTTGCGGCCGAGGCGATTCGTCGTGGCCTGCCAGGCGCTGAGAAGCCCATCAGCGACGACGACCTAGCCCTGGTAGTGGCGGCTCTTGATGCTGCGCTTGAGGGGCAGAACCCTGTCGAGGTTCCTCGCTTGACTGTGTCCGAAGAGGACGACTCAGACGACTCCAATCGCCCCAAGATGGGTGAGTCAGTTCGGGTTCCGGTACGAAGGGTGCACGGTCTGCTCGATGTGGTCGGCGAAGCTGAACTCGAGGCGCGCCGTGTCGAGCGGGGGGTATTCGAGCTCACGGGGCTGGCCGCAGAGCACGTCCGCGTCGTTCGTGCGATCCGTCAGTTGACCGCGACAGATGTCTCCGTGCCCCAGGAGGTCTCTGAAAACTTGCACGCACTGGTTGCCTTGGGCGACCAGTTCCAGGCATCTGTACGTGAGATGCGTGGCTCGATGGAAGACGCCCAAAACCGGCTTGCTCAGGTTCGCGATGGTGCCATGGGGCTGGCGATGGTGCCAGCGCGTCGTGTCGTTGCCGCCTTCCCGCAGCTCGTGCGTGAGGTAGCAGGCGAGACCGGCAAGGACGTCCGGTTGCGGTTGGTTGGCGAGGACGTTGAGCTGGACACCCGAGTGCTCGATGGAGTGGCCGATGCTTTGCGCCACCTGGTGACCAACGCGGTCGACCATGGCTGCGAGACGCCAGCAGAACGTTTGGACGCAGGTAAGCCAGCACAGTCAACCGTTACGGTCTCGGCGCGAGCATCTGGCTCGACCATCGTGATCGAGGTAGCCGACGATGGCTATGGAATCGACGAAGAGGCGCTGCGACTCCAGGCCGTCGAGCGAGGCTTGCTGCCAGCAGACAGTCAAGCAACTGGCCAACCACTTCTGTCGGTGCTGTTTCAGCCCGGCTTCAGCACGCGCGAGGAAGTCACCGCTACCTCTGGACGCGGTGTTGGGCTTGACGTGGTCCGCACAGCCGTCGAAGACCTGGGCGGAACCATTGAGATCGAGAGTCAGTTGGGGGTCGGCACGCAGTTCATCATGACGCTGCCGGTCACCCTCGGCGTGATGCGCTGCTTGGTGGCCCGACTTGGCGATGAGCGGTACGCGGTGCCGGTGACCAACATCGTTGAGACGATCAGCCTCACCGACATCGAGACGTCAACCGTCGCAGGTGCACCGGTACTAGTGCGCCATGGATCAACGATCCCGCTGGCCGATCTCGGTAGTGCCCTCGGTGTGGTGGGTGAGCGCGAGACGCGCGTCGGTGTTGTCGTGCGCTATGGCAATGCCTCTGAGCAACTTGCCTGGGCCGTCGACGAGCTTGAGGGTGAGCTCGAGGTCGTCGTGAAGGACCTTGGCGGGTTCCTGGGTCGCCCTCCGTTCATCGGTGGTGGGACGATCGACAGCGACGGCAGCGTGATGCTGCTGCTCGACGTCCGCGAGCTCGCGATCGAGCAGTACACCAGGGGCGTTGCGTTGCAGCCACCTCCTGTTCCCGTCAAGGGTGACCCTGAGTCGGGGAGTGGAGCGGCACCACGGACGCAACGTGCCAGCACGGGTCGCGCTCGGGTGATGGTCGTCGAAGACTCGATCGGTGTCCGCGAACTTCAGCGGGTGATCCTGGAAGGCGCTGGCTACGACGTAGTGACTGCCGTTGACGGCAGCGATGGGGCTTCCCGCCTCACCGGTGACCCGGTCGATCTGGTGCTCTCGGATGTCGAGATGCCCGGCATGGACGGGTTCACCCTAACCCGCACGATCCGGCGTACGCGGGGCTGGGAGAACGTCCCTGTCGTCATCATGACGTCCCGTGGCGACGAGGCCGACAAGCGGGCTGGCCTGGATGCTGGAGCCAACGCCTACCTGCTCAAGAGCGAGTTTGACCAGACTCAGCTGGTCGACACGGTTCGCCGACTCGTGGGCCGTTAAGTAGCCAGCCGAAACCGCCGAAGGTCACCAAGAGTGAGAGAGAGGACGCCCACATGCCCACGGTGGTGATTGCCGACGACAGCCCCACGCTGCGCCGGATCGTTTCGACGGTTCTGGAGCGCGAGGGTTACACCGTCGTACAGGGTGAGGACGGCGTCCAGGCTGTTCAACTGGTGTTCCGGCACATGCCTGACGCGGTAGTGCTCGACGTTCAGATGCCGCGAGTCTCTGGCTACGTGGCTGCTCGGTTGCTCAAGGACGACTGGCGTACCGCCGACATCCCGATCCTTCTGCTCACTTCGCTCGACGCCGCCAGCGACAGGTACTGGGGAGCCCAAGCCGGCGCGGACCGATTCTTGACGAAAGACTTCGAGGCGCCACAACTAGTCGAGGCGGTCCACGAGGTTCTGAGTCGCGCGGACGCCGCACGAGGCGGACGCCCACCACTGCGATCTGACCCCGTCGATATGCAAGACGACGACGTCTTCGGCAGTGTCAGCGACCTGCTCGACCGCAAACTGTTCGAGTCGTCGATTGCCGCTGAGGTCACTCAGATTGCTTCTGGCGTGCACGGTTTCGAGGAGACCATCGCCGAGGTGCTGGATGTGCTCAGTCGAGTCGTTGACTATGACCTTGCCTCTGTCCTCATGCTCGATGACAACTCGACCTACATTCGAGTTGCCCGCGAGACCTCGCAACAGCAGTACGGGGAGTTCTTCGATGGCTTGGCTGATGCCGCCTCCGACAGCACTGGAACCGACGTTGCGGTAGCCGATCTTCAGGCTCGAGTCGCCGACCCAGAGGGATACCTCGGGGCCGAGGACGAGGGCGAGATGGCCACGTTCCTGTCGATGCCGCTGAAGGCCGGTGGGCGGATGATCGGTGTGCTCGCGCTCTCGAGCGCCCGCGCGAACGCCTTCGGTGAAACATCGTTGAACACCCTGCGGCTGGTGAGCTCGCCGGCGGGCATCGTGGTAGCGAACGCTCGCTACGCGGGAGCCCAAGCGCAGTAGCCGCACCCGCGGGTTAGGGTCAGTGGGTGCCTCCGACCGCTGCCGAGTTCCGTGAGGCTGTCAGTCGTTTCGCAACGGGCATCACCGTCGTCACCTGTGTCGTCGACGGGGTAGACCACGCGATGACCGCCAACGCTTTCGCGTCCGTCTCACTCGACCCGGTGCTCGTCCTCGTCAGTGTCGAGCGTGAGTCTCGTTTTCACGACGCTGTCTCGGCGACCTCAGGGTGGGGAGTGTCGATCTTGAGTGCGGACGCCGAGCCAGTGGCCCGCTGGCTGGCCACGAAGGGGCGCCCACTCGAGGGTCAGCTCGACAAGGTGGCCCATCACAGGTCACCTGCGCTCGGGGTCGCCCTCATCGATAACGCGCTCGCCACGCTCGAGTGTCGTACCGTCGATACGCACCGAGCTGGTGATCACGACATCGTGATCGGTGAGGTTGTAGCGATCGCGACCCGTGCCGACCGGGCTGTCGGCGATCCGCACCCCCTGGCCGAACCGTTGTTGTACTACCGGCGCCGTTACCGTTCCATCGCCGCAGGGGAGACGAGTGACTGAACCAGATCCGGCCGTCGGTCATTCACCGTCGACCGAAGGCGGTGGCGCTGCAGATCGCTCGCCCCAGTTCCGATTGGTGGCCTTCGTCGCAGTGGGCATCGTGCTTCTCCTCGTGCTGGGGTACATCGGGGCATATGCGTGGGTGGGCAGCGCCCTTCCGCGCGGGACGTCGGTCGCCGGGGTCGACATCGGTGGGATGTCGCAGGCAGCGGCAGTCGATGAGCTCAACTCGGCATTGGGTGAGCGCGCTAACCAGATGCAGCTCGACGTCGACGGAAGGCAGCGGGTTGTCACCGCGGAGCGGTTGGGCCTGGCGTTCGATGCCACCGCGACGGTAGCTGCGGTGCCGATGCGTCGGGTGGCACCCCAGGCGCTCCTCGGGCAGGTTGCAGGGCAGGAGATCGCCCCGGTCATCGAGGTTGACCAGGCTCGCCTCGATCGTGCGGTACGACGGCTGGCCCGGGCAGTTGACGACCCGGTGCGGCAGGCGCGAATCGAGTATGAAGACTTGGCGCCCGTCCTCATCGCGCCCCAAACCGGCAGCGAACTGGATCGCGAGGTGGCGGCGTCCGCCATCACCGATAGCTACATCGTGTCTGAAGAACCGGTGACGCTCGACCCCGAGCAAGTCGTCCCGTTTGTGTCAGCGGACGAGGCCCAGGCATTTGCCGACAGTGAGGCAGCTGAGGCAGTTTCTGCTCCGATCGCCCTCGACGTCGGCGGGACGTCGGTCGAGGTGTCAGCAGAACAGATCGCCGATGTGCTGTCCTACCGGGCTACCGAGTCTGGGATGACCGGGTCGGTCGACGCAGAGCTCTTGCGCGAGCTCGTGTCGGGTCCGTTGGCTGAGGTAGGACGACCGGCGCGTGATGCCACGTTCGATGTGTCATCTGGCACGCCCCGGGTCGTTCCGGCAAGCACGGGACGCGGAGTCGACGACGAGTCGCTCGCCGAAGGAGTGATGGCGGCCATCGAGTCGCCGGAGCGATCGGCCGAGCTCGAGCTCGAACGCGTCGAACCGGATCTCACGACCGCCGAGGCGAAAGACCTTGGGATCACCGAGCAGATCGCGTCGTACACGCAGGTGTTTCCCTACGCCGAGTACCGCGTCACCAACATCGGTCTGGCGTCCGACAAGATCAACGGAACCGTGCTGGAGCCGGGTGAGACGTTCAGTCTGAACGGCATCGTCGGGGAGCGGACCCCAGAGAACGGATTCGTCGAGGGCTATGTCATCCAAGGCGGACGCTTGGTCGAGGACTACGGCGGCGCCGTCTCGACCATCACCACGTCGATGTGGAACACGGCGTTCTACGCCGGCATGACGCGGATCGAGCAACGGGCCCACGGCTTCTGGATCTCGCGGTACATCGCGGGTCTCGAAGCGACGGTCTCGTGGGGCTATCTCGACCTGAAGTTTCGCAACGACACCCCGTACGGCGTCCTTGTCACGTCTTCGCTAACCGACACCTCGGTGACGACGACGATGTGGAGCACGAAGTACTGGGACATCGACGCGGAGTTTGGACCCCGAGAGAACTTCACGACGCCCGGAACCATCTACGACACCGGACCAGAGTGCGTTCCCCAGACGGGAGTGTCTGGGTTCGACATCACCGTGACGCGAGTGTGGTCGAAGAATGGTGAGGTGGAGCGGCGTGAAGTGTTGCCGACTCACTACGACGCGGCACCCACGGTGATCTGTGGCCCGGAGCCCTCCGACGAGCCCACAGGCGGAGGTAACAAGCCTGACGACCCTGACAAGCCTGGCGGCTCGGGTGGCGGGTCTGGTGGTGGTGGCTCCGGAGGCGATGGCTCCGGTGGTGGCGGTTCGGGCGGCGGTGGGTCTGGTGGCGGCTCAGGGGGAGGCTCCGGGGGCGGTGGCGGCAATAACTAGCTGCGTCTAGCGTCCCTCAAGCTCACGCAACGAGGCGATGGTCGCGGCGTCCGCGTCCGCCGGGGCTGGCCCACCTTTGACGGCAGGCAGCAGTGCGTTGGCGAGCTCTTTGCCGCGCTCGACGCCCCATTGGTCGAAGGGGTTGATTCCCCAGGCGAACCCGGCGACGGCAGTGGCGTGCTCGTAGAGCGCGATGAGGGCTCCGACGCTGTGCGGTGTGAGGTCTGGTAGCCAGATCAACGTGCTCGGACGGTTGCCAGGCATCACCTTGTGCGGCACCAGTGTGGCCGGCACGCCGGACGCCGCGAGCTCGTCTGCGGTGCGGCCCAGGGCCAGGGCTGCTGCCTGCGCGAGGAGGTTTGCCTGCAAGAGGTCGGCGCGCTCGTTGCCACGAATCGATCGAACCCCGATCAGGTCGACGGGGACGACGTGCGTGCCTTGATGGAGCAACTGGAAGAAGGCGTGCTGGCCGTTGGTGCCTGGCGCTCCCCACACGATCGGGCATGTGGGCCACGAGACCGGGTGCCCGTCAGTGGTGACCGACTTACCGTTGCTCTCCATTTGCAGCTGCTGCAAGTGTGCTGGCAGCAGCGCCAAGTCTTGCGCGTAGGGGATGACCGCCTTCGTCGTGACCCCGAGGTATCGCGTGTACCAGACGTCGAGCATGCCGAGCAGCACTGCGGCGTTGGCGGCTGGCTCGCGCGCGAGTGCGTCGACGTCGACCGAACGCATGCCCTCACGCAGCTGCTGCATGCCATGCGGTCCGATCGCAAACTCGATGCCAATGCCGACGGCGGACGACAGCGAGAATCGCCCGCCGACCCAGTCGCGAAACCCGAAGACGGCATCAGGCAGAACGCCGAAGGCTCCGGCGGCATCTACGGCGGTCGTCACTGCACAGAGGTGATTGGACAACCCGTCGCTACCGACGACCGCCCTGAGCCAGCTGCGCGCAGCGCTGGCGTTGGCGAGGGTCTCGACTGTCGTGAACGTCTTCGAGATAACCACGACGAGCGTGGTCGCCGCATCGAGTGGGCCAAGCACGGCGTCGAGCTCGGCGGGGTCGACGTTCGCCACGAAGTGGACGCGCACCGCGCCGGTGTGGTGCTCGCGAGTGGCTGCTGTGACCATGCGCGGCCCGAGGTCGGAGCCGCCGATGCCTATCGCGACGACGTCTGTGATGCGCTGCCCCGTTGCCCCTCTGCGTTCACCTGACGTGACAGCGGCGACGTATGAGCTGACGCGTTGCGCAGTTTCGGTGACGTCTGGCATGACGTCTCCGCCATCAACTTCGATGGGGACCGCAGGGTCAGCGCGCAGTGCGGTGTGCAGCGCGGCACGTCCCTCTGTCGGGTTGACGAGGCCGCCGGCAGCCATGGAGACAAGCCGCTCAGTCACGCCCAGCTCGACAGCGAGATCGGCGAGCAGGGTGGTCGTGCTCGCGTCACCGCGCATGCGCGAGAAGTCGACAGTGAGCGGGCCAATTGTGTGAGTGAGCGAAGCCGGACGCGCAGTGTCTGTAAGGGTGTCGCGCAGCTGAAGTTGAGCCACCGTGGTGCTCTGTTCGCGCAGTGCGCGGCCGGCAGGGGTGTCGAAGCGATCGCCGGGCACGGCCCGACCCTACCCGTCGGCGAGCTGCGCGGCGGTCGGCATGACTCGGTACACGTAGTCGTGGTGAGGCACAAAACCGAGCTGCTCGTACAGCCCGATGGCTGGCTCGTCGTCGTTCCCGACTTGAAGGTAGACGTGTCGCGTCCCATGCTGCGATGCGTAGGCGGCCAGTGCACCGATCACGAGTCGACCGTGGCCCTGACGCCGGAAGGGCTCAGCGACTTCGACCGCAGTGATGCCGAGCCAACCGTCGGTGAGTGCGCCGCGTCCTATGGCACGCGTGGCTCCGTCGGCGCCGCGGACGGTGACGAATACCGGGTGCTTCGACGCCGTAAGGATCGGAGCGACCGAGGACGGGAGCGGCTCTGAGCCGTAGCGGAACGCCGCACGCCACTCGGCGTCATCGGTGTGCGTGGTGGTCACGGTGGTGCCCGGTGGTGGTGATGCGCGCTCGACGTTCATGCGGAGCGGGCCTAGGTCGGTGACCTTGACGTGCGTGTGGTGATACGGCGTCCAGCCGCGTCCAGCAAGTGCTGCTTCGAGATCTGCGCACAGCGGGAGCGGCAGCTGAAACTTCGGCGTGAGCCCGCGGGCGATGTACCAGGAGCAGGCAAATGTGACTGCGTCCTCGAGCGGGACGCCGGGATCACCGATCGGCAGCACGCTGTTTGCGCGACCGGTGTAGCCCTCGGCGGCGCGAAGCTGCCATTGCCCCAGGTCTTCTCGTTCGAGCGGCTGCCACCCCTCGGCGGCAATCAACTCAAGGCTCGCGACGTCGATGTCGGACGCCGTCCGCAGTCGAGCCGGAGTGTCAGGCACGGTCTTCGCCGCCACCACATCAGATGGCGTGACGTGTCTGATGGTGCCGTCGCGGGTGCGGACGATCCACTCGTCGTTGGTCGCTGACTCGAGGAACCCCACGACGTCGCGGTAGCCGGGGCGTCCACTGGGCGCGGCCTCGCCCGCGGCGACTCGGACGCTGACGCGGCGACCGATGGCATGGGTGCTCCAGCCGGGGTGCGGCCAGCGCGCTTCGGGGTCGCCGCTCGGGTCAGAGTCGGAGTCAGAACCGGAGCCAGAGTCGCGGCTGGACGAGGACACGTGGAACCCCTGGCGTCAGAGTCGGGTGTGGTCGTGAATACTAGGCCCGGCGACGTTCCGAGGAGGAGATCGTGACCTACGTCATCGCCCAGCCCTGTGTCGACCTGCTCGACAAGGCGTGTGTCGACGAATGCCCTGTCGACTGCATCTATGAGGGTGCGCGGATGCTGTACATCCACCCCGACGAGTGTGTGGACTGCGGTGCCTGCGAGCCGGTGTGCCCGGTCGAGGCGATCTTCTACGAAGACGACACCCCTGAGCAGTGGAAGGACTACTACAAGGCGAACGTCGAGTTTTTCGACGACCTTGGGTCTCCTGGTGGTGCCGCCAAGACTGGCAAGATCGACAAGGACCACCCGCTCATTGCCGCCCTTCCGCCGCAGGCAGTCGAGCACTGAGCTCACCTGGCGCTCGGGCGCCGCTGGCGAGTCGACTCCCCGAGTTCCCGTGGGACCGGATCACCGACGCACGCGCGACGGCGTCCGCTCACCCTGACGGCCTCGTCGACCTCTCGGTAGGCACGCCGGTCGATCCTGTTCCTGACGTGGTGCAGCGTGCGCTTTCGGCGGCGTCCAATGCCCCTGGCTACCCGACCGTGTTGGGGGCAGCCGAGCTGCGTGAGGCTGCGGTCTCGTGGATGGAGCGGCGGCTTGGAGTAGCGCCCGGTGTGGTGTCGGCGGAGACGTCGGTGCTGCCCGCGATCGGCACGAAAGAACTCGTGGCGTCGCTGCCCCTGCTATTGGGGCTGGGGGCCGACAGCCGGGTGATGGTGCCAGAGCTGGCGTACCCCACGTATGAGATCGGGGCGCGCGTGGTGGGGGCTGAGGTGCTCGTGTCGGACGCCACGATGGCGGTTGGTCCAGGGCGGGTTGACCTCGTCTGGGTGAACTCGCCGGGCAACCCCACGGGTCGAGTCCTGGGTGTCGAGCACCTTCGCAAGGTTGTGCAGTGGGCACGCGAGCGCGGTGCTGTCGTGGTCTCTGATGAGTGTTACGTCGAGCTCGGTTGGGACGCCGTGCCGGTATCGGTGCTGCACCCCGAGGTGTGTGACGGACACCCGGACGGGGTGCTCGCGCTGCACTCGTTGTCGAAGCGGTCGAACATGGCCGGGTACCGAGCAGGGTTTGTCGCGGGAGACCCGGCGCTGGTTGCGCCGCTGTTGGAGGCGCGCAAGCACCTGGGGTTGATGATGCCCCTGCCGGTGCAGGCCGCGATGACGGCGGCTTTGAACGATGACGTTCACGTGGTCGAGCAGCGGGCTCGGTATGCATCGCGCCGGCTGATGCTGATCGAGGCGTTGCAGGCGGCGGGGTTCTCGGTTGACCACTCAGAGGCTGGCTTGTACCTGTGGGTCACGCGCGACGAGGAGTGCGCTGCGACGGTGTCGTGGCTCGCCGCGCGCGGTGTCTTGGTGGCGCCGGGTGACTTCTACGGTGCGCGCGGCGCTCGGCATGTCCGGGTGGCTTTGACGGCGTCCGACGAGCGGGTCGCTGCTGCGGCTGAGCGGATCGCTGGCTAGCGGCCGATTTTTGCGCGGGGCGGTCGCGTGGGGACGTCGCGTGGCATGATGCGGCGACCCACCTGCGGGGGTGGCGCCGGCGAGGTGGCGAGCAAAGGGGGATGCGATGGACGGCATGGGCGAACAGCAGTCAGGTTTCGAGGAGTTGTTCGACGGGATCCCGATGTGGGCTCAGGTGTTCGGCGGGCTCGTGCTCCTGGGGTTCGTGTGCATCGTCGGGTTGGTCATCGTCACATCGGTCAAGAACTGGCGGGCGCTACGCGAGGCAGGCGTTGACCCGTTGGCGGTGCAGGGTCAGTTGGCGGGGAAGCTGGCCAACAGCAGCCTGTTGGCAGACGAGAAGTCGCTCGAGGAGCGGCTCCGCGAGCTCGAGGATCTACACGGACGCGGTGTCATCACTGACGAGGAGTACCGGGCGGCTCGGCAGAGTGCGCTAGCCGACGGCTGACGGCGTCCAAGCTGACCGTGTAACGGTCACGTCGACCGTGGCGGGGTTTCCTCAGCAGCGTCACCGGTCGCCGAACTCGCACGTCGCTGCGCTTTCGCCTCGAGTTTCGCCGTGCGTTTGACGTCTCGCTTCGCGCTGCGCTTGTCCCACCACTCCATGAACGGTCCGATGAGGAACGCATCATCAGTGGGTCCACCACCGCCGATCGACATGAGCGTCACCTTCCGTCGTCCTGATGTCGAGTGTGACATGGCCGCGACGTCCGTGTTCGTCTTGCAGCCGCCTTCGGGGATGTTCAGTCGGAGTATTCAGACACGTGGTAGTTGTACCCGGAGTCTTGATCCGGGCACAGATTTCGCCAGGCAAAGGACGCGACCATCGATTGTTCGGCGTCTTGGAGTGGCATGGCAGCTGTGGTTCGTGCCTGCCGCGCAAATTGGCTGGCCACGTTGAACAGGTCGTAGGGGTCCTTCCAGTATGGCTGGGACTCCGGCTTGGCTTGGGCCGTTGGTTGGTCTTGCAGCCAGTTGCATGCTTCAACGCCAAGGGAGAGCAAATCTGCTGGCGGCACTTCGCATGTGGGTGTGCGGTTCTGAGGGAGTCGCTCGGTGGCCGGGCACGTCAGTACCTCAGCAAGGAAAGCGTCCTGAGGGCTCGTGCCTGAGGACTGACATGCCGAGAGGAGCGCCATGCCCGCGCCCGCAACCAGGAGCGGGTAGAACGTCCGCCTCATCCAGTCAAGATACGACCGGATGCCGCCCCGGCGGGCGCTTTCCGTCGTTCCGCGGTCGCTGTTCCACTTGGTGGCCGGTGGTTCGGCCGGCCCTCGTTGCAGGCTGCCAGAAGGCGTTAGCGACGGCTCTGAGCCGCAGGCTCAGGGGACTTCGACGTGGATGTGGTCGAGGTGGCGCTGGGTGGGGTCATCGGGGTCACCGAAGGGTGAGGTGTAGTCGCGCCAGCCTTCGGGTGAGCGATAAGCCGACCAGATCTTGTCGCGGTAGATGACCAGGCTGACGTCCAGCTCGTCGGCGTTGGCCACGAGCCAGTGCGCCATCGCCCACCCATCGTGACGGGCGCTGCGATCACGGTAGGGCTCGAAGAACACGTCCATGGCGCGACCCTCGTTGTGCGCTGACGGGTTAGCGCGTTGGACGCCGCCGGGGGCAAAGCCACCGAGGCTCTGAGTTCCCCACGTTGTCTCCATTGCAGTGCGTAGCGAGGTGGCTCGCGGCGTCAGACCTGTCTCGTCAATCTTCTGGTTGCGCTCTTCCTCGGCGCGGACCGTGCACGTCACTGCCGCGCTGCGGCGCCCAGAGAAGGCCGCAGCCATTGTCTGGGCATCGTCGGTGTGCTGCTCGTATGCGTCGGGGTAGGCGCTCTGTTGCACGGCTTGGGCGGCCTCGGTGACAGGCAACTGCTGCCAACCGTCGATACGCATCAACGCATCGAAGAAGGCCTGGGATGCGAACACTGGGTCAGTGACCTCGTCGAAACTTCCCCAGCCTTGCGACGGACGCTGTTGGAACAGGCCGGCGCTGTCGTGGTCGCCACCATCGAGGTTGCTCAGCTTGGACTCCTGCATCGCGGTAGCCAGTGCGACCGTGACCGCGCGTTGGGGTAAGGCGTTCTCGCGTGCGACGGCGGCAATCGTTGACGCGTGTGAGACCTGCTCAGTGTCGAGCTCAACGTTGCTTGCTGGGCCCTCGATGGTGCACACCTCGCGTCCTACGAGGGGCCCGATCCCGCCGTTCCACCAGATAACCGCACCGGCGATCAGCGCGACTGGGAGTAGCAGCAGGAGCCCGCCGGTGATGAGGCCGCGACCGCGCGAAGGGGAGGAAGACATGACCTCACCAGTGTGGGGCATGAAGCAGCGTGCTCAGAAACCCTCGGGGCGGCGTCCGCGCCTATGAGCGGGCGTTGTGTGCAAGGTCACGCGACTAGTTGGCGTGCAAAGCCTCGTTCAAGCCGCCCCATGATCCGCTGCGCATGACGGCTTCGACGGCCCCACTGACCGAGTTGCGTCGGAACAGCAGGTTCGACTGGCCAGAGAGCTCGCGCGCTTTGGCGGTCGCGCCATCGGGAGTAGCCACCTTTGTGCCAGCGGTGACATACAAACCCGCCTCGATGACGCAGTCGTCGCCGAGCGAGATACCAACCCCGGCGTTTGCACCGATGAGACAGCGCTGACCGATTCGGATGACCTCTTGGCCGCCGCCCGACAAGGTGCCCATGATCGAGGCGCCGCCTCCGACGTCCGAGCCGTCACCGACAACGACGCCGGCGCTGATGCGGCCCTCGACCATTGACGCGCCGAGCGTTCCGGCGTTGAAGTTGACGAAGCCTTCATGCATCACGGTCGTGCCCTCGGCCAGGTGGGCACCTAGCCGCACGCGGTCGGCGTCCGCGATTCGAACGCCAGTTGGCGTCACGTAGTCGACCATGCGAGGAAACTTGTCAACGCCGTGCACGGTGACCTGGCCGTCTTGCATTAGGTGCAGGCGCGTTGCCTCGAAGCCTTCGACGGCGCACGGTCCGAAGTTGGTCCAGACCACGTTGTTGAGGATGCCGAAGATGCCGTCGAGGTTGATCGAGCGAGGTTGCACGAGGCGGGTCGAGAGCAGATGCAGGCGGAGGTAGGCGTCGAAAGCGTCGGCAGGTGGGGCGTCCAGATCAGCGATGTGCATCGCGATGAGGCGAACGTGCACTCGACGCCTGGTGTCGACGCCCACGATGTGGTCGACGGCAAGGCCGATCAGTTCGTGGGCCTCGTCAGAGGGAACATCAGTGACGGCTTGGGTGTCAGTTGCGCCGATTCGCTGCCGAACGACGGTGTCCCAGCCCAGTTCAACGCGGGGGTAGCGCACGTCGAGGACGCGACCGTCGGCGTCCGAGATGGTGGCGAGCCCGATGCCAAAGGCACGGCGTTCTGGGGAGGTTGGTTCTGCTGCGGGAGTCACGTCGTTACGGTACCCAGGTGGCGACCATCGATCTGAACCAGGACATCGCAACGCTCACCGCAGCGCTGGTTGACGTGTACTCCGAGAGTGGACATGAGACTGAGCTGGCCGACGCCGTCGAGGTGGCGTTGCGTGGGCTGGAGCATCTGCAGGTTGACCGCGATGGCGACGCAGTCGTGGCGCGGACGATGCAGGGTCATGCCGAACGGGTTGTGCTGGCTGGCCATCTCGACACCGTTCCCCCCGCTGACAACCTTCCGTCAGCGCGTGATGGTGGGGTGCTTCGTGGGTTGGGCAGCAGCGATATGAAGGGCGGCGTCGCTGTGATGTTGCGGCTTGCGGCGTCCGTGGGCGTCGGTGCGGCACCCGAGCGCGATGTGACGTACGTGTTCTACGACGGCGAGGAAGTGGATCAGGAGCGCAACGGGCTGCTGCGGTTGTCGCTGCGGCACCCCGAGTGGCTGGCGGGTGACTTCGCTGTGCTGCTTGAACCGACCGATGCGATCGTCGAGGGCGGCTGTCAGGGGACGATGCGCGTCGACGTTCACGTGCCGGGAGTGCGGGCACACAGTGCGCGGTCGTGGATGGGTGTCAACGCGATCCACGCCGCTGGTGAGGTGTTGGACCGCCTGCGGGGGTATGAGGCTCGCCGACCTGTGGTGGATGGGCTCGAGTTTCGCGAGGGCCTGAACGCGGTCGGGATTGCTGGCGGAGTTGCCGGCAACGTGGTTCCGGGTGACTGCACAGTGTCGGTCAACTACCGGTTCGCCCCCGACCGGTCAGAGGTTGAAGCCGAGGAGCACGTCCGAGAGGTGTTCGGGGGGTTCGACGTCACGGTGACCGATATGGCGCCGGGTGCGCGGCCGGGGTTGCAGGAGGCCGCCGCGCAGAGTTTCGTCGCTGCCATCGGGGGAACCCCGCGAGCGAAGTTCGGGTGGACCGATGTGGCCCGCTTCAGCGCGCTGGGCGTGCCCGCGGTGAACTACGGACCGGGTGACCCGAACGTGGCGCACACCGCGGGGGAGTGGGTGTGGGAGGCGCAGCTCGCCGAGGTTGAGGAGCACCTCTCGCGGTGGTTGACCTCGTAGGGTCCGGCGGCCTCTGTTTGGGGTGCGGTGTAGCACCGGTTGCGATGATCGCAACCGTCACCGGCCCCATCCAGGATTCGTTGGAGGATGGGACCGGCGTTGGTTGCGATCATCGGGACGGATGTAGCACCGCACCCAAACGTTCGGAGGGTCAGGCTTGCTTGATGGCGCTCACATCGAGGGTGATCTTCACCTTGTCGCTGACGAGGACGCCGCCAGCCTCGAGAGCCACGTTCCAGGTGAGGCCGAAGTCCTTGCGGCTGATGGTGGTCTCGCCGCTGAAGCCGATGCGCTCGTTGCCGAACGGGTCGGACGCCAGCCCCTCAAGCTCGACCTTGAGCTCGACGGGACGCGTGGTGCCTCGGATGGTGAGGTCACCGGTCATCACGAAGTCGTCGTCGCCGTGGTAGCGGACGCCGGTGGAGCGGAAGGTGAGCTCTGGGTAGTTCTCGACGTCGAGGAAGTCGCCGGAGCGCAGGTGGTTGTCGCGGTCGTCGCTGCTAGTCGAGATGGACGCCGGGCTGATGGTGACCTCAGCCGCCGACTGCTCAGGTGCCGAACCATCGAGGGTGAGGGCGCCGGTGAAGTCGGTGAACTGCCCGCGGACGGTCGCGACCATGGCGTGCTTGGCGGAGAAGCCGACCCGCGTGTGGCTGGGGTCAATCGCCCAGGTTCCGGTGGTCTGCTCGAGGGTGGTCGTCGTGGTGGTCATCGTGGTAGTCCCTTTCAATCAGGATCGGTCCGGAGTGGTCATTGAAGTCTCAGATATTGAATGTTCAGTTGTTGAATACTCAAGTAATACCGTAACACCATGTCCGGGTCAAGTCATTCCCGGTCTTCCCAGTCGGCGGCCCGAGCCGCTGCCGCTAGCGTGACCAGGCATGAGCACCAGTGATCGCGACCGTCCTGCCGACACCTCAGGTACCGGCCCGAGCGGCGGACGCCCGAGTGAGAAGCGCCGTGGCCCCGTGGTGCTGCGACGCGCCCAGGTGCAGCGCAGCACCACCGACCAGAGACTGCTCGACTCCAGAGGCCCGACTGAGTGGGTGCACGCCGATCCGTGGCGGGTGCTCCGGATCCAGGCTGAGTTCGTCGAGGGCTTCGGCACCCTGGCTGAGCTCGGCCCGGCAATCAGCGTGTTCGGCTCGGCACGGGTGCAACGCGACACGCCCGAGTACGAGTTCGCCTGCAAGGTCGGAGCAGGGCTGGCCCGCGCCGGCTACGCGGTGATCACGGGCGGTGGCCCGGGAATCATGGAGGCGGCCAACAAAGGCGCGGTGGACGCCGGCGGCGTCTCCGTCGGCCTCGGCATCGAGCTCCCGTTCGAGCAGGGCCTGAACCCGTGGGTCGATATCGGGGTCAACTTCCGCTACTTCTTCGCCCGCAAGACGATGTTCGTCAAGTACGCCAGGGGTTTCATCGTCTTGCCAGGTGGCTTCGGCACGATGGATGAACTCTTCGAGGCCATGACCTTGGTCCAGACCCAGAAGGTCACGGCGTTTCCGATTGTGCTGGTCGACTCGGCCTACTGGGGCGGGCTCCTCGACTGGATGCGCGAGCGCATGGTCGCCGACGGCAAGGCCTCTGAGCAAGACCTGCAACTACTCCAGGTCGTGGACGGCGTCGATGAAGCCATCGCCGCCGTCCGCCTGGCCGAGGCAGACGTCACGGCCCTGCGCCAGGAGGAGCTCGACGCCATGCTGGTCAAGGAGGAGGCAGAACGCCTCGCGGCCGACCCCAAGATGGGCATTTGAGACACCGTTGATCTTGGGGTCTCGCTCCAGGCCCACACCGGCGCTGCCGATACCTCCGAGGTGGACCGCGACCAGACGCCCGGACGGTCCGGCGGTACCCATCGCCGTCCTGCGGACGGGGTGCCGTCGGCCCCTTCAGCGGTTACCGCACGCCTTCGTCGCGTCGCCGTGGTGTCTCGGGATCGAGTGCTCAGGCGATTCTGGCTGTCGCAGATGGTCAGCGAGATGGGCGACTGGATCGGGCTGCTCGGTGTAGCCGCGCTGCTGTACGAGAACACCAACTTGGCGCTCGCCGCGTCCGCAAGCCTGGCGGCGATGTACCTGCCGTACTTGTTCGCGCCCTGGCTCGTCGGGTGGGCATCGAAGATTCAACCTCGCAGGCTGCTGATCGGGGCCGACCTGATCCGGGCCGGTCTCATCCTGTTGTTGCTTGTACCGATGCCGGCATGGGGGTTGTTGGCGTTGGTGTTCCTTGCCTCCGTTCCGACCTCCATCTACGAGGCAACTCGCGCAGCAGCGGTTCCGGAGTATGCGCCTGACGAGGAGACGCGCGAGGACGCGCTCGTGATCTTCCAGTCCACGCAACAGATCGCGAGCATGCTCGGCTTCCTGCTGGGAGGGGCCGCCCTCGCGTTCGTCGGTTTCTATGCCGCCATCGCAATGAACGCTGCCTCGTTCTTGATCTCTGCGCTCTTGCTTCTGGGCGTTCCGAAGATCGACGCGTTCGTGGACGCCACCGAGAGTGTTCGAGGGATTCTGCGTAATGGCCTGCGCGCGCTGTTCGGTCGCCCGATTCTTCGACGAGCGGTGTTTCTTTCCGTCGTTAGCGCCAGCACCATCATGGCTGGCGAAGCCCTCGTCGTCGTGTATGCCACAGAGGTGCAGCACCCCGGCTTTGCCGGTCCGTTCGCGGCGCTAATGGCCTTCGTGGCGGCTCTGCTAGGGGTTGCCCTGCCACGTCGGGAGAGTAGTGACGAGCTGATCCGCGTCTCAGCCGTGACCATGATCGCTGGAGGTGCGCTCTCGGTCATCGGGTTCACGATGTCTCCAGGGGTGGCGCCCGGCATTCTCGCCTACATCGGTCTGGGCATCGTGAGCGCACCGGGCGCGCTGACCTACATCGTTGCGGTGCGTGAGATGGAGCCTGCCATTCGCGCTCCAGTGTTCGCCTTGGTGCAGGTCGGCCTCATGGGTGGGCAAGCCCTCGTGGCTGTCCTTGCCGGGAGCTTGGCCGACCGGACGTCGGTAGGAACGTCGGTGGCGCTGTGGCAGCTGCCCACGATCGTGCTGGCGTTCTGGGTGCTCGCCGCTTCGCTGCTGGCTGCCTTCCACCGGCTTGCGGCCCGAGCACGCGGCCGTGGCCCTGCCGACTTGCCTACGCCAATCCGCGCCGCGCCACCGCCGGCCGCTGGAGCCCCGCAAGCGCACGCACCATCGTCAGCACCTCCGATGTCTCGGCCACCTGGTGTGCCCGAAACACCCGTGCCCCAAGCCACGCGCTCACAGCCGTCGCAGCCAGCGTCCCGTTGAGGCGCTCGGCAACGGGAACGTCGAGAGTTTCGCCGACGAAGTCCTTGTTCGACAACGACACCAGCACCGGTCGGCCGATGGCCACCACTTGACCCAGGTTCCTCGTGATCTCCAGCGAGTGCCGGGTGTTCTTGCCGAAGTCATGTCCAGGGTCGATCACAATGCGAGTCGGATCGACTCCAGCGGCCTCGGCTCGCGCGGCCTCCGACGCCAAGAACTCCACGACCGAGCCAACGACGTCGTCGTACTGGACGCGGTGGGGACGGGTGCGCGGCACCGCGCCACCTGTGTGGGTGCACACCACTCCAACGCCGTGTGCAGCCGCCACGTCAACCAGTTCTGGGTCGTGGCCGCCCCACGCGTCATTGAGCAGGTCTGCTCCCGCACGACACACGGCGTCGCCCACCTCGTGCCGCCACGTATCGACGCTGATGACGACATCAGGGTGCGCGTCGCGCACCGCCGCGACGAACTCGACGGTACGAGCTAGCTCTTCAGTCACGTCGACGTCGTCACCGGGCCCAGCCTTGACACCCCCGATGTCGATGATCGGCGCCCCGGCGTCCACCGCGACATCCACCGCGCGCATTGCTGCTTTGACGTCGAACGTGCGACCGCGATCGAAGAATGAGTCGGGGGTGCGGTTCACCACGGCCATGACCACTCGAGCCGTTGCGTCGAACGTCTGCGACCCCAGACGGAGGTCGCGAGGTTCGGGCGGCGGAAGAGGTGGATCTGTGGTCACATCGCTCCTGGTGGTCATGTGCTGTGCGGGTGGAGGTCTGGCATGCAACCATCGTGTCGCACCTAAGGAGGCACCGCATGAACTGGATTCTCTGGCTGATCGTGATTACCGCCATCGTCGTGGCCGTGGTCATGCTCGCGCTTGGCCGTGGTGACGGCCTGGCCGAGGAAGAGCCGGACGACGTCATCGTGCGCTTGCCCGAGGGACGACCGATGCGGGCGTCAGACGTCGAGTCGATGCGGTTGCCGCTGGCCATTCGGGGCTACCAGATGTCCGCCGTCGATGAAGTCCTCGATCGCCTGGCGGCTGAGCTCGCGTTGCGCGATGCGCAGATCCGGCAACTCCAGGGGCAACCGGGCAGCGACGCGCCAGCGACGTCCGACAGTTGATCGGCACCGTGACAACGCACACCACGCGAGTCGTCGTCGAACAACTCATTGATGCCGCTCCACAAGCGGTGTGGGACGCGGTCACCGACTGGCCGACGCAGTCGGCATGGATGCTGGGCACACACGTCACGCCCGGACGCCTCGACGGCATCGGAGTCGGGGGAGAGTTCGTGGCTTTCACAGGTATCGGAAAGTTTGGTTTCCGCGACCCCATGGTCATCACTGAGTGGCAACCACCGCGACGGTGCGTCGTGACTCATACCGGAGCCGTAGTTCGGGGGATCGGCATCATCGAAGTGCAGGAACTCCCGGGCGGCCGTTCCCGCTTGATGTGGATCGAAGAGCTCGAGCTTCCGGGTGGAGTGCTTGGACGCCTCGCCTGGCCCGCGGCTCGCCCCGTCGCCGTGTGGGGTGTCCGCCACAGTCTCCGACGGCTGTCTCGAGTGCTCGAAGGGTCGCACTGACCAGGGGCGGCGAGCAGTAGGTGCGCCCCGTGCGGAATAATGAATCGCCAGAGAACCTGACAAGACACGGTCCGTGACGCTCACGGGGCCCTGACCGCACCCGGTCGCAGGGCTTTCGGAAAGGGGATGCCCATGGCGGCCATGAAGCCGCGTACCGGCGACGGTCCACTCGAGGTGACCAAGGAAGGCCGTGGAATCGTCATGCGCGTTCCGCTTGAGGGCGGCGGTCGTCTCGTTGTCGAGCTCAATGCCGAGGAGGCCAAGGATCTCGGTGACCAGCTCGTGTCAGTCGTGAGCTGACGTCAGTGTTCGGGCTCTCGGTTCGGTGGTCCCTCAAAGGCTCCGCACCAGACGTCGCGCAGCAACTGCGTGACTACGTCGTGCAGACCTCTATGGCGCGGTTCACCGGCATGGAGGGTCTTCACTTCAAGACCTGGCGGATGATGGACGGTGAGTGGTTCGAGGGCACCTATGTCTTTGCCACTCGCGAAGACCGTGATCAGTTTCTTGCGAGTTTCATGCCAGGCGAGGCGAACGCCCCTGGCAGTTTGCTGATCGGATCGTCCCCCATCGCCTACGAGCCATTTGAGGTAGTGGCCGTGGCCGAGGGGGCTGCAAAGTTTCTGGCCGGGCCTGGGCCCGGGCCTAGCTAGCCGTCGCGTCCGGGTTGACCGGCACCTTCTGAGCGACAAGCAGCCCGTCGCCGAGTGGCAACAGCAGCGGGCGTAATTGTTCATTTGCACCGGCCTCGGCCAGCAGGGTCCGCATGGCAATGGTGACGGCGTCCCGCTGCGCTGGATCAGGCACCCGCGCTTCGGCGAGAACATGGTCGATCACCACCAGCCCGCCAGGCCGCAACAGCCGCAGCGACTCCTCCAGATAGCGACTCGCTTCTTGCGGTTCGCCGTCGAGGAATACCAAGTCGTACGCGGCGTCCGCCAGTCGTGAGAAGACTTCGATCGGCCTACCGGTGATGAGGCGAGTGCGTTGCGTCGCGATACCTGCCTCAGCAAACGCCTGTCGCGCCGCACGAGTGTTCTCAGCCTCGTCGTCGACGGTGGTTAGCACGCCGTCACTGGTCATGCCTCGCAGCAGCCAGAGGCCCGAGACACCCGCGCCAGTTCCAACCTCTGCCACGTTTCGGGCACGAATGGTTTCGGCGAGCCACTGCAGCGCGGCCCCTGTGGCTGGCGCTATCGAGCGCGCCCCAATCTCGTCACCGCGCTGACGAGCTGCGGTGAGCACCTCGTCCTCTGGGCGGTACTCGTCGACGAACTGCCCCACGGCACTCGGGTCGGTACTGATCGTCGGCCTCCTCGTCCACGGTGATGCGACAGCCCACCGACCTTATCGTCGCGATGCCCGCAGCGGTCCCGCCTGCTGGGCTCCACCTCACCACGTAGCGTGGGGGCGTGTCCGTCCCAGCCAAGCCAAGCCAGCTACGTCTACGAACAGCGGGCTCAGCGTGGGCTCTCCCTGTCAGCGGTCATCATCGTTGCCCTGGTCGTTGGGCTCGTGGCTGGCGTGGCTGCCGCCACCGTGACCCTGCTCGTCGGCGATCGGGTGGATGCCGTGCCTGGCCTGCGGGTCGATCTGCAGCCGGCGTCCCAGGGTCGGGCCCCCGAATCGGCAGTGACTGAGATCGCCGATGCGGTGCTCCCCACCGTGGTGTCGCTGGGGGTTCAAGGGGGAGGGCAGGCGGCGAGCGGGTCGGGATTTGTTGTCGACCGGCGTGGGTATCTCGTGACGAACAACCACGTCGTGGCTGCCGCTGAGGCCGACGACGGCTCCATCGTTGCGACGTTCAGTACCGGACAGCGCGCAAGGGCACGCATCATCGGTACGTCGCCGACGTATGACCTGGCAGTGCTCAAGGTGGACGTCGACGACCTGCCGGTGGCGACGCTCGGTGACTCGGATGCGTTGGTCGTCGGTGATCTGGTCGTTGCGGTTGGCGCTCCGTTGGGGCTCACCGGCACGGTGACCACCGGCATCGTCAGTGCACTCGACCGTCCGGTGAGCACCAGTGACGCGGCGGGCGCGTCGTACATCAGCGCCGTGCAGACCGATGCTGCGATCAACCCTGGCAACTCCGGCGGTCCGCTTGTCGATGCGCGCGGTCACGTCATCGGCATTGCCACCGCCATCGCCACGTTGGGCGGCGGGCGATCCGGGAGCATCGGTTTGGGCTTCGCGATCCCGGTGAACAAGGCGCGGACCATCGTTCAGCAGTTGATCCGGGACGGTGAAGCCGAGTATCCGATCATCGGAGTGAACCTCGATTTGACGTACCCGGGCCCAGGCGCCCGCGTCCAAGAGGACTCATTGCCCGGCGATGCGGTGACGCCAGATGGCCCCGCCGACGACCGCTGGGATCGCCGCCGGCGACCTCATCGTGGCAGTCGATGGTGATCGCGTGAGCACGCCAGAGGACTTCGTGGTGCAGATCAGGACGCGGCTCCCTGGTGATGTGGTTGACCTCACCGTGGTCAGGGGCGACGAACGTCTGAAGCTTTCGGTGACGTTGGGAGCCACGGTCGGCTAGTGGGTCGTCTGCCCGTACGCTGGGCGGGTGTTCGGAATCAACGCCCTCGAGATGATCGCCATTGCGGTCTTGGCGTTGCTCATCTTTGGTCCAGAGAAGTTGCCAGATCTGGCAAAGGACGCTGCTCGGCTACTCCGCGAAGTGCGCAAGATGGCAACCGGAGCAAAGGCCGACCTCAAGGACTCGCTTGGCCCCGAGCTCGGTGACCTCAACATCTCAGACCTTGACCCGCGCACCTTCGTTCGTCGCAATCTGTTCGATCCGATCGAGGATGAGGTCACCGACGTCAAACGCGCCGTCGACGGCAAGGACGAGGCGGCAGTGGACGGCGAGAACAAGCCTTCGCGGCCAAAGTTCGATTCCGATACGACCTGAGCGATACGACCTGAGGCCAGCTGCGCTAGCGACTCGGTGTCAGTGACAGCGACGTACCGAGTAGACCGCGCTCCTTGCGCCCCAACCGCTCAGCGATCTCGCGCAACGTGACCGCGGCAGGAGCATCCGGGTTCGACAGCACCAGCGGCTGTCCGTTGTCGCCTCCTTCGCGCAAGCGAACGTCGATCGGAACCTGCCCGAGCAGCGGCACCGGTGCGCCGAGTGAACGCGACAGCCCATCGGCCACTTGCTGACCGCCCCCAGAACCGAAGACGTCAACGTGCTCGCCGCAGTGGGGGCACGGCAGCCAGGCCATGTTCTCGATGACCCCAGCCACCCGTTGATGCGTTTGCAGCGCGATGGTGCCGGCTCGCTCGGCAACCTCGGCGGCGGCTTGCTGCGGGGTCGTCACGACGAGCAGCTCGGCGCTCGGCACGAGCTGCGCCACCGAGATCGCGATATCTCCGGTGCCGGGAGGAAGGTCCATCAACAAGACATCGAGGTCACCCCACCAGACGTCGGCAAGAAACTGCTGTAGTGCTCGGTGCAGCATCGGCCCGCGCCAGACGACCGGTGTGTTACCGGCCGTGAACATGCCGATGCTGATCACCTTCACGCCGTGTGACTGCGGCGGAAGGATCATGTCTTCGACCTGGGTCGGGCGGCTGTCTGTACCGAGCATGCGCGGAATCGAGTGCCCGTAGATGTCGGCGTCTACGACGCCGACGCTGAGCCCGTTGGCCGCCATCGAGGCCGCGAGATTGACGGTGACCGACGACTTGCCGACGCCACCCTTGCCGGACGCAACGGCATAGACATGAGTGAGAGAGTCGGCTCGCGCGAATGGCACCTCGCGTTCTTGCTTCCCACCGCGCAGGCTCTCAGCCATGGCTTGGCGCTGCTCGTCGCTCATGACGTCGAGAGTGACGTCAACGGCTGTGACGCCAGCGACTGCGCTGACCGCCTTGGTCACATCTGAGGTGATGCGGTCACGCATGGGGCAGCCTGCGACGGTCAGGTACACCTCGACAGACACCCGCCCGCCATCGTCGGCGTTGACCGACTTCACCATGCCGAGGTCGGTGATGGGGCGATGAATCTCGGGATCATTCACCGTGGCAAGGGCGGCATGTACTGCAGAGAGATCAAGCGACATGCCTTGAATGCTACGTCTGCCGAGCTAGCCGGGATCGGGGGCGTCCACCTGTGTGATGCGAAGCACTTCCTCGAAGGTCGTCTTACCTGAGAGCGCGTGCTGCAAGGCGGCTTGTTGGAGACTCACGAACCCACCGGCTCGATCAAGCAGGGTCTCTTCAGTCGGGGCATGCGAGAAGGCATGTCGAAGACTGGTCGTGATCGGCAGAACCTCAAAGGCCCCGAGTCGCCCGCGGAACCCAGACATCCCGCACTCAAGGCACCCAGTTCCACGATGTGGGGTAGCGCCGGCAAGGTCGCCAACGTCGAGCCCGAGGGCGCTCAAGCACCTCGGTCTCAGGCTCAGCCGGCTCGGAACAGGCTGAGCAGACTCTCCGAAGGAGGCGCTGTGCCACCACGAGGTTCAGTGAAGAGGCCACGAGGTACGGCGGAATCTCCATATCGACCAGACGCGTCAAGGCCTGTACGGCGCCGTTGGTGTGCACCGTGCTGAGAACGAGGTGACCGGTGAGTGAGGCGCGAAGTGCGAGTTCGGCGGTCTCGCGGTCGCGAATCTCGCCGACCAGAACGACATCTGGGTCCTGTCGAAGGATGGCGCGCAGCCCGCGTGCGAACGTCATGCCGCTGCGCTCGTTCACGTTCACCTGCGTGATCCCAGGAAGCTGAATCTCGACGGGGTCTTCGAGTGTCACCACGTTGCGCTCGGGGCTGATCACGTGGTTGATGGCCGCGTAGAGGGTGTTGGTCTTGCCCGACCCAGTCGGGCCGGTAATGAGGATCAATCCCTGCGACACCTGGAGCGCGCGTCGAAGTGACTCTGTCTGAGTCTCGAGCAACCCGAGTGACTCGAGTTCCGGCACGTGCTCGGTGGTCGTCAGGAGTCGAATGACGACCTTCTCGCCGTGGATCGCTGGCAGGGTGCTGACGCGGGCATCGATGGTGTTGCCGTCCACGCTGATGCGGGTTCGGCCGTCTTGTGGCACCCGACGTTCGGCGATATCGAGACCCGAGATGATCTTCAGTCTGCTGGTCATACTCGGCCCAGCGCGACGCGGGACCGTCATCATGTCGCGCAAGAGACCATCGACGCGATAGCGAATGCGAACGCCGTCGCGCTGCGGCTCGACATGAATGTCGCTCGCGCCGGCACGGACGGCGTCCCCGAGCAGTGCGTCAAGCAGCCGCACAGTCGGTGTTTGGTCGATGTCGTCGGAGTCATCAGGCGCATCGTCCAGTTCGAACGACAGCAACTGCACCGCGTCAGCGGCATCGTCGCCGAGCGACCACACCCGGTTGATCTGAGCGGCGATCTGTGACGGTGTGGCTACCACGACGTGCAGCGAACGCTGATGCGTGTGGATGCGTACATCGTCCAGAGCGAGAACGTTGGTCGGGTCGGACGCCGCCACGCGCAGACCGGTCTCGTCACGGGCAAGGATGATCAGACCGAATCGCTCTGCCATCGCTCGCGGGATGAGGCGCGCGACGCCAGGGTCAACCGGCTCGACTGACAGGTCGACCACATCAAGAGCGAGCAGGTCGCCCAGCGCTTCGGCTACCTCCTCTTCACTGCCCAGGCCGCGTTTGGTCACGAGCTGCCCGAGCCGAAGGCGCGAACCATCGGTAGGAATGTGTGCGGCCTGCTCGGCGAGCAGCTCATCAAGCTGGATCTCGTCGATCACACCGCGAGTGACAAGCACCTCACCCAAGCGTCGGCGCATCGTGCGTTCATGGTGCGTCGGCTTGGCCGGCAGAGCGGCGTGCTCGGACGGCGGTGAGTCGTCGACCGCCTTTCGGCCGGTCAACCGAGGTGCTTTCACCTGGTCGTTGTCGGCTGATTCCTGGCCCGCCTGGAGGCCCCGGGCCTTCGCGCGTACGGTGGGTCGCACACGCGGGAGCCCACGAAGGGCTGAGAGGGTGCCGGATCCGCCGTCACCGACCGCCTGAACCTGTCCGGATCATGCCGGCGTAGGGAGTGTGCGATGACATCGCCTACTGACGTACCAACAGGCGCACCGGGCGACCAGATCACTCTGAGGCGCGTTGAGGCGCCACTGACCTTGACCTTCGATACCCCCAGAACCTTGGGATGGTGGGACCAGGCGGTGCTCTGGTTCAACCTGGGCGTGAGCCTGACCGGTCCGGTTACTGCCTTGTTTGTGCTGTCGCCATACGTCGACGGCACGACCATGTCGCTGTTCGCGGCCTTTACCGCCACCGTCCTTGGTGCGGCCTTGGGGGCAGCCCTGCTGGGGGCAGCCTCGGTGCCTGGCGCCAAGACGGGGGCACCCAGCATGGTGCTGCTGCGGGGGTTGTTCGGACGTCGCGGTTCGGTCGTGCCGACGCTGCTGAACATCGCGCAGAACATCGGGTGGGGCACGATCGAGATCATCGTCATCGCGACGGCCGCCACCGCGTTGACCTCCGAAGGGTGGCGTCCGCTCTGGGTGATCCTTGCGGGCATCGGCGCCACTGTCATGGCGGTGCGTCCGCTCGGGTCGGTGCGATGGCTCCGCAAGGTCGTGGTGTGGCTGGTACTGGTCGCCACCGTCTACCTTTTTGCACGGTTGCTGTCGGAGCCCATGCCGGGCTTCTTTGACGGGGGCTGGACGGGGTTTGGGTGGGCGACTGACACCGTCATCGCCGTGTGCGTCTCGTACGCGCTGCTCATCAACGACTACAGCCGCCACTCCAAGTCCGCGAAGGCTTCGTTCGCGGGTGCGTGGCTGGGCTACGGGCTCGCGGCGATTCTGTACATCTCACTCGGCATCATCGCGTTCGCCACGGTGGTCGACTTGGACGGTGACGTCATCGCCGGCTTGCTGGCAGTGCCTGCTGGTGCGCTCGCGCTCTTCATCCTTGCGATCGACGAAGTGGACGAGGCCTTTGCCAACATCTACTCAACAACGATGTCGGTGCACAACATTGCTCCGAACGTCGACCGACGGTGGGTGTCAGTCGGCATTGGGGCGATCGCGACCACGTTGGCCCTGTTCATCGACTTGCAGGGCTACCAGTCGTTCCTCTTCCTCGTGGGTTCGCTGTTCGTACCGCTTGTCGCAGTGATGATCGTCGACTGGTTTGTCGTGACGCGCGGCAACTGGGATCTCAGCGATCGCTCGCCGTTACGTCCGGCGATGTTGGTGGCGTGGTTCTGTGGCTTCGTGGCGTACCAGCTGGTCAACCCTGGCACTGTGAATGGCTGGAACGACGTCTGGATCTGGGTCTCAGAGCAGATCGGCTTTGTCGCGCCTGGCTGGTTGGCGGCATCGTGGTTCGCGCTCATCGTCGGGGCGATCGCTACCGTGCTGTTCGGTCTTCTCGAGAGTTCAGTCAGAGGACGCGGGCGCGCGACCCAGCTAACGGCCTAGGCGTCGGGTGTCCGCGGGTGCTGTTCGGACGCCTGGCGCACGTCGAGCTCGTCGAGCAACTCACGCAGCTGGTCACGTACGAAGTCACGGGTCGCTACCTCGTTGACGGCAAGTCGAAGCGATGACACCTCGCGGGTGAGGAAGTCTTCATCGGCAAGCATCCGGTCAATGCGGGAACGGTCCTCCCAGTACTGGACGCGATCACGGTCAGTCTGGCGATTCTGCGACAAGAGAATGAGCGGGGCAGCGTATGAGGCCTGAAGAGACAACATCAACGTCAACCCGATGAAGGGCCACTCGTCGAAGCGGAGGTCTTCTGGCGCAAAGACGTTCCACAGCATCCAGCTCGCGACGAAGATCGTCATGTAGGCGATGAATCGCCAGGACCCTATGAAGCGGCTGATGCGTTCGGAGAACTTGCCGAAGGTCTCCGGGTCATAAGGTGACCGAACGCCTCGCCGTGGACCCTTCGGCTGGTCGAGTCGGCTACGCCGCAGTTCACGCGCCATCGGACACCTCAGCAGGTGTCGCGTCTTGGTTGCGCCAGTTGTCAGGCAACATGTGGTCGATCACGTCATCGACTGTGACTGCGCCGAGCATTCGGTCGTTCTCGTCGACCACCGGGATGGACACCAAGTTGTAAGCGGCCAGCACGTTCGTCACCTCGGCCAGCGATGCAGTCGGGGCGACCGGCTCAAGCTCGGAGTCGACGGCCTCGGTTACCAGCGCGCCGGGGGCTTCGCGCAGTAGACGCTGAAAGTGCACTGATCCCAAGTACCTGCCCGTCGGCACTTCAAGCGGAGATCGACAGACGTAGACCTGCGCGGCGAGAGCGGGGGGAAGGTCGGCGTTGCGAATGCGCGCCAGTGCTTCGGCAACGGTCGAGTCAGGCGCGAGGATCACCGGTTCGGGGGTCATCATTCCGCCGGCGGTGTACTCGTCGTAGGTGAGCAACATGCGAACGTCGTCAGCTTCGTCCGGCTCCATCAGGCTGAGTAGGCGGACGCGTGCATCCTCTGCGAACTCATGGAGGATGTCGGCCGCGTCATCGGGATCCATCTCTTCAAGGACGTCGGCTGCGCGCTCATCGCCGAGTGTGCTCAAGATGAGCATCGACTCCTCTTCCATCATCTCGCCGAGCACGTCAGCGAGACTCTCGTCGTCGAGGGCAGCGATCACATCTCGCCTGCGCTTGTCGCTGAGTGAGTTCAGTGTCTGCGCGACGTCGGCTGGCCGGAGTTTCTCGAAAGACTCGAGCAGTTGGGTTGTCCCTTGCTCGTCAGAGTCGAGGGAGAGCCCGCGGATCTCGTCCCAGTCAACGACGAACTGTTCGCCTCGTCGACGAAGGCTCTTGGCCTTTCGTTGCACGAAGGCTTTCGCGACTTCCCAATCACGGGTTCTCAACTGCTCCATGCCGACATCGAGCAGAGTCACTGTCGAGTCGTCTTCGACCAGGGTGACAGGAGAATCGAGCAGCTCACCAACGACGAGTTGTTCGCTGGGGCGCGCCTCGAACCTGCGCAGATTGAGCAGGCCGCTGATCACGACTCCGTTGGCGTCGATCGAGGTGACTCGCGACATCGGAACGAAGATGCGACGTCGTGGCGGGACCTCTAGCACGAGGCCGATGATCCGAGGCGGCCGAGAGCCCGCACGCAGGGTGGCCACGGCGTCCCGCACCTTGCCCAGCTGGTCTCCGCTGGGGTCGAAGGCCGAGGTACCCGTCAAGCGGGCGATGAAGACTCGGGTTGGCGCACTCACCCTCGCAGGCTACCGGCGATGGCGCTGCTACCGTCCCTTGCACCGTGGTGAGGAGTCCCGTGTCCGAACGAGAGCAGGCTGAATCAGCGGCCTTGTCTGCCTCGCTCCCGTACGTGGTGATCGACGTGTTCACCGATCAACCCTTCTCGGGAAATCCCCTCGCGGTGGTCTTGGATGCTGAGGCCCTGTCGACCCAGCAGATGCAGCAGATCGCCGGTGAGTTCAACCTGTCAGAGACCGCTTTCCCCCTGCGGCCGACGGACGCCGAGCGCTCGGAAGGTGCCGACTACACGCTACGGATCTTCACCCCAGACGTTGAACTGCCATTCGCGGGTCACCCCTCGGTCGGGAGCGCATGGTGGCTTGCACAGATCGGGCGGGTTGAGCCGGGCGTCGTTCACCAGCGGTGTGGTGCTGGTCTGCTTCCGATCGAGGTCGATGAGCGGTCGGCGAAGCTGACTGGTGGAGCGGCGTCTGTGAGCGAGCCCATTTCCCCCGGGTCCGCTTTGGCTGCGGTAGGGCTGGACGACTCTGACCTCGTCGAGCCCCACGCGCAGATCGCCAGCGCCGGTTTGGCGTATGCCATCGTCTTCGTGACACCTGAGGCGATCGCTCGGTGCCAGCCAAACATCAGTGTGCTCCGAGAGTCGTTCTCGTATCCGAGCTCAGCGACCGGCGTCTACGTCGTTGCGTGGGACGCTGTCGCCCGCCATGCGCAGGCTCGTATGTTCGCTGGTGACATCGGTACCCCCGAAGATCCAGCCACCGGTTCGGCGGCGTTAGCGCTGGGAGCACTGCTCGTGGCGCGAGGTGAGTGCCCCGATGGGGTGACGACGTTCACGGTTGAGCAGGGTGTGCACATGGGGCGAGCTTCTCGGCTTGAGATCACGTGTGACGTGGCGTCCGGTACCGCACAGTCTCTGCAGGTGTCGGGTGGCGCCGTGCTCATTGCTGAGGGGCGCCTCGCGGTTCCTCGGTAGCGACGAGCTACGTCACCGACGCTTCTTTGTCGCGCGTCCAGCATGAAAGGGACGGCGAGTAAGCGTGGTGGCCTCGGTGGCCATCGGCTCTGCGCGATGTGATGAGTCGGACTGTCGTCCGGGGCTTTCGGTTGGCGCACCGGTCGGGCGCAAGAGCCAGATCGCGCTCTCGCGTGCCCAACGCTCCGGCTGACGCTCGCCGTCTGGGGCGTTAAGCCGCTTGGGGTGCAGGGCTTTGGTCGCAGCCACCCATTCATCTGACCCCGGCGAAAGCTGGACAACGGCCGAGGGTGTTGCCACCTGTCGAGCGCGGTTCTCTTTGCTGCGCAGGAGCAGAGTCGCAGTGCCTCCGTCGGTCAGCCCTGGGTCGGGTTGCTCAAGACCCCCGGTCACGATCGCCACTGCAGAGTCGTGCCACACGCTCCACACTGGGCGAGCCTGCTCGTCACCGATCTGAACCCAGACAAGGTCTGACTTGCCCGCCAACTCGGCAATCAACGTCTGGAGCATGTCGGCGTCAAGGGGGGCGCTCCCCGGTTCGTCAACTGCCGTCATGTGGTGCAGCCTGCCATAGCGGGCCAGCACTGCGGTGACTCATGGCGGAGGTCGTGTTACTAGGCTCAGCCCGACCGCGCCGACCAATGACCGGCGAAGAACCACGGAGAAGCACATGTCAGATCGCGAGCTCCGCCCGCGCCGTTCCAATCTTGCAGTTCCGGGCAGTAGCCCCAAGATGCTGGAGAAGGCCAAGGGCCTTCCCGCCGACCAGGTGTTCCTTGACATCGAGGACGCTGTCGCCCCGCTGGCCAAACCCGAAGCGCGCAAGAACATCGTGGCGGCGCTGAACGAAGGCGGCTACGACGGCAAGGTTCGCAGCGTCCGTGTCAACGACTTGACGACGGAGTGGACGTATCGCGACGTGATCGAGGTGGTCGAAGGCGCCGGGGCGAACCTCGACTGCATCATGCTGCCGAAGGTTCAGACGGCCGAACAGATCGTGACCCTCGACACGTTGCTCACCCAGATCGAGAAGGCGAACGGCCTGGAGGTCGGCCGCCTTGGCATAGAGGCACAGATCGAGAATGCGCTCGGCCTGACCAACGTCGATGCCATCGCAGCGGCATCTCCACGTGTCGAGACGATCATCTTTGGCCCGGCAGACTTCATGGCCAGCATCAACATGCGCACCCTCGTGGTGGGAGAGCAACCACCCGGGTACACCGAAGGTGATGCCTACCACTACATCTTGATGCGCATCCTGATGGCGGCTAGGGCATACGACAAGCAAGCCATTGACGGGCCCTATCTACAGATTCGCGACGTCGAGGGTTACACGAAGGTCGCGGAGCGGGCTGCCGCGTTGGGCTTCGACGGCAAGTGGGTGCTTCACCCTGGCCAGGTCGATGCGGCGAACGAGGTGTTCTCACCCAAACAAGACGACTTCGACCATGCTGAGTTGATCCTGGATGCCTACGCCTACTACACGTCAGAGGCCGGCGGAAAGCTTGGTGCCGTGATGATCGGCAAAGAGATGATCGACGAGGCGTCCCGCAAGATGGCACTGGTGATCAGCGGCAAGGGCCGCGCTGCAGGCATGACGCGGACGGTGTGGTTCGACCCCGACGGCGATGACGCTCGCACCACCACGGCGCCGACAGCCGGCTGATGTTCTCCCTCGAAGGCAAAGTCGCGCTCGTCACCGGTGCTGGCAGTCCGGACGGGATCGGGTTCGCCTGTGCGCCGGCGTTCTGAAGTCGCTGGGGGCAACCGTCGCCGTGGCCGCGACGTCTGACCGCATTCATGAACGAGCCAGTGAGTTGGGCAGCGGAGCGAAGGGATTCATCGCCGACCTCACCGATCCTGATCAGGTCGCCCGCCTCGTGTCGGAGGTCGAAAGCTGCGATGGGACCGATCGATCTCCTGGTGAACAACGCCGGCATGACGAGCGTGACCGATGAGGAGAGTTGGCTGTCGATCACCGACATGACCCCAGAGCAGTGGCGTCAGCGGGATCATGCGCAACCTCGACACGGCCTTCCTCGCCACCCGGGCAGTGATGCCTGGCATGACAGTCGCGAGGCTTCGGCCGCATCGTGAACGTGACGTCGACGTCCGGAACCACGTGTGCCATGCCGAACGAGGCGTCCTACGTCGCGGGAAAGGGCGGGATGCGCGGGCTGACGCTGGCCACCGCGGTCGAGACCGCTACCTCAGGAGTGACCTGCAACGCGGTGGCTCCTGGGTGGATTCGCACCCCCTCGTCGCTCGACCAAGAGCTGGAGTACGGACGTCGGACACCGATGGAGCGCCTCGGCGAACCCGCCGAGATCGCCGCAGCAGTGGCGTTCTTCTGCTCGCCCGCCGCGTCCTACGTCACTGGTCAAACCCTCGTCGTCGACGGCGGCAACTCGATTCGCGAGGCCAACCCGGCCTAGCCCCATCGGCGTCATGGAGCAACACCCGTTCTGAGAAGCGGAGTCCACGCTTGATGATCCAGCGTGCGCCTGTCCATTCGTATCTGACCGTTCACGATGCTGTCAAGCCCGACCGCAGTGCTCGTACTTCTTCACCATCTCGGTCCGGCTGACCGCGAACAGTCCATCCTCGGGTGTCCCAGAACCGCTCGGTTTCGGCTTTCCCGTCACCTACGTAGGTGTGGCGGAACTCGTAGCTGTCGACGCATCCTGGCGTGTCAGCTGAAGCAGCTGGTGCGGCCACTACAGTCGCGAGTACTGCAATGACAGTGCAACCCAAGGCCGCGATCCGTGCATTCATGGCGATGACCTCCCGTTTCAACGCTGTGGTAGACCCTGCGAGCCTATGGAGAGCTGGCGTCGATGTCTGGCAGATTGAACTATTGGCTAGTGAATGTCGCGTGCCGTGAGTTCCTCGTAGGTCTCACGGCGCACGACAAGGCGTGATTCGCCAGCGTTGACGAACACGACCGGTGGGCGCAGTGCACCGTTGTAGTTGTTGGCCAGCGTGAACGTGTAGGCACCGGTCATCGGCATCGCAATGACCTCGCCGGGCTTCGGGTCATCGAGGGGGAGACCTGAAGCGAAGAGGTCACCCGACTCGCACTGGCGTCCAACGAGTTCGACTGGGGTGCCGCCTTCGGGCCGATCGGCTACGACGGCATCAAACCGGGTGCCCACATAGCTGGACGCCTCGAAGTTGTCGGCGATGCCCCCATCGACCGCGACAAAGGTCGGATCGCCAGTCTTCACAGTCACGACCCGGTAGAGGGTGACCGCTGAACGGGCCACCAACGAACGACCCGGCTCTATCCAGAGCTCGGATGAGCTCGGCAGGTGTTGCTCGGCCGCTTGCGTCACCACATCGAGATACTCGTCGATGGTGGGCGCTTGGTCACCCCGTCGGTAGCGAACCCCAAGGCCACCGCCGATGTCGTACACGGTGAACTCACCAAGCGAGCTGATCGCGCGGATCGCGGCGGTGAACGACTCCGTATCGAGAATCTGTGATCCGATGTGCAGGTGAATGCCTCGCACGTCGAATCGTTCATCGACTGCCATCACGTCGAGGGCGCGCGCCGCTTGATCGAGGGGAAGACCGAACTTCGAGCCGTGATGACCAGTAGCGATCTCCGCCTTCGTGTCTGCCGCGACTCCGGGGATCACCCGGAGGAGCACCGATTGCGGCCCGCCATCGACCGTGGATATCCGGCGGATGTCGTCCCAGTTGTCGACCACGATCGTTCCGACGCCAGCTTCGCGAGCGAGCCTTAGTTCATCGTCGGTCTTGGCGTTGCCGTGCAGTACGAGTCGGTCAGCTGGCACGCCGCCCTTGAGCGCAGTGATCAGTTCGCCAGCACCGGCGACGTCGACATGCAGTCCCTCTTCAGCCATGAGGCGGTAGACGGCAGTGCAAGGAAACGACTTTGATGCGAAGGCCACGCTCGACCTCGATCGTCGAGACCTCAGCCCGTCGACAAGTGCTCTGGCCTGAGCTCGCAGTCCAACTTCGTCAACGATTTGCACGGGCGTGCCGTACTCGTCCGCTAGATCGGTCAGGCGGACGCCGCCAACCGCGAGGGCCCCGCTGGCCTGCTGAGTGCGTAGTGGCTGGAAACAACGAGAGCAGCCGTTCGTCGATCATGGTGTTTGCCCCACGGCGTCGTGTGGAGCGACGCCATCGGTGAGCCATCGCAATAGTTCCTCGGCACGGTTGACCAACTCGAGATGACCACCTGACATGCGAATCACGAGCGCATTCGGGACGTGCTGCGCCAGCCAGTTGCCGTGTGCTGGTGGCACCAAGGTGTCGTCGGTGCCGTACCAGACCGTCACAGGAGCCTTGAGCGCACTGAGGTCGAAGCCCCATGGCTTGGTGAAGGCGAGGTCGTCGTCAAGCCACCCGTCGACGCCCTGCCGATAGGCCTCCTGCATCAGCCGCTGCATGCGGACCGCGTACTCCGGGCGAGCCATGATCTCGCGATCGCCGTCAGACATCTCATAGGTCTCGCCGAGTGGATTGGTCGGGTCAACAGCGACCCTGGCCAAGTCATCTCCGGCCTGCTTCTCGAGGTTCGGACGCAGCACGGCTTCGCCGGTCAATGACCAGGTGAACTCATCGACGTTGCCCTGCGTCATCCCTGCGGTCCACTGATCGAGCGGTAGACCCGGGCTTCCGAGAGGGGCAACTCCGACGACACACGCAGCTCGGGTGACACGAGCTGGCAGAAGACTCGCCACCGCCAGGCAGTGCGGCCCGCCGCCAGAGCCACCTGTCACGGCGAACTCATCCAACCCCAGCGCGTCCGCAATGGTCTCGACGTCGCGAGCGGCATCGGCAGCAACCCGCCCAGCTCGCCGGGTCGACAAGCCGTAGCCCGGGCGGTCGAAACCAATCACCCGCGCGTTGAGCTCGTCATAAAGGTGAGGGTGATCAGGTGGCGGCCCGCCATAGCGCGAGCCGGGGGTGCCATGGATAGAGATGACTGGTCTCCCATCAGGCGGGCCGTACTCGGCCAGGCCAATGGTGTGCCCGTCAGTGGTGGTCACCGTTGACTGCCTCGCGGCTGGGTCAGGTTCGGTCGCACCGCCGCTCACCCAGGGTTGTTGAGTCATGGCGGGGAGCGTACGCCGAGCCGGGGGTATGGCTACGATCGAGATCCGACGGCAGGCTTCCGCCGCCGTACGTGTCAGTCAGCGTGCAAGTCGCACGTGCAAGAAAAGGAGTACGGAATGGGCCGGCTCGCCCAGACCGAGGGGCTCACGGACGTGCAGCAGGACATCCTGGCTGCGGTTCGCGAGTTCGTCGACAACGAGATCATCCCCGTGGCGAACACTCTCGAGCATGCCGACGAGTACCCCACCGAGATCGTCGAACAGATGAAAGAGATGGGGATCTTCGGATTGATGATCCCCGAGCAGTACGGCGGGTTGGGTGAATCGCTTCTGACCTACGCGCTCGTGGTCGAAGAGATCGCCCGTGGGTGGATGAGCATCAGCGGCATCATCAACACGCACTTCATCGTCGCCTACCTGGTGTTGCAGCACGGTACTGATGAGCAGAAGCAGAAGTACTTGCCGCGCATGGCCACCGGAGATGTTCGCGGCGCCTTCTCGATGTCAGAGCCGGGGTGCGGGTCAGATGTCGCGGCCATCACCTCGCGGGCGAAGCGCAATGACGATGGTTCCTTCGTGCTCAATGGCCAGAAGATGTGGCTCACGAACGGTGGTTCGTCCAACCTCGTTGCGGTGCTGGTGAAGACCGACGACGAGGCTGACAGCGTGTACCGCACCATGACCACCTTCCTCATTGAGAAGGAGCCAGGGTTCGGCGAGGTCAGGCCTGGCCTCATGATCCCCGGCAAGATCGACAAGATGGGTTACAAGGGCGTTGACACCACCGAGCTTGTGATGGACGGCCTGGCGCTCGAGTCGTCCGATGTTCTGGGCGGTGAAACGGGTCGGGGCTTCTACCAAATGATGGACGGGGTCGAGGTCGGACGCGTGAATGTCGCCGCCCGGGCCTGCGGCTTGTCACAACGAGCCTTTGAACTCGGGATCGACTATGCGCAGCAGCGTGAGACCTTCGGCAAGCAAATCGCGCAGCATCAGGCGGTCATGTTCCGGCTCGCCGACATGGCGACCAAGGTCGAGGCGGCTCACCAAATGATGGTGAGGGCCGCGCGCATGAAGGACTCAGGCGAGCGCAACGACCTCGAGGCAGGCATGGCGAAGTACCTCGCGAGCGAGTACTGCCGAGATGTCGTCGAGGACTCGTTCCGCATCCACGGTGGCTACGGCTACTCCAAGGAGTACGAGATCGAGCGCCTCTATCGCGAGGCCCCGATGCTGCTCATCGGTGAGGGAACTGCAGACATCCAGCGCATGATCATCGGTCGACGTCTGCTCGAGGACTACAAGCGCCGCGGATGACAGTCGTCGAAGGAGTGAGGTAGGCAATGCCGGAGATTGAGCGAGTGGTGATCCGTCAAAGTGAGTCGTACGAGGACGCCCAGCGGGCGGTTGACTTCCTTTCTGATCGTGAGATCGAGGTGTCGGGTATCCAGATCATCGGTCGCGATGTGCAACTGGTCGAAACGGTCACTGGGCGCATGTCGTATGGGCGCGCAGCCGGGGCTGGCATGGTCACGGGCGGGTGGTTTGGCTTGCTGGTCGGCCTTCTGCTGGGGCTCTTCGCCAACCCCGACCAGGATCCGTCGTGGGTCACGCTGTTGCTGCTCGGCATTCTGTGGGGTGCCATATTCGGCATCGTCTACGGCTTGATTGCTCACGCGGCCACTCGTGGTCGACGTGACTTCAGTTCACGCAGCAAACTGCAAGCGTCTCGCTACGACGTCACGTGTCCGGTGTCAGTGGCTGGCAAAGCGCGCCAGCTGCTCGCTGAGATGCCAACCGCCTGACCCCTACGTAACTGGAGCCCTCATGCAGTTCGGTCGGTATTACGAAGAGTTCGAGGTTGGTGCGGTCTACAAGCACTGGCCCGGCAAGACCGTGACCGAGTACGACGACCACCTGTTCTGCCTGCTGACCATGAATCACCATCCGTTGCACCTCGACGCCCACTACGCGGGTGAATCGACGGACTTCGGCAAGAACGTGGTGGTCGGCAACTACATCTACTCGCTCCTGTTGGGTATGTCTGTTCCCGACGTCAGCGGCAAGGCAATCGCCAACCTCGAGATCGAGTCGCTTCGACACGTAGCCCCGACGTTTCACGGCGACACGATCTACGGCGAGACCACTGTGCTCGACAAAGTCGAGTCCAAGTCGAAGGACGACCGAGGGATCGTGCACGTCGAGACCATCGGTTACAAGCAAGACGGCACGGTCGTGTGCATCTTCCGCCGCAAAGTGATGGTGCCGAAGCGGTCGTACGGTGAAGCTCGCGGTGGCGAGCAGCCAGGACGCCCCGCTCCAGTTCCGCGCGCTTAGTTGCGCCCACCTCCAGATAGGTAGGTAACCTACTTATCTGGAGGCAATCATGACGTGGTCAGTAGTTGGCGTTCCGATCGACTGCATCGGGGCTGACGAGCACTCGCTCACCGCATTTGGCACCGAGCTCGCGCCGGCGGCACTGCGTGAGCTCGGCATCGTTGACCGAGTAGGCGGCGAGGACAAGGGCGATCTCGATGTCCGCATCGTGGGACGTCATCGGGACAAGGAGACCGGTCTTGTTGGCGGCACCACGGTGCGAGAGGCCGTCAGCGGGATCCGGGCGGGTGTGCGCGATCTCGTGGCGAGCGGAGATCGGGTATCTGCTTTTGGGTGGTTGCTGCATCCCGTTGATGGGTGCTTTGGCCGGGGCCAGAGATGCCTTGGGCGAGGTCGGCCTGGTGTACATCGACGGGCACCTTGACCTCTACGACCACGTCACCTCGCCTACTGGCGAAGCGGCAGACATGCCTACTGCGGCGGTTCTTGGCTTCGGTGAGCCGGGGTTACTGGCGTCCATGGATGCCCCCGTCCTGGGGTCAGAACGACTTGCCATCATCGGGGCGCACGATCCTGACGAGTGGCCAGCTGTCGGCCACCTGATCGGCGAGCTGAATCTGCACGTCGTCGAGCCAGCGGAGATTGCGGCAGATCCGCAATCCGTTGCCGATATGGCCGTCGACCGAGCTGGCCGTGACGGACGATTCTGGGTTCACCTCGATGTCGATGTGTTCGACCAGGCGGAGTTTCCTGCCACTGACTACTTGATGCCCAACGGCATCACGCTCGAGACTGGCCGCGAACTGTTGCGGGCCATCGGAGCCGACGAACGACTCATCGGTGTGAGTCTGGGGTGTTACAACCCTGAGAAGGACGCGGGTGGGTCGAGTGGCCGTGAGCTGATCGAACTGGCACGGCTGGTGATGGCAGGTAGCGATGACGACCAGCGGTGAGTTGACGGTCAGCGCCCTTGGCGCATTCGCCGATGAGCTTTCGTTCGCTATGGACAAGGCTGTGGCCGGGGCCACGGGCCTTCGCGGTGAGGCGTCCGCAGCACTGACTGCGCTCCTCAACTCGCCGCGCTTGAGCGTCAAGCAACTCGCGCGGTTTCTTGGGATGGCGTCGCCGTCCGCTGTCGAGCTGGTGTCACGCCTCGAGGCTGATGGCCTACTGGCGAGGAGACCAGGACCAGACGCCCGCACTCGAGCGCTCGTGCTCACGGCGGCGGGGCGCCGGGCCGCCACCCGTGTCCTGCAAGCGCGGCGCGAGGTGGTCAGCCGGCGACTTGACCAGTTGTCCGCGTCTCAGCGATCAGAGCTGCACGCTGTGCTCATCGGGCTGCTGGGATCGCTCAGAGGTCTCGATGTCGACCTCGACCACCTCTGTCGACGGTGCGATGAGTCGGTGTGTACGCCCGCGGTCTGTCCCGTCGAAACAGAGTCCGGCATTGGAACACGGTGACCCATCTGACCTGCGGCAACGGTGGGGGACCCACTCTCCGTTCCGGTCGGTGGAACACTAACCTTGACTGTGTTCTGGCGGCTGGACAAGCGGTTCGGGGTCTTGGACCCTGACCCCAGAGTCACCAACAACCGATAGCACCGCACACACCGCCCAATACCCACTCAACCGACTCTCGGACGCCGAGAGTGCATCGCTCGCTGGAGGCACGGACACCATGACGCCTGAGGAGATCTTGAAGGGTCTTTTTGATGAGACGTTGGTGGGTAATGCTCCGAGGGTTTTGGAGTTGACGAATCAGGGTCTTGAGTTGGGGATGTCGCCTGAGACGTTGTTGTTTGAGGCGTTGATTCCGTCGTTGGAGGAGGTTGGTGCGCGGTTTGAGCGTGGTGACTTCTTTGTGCCGGAGATGTTGATCGCTGGTAAGGCGATGTCGGGGGCGTTGGATGTGTTGCGTCCGTTGTTGGCGCAGACCGGTGCTCCGACGGTTGGCAAGTTTTTGATGGGCACGGTGAAGGGTGATGTTCACGATATTGGGAAGAACTTGGTGAACATCATGTTGGAGGGTGCTGGGTTTGAGGTGATTGATCTGGGGGTGCAGGTGGCGCCTGAGAAGTTTGTGGCTGCGATCACTGAGCACTCTCCGGACATTGTGGGGTTCAGTGCGTTTTTGACGACGACGATGCCGATGTTCAAGGCGAACATCAATGCGTTGGAGAAGGCTGGGTTGCGTGATCAGGTGATTGTGATGGTGGGTGGTGCTCCGGTGACTCAGGAGTACGCCGACGCGGTGGGTGCTGATGGGTATGCCGCTGACGCTTCGACCGCGGTCCGTCGCGCTAAAGAGCTCATCGAACAACGCCGCAGCCTGGTCAACGCCTGATGTCGCTGCAGTCACTGCTCGAGAGTCGAACGCGGCCGGTACTCACCGCCGAGCTTCCTTCAGTCGATGGTGGCGGGCTCGACAAGGTGCGCAAGCACCTCGAGTCGGTAGCGCCCTACGTCGACGCCATCAATGCCACAGACAACCCCGCGGCCCACGCGCACGCTTCAAATGTCTCGATCGCGATTGCGATGGTGCAAGCGGGCGTCGAGCCGATCATGCAGGTCGTGTGCCGTGACAAGAACCGCTTGGCGATTCAAGCTGACATCGTCGGCGCTTCGATGCACGGAGTTCGCAACATCTGCGCCTTGACTGGCGACGACGTCACCGCTGGTGACGAGCCAGAGGCGCGACGGGTGTTCGATCTCGACGGTCCTCAGGTAGTCGCGGTCGCACAAGGGCTGGCGGACGGTCACTACGTATCGGGTCGCAAGATCGACCCTGCTCCTGACCTCTTCATCGGTGCGGTCGAGAACCCCTTTGCGCCACCGATTCCCTATCGAGTCGAGCGAGCAAAGATCAAGAGTGATGCAGGTGCTCGATTCCTACAAACGCAGATCGGTTACCAACCCAAGCTGCTCGAACAGTTCGTATCTGGCTGCATCGACAACGGTGTCGCTGACAAGACCGGGCTGCTCGTCACCGTGGTGCTCGTCAAACGGGCCGGCGCTATGCGCTTTATGGATCGCGAGGTGCCTGGCATCAGCGTGCCTGCCGAGGTCATCGACCGCGTCGCCAATGCTTCGGATGAGGCTGAGGCGGCGTACCAGTACGTGCTTGAGCAGTGTCAACACGCTTTGTCTCTTCCCGGTGTTGCTGGCTTGCACCTCACTGACTTTCGTCATGACGGCAGCCTCGGGCGGCTCGTCGAGGAACTTGGTCTTGCGCGACAGACGGTGCAGCAGGACGCGTCGTGACCGAGGAGGCTTCCGGTCCTGAGCGTGTGCGGATTCGCTTCACCCCGGCCGACAAAGAAGTGCGGGTGCCCACCGGCGTACCCGTCTTCGATGCTGCCAGTTGGAACGGCATCGCGATCGACTCCACGTGCGGCGGGCATGGCACGTGTAAGAAGTGCAAGGTTCGGATCGTCGAAGGTGCCATGCCGCCCGTCCAGAGCCTTGACCGTCGAGCCTTCTCACAGGAGCAGCTCGATGACGGATGGCGTTTGGCCTGCGTAGCGCGAACCTCCGGCGATGTGGTCGTAGACGTTCCGCCGTTGACCACCCGACCCAAGGCGGCGACGTTCGGAGTCGGGCGCCAGGTGATCCTGCGGCCATCGGTACAGAAGCGCTTCGTGCAACTCACCGAGCCGACCCTTACCGACCAGCGCACCGACTCCCAGCGCATCTTCGACGAACTCGATGACCTTGAGCTCACAGTCGACCTCGACGTCTACCGCACGCTCGGCAAGACAATGCGCGAGTCCAACTTCGAGGTCACCGCGGTCATCGCAGACAACAAGCTGATCGCCGTTGAGCCTGGCGATACCACGAGCCGCTCATTCGGGCTGGCGTTCGACTTGGGTACGACGACGGTCGTGGCCAACCTCATGGACATCACTACGGGAACACCAGCTGCGGTGACGTCGATGCTGAACAAGCAACAGCCGTACGGCGCTGACGTCATCGCTCGGATCAGTGCCACGATGCTCGACACTCAAGCGCTCGGACACTTGCAGAACCTGGCACGCGAGACTCTGGACACGCTGGCCAAAGAAGCGTGCGCCGAAGCCGGTGTCGATGCCAATGAGATCTACGAGGTCGCGCTTGCGGGCAACGCCACGATGGTGCACCTGCTGCTCGGCATCGACCCAGAGCCGCTCGGTGTTGCGCCATTCATCTTGGCGGCGCGTCAGTTCGAGTACGTCATGGCGTCCGACCTCGGTCTCACCACTCACCCGCGGGCTCCGGCCACGGTGATCCCCGCGCTAGGCGCGTACGTGGGTGGCGACATCATCGCTGGGGCGTTGGCATCTGGCATGGACCGCGACAAGCGGCTGCGCCTGTTCATCGACATCGGTACCAACTGCGAGATCGTGGTCGCCGACGGCGAGCGCATCATGGCGACGGCCGCCCCGGCTGGCCCTGCCTTCGAGGCTGCCTCAATCAAGTGCGGCATGCGGGCTGCCCCGGGGGCGATCGAGGTCGTCAAGGTCACAGACGACGACATCGAACTTCAGGTGATCGGTGACGAGCCAGCAGTCGGACTCTGTGGCTCTGGCCTAGTCGATGCCGTCGCCGAGTTGGTACGGGTGGGTGTGCTGGACGCGTCCGGTCGGTTTGCGCCTGTGGAGCAGGTGCAAGAGACACACCCCCACCTCGCCGAGCGCATGACCAAGCTGGGTGAAGAGAAGGTCTTCGTGCTTGCCGAGCGCGAGGGCGATGAACCCGTGGTGCTGAGTCAGCGCGATGTTCGAGAGTTGCAGTTCGCCAAGGCCGCTATCGCCACCGGCTGGCACCTGCTCTTCGAAGAGTTCGGCATCAACGAGGCCGATGTTCAACAAGTCCTTCTCGCCGGGTCGTTCGGCACGTACCTGTCGGCGTCCAGTGCTGTCCGTATTGGATTGGTGCCGAAACTGCCGGTGCTCCGCATCGTGAGCGCCGGCAATGTCGCTGGCGAAGGCGCGAAGATGGTGCTGCTGTCTGCCGCCGAACGACATGGTGTCGTAACGCTGCTGCGAGAGATCGAGTACATCGAGCTGTCTGACCGCGGCGATTTCAATGACCGATTCGTGGATCAACTCGCCTTTCCGACATGAGGGCTGACGGCGCCACGGTAGGGGTCATCGCGTGCGGAGCGCTCGCGACCGACCTGGCCGAGATCGTCAAGCGTCGGGGATGGGCCGTTGACATTCATCCACTCCCACCCCTGCTGCACAATCAGCCGAAGCAGATCGCACCCGAAGTAGAGAAGACAGTGCGTGATATCACGCAGCGGTACGAACGGGTGGCGGTCGCCTACGCGGACTGCGGCAGCTACGGCGCGCTCGACGAGGTGTGCGAGCGGTATGACATCGAACGCTTGAGCGGCCAGGACTGCTACGAGGCGTACGCCGGTCTCGACCGCGTCCGTGGGTTGCTTTCCGACGAACCGGGTACCTACCTGCTCACCGATTTCTTGGCAGCGTCCTTTCACCGCAGCGTGATGGTCGAGCTCGGGTTGGACCGGCGCCCCGAACTACGTGACGACTATTTCAAGCACTACACCCGGGTGGTCTGGTTGACGCAGCGCCGAACCCCCCTGCTGCAGGGCGCGGCCGAGGACGCCGCTGCCGCGATTGGGCTACCGCTCGAGGTGATCGACGTCGGCATCGATGGACTCGAGCGCGCTCTCGAGCCACTCGTGGTGGGGGCTCACCCGAAGCACTGAAGTGAGGCGATGGCCCTCACGACAGCGGCAGGGTCGTCGACAGCTGGGGAGTGCCCGGACGCCGGGAGCTCGACAACAGCCGCGTCGAGTCGGCTCGCCATCGCTCGCTGCTCCTCGAGCGGCCACACATCGTCGTTTCCACCGATGACGACCCTGGTCGGCGGAGCCACGGCCGCGACCATCTCGGTGCGGTCCTCCGCGGTACAGAGCGTGTGGATCATCGCGGCCAGTGACCTCGGGTCGTTGGCGAGAAACCTGCGGGTCAAGAACTCGTCGATGTGAGCCGGTTGCGCGGGCTGGCCAGCCGCCGCGTCCATCGCGCGTTTGCCTTGCCAGACGGGCTCGAGCCCAAAGCCGTTCATGACGTCGGCGAAGTGCCTGAGCACCTGCTGTTGCTGCTCCGGTATCGCCGATGGTCCAGTGGCAATCAGCACGAGCCCGTCGACTGCGAGGGGGTCACTGAGGACGGCCTCGGTGACCACGAGGCCGCCAAACGAGTGGCCGACGAGGACCAGCGGACGCGGAAGGCTGCTAGCTACCGCCCACGTGTCGCGGGCGAAGGAGGCCAAGGAGCACTGCTCACCGTCTGCGACCGGGGTTTCGTACTGGCCTGACAGATCCATGGCGACCCCTCGCACGCCCACCTCGGCGAGGGGCTCGAGCAGCGCGATGAAGTCTTCTTTGCTTCCAGTGAATCCAGGGACCAGCAGGGCGGTTCCGCGCGCTGTGGTCAGTCGGGACGCGTTGTCCAAGACGGCGTAGGACCCGCCGTCCGTGGCGACCTGCTGGTGGGTGATGCCCGAAGGGAGATCAAGGAAGGGTGGGATGCTCACCCTCGGCAGAATAGGCTGCGCGATCAGAGGGCTCGTTGCGACCCGCAGCTGCCCCGGTAGACCGCAGCAGACTCGATCAAAGGAGGCCAGGTGACGCGCACCATCGCCGTGGCCAATCAGAAGGGTGGCGTGGCCAAGACGACGACGGTCGCCTCCGTCGGAATGGCGCTGGCCGAGCTCGGACGCCGGGTGCTCGTGGTCGACCTCGACCCGCAGGCCTGTTTGACGTTCTCACTCGGAGTTGACCCCGACGCGCTCGACCTGTCGATCCATGATGTGTTTCTGGGTCGTGTCGGTACTGCGATGGCCATCAGGCCAGTGACCGACTCGCTTGACCTGTTGCCCAGCACCATCGACCTCACCGGAAGCGAGATTTCGCTTCACGATCGCGCCGGACGCGAGTACGTCCTGCGCACGATGCTGGAAGAGGTAGCGCTGACCTACGACTTCATTCTGATCGACTGCTCACCGTCGCTAGGAGTGCTCACCATCAATGCACTGACGGCGGCCGATGACGTTCTCATTCCCTTGCAGTGCGAAACCCTGTCGCATCGGGGCGTCGGCCAGTTGCTCGACACCGTCGCAGATGTCCGCCGGCTCACGAACAGTCAGCTCGAAGTACTGGGCGTGCTCCCGACGTTGTTCGACGGTCGGACGACACACTCACGGGCGGTGCTGACAGATGTCACGGAACGATATGGCGTGGCGGTGCTCGAACCGCCGATCGCTCGTTCGATTCGGTTTGCCGAAGCGCCGGCGTCCGGCGAGTCGATCCTGACCACGGCGTCGACGAGCCCAGGAGCGCTCGCCTATCGAGAGCACGCGCAACGACTGGTGGGGCAGGTGGCCGCGGCATGACCGGCAAGTCGAAGGGCACCGACTTCAGTCGAATCAAGCCCAGTCGTGACGACGGTGACAGCCCGTCGACGGCGCCGCGTGACCACGAAGGTCGTCGGGCACTCTTCACGGAGGACTCCAAGGCCCCAGAGCTTGCCGCCACCGGGTCGGTGCTCATCGGCTGTGGTGACTGCGGTGAAGAGACGGTGCTCTCGGCAAGCACGGCGCTCAAGCACGCGCTGCCGTCGCTGCACCTGCCATTCCTCAAGCGCGGGCATGGGTCGTGGATGAAGTGCCCGGCCTGCGGCAAACACACCTGGGTGAGCGTTCAGATCAGGCTGCCCTAGCGCGAGGGTCAGCCGGCTAGTCGGACGGGCTGGCCGACGCTGGCGCCGGGTTCGCGCTGCCGACGTCGCTGCCTCCGCGGGTGCGGCGCCGGTTGCGTTTGCGGGCGGGTCGCTTGCCCGCCACCTCGGGCGTCGCGCCCTGGTCACGGCCCTTGTCGCCGCTCGGCTTCCCACCGCTACTCGACTTGCTGCTGCCGCCTCCACCGCCACTGCCGTTGCGGGAGCGGGAACCTGACTGGCTTCGTCCGCGCCCACTCTCGCGTGGCTTGCGATTGCGCCCGGTCTCACCGAGGTCTTCGAGTTCCTCGGCCCCGAGACCCGCAAGGGTGCGCTGGCTCTTGGGAAGCGACCCTTTGGTGTTCTCAGGGATAGCCAGATCGGCGAAGAGATGTGGAGAGGTCGAGTAAGTCTCGACCGGGTCGGGAAACGACAGCCCGAGCGCCTTGTTGATCAGGATCCACCGGGGCAGGTCTTGCCAGTCGATCAGCGTGACGGCGACACCGGTGGCCCCCGCCCGCGCGGTGCGGCCGATCCGGTGGACGTAGGTCTTCTCATCGTCTGGGCAGCTGTAGTTGATGACGTGGGTGATGCCGTCGATGTCGATACCGCGAGCTGCGACATCGGTGGCAACGAGCACGTCGACCTTGCCGTTGCGGAATGCGCGCATGGCCTGCTCACGTGCGCCTTGACCAAGGTCACCGTGCACCGATCCGACGGCGAAACCGCGCTCGCTCAGATCGTCGGCGAGCTTCTGCGACTGTCGCTTGGTCGGGCAGAAGATGATCGTGTGACCGCGACCCTCGGACTGCAGAATGCGAGCCACGATCTCTGGCTTGTCGACGGGGTGGGTGCGGTAGGCGTGCTGCGTGACCCGCTTGACGAGTTGGCTGTTGTCTTCGTCGGGGTCGATCGCACGAATGTGGGTTGGCTGGTTCATGTAGCGACGAGCCAGTGCGATGACATCGCCTGGCATCGTCGCCGAGAACAGCATGGTGTGACGGTCAGCTGGCGTGAGCGCGACGATGCGCTCGACGTCCGGCAAGAAGCCCATGTCGAGCATCTCGTCTGCTTCGTCGAGCACGAGGGTCTTGATAGCGCCCAGATGTAGGTGACGCTTCTCGACCAGGTCGAGGAGGCGTCCAGGGGTTCCGACGACGACGTCGACGCCGGCTTCGAGCGCCTCGACCTGCGGCTCGTAGGAGCGCCCGCCATACACGGTGAGGACCCGTGCGCCGCGGGTCTTGCTTGCGTGCCGGATCTCGGTGGCCACCTGGATGGCCAACTCGCGGGTCGGAACGACGACGAGAGCCTGCGGCGTAGCCGAGGGTTCGTGGTCAGGATGAACGGGGTCACCCGGCGCCACGAGGTTCTGGAGCAGCGGTAGGGCAAACCCGAGGGTCTTGCCGGTGCCGGTCTTTGCCTGGCCGATCACGTCGTGCCCATCGAGGGCGACGGGAAGGGTGAGTTCTTGGATAGGAAATGCCTCGGTGATGCCCAGGTGGGCCAGATCGGCCACGGTCTCTGGCCGGATGCCGAGGTCTGCGAATGTAGTCAGGGGGTCCGCCTTGCTGGTTGAACGACGCGTCCCAGCCTACCTTCCGGCCTCTCGCTACCCTTCGGCCATGTCTGAAGCTGCCGCCGACGAGGCGTATGACGCCGCTGTGGTCGATCTGCTGGGGGTGCTGGCGTACGGAGAGCTGTCGGCGTTCGAACGCCTCTGTGCGGACGCCGCGCTGGCACCGACCTTGGACGACAAGGCCGAGATCGCGGCGATGGCGTGCGCCGAGTTCGGCCACTTTCAGTTGTTGAGGAGCCGCCTCAACGAGCTGGGCGCCGATTCCGAGACCGCGATGCGCCCGTTTGTTGCCCCGCTCGATGCGTTCCATGCCTCGACCTCTCCGGCCGACTGGCTCGAAGGGCTGGTGAAGGCCTATGTCGGTGATGGCATCGCCGCCGACTTCTACCGAGAGATTTCCGTGCTGCTCGATGACCGCAACCGTGCCCTGGTCATGGAGGTGTTCAGCGATACCGGCCACTCCGAGTTTGTGGTGGCCAAGGTTCGCGCCGCCATCGAAGTTGATCCCCGAGTGGGAGGACGGCTGGCGCTCTGGGGCAGGCGCCTCATGGGTGAGGCGCTGAGCCAAGCTCAGCGCGTGGCCGCCGAACGTGATGCGCTTGCCGGGTTGCTGTCAGGGGCGTCCGGAGCCGGAGGAATGGACCTCGTCGAACTCGGGCGGATGTTCACACGCATCACCGAGCAACACACCAAGCGGATGTCAGCCCTCGGGTTGGCGGCCTAGCGCTAGCTAGCTACCCCCAGCTACCCCCAGCTACCCCTAGCTACATGGCGCCGAAGCCGACGCGTCGCGCTTCCTGCTCACCGATCTCGACGTAGGCGAGCTTGTCTGCCGGGACGAGGACTCGGCGGCCTCGGCTGTCGGTGAGATCGAAGATCGCTGCCGGGTCGCTAGAGCACGCCTGAACGAGCGCGGTGACGTCGTCTGGCGTCAGGTCGGTCTCGACCACCAGTTCACGTGCGACACCCTTGACTCCGACCTTGACCTCCATGCCGACCTCCGTGTCTGTGCTGGCTGGCTCTCGCTGACTCGCCGCTCACCGATCGCTGACTGCTTACGAGCCCGCCGCGTCAGGGTAGTCGACACCCCTACTCTCGACACCCGCGACACCTGCGACCCCGTCGCCGTCGACGCGCGGGAACCCGCTGATGCCGCGCCACGCGAGCGCGGCCACCAACTGCTGGGCGATCGAGCGCGGCAGCTGCCCCTCCTGCGTGAGCCACCAACGCGCGGACACCTGTGCGGCACCAGTGAGCCCGGCCGCCAACAGCATGGCCGCTTCGTCATCGAGGCCGGTGTCCTCGGCGATGACCGCGGCCACTGACACGCTGCACTCATGGGTGACCTTCTCAACGCGCTCCCGAACCGCGGGTTCAGCCGTCAGGTCAGACTCAAAGACCAGCCGGAACGTGCTGTCAGGGTCGGCCATGAACGCGAAGTACGCCGCGATGGTCGCAGTGACCCGCTCCTCGTTGTCGGTGGTGGACGCCAATGCGTCGCGAACCGCAGTGGTCATCTGGTCGGCGCCAGAGTCGAGCAATGCCAGGTACAGCTCGAGCTTTCCGGGAAAGTGCTGGTAGAGCACGGGCTTGCTGATCCCTGCCCTGGCGGCAATGTCGTCCATGGCTGCGGCGTGGTACCCGGACGCCACGAAGACCTCGCGAGCCGCGTCCAGCAGTTGGCCGCGCCGCTCAGAGCGGCTCATCCGGCCCTTCCCGGCTCCTACGGGGCTGGCGGGGTCTGCCGGGTCGTCTGGGCCAGGCGGGCCAGAGGGTGACCCAGGTTCGGCGTGCTCGCGGACAGCCATGGCGCGGCAGCCTACTCTGGAGTAGCGCCGAGCACCTGGGCGTCGTGGTCAGTTGAGGTCGGCCCAGTCCCTGCCGATGCAGAGAAGGGGCAGGTCCACGATCGAGGCTGCCCCCACAGACCGCTGCCCAGCGGCGTGTGACCGTAGGAGGCCGTGTGAGTAGCCAGGCGACACTGCTGGACGCGCTCCGCGCCGTCCCAGGAGTTGCCGCGGCCGACCTCGAGCCAGACGACCGCCCCGAAGGCGCCGGCACCCTACGGCTGCAGTTGGCACCCGGTGCCGACGAGATCGCGGTGGCGACCAGCGTCAACCGAGTACTACGCGAGCAGTTCGGGCTCGCGGTGGACGCCGGGCGCGTTCAGGTCGTCGAGGAGTCGGTACCGCTCGCACCCCCCGCGTCGGAGGCGACAGCGGCAGCCGCATCCACCGAACCTTCGGCCGCGCCACAGGCGACTTCGGCCAGTGCGCCCGAAGCACCGGCCCGTCCCACGCTGACCGCAGTGCCCGGCTATCAAGAGCCCGAGGTGCTCCCGACGCTCAGTACCGAGGAAGACATCGAGGGGCTGACCCCAGAGCTGATCGAGTCGACTCGGCCACCTCGCATCTTGATCCAACGCATGCAGCTGGTCTCTGCGGGTCTCGGAGTGACGACCTCGGTGTCACTCAGTTGGCTTGGGCAGGCCTACATCGGTGAGTCATCGGCGGCAGCGACCCCGACCAGCGTCCATCGCTCGGTGGCCACGGCCACCCTCCGTGCGCTCGAAGACGTCGTGGGAACGGCGGCCCGCTTTGAGCTCGAACAGCTCGAAATCAACCAGCTTGGCCCCGATCGCGCAGTTGTCGTGGTCGTCGCCATGTTGACCAAGGTGGGTTCTGAGCGGCTGACGGGCGTCTCGGTTGTTCGCGAAGATGTTCGGCAAGCAGTGATCCGAGCAACCTTGGACGCGCTCAACCGCCGTCTCGAGTCGTTGCTCGAACCTGCATGATTGTGGTGTGAACGCACCGCATTGGCCCGGCCAAGAGGTCACCCTCGGTGGACGCACCGTCTTCATGCGCTCGTCTGCCAGTGAGAGTTCCTCGCTGACCCCTGCCGTCATGGTGCACGGGCTCGGCGGCCAGTCCACCAACTGGACCGACCTGATGGCGGTGCTCGACGACGAGGTCGACGGGTGGGCAATCGATCTGCCTGGATTTGGCTGGTCGCCACCACCACCTGATGCCGATTACTCAGTCGTTGCCGACGCTCAGTTGGTCTGTGCACTGCTCGAGCAGATCCACTCCGAGCGCGGCCGCCCGGCCCATCTGTTGGGTAACTCGATGGGGGGTGCGGTCAGTGTCATGGCCGCAGCGATGCGACCAGATCTGGTGGCATCCCTGACGCTGATCTCACCTGCCCTTCCAGACTTGCGGCCGCGCCGCGACACCATGGGGGTTCCCCTGGTGGCGGTTCCTGGGCTCGGACGTCGCGTGTTCAACCGACTGGCGCACGTTCCCGCAGAGCGACAGGTCGACGGAATGGTCGCGCTCAACTACGCCGACGCGTCCGCATTCACTCCAAGCCGCCGAGCCGAAGCTGTCGCCGAGGTGCGCCGCCGCATGCAGTTGCCCTATGCAGCTGACGCGCTTTCGGGAGCCGCACGTGGGTTGCTCCGGTCATTCGTCGACCCAGGTCCTCGCGGACTGTGGTCGTCGGCTTCGCGCATTGCTTGCCCCACATTGGTCATCTATGGCGGACGCGACCGACTGGTCGACGCACGACGAAGCACGCGCGCTGCGCGGCACCTGCCGCATGCGCAGATCGTCACGCTGCCTCGCATTGGTCACGTCGCTCAGATGGAGGACCCTGCGCTCGTCGCGCGGTTCGTCCGAGCGATGATCAGCCAACCTCAACCAACGGACAGCGTGAAGACGCTGCCCGCGACTCACGACTTTCGTCCATCAGCGACCGTCATGGACGCGTTGGGCGCTGAGGCCACCACCCTCGAGCTGCTGCCCGGGGTGACCGGTGGAGCGTGGCTACTGCAGACCAGTCGTGGTGCTGATCGCGTGCTGACACCTGCGGACGTCGTGCAGGCTGAGGCGGCGCAAGTTGCAGCGCAGTGCAACGTCGGTCCGCGCGTCTTTGACTATGTCGATGGCTGGCTGGTGTGTGAGCGGTTGGTTGGCACCCACCTCACTTCGCTCGAACTGCGGCGCCCTGTGGTCCTGCGCGACTTGGCTGCATTGCTGGCGCGGATGCACGCTAGTCCGGTGGCTCTTCCGGTAGTGCCAATGATCGACTCACGCCAGCAGTACGCGGCTGCGGCAGGAGATCGAGTGCCACCGATTGTGCGGCGTGCCATCGAGTGGGCAGATGAGGTTGAGCGCGACCTTCACACGGCGACCGACCGATGGGTGCCAGCTCACCTCGATGTGGTCGCGAATGTGCTGTTGACCGACCGGGGTCTGCGACTCATCGACTTCGAGTACGCGCGTTCAGCCCCGCCGGCCCGCGAACTCGGTCAGGTGATCTGGGAGGGCGAGTTGGACCGGCTGGCAGCTGACCGGCTGGTCAGCAACTACCAGGCTGGGGTCGAGGTGGGGGACGACGCCCAGGTTGCCGCCGCGGCAACCTGGTGCGTCCTCTCAGCAATCACCTGGACGGTCTGGGCGTTGGCCCGGCCCGGACCCGAGATGCAGCGGTACGCACGTCGATCGTGGGAACGCCTGGCGAGCCATTGGGCGCGCCCCCCTGGGCTGTAGACCCTGGGCTGTGGACCCCGGCTGTGGACAAAGCTTCTCGTCACGCCACGCCCCGCAAAGTTGCCGAATGCGCACATGTGCGGGTCGTTCTCTGGTTGTCTCAGGGGAAGCAGCATCCGTGAGTGCCCAGCCGTACCGAGCCTCACGGCTGCTCTGCCCAGACGGCCCTCCTGCTCTGCGTCCCCCCTCGGAGCAGGAGGGTCTTGGCTTACCCGAGGTCGAACCGATCGAGGGTCATCACCTTGTTCCACGCGGCCACGAAATCGTTCACGAACTTTCCTTGTGCGTCGTCGACCGCGTAGACCTCGGCGATGGCGCGCAACTGCGAGTTCGACGCGAAGACCAAGTCGACAGCGGTGGCCGTCCACTTGACGTCACCACTTGAACGATCGCGTCCTTCGTACACGTTCTCGGACGCGGCAGACGTCGGACCACTCGGTGCCCATGTCGAGCAGGTTCACGAAGAAGTCGTTCGTGAGGTGACCCGGTTGCTGTGTCAGGACGCCGAGCGGTGACCCTCCGGTGTTGGCATCGAGCGCGCGCAGACCACCAACGAGAACTGTCATCTCTGGTGCCGACAGGTTCAACATGTAGGCACGGTCGAGGAACAGGGTCTCGGGAGCCAGCTTCTCGCCAGCCTGCAGGTAGTTGCGGAACCCATCGGCCCGCGGCTCAAGCACTGCGAACGAGTCGACGTCGGTCTGTTCCTGCGTCGCGTCAGTACGCCCTGGCGTGAACGGCACTGTGACGCTGTGGCCGGCATCTTTGGCGGCCTGCTCGACAGCAGCACATCCACCGAGCACGATCACGTCAGCCAGCGAAACCCGCTTGCCCGCGGACGCCGAGGCGTTGAAGTTCTGTTGCACGCCTTCAAGCACCTGCAACGACCTCTGAAGCTCAGCTGGGTTGTTCGCAGCCCAGTTGCGCTGTGGCTCAAGGCGGATGCGTGCGCCATTGGCGCCGCCCCGCAGGTCGGTACCTCGGAACGTCGAAGCCGAGGCCCAGGCGGTCGATACCAACTGCGACACCGACAGCCCGGACTGCAACAACGATGCCTTGAGAGCGGCGATGTCGTTGTCGTCGATCAACTCATGGTCAACGGCCGGGACCGGGTCTTGCCACAGCTGCGCTTCGGGAACCCACGGCCCCAAGTAGCGCGTGACCGGGCCCATGTCGCGGTGCAGCAGCTTGTACCAAGCTCTCGCGAACGCGTCTCCGAGCTGGTCGGGGTTCTCCATGAACCTGCGCGAGATGGCCTCGTAGGTCGGGTCCATGCGCAGCGCGAGGTCGGTCGTGGCCATCATCGGCGCATGCCGCACGCCTGCTTGGTGTGCGTCGGGCACGAGGTCGGACCCAGCACCGTCCTTGGGCTTCCACTGCTTGGCTCCTGCGGGGCTTTCGCTTAGTTCCCACTCGAAGCCGAACAGCGTCTCGAAGAAGCTGTTGTCCCACTGGATCGGCGTCGGCGTCCACGCGCCTTCGAGGCCGCTGGTGATCGTGTCTCTACCCTTGCCGGTTCCGTAGGTGTTGTGCCAGCCAAGCCCGCCTGCTTCGACTGGGCACCCTTCCGGCTCGGGGCCGACGTACTCAGCTGACGCTGCACCGTGCGTCTTTCCGAAGGTGTGGCCGCCAGCAATGAGGGCGACGGTCTCTTCATCGTTCATCGCCATGCGGGCGAAGGTCTCGCGGATGTCTCTGGCCGCCGCGATGGGGTCTGGTGTGCCGTTCGGGCCCTCGGGGTTCACGTAGATCAAACCCATCTGGACCGCACCGAGGGGTCCAGACAACTCGCGATCTCCGCTGTAGCGCTCATCGCCGAGCCAGGTGTCTTCAGCTCCCCAGAAGATCTCCTCGGGCTCCCATACGTCCTCGCGTCCGAATCCGAATCCGAACGTCTCAAGACCCATAGATTCGATGGCGCAGTTGCCGGCAAAGACCAAGAGGTCGGCCCATGAGATGCGGTTTCCGTACTTCTGCTTGACCGGCCAGAGCAACCGCCGTGCCTTGTCGAGGTTGGCGTTGTCGGGCCAGCTGTTGAGCGGGGCAAAGCGCTGCCCGCCGTCGCCAGCGCCACCGCGACCATCGGCGATGCGGTAAGTGCCGGCGGCGTGCCAACTCAGGCGAATGAACAGCGGGCCGTAGTGGCCATAGTCAGCCGGCCACCAGTCTTGCGAGGTCGTCATTACCTCGAACACGTCGCGCTTCAAAGCTTCGACGTCGAGCCCGGAAAACTCCGCCTGGTAGTCGAAGTCATCACCCATGGGGTTTCCGCGTGGAGAGTGCTGGTGCAGCACGCGCAGATCCAGCTGGTTGGGCCACCAATCTTGGTTTGTCCTCGGGCGGTGTGCCTTCGGCTCTGGTGTCGAGATGGCCGGGTTTTCGCTCTCGCTGCCTTTGTCAGACACTTCGGTTGTTCTCCTGTCGGACTGATCCAGTGGGTTTCGGACGGTGTTCTGGTTGAACGATTCTCATGCGCTTCTGGCGATTCGGACGCACTCAGGACATAGGCCCCAGTAGATGACCTCAGCTTCGTCGATCTCGTAACCCATGTCGTCGACGGCTGTCAGACATGGGGCTGCGCCCACGGCGCAGTCGACGTCAGCCATCTGACCGCAGGAGCGGCAAATGGCGTGGTGATGGTTGTCGCTGACCCGCGTCTCGAACCTCGCAGGAGATCCGGACGGCTGGATCCGCCGGATCATGCCAACGTCGGTCAGGGCACCGAGGGCGTCGTACACGGCCTGCAGCGAAATGGAACCCATCTCTAACCTGACGTTCTCGGCGACGGCGTCGGCGGTCACGTGCGGTTCAGCTGAGACGGCGCGCAACACGGCGAGGCGTTGGGCGGTGACGCGGAGACCGCGTTCGCGAAGGTCGTCGGCTGGGCTGGTGAGCACGTGACTCACCCTAGTAAGACTAGAGTCAGTCCAGAAATGCGGCCCCCGTGGCGAACCGGTGTGGATCCCTTGCCCTGACCCGTACTCAGCGAGACTGGTGCCCAAAGTCCACCATGTGGACATCGTTCTCGGAATGCGATCACGTCAGGCACAGTTATTGCAGACGTGAGGATCGGTCTGATCCGCCAGAAGACCTGCCAGAAGACCTGACTTGGAGACCCTGTGACCAGCGTGCCCCCACTCGTCGAGCCGGGCGAGGACCTCTCGATCGACGAGGTCAAGCGCTACTCGCGCCACATCATCATTCCTGAGGTGGCGATGGCCGGTCAGAAGCGGCTGAAGAATGCCCGCGTGCTGGCGATCGGTGCTGGCGGTCTTGGCTCCCCGACCCTTGTCTACCTGGCTGCTGCCGGGGTCGGCACGATCGGGATTGTCGAGTTCGACGTCGTCGACGAGTCGAACTTGCAGCGTCAGATCATCCACGGCCAAAGCGACGTCGGGCGCTCAAAGGCCGAATCTGCCCGTGACTCGATCAAAGAGATCAACCCGTTCGTCACGGTTCAGGTGCATGAGGAACGCCTCGACTCGACCAATGTGATGGAGATCTTCAGCCAGTACGACCTGATCGTTGACGGCACAGACAACTTCGCCACGAGGTATCTCGTCAATGACGCAGCTGTGCTGCTTGGTAAGCCGTATGTCTGGGGATCGATCTATCGCTTCGACGGTCAGGCGAGTGTCTTCTGGGCCGAGCATGGTCCGTGCTACCGGTGCCTGTACCCCGAGCCTCCGCCCCCGGGCATGGTGCCTTCGTGTGCTGAAGGCGGCGTGCTCGGTGTCATGGCTGGCACGATCGGAACGTTCCAAGCCAACGAGGCGGTCAAGCTCATCACCGGCATCGGTGACTCGCTGATTGGTCAACTGGTCATCTACGACGCCCTCGAGGCGCAGGTGCGCAAGGTGCGCATTCGCAAAGACCCGAACTGTGCGGTCTGCGGTGAGAACCCCACCGTTACCGAGCTCATCGACTACGAGGCCTTCTGCGGAACAATTTCCGACGCCGCGGCAGATGCGGCTCGCGAATCGACCATCAGCGCACGTGACCTCGACCGGATGTTGCAGGAGCGAGAGCAAGGTGAGCGTGACTTCCTGCTCGTCGATGTTCGCGAGCCAGCCGAGCGCGAGATCGTGGCCATCGATGGTTCCGTGCTGATCCCCAAGAACGAGTTTCTGCTCGGGTCTGCTCTTGAGCAACTGCCGCAAGACAAGCCGGTCGTCTTCTACTGCAAGGTGGGAGCCCGGTCCGCAGAAGTGCTCGCGGTGGCAAAGGGAGCAGGGTTTGCCAACGCCCAGCACGTCGGCGGTGGCGTGGTTGCCTGGGTGAACCAGATCGAGCCAGCGAAGCCGATTTACTGATCTCGCTCGTGCGGGCAAGATGCCTTCATGAGTCTGCGAATCGAGTGCTTGACGATCGACTGTGACGACCTGAACGTCGTTGCGTCCTTCTGGGAGCACGCGCTCGGCTACCGACGTACCTATGAGGACGACACTGAGGTCGCGCTCTCGGCACCCGACGATGTGCGCGCCAACGATGTGCTCATCTTGCGCGTTCCCGACCGCAAGCAAGGAAAGAACCGACTGCATCTCGATCTGAGACCCGACGACCAGAGTGTCGAGGTGCAGCGGCTGGTGTCGCTGGGGGCGACTCACATCGAGATCGGGCAAGCCGGCGACGAGTCGTGGGTAGTGATGGCAGACCCCGAAGGCAATGAGTTCTGCGTCCTGCGCGTTCTGGGGCCAGACGATCAACCCTATGAAGGCGATGTCGGGTTCGCGGCTCCCGGCTAAAGCGCCCCCGCCCGCTGTAGGTACGTGAAACTGATCCATCCGGGCAACATGGGCAGCCAAAACGTTGCTGCCCGAAAGAGCAGGGCCGCTTGCACGGCGGTGCTTCCGTCAAGCCCAGCAGCGGTCAAGCCGGCGGCGAGGGCGGCCTCGACTGCCCCGATACCACCTGGAGTAGGTGCCGCCGACCCGACTGCGCCAGCCGCGAGATAGACAAAACCCACGGTGGCGTACGCCAGGTTGCCGCCGTATGCCTCGACCGCTGCGAACAACGCAGCCGCGTAAGCAAGGTTGAGCAGCAAGGCGCCACCGATACCCATGGCCACGCGACGAGGCTGGCGGGCCGTCTCGAGCAGCCTCGGCCAGGTCTGCGAGAACGTCGGTCCGATGCGCGAGCGGATCTGGCGTCTGGTGGCAGGGAAGGCGAGGATGATCGCGGCGAAAGCAACAGTGCCGGCAACGACGAGCAACACCGTGGTGTTGGGAATGAGGTCGGGTCCTTCTTGCTGCCCGGTGATGAACCCGAACACCACCACCAAGATGGCGTACGACGCGAACACGAAGAGTTGACTGGCGCCCACGCTTGCGAGGGCTATGGCCGGACGGGCACCCGCTTGCTGCAAGTAGCGACTGTTCGTTCCAATGTTGCCAACAGCCGCAGGCGCGACCAGACGAAACGAAGGTGGCTGCCAACTGAACAAGGAACGTGCGTACCCAGCGGACCGCCACTGGCGCGAGGCTGGTGATGATGATGGTGGCGGCCAGGTACGTGGCGAAGGACGCCACGAGTGCCAAGCCGCCCACACTGGGTCGGCGTCGGTGACGATCGAAACGAGGTCGACGTCCGCGAGCTGACCCAGCAGCACGGTGACGGCCACCGTGAATGCAAAGAACGCGACCAAGGTGCGCGGCTTCATGCGTTCCAGACGCACGGGCTCGGTCGGCGCCGCCGGGAAGGCCGCGACCACGGCCTCTCGCAACTCCTGCAGTACGTCTCGGTTGCCCTTGATCGCAGCCCGGTTAGCTCGGCTCAAGGCGATCGGCTGCAGTAGCGGCAGAGCCTCGCCCAATCTCTGGGCAGTGAGTTCTTGCAATGCAGTGCGCACGGCGCGGTCAGATCCCACCAGCAGTGCCATCGTCACGAGCAGTTCGGCGTCGTCGATGCGTAGCGTCAACTGGTCGGCGGCGATCTCACCGTACTCAAGCCCCAGAATCCAGACCTGCCCATGCTCATCGAGCGCCAGGTTGCCGGCATGCAGTTCCTCATGCGCGATCCCTGCCCGGTGCAGCATGCGAACTTGCAGCCAAAGGTCAGCGATCGTCGCGTCACTGAGCGCTTCGACGTCGAGGTCGTGGAAGGTCTGCAGGCCCGAGATTTCCTCGAACGCGACGACCGAAGACTCAGACGTCACCGAAGCTGCTGCCACTAAGTCGGGAGTGCGGACGCCGTGACGCCGCGCGGCGAGCACGGGTAGGGCAGCTTGGTCGACGGCGCGACGAACAGACCAGGTAGGAGGTCTCTCGACGACGCCTTGCACCCGCATCCGCCGATAGAGCTGGTAGAGCAGACCGGCAGATCTCCGGTCTCGATCGATGACCCGGACATCGAGCGCGCGACCGTCGAGCGTGTTACCGATGTAGTGACGCTCGTCATCGCTTTCGCCGTCCCATTGAGATACGACAGGGGAACGGCGACGCGTGCGAGCGCCTCAGCAACCTCTCGTCCGTTGGGTCGAGGGTTCACGGTGCCGACGCCATAGCGGAAGGCGAGCCCGACGGCGCGTCCACCGGCAGCACTCACGGCCAGGGCAAGCGGTGTCGCGGACTGGTCGAAGATCAGCAGGGTCGAGAAGCCGAGAGCCGCCCCCCACACGGTGATAGAGAGCCGCGGGCGTCCGCGAAGCCCATCAACCGAAGCCAGTGCAACGACCGCGGCCACCATGGGAAAGGCGACGGCACTTCGTGATCCTCGTGCGCTGCCTGTGGTGAGTGCATCAAGCAGGGGATCGGAGAGGAACTCAGGCCCCAGCACCGAGAAGGCATACGCCACGAGCCAACCGGCGACGCCCGCGGCGACGGCCACCCACAGCGTTCGCCATCGCCGACGAAGTGCAAGGTCAGCCAGGATCAACGGCGGGAGCAGGAGCAGAAGCAAGTTACTCGCGTACGCCAAGATCTGAAGGATCAGGTCTGGCAGTCGTCTATCAATCGCAGAGCTGAGATCTGCCTCAAGACCCGCGGTCGTTCCGAGCGCCACATCGCCGGCGACGAGCAGCAGGCCAGTCACTGCGGCCCACGCCGCCAAACGAAGCCCGTCATTGGGACGTCGGATGCGCTTGGGTTGGGCCGGTTCGACTACATGCGCTGGTGGCAGTGGCGCTGTTGGTACGAGTGGGGGGGTCGGACGCGGCGGCCTACCGTCGACCGGCGAGCCAGCGGCAGTGTCACGCGCCGCGAGATCGTCCAGGGAGTCGGCCACGTCGCGATCGTGCCACACCGAACCCATCACTCGCCTAGGGTGCGCTCGTGCCGCGCGATGCCCTGCCAACACCCTTCGCCGAAGAGGTGCTCGACCTCGTCGCGAAGATCCCGACCGGTCGAGTCATGGCGTACTCCGACATCGCCGACGCACTGGGGCGTGGCGGGGCTCGTCAGGTGGGTCAGGCGATGGCTCGCTTCGGTTCAGGTGTCCCTTGGTGGCGAGTGCTGCGTGCCGACGGCAGCGTCGCCCCCGCTAACGCGGGTGAGCAACTCAGGTTGCTGCGTGCCGAGGGAACACCGATGAGAGGCGACCGGGTCGACATGAGCCGCGCGCGATGGATGCCATGAGGCAGCACCAGCATCGTTCGAGATGTCGGTGTCAGGTGATGTGATGCTCCAGTGACGGGCAACCAGATAGTTCTCGACGAGCATCAACGCCGCGTCGTCGAGCGGGTCGCTCACGCCGGCCACGGGCCGATCCTGGTGCTCGCGGGTCCTGGGACGGGCAAGACGACAACTCTCGTTGAGGCCATCGCTCGACGCGTCGAAGCCGGAACCGACCCTGACCGCATCCTGACGTTGACGTTCAGCCGTCGAGCCGCCGCCGAACTGCGTCATCGCATCGGTCAACGGTTGCAGCGCACGGTGGGAGCGCCATTGGCGTGGACCTTCCATGGTTTTGGCTATTCACTGATCGGCGAGCAACTAGCCCCCGACGACCTCGGCCGTGCGATGCGACTGTTGTCGGGCTCGGAGCAAGAGATGGTCGTGCGCGAACTGCTCGCACACGACCGCGAAGTCGGGCGAGTGGCGTGGCCAGAGCAACTTGAGGCAGCGCTACGCACGCGGGGGTTTACTGAGCAAGTTCGCACCTTCATGAGCACGGCGCGCTCTCTGGGGCTCGGCGCGCGACGATCTGTCGAGCCTCTCCCATGATCGTCGTGACTGGGCGGCGCTCTCGACGTTCATGGTCGAGTACCTCGATGTCATGGACAGCCGCGGGTTGCTCGACTACTCCGAGCTGGTGTCGCGAGCGGTGGCCTTCGCTGAGTCAATCGAGGGGCAAGCGCGGCTTCGGCAACGCTACGAGCTCGTCGTGGTCGATGAGTATCAAGACACCGATGCGGCGCAAGAGCGGTTGCTTCATGCGCTCGCTGGTGATGGGCGTGATCTGGTGGCAGTCGGTGATCCCGATCAGTCGATCTATGCATTTCGTGGGGCTGATGTCCGCGGTATTACTGAGTTCCCTCATCGGTTTGGCTCTCAGGGGCAGGGTGCCGAGGTTTTGACCCTCAAGACATCGCGGCGATGTGCTGCTGAGATCGTGCGTTGCTCGCGGCAAGTAGCAGCGTTGCTCGGCGTTGCTGGCAGCCTGCCAGCGACAACGCTGCGCGAGCATCGCGATCTTGCCGTCCCTTCTGATCAGTTGACGGGCAGCGTTGCGGTGCGCTGCTTTCCTACCGCAGAGCGCGAAGCTGCTGCGATTGCCGAGGTGCTTCGGCGAGAGCACCTGCACCACGACACGCCCTGGTCTCAGATGGCCGTTCTCGTGCGGTCCGGGGTGAACACCATCCCAGGGCTGCAGCGAGCACTCGTCGTCTCCGGCGTGCCTGTCGAGGTGGCCGTTGACGAGCTTCCGCTGCGAGAACATCCCAGCGTGGCCCCGCTGCTCGCGCTGCTCGAGTACGCCGTGCGGCCCGACTCCCTGACCCCCGAGCGAGTCCATGAGTTGCTGCTGTCCCCGCTCGTCGGCGCCACTGCGCACGACGTTCGACGACTTGGCCGGTCTCTTCGCGCTGCGGAGCGCGAGCGGGGGGTCACCGATCCGACCTCATCTGCTGCCCTCATCAGAAGTGCCGTGCTCGAGTCGCCGATGCGTCAGAGCATTGCTCGGGCGACTGCGGCGCCAGCGGAACGTCTGGCCGCCGTGCTCGACGCTGCTCGTCAGGCCAGCGACGAGGGCAAGTCCGCACACGAGATCCTTTGGCTGGCATGGAGTCGGTCGTCGTGGTCACAGCGTTTGATCGCCCAGGCAGAGGGCGACGGGCCACACCAAGCCCAGGCCAACCGTGCACTAGACGCGGTCGTTGCCTTGTTCGCGATGGCCGCCCGAAGCCGTGAGCGCACCCCACGGTCAGATGTCGCAACGTTTCTCGCAGAGGTAGAGGCCCAAGAGATCCCTGCTGACCCGCTTGACGACGTCGGCACGCACGACGACGGGGTGCGGGTGATGACTGCGCACCGCAGCAAGGGCCTCGAGTGGGATGTCGTGGTGGTTGCCGGGGTGCAGGCTGACGATTGGCCCGACCTTCGGCGTCGCGGGTCGGTCCTCGACACCGATCTGCTGGGAGCCGACGGATTGCGTGCTCCGCAGACCGTCGCCGACCTCCGTCGTGAAGAGCGTCGCCTCTTCTACGTCGCCATCACCCGGGCGCGCAAGCGACTTGTGTGCACCGCCGTCGAGGCCCCCGCAGAAGATGGGTTGCGACCGTCACCGTTCCTCGAGGATCTCGGCGTCGAGGTGACGCGCGAAACAGAGCCGATTCGCCATCCCCTCACGCTCTCCGGGCTCGTGTCCGATCTTCGGCGCGTGGTGAGTGACCAGGGTGTGTCAGAAGCCATGCGCGAGGCTGCCGCCTCGCGATTGGGCGAGTTGGCGTGCGCCAGCGACGAGGGGCAACCGTTGGTGCCGGCGGCTAACCCAGATGGCTGGTGGGGGCTGCGCGCCCTGTCCGAGGTTGATGCCGCAAGCGATTCCGAATCCGAGCGGGCCGACATCTACCTTTCTGGTTCGCAGATCGAGGCGCTCCAGCGATGCCCTCTTCAGTGGTATCTCAGCAAGCGGGTCAAAGCTGAGTCCACTCGAGGTACCGCTGCGGGCTTTGGCGGTTTGCTTCATGCCTTGGCCGACGCAGTGGTGCAGGGTCAACTCCCCGCCGAGGTTGATGCGCTGGTGGCCGCGCTCGATGAGGTGTGGGGTCAGTTGCAGTATCCGGCCGCGTGGGAGGCAAGCCAAGAACACGCCGTGGCCGTCGCGGCCATCGAACGATTCATCACCTGGCATGCCGCAGCGCGAGGTCGTGAGGTGGTTTCTACTGAGCAGTCCTTCGAGACCGACATCACCATTCTCGACACGACCGTGCACCTCAGTGGCCGGGTCGACCGCATTGAACGCGACGAGAGTGGAGCGCTTGTCGTCGTTGACTTCAAGACATCAGCCTCGGCAAAGACGGCCAAAGAGGTCGACGCAGACCTGCAACTCGCCACGTACCGGCGTCTCGTCGCTGAGAGTGCTGAGGTATCGAGCAGGCAGGTGGCCGCTGAGCTCGTGCAACTCCGAGTGCCCCAAGGCAAGAACGCCAGTGGTCCCAAGGTGCAGGTTCACGAACCAACGGTCGAGGCCGATGCCCAACTTGACGTCGCCCTTGAGCGTGCGGTCAGCACGATCACCTCGCAGTCATTCGTGGCAACCCCTGGCAAGGCATGCAACTACTGTCAGTTCGCGCTTGCCTGCCCTGCCCAGCCGATGGGGCAAGAGGTGATCGCGTGACGATGCAACTCCCTTTCCCTGACGAAGCTGATGCTGGCCCAGACGCGCCCCCTCTCACGGCGTCCTCGCTTCGCACTGTGCTCGATGTTCCCTTCACCGACGAGCAGCTTGCGGCGATCACCGCGCCGCATGGGCCAGCTGTCGTCATCGCAGGTGCTGGGTCTGGCAAGACCTCATTGATGAGTGCCAGAGTGGTGTGGCTGGTGGCCAACCGCACCGTGCCGGCCGATGCGGTGCTCGGATTGACCTTCACCAACAAGGCCGCGTCTGAGTTGAGTTCGCGCGTTCGTCGTGCCCTGCGGCGACTCGAGCAGTTGGCCGGCTACGAAGGCATTCTCGACGACGGTGAACCCACCATCAGCACGTACCACGCGTATGCCGGGTCGTTGATTCGCGAGTACGGCGTCTGGGCGGGGTTCGAGCCGTCCGCGCAGCTCCTCACCGAGGCGCAACGGCTCCAGCTCGCCGAGTCGGTGGTGAGTCGGGCACCTGGTCCCTTTCCGGCGCTCGGCGTCAAACTCAAGGCCGTCACCGAGCGACTGGTTGAGCTCGAGGGCGAGGTCAACGAGCACCTGGTAGACCTCGCCGACCTCGTTGCCCACGATCACGACCTGATCGCAAACCTCGATCAGGTCGAGCAACAGCACGGCAAGCTGAACGCAGACCCTGCCAAGGCGCGAGACACAGCACGTGCCCGACTCGAGCTGGTCGGTCTCGTTCGCGAGTACCGAGCTGAGAAGAGGCGACGCGAGCGCATCGACTTTGGCGACCAGATGGCAGCGGCCGCCACCTTGGCCGAGCAGGTGCCCGAGGTCCGACGCGGCGAGCGTGATCGGTTCAGCACTGTCCTTCTCGATGAGTACCAAGACACCTCGATGGCGCAGCAGCGCATGTTGGTGGCGCTCTTCGGTCAGGGCTACCCGGTCATGGGGGTGGGCGATCCCTTTCAATCGATCTATGGCTGGCGAGGGGCATCGATTCGCAACATCCTGAGCTTTCAACACGACTTTGCTGGCCCCCACGAGGTGCCACTCTTCTCGCTAGCGCAGAACAATCGTTCGGGTGGCGTGATACTCAAGGCCGCGAATGTGATTGCGGAACCATTGCGCGAGCAGTTCCCTGACGTCATCGAGCTTCGCCCGCGTCCTGAGTGGCGCGATTCAGGTGAGTTGTCTGTCGGCATGTATCGAACGTCGACCGACGAGATCGAGGCGGTCTGCGACGAGATCGCCCGTGAAGTGGGTCAGGGGCGGGCGCCCAACGACATCGCCGTTCTCTGCCGCGAGGCCAAGACCTTCCCTGGCGTGATCGCCGGGCTCACCGAGCGCCGGGTGCCAGTTGACGTCGTGGGGCTGAGTGGGTTGCTCGAGGTTCCCGAGGTCGTCGAGGTGGTCTCGGTGCTCGAGGTGTTGCACGACCCATCAGCCAACCCTCACGTGGTGCGCATCTTGGCCGGCCCTCGTTGGCGCATCGGTCCTGTCGACCTGGCGCTGCTCGGGTCGCGAGCGCGACGGCTCGCCGCCCCCACCGACGCGATGGCTCCGAGGACGCCAGTGGTCGCGACTTGGCGCACGAGCTCCAGGCTGCAGTGAGCGGCAGTGACCCTGCCGAAGTCATCTCGCTTGCCGAGGCGCTCGAGGATCCGGGGTCGTTGGGCTACTCCGCAGCTGCCCGCGAACGATTCCTGGCGGTCGTCGCCGAGCTGAGAGCGCTGCGCGGCGTCATCGACTTGCCGCCTGACGCAGCGATCACCACCGTGATCAGTGCGTTGGGCCTCGATGTCGAGCTGGCGGTCGAGGGGCGCCCCCGCGATCATCTCGATGCCCTGCTCGAACAGGCGCGTCTCTTCACCGCGTCCGGTGGTGGCACGACCGTCGGTCCGTTCCTCTCGTACCTGCACCTTGCTCAACGCTATGGCGACACGCTGGGTATGGCCGCACCGACAGGTGGTAGCGGCGTTTCCTTGATCACCGTGCACCGCGCGAAGGGGCTGGAATGGCACAGCGTCTACGTGCCGCATGTGGTCGACGGATCCTTTCCGAACACACGCTCGCGGTCGACTCCGTACAGCGGTGCTGCGGTGCTGCCGTACGCGCTGCGAGGTGATGCCTCCGACTTCCCGACGGTGCAGAGCTGGACAGGCAACAAGGGAGTCCAAGAGTTCAAGCGGGCGGTTGCCGACCGCGAGCTCGCCGAAGACCGACGGCTGGCCTATGTCGCGTTGACTCGAGCGGCCGGGCGTCTCGTAGTCACCGGCCATCGATGGGGGCCGAGTCAGCAACGGCCGCGCGGCACGAGCGCCTACCTCCAGGCCTTGCACGACGAATGTGAGGCTGGCCTTGGGTCGGTCTTGCATTGGGCCGCGGAGCCGGCAGACTGGTGAGTCAAACCCCGCCCTCGAACCTAGTCGACGGGCACCCGTGGCCGATCGCGGGTGACGCGGACGCTCGTGCCCGCCGCGAGGAGGCGGCCAGCATGGTGCGCCGCGCCATCGACAACCTGAGTTCGCGTGAGGAGTTCACCGAGTCGGCAGGGGAGGAGGCGCCTGGCCCAGCGCTCACGGCTGTCGAGGCCGACCTCGTGGCGCAGTGGGATCACGATGCCGCCGCGCTACTGGCCGAGGCTCGGCAACGTCATGCGACGCCAGGCCGACTTCCACCGTTGGTGTCAGCAACGACGGCGGTGCATCTCCTGCGCGACCCGGCCATGGCGCGTCGGCGCATGATCAGGCCGTTGCCGGCACGTCCGGCCGAGGCGGCTGCGAGGGGTACTCGGTTTCACCAATGGGTCGAGGCGCGATTCGGCCAGGTTCCGCTGCTCGATCTTGAGGCACCTGGCGACGACGACGAGGGCGATGGCGCCGAGCTGGCTGCCCTGCAAGAGGCCTTTCTTGCCGGGCCTTACGCAGACCGTCAGCCGGCAGCAGTCGAGGCGCCATTCCAACTGGTACTGGGGCAGGGGACCGTCGCGGGTCGCATCGATGCCGTGTATCGCGTCGACGGTGATGATCAGGCTGGTCTGCCGGAGGGAGCCGTCTTCGAAGTTGTCGACTGGAAGACCGGCTTGAGGCCAGCTGATGTGTTCCAACTGGCGATCTATCGTCTGGCCTGGGCAGAACTCAACGACCTGCCGGTCGAGAAGGTGGCAGCCAGCTTCTACTACGTGGCGACTGGTGAGCGCGAGCGTCCGAGCGACCTGCCAGATCGAGCGTTGCTCACCGAGTGGTGGGCCAGGGCGACGGCCTAGGCTCGCGGAGTGTGAAGCATGTCGAGCGATCGCTGCCGTTGACGAGTTCTGCGCACGACCGGGCTGGTGAGCATCGGCGCGACGTCGAATGGATGCAGCGACAGTGGTCGAGCACTGAGACGAGGGTGATCCCTGTCGTTGGATCAGACATCGAGGTAGACGCGGACCATCGGCTGCCACGGTGGTTGGCGGCGTCCGAGGCACCGCCCGGTGAGAACTATCTGCTCGGCATCGACGAGCACGGCAACGCCCGCTTTGCGGTTCACGCACCCGAGGAGCGTCCTGGTGCGACCTACGGCGGCCTTCGCGAGCTTGGGCTCGCAGTTGGCGACTATGAGGCTGGCTGGTTGTGTCACGCGGTGGCGCTGGCGCAGTGGCACAGCGCGCATGGTCATTGTGCGCGCTGTGGTGGGCCGACCGTGGTTGAGGCAGGTGGGGCCGAACGTCGGTGCCCGGCCGATGGGTCCTCGCACTTTCCGCGGGTCGATCCGGCTGTGATCGCGCTGGTCACCGATGACCAAGATCGAGCGTTGCTCGGGCGACAGGCGGTGTGGCCAGAAGGGCGGTTCTCGACCCTCGCCGGCTTCGTCGAGCCGGGGGAGACCGCAGAGCAAGCGGTCTGCCGCGAAGTAGCCGAGGAGGCTGGCATCACAGTCGTCGACGTCAGCTTGGTAGCTACGCAACCGTGGCCCTTTCCTTCCTCACTGATGATCGGTGCCCGGGCGCGCGTTGCGGGAGAGCCTGTGCCTCGACCCGATGGTGACGAGCTCGTCGATGTCAGATGGTTCACGCGAAGCGAGCTGGAGCACGCTGTCGCGAACGGGACGGTGATGGTCCCCGGTCCGATCTCGATCTCTCGATGGCTGATTGATAGTTGGTTCGGCGGCGAGCTCCCCGATGACCGAGCCGGGTGGCGTTGAGCTCGTGAGGTCAGGCGTCACTCAGTGATGGCCGACAACTGGTCGAGCACCTGTTGGATCGACGGATTGGTGAGCACCGAACCGTCTCGAAACCTCAGAGTCGGCACCACCTGGTCACCGTTGTTTACCGCTGCGACCCATTCGGCCGCGCTGCTGTCGGTCTCAATGTTGACCTCACGGAACGGAATGCTGAGGTCAGCCAGCCGTTGCTTCAGCCGAATGCACGGGCCACACGTCGTGGTCGAGAAGATGGTGAAGTCGGCCTCACCCTCGGTCGTGTCGGTCACGAGTGTCAGGATGCCGCAATGACCCACCCGACGCTCTCCGAGGTCCTTGCGGCGCTCGATCCTGAGCAGCATGAGGTCGCGGTGGCTCCCCGGGGCCCGGTGTGTGTCCTCGCCGGGGCTGGTACCGGCAAGACGCGCGCGCTGACGCACAGGATCGCGGCCCTGTCGCTCGGCGGAGTTGTTGATCCACGTCATGTTCTGGCTCTCACGTTCACCGCGCGTGCGGCCGGTGAGCTCCGCGGACGCCTGCGAAAGCTCGGCGTTGATGGCGTCCAGGCTCGTACCTTTCATGCCGCAGCACTCCGGCAACTCCGATACTTCTGGCCGACGGTGGTTGGCGGCCAGCCCCCCGAGATTGCCGCAAGTAAGGCACCGCTCATAGCGGAAGCGTGCCGACGCCTGCGCGTCCGGACCGAGCCGACGACCGTTCGAGACCTGGCCGCTGAAATCGAGTGGGCCAAGGTCAGCGAAGTCAGCTCCGACGACTACGCAGCGCGGGCTGCCGCTGCGGCGCGTTCCGGGGCCGGCGACATCGATCTCGCAACTGTCGGTCGCGTGTATGCGGGCTATGAAGACGTGAAGCGCGACCGTGGCGTCATCGACTTCGAAGACGTCCTGCTCCTCAGCGCCGCCATGATCGCTGATGACGACGCTATGGCCGGTGCGGTTCGTGACCAGTACCGGTGCTTGTTGGTCGATGAGTATCAAGACGTGAGCCCGATTCAGCAGCGGCTGCTCGACCTGTGGTTGGCCGATCGTGACGACATCACCGTGGTCGGAGACGTGAACCAGACCATCTACTCGTTTGCAGGTGCCACGCCGCGGTATCTCACGAGCTTTCCTGAGCGCTTCCCACACGCGCCCGTGGTGCGGCTTGAGCGCAGCTATCGATCAACCCCGCAGGTCGTGCACGTCGCCAACCAACTACTCACGTCGGCAGGTAAGCCCTCGGTCACGCTCAAGGCTCAGCGTGATCCTGGTCCTTCTCCTGAGTGGCTGGTCGCGTCCGATGAGGCGGCCGAGGTATCTGAAGTGGTGGTGCGCATCGAGTCACTGGTCGCGTCGGGCGTGCCGCTACGTGAGATTGCGATCCTCTATCGCATCAACGCACAGAGCGGCCCCTTCGAAGAGGCGCTGACCGACGCTGGGCTGGCGTACACCGTGCGCGGTGGCGAGCGATTCTTTGACCGCCGCGAAGTTCGTGAGGCCATCACGCTGCTTCGGGGGGCCGCGCGTGCGGGCGGCGCCGCCGCCGAGTCCGATTCGCTGCCCGATCAGGTCGCGGCCGTTCTGGGGGGTGCGGGGTACCAGCCGACGGCACCCCCAGGGCCGAGCCAGGCTCGCGATCGCTGGGAGTCCTGGGCGGCACTGGTCGAGCTGGCACGTGAGTTGGCGGATAACGAGGCTAACGCTGCCAGCGGTGCCCCTGTTGGTCTCGCCGACCTCGTCGACGAGTTGCAGCAGCGTTCCTCGGCAGCGCACGCCCCCTCAGTCGACGCTGTCACGCTTGCGTCGTTGCACGCAGCCAAGGGCCTTGAATGGGACGCAGTCTTTCTCGTCGGTCTCACTGACGGCATGGTGCCCATCACGTACGCCACGACCGCTGAGCAGATCTCGGAGGAACGCCGGCTGTTGTATGTCGGCATCACGCGCGCTCGTGAGCATCTGTCATTCTCGTTTGCCCGGGCCCGAAGTGCCGGTGGGCGTCAGCGAACTGCTTCACGCTTCCTCGCGCCGCTGAACCCGCAGTTCGGGGGATCCGCGGCGCAGGCACCGCGCACTGCGTCCAGCAAGGGGCGCCCAGCATCCTGCCGCGGCTGTGGTCGCGCGCTCACGACTGCCATGGAGCGCAAGGTTCGACACTGTTCGCAGTGCGAGGTCGACGTCGACCTCGCACTCTTCGAGAAGTTGCGACAGTGGCGAAAGCAGACGGCTGACGAAGCGGCTGTCCCGGCCTTCGTGGTCTTCACCGATGCCACGCTGACCGCCATGGCAGTTGAGCGTCCGGGGTCCGCCGCCGATCTGCTCAAGATTCCGGGCGTCGGGCAGGTCAAAGTCGAGCGCTATGGCCAGGGCCTGCTGGGCGTTATCGGTGGCCACGAGGCGGCAAGTGCAGCGGTGACGAAACACGCCGAATAAATCACTTGCGCTCGTTCTGTAGGGTCCCCTACCCTTCCGGGGACGCCGATACTGCGATGTCCGGCCACTGTTCTGGGTGGTCGCGCACGGCCGTGAGAGAGGAGGTGGCTTGCACATGAAGATGAACGACTTGACGCGCTGTGGCGTGTCGCCGTCAGTTGCGGCCACCTTCGGGTCCGCGGCTGACGTGCGCCCGCGTACTGGCGGCGTTGATGTCGTTGGTTCTCCTGCCTGGAGTCCGCCTGTGTAGAGCACGATCACAGGGCTGACCTCAGGCCGCGGAACCGAAGACCTCGGATCCGCGGCCTTTTCGTTGGCCCAAAACCTTGTCCACTTGCTGATTTCTGACGACTAGGAGGTGACCCGCAGTGACTGTCATGCCGATGATCTCGGACCTGCTCGATGCGGGGATTCCAGGCACCATCCTCCCGGAAGCCCATGCAGCAGCAGCTGCTACGCGGTGGTCCATTCCGTGCCATGAAGGTGATCCCGAGTTGTGGTTCGCCGACACCCCGGCCGGTGTGGAGCACGCCAAGGGGCTCTGCGGCGAGTGTCCGCTTCGGGTGGAGTGCCTCTCAGGAGCCTTGGATCGCGCGGAGCCTTGGGGGGTGTGGGGTGGCGAACTCTTCGAACACGGAGTCGTCGTACCCCGTAAACGCCCCCGAGGTCGTCCCCGCAAGTCCGACGTCGCCTGACCAATCGACCATCACGTACTGAAGGAGAACAACGTCATGTTTATCGCCGAAGAGTTGGCGCGCGCTCGACATGAGCGCGTCGTCCACGACATCGAACAGATCGCCCGCGCGCGACGTCTCATCGTCGCGCGTAAGGCCAGGCGTCGCGCTGAGCGCGCGGCGTGTGTGGCTCGCGAGGCTGCGTTGCAGGCGTCCTTGGCTCAGTCGAGCCTGATGTGACGCCCGCGGGACGAGCTTCCCGACAGAAGGGGAGAGATGCTGACAGCGCATCTCTCCCCTTCTGCTATCCGGACTCGCCCGCGGAAGGGTGGGTTTCGGCGAACCCAGGGAGCCAGCGTTCGGCCTCGGCACGAAAGGCTGCGTGAGAGTCGAGCTGACACAGCACTCCCATCACACCAAGCGCCACCCGATGGATCAGCATGTATGAGGGCGGAAGGTTGAGCTTCATGCCCGTTGTCGCCTTGCGTAGGTCGGCCAGCCGCATGGCTTCTGCCCGCAACCACGAGCGCTGAAAGTGGAACTCCTGCTGGCGGAGCGGCTCGAGCAGCGGTACGAGGTAGGTCAACAGTTCGTCGGCGTCAATCGACACCGACTCACGGACGAACCTCTCTTTGCGGAGTCCGTGCAGTACGCCGTCCGCGTCGCCGTCGATGGCGCGGCGGGCCAAAACCCCGATGGGTCGCGGCATGCCACGCGGTAGTCGATCGACGGCACCGAAGTCGAGAATGGCAAGGCGTCCATCGGCCAATAGTCGAAAGTTGCCGGGGTGAGGGTCCGCGTGGAGCAAGTGGGCACGCACGGGGCTTGAGAAGAAGAGCCGGGTCAGCAGTAGCCCTGCATGGTTGCGATCGTCACGTGTTCCGTCGTCGATCACGGAACGGAGCGGCGTGCCGTCAATCCACTCGCTGACGAGCACCTCGTCAGTCGCCAGCACGACCTCTGGAACGCAAAAGTCAGCGTCGCCACTGAACGCCTTGGCGAAGGCGCGTTGTCCCCTGGCTTCGCGGCGGTAGTCGAGTTCCTCTGCCATCCGCGACTGCAGCTCTTCGACAAGTGGCGCCATGTCCATTCCGGGGTAGATCGGGCTGACCAAGCGCATCATGCGGCCGATCTGGGTGAGATCGGAACGCAAGGCCGCGCCAGCACCGGGGTACTGGATCTTCACCGCGACATCGCGACCGTCCCGCCACACAGCGCGGTGCACCTGCCCGATCGACGCCGCAGCTGCAGGCTCGTCATCGAACTCGCGGAACCGTTGCCGCCACCGAGGTCCGATCTGCTCGGAAAGCACGGCGTGCACCCGGTCGGCTGGCAAGGCCGGTGCGGCCTCTTGCAGTTGCGCGAGTGATGCTCGGTATGGAGCGGCCAACTCTTCGGGGATCGCAGCTTCGAACACGGACAGGGCCTGGCCGAACTTCATCGCGCCACCCTTGAGCTCTCCCAGCACTCGAAACATCTGCTCTGCGGTGCGCTGCTGGACTTCGGCCACGACCAGTTCGCTCGGGCGTCCACCCACGCGTTTGCCGACCCCCAACGCCGTGCGTCCAGCGAACCCCAATGGGAGGCTCGCAAGCTTTGCGGTGCGCGAGACGGCTCGGCGCGGAAGGTCGGTCACCCAGTCATTGTCGCCCACGCGCAGCCACACTCGGGATGGCGATGGCTAGGCCGGGTGACCATGGTTCCGTGCGGGGCAAGAATCTCGACGATGCTGTGAGTGGAAAGGGGCTCTTCGCCGAGCGCCCATGTCAGCACGTGGCTAGCTGCGACTTGTGCGGTGATCGCGACCGTTGTCACGTGAGCGACAGGGCTCGGGGTGGATGGTTGCTGGCGCCACACGTCTGGCCACAGTGGATCATGGTCGCGACGACGCAAGTGCAGGCAGACGACGCAGGGGGTGATGCCTGGCTTGACCAAGGGACCCACCCGACCGATGCGCTCGCGGCACGAGGCCACCAAGTGCGCCATCCCTTCGGTCGCCAGTCGATGGGCGTGGTCGTCAACATCGACGGCGTCAGTGATGACGGTGATCTCTTGCCGCAAGGGCAGCCGCGACGACATCGCCCTCCACTCAGGGTGGAGCGCGAGCAGCGTCGATCGTGGCTTGCCGACGTCATCCGGGGTGAATCCACCGGGCGAGACGTCAGCCATGGCGACGGGACGCCGGTCATCAACCGCGATGCGACCAATGCCGGCGGCAGCGAGTGAGCACGCGATTGAGGCACCCAGCCGACTGGCACCGATGATCGACACCTGCGTCTGAGCCAGCGACTTCCACCATCGTTCTGGCTCTGATGGAGAAGCCGCCATCAACTCGGGGAGCAGTCGCGCTCGCGACTTTGCCGAGATGCGCGGGCCACCTGGCCATCGACCGGCATCGACAACGGCGCCTAGCTCGATCAGTTGGTCAACCAGTGACGCGATCTCATCCAGTCTCCTCTGGCTGTGCAACCGTCGTGAGTAGCTCGCTCCGGGTTCGTACTCCGTCCATCAATCCGAGCACGGCCTTGGCCGACGCTGGCACCCCCGAGATGACGACGGGCTGTGGGTCGTCGATCCCTAGTTGCAGCGTGTCCGCGGTGCGCCATGCCACCGTCAGACCGGGTCGAATGATGGGGCGCACTGAGGAGCCTCCTGAGCGTGAGGTTCTGGCGCTGCTACCGGCGCAGCAGGGCCAGAACAGTGCCACGCGGCGGCCACGCACGTGCCTGATCCACAGCCCCGCTGTCTAGAAAGCGAACGAGGCGCCTCCGTGGGGAGGCGCCTCGTTCAAGGTCGGGGAAGGTGCGCGCGGGTCAGGCCTTGGCCTTGCCCAGGATTCGGTTCAACTTGGTGCCGCAGACCGGGCAGATGCCCTTGGCCATCCGCCGGCCGTTGGTCTCGTGTACCTCGCCGGTGAACTCGCGCTTCTCTTTGCACTTCACGCAGTAGGCGTCGCCGGTGTAGCTCTCGGCCATCTGTGGTCCTCCTGCTCGTCAGCAGAGCGGCTGGTCCGCTCCGTGGCCACGGAGGCCGTGGCCGACTGCTCGGCACTCTACGACAGGCGCACCGTGAGATCTGGGAGCCGTGACCGAACTGAGTACCCACAAGTTATCCACAGGCAGCCCTCGGTCAGCACCCCGGCGTTTCAGCGGGGCACCACGAAGCCCCCGGGTCGCGTGATGCTTCGCTCGCCTTCCCCTTGCGAACGGAACACCCGTTATCCCGGGGGCTTCGACGCGGGAGAACGTAGAACCCCAGGTGTACGCACGTCAACGTCCGGGTGACCGGTGCTGTGGACGATGGTGGGGACAACCTGGGGACGCGCTGGCGTGTTCTTGTGGATCGCGGACGAACATCATGGGGACACTGCCCAATTTCCTCGGCGGGGTCCGCGTTGACCTGCGTGAATGCCGCCCCAAGGGTGTGGATGAAAAAAAGTTTTGGGGTGCGGCCGTTTACGGTGACCACGTGACTGCTGCTGCCGCGTCGGGCGATCCGCTCGAGAACCCTCACTTCGAGCCTGTTCCGCTGCCCTTTCACGAGGTGTCCGAGGGGCCCGAGGCATCCGAGACAGCCGAGGAATCGCGGCCACCCGAGGCAGAGCCAGTGGTTGAAGTCCGTCGCAGCAAGCGGCGGCGCCGAACGGTCTCTGCGTACCGCGAAGGCGATCGCACCATCGTGCTCATCCCTGCCCGCATGACCAAGGCCGAAGAGCGCGAGTGGGTCGACACCATGCTCAAGCGGCTCGAGGACCAAGAGCGTCGTGCGAAACCGTCGGACGAGCAACTGCTACAGCGCGCGCATCGACTCTCCGCTCGGTACCTCGGCGGCGTCGCTTACCCGCGCAGCGTGCGTTGGGTCAGCAACCAGCGCACTCGCTGGGGATCGTGCACCATCGACGATGCGTCGATTCGCCTGTCAGATCGACTGCAAGGCATGCCCGAGTGGGCGATCGACTATGTGCTGCTTCATGAGCTTGCTCATCTTGTCGAGCCGTCGCATGGTCCCGAGTTCTGGGAACTCCTTCAGCCCTATCCAGAGCTCGAACGAGCCAAGGGCTTCTTGGACGGGTGGTCGCTGGCTCTGCAACGGGCTGGCGTTACTGAGTAGCGGCTCGTACCAGCGATCTCACCGCGTCATCGGTGTCCTTCGGAAGTGCGGTCACGGGGAACCACCTGACCTCCAAAGACTCGCTGCTGGTGATCGGCAGGTCTGATCGATCGGCAAGCGCGCGATATTGGACGTCGAGATGATGTCGGGCTCCGTTCCCACATGGCGCTGCATGGCGATCCAGCTGTATCGGGCCCTCGCTCGCGAACTCCACACGCGTGAGACCCGACTCCTCAACGGTCTCGCGTCGCGCGGCTTCGAGCAGCGAGTCATCGGACGCCTCGATGTGGCCACCGAACTGCAACCACAAGCGCACCTTCCGGTGGAGAGCGAGCAGGACGTGCTGGCGATCGTGATCGAGCACCAGGGCCGACGCTGTCAGGTGATCGGGCAGACACGACCGCGACCACCCATCTGGGTGGGCCGTCAGATGCTCGATGAAACTGCGCTGCAGTTGCGCCTGGGCGCTGGTTGGTGCCGTCCAGGCGGTCAGTGTCGCGAGGGCGTCGTCAGCAAGCATCATGCTGTCGGAGCGTCACCGTCAGCAGCATCTGCGGGAGGGTCGCTGTCATCGAGAGTGCTGATGTCCCAGTCGGCTGTTGCCGCGCCCGGGGTGAACTTCTGGGGATCAGCCAGTGCATCGGCGTCAGGCAAGAGATCGGGGTGGTCCCACAACGCGTCACGCTCGGTCATCGACGAACGCTCGGCGATCGAGTGCCAGAGGGCCGATGCTTCGCGCAATCGTCGTGGTCTGAGTTGCAAGCCGACCAAAGTTTCGAAGGTGCGCTCTGCCGGTCCACCTGACGCACGACGTCGTCGGATGGTTTCGCGAAGTGCAGCGGCCGCAGGAAGCCGGCCGTCGGAGGCCGCGGCAGTCACGTCATCAACCCACCCCTCGATGAGGGCGAGCACGACTTCGAGCCGCTCAAGCGCTGCTTGCTGCTCGGGTGTGGTGGGTGGCTCGAAGACGCCGGACGACATCAGCTCGGCAATCGCCTGAGGATTGCTGGGATCGACGCCCCCCATCGCCTGCTCGATGCCGGACAGGTCGACCGAGATCCCTCGTGCGTAGTCGGCGACGGCACTCTCGATTCGCGATGACAGCCATGGCGCGTGGTGGAACACCCGAATGTGGGCCACCTCGCGCAGCGCGAGAAAGATGCGGACCTGGTCATCTGGGATACCTAGCCCAGCGCCGAACTCGGCGACATTGCGAGGCACCAGGGCTGCCACTCCTGGAGGCGCGAGCGGAAACCCGACGTCGGTGGACGTCAGGACCTCGCGTGCCAGCGCGCCCAGCCCCTGACCGACTTGTCCGCCGTACATCACACCGGACATCTGGCCCATGATGCCGAGCATCGGCCCAGCCATGGCGCGTAGTTCCTCGGGCACTTGGCCAGGAAGCGACTCGGCGCTCGCAGCGGCCATTCGCTCGGCAAGTGGTGTGACGACCGCCTTCCACCGTGGGAGCGTCAACTCGACCCACTCCGACCTGCTCCACGCTGCTGCTTGCGATGGCGCTCGAGGAATCGTGGTCGCTTGATCGAGCCACTGGTCAGCGACATCAACTGCTTCGCTGACGGCCGCCTTGTCGAGCGAGTTGACGGAGGGGTCGCCATCAGCCGCGACGACTTGGCGCGCGGTGTCTCGAGCCAGCTCCCAATGCACAGGGCCGGATGAGCTGGACAGGAGTTGACCGAATCGCTGAAGCGCTGCACCAAGATCGGCGCCTGCCATGCCACCGGGGCCGAACAGCGAAGCCAGCGGGTTCGCAGGATCCACCGGATTCGACGCGTCCGCTGGGTCCGCTGGATCTTTGTCTGGGTCGTTCGGGTCTGGGACGCCGAACCCGAAGGGGATGTCGCTCACCATGTCACGGTAACCAACAGAACTGAGCTGCGCGTCCCGCGATCGCTGGGGGCGTAAAGGCTCCAGCCATCCGTGGGCGCCTCGTCAGCCAAGGGACGCGCTAGGTTCGGCTCGTGCCGCCTGCGATTGCGATTCTCGACACCCCCTTGTCAGTCGATGCGGTCCTCTCGGCCGTGACACACCCTGGATCTGGGGGAGTGGTGCTGTTCTTGGGGCTGGTTCGCGACTACGACGGTCCGACTGGTGAGGAGCGCGCGGTGCAAGCGCTGGAGTACTCAGCGCACCCCTTGGCGGTGGCAGAGCTGGAGCGCGTCGTGAAGGGGGTGGAGCAGGACTTCCCCGAGTGCCGACTTGCCGCCCATCACCGCACCGGACCTCTCGAGATCGGTGATCTGGCGGTGGTGGTCGCGGCGGCGGCACCGCACCGTGGCGAGGCGTTCGCGGCCGCGCGGCGGCTGATCGATGACCTGAAGTCGCAGGTGCCGATCTGGAAGCATCAGAGCTTCATTGACGGTTCCGAGGAATGGGTCGGGCTGCCGTAGCATGGCGTCATCGGTGTGTGCGGCGTCCGCCTACACCCGACAGGCCCGACAGGCCCGGCAGGCCCAGAATGACACCGCGACAACGAGGAGACAGCGTGCAGGCGATGGCGTGGTGGTTGGTACCCATCACTGCGACGCTCTTGGCGGTCGCTTGGGTCACGTGGTCAGCGCGTCCGCGACGACCCGCCGATCCGCACGACACACTCGCGGCACATCGGCGGTTCACCGAGGCTCTGTCTCCCACGACGCCCGATGGCACTGAGGTCGAAACCAGAACTGAGAACGATCCCGATGCTGCCGCGAGCTCCGACAGTCGCGAGCATCGACGCTCGGCGTAGTCGGTGACGAGGCGAGCGCGCAATGTCGCGCTCATCCTGACGTTTGTGGCATTGCTCGTGATTGGCGCTATCGCAGTCACGCGTCCGGTGCCGTATGTGCGCTTGTCGCCTGGCCCGGTCTACGACGCCTTAGGTGAAGACCAGGGGCAACCAGTGGTGAGCATCGAGGGTGCCGAGACGTTCCCCACTGATGGGGCGCTCGGCATCACCACGGTGTACGAGCTGGGGGCACCAGGTAGTCGCCTCACCGTCTTCGAGGCATTTCGGGGATGGCTCGACCCTTCTGTCGATGTGATCCCTCGTGACTTCCTCTACGAAGAGGACGCGTTCGACGACGACGATGCAGGTGATGACTTTCGTCGACAAGGTGCGGCGCAGTTGGCTGAGTCTGAAGAGAACGCGGTGGTCGCTGCGCTGAGCTTCACCGGAGAACCTGTCACCTACGAAGTGGTGGTGACTGAGGTCGAACCGGACGCGCCAGCGTCCGGTTCACTCGAGGTCGACGACACGATCGTGGCGGTCAACGGCGAGAGCGTCGAGGGCTACGCCGACGTTCGTCGGCTCATGGGCAAGGTAGAGCCTGGCGACGACGTTGATGTCACGGTTGAGCGAGACGACGACGAGGTGACCGAGACCATCACCTCAGGGGCGAGCCCCGATGACGAAGAGCGCGCCTATCTTGGGGTGCTTCTGGGGCTCGGGTTCAGTAGCCCTGTCGAAGTCGACCTGAGCCTTGATGATGTCGGGGGGCCAAGCGCGGGCTTGATCTTCAGTCTGGCAATCGTCGACAGTCTGACGCCGGCGTCTCTGACCGAAGGTCGCAATATCGCAGGTACCGGCACCATCACGCCGGAGGGCAAGGTGGGAGCCATCGGGGGCATCGCTCAGAAGATGTATGCGGCCAGAGATGACGGAGCCGAGATCTTCCTGGCTCCCCGGGCTAACTGTGGTGATGTCGTCGACAACATTCCTGATGGGCTCGACGTAGTCGCGGTCCGTAGCCTTGACGATGCGGTCGGTGCCCTCGATGGAACCGGCCCAATGCCTGAGTGCCCAGCTGACAAGTAGCGCGCTTACGTCAAGGTCGAAAGCAGGAGCTCGCCGAGACCGGTGACGAGATCCTCACCGATGACAAGCGATGCGTCGTCATCATGCTCCCGCAGGCGGAGCGCAGTGCACCGGCTGCCGTCGCGAAGCACCGCCATCGTGATCCGTAGCTCATGTCGCGATTGCTGACCGGTGGGATCGGGGCTGACCATGACGCGTTCGGTGCTGATCGCGACGCCGTCGACCGAGTCGGGCCAGGTGATGCCGCCAAGCAACTCGTCGAGGTCATCGGCGACCGGCAGCCCGTCTTGCTCGATAGTGGTCAATGGCTGGTCCTCAGGGCCACCGGACAATTGCGAGGCCAGCGCGGGCTCGCGCTGCAGCAGTGCGGCGGTCTCTGCAACGGCGAAGAGTCGTGTGGGCTGATCCCACCCAGCCGCGGCGACGTGGTGATCCACGTCTCGCACCGTCTGTTCAAGGACCGGTGGAATCACGGAGCAATCACGGGGGTAATCGTCGCACGACCTCGGGCCGGCGTGCCCAGCGTGTGGACCCCGTTAGGGTGAGTACGTGAGTTTCGACGCGCCACCACCACCGACCGCACCGCCGCCGACGGCCGCTCGCCAGCGGCCAACCCCACGGCGACGTGGAGCGATCATTCTGACGGCTGCGATTCTGGTCGTGCTGTTCTTGGCGTTCACGCTCTTCGCCAGTTACTACACCGACTGGCTGTGGTACCAAAGCATCGATTTCACGGCCGTCTACACCACCCAGCTGTGGGTCAGGCTTGCCCTGTTCCTGGTGTTCTTCTTGCTGGCGTTTACCGCCATTGTCTTGAGCGCCTACCTCGCGTACCGCTTCCGGCCGATCTTTCGGGCCATCTCGCTCGAGCAACAGAGCCTTGATCGCTATCGCCTGGCACTTGACCCCTTTCGACGCATCTTGCTCATTGGTTTCGGTGCCTTGGTCGGCTTCTTCTTCGGAGCCGCGGCCATGTCGGAGTGGCGCACCGTGCTGGCCTGGGTCCACCGCACCCCGTTCGGCCAGACCGATCCCGAGTTCGACCTCGACGTCTCGTTTTACGTCTTTTCGCTGCCGTGGTGGAGATTCCTTGTCGACACCACGATGGTCCTTCTCATCCTGTGCGGGCTGGTAGCTGCGGCCGTTCACTATTTGTATGGGGGGATCAGCCCCTCGTCGCCGACCGAGCGAACGACCCGGGCCGCACGAGTGCAACTCTCAGCCCTGATCGGTCTGTTTGTGCTGTTGAAGGCGGTCGCCTACTGGCTCGACCGGTACGAGCTGGTCATCACACCCAACTCGTTGTTTACAGGGGCCGGGTACACCGATGTCAATGCATTGATACCGGCGAAGGTGATCCTGACAATCGTCGCGCTGATCTGCGCTGCCTTGTTCTTCGTCAACATCTTTCGGCGCACGTGGCGGTTAGCGGTGTTGAGCCTCGGTCTGCTGGTGCTCAGTGCGGTTGCCATCGGCTGGATCTATCCGAGTGTCGTTCAGCGGCTCCAGGTCATTCCGACAGAGGACGTCAAAGAGGCGCCCTTTATCGAACGCAATATCGAGGCCACGCGCGAGGCCTATCGGACTAGACGGAATCACCGAGGATGCCTATGTCCCTGTCGATCCAGAACCTGGGGCCTTCGCGGAGTCTCGCGGAACCCTCGAGAACGTGCGCCTGATGGACCCGGCTCGTCTGTCGCAAACGTTCGACCAGTTGCAACAGGTCAAGGGGTTCTACACTTTCCAGGACCCCTTGGACGTCGACCGATACACGATCGACGGGGTGCGCTCAGACGTGATCGTCGCGCCCCGCGAGGTCGACCTCAACGGTGTGCCAGCAGAACAACGAAACTGGATCAACGACCATCTGACGTATACCCATGGGTACGGATTGGTTGCGGCGTACAGCAACCGGGCAGATGCCAACGGGGAGCCCGTCTTTGCCGAGTTTGATCTGCCGCCGCAGGGCGTCCTCGACATCGAGCAGCCGCGGATCTACTTCGGCGAGAAGACGCCCACGTACTCCATCGTGGGGGCTCCCGAATCCGAGCCCGATCGTGAGCTCGACTTTCCCGATGACACCGCTGAGAACGGCCAGCAATCGTCTACCTACGACGGTGAAGGGGGCGTCCCGGTCGGGTCATTCATCAACCGGCTGATGTACGCCTGGCGATTCCAAGAGACCAACATCCTGCTGTCAGACCGCATCAACTCTGAGTCGAAGATCCTCTACGTTCGCGATCCTCGTGAACGCGTCGAGCGAGCGGCGCCGTGGTTGACGCTTGACGCCGACCCCTACGCCACAGTCGTTGACGGCCGGATCGTGTGGATCGTTGATGGATACACGACCACAGACGCCTATCCGTATTCGCAGCTGCAAGAGTTCGGCGACGCGACGACTGACTCGTTGACTACCCAGTCCGGCACGACCGTCGTTGCCGTTCGCGATCAGATCAACTACTTGCGAAACTCTGTGAAGGCAACGGTTGATGCCTACGACGGCACCGTCACGCTGTATGAGTGGGACGAGAGCGATCCTGTTCTTCAGACGTGGGCCAAGGTCTTTCCCGACACAGTCCAACCCAAGGGCGAGATCAGCGACGAACTGTTGCAGCACCTTCGATACCCAGAAGACATCTTCAAGGTGCAGCGAGAGGTGTTCACGAGGTATCACGTGACTGATCCCCAGATCTTCTACGGGTCACTTGACGTGTGGCAGGTGCCGGCCGATCCCACGTCACCCAGCTCGGGCGACGTGGCACAGCCGCCCTACTACCTGACGCTCCAGATGCCGGGTGAGACGGAGCCATTGTTCAGGTTGACGACGACGTTCGCGCCGTTCGACCGAGAAACGTTGGCCGCCTTCATGGCCGTCAACAGTGATGCCACCGATCCCGGGTATGGCGAGATTCGAACGCTGAAGCTTCCGCGAAACACGTCCTTCCCCGGGCCAGCGCAGATGCAGAATGTCATCGAGTCGAACGAGTCAGTAGCAAACGCATTGCTGTCACTTCGGCGAGGTGGCAGTGCCGAGGTCGAGCTCGGCAACCTCCTGACTCTGCCAGTCGCGGGCGGGCTCATGTATGTCGAGCCGGTCTACGCGCGAGCGGCTGAGGGTGCGTCCGGCGCGTCTTACCCGACGCTGCGCAAGGTGATCGTGTCGTTCGGACAGTCGGTAGCGATCGCCGATACCTACGGTGAAGCGCTGAGTGCGTTCTTCGACGGCGTTGACGTCGACGGAACTGAACGTCCTGGAGGGGGCGGAGACCCGAACAACGGCGGTGGGGGCGGCAACGGCGGTGGCGGTGGTAGTGGCGACCTCGACGCTGAGCAGCGCCTGCAGGAAGCCTTGGCCGACGCGAGTGCGGCGTATCAGCGAGGTGAAGAGGCGCTGGCGGCCGGCGACTTTGCCGCCTACGGCGAAGCGCAGCAAGATTTGATCGCAGCGCTTGACCGAGCGCAACAGGCGGCCGCCGAGCTTGGCATCGAGATTCCGTCGAGTGAGGAAACGGCAGCAGCCACCGAATCACCGTCGCCGTGATCCCGATTTTGTGACTCCGATGGCACCCCGTAGGCTGGGCGGGCGCCAACGCGGGGTGGAGCAGCTCGGTAGCTCGCTGGGCTCATAACCCAGAGGTCGCAGGTTCAAATCCTGCCCCCGCTACGAATGGGTGACCACCGAAAGTCAGTGGTTCCACCCACAGAAGTCCCGCCCGGACCAGTTCTGGGCGGGACTTCTGCGTTCTATGTCTGTGACGCGTCGCACCAGGTGTGCGTGCTCACGCGAAGAAGCCCGCTACCTGTGCGGCAGCGGGCTTGGAAGTGCCTTCGGGCCAGGCTGGCGCAGTTTGACGACATTCCACAATGTTGCGGTGCTCTGGAGAGGCACGCTGAGTATCGAGGCAGCGTTTTGTTGGGCCGAAAGTGTCTTAGTTGGAGGAGGTGAGAGTGGAGTCGCTGGAGGAGCTTGTGGCGGGGCATGGTGCTGCATTGCTTCGGCTTGCCTTCATGCTGACCGGATCTGCCGACTCCGCTCAGGATTTGATGCAAGACACGTGCGTGAAACTTCACCGGCACTGGCCCAAGGTTGCCCGAGCTGACTCGCCACTGGCGTACTCCAAGCGGGTAATGGTGAACGAGTTCACAAGGAACGCCAATCGACGCTCAACGTCTGAAGTTCCAGTCGCTGAGGTGTCTCTGCTGCGAGCGGATTCCGACGTCGTCTCGTTTGAAGGAGCTCTGGTTGACCGTGACCGGCTCTGGTCGCTGTTGACGACCTTGGCGCCGTCGGAGCGGGCCGCTGTCGTGTTGCGGTACTACGAGGATCTCTCCGACTCTCAGGCGGCTGCATTGCTTGGCTGTCGGGCGTCAACGGTGCGATCTAACGCGTCGAAGGCTTTGGCTCGACTGCGTCGAGCTCTCGATGTGGGGGAGGAGGTGTCGTCGTGAGCGACCTCGAAGACGAGTTGCGTGGCCTGTTCCGCGACAAAGAACAGCAGTCACCCACCGCGAGATCTCTGTCCGAGTATGTGAGCGGTGCGGGCGATACCGTCGGGAGGCGTCGACGCCGTTGGCAGTGGGGGGTTGTGCCGGCTGCGGTGTTGGTTAGCGCGGCTGTGGTCGTCGGGGTGGCTGCGCTCTCGAATCAGTCGGGTACGCCCGTTCCTGTATCGGGCGATCCGGCTGGGGATGACGTACACGGCCCCTTGGCAAGCGGCGCTGCTGTGAGCTGCTTTAAGGAGTACTCCCCACGAGAGGTCGCCCACAGATCATTCGCGTTTGACGGAATCGTCACTGAGATCGGCCCTGGCACCACGAACCGGGAGGGTGAAGGACAGCTCCGGCTCTCGTCGGTGACGTTCGCGGTGAACGAGTGGTTCAGCGGTGGCTCCACCGAGTCGGCGACAGTTGACATGTTGCCGCCGACACCTGACGGGACGTCCGCTGAGACGGGGCAGTCGTACGACGTAGGAACGCGTCTGCTGGTCTCAGGTGAGCCCCGCTGGGGTGGCGTTGATCCGCTGGCTGACGCGATCGCGTGGGACACCTGTGGGTTCACCCGCTATTGGGACCAGGAGACAGCCGATGCCTGGCGGGCAGCTGTGTCCGCGACGGCGAGCACTGATGTCCTTGTTGAGGACATCGAGAACCCCTCCGCTGTGGTCCGCCGGGCACGGGAGTTGCTCGGTGACCGCTTCGTTGACGTCAGCATCAACGACGACCACACGTCCTACATCGTCGGTGTCCTGAACCTCACCCCAGAGGAGATGCCGAGTCTCGGCGAGGAGCTGAGTGGCCCAGCTCCTGTCACGGTGGCATTCCGCGCCGTCTCCGCCGAGGCGATTGCCGATCTTCGCACCCAGATCGAGCAACTGATCAAAGGTCTCGACAGTTCAGTGGATGTCACGTTGATTGGCAGCAACGAAGCGGATGGTTCGGTGCTTGTGGGTGTCTCCGACGACGAGGGGGTCATCGCAGCGGCGGCGTTCCTTCGGTCGCAGCTTCCACAGTGGCAGGTCACCGACCGCGGGGCGCACAGCATCCGGCTCGCGACAGGTTCACCGTCGGACCCTCAAGTCCTCATCCGAGTCATCTCTGTCAGCGACGGGGCCTACAACGGGTAGCCGCGATCATCTCGGCATTCGCACCGCATGGACGAGGAGAAGCCCGCTGGCGCTCATCTCTCATCACTTCAGTTCCAGGGCCGCGGGTCGGTCCGCAACAGCGAGTACAGCAAGACGTCCTGGTTGCGGCCGTCGTTGAACAATGCGCCGCGCGCGGTGCCTTCCAAGACGAAGCCACATTTTTCTGCAATGCGTCGGGAGGCGTTGTTCTCGGGAACTATGACCAGGTGAATGCGGTACTCCTTCTTCGCGGCGAAGAGGTAATCGATCAGCAGCTGAACGGCCTCAGTCACGAACCCGCGTCCGGTGTATTCGTCGGCGTAGAGCTGGTAAGACAGCTCGAATGCATCCCAGTATGAGATCGGGCGGAAGAACTCGATGTGGCCGGCGATCGCGCCATCTGATGACTCGATGACAAGCATGCCCTCGGTCTTCTGCCAGAAGCCGTGCTCTGTGAACTCACCCCGGAAGGTGGTCTGCGACTGGACCCCGAGCGGAAAGTACGCCCCACGATTGCGAATGTTCGTGTGTGCGTCGTACAGCGCGTCCAGGTCTGCCTCGCGGACCTGGCGCAGAGTCACGATCTGACCCGCCAGCACCGTCTCAGACTAACCGCTGTCAAGGCACCGGCATCTGCCGATGCTCGGGTTTCGGGGTCAGTCCGGTAGGGTGCTCACATCAGCTCGTCGAGTTCTCGCCGCGAGTTGTCCGCACGTCGTAGCGCGTGACATCCGCTCCGTGTGTAGCCGCCCGAGTCTTTCGGATCCCGGCTTTGGTGAGATACCCACACAGATAGCGATTCTTACTTGTCCACCTTCTCTGACATCGGCGTGCCCGCACGCCTGACCGGCGTCCTCGCAGACCTCGGCATTGACACCCCAACACCCATCCAGTCCGCCACTTTGCCGGACGCCCTTGCCGGGCGTGATGTGCTCGGGCGCGGCCGCACCGGGTCCGGCAAGACCTATGCCTTCTTACTTCCGTTGGTTGCCCGGCTCTCCGCCGGCGGCACGGCCCGACCGAAGACACCGCGTGCGCTCATCCTTGCGCCCACGCGTGAACTGGCCAACCAGATCGACCAGGCCCTCGCGCCGCTGGCGCAGGCCGCTGGCCTGACCTCGCGCACGGTCTTCGGAGGCGTCGGCCAGAACCCGCAAGTCACTGCGTTACGGCGAGGTGTCGACATCCTCGTGGCCTGCCCCGGACGACTTGAAGATCTGATCCGGCAAGGGCACTGCAGTTTGGCTGCTGTCGAGGTCACCGTTATCGACGAGGCAGACCACATGGCCGACCTGGGTTTTCTGCCTGCGGTCCGCCGGCTGCTCACTCAGACGCCCCGCGACGGTCAACGGCTCTTCTTCTCGGCCACGCTAGACCGGGCGATCGACTCGCTGGTCCGGCAGTTCCTGGTGGAACCGGTGACTCACGAGGCCGACTCTGCGCAGTCGCCGATCAGCGAGATGTCGCACCACGTGTTGCATGTGGATCGCGAACACCGACTGCCGATCCTGGTCGACTTGATCAGTGCGCCCGGTCGCACCGTCGTCTTTACTCGCACGAAGCACGGCGCCAAGGCGCTTGCCCGCCAGTTCAACAAGAGTGGCGTTCCGGCGGTCGAGCTGCATGGAAACCTCGCCCAGAACGCGCGCACTCGCAACCTCGAGGCGTTCCACGATGGTCGCGCAACAGCGCTGGTCGCTACCGACATCGCAGCACGCGGCATCCACGTCGACGACGTTGCCTTGGTGGTGCATGCTGACCCTCCGGCTGAGTCCAAGGCGTACCTGCATCGCTCCGGGCGTACCGCTCGGGCGGGAAACTCCGGCACTGTCATCACCATCATGACCAGTGAGCAGGCCCACGACGTGCGCGTGCTGACTCGAGCGGCCGGCATTGCACCGACGACTACCCGGATCCAGGGAGCAACGCACCCCGTGTTGGCCGAGCTGGCCCCAGGCGTGCGCGAGCTGCCCGGGCCGATGGAGGGTGCCGCGTCGGCAGCTCCGAGATCGCAGCGGTCAAGCGCGGCCAAGCCGCGCCCCCGCCGCAACCGCGCCCGACGCACCCCCAGCCGCACGCCGAGGCGGTCCAGTTCTCAAGGCAGCCTCAGTGCGGCCGCCTTCAGCGCCGGTCGTCGCTGAGGATTTACTCTCCGAGCAATGCGTCAACGTTCGGGAGTTTCTCGAACCGCGAGAAGGTGCCCGAATCGGCCATCTCATGCGCTGCTTCCAGAAAACCTCCCCATGCGGTTCGTGCGAGGGTTCCGCCCACGCTGACTCTTCGTACTCCTAGTGCGGCCGCTTCTGTCACGGTGATGAAGGGGGCGTTGATGAGCAGATTGACTGGCTTAGGCGACACCGCCGCGACGATTGCAGCAATGTGTTCGACCTCGTCGATGCGTGGTGCGTAGAGACATTCCGCGCCAGCATCTGCATAGGCGGAGAGCCTGCGAATCGTCTCGTCGATGTCGGGCAGTCCGCACACGAAGCCCTCGGACCGACCGGTGAGGACCAGCCCGGTCCCGGATTCGTCGATTGCCTCGCGTGCGGCCCTCACACGTGCGACGGCAAGCTCGAACTCATGCAGTGGTTGTTCACTGTTACCAGTGGAGTCTTCGATCGAAAGCCCGGCAATGCCCGTCGTCGCGGCGCGCTTGACGTGTGCATGAACATCCTGTGGGTCGTTGGCGTAGGCCCCCTCGAAGTCAGCATTCACGGGCACCTTCACAGCACTCGCTACTAAACGCAGATGCTCTAGTGCCTGATCGAGTGTGACGTGACCGTCGGCTCGACCGAGAGTCCACGCGAGGCCAGCGCTCGTCGTGGCAAGTGCCTTGAACCCCATCGCCTCGAGCGCACGCGCGCTTCCCGCGTCCCAGGGGTTTGGCATCACAAAGCAACCGGAGGAGTGCAGTCGGCGGAACTCCTCGACCCGCTCGTCCTGCGTACTCACTGCTGGCCAGCCGGTACTGCGTCTGACACGTTCAGGCGCAACACGGACATGCCGCTGAAGTCGAGCCAGGCATCGGTGGCCGCGCGGACGACGCGCATCAACACGTCTGAGCAACCCGGGCACCTGGCCACTAGGCCAGGCTCGGGTCCATAGACGACGAGTTCGGCAACAGCGGAAATGAGTCCGCAGCCTCGGCATTGCGCCCGAGCCGCGGTGACCTCCGGCGTAAAGAGCTCAGCGAGCGGACCCGCAAGCAGGTTGCCGTCGTAGACAGCACCTCGAAGTCCTCTATCCATGGTGAATGTCCCTTCTGTTGCTGACGCGGTCAGGCACCGCCGAACCGCTCGGTCTTGATCTGGGACGCCGGGTGTCCGGCGACGAGTAACAGCTCTGACGCCGACTCCACGAACCCCGTAGGGCCACAGACGTAACAGATGGGCTTGGCGTCAGGAGGCCAACCGTGTTCGTCAAGGTCCTCACCCCTGAGCCGGCCCGGTGAACGAGGGTCATCCGTCGGCGCGTGACGGGTATAGATCCACCGCACACCTATATCGGGGCTTGCGACGTGCTCGAGTTCCGTTGCATACAGCCGGTCATCCGGCGTCTTGACTGAGCACAGCAGACGGAATCCGGGCTTACTGGTCTGAGGGCGGGCACGAATCATGGCCATCAACGGAACTACGCCGGAGCCCCCACCGACAAGCAGTACCGGCTCAACCTGTTCCGGTCTCCAGACGAACCAACCACCCAACGGTCCGCGCACTTCGACAACCCCACCAATGGGCAACGCATCGGTGAGGAACGGAGAGACTTCGCCACCAGCTGTTCGCTGCACTGTGATCTCGACTCGCTGATCGCGTGCCGGACCAGCAAGTGAGTAGCTTCGCGTTGCCTGGTAGCCGTCAGGTGCAGTCAGACGTAGGTCGAGATGCTGGCCAGGCAGGTGTTCGAGCCAGCCGTCAACGTCGAACACCAAGGTCTGTGCTGACGTGGACTCGTGCCGGCGTTCAACCAACGTGGCCGCACGCCAGGAGCGACGAGTTGTCAGTCGCCCTGATAGCGCTGTTCCCGCCATGGGTCTCCGTAGTCGTGGTAGCCGAGCTGCTCCCAGAACCCTGGCTCATCCTGAAGCAGCAGATCGATCCCGTTGATCCACTTAGCCGACTTCCAGAAGTAGAGGTGAGGCACGAGAAGCCGTGCTGGCCCGCCGTGTTCTGGGGCAAGCTCTGCACCGTCGTAGTCGAAGGCAATCCACGCCTGACCGTTGAGGAGGTCTTCGAGCGGAAGGTTTGTTGTGTAGCCGCCGTGGCAGCGGACGAGGGCGAAGTCCGCAGCGCTGTCGACATCAGCGAGGAGGTGGTCCAACGAAACCCCTCGCCACGTGGTGTCCAGCTGCGACCATCGAGTGACGCAGTGAATGTCGACCGTCACATCGTCGATAGGGAGCCTGTGAACCTCGTCCCATGTCCACTGGTGGATGGCACCAGTCTCTGTGCGAATGCGGAACGTCCAGTCCGCGTGAGTGATGTGCGGCGTCGGACCGGCGGAAAGCACGGGGAAGTCCGTGGTGAGGTACTGCCCGGGAGGTAGTCGACCGTCGTCGTCTCGCTTTCGGCCGAAGAAGCCTTCGGTCACGATTCCCATCGGGTCTCCCTGCTACGTAGCTAGGCGCGCAATACGTACGGCTCGGAGTGCTCGACTATAGATCCGGATCTCGTCCAGCTGTCCATCCCAGAACGCTTCGAGTATGTCCTTGGCTGGAGCATCTTTGGCGCCGATGGCCAGGGGCTCGTCATTGATGCAGGTGTCGCCGGTGACATTCAGGGAGCCTGAGCGAACGCCATTGATGTAGAGCGCCAGTTTGGTGCCGTTGTATGTCGCTGCCACGTGCGTCCACACGTCTTTTGGCACTGTTGCTGTGCTGTCTGTGTACTTCCAGAACTGACTGCTCTCGCAGCCCCCGAAGAAGCCGCCGGCGCGAAGGCGTCCGTCAGTGCGGACGTTGAGCCAGTAGGCGCCCGCCTTCTCGAGCACTTCCCAGCGTCCGCGCGTCTCGGGGGTGATGGTGCCGGTGTAGCGCACCCAAGCAGCAAGCGTGAAGCGCTTCACGTCGAGCGCGGCGTCCTCTGGCACTGTGACGTACTGCTGCTGCGTGGCCGTGAGACTGAGCGCCTTACCATTCCCGGCCCTTCCGGGTACGAAGGCTGTCGCCGGATCGGCGTTGACCAGCGTTCCCGAGATCTGGTTACTGGACGAGTCCGCTATCTCTGATGTGGCATCGGCGTTGAACGAGTACCGAAGGTCGAGGTCTGGCGCGGGGGCGCCGGCAGTGGGTGTTAAGGGCAGGACCAACGCCAGCAGCGCTACGGAAGCAACAAGTATGACTTTGGCGCTCATCGCACTCTCCTCTGATCACCTCACTGTATGCACGCGAAGGCTTGAACACATCATGTGGAACGCATTTGCTCGTTCGTAGAGCCAGGTGGACGCATCAGGGAGACTTCACTGATGGAATCGCACTGGCACGAGGCGCACCCTTCGGACGAAGAAACAGCAAAGCAGCGCCTTGACCGAAACTTCTCCGAGCTACTGCAGGAACTTCGCGTCACGCAGACCGGCGTGCAGATCCTCTTGGGCTTTCTGTTGACCATGGTGTTCTCGGCCAGGTTCACCGAGGTGACCGATTGGGAGTTGGGCCTGTACGCCGTGGCCGTCAGCCTGACGACATTGGCGATGGCGCTATTGGTGGCGCCGGTAGCGCTCCACCGCATCCTCTTCCGGCGCGGTATGAAGCCGCACCTCGTGCGACTCACGCATGTGTTGACCTTTCTTGGCCTCGTCGTTCTGATGCTTTCGGTCTCGACCGCTGTGACCCTGGCACTCGTGGTGGCACTGGGAGTCACCACTGGTCTTGTCATCGGCATCGTGACGCTCGTAGTGATCGCAGCAATCTGGTACGCCCTGCCTGTTGTCGCTGTGATGACCCATCGCAGCGACAACATCGATGAAGCGCCGTAGTCTTCTCGCGTGAACAGTGCCTTCCGTAAACATCTGACCGCCGGCGAAACCGAGTTGATCGAAGCCACCAAGCCGCAGAGTCTCTCCGGCCTCGACGAAGACGAGCTCGGTGACTTGCACGACCGTGTCCGTCGGGCGAGCCGCAAGTACCGAAAGTTGCATCGGCGGCAAGCCAGTGGCCAAGTGCGGTCTGACCGGTCACGCGGTGCCGCCGCCGCGAAGAACGCCCGCAGCGCGGTGAAGGCTGAGGTCTTCGAGGACGCCCTTGCCCGCGTCAGCAGGGCATTAGCCAAGGCCGCCAAGACCACAGCCGAAGAGCTCAAGGCCGAGCGCCTCGCTGCCGCCGGCAAGTCGCGTCCCAGCAGGCCTACGACGGAGCCTGCGACCGCGAGCTCGACGGGCAAGGGCAGGACGCCTCGGGCGCGCAAGACCCCTGCGTCGGTCAAGCGCACGGCATCCACTCGCGCTTCGGGCGCAAGGCGCCAGGCCAAGCGGGACTCTCGGTAGGTATCGATCTGGTCACCGCCGGTTGCGACTTCGTAACGTAGGGGCGTGTGGCGGGTCCGTTGGGGCCACTTGCGCTGTTATGGTGCGCTCGACTGGCCTAGGTAGGTATTGGGCTGTCCCGTCGAGTTGGGCACACCCGAGTCGACAGTAAGTACTCCGTCAAGCAGGGAGAGTTGCATGGGAATCTCGGGCAAGAGAGCGTCCGCGTTGGCCACCCTCATCGGCGCCGCGCTAGTTCTTGCGGCGTGTACCGGTGGTGGATCTGACGAGGACACCTCGGATGACACGTCGAATGAGCCAGTCACGTTTACGTATGCCTACGAGCAAGAGTGGCAGGCCTACAACACGGGCACGACGCTCACCAACGCCAGCCAGAACGCCATTCCGATGAACCGAGTGCTGCTCGGGTTCTGGTACTTCGCGCCCGATGGTTCAGTGGCCCAAGAGGAAGATTTTGGGTCATACGAGAAGACCAGCGACGACCCATTGACTGTTGAGTACACCTTCGCCGACGACGCGGTGTGGAGCGACGGCGAGCCCATCGACTGTGATGACGCTTGGCTCTCGTGGTACTCGCAGAGCGGCCAGACCGACACGTTCAAGCCGGTGTCGACCGATGGCTACGAAGACATCAAGACGGTTGATTGCGCTGACGGCGACAAGACCTTCACCGTGACCTATGACAAGCCCTACGCCGACTGGGTAGCCAACTTCGGCGCGATACTGCCAGCGCACATTGTCGAGCAAGAGGCCGGCTTCGATGACTTCATCGCTGCCGTCGAAGACAAGGACACCAAGGGCCTCGAGAAAGCCGGAACCTTCTGGACGAACGGCTGGACCTTCAAGCCAGGCGAACTGCCTGACCCGTCGCTGATCCCGTCGTCAGGCCCCTACCAAATCAGCAAATGGGAGTCCGGCAACAGCTTGACCCTGAAAGCCAATGAGAACTACTACGGTGACGCACCAGCTGCCGAGACTGTCGTGATCCGATTCATCGCTGCAACCGCTCAAGCCCAGGCGCTCGAAAACGGCGAGATCCAAGCGATGGACCCGCAGCCTGAGCCCGACATCAACAAGCAGCTGGAGCGACTCGGAGACTCCATCGTCTTCGAAGGGTCTGACCAGTTCACCTTCGAGCACTACGACTTCAACTTTGACGGTGCCTTCAAGGACAAGGCATTGCGCGAAGCCTTCGCGCTCTGCCTGCCGCGTCAGACCATCGTCGACAACCTGATCAAGCCGCAGAACCCCGAAGCGATCGTGCTCGACTCGCGGTACTTCCTGCCCTTCCAGGCGGAGTACGAAGAGGTCGCAACTGCGATCACTCCGGAGGAGTACAAGACGCAGGACATCGATCAGGCCCGCCAGATCATGGAGGACGCCGACGCGGTTGGAACCCGAATTCGATTGGGATACATCCTTCCGAACGATCGCCGTGCTGCTGAGGCACAACTCGTTCAGGACGCATGTGGCCCTGACGGTGCTGGGTTCGAGGTCGTTGATGAGGGTGACAAGACCTTCTTCAACGCCAACGGCGCTCTGGTGACTGGCAACTTCGACGTAGCCCTCTTCGCATGGACCGGTTCGCCGCTGGTGACCGGCTCGTCGTCGATCTACGTCACCGACGGTGGTAGCAACTACGGCAACTACTCCAACAAGAAGGTCGACGAACTGACTGCGGAGTTGAACCAGACCACCGATCCGGACGCTCAGAAGGACCTCATCATCCAGATTGAGACCATCCTCTGGGACGACCTGGCGACAATCCCGGCCTTCGCGTTCCCGGGCATCGTGGCCTACGACGCAGACGCCAGCGGTGTCGTGTACAACGCGACGCAGTCTGGCCTGACCTGGAACATGCAGGACTGGAGTACCTCCTAGGCATTGACGGGACGGGTGGTGAAGTCGCAGAGTCGGCCTCACCACCCGTCGCGTGCCGTCTGCCACACCGCATGCCTGACCGCGGCCGAGTGACTCCGGAGGTGCCGTCGTGACCGCGTTCATCGCTCGCCGATTCGTAGCGTCACTACTGATCCTGTTCGCGGCGTCGTTTCTGATGTTCACGTTGATGACCGCCAGCGGGGACCCGCTGGCGGAGTTCACCAGCTTCACCGGGCCCAACAAAGAGCTGTTGATCCAGGCCCGGATCGACGCGCTCAACCTTGACGAGCCGTTCATCGTGCAGTACCTGCTCTGGGTCAAAGGCGCCGCGCTGTGCCTGGTGCCAGGGGGTGGTTGTGACCTCGGCCTGAACCTGCAGAACCAAGAGGTGACTGCAGTTTTGTCAGATGCGCTGCCGACCACCCTGCAACTGGTGCTCGCCGCCACCGTTCTGGCGATTGTCCTCGGAGTGGCCATCGGCATTCTGTCGGCGATCCGGCAGTACAGCACGTTCGACTACAGCATCACGTTCGCGGCCTTCCTGTTCTTCTCGCTTCCGATCTTCTGGGTGGCAGTGCTGCTCAAGGAGTTCGGCGCCATTCGCATCAACAACTGGTTAGCCGAGCCGGCGGTCAGCATCCCGACCGCGATCGTGATCGGGTTGTTTGGCGCGCTGTTCTTCAGCGCGTTCGCTGGTGGCACTCGTAGGCGCAAGTTGCTCGTCGGATTTGGCGCAGGCATTGCGGCGGTGGCGATCTTCGCCGTGCTCGTCTCGGTCGGGTGGTTTGAGAACCCGGGCATGGGGCCAGGGCTGGTCATCCTCGGCGCTGCAGCAGGTGCCGTAGGGGCGACGCTACTGTTCACCAACCTCGAGAACCGACGGGTGCTGTTCATCGCCCTCGCCACAGCTGCGGTCGGGGTGGGAGTCGCCTATGCGGCCTATCCGGTACTCGACGACCCCAGTTGGCTGATCCTGCTTGGGTTCGGGGTCCTTGTCACGGCGGCGGGTGCGCTGCTCGGTTGGCTGTTCGGGGGCATTGATCGTGCCCCTGCTATTCGTGCGTCGGTCGTCACCTCGGTGATCGTAGGCTTCCTGGTCTTTGTCGACCGCACCATCTCGAGCTTCGCGGCCTACTCAGAGAGCGTCAACGGTCGGCCCTTCGCCACCATAGGCAGCAAGACACCCAACTACGAGGGCACCTTCTGGGAGGTGTTCCTCGACACCGCCACCCACCTGGCCCTTCCCACGCTGGCAATCATGTTGATCTCTTTCGCCGGCTACAGCAGGTACTCACGTGCCTCGATGCTTGAGGTGTTGAATGCCGACTACGTCAGGACCGCGCGCGCCAAGGGCCTGACTGAGCGCACCGTCGTGCTGCGTCACGCATTTCGAAATGCCTTGATACCGATCGCGACTCTGGCGGCCATCGACTTCGGAGCGGTCATCAGCGGCGCCATCATTACTGAGACCGTGTTTGGCTGGAAGGGCATGGGCGTGGTGTTCACCAGCGCACTCAATAAGTTCGACGTCAACCAGGTGATGGGCGTGTTCGTCGTCACCGCCGTCGCCGTGCTCATCTTCAACCTGATTGCAGATATCAGCTACGCGGTTCTCGACCCCCGGATCAGACTCACATGAGCTCGTCTCGCCGAGGAAGTGCGCTCTTATGACCATCATGACGCCCGAGCCGATCGAGTCATCGGGTGAGGTAGAGCGCGAGTTCACCATTGAGGCCCGCACGCAAGGCCAGATGGTGCGCGGCCGGTTCATCCGGCATCGCGGCGCGATTATCGGTTTCTCAGTGCTCGTGTTTGTCGTCCTTCTTGCCTACACGTCGATCGGGTTTTGGATCGTCCCAGGGTGGTGGGGTCTGAACTACCGTGACACAGGGACGTTGCTGAACGAGGGTTCACCCACACTCGACGTGATTCCATGGATCGACGGCGATGGGCTCACGGTCGGCGCCCATCCATTTGGGCAGGACTCGATCGGTCGTGACTACTTCGCACTCACCATGCGGGGTACACAGATCTCGCTCATGGTCGCCTTCCTGATCGGGTTCGTGTCGACGCTTGTGGGAGTGGTGGCAGGGGCGATCTCTGGTTATTTCGGTGGCAAGAGCGACCAGGCGATCATGCGCTTCACCGATTTGCTCCTCACGATCCCGGTGCTGATCGTTGCCGCAGTGGTCGGACAAGCGGTTGCCGGTCTTGGTCCACCGTTCCTGGCGATCACGCTGGCCCTCGTCATCTGGACATCACTGGCGCGACTGGTTCGCGGAGAGTTCCTCTCGCTTCGCGAGAAGGAGTTCGTCGAGGCGGCCCGTGCCATGGGTGCTTCGTCGAGCCGCATCATCTTCAGGCACATGCTGCCGAACGCGATTGGCACGATCATCGTCAGCGCTACGCTCACAGTCGCAGTCGCGATTCTCCTCGAAGCCGGGCTCAGCTATCTCGGCTATGGCGTTCAGCCACCGGACACCTCGCTCGGACTGTTGATCTCGCAATACCAAAACGCTTTCAGCACCCGGCCTTGGCTCTTCTGGTGGCCAGGCCTGTTCATCATCGTGATCGCGTTGTCGGTGAACTTCATCGGCGACGGTTTGCGCGACGCCTATGACCCCAAGCAGACCAGGGTGCGTGCCTGATGAGCAACGAGATTCTGGCGGTGAGTGACCTGGCAGTCGCCTTCCCGACTGAAGACGGTCTGGTCACCGCGGTACGGGGGGTTTCGTACTCGCTGCACGAGCGTGAGGTACTCGCGATCGTGGGTGAGTCGGGCTCGGGCAAGTCGGTAGCGGCCATGGCGTTGATGGGGTTGCTGCCGAAGACGGCGCGGATCACCGGCAGCGTCAAGTATCGCGACGAAGAGGTCTTGGAGATGTCGCCGAAACGTGCCCGCTCACTACGTGGCCAAAACATCGCCATGATCTTTCAAGATCCCATGACTGCGATGAACCCGGTGTACACCGTCGGTGACCAGCTGGCCGAGGCTTATCGATCGCACCACCGTGTTGAGCGCAAAGTGGCTCTCAACAAAGCAGCCGAGATGCTCGACCGAGTGGGAATTCCACAAGCCAAAGACCGTGTGCGTTCGTACCCTCACGAGTTCTCAGGTGGGATGCGGCAGCGGGCCATGATCGCCATGGCCATCATCAACAACCCCGACATCATCATTGCTGATGAGCCGACCACAGCGCTCGACGTGACTGTGCAAGCGCAGATTCTCGAGACCCTGGTTGAGGTCAAGGACGCTGTGAACGCGGCCGTCATCTTGATCACGCACGACCTGGGTGTGGTTGCGGGCATGGCGCATCGGGTACTGGTCATGTACGCCGGACGGCCGGTGGAGCGTGCCGAGGTCGAAGAGATCTACACCCAGCCGCGCATGCCATACACCGCGGGGCTACTCGGCTCGATCCCCGCGCTCGACAGTGCCGGCGGACGCCTACACCCCATCTCAGGGGCCCCACCCTCGCTCATCAGCCTGCCCCCTGGATGCCCGTTCTCGCCGCGGTGCCCATTGGCCACCGACGTCTGCCAGACCGAGGAACCAACACTCCGGCCCACCGACCTTCCGAACCACCAAGCGGCGTGCCACCACTGGGAGGAGCTGGCGGAAATTGACGAGCCAAGTTTGATCTTCCGAAGCAAGGCGGAGACGGCATGACCGAAACCGCCTCGGCTGTTGAATCGCCCTCCGCTGAATCGGGGCACCTGCTCGAGGTCGAAGACCTCGTCATGGAGTTCCCGGTCAAAGGTGGGGGTTTGATCAGGCGCACCGTCGGCTACGTCCAGGCGGTGTCGGGTGTGAACTTGCACCTCGACCAGGGTGAAACCCTGGGTTTGGTGGGAGAGTCCGGCTGCGGCAAGTCGACGACCGGTCGCGCCATCCTCCAACTGCACAAGCCCACGTCGGGGTCCGTTCGCTACAAGGGTCAAGAGCTCACGACGCTCAGCGCCAAGCAGATGCGTCCGGTTCGGCGCGACCTACAGATCGTGTTTCAAGACCCATACGCCTCGCTCAACCCCAAGATGCCGGTTAACGACATCGTCGGTGAGCCTCTGCGGGTACACGGCAAGAAGGGCAGCGAGGTGATGGATCGGGTGGCCGACCTACTCCTGCGAGTTGGCCTGAACCCCGAGCACGGCAATCGCTATCCGCACGAGTTCTCGGGTGGCCAGCGGCAGCGGGTCGGCATCGCGCGGGCGTTGGCCCTCGACCCCAAGGTGATCATCCTCGACGAGCCGGTGTCGGCGCTCGATGTGTCGGTTCAGGCTGGCGTGGTGAACCTGCTGGAGGAGTTGCAAGAGCAACTCCAGCTTTCTTACCTATTCATTGCGCATGACTTGTCTGTCGTTCGACACATTTCCGACCGCGTCGCGGTCATGTATCTGGGAAAGATCGTGGAGATCGGCACGCGGGAAGACGTGTATGAGCGACCGACGCACCCCTACACGCAGGCACTGCTGTCGTCGGCGCCCATCGCCAATCCCGAGAAGGAGCGAGCGCGCGAAAGGATCGTCCTCGAGGGTGACGTTCCGAGCCCCATCGATCCACCCTCTGGCTGCCGCTTCAGGACGCGCTGTTGGAAGGCGCAGGACATATGCGCCACGGATGTGCCGGAGTTAGTCGAGCGAGGATCAGGGCACCCCGCGGCTTGCCACTTCCCCGAGGTGCGCGAAGTCGTCTGAGCTGTGCCGTCTGAGCGGGCGGGAATGCTCGGGGCTCTCGAAGCGTTGGGGCAGGTTTGCCAGAACGACTGGGCAAACGAGGGAGACACGTGAGCGAGTTCGACCGACAGATTGACACCCTGATTGAGCACGGAATCCACACGCTGACCGGGGTAAGGGCGGAGTCCTTTCGGGAGCTGGTTGAACCGCTGCGCGCGAGCGCTGAGCTTCTTGAGCAGGCCAACCCTGAACTGTTTGGCATCCCCGAATCCGGGGATCTGATGTCGTGGCCATTCGTCGTCGTACCACCGCCACGTTCGTTGAACCCCGAGCAACTAGTTCCGCTCATGACACTGGCCGGAGCAACTCGCACCGGAATTCTTGACCGTAACCATGGCGCTGAGGGTCTGGCGCCCTACCGATCCCTCCCCGAGCTGCAGGTGGCCGATGGTGAGCCCTACCTGCTAGTCGACATCGATCGAGGAGAGGAGTTCTGCGGTGTGCGCCCCGTCGACGCCGTGAAGACAATCACGGGTCGCAGTCGCTCGCCCCTGACGATCCTCGAAGGGATCGTGTTGCAGCTTGTCAGACCCGAACTGCTGCAACCCAACCGCTGCTTCATGCTCGCTGGATCTCGGCGGGGCGACAAGCGCGTACCTGCCCTCTGGATCTCAGCGAAGGCTCCGAAGCTCGGATGGTGCTGGGAGGGCAATCCCCACAGCTGGCTGGGAACAGCGTCTGCCCGCGAGCGAGTGCTGGCTACTGTCAACGCCTAGTGCCCCAGTGCGTCAGTCAGGGGCGGCTGCGCGCCGAACGCTTTAGCTCTTTGTGGATCGACTTCCACTTGGCGCGCTCGGCGGCTGCCAATCGCGCATCTGCCCGTCGGGCTTGGTAGGCCGCTTCGCGTTGCAGTTTTCGGTAACTGTCGAGTCGTCGTTGCGGCAGTTCGTCGTTCGTGACGGCATCAAGCACTGCGCACCCGGGCTCGACGGTGTGACTGCAATCGCCGAATCGACAGTGCTCAGTTAAGGCCTCAACGTCGGCGAAGACCTGTTCGAGCCCCTCCGACGACGCGATGCCGACGCTCTTCACACCTGGTGTGTCGATGATGAACCCACCACCAGGAAGCATGAGCATCTGGCGATGGGTCGTCGTGTGTCGACCACGTCCGTCGGCTCGCAACCGACTAGTCACCATGGCTTCTTCACCAAGCAGGGCGTTGAGCAGGGTGGACTTGCCGGCGCCGGAGCGGCCCAACAAGGCCAGTGTCATGCCGGGTGTGATGAGCGCTCGAATCTGGTCAAGCCCTGCCCCTGTGGTAGCCGTCACGGGCAGCACATCGACGCCGATCGCCAGGGGAGTGACGTCCTGGATGATCGACTCGAGGTCGTCGGCAAGGTCTGCCTTGGTGAGCACGATGACGGGCATGGCCCCCGACTCCCATGCGAGTGCGAGCATGCGTTCGAGTCGGGCCAGGGTCGGGCCAGGGTGGCACGGCTCACAGATCGCGAGGACGTCGACGTTGGCGGCCAACACCTGATGGTCGCTGCTCCCTGGCGCCACCTCGGTGCGCGTGATAGTGCCGTGCCGTGGGGCGATGTCAGTGACAAGGGAGTACTCGCCCAGGGTGACCGTGACCTGATCACCGACGCAGGGGCCGCCGGCGAAGGCGTCGGATGGACGCCAGTGCGCGCGAGCAAGACCATCGGAGGTGAGCACGTCGCACTCACCTCGGTCGACGCGCATCACGCGTCCGCTGGTCGTCTGGCTCATGCCACGACGGTAGGAGTGGTGGCACGATCAAGCCAACCAATTACCAATTCACAGCGGGAATACTTGAGGTAGCAAGTATCTTGCACCTGGTGAACAATGCACCCGTTGCACACGGGGTGTAGCAGCCCACGAGGAGGCACCGATGCCAGCCGTCACCGTTGACAACGTCCTGAGTCTGCCGCGGATTTCTACCGTCGATGGAGCGGTCGATACCCCGCGTCCGGTGGTGAGCCTGACCTCCGCGCCATCGGGGTTTGAGGGTGAAGGCTTTCCAGTCCGTCGGGCGTTCGCAGGAGTCGACCTGCGGGCGCTCGATCCCTTCATCCACATGGACCAGATGGGCGAGGTCGACTATGCGCCAGGTGAACCCAAGGGAACACCGTGGCACCCGCATCGCGGATTCGAGACCGTCACGTACATGATCGACGGCCTGATGGAGCATCAAGACTCCAACGGGGGCGGCGGCATGATCAGCGACGGTGACACCCAGTGGATGACCGCCGGTGCCGGCATCTTGCACATCGAGGCGCCGCCTGAGCACGTCGTGATGTCTGGAGGGCTCTTTCACGGTCTGCAGCTGTGGGTCAACCTGCCCTCGTCGCTGAAGTTCGCAGCACCGCGCTACCAAGACATCACGTCTGCCAAGGTCGCGCTGCTCAGCTCCGACGACGGCGGAGCGTTGGTGCGACTCATTGCGGGTGACCTCGATGGTCATGCCGGGCCAGGAGCGACCTACACGCCGATTACCTTGCTGCACGCAACGATTGCGCCGGGTGCGTCGGTCACGCTGCCGTGGCGCGAAGACTTCAACGCACTCGTCTACGGCCTGTCCGGAAGTGGCTCGGTCGGAGCTGAGCGTCGTCCCCTTTCATGGGGTCAGCTCGCAGTGTTCGGCAGCGGGTCATCGATCACGATTGCCGCAGATGAGCAGCAAGACTCGCGTCACTCCGCGTTCGACGTGTACATCTTGGGCGGACAACCCATTCGTGAACCAGTGGCCGCCTACGGACCTTTCGTCATGAACACCAAGGCTGAGTTGGTGCAGGCGTTCGAAGACTTTCAGGCCGGGCGCCTGGGCACGATCCCTGCCTCACCTGACGAGCGTGTTCCGCACGGCAACGTTGAAGGCAGCACTCCGGACGCCTGACGCGCAGCGATGGCCGACGTCAGACGTTGGTGCGGTCCCATCCGGGGCGCGGGGTGCGGTTGCCGACAGTGCCAGTGTTGCGGGTTCGATAGACCACGTAGGGCCGAAAGACGTACCCGACTGGGGCGCTAAACGCGTGCACTAGCCGGGTAAATGGCCAGACGATAAAGAGTGCCAGGCCAGACAGGGCGTGTACCCGGAAGGCCAACGGAGTTTCTGTCATCAACTCACCTTGCGGCTGCAACAGGAAGATTGAACGGAACCAGACAGACACCGTCTCGCGGTAGTTGTACCCGTCGCCGAGGACGCCGGCACCGGTCATCGTGGCGACTAGTCCCAGGCAGATGGCCCCCACAAGGAACACGTACATGGTCTTGTCATTCTTGGTGGTGGCGGCGAAGACCGGGCCGGTCGTTCGGCGTCGGTAGACGAGCATCGCCACGCCGACAAGGGTGGCGGCACCGGCCACAGCACCGAGCGCGACGGCGTTGAAGTGGTACAGGTCCTCGCTGACGCCTATCGCTTCGGTCCACGACTCCGGGATCATCAGACCGATGACATGGCCGCCGACGACCGCCAGCATGCCGAGGTGGAACAAGGGGCTGGCGATCCTCAAGAGGGAGCGCTCGTAGAGTTGCGATGACCGCGTCGTCCACCCGAACTTGTCGTAGCGGAACCGCCAGATCATCCCGACGACGAAGGTCGCGATGGTGACATAGGGCAGGACGTCCCACAGCAAGATGTCGGTGGTGCTCATCGACGCGCCCCCATTGCCACGTCAGACGACTGGACGCCGAACGGTTCCAGTGTGAGTTCGACCGGTCCAGGTACACCCACCATCTCTGTCGGCGGTCCAGTCGTGGCAATTCGCTGCATGAGCAACTCGTCGTCCGGCGTAAGGGCGGTGGTCGTTGCCAGGACGGCTCCCACCACGTGGGCATATGGCGAGTCGGCCGCGGCGAGAGCGTCATGCAGCAGGGCGATAACTCCGCGGTGCTCGGCGAGAAGCGCGTTCCCCAGCTCGGAATCGCCGGTTGCGGCGAACTCGAGCACCACGGCAAGGTGGTCGGGTAGCTCAGCCTCGTCGATCGTCAGCCCCACCTCGTGGTACACCTGCTTGAAGCGAAGCAAGGCCATGCCACGATTCCTGGTGTCGCCGTGAGTCCAGTACGTCAGATAGGGAGAGCACTTGCGCCGCATGTCGAACGTTTCGACGTAGTGACGTTGGACGGTGAGCAGGTCGTGGGCGTCGAGGTACCCCAGGAAGCCGCCGAGCTCTTCCCCCGCTTCACCGGGAAGGTTTTCAACCAGCTCGTGCACGAGGGGCATGAGGGTCGTCACTGTGTCGTCGGGGTAGCGGAGCAGCAGCGAACTGACCTGTTGGGTGAGAGATCGTTCCTCAGAGTTCATCTTCATCGTCCCTCTCCGGTGTCGCTGGGGAAGATCCCCGTCGGAGTTCCCTTGCCGTCCCAGTTCAGCAAGTTCACACGGCCTTGCTTGCTGGACGGGTCGAGAACAGCCTCCGACGTCTGCCTCACCTTGAGCGCATGGAAATTCTCGACAGCTACTGGCACCGGCAGTCCGGACGCTTCTCCGAACGGTCCGGAGCCGTACATCCCTGGTCCCTCGTCGAAATCGAGCGAGCACCCAAGCTCTTCGAGCTGCTTGGCCTGTTCGGTGTGCGCCGCTGGAACGACGTAGCGCTCGTCGTACTTGGCGATCGCCAAGAGCCGGTACATCTCAAGGACAGTGGCTTCGTCGAATCCCACTGCCTCTGCAGCACTCAGGTCGACATCGCGGCCAAGGTTGACATCGCGCATCGTCGATCGCATCGCCGCCAATTTGCGAAGCACGGTGTCGATCACATCGGTGTCTCCCGCCGTGAAGAGTTCGGCGAGGTACTCCTTTGGGATCCGTAGGGCGTCGATGGCTCCGAACAGGTTGCGGGCGTCCTCACCGTCGTTGCCGGTCTCGGTGAGCGCATCCACGACGGGGGACAACGGTGGGATGTACCAGACCATCGGCATCGTGCGGTACTCCGGATGCAGGGGGAGCGCCACTTCGAACTCCTTGGCGAGCCGGTAGACCGGAGATCTCTGGGCCGCGCTGATCCAGTCGGGCGCAATCCCGTCACGCTGTGCAGCTGCGATTACTTCGGGGTCGTGCGGGTCGAGCATGATTTCGAGCTGCGCTCGGTAGAGCTGCTGCTCGTCCTCGACGGATGCCGCCTCGAGGACGCGATCGGCGTCGTAGAGGAACAACCCGATGTAGCGGAGGCGTCCGACGCACGTCTCCGAGCACACCGTCGGCATGCCCACCTCGATGCGTGGGTAGCAGAAGGTGCACTTTTCTGCCTTGCCGGTCTTGTGGTTGAAGTAGACCTTCTTGTAGGGGCATCCCGACACGCACATTCGCCAGCCGCGGCAACGGTCCTGGTCGACCAACACGATGCCGTCCTCGGCGCGCTTGTACATCGCTCCGGACGGGCAAGACGCCACACATGACGGGTTGAGGCAGTGCTCGCAGATCCGAGGGAGGTAGAACATGAAGGCGTTCTCGAAGTCGAGCTTCACCCGGTCAGAGACCTGGTCGCGGATCTTGACGAGGACGGGGTCTTCGGAGATCACCTCGGGCCCACCACCGAGGTCGTCGTCCCAGTTCGCAGACCACTTGATTTTCATCGGCTTGCCGCTGATCAGAGACTTCGGCTGGGCCACCGGTGTGTGCTCGCCCAGCGGTGCAGAGATGAGCGTGTCGTACTCGTACGTCCACGGCTCGTAGTAGTCGTCCAGACTGGGCAACTTTGGGTTGGAGAAGATCGACGCGAGCTTCTTGAACCGACCACCGCCCCTGAGGCGAAGCCGACCACGTCGCGTCCGTTCCCAACCCCCGCGCCAGACCTCTTGATCCTCGTAGGTGCGCGGGTAGCCGAGGCCCGGACGGGTCTCGACGTTGTTGAACCACACATATTCGACGCCGGTCCGGTTCGTCCAAGCTTGCTTGCAGGTGACGGAGCAGGTGTGACACCCGATGCACTTGTCGAGGTTCATCACCATGCCCATCTGGGCCATGACCTTCATCAGTACACCACTTCCTGGGAACGACGCCGGATGACCGTGACCTCGTCACGCTGATTGCCGGTCGGTCCGAGATAGTTGAAGAAGAACGAGAGCTGCGCGTAGCCGCCGATGAGGTGGCTGGGTTTGAGCATGAGGCGGGTGAGCGAGTTGTGGATTCCCCCGCGAAGTCCGGACGTCTCGGTACGTGGTACGTCGACGACGCGGTCCTTGGCGTGGTACATGAACACCGTGCCCTTGGGCATCCGGTGCGACACGATGGATCGTGCGACGACAACCCCATTGCGGTTGTAGGCCTCGATCCATTCGTTGTCTTTGACACCGATCTGCTCGGCGTCCTCGACACTCATCCAGATCTCGGGACCACCTCGCGACAGCGAAAGCATGAAGAGGTTGTCCTGGTACTCGGAGTGGATCGACCACTTGGAGTGGGGCGTCAGGTAGCGGACCGTGACCTCCTTGCCGACGCCGCTGCCCTGGTCCCCGAAGATCCGGTGCATGTTGAGCGGAGGCCGGTAGATGGGCAGCTGTTCCCCCAGCTCGGTCATCCAGTCGTGATCGAGAAAGAAGTGTTGTCGGCCAGTGAGGGTGTGCCATGGCTTGAGACGGTCGACGTTGATGGCGAAAGCCGTATAACGCCGACCGCCGTGTTCGGACCCGGACCACTCCGGGCTGGTGATGACGGGAACCGGTCGCGCCTGGGTGTCGGGGAAGGTGATCCGCTTGCCTTCATGGTCGAGGGCCAGATCAGCCAACTCTCGACCGGTGCGCTCCTCGAGCCGGCGGAAGCCCTCGACGGCAACACGACCGTTGGTGGTCCCCGAGAGGGCCAGGATCGTCTCGCACACGTGGATGTCGGTGACCAGCGATGGACGACCCGCGGCGATGCCCTCGGCGATCACCCCGTTAGTGCGGGCGAGTGCCTCTACTTCGGGGATCGGCTTGACGTTGACACCCTTCGTCAGGGTGCCGAGCTTCTCGACCAAAGGACCAAGTGCCGACATCTTCGCCCCGATCGCCGTGTAGTCACGCTCAACGACAACGAACTTCGGCATCGTGACGCCGGGGACGGCCTCGACCTCACCCTTGCGCCAGTCCTTGACGATGCCGTGAGGTACGGCCATGGCGTCCGGAGTGTCATGCAGCAACGGCACCATCACCAGGTCCTCACGTGCCCCGAGGTGACCTACCGAAAGGTCGGACACCTTTCGCCCGAGTGCTTGGAAGATGTCGTGGTCGCTCTTGGTCTCCCACGGTGGGTTGATCGCCGGCGTGAAGGCGTGCACGAAGGGGTGCATGTCGGTGCTCGAGAGGTCGTGCTTCTCGTACCACGTGGCGGCTGGAAGTAGCACATCGCTGTAGAGCCCCGTGCCCGTCATGCGGAAGTCGATGGACACCAGCAGGTCGAGTTTGCCCTGCTCCGGTGCGTCACCCCATGTCACGTCGCGGGGGCGGTCCTCCTCTGCACTCTCTTCCGCGCGGACCGCGTGGTCGGTGCCGAGGAGGTGTTTGAGGAAGTACTCGTTGCCCTTGCTCGATGATCCCAGCAAGTTGGCGCGCCAGACGGTCAGGATGCGGGGCCAGTTCTCGGGGGCCTCGGGGTCGTCGATGGCGAACGCGAGGTTACCGGACTTCAGTTCGTCGACGACGTAGTCGGCAGGGGTCGCGCCAGACGCGCGAGCTTCGTCGGCGAGATCGAGAGGGTTGCGATTGAGTGAGGGATAGGAAGGCATCCACCCCGAGCGTGCCGACTGAGCCAAGGTGTCGATGGTGGCCATGCCGTTCCACCTACCCGCCCCCAAAGGGGACGCGAGTGTGTCAGCCGGAAGCCCGTCGTAACGCCACTGGCCGGTGTTGACATACCAAAAGGCCGTGCCGATCATTTGTCGCGGCGGGCGTTGCCAGTCGAGGCCGAAGGCGAGCTGTGCCCATCCCGTCACGGGCCGGCACTTCTCCTGGCCGACGTAGTGCGCCCACCCACCGCCGTTGACGCCTTGGCAGCCGGTGAGGGTGACGAGGGCGAGAAAGGTGCGGTAGATCGTGTCGGAGTGGAACCAGTGGTTGGTGCCTGCGCCCATGAGGATCATCGACCGGCCGCCAGAGTCCTCGGCATTCTGTGCGAACTCGCGTCCGATGCGAATGGCCTGCTCGGCGGGCACTCCCGTGATCTCCTCCTGCCACGCCGGGGTGTAGGGCTCGGGATCGTTGTAGCCCTGGGGCCACTCACCCGGCAGCCCCTCGCGACGGACGCCGTACTGCGCGAGCATGAGATCGAAGACTGTCGTGACCGTCATGTCCCCGAGTTGCGCGACGGGTACGCCACGGCGCAGGACGCCACCCCCTTCATTCTCCTCCTGACCGAGATCGAACCGTGGCATGAGGAGTTCGGCCGTGGTGGTGCTCTCGGCTCCGTACAGCGAGAGCGCTGGCTCGACACCGCCGAGGTCGAGGTTCCACTGACCCTTGCCGCTTTCACTGAAGCGGTCACCAAGTGATCCGTTGGGGACGTGCGGCCGGCCGGTGGCCGAGTCGACCATGACCGGCTTCCACGCGGCGGCTTCAGTCTTGGTGCCAAGGTCTTCGGCAGTCACGAACTTGTCTGGCACCCATGCGCCGTCCTGTTCGCGGAGCCGGACCAGGTAGGGCAGGTCGGTGTACTGCTTGACGTAGTCGACGAATCGGGGCACCTGTCGGTCGACGAAGAACTCCTTGAGCAGGACATGGCCCATCGCCATGCCGAGCGCCCCATCGGTGCCGGGGTGCGGAGCGAGCCATTCGTCGGCGAACTTGGTGTTGTCGGCATAGTCCGGGCTGACCACGACGACCTTCTGGCCGCGGTAGCGCGCCTCGGTCATGAAGTGGGCATCGGGCGTCCTCGTTACCGGGACGTTGGAGCCCCACATTATGAGGTAGCTGGAGTTGAACCAGTCGGCGGACTCCGGGACGTCGGTCTGGTCACCGAAAACCTGTGGCGATGCGACGGGGAGGTCGGCGTACCAGTCGTAGAACGACAGCATGGCGCCGCCGATCATGCTGATGAAGCGTGCACCTGCCGCGTGCGAGGCCATCGACATCGCGGGGATCGGCGAGAAACCGAAGACCCGGTCTGGTCCATGCTTCTTGATGGTGTGCACGTGCGCTGCCGCGACGAGTTCGGCGACCTCATCCCAGTGAGCGCGCACCAGCCCACCCTTGCCGCGAGCGCGCTGGTAGCGGCTTCGCTTTTCGGGGTCATCGACGATTGACGCCCAGGCGGTGACGGGGTCACCATGCTGCTTCATGGCATCGCGATACATGTCGAGCAGGAGCCCGCGAACGTACGGATAGCGGACTCGCGTGGGGGAGTACGTGTACCAACTGAAGGCGGCGCCGCGAGGGCAGCCGCGGGGTTCGTACTCCGGAGAGTTGGCGCCGATTGAGGGGTAGTCGGTCTGCTGTGTCTCCCACGTAATGATGCCGTCCTTGACGTACACCTTCCAGGAGCACGACCCCGTGCAGTTAACGCCGTGCGTCGAGCGCACCACCTTGTCGTGACTCCAGCGATCGCGATAGAAGATGTCGCCCTCACGACCACCGTCGTGGGTGATGGTGCGGAGATCCGTTGAGACCTCAGATCGGCTGAGCAAGCGTCCGGCCTTGACCAGGAGGTCAGCGGCAGGACCATCGGTGCGAGCAGTCATGAGGATTCCTTCGTCTCTTGGGAGGTGGCCGTTGGTGTGGCTGTTCCTAGGTGGGCGACGCACAGGCCAGGCCGCGCGTCTATGTCGAAGCCTTGAACGGCAAGACCGGACCCGGTGACTGACAGCGATCCCCGCATGAGGCCCAGGTGGATATCGCATACCCCGGGGAAGGCCTCACGGATCGAGGCGTACGGACAGGCGCGAAGGTAAATGCGGTCTGACAGCGGTTCGCTTGATGCATCGAACCCGAGTTCGGAGAAGAGAGCCGTGATCTGGGCAACCGCATCATCAATTGAAGATGTCGGGCGCAGACGCCCCTCGTCGACGAGTGCCCGTGCCCACAGCAGACCCGCCTCGTCGGCGGTGCGCTGGTCGGTCCCGCCGATGATCGAGAGTTCATTGGCCAGGGCTGCGGCCAGAGTTCTGTAGGCATCTTGCTGGCGCGGTTCATCGGGGGCCAGCTCATAGAGGACGCGCGGGCGCCCACGGCCTCCGCTGTGCTCGGTCTCGCGGCTGATGACCCCAAGGTGCACCAGAAGCTCCAGGTGGCCGCGCGTCGTGTTGATGTGCAGTCCGACTTGCTCGGCGATTTCGGCAACCGATAGCGGCCGGTGCGCCTCACGGATGACCTGGAGGACGGCCTGACGGCCTTGCCTCGACTCCCGCTCGTCGCTCATCACTGCTCCTGGAGTGACTGATGCCATTTCAATGACCACAGAGATACTTGCGCGGTCCACCGTTCACGTCCCGGGACTTTGGTCCTCTGTTCCTGACTGATTTCGCGCTGAATGACCCCATACGTGATTGAAACGGCAGCGGCTGGTTCTCGGTGAATAAACACGGGACGGTGGGATCTGACTACTGCGTGACCGCGCTTCTACCGTCGAGTCGTCATTGACGAAGGAGCGACTCATGACGACCACCGCCCCTGCGGCTCCCGAACGGAGCCCGGAGCCAACGAGAGTCCATCACGAGGCACCTGGAAGCACGCGAGTCCTCGCGCTGTCGACTCTGTCGTTCACGCTGATGTTCGGTGTATGGCTGATGTTCGGTGTTCTCGGCATCCCCATTCAGGCCGAGTTCGGCCTGACCGACAGCCAGCTTGCCTGGATCTCCGCGGTGGCGATTCTCAACGGCTCCATCTGGCGGCTCCTCCTTGGTGTCCTGACCGATCGAATCGGGGGGCGAGTCATCACGATCACGATGCTCCTCGTGACCGCGGTCCCGACCTACCTGGTTGCCGCGCTCGACCTGACCTACGGACTGCTGCTCGTGTTGGCGTTTCTCATCGGCTTCGCGGGGAACTTGTTCAGCGTCGGCATCGCCTGGAACGCAGCGTGGTTCACGCGTGAGCACCAGGGTTTGGCCCTGGGCATCTTTGGAGCTGGCAATGTCGGTGCTTCGCTCACCAAGTTCTTTGGGCCCGTGCTCATCACGGCTACCGCTGGCGGCGTATACCTCGGCGGGAGAGTGGAGGGCGGCTGGCGCCTGATTCCAGTGATCTATGCCGCTGTGCTTGTCATCATGGCTGGCATTGTCTGGGCCATTGCGCCTCGCAAGGACCGCAAGCCGGGGCAGAGCCGACCCCTCGGCGAAATGTTCACGCCGCTTCGGGACATTCGAGTGTGGCGGTTCAGCCTCTACTACGTTGCGGTGTTCGGCGCCTACGTTGCTCTCGCCGCGTGGCTGCCGCACTACTACGTAACGGTGTACGGACTGGAACTTCAGGCCGCGGCACTACTGACGGCCCTCTTCATCTTCCCGGCGTCACTTCTTCGCCCACTTGGAGGGTGGCTGTCAGATCGGTACGGCGCGCGCCGGCTCATGTACTTCACCTTCGGGCTGATGCTCGCCGCACTGCTCTTCTTGGCGGCGCCGTTTGGCTACATCGTGCTTGATACCCCAGAAGGCACTCGCGAGGTGATGCCGTACTCACTCGGCGTAGTTCCATTCACGCTATTGGTCTTCCTCGTAGGAGTGGCCATGGGCATTGGTAAGGCCGCTGTCTACAAGCACATTCCGGAGTACTTCCCAAAGGATGTTGGCGCTGTCGGGGGTCTGGTGGGGATGCTCGGCGCCCTTGGTGGCTTCATGCTGCCGCCACTCTTCGTGGCAGCGACTGGGTGGATCGGGATTCCACAGGCCACGTTCATGGTGCTATTTGTCCTCACGGCCATGTGCGCACTCTGGATGCACCTCACCGTCGTGCGGATGCTGCACCGCGCCAGCCCTGAGTTGAGCCGCCACCTCGAAGAGACGTCCCCTGCAAGTCCCCTCGTCACGTCAGGAGTCTGAGCATGTCTGGTTCAGCCCAACTCGACCACCCTCGCGGGAAGGAGTGGCTCAGCAACTGGGATCCGGAGAACGCCGAAGTCTGGGACTCCCGCCTTGCCTGGCGCACCCTGGGTATCACGACCTTCGCACTCACCCTGGCGTTCTCGACCTGGTTTCTAGCGAGCGCGCTGGCGCCGATCCTGACCAACCTCGGGTTTGTCCTCACCAAGGGACAGCTCTACTGGTTGGCTGCTATGCCGGGATTGGCGGGTGGAAGCCTCCGCCTGTTGTGGATGTTCCTCCCTCCTGTTCTCGGAACCCGGAAACTCGTCACCGCAACGACGGCGCTCCTCATCCTTCCGTTGCTTGGGTGGGCGATCGCTATCCAGAACAACGAGACGCCCTACTGGGTGCTCATGGCGCTGGCCTTCTTCGCGGGTATCGGTGGTGGGGCGTTCAGCGGCTTCATGCCCAGCACCTCCTATTTCTTTCCTCGTCGGTTGCAGGGGACGGCGTTGGGGCTTCAGGCCGGTATCGGAAACTTCGGTGTCAGCCTCGTGCAGTTCTTGACCCCAGTCGTCGTCGGCGTGGGGATCGTCGGTTCATCGCAGGTGTTCACTGACCCAGCTACCGGTGAGCAGAAGGACGTCTGGTACCAGAACGCGGCCCTGGTGTATGTGCCCCTCGTACTGATCGCTGCCGTGATTGCGTGGACGATGCTGAAGAGCGTTCCAGTAACTGCCAATTTCCGGCAGCAGATGGATATCTACCAAAACCAGGACACGTGGTGGATGACGTACTTGTATGTCATGACCTTTGGCACCTTCGCTGGCCTCAGCGCTCAGTTCGGACTGCTGCTGAAGAACCTCTATGGAGCTGGGAACAGCGCCATCGTCGAGACGCTCGCCGACGGTTCCACTCAACTGCTGATCGAGGGGTACTCAGTTCCAAACCCGATCAAGTACGTCTGGCTCGGCCCGCTGATCGGCGCTGGCGCCCGCGTCGTCTTCAGCCCATTGACCGACAAGATGGGGGGAGCGATCTGGACGCTCATCTCTGGTATCGGCTTGATCGGTTCCATCGCGTTTACGCTGACGACGCTGTCTCCCGACCCGGCTGCAGGTGCCGAGGCGCTGCAGTCCGACTTCACCCGCTTCGTGTGGGGCATGCTCACGATCTTCCTGTTTGCGGGGATCGGGAACGCGTCCACGTTCAAGCAAATGCCAATGATATTCGAACGCCGACAGGCCGGTGGAGTAATCGGATGGACCGCCGCCATCGCGGCGTTTGGACCGTTCTTCTTCGGAGCGATCCTCGCTGCGTCGGAGCCGAGGCTCTTCTTTGCCCTCGGGCTCGTGTACGCCGTCGGTGGTGTCGTGATCACCTGGATCCGTTACGCAAGACCAGGCGCCGCCAAGCCCGGCTAGCCGGACGACACTGCGCCCACGGGGGTCAGGGGGTGAAGCGCCGAAGGCGCAGCGAGTTGGCCATCACGAACAGACTCGATGCTGCCATGGCGATTCCGGCGATGATCGGGTTCAGCAACCCTGCTGCCGCAAGCGGGATGGCCGCCACGTTGTAGGCGAAGGCCCAGAAGAGGTTGCCCTTGATCGTGGAGAGCACTCGACGCGACAATTTGATGGCGTCGGGAGCTGCGCGAAGATCACCTCGCACGAGGGTGAGATCACTCGCCTGCATGGCGGCATCGGTGCCCGTACCCATAGCCAGCCCAAGGTCAGCTGCGGCCAATGCCGGTGCGTCGTTCACGCCATCGCCCACCATGGCAACAACGCGCCCTTCAGCTTGGAGCCTGCGTACCTCGTCGACCTTGCCCTCGGGCAGGACGTCGGCAACAACTCGATCGATACCGACCAGTTGAGCCACCGTCTGTGCCGTCGCTGAGTGATCACCGGTAAGCAGCACTGGTTCCAAGTTGAGGGCTCGCAACTGTGTGACCGCTTCAGCACTCGTGGGTTTGACGCTGTCGCTCACCTGAATGAGCCCGCGCACCTCGCCGTCCCACGCGACAACAGCGACTGTCTCACCGCGTTGCTGAGCGGCGGTGAGCGCTGACTCAAGTTGCGGGGGCATGGTGAGACTCCACTCAGGGAGCCACGACGGGCGTCCAACGACGACGGCATGTCCTTCGACAACAGCTGACACGCCGCGTCCGCCGTGGTTAGCGAACGCCTCTATGCCGGGTAGAGCGCCGACCGCCTCGCGTGCCTCTCGCGCGATCGCTTGTGCGATCGGATGCTCGGACGCGTCTTCGACCGCACCGGCCAGTCGAAGTAACTGGTCGCGATCTGTGGCGGTGGTCATCGTCACGTCTGACACGGCCATCTTTCCCGTGGTGATCGTGCCGGTCTTGTCGAGCACGATGGTGTCGACCTGTCGAGTCGACTCAAGAACCTCCGGGCCACGGATCACGATTCCCAGCTGTGCGCCTCGCCCCGTTCCGACCAGCAGGGCAGTTGGCGTTGCGAGCCCAAGGGCACAGGGACAGGCGATGATCAGCACCGCGACGGCTGCTGTGAAGGCTTCCGATGCAGAGCCACCAGCCACGAACCATGCGATCCAGGTGAGGGCAGCGATCACGATGACGACGGGAACGAAGACCGCAGAAACGCGGTCTGCCAATCGCTGCACCGGCGCCTTACCGGCCTGGGCTTCGTTGACGAGGCGAGCCATCTGCGCGAGCTGGGTGTCAGCGCCGACTCGAGTGGCCCGGACGACGAGCCTTCCGCCGACGTTGACGGTCGCGCCAACAACCGCGTCATCAATCGCGACTTCGACTGGCACGCTCTCGCCCGTCAGCATTGACGTGTCGACAGCAGAGGAACCCTCGATGATGACTCCGTCTGTGGCGATCTGCTCTCCGGGGCGAACCAGAAACGTGTCGCCAACACTGAGCTGGTCGATGGGGACTCGCTGCTCGACCCCGTCACGCAACACTGCGACGTCTTTGGCGCCCAAGCTCAGCAGTGCCCTGAGCGCCGCCCCTGAACTGTTCTTGGCGCGCCGCTCGAGATAGCGGCCAGCGACGATGAACACGGTGACAACAGATGCGACCTCGAGGTAGATGTCTTCTTCGCCGGAGGCGGAGAACGAAACGTCCATCGTCATCCCGGTCATGCCGGCATCTCCGAAGAAGAGCGCGTAGAGCGACCAGAGGTAAGCGGATCCGACACCGACGCTGATCAGCGTGTCCATGGTGGCGGTGCCATGACGAAGATTGACCCAGGCAGCGCGGTGGAAGGGCCAGGCACCCCAGACGACGACCGGGGACGCCAGAGTCAGCGCGAGCCATTGCCAGTTGTCGAACTGCAGTGCCGGGATCATGGACATCAGAAGCACGGGGAGAGAGAGGGCTGCCGAAACCAGCAGGCGTTGTCGCCACGCAGCGGTCTCCGAATCTACGGCGTCGTCGGCGGACGCTCCGTCGCCACGCGCACCGTCGTCACGCGCCTGAGGCACTGCGGCTGAATAGCCCAACTTCTCGATCGCCTCAAGGAGTTCACCTGTTGGCACATCAGGCCCCACCACTTCAACGTGCGCTTGTTCGGTGGCGAAGTTGACGGTGGCGGACACGCCATCCAACTTGTTGAGCTTCTTCTCGATCCGTGCCGCACATGACGCACATGTCATGCCAGTGATATCGAGCTGAACGCTGTGGTTCATGTCGCTAAGGCGTAGCCGGCCTCATCGACAGCCTCGGACACGGCTGTGATCGTCAGGGGCTGGTCGCTGATCACGGTGACGGCGCCACTCGGGAGATCGACATCGACCTGCTGAACCCCCGGCAGGGCAGCGATCTCTTGCGTGACCGCCGCGACGCAGTGCCCACACGTCATACCCGTCACCGAGTACTGGGTTGTCACAGGCATTCGGGCTCCATGGGTTCGGCGGGGCACACTCAGGCGGGGGCACACTCAAGGGTGTAACGGCACCCTACGTGGCGATGTTCCCCCAGGCCTTGACGATGTCTCGCATTGAGATGATCCCCACCACCGCGCTGCCGTCGACCACCACCAGATGGCGAAATCCACCCCGCTTCATGGCCTCGGTCGCCTCGTTGAGGCTCCAGTCTGGAGAGCCATAGGCGGAGTCGGCGGTCAGGTAGTCGCCAGCCACCGCTGCGTCAAGATCGACACCGGACGCGACAGCCCGAACCACATCACGCTCGGTCAAGATTCCGGGGCCTGAGGCCTCCGTGTCGTGTACGACAACTGATCCGATTCCGCGTGCTGCCATGACACCACTCGCCTCACGCAGACTGTGCGACGGGCCAATGGTGACGACATCGGGGGTCATAGCGTCAGAGACGATCACTGGCGGCACCTCCTTGGGGTACTCCATGATCGAACGCCAGTGAGGGTCGGGGCAATGGTTGGGTCGGGTTAACTCTGGTCGGGGTTGTCGGGGTGGGCTGGAACGCCGACCGGCACCTGGGCTGGCACACTGGCGAGGTGAGCGAGTGGCGAACCCCCATCATCGTGCTCGCCTGGATACCGGTCACGTTGGGCTTGGACCGAGGCGCCTCGCTACTCGAGCAGCAACTGTTGGGGCTGCTCACGTGGGTGCTCTTGATCGCGCTACTTGCCCGCGAGTCGTCGCTCGTGCGGGTGCAGACCGCAATCGTGATCGTGTTTGCCTCGCTCATCGAGTACACGTTCTCGCCGTGGCTCGAGGTCTATACCTACCGGTTCGACAACGTGCCAGCGTTCGTGCCCCCTGGTCACGGTCTGGTGTATCTGGCAGCACTTTGCATGGGGCGGTCGCGACTGTTCACGAGGCACTCAAAGCCCTTGGTGACAGCGACAGTGGTCTTGGGCGGGCTGTATGCGCTTTGGGGGATCAGCCCATGGGCGCCACGGCCCGATGTGCTCGGTCTCTTTTGGTACGGCTGCTTGCTCGGGTTCCTGATATGGGGACGGTCGCGCATGCTCTATGTCGGGGCATTCGTGATCGTCACGTACCTCGAGGTCGTCGGCACGTGGTTTGGAGTATGGACCTGGGCGTCCCACGATCCGACGGGCTTGGTGACCATGGGCAACCCACCGAGTGGGGCTGCTGGGGGATACGGATGGTTCGATCTGGTCGCAATCACACTTGCGCCCGTACTGATCGGGTGGTGGCAGGCCTGGCAGCGGCGGCGAGGCCGCGCCTCACCGGTTGAAGTAGGCGAGCACGTCGGAGTGCAGCAGGCCGTTCGACGAGATCGCACTGCCGCTGACCATCGGTGACCCGCCGTCGAGCCCGGTGATCTGACCACCGGCCTCTTCGACGATCGGGATCAGTGCTGCCATGTCCCAAGGAAACAGCTCGGGTTCGGCGGCCACGTCTGATGCGCCCTCAGCGACCATCATGTGCGACCAGAAGTCACCAAAGGCGCGGGAGCGCCACACATCGCGCAAGAGCTTGTCGAAGCCTGGACGCCGACCGTCGGCGTCCCACTGTGGGTCTTTCCACTCAGTGAACGACAACGAAGCGTCGACCAGTTGCTTTACGGCCGACACCCCAAGCCGTCGTGGTTCTGCATCGATGGCGAGCCAAGCTCCGTGACCACGTGACGCCCACCACCGACGGCCGAGCGCAGGCGCGCTGACGACACCCAGCGTGATGGTGGCACTGCTTGCTACAGGCCAGGTGGTCGTGAGTGCGATGAGAGTTGCCCACACCGGCACCCCTCGGATGTAGTTCTTCGTTCCATCGATCGGATCGACTACCCAACATCGTTCGGCTGTCCCGGTCTCACCGAACTCTTCGCCCATGATGGTGTCGTCGGGTCGCTCAGCAGCAATGAGATCGCGAAGCAACTCTTCAGTCGCGCGATCTGCATCGCTCACGGGAGTCAGATCGGGTTTGGTCTCGACCCTGAGGTCAAGTGCACCGAAGCGTTGCATCGTCAGGGCATCAGCAGCATCGGCCAGGCGCAGGGCCAAGGAGAGGTCATCACTCACGTCAACAGCGTAGTCACGCCAATCGACGTCGCGTGCTGCGTGTGCGGGTTACGCTTCAGGGGAGCCGGAGGAGGCCTTGTGCCAGAGACCGTTCTGGGGTTGCCGTTGCACCCATTGATCGTGCACGGTGCAGTGGTCCTGGTGCCGGTCGCGTCGATTCTTGCGATCGTGATCGCTGTGAACCCAGAGCGTCGGACGCGATGGGGTGTGCTCACGTGGTTGCTCAGCACGGCGGCGCTCGGGGCCACCATGGCCGCGCGGCTGTCGGGCCAGAGCTTCGAGGACAGTCGCTACCCGGACGCCCCTCCGGTGCAGGTGACGCAGCATGGTGACTACGGGTCTTCGTCGATCTGGTTCGTCTTAGCGCTCTGGCTTGCGGTGTCGGCTGTGTTGCTGCTCGACATCGATCGTAGGCGTCGAGACGGCTTTGGCTCGGCCCTGCTTCCGTCAGTTCTAGCGGTCGCAGTCATCGTTGCTGCGATGGCAGCAACCGGACAGATCCTCTTGACGGGGTGGACGGGATCCGAAGCGCATTGGGCGCCGAGCGCGTCGCGTGACTTGGCTGCCATGGGAGGTGCGCACTGATGCCAGAGACCGTCGGTGGTGTGCCCATTCATCCGCTCGTCGTTCATGCGGTGGTCGTGCTGATTCCTTTGACTGCCTTCGGAGTCATCGTGCTCTCGGTCGTCCCGAAGTGGCGAGCGCGGTATGGCGGGCTAGTGGCCATCACAGGAGTGATTGCTGGAGTCTTGGCGCTGATCGCCAAACTGAGTGGCGAGAACCTCAAGGACGCCGTTGCTGAAACCGACGTGCTGGATCGCCACGCCGACTTGGGTACCACGGTGCTCTTTGGGGCCGTACCCCTTGCTGTCATTGCTGTCGTGCTGTGGTGGCTCGGTCGAAGGGCCGAGCATGGTCAACCGGTACCACGGTCCGTCTCGTTGCTCGTTGGGGTGATTGGGGTGCTGGTCGCTATCGCGGCGACGGTGCAGATCATTCTCATTGGTCACAGCGGTGCTGAAGCGGTGTGGGGCTAGTCAGTCGCGACTGGCCAGCAGGCGGCGCAATGACGTGAGTCGCGCAGGGTCAGCTCCGCCGTTTGCGACGAACTCGTCGAGAGCGCAATGCTCGTTGTCGTGGGTGCAGCCGCGGGGGCACTTGTCACTACCCTGCTCGAGGTCTGGAAACGCATGCAAGAACCGTGACAAGTCGACGTGGGCCAATCCGAACGATCGGATGCCGGGTGTGTCGACAACCCAACCCTCCTCGAGCGGGAATGCCACGGCGGATGTCGACGTGTGCCGACCGCGTCCGGTGACGGCATTCACCTCGCCGGTCGTTCGGACCGCACTGGGCACCAGCCCGTTCACGAGCGTCGACTTGCCAACCCCGGAATGGCCCATCAGCACAGTCGTGTGGCCTCGCAGGACTTCGTTGATCGCATCGAGGGTCTCACCTTTGCTGCGCATCACGAGCGGAATGTCGAGCGGTTCGTAGAGATCCAGCAGCGCGGTCGGGGCGGCGAGGTCGGTCTTGGTGATGATGAGAATCGGCGTCAGCCCACCGTCTAGAGCGGCGATCACCGCGCGATCGATGAGGCGGGGTCGAGGCTCTGGGTCAGCGGCTGCCACCACGATGCCGAGTTGGTCGGCGTTGGCGACGACCACTCGTTCGTCGGGGTCGTTGTCATCGGCTGAGCGCCGCAGCACGCTACGGCGAGCGCGCCGATTGACGATGCGCGCCAACGCGTCGGTCTGACCTGAGGTATCTCCGACGAGATCAACGACGTCTCCCACCACGAGGCCCTTGCGCCCAAGTTCGCGCGCCTTGACAGCAAACACCCGCGTGGTCGGCGAATTCATAGGTGCTGCTGTGAACCGACCGCGATCGACGGTTGTGACCATGGCCTGAACGACATCGCTGTGAACCGGACGGATCTTGCTGCGGGCCCTCGTCTTGCCCTTTCCAGGGCGGACGCGGACATCGTCCTCGTCCATCTGGTCATGGCGTCGGGTCACTCACTCACCCTAGGGTGCCAAGCATGTGTGGTCGCTATGCCTCGGCGAAGGATCCTGCTGCCCTGGTCGAAGAGTTCGAGATCGAAGAGTCACGAGTCGACGAACCGCTTGCCCCTGACTACAACGTCGCACCCACCAAAGAGGTGTACGCGGTGATGACGCGACGCACCGAGTCAGCAGACGACGCGAGCGAGGACGCCCCGCCGTCGCGCCAGCTGCGAGTCGCGCGCTGGGGGCTCGTGCCGTCGTGGGCGAAGGATCGAGCGATCGGTTCACGAATGATCAACGCGCGTTCAGAAACCTTGGCCGAGAAGCCAGCGTTCCGGCGTGCATTCGGCAAGCGCAGATGTCTACTCCCCGCCGATGGCTATTACGAGTGGTACACGCCGCAGAGCGCTGATGCGGCTACAACCGCAAAGGGAAAACCTAAGAAGCAGCCCTTCTACATTCACCGCGCTGACGGTGGCAGCTTGGCAATGGCTGGGTTGTACGAGTGGTGGCGTGATCCCTCACTAGAGCGAGACGACCCATTGAGCTGGTTGCTCAGTGCCACCATCATCACCACCAACGCGGCCGATGCTGTCGGACGGATCCATGACCGCATGCCGGTTGTCATTCGAGACGACGATTGGAACACCTGGCTTGATCCCGAAGTGAACGAACGGGAGGTCGTGGAGGGCCTCATGCACCCGGCGTTGAGCGCGCCGCTCGATGCCTACCCAGTGTCGATACGAGTTAACAGCGTTCGCAACAACGGCGCCGAGCTGATCGATCCGCTACCCCTAGACGACGCCCTGCCGGGAAGCGTCGGAGCCGATGGCTTCTGGCCGCCGCCGCCATGAGTGAGGTCATCTCCGTCGACACCGCCGCGGGTACTGGACGCTGGTTCGTCGATAGCCCAGCCGGCCGGGGCAGTGGGCCGGCTCTTACTCGGCCACGGCGCAGGTGGTGGTGTCGGCGCCCACGACCTCGAATGCCTGGCGACGGCGCTTCCGGAGGTGGGCATCGAGGTATGTCGCTTCGAACAGCCATGGCGCTTCGCTGGACGAAAGGTTGCCGGACCCCCACCCGGCCTCGATCGGGCGTGGATCGAGGCACTGCCCGCGATCACGCGGGACGCGACCCCGTTCGTCGTCGGTGGTCGCAGCGCCGGTGCGAGAGTCGCCTGTCGTACTGCGGTGGCGTCCGGAGCAGTCGCGGCGCTGACGCTCGCCTTCCCGTTGCACCCACCTGGACGACCCGAGCGCAGCCGGGCCGATGAGATCCCCGACCTTCCGATGCTGGCAGTCCAAGGCGAGCGGGATGCTTTTGGAGGGGGCGCCGAGCTCAGGCCGCATCTGGGGGCTCAGCAGCAGTTGTTGGAGATCGCGGGCGCTGATCATTCCTTGAAAGTTCGTCGCGGTGGCCCGCTCACGCAGCAGGAAGCCGATGAGATCTTGGTGGTGGCTGTTCGGCGGTGGCTGAAGGAGCAACTCCCGTAGGGCCATCAGGGGAGACGGGGGTGTGTCGGGAATCCCCGGACGATGTACCGGTGTTACGCCTGACATGACCTTGACCGCGGAGCTCGCGCTACCCTTGCGCCCGATGAGCGATGACAGCGGCAGCGATGACGGCGGCGAGCAGGCTCCTGAGGAGACGATGGACGAGCGGGCTGCCCGCTTTGAGCGTGACGCCATGCCATACCTGGATCAGCTCTATGGTGCAGCGTTGCGTATGACGCGCAATCCCAGTGATGCCGAAGACCTCGTGCAAGAGACGTATGCCAAGGCCTTTGCGGCTTTTCACCAGTACAAGGACGGTACGAATCTCAAAGCCTGGCTCTACCGAATCCTGACGAATACCTTCATCAACACGTATCGCAAGAAGCAGCGCGAACCGCAAAAGTCACGGTCCGACGAGATCGAAGACTGGCAGTTGGCGCGGGCTGAGTCGCATACCTCGAGTGGGTTGCGTTCTGCCGAGGTCGAGGCGCTTGATCGCCTGCCCGACTCCGATGTCAAAGATGCTTTGGCTGCGCTCTCCGAAGAGTTCCGCATGGCCGTGTATCTCGCAGATGTCGAGGGTTTCGCCTACAAGGAGATCGCCGAGATCATGGATACGCCGGTGGGTACGGTCATGTCACGGTTGCACCGCGGACGCCGACAGTTGCGGGCTTCGCTCGAAGACTACGCACGCGACCGCGGATTTGTTGCTGCTAATAGTGGGGCTGGCTCAGCAGACAGTGCGGGAGATGCGTGATGACGACTCCAGACGATCGCCACGACCTTGACTGTTCCGACGTCGTTGAGGCCGTGTACCTCTACATCGACGGTGAACTGTCCGAAGAGGTCATCAACAACATCCGCATACACCTTGATGAGTGTTCACCGTGCCTGCGCGAGTACGGGATCGAACAAGACGTGAAGGCCCTGATCGCTCGCAGTTGCGGCGAGACGGCACCAGACGCCCTCCGGGCCTCGGTGCTGCAACGGATTCAGGTGATTCGCACTGAGATGACAGTCACAGAGGTCACTCGGTACCGCACTGACTGACGTCAGGCGGTGGGGCGCTTGCCGTGGTTCGCGCTCTTCTTCTTGCGATCGCGACGCTTGCGGGCGCGCTTGCTCATGAAAACTCCCAGGAAATCTGACGAATCGGTGGGCCGGTCCGGCCGGAGCCATCGTCCCACACAGATGTCAGGTGTCCGAATCAGCCCGGCCTTCACATCCAGTGGTCAAGCCCGGCGACTTAGCCCAAGCGACGGTTCACGGCGGCCAGCACGGCCCGGGCGACGGCATCTGTCTCGTCTCCGCGAACGACGGCACTACCTGCCACAGACTGCGCGCCAACCCGAGGAATCGACAACGTAAGGACGACAAGGGCGACGGCATGTGTGCCGGTGTCGACCACGGCAGCACTCTCGACTGCGGCCGGAACCCCCAGCAACTCATCGAGGGCGCTGATCGTCGCAGATGCCACGAGGCGAGGTCGGGCGCTTGCGGCGGCTGCGCCCCTTTCGATGCCCACGAACGTGTCCTCGTCGAGCTGAAGGCGCACTTCGACCTCAATTTCGGCATCGGTGCTGCGAACCCCGATCTCGGTGATTACCGGGCGGGCTTGAGCCTCGATCTCTTGCAGTACTTCCTCGGGCGCTGCCACCTCGGTGTCACCGAGGTCAAGCAAGTCACTGGCCGCGGGGTCGGCTGACTCATCCTCGATCTGAACGACGCTGACGATGCGATGGTCGAGATCGATGTCGAACTGCGCCATTGCAAGTGACTGGACGTCTCGCACGATCTGTTTGGCTGGCTTTCCCGGGGCCGCCAGCACGTGCACCTCTTTGGGTTGCGCCTGGGCATCGGTCACCACGCTGACGGCGCGAACGCCGGGTATCTGCCGAATCGACTCTTCGAGGTCAGGCAGCAGACGCAGGCTTGGCATGAAGGTCAGTCTCTCTCGGGTCATTGTCACGATGGGTCACTGTCTCAGTCGGTTCTCTGTTGTGCTCAGCGGTTCACTACTACTTCTCAGGGTGGTCACTGCAGGCTAGGGGAAAGGTGAGTCGGGTATCGCGCGAAGGCCCGCGACCAGCAATCGTCTGGCTGTGAGATCGACCGGCGCCGACTCGTGGATTGCGTCGGGGTCTTGGTCATCAGCGATCTCATCAGCGGTGGTGTCTGGATTGTCGAACTCAGATTCGGAAGCGGGCACTGTGCTCGTTTGACTTGTAGGAGTAACGGGGTCATCAGCAGCAGGGCGTTGGTCGACCGGGTACTCGTGCAGTTCCTGTGCGTGACTCGTTGCGTCCAGTGCGACAAGTGCAGCTGGTAGGACGTTGGCTGCATGCGTGACGACGTCGCGCATGCTCTCGCGCTGCAACCAGCGAAGCTCTCGTGCGAGCTCGTCGGTCACCATGCCTGCGGCGACCGCATCGGACAGAGTGCGGTCGAAGGTTGCGGTGGCCACTGGCGAGCGTAGATCGAGGACAGCTGCCACCAAGTCTGCGTACGCCGCACGGCGCGCTGGCTGCTCACCAGGCGCGAGCGTGTCAACGTCGTCCTCACGGTTGAACACGGTTGGTCTCCACCCCCTCCCCAGTCCGGCCGATCGCTTCCCACCCGAGCGCGTCTGGAGTGCAGGCTACGGCGTGCTGAGAGACCGCCGCCGAAGGCTCGAGAAGGGCATGCTCCGAACGGGGTTAACATGGCCCGAATGAGGGGTTCGGGCTAGTCCTTCAGGACTAATCAGGGAGGGAATTGCCCCATTCCGGACGCCCGTCCTTGACGACCACACCAGTCACACCCTTCACTTCCGTCTCGGCAGTGTCGTCAATCTCGCGAGTATCGAAGGGTGTCGCGGGTGTTGCGCCTACCCGCTGATGCGGGTCGGTGGGACAGTGGCGGGGCGCCAGACAACTGAAGAGGGTGGATCGGGGATCGGCAGCAGGTGATGAGGCCGGGCGACAGAACTGTCGCACGGCCGTCGTGTTGTCCCTAAAGGGATCACACACCTTGAGCGGAGCGGATGCTGCACAGGCCAAGAGCGGGGCCTGTGACATCTCACAGCAAGGGGTGATTCCCACACATGAGCAAGTTGGTATCTGCGGTTGAGCGTTTTCTCTCCAGCGGTGCTGGTTGGTCGTGGAACTAGTAACTCGTCCGCTGCCGATCCCCGATCCCCCCTCACACTTCCCCCAGGAGTCGCCCGCATGCAGCAGCTGCGTCCCGCGGCGAAGGTGTACCTGACTGTCGTGACAGTCGGGGCACTCGTCGCGCTTGCTGCTGCCCTCTCGACGGTCGTGCGTGACCAGTTCTACGTGCTCGTGGTGTTGGCGCCGATCTTTGTGCTCTCGGTCTACCTCAAGTCGCGCATGACCCAACAGGTGTCACTGTCTGCGAACGTCCCGATTCTCATTGCCGCCTACCTCATCGGTGGATGGGCAGTGGCGTGTTTGGTCGGCGTCTCTGCGATTGTGCTGGACCGTCGCAGGGCACTATCGCGACTGCTGTTTAACAATGCGCAGTGGGTACTCATGGGGTTGGCCGGGGGTTTGGTCTACGAGTCCATGGGTGGCACGCGGATGCAAGACCTGACTGAGTCAGGGTTTGATCCGACGTTGCTGGCGCCAATCATCGTGTCGATCTCTGCCGTGATCGCAGTGAACGCGGCGCTGATGCTAGGGATCTTGGCGTTTCAGGAGAACATCCGACCGGCGACCATTTGGCGCAGCATGGTGCTGACGTCGGTGGGGCCGTACTTCGCCTACGGGCTGCTCGGTTTGCTGATGGCCGTCCTGTGGTCGATCGGCGGCGGATTCGCCGCGGCTCTGGTGTTGCTTCCGCTGCTGGTGGCGAGGTGGGCCTTCAACCAGTACGCCGTGCAGCGAGAGGCTTACGAATCCACGATCCGAGCCCTGGTACAGGCAGTCGAAACCAAGGACCACTACACGCGAGGTCACAGCGAGCGGGTCTCGCGGGCGTCCGTGCTGATTGCTCGAGTGCTCGGCATGCGTGATGACCGAGTCGAGGCGCTGCGCTACGCCGGCATCTTGCACGATGTCGGCAAGCTGGGCGTGCCAACGCGAGTGCTGCAGAAGACCGGGCCGTTGAGCGACATGGAGTTCGACGCCATCAAGCGGCACCCGCGTAACGGAACTGAGATGGTGCGTGGCATCGCGTTCCTCGAAGAGGCGTACACCGGCATCATGCATCACCACGAACGCCTCGACGGTCGTGGCTATCCGCTCGGACTTTCAGGCAACGACATCCCCGAGTTCGCACGGATCATTGCAGTGGCAGACGCTTTCGACTCGATGACTTCTACGCGGTCGTACCGCGGCGCTCGAGATGTTCCCACCGCACTGGTCGAACTGAAGCACTGTGCCGGGACGCAGTTCGACGAGTCGATGGTCGACGCCTTGGTGTCGGCCCTCGATCGTGAACCGTGGTCGACGGTCACTCCTGTCGGCGAGCGAGGGGTCGACGTCGAGCTCGGTGCACCCGCGTTCGACCATGACGACCCCAGGTCGAACCTGCCAAGCGAGCTCGACCCCAAGATCGCCGCAGAAGCGGCCGCTGCTGAGGTGCAGAACGAGCGAAGTCTGCACCGCAAAGGCATCCTGCAGCGCGGAGGATGGTCGTGAGGCGCACGTGGGCCGACGAGTTCTCCGGCGGATCGGTGTTGGTCGTCGTCGGCGGTCTTCTTCTGGCTGTCGCTGGGGTCGCGGCACTCGCCTCAGGTCCGGTCATAGACCCCGACATCGCCCTTGCCTTCGGAGCCTTGATCGCGGTTGGCGAGTTGGTCCGCATCAATCTGCCGGGCGACCGGTCGGCGGCGCCGGTCGGCGCTGCCGCTGGCTTGGCGTACGCGCTTCTGGGGGACTTCCGCACTCAGGATCAATCGATCGCCACGGACTATGGCGTCCTGCAGGTCGTGGCCGTGTCCACGATCGCGATCATGCTGGGCACCATCCCGCACATGGCGGTGGGCCAAGCACCCCGCCTCGAGTCGTTGGCACGCCGGGTGCTTGTTGCGGGCTTTGCCGCCGTGCTCTTCCGGCCGTTGTACACGGACGGCTGGCTCGAGGACATGCAAGGCGGGTGGCAGCTGCCGGCGTTCATGGTGGCGATCGTGCTGCTGTGCGGCGTTGTCGACGCACTATTGGCGGCCTTGGCGCGCAGTGGCCGAGAAGGGACGCCGTTCGTCGCGGCAGCACGCGATGAGTTTCGGGCCCTGATCGGTATTGGATCGGCGATCGGCGCCACCGGCGTCTTGATCGCACTCGCCGCCCAAGTGATGGGCTACTGGGCGCTGCCGCTCTTTGCCCTTCCCCTGCTCGTTGCGCAGTTCTCGTTCCGGCGGTACGCCAGCATTCGAGCGACCTACGACCAGACGATCCTGGCGCTCTCGCGCGTCACCGAAGTGGGTGGGTACACCGAGACCGGTCACGCGCACCGGGTGGCATTGCTGTCGGTCGCAGTCGGTCGTGAGATGGGATTGTCAGAAGAGGACATCAAAGACCTGCGCTATGGCGCCTTGATGCACGACATCGGCCAGTTGTCTTTGACTGATCCAATCTCAGGTGGTGCGACCTCGTTGATCGCGCGAGACGAACAACGGCGCATCGCTGAGTACGGCGCTGAGGTCATCAGGCAGAGTGGCATGGATCGGGTGGCCCACATCGTCGAACAGCAGACCGAGCCGTTCCGGCGTCCGGGCCGACCCTTTGACGCGAACATCCCGGTGGCCAGTCGGATCATCCGGGTCGCGAACGCCTACGACGATTTCGCGGGTGGATCGATGGAGAGCCAGCAACGGCTCAGGGCACTCGGACGGTTGCGCGAGGGATCGGCCGAGGAGTACGACCCGCTCGTTGTCGACATCGTGAGCCGGGTCGTCGAGCGCACGATGCTCGTCGACGTCTAGGCGATCCGGGCGAACTTCACGCCAGCACCGTGGTTGGATGACGTCGTGGCTGAGCAGATCCGGGCTGAGATGGTGGCCAATGTCCTGTCGTTGCTAGTCGCCACCGGCGACGAGGTCGGTGCGGGCCAACCCGTGGTGATCATGGAGTCGATGAAGATGGAAATCCCGGTGTTGGCCGAGCACGGCGGTACCGTGACCACCGTTTTCGTTACTGAGGGTGATGTCGTCCAAGAGGGCGACGTGATGGTCGAGTTGGGCTGATGGCCCAAGCCCGCCTTACGGCGGCTCTGGCACCAAAGGACTAGCCCGCCCGGCCTAAAGGTGGCCACCCGTGAGGTCGAAGCCTCCCTCGTGGAGACGACAGACCTCGAGAGCACAGCCACCGCCGACGTACCTGACGGCGCGTTCGACCCTGACCGGTTCCGGGCAGACGCCGTTGCTGCGGCCAGCTCAGAGCCCGAAGAGCCTGTCGCTGCACCGTCCCTGCCGGCGCCGAGTGCGCCTATCGGGCCGCAGTCTGTTGAGCCCTTTCTCAAGGCACTTGTCGAGATCGGTGGCTCCGACCTGCATCGCGCCGACCAAATGACGTGGACCGCAGCGTCGTCGGGCAGGCGCCGATCGATGGCCGACCACCGACCATGGGCGGATACTCGCGGCTCGACGCGAGTGAACGCCAGCCCTTCAGGTCCTTCGTAGCGGGCCACGACACCGGACGCCGGCTCGTCGTCGTCCTCCACGTCTTCGTCAGCGGCGGGAACGGTCGTCGTCATGACGAGCCACATCCATAACAAGCCCCACGCGCACCCCAGGCCTCGTCGGTTGGGCGTCATGATTCCTCCCTGGCGACTTCATTCGGCGGCACGTTGCTCGGATCCATCGACCAGACCGTCGATCAGCCGATCGATCTCGGCTTGCGACACGTTCAGATACGCCGCGGCCGTGGCGAACATCCGCTTTTCGGCTCTCCGACATCTGGCCGTCGGCCGCCATCATTTGCACCATCTCGCGGAGCAAGTCGAGTCCCACCGCCTTGCCGCGTGGCAGCGTCAATTCACCACGGTGTGTTAAGGCGAACTCGACCGCGGCGACGAATTCATGTTCGGGGATTCCCCATTTCAGGACGCGTTCGGAAAGAAAACGAATCTCGCGTTCGCTCGAGCGTGCCGTCGGCCGTGGCCATGGCGAGCAGATTGCGAAGCTTGTCGATGAGACTCACGGGGTGATCTCCAGGGGGAAGTTCTTGCTTTACGTGCCTTACGCCTTGCGAATGAAATGCGCGGCGTAGCCTCGCACATGCTTGCCGTTCAAGACATGCACGAGGCGCAGTTGCTGAATTGTACTGTCGCTGAACTGTCCCAGCGGCACGTGCACGAACGTCTTTTGAAAACGTTTCGCCAGTCGCCGCCAGCCGGGGCCGGGAGGCAGCGAGCTCACCAGCGCGATCTGTCCCTGGCGACTGTGCAGGCAGGCCGCCGCGAGCAATCGTTCCTCGAGCGTTTCCGTGAAGTCGAGGCGAGGGTCGTGCCAGATGTCGGGGATCGAGATCGGCGGAAACAGAAACAGTGCGCCTCCGTAGTTCGCGACGCAGATCCCCGGTCCGATCGGCTCACGGCGAAAGTCCGACGCGTAGAAGGCCAGCGTCGATTCTTCCTGATGCTCGGCGAACCACGTCGTGCGCCACGGGTAGTCGCGCGGATCGGCGGGTGAATCGAACAACATGACGGCGCAGTCGAGATCGCCTCGCGCCGGCGGTAGAACCTTGACATAGATGTCGCCGTCGTACCAATGCCGCAGCGTATCGCGAATGTCGATGCCGTCCATGATGCTGGTCGTGAACTTCTGGGTGTGCGCCAGATCGACGCCCATCAGCGCCTTGGCCCGGTCGATCACGTGTGCTCGAAAGCTCTCGATCAACTGGTTCTCCGGGGGCCAGCTGCACTGCTGGAAGGGGTTCCACCGAGTGTTCCACTTATCTTGTTCCCAACGGGCCGGACGACGCTGCAATTCGCAGGTGCGCCACGCGACGGGTGGCCCTGGCAGCCGGCTGACCATGTCCACGACGTCGCCATCCGGAAGGCGCGCCTGGCCGATGCCCATGGCCAGTTGCGGCCACGGAGTCGGACGCTGGTACGGGTACGAGCGAGCCGTCTCGGCCACATGCAAGGCGAACTGGTCGCCCGCGATTTGCTTGGCCGCGATCACGAGCGAATAGAGATCGGGAGTGAGCCGCCGATCGAGCAGCGACAGATTGCGCACGTACTTCAGGCATTGCGAGAGCACCAGCGGAGTGATCCGGCGAGCGCGTTGGCCGAGATCCGCGCGGTACGCATCGCGCGCGACGACCAGCAGCTCTTTCACCCCGTCGATCGACAGGTTTTCGTCGTCCTCCAGTTCGGCGCGAGCGCGCTCGTACAAGCCCGTCAGGAACGGCAATTCGCCGCACAGGAACAGCAGCGTGGCCGGGTCGACCTGATAGATCTCCGGATCCGCGACCTCCTCGTGCTCGGCCGGCGAGCGCGTCTGCTCGACCACCGCCTCGCGAATCCACGGCCAGTCCAGCAGCGAGCACACGAACAGCACCGACTCGTACTGTTGTTCGAGTTCCCTCAAGCGCTTCGCCATGTGCGACGATGCGCTGCTGGCGCTGGCCTTCGTGGGGCCTCGCGATGGTCGGCAGCACTGCCGCCGCGAACCGCTCGAGCGACGTTCGTTTCAACGCGTAGGGGTCGGGGAGCGGTGCCGAGTACGGTTCGAAATTCGCCGTTTCCAAATCGATGAAGGCCCGCGGAAGGCGTTCGCCCATCGCGACTCGCAACGCCATGATGACCCCCTGGCAGGGATCGATTGGCACGTAGCTATAGGAGCCTTGCGCGGAATCGTCGTCCCGGGCATCGGACTCCGGAGTCCAATCGCCGCCATAGGTTGGGACATCGGACTGCACGACGACCGAAGGAACCGGCAGCATCTCGATCGCGGTCTCGACCGGCTGTTGGAAAGACGCCGGCAAGGGGACCGCGACGCAGCCAAACTTCGCGTCGAGCATCCGCCGGCGGACCTCGAAGTGCAATCACCGCTCCCATGCACGATCGGCAGGCAAGTGATTCGCGGCGTGAGTTGCAAGACGGTGGACATGAATCACTTGGCCCGGAGGCCGCCTAGTTTTCCATGACTTCGGTTCTCGCGACTTGCGCCATGTCGCCGACCTTGTTTTCGTACTTCTTGGTCAGCTCCTGGACTTCTTCCTTGACGCGATCGCGGTCGTCCTCGCTCAGCGCCTTGTCCTTCTCCGCCTGATCGGCCGCCTTGTTGGCGTCGCGGCGGATGTTGCGGATGGCGACCTTGGCTTCTTCGGTCAGCTCCTTGATGCGGCCGACCATCTTGCGGCGCACTTCGGTCGACAGCGGCGGGATGTTGATGCGAATCACCCGGCCGTCGTTCTGCGGATTGAAGCCCAGGTCGCTGGCGATGATCGCCTTCTCGATGTCCTTGATGCGTGCCGGGATCGTAGGGGCGAATCACGATCTGCGTCGGCTCGGGCGCGCCGACCGAGGCGAGTTGCTTGATCGGCGTCGGCGAGCCGTAGACTTCGACCCGCAGCGAATCGACCAGGCCCGGGTTGGCCCGGCCGGTGCGAATGCCGGTCAGGCTCGTTCTTGAGCACTTGGACGGCCTTTTCCATCCGTTCTTCGGCGTCCAGCAGGATTTCGTCGGCGGTCATGCGATTGCGGTCCTCGGAGATGCTCGTGTCGAATCTCGCGGTGCGAGTTCGCGGGCCCTCAGGACGGCGACCTGCTGCTGATGATGCGTGCCGAGCCGTTCGCCGCGCACGGCCCGCTCGATGTTGCCTTCCTTCTGGTAGTTGAACACCAGGATCGGCATGTTGTGCTCCATGCACTGGGTGATGGCCGTGGTGTCCATCACGCGCAGATTCTGCTCGCGCACGGCATTGTAGTCGAGTTCGCGGTAGAGCACGGCGTGCGGGTTCTTTTCCGGATCGTCGCTGTAGACGCCGTCGACGCGCGTGGCCTTCAGCAGGATGTCGGCCTCGAGTTCCAGGGCCCGCTGGGCGGCGGCCGTGTCGGTCGTGACGAACGGGCTGCCGGTGCCGGCCGCCAGGATCACGATCCGGCCCTTTTCCAGGTGCCGCTTGCGCGCGGCGGCGAATGTACGGCTCGGCCACGCCGTCCATGCGGATGGCCGTCATCAGCCGCGTCTCGCAGCCCAGCGATTCGAGGGCGTCCTGCAGCGCCAGGCCGTTGATCACCGTGGCCAGCATGCCCATGTAATGGGCCGTGGCTTCGTGGATGCTCGAGTTGCCGGCGCTTGAACTGCGCGCCGCGCAGGATGTTGCCGCCGCCGATGACGATGGCGATCTGGCAGCCCGATTCGGCGCGCCTGCTGGATCTGCCGGGCGATCTGCAGCACCTCGTCCATGGTGATGCCGCGCTCGCCGGCGTGGACTGAAGCTCTCGCCCGAGAGCTTCAGCACCACGCGGCGATACGCGAGTCGGCTCGTGTCCGGCGACCTGTCATCAGCTACTGATTCGTCAGTCACAGCGGAGCGCAGTCGCGCCGTACTCCTGCTCGGCGATTGTCCGGCCAACAATGCAACAGCCTCGAGCTGATGCGGCGCTGCTTGCACGGCGAACTGCGATTACCTTGCCAAGTTCCCAGTGGACGAACTTCACGATCTTCAGGCCGTGTCTGTTCGGCGTACTTGCCGACGGTCTGCTTGTCGTCCTTGACGAACGGCTGCTCGAGCAGCACGCGCTCGGCGTAGAAGTTCCGCAGCCGGCCTTCGACCATCTTGTCGATGATGTTCTCCGGCTTGCCTTCCTTGACGGCCGCTTCGCGAAGAATGTCTCGCTCCTTCTCGACTTCCGCCGCCGGGCACGTCTTCCTTGGTCAAGCCGCCTCGGGCGCATGGCGGCGATGTGCATGCAGATGTCCTTGGCCGCCTCGTCGTTGCCGCCTTCGACCTGCAGCAGCACGCCGGACACCGTCGTCGCGTTGTGGCTGTAGCCGCCGCACGGGCCGTCGATGCGGACGATGCGGCCGACGTTGAACACCTCGCGAATGCGGTTGAACAGGTCGTCCTTCTGCTCGCCGAGCGTCATGCCCGGCTTGCTGGGCGACGGCTGCGTCAGCAGTTCGTCGGCGGTCGTGGCGCCGGGGCCGGTGGCCAAGCTGCTGGCCAGGTCGTTGGCCAGCTGCACGAACTCCTCGTTCGGCGACACGGGAGCGCTCTCGCACTGCAGTTCGACCATCGCGCCGACCGGCTTCGACAGATCGGCGATACAAGCCGAAGCGGCCGAACGCCGTTTCGCGATCCGAGCGGCTCGCTCAGGATCTTCATGCCGCCGTTCGCGCAGCACAGGCGAATGGCCGCGTCCTCGTCGCCCTCGGCGTCGGTCAGCGCCTTCTTGCAGTCCATCATGGGCAAGCCGGTCTTCTTCCGCAAAGCGTTGACGGCCGCCGCAGTGATCTCAGCCATGGTGTGATTCTCCTCTTATCGTTGTACTGTCTCGAAGACTGTTGATCGGTATCTCGCTCGACCGCGTCGCCACGGCCGGAAGATGCATCCGCCAGGAATGCTTCGGGCTCTCGGCGCGGTCGATCTGCCGCGCCGTCCAGGGCTCGTCGTGCCGCCAGGCAGGCGACGCGACGACATTCATCGTCTGCGGCGGCGAAGCCCTAGCCTTGCGGCGCTCGCGCCGCCTTGTCGACGATCGCCGGCGCCGTCGAGCCGCTTCCTGCTTGGCGGCGGCGCCGCGCATTCGTGCTTGCCCCATGAGCACGCGTCGGCCAAGTGCCGCGCGATCGACCTCGATCGAGCGAATGCCGTCGTCGTTGCCGGGAATCGGCAGATCGACCAGGTCCGGATCGCAGTCGGTATCGATCAGCGCCACCGTGGTGATGCCCAGCTTGCGGGCTTCGCGGACCGCGTTCTTTTCCTTCTTGGGATCGATGATCACCAGGCACTCGGGCAGCCGATTCATCGTGCGCATGCCGTTCAGGTTGCGGTACATCTTGCGATACTCGCGGTTCAGCGCCGACTGCATCTTCTTCGAGTACGTTGCCAGCTCGCGGCCCGCTGCGGATGCTTTCCAGCTCTTCCAGGCGGGCCAAGCCGGCTGCGAATCGTGCGGAAGTTGGTCAGCGTGCCGCCCAGCCAGCGATCGGAGACGAACGGCATGCCGCAGCGCAGCGCCTCGCGTTCGACGGCCGCCGGGCCTGCCGCTTGGTGCCGACGAACAGCAACCAGGCTGCCGCCGGCCGGCGACCTGCGTCAGATACTTCTTGGCCCGCAGCAGGCCGCGAATCGTCTCGCGGACGTCGATGATGTGAATCAGGTTCTGGCGGGCGTAGATGTACGGCCGCATCTTGGGATTCCAGCGGCTCGCCCGATGGCCGAAATGGACTCCCGCCTCAATCAACTCTTCCACCATCGAAGTCGACACAAACATACTCCTGATCGCCAAGCGATCGTTGAGGGGGCATGACAGGCCCGCGTCGCGGCTTTTCGCCACCACGCCCTTCACCTGGCACAGGTCGAAACCTTCGCCCACGAATTAAACAAAGCATCTCATCACAACCTAACCTGCTCCCAGGGAACAGGTTTCGCCACCACGGCGAACCGCAGATCTTAGCCGCGAAACCGATGGGGGTCAACGGCGTGTGGCACGGCCTCGGAGCCATCACAATCCCAACCCGACTGCGCAGCGAGGAACAGCCGGAATCGCACGAATGAGGCCCGCTGCGGCTCGGCCCGCTGTCAGCCGGAGCGGTCAGAGGCGGGACGTTCCCTCGCTGGCGCGTCGGGTGACGATAATCCGCAACCCAAAGCGCCAGCGAGGATCAGCGAGAATCGCACGAATGAGGCACGCCGCTGCTTGGCCCGCTATCGGCCGGATCGGTCGAGGCGAGACGATCCCTCGCTGGCGCGTCGGGTTGGATCGCGTCGGCTAATTTGGCCTTGATCCGGGGGATCGCTAGGATAGCGGCAATGCTCCTCGCTCCATTTTGAGCCGGGCTCGGAAACTTGCATGCGAAAATGGCTTGTCGGTGTGATGCTCGTGCTGGGATTCGCCCTGGTTCTTCGACTAGGGCTCTTGTGCAAGCGATGTACGGCATGCTGGCCGTAGTGATGACAAGTCGCTGGTTGACCCGCCAATGGTCCGACAGTGTCGTCGCCCGACGACAGTGCAGTCGGCTGACCGCCGAGATTGGCGACCTGGTGACCGTTCTCGTCACCGTCCAGCACCAGGGTGCTGGCCCGTGACGTGGATCCTGGTCGAGGATTTGCTGCCGGCGCAGGTGCTGATGTTCGACCCGCCTCGATTGCAGGTCACGGGGAAGCGGATCGACGTCCTGGGCCTGGCGCCGGGAGGATCGAAAACGCTGCTCTATCAGTTGCGGTGCAATCGCCGCGGCTACTTTCAGATCGGTCCCACCGTGCTGGAAACGGGCGATCTGTTCGGGCTGGATCGCCGCTATCGAGTGGCGCGGACCCGGATTTTTTGCTCGTCTATCCCGAGATCATTCCGCTGGAAGGTTACGAACTCGCCTCGCCGCCCGATCGGCGAAGTGCGCATGACGTATCGTCTGTACGAGGATCCGACACGCATCGCGGGCGTGCGACAGTATCAGGCGGGCGATCCGCTCAATCGAGTGCATTGGCGGGCGACCGTGCGCACGGGCATCCTGCACAGCAAGGTGTATGAGCCGTCGACGGTGGCGGGTGCGACGGTGCTCGTGGATTTTCATCGCGGCAGCCACGAACCTCGCCACGAGCCCGTGCGTTCCGAACTGGCCGTGACGGCGGCGGCGTCCATTCTCAATACGCTGTATCAAATGGGCCAGCAGATCGGTCTGGTGACCAATGGACGCGACGCGGCCGATCGCGTGCGACTCGAAGGGTGGGCCAGCGACTCACGCACTCGAGACGTCGTGCGCTGTGCCGCGGCGATGACCGCCCAGAGCGATCGATTGCGTCCGATCACCGTTCCGACCGGTCGCTCGCCGGAACAATTCCAGCAGATCCTGGAAACGCTCGCCCGGCTGGAACTGACCGACGGCCTCACTCTGCCGCAACTCATTCAAGAAACCCAAAGCCACCTGCCGCGTGACGCGACCGTCGTGGCGATTCTGCCGCGGGCGACGGCCGACGACGCGATCGCGTTGGGAATCCTGCGACGCAGCGGTTTCTCGGTGACCGTGTTGCTGAACATCTACGATGATTACGACTTCGCCATGGCGGCGGGACCCTTGATGGCCGAGGGGATCGAAGTGCGACAATTGAAGGACCGCGAAGGGATCGCGAGCGTCTGCCGACAGTACCTGCTGGGACGATGAGGTCATCCGTTCATGGAACAACGAAGACACCCCTCGCCGACCGATTTCCTGCTGATCGGAATCAATCCCTTCCTGATCATGCTGCTGGTGGGAAGCCTCGTTTTTTTCCTCTTGGAAGCGTTGTACCAAGGGCAATACGACGGACGGCTGCGAGTGATCTTCGCGCTGTTCGTCATGGCCATCGTTTGTATCGCCCGCATATCGATCGACGAGGGAAAAGGGCACGCGACGCTGTTCGCGATTCCGCTGGCGCTGGTCGTGGGACTGGCCATGTCCCGGTTCGTCGAGTATTCCGGAGCGCTGGCGGGGTTCAAGACGTTCCTGAACTGGGGGCTGATGGGGCTCGTGTGGTGGGCCGCCCATCAGCTCACCTGGGACTGCACGGTGATCGACGAAGCGGCCGACGCTTCCGGACAGGGACTGTTCCAGCAATTGGGTTGGCGCAAGGAGACGGACAGCAACGCCGCGACTGGACCCGCGATCGATGAGCCTGAAGGGTTGACGAACCACGATGCTCCCGAGACGCCTGACGCCCCGTGGTGGTCGACGCTGCGGCAACGACTCATGCGCAAGCACACGCCCGGAGTCTGGGTCGTCTATTTTTCGTTGGCAGCCCTGCCCATTTTTGGTTTCGGACAAGGATTCATCGGCGGGCAAGACGTGGAAGGCCAGTCGCGAGCCCAAAGGTACCTGGCGCTGTACGTGGGTTCCGGACTGGCGTTGCTGGTCAGCACCAGCTTTCTGAACCTGCGTCGCTATCTGCGCAAGCGGCACGTGGATGTATCGTCTCAGATCACGTTCCGCTGGTTGGCCGTTGGCGCCGTGCTCATCCTGGCAGTGCTCGCCGTTTCGTGGATGCTGCCTGGTCCGGGCGCGGCCCGCTGGGCGAATTCCATCGCCTTCTCGCCCCAGTTGAATCCATCGAAGTGGGGTGTCGGCAACGATGGAGCACCAAGTTCCCAAGGAAAGCCCGCGCCGTCGGCTCAGCAGTCGGGAGGTCAGTCAGCAGTCGGGAGGTCAGCAGTCAGGAGGTCAGCAGTCAGGAGGTCAGCAGTCAGGGAGGTCAGCAGTCGGGAGGTCAGCAGTCAGGGGGTCAGCAGTCAGGTGGTCAGCAGTCGGGTGGTCAGCAGTCAGGTGGTCAGCAGTCAGGTGGTCAGCAGTCAGGGGGTCAGCAGTCAGGGGGTCAGCAGTCGGGAGGTCAGCAGTCGGGAGGTCAGCAGTCGGGAGGTCAGCAGTCGGAGGTCAGCAGTCAGGAGGTCAGCAGTCAGGAGGTCAGCAGTCGGGAGGTCAGCAGTCGGGAGGTCAGCAGTCGGGGCGCAGCAGGTCAGCAGCAACCACCCAGTTCCAGCGGCCAAGCGCAGACTGCTCAGGCGGCCAGTCCAACGCCAGAGTCGAATGCGTTCGAACTCGACGGATCGTTCCCCGTCGAGTCTCGGTCGCCTGATGGAATCCGCGGCTGGCGCCCTCGCGTGGATCATCCGGATTGTCGCCTTGATCGCCATCCTGGTCGCGATCTGGCTGTTTCGAGCGACGCTGCTCAGCGCCATTCGCGAGTTCATCGCGGGACTTCGCAGTTGGTGGGCGGGGCTCTTCGGTGGATCGCCACGTTCGGGCGCCAGCGATGCTTCGCTGGATGGCGGCACGACCATGGCGCCTCCTCCGGCCTGCGCGCGACTTCGTCAATCCATTCGCCCAGGGGATGGCGCAGCGACTTCCGGCTGGGGAGTTGATTCGCTATACGTTCGCGGCGCTCGATGCCTGGGCTCGCGAGTGCGGTCAATCGCGAGGAATTCACGAAACTCCGCTGGAATTCGCTAGACGTTTGGGGACAATCGACGAACAATTCGGTCGAGAGGCTCTGGCAGTCGCCGAACTGTATGGACAACTGGCATTCGCACGTGAATCGTTGCCGGCCCATGCGGTTGAGACGGCTCGGAAACTCTGGCAACGCTTAACCATTCCATCCGCCGCCGCGGCCACCGTGTGAGGCCGCTGGACGCCGATTCCTATTCTCTATCCATCGAGCGCGATCTAAACGCGCGATCGTCATGCACCGTTCGAAGTTGCGACGTCAAATTGCCTGGGAAGCGGCTCGCTTGATGTACGACCGGCAGGTGTCGGAATACTATCAGGCCAAGATGAAAGCGGCTCGGCGAATCTGCCTCGAGTGGGTGAAACCGGCGGACCTGCCCAGCAACGCCGAAATCCGCGACGAATTGCAGGCGTTGGCCCGCTGCACGAGGGTGACCGCGCGGACCGACAACCTGCGCGACATGCGGCTCGAGGCCCTGCGGCTGATGCGACTCCTCGCAGCCGTTCCGCCCGCGGCTGATCGGCAGCGTGATGACCGGCCACATCCGCCGCGGCTCGGACATCGACCTGCACGTGTTCTCGGACAGCGCCGATGCGGTCACGCTGGTGCTCGAAGACGAGGGGATGACGTACGACGTCGAACGCAAGCGCGTGCACAAGCACGGAGTCGAGCGAGTTTCACGCACATCCACGTGCAGATCGCTTTCCGTTCGAGCTGACCGTCTACCCGGCTCGGCAAGTTCCACGTCTTCAAGAGTTCGATCACGGGCAAGCCGATCGAACGGGCGTCGATCGCCGAACTCGAACAGTTGCTGGCCGCCGAATACCCCGACATGGAACTCGACGAGGCCGTCGACGAAGCGGCGACGCAGGTCGACCGCTTCCAGGTGTACCAGTCGCTGCTGCTGCCGCTGGAAAACGTCAAGCAGAGCCCCAAGTATCACCCGGAAGGGCGACGCGCTGTACCACAGCCTGCAGGTGTTCGAGCTGGCGCGCAACGAGCTGCCGTACGACGAGGAGTTCCTGCTGGCCGCGCTGCTGCACGACGTCGGCAAGGGGATCGACCCCGAGCGACCACGTCGCGGCGGGGCTGGAGGCCGCTGGAGGGATTCATCACGGAGCGCACCGCGTGGTTCATCGAGCACCACATGGCGGGTCACGCGATCGTGGAAGGAACGATCGGCATGCGGGCCCGACGCCGCCTGCAGGAATCCGAGAACTTCGACGAACTGGTGATTCTCACCCGCTGCGACCGGGCCGGACGACAACCCGGCGCCCTGTGCCGGAAGTCGATGAAGTCGCTCGACTACCTCCGCGAGCTCGAAGCGTCGTTCGGCCTGGGGTGACAACAATCGTGGGGCTGGAGGCTCAGCGCGGGATCGATTCCATCCCGCAAGATCCGCCTCCACCGCACTTAGCCCCGGCCACTAGGTTCTGAAAAACCCAGCTTTATCATTTAGGCCCCCCCGGCGAGTTCACGGATGTCGTGGGTGCGGCCCAAGTTCGCGACATCCTGTCGAAGATTCCACAGCATCCTGCTGCGGCAGTTTAGCGCTTTCGTGCCGATCCCGGAGCGCGGATCAGGGCGGCCGACAGCCAGAGAACATGGGCCAAACGCGGTACGGAAGTGTCACTCCACAATTGAGCCGCATCTCCCCTCACGGCCGCTCCGGGATCGGCACGAAGGCGCTAAACTGTGGCGGCACGATGCCGTCAGATCCGGCGACAGGATGTCGCACGTTACGCTCGGCCACTTCGTGACTCTCCGCGGATTTCCACTGGCACAACCCTAGCTCAGGATGTGCGAGCCACTAAATTCCGTGAAGTCGCGAATGTTGCTCGCCACACAGTAAATGATGAAAATGGGGGGGCATTTTCGGACCAGACAAAGCCCACCAGATCCCACCCGCCAGCTGAAAGGGAACGCAACGATGTCGACGAGTGCACTCGCGACGTGTTGAAGTTCTTCGCCGGCATCGTGCGTCGGCATCGTGGGGACGGCCGGGTGTGGAGGCGACGTCCGATCCAGTTCCCAAGGCGGGAACCAGCGAAACAGTCGGACAGGGGGTGCCGTCGCGGCGGCGGTCGCAAACGGGCGACAAGAGCGACTCGGCTCGCTGGCCGGGCAGCGATTCTGCCCCAGGCGCCGAAGCCGCCAAGCCCCGCGGAAATCTGGAACAAGCGACTGGCCGAGGCTCGACAACTTGTCGAAGTCGAATCAGCTCGACCGAATTCGACCAGTTGCGAGCAACCTGGAGCGGCGAGTCGCCGGCAAGTCGAGCTGGCCGGACCGAAGCGGCCGCCACCTTGGCCGAGCTGGAAAAGGACGCCCAGGGGCGCCGCCAGGCGCAAGTGGCTCGCGACCGCGCGGAGCGACTCGCGCAAGCTCAGTCGCTGATGGATCAAGGAAAGCTCGACGATTCGCTGCGAGCCGTGGGGGACGTGCTGGCTCGCAATCCGACCGACGAGCAGCGGCAGACGGCTGGCGGGATCACGGAGGAGATCGAGCGCCGTCGCAAGGTGCGCCGACAGCTCAAGTCGTGGCTGCAGTTGCTGGCGTCACCCGAACGCAAGAACGTGCAGACGGCCCAAACTCAACTGCAGCAAGATCCCGACACGGCCGTCGGCATGGTGCTGGAAACCCTGCAGGCCTCGGAACCGGGCCCGCACACGGCCAGTTATCTGGAGACGCTGCGGCTGCTGAATCGGCCGGAGGTGACGGTGCCGGCGATGCTCGACCTGCTCGAGCGTTCCGATCGTGCTCCCTTGTGGCCCGACCTCGTGCGCGAATTATCGGTATCACAGGTGCCAGGGCTAGGCGCTCGCTTGTTGACGTTGGCGTCCAAGGGCGAGTCGCCCGAACAAAGGCAGGCCGCGTGCAGATTCTATCCCAGGCCGCCGACCCGCCCGCCGAAACGCTCGTGCAGTTGCTGCCCGTGCTGGCCGAGGACGGACCGGCGCTGCCAGGCGTGCTGCAAGCCGCCGTTCACGCGGTGCGATTCCATCAACAGTTCGACTGGATCGCGGGCCGAGGCTTCGACGGCCCCGTCTCGACGGAGCAGCAAGCGGCCCTGCAGGCGCTGGGACCACGGCTCGCCAAATTGGCGACCGGCGCGAACGATCCTGCCCAGGCCGAGGTCGCCGCGGCCGCCCAGTCGCTCGCGGCGCTGTTGGGGTTGGTCGAATCGCAGCCCGTGGCCGGCGTGAAGATCGTGCGCGTGGAGAGCGAATTGCCGGAAAGCCCGGCGGCGGGCGCGATCGACGGCATCTGGAACTCGGTCGAGCTCAAGACGCTGTGGCGGCATCCGCCGGATCGGAAAGGTTCGATTCTGCTCGACCTGGGCGCCGATCGCATCGTGGTGGGAGTGCGCGTCTGGAATACAAACGAGCCAGGCGCGGTCCAGCGAGGCTGGAAGGAAGTCGAAGTGTATGTAAGCTCGTCGCCGGCCGAATTGGCTCCGGTGGCCAGCGGACTCGTCCCCATCGCTCCAGGAGTCGCGAACACGCCCGACTATGGCACGACGATTCCCGTGGCCGCCGTGCGAGGTCGCTACGTGCGTTTGCAGGCGAAGAGCGTCTGGCAGGCCGACGGTCCGAGCGGTCTGTCCGAAGTGCAGATTCTGGCCGTGCCGTGACTTCTCCCGGTTACGGGAAAGGTAGGGTGGGCACAGGAGCCTCGGCGACGCCTGCCCACCATTCCGTGGATCGCGGGTCGGCAAGAGTTGGTGGGCAGGCGCCCGCCGAGACGGGCTTTGCCCACCCTACAGTGGGTTAGCTGATCGAACGGAGCGTGTCGAGCGCCAGTTCGTCGTACAGGTCGCAGTGCCCGTCGCGGTGCTGGCGCAGGGCTTCCGGATTTCGTGGTTCCTCGCCCTGCAGGTTGTAGTAGATCACTCGAGGTCCGCTTGACGATTCATTCCACGAGCCCTTGTCATCGCCTAGCTGGTCGAACACAAAGTCGATCGAGTCGTCCGAGTTCGGCGAGTCGTCCTCGGAGGTGAACGACGCGATCAGCGAGCCGATGCGGGCAGCGTCGATGGCGTCCAGGGTCTCGGTGACGACGTCGTCGGTCGAGAAGTCCATCAGTTGGGCTTCGGACGCCAGGTCGCTCGATACCATCTCTCCTTCGCCGCCGGCTGCGCCGTTCAGGTGATTGATGACCATCAGCGCGTCGATCGCCGTGACGTAGCGGTCGCCGTTGACGTCGATAAAGTTGTGCGTCGTGCCCCCTTCGCCTTCACCACCCGAGCTCAGCGGTCGAGCTCCGTTGTTGTTCATGTCGTTGATGACCAGCAGGGCGTCGATCGCGGAGACGAAGCCGTCGTTGTTGACGTCCAGGCGGTTGGCGGGATTCGTGTATTCCCCTTCGCCGCCGCCGCCATTGACGGTGATCGATCCACCCAACAGGCGAAGCTTTTCCAGGGCGACCATGCCTGCCGGTTCGAAGGTCAAGACGTCGTGCGTGGGGTTTTCGTTGGCCGGGTCGGGCGAGAACGAGAAGGTACCGGCCGCATCGGCCCTGAACGTCGCCACGTACAACAGCTGTTCGGACGCTCCGAGCGGATTGCTCCCCGTCTGGAACGCGCCCGACTCGTCGAGAATGCCTGGAACCTGGGCGTCGCCCGACTTGCCGTTGGTGTAGTTCGCGCCAAACGTGACGTCGAAGCCGAGCGGGTTGCTGGCCGACGGGACGACGGAGCCGACTCGGAAGTTGTAAAGCAGATCGAAGTACGCCGCGTACACGCCTCGGCGATCCGTGTTGGGGTCGCCGTCGCCGTCGTCCGTTCGCAGGTCGTCCACGAACGCTCGGATCTGGAACGTATCGCCCACATTGACCGAGGTGATCACGGCGCCGCTGGCGTTGGTGGCGGCCAGGCGAATCTGCACGATATCGTCGGCCGCCGTATTGGGGCCGATCTGCAGCGTGACCGTGGCGTCCTGCGGTCGGCGCCCACGGCGTTGCGGAGCCGGTAGGTGAATTGCTGGGTGAGCTTCGTGGGACTGGCGATGGGGGTAAAGACGATATTCTGGCCGCTGATCGCCAGATTCCCTTCGAATCCAGCTGGCCTGACGAAGGAATCGATCACCACGGGGGTGGAGAGTCCCAGCAAGTCGTTTTGCATCACGGGGAGCGAGGTCGCGTTGGTCAGGCTGGCCGAGAGCGTGTCGTCGACGGCCTCGAACAACACGTCCGCCGGGTTGCCGATGAACAGGCTGCTCACTCCATACGTCACCTTGGTGAAGTCGATCGGATTGGCGGCCGTCGGTTGGTAGATCAGCATGTCGTGCAGCGGCGTCACATCCGCGGGGTCGGCGGTGAAAATCGCCTGGCCGGTGGCATTGGCTCGCATCCGCTGGCTGAACAGCAGCACGAAGTTCTGCGAGAAGAACGGCGAGCTCCCCTGGAACGCGCCCACCTCGTTCAAGCTCCCCGGAGTCTGCGTGCTGACCGACTGGCCGGCGGTCCAGGGCTTGGTGGGGTCGAACGCGTCGCCGTTGAAGACGATGGGGGCGGCGATCGACACCAGATTTGGAATCGTACAACATGTCGAAGTACGCGGCGTACACGCCCAGTTCGTCGGTCGGCGACCGACCGTATCGTCCGTCCGCAGATCCTTGACGAAGGCTCGCAGATCGAATTCCTGGCCGGGATTGATCACCGAGATCGCGTTGCCGTTGAGATCGTAGGCCTGCAACCGCACCTGAATCACGTCATCCGTGGTGGAATTCCCCACGTGCAACGTCACTTCGGCGGTGCTGGTTCTTGGGAGTCGGGGTCGTGCGTGTCGACGATCGTGTAGGTGAACTGGATGTCCCCCGCGAAGGTCGAGTTCGGGGGCGTGTACAGGATCCGCGTTCCTGCCGAGGTGATCGAGACCGTCCCCTGGCCCGCGCCTGGCTGCGTCACGCTGCTGATCAAAATGGGCGGCCTGTTCCCCGTGACGTCGTTGGCGAGCACGTTGAGCGTGGTGGGGGACACGAGTCCCGAGGCGTTCGGGGCGATCACGAACGAATCGTCCACGGCGATCGGATCGTTCAAAATGCTGCGCACCGTCAACGTGACCGTGGCGGTGTCCGACTTCCCGGTACCGTCTGAAATCAGATAGGTGAAAGAATCGGGGCCGGTGTACCCATTGAGCGGACTGTACAGGATGACGTCATCCGACTTGATCGTCGGCGTGCCGTTGTCGTTGATTTCGACGAGCCCGCCATTCGTGGTTGGATTGCTGACGCTGTCGATTTGCAGCGAACCGTTCGAGCTGGCGAAGTCGTTGGCGAGCACCGCCAGAATGTTCTTGATGCTGTTCTGGTCGACGATGTAGGTATCGTCGTTGGCCTGGGGCTCGTCGGTCAGCACCTGGACCTTGTAGTCCTCGACTTCCCCGGCGATGGAGACTCCGGTTGGGCTGAGGTTCGATTCGTAGCCATAGCGGAACCGCGCGAAGGTGGCTTGTCGGGTGGCGTTCGTGGGAACGGGGAACGTGATCGTGTGCGTTCCTTGGGCGAGGACCCGATTCTTGACGATCTGCTCGCCCGTATCGCTCCAATCACCGTCGCCGTTGAAATCGATCCAGCCTTGGAGGGCGGCCGAGGGCAGGGTCCCGGTCGAGACGATGACCGAGATCGTGGCGTTCTGGCCAGCAATGAGCGAGTTGGCGTTGAAGATCACGCCGTCCTCGTCGTCCACGCCGCTCAGGTCGTCACCCAGGGCATTGGCATCCGGCTGTCCATCGGCTTCGACGTCGGGTTCGACGCCGGTGGTGGTGCCGGGGGCCGCGCCGACCGTGGCCGGACCCAAGTGCAGCCCGTTTCGCACCGCGTGCCGTGCGCCGTCCTTCGCGAGTTGGGTCGGATAGATCGCCGGCGCGTCGCCAAAATCGTAGACGATGCCGTTGTTGCCGAAGTTGATTCCGGAAACGGTCTGGTTGGCCACGAGCGTCACGGCCGTTTCGTTACCGGTCGCGGGAGCCGGGGAAGGTCTGCGTCCAGCCCGAGAGCAGCACTTCGCGGACGGCGTACGTGCCGAAATGCTCCGAGGTGATCACGTAATTGCCCATGGCATCGGTGATCGCCGCCGGCTCGCCCACGTCGATCACGTCGTTGCCGTTGACGTCGACGTAGACCGTGAATCCGGCGACTCCCAGTTCGGTCGTGTCGCGCACGCCGTCCTTGTCCTCGTCGCTCCACTTGTTGCCGGTGACTTTCGCGACATTCGTGCCACCTCCGCCGCCACCGGTCGGGAGGCAGGTCGGCGATGTGGACGCTTCCCCAGCGAGTCCCCCAGCGGCCCAGGTCGGTGCCGGCGCCGGCTTCCTTGGGGATCGCGTATTCGTTGTAGATCCAGAAGGTCACGCCGTCGGCCGGATCGAGCACGGTCACCGAATAATCGCCCCAGCGATTGTCGGTGCCGCCGAACGTTCGAATGTACGTATCCTGACCCATGGCCAGCGGTCGTGGAATGCGGAAGGTGCCCGCCGGATCGGTGGCGGTGCGCGTGGCGTAGTAGGCGCTGGCGAAGAGGGCCGGGCCCGACGCGGCAAAGCCAATCGTGGCATTTCCCGCGGCGTCGACAGCGATGCTCGGCATGAACGTGTAGATCGTCCCCCCGATCTCCTCGGCGCCGATGTTGCCCTGGTCGGCCAAGGTCAACGAGCCCGGATTGGAGGTGTTGACCTTCACCCAATGCACGGTCGTCTGTCCCGCGTCGGGACCCGTAGCGGGGACGACCTGAAAGACGGTCCACAGGGCATTGTCGCGCCACACCGCGTTCAGCGTGCGACGATCGTTGGTTTCGAGCAATCGCGTGGTGCCGGGCTGAGGGGCGTCCAGCGTATCGGGAGCGATGACCGTCGGGTAACCGAGATTCGTGGAGTTATCGATGTCGCCGAGCGTGGACGTTCTGAATGTCGAACGTGGGATTGTTCAGCGGGCTGTCGACCCGAATCACCATCATTTGTTCGTTCGTGGACTGCCGTGCCGCCGTTGTAGGCGGTCAGCCACGTGCCGACTCGATTGGTCGTGCTGCCGAAGACGGGAGTCGTACCCCAGGTCTGCGCTGGTTGCAGCGTGAAGCCCTGCGTGGCCGCCAGCGAGCCCGCCGGGTTGTAGATGTTCATCGTCGAGAAGCCGCCGTCGTACAGTCCGCCTGTGCCGTCCCCCTTGTTGATGATCAAGAGTCGCGAGCCACCGAAGGTGGCGGTGCTCGTGCCGAACGGAAACATGTTGCCGGTGATGTAGATCGCGTTCTCGTCGACCGCCAGGCCTGGATAATCCAGCCACTGCGGCACGCCGTTGATCATCTGCAGCGTGTTAAACGCCTGATAGTGCCAGCTGCCGTTCGGATCGCTGTCGTCCGAAACCGCGATCAGCACGCGGGAGCTATTCACCGGATCGCCGAAACCGGTGTCCAGCACCTCCAAGGCGACGACCATGAACCGCTCGTTGTATTGGTCGTACGTCGACTTTCGGGTCGAACAGAGAACGGCGCCGGATTCAGCGCGCTGAAAGAAGTTGTTCAGGCTCGTGTGGACCTGTTGGACTCCCGCCTTGGTGAACCATTGGATCGACGCGTTGGTCGCGTTGAGCACGTGTCCCGGGCCGACGGCGCCGGCCGGATCCGGTGGGAACGGTGCCCAGGCCGTCGTTGTTTCGAGCGTTATCGTCGTAATTCAGCCCCTCGATCGTGGTGTCGAGCGGAGCCGACAAGACGGCCATGCAGCGAACGATCCTCCAGCCGCTCCACAATCGACCGGCGGTACCGGCGACTGCGAGCCTGACGCTGAGCAAGACGAGTTCGCGGGGAGGTATTCTGTCGGTGCGGAGAAAACCATGACTTCACGACAATGAACCCCTCAAGTAAACGCAGTCCGAAGGCCCAGAGGACACCAGGCGAAAGTGACACGGCGAAACAGGCGCACTTCAGTCCTTTACCATGTCAATCTGGGCTAAGCATAATTCCACCCTACAGATAATTCCAGGATTTTGCAGACTCGCGTTTGAATTTGGGACGGCACGGCGAAACAAGCGGGGAAGTCGTTACCACTGGAACACTTCTGGCCAGGACTCAAGGGCCGCCACCGACTGTCCTCGTCGGTCGTCGCCGTCATCACCCGTGCATCTGGAACTCGTCGCGCGGCGCGTTTCGCGAGCCATGGTGCAGTGAGGAAAACCGCCGCGGGTTTTCCCTCCGAGGCACCCATGACCATCGCCACCGCTGCTCCCCCTGAAGTCCCGAGTGGAATGCGCCGCGACCGTGCACGGCCGTCCCACGCTCCACGCCGGCTTCGCCTGGCGCTCGCTTTGGGGAATCGTCCTCGTCTGGATCGTGCCTCCCCACCGTTCACGCCCCCGAGCGGCGGATTCATCGACAATCACGACTCCACGGCTACGGAGATTGCGGATCGTCGAGTTTCAAGCTAGAGTTCAATGATCAGAGCGACCTCAAGTCTCCCGCAGTCGCTCGCCCGATTCAGCTTTCGGGTGCTTGTGACTCCGATTCCGCCCGCAAGTCCTGTCGCCTCCTGATCAGCCGCTACCCTGGCTGCTTTACGCCGTTGTCCTGCTCGCCTGCGCGCCTCTGTTCGCCGTAATGCCCATTCACGAAGACACGAGTCGCCACAGTATCCAAGCTCTGAACGTCTTGAGCGGCGGCGATCCCTATCGTGTCATGTTCGAGCCCAACTTGCCTGGAGTTGTGTGGATTCACATGGGAATTCGCCGGTTCGCTGGCGACAGCCGGGTCGCGATTCGTTGCGCCGATCTCGCGATTTTTGGCCGCGATCGCGTCTTCCTGACACGGGCGTTTCGTTTGTCGGTGCCTCCCGCCATCGATAATCACACTCGCGGTGGCCGAGCTTTTTCTCTACTACTGTTCGCTTTGGCCAGGCTGTCACTGCTTGCCGACCTCTGGATGTTGCTGCCGTCGCTGACTCGCGTTGCTCATCCGATCAATCGCACGTCCTCGCAAGTCTGGCTCCCACGATCGCTCGGCCTTGGCGGGACCTGCGCCGGTCAATGCTGGCGGGAGGTACCTGGCCGTCGCATTCTGCTCAAGCCTCACGTCATCGTTCCCGCCTCGCCGTGGCGTTTGGTTTGCTCGCCTTGCTGATCGTACGCCTGGCGCTCGCTGCATCGTGCATCGATGCCGCCGTCCTGTTTCGTGGGACGGCGCCCTGCGCGGCGGCGGCCGGACTGGCGGCTTTCTGCATGGTTCATCCCGTGTTCGCCGATGCGCGCTTGGTGTCGGTCGACAACGCGTGCGAAAGGGGATCCTGAGTACTTCGACGGGTACTAATCACTATTCCAAGCATTTCGTGCCGCTCGCTTCTTGGACTCGACTGGTCCCTGGCAAGTCTCGTTCATCTCGTCGCCGCTCCCCGTCGCATCGGCATCGATCCATTGGCTCGCCGGCTCCCCAATCGGACCGTGGCGGCATGGGCCGATGTGCGCTGCAAGCGTCACCGGACGCCTTGCTCGCGTCGATGTGCTCTGGGATGGCTCGTGCGCTGAAGTGCCTGCTACGCTGTCGCGATCCGCTCAGTTGCCGGCCATCACTCCCTGGAATCGGCCACGCTGGCCGTGGAGGCATCTGCACGCTGCTGCGAGCGAATTCAGTTGGCTCCTCTGGCGTACCTTCTCCGCTGCGTTTCTTCGGCATCGCCGTCGTCGCCGGTTGTCCCGATGTCGTTCCGACCTCGCCAGCGTGCCTGTCTCCTGGCTCGTCGCCATCCTTGCGAAATCGCGTCTCGCGACCGCCAGCGCCTTGCATTGGGAGGACTTCGCCGAACGTCGCGGAATTCGTTGCGCGACGAATCAAGTCGCCGATGGGGACCTACATTGCTATCACCATCTGTACTTCTATGATCACCTGGGTGTGAATCCTCCGATTCGGTACACGTACTTGCCGTTCATGCTGCAGAGTTTTCCCTCGTGCGAGACGAGATTCTCGGTGCGCCACCAGAGCGAGCATCGCCTGATTGTGAGCGATCTCGCGGCTGACAGGCTTGGACGAGAGCCTGCTTGACTCAACCCGAAGATGCTCGACGGCTGGAAACTGAGCCCTAGTTTTCCCGAAGATCGGCGACGGAGTTACCCTTGGAAATACCCCATCATCTATCGTTCGGGAACGATCTTGGTTCATCAAATTGAAAGGCCGTAACCAACCCCCGTAGCGAGGCCTTCCCTGGCGGTGACTCGGCGCGGGGCGACCCGCTGTTCTACGTCCTAAGTGTCGGCCTGGCGATCACGACCGCGAGTCTCCTGGCATGGGCGGGCTATCTCGCCTGGGACCGACGACATCGGCCGGAGCGCTGGCACGCCCGCCGGGTACTCCGGCTGTTGATCCGACGGTTGCGCCGGCAACCGCACGGTGAACGTCGAGCCTCGTCCCAGTTTCGATTCCACGGCGATGGTTCCCCCGTGCGCCATCACCACCGCGCGGCAAATGCTCAGGCCCAGCCCCGTGCCGCCGCGAATGCCTTCATGAGTTCTGGCCCGGTCGGCGCGAAAAAATCGCTCGAACGCCAAGGCCGCATCCTCGGGAGTCATGCCGTCCCCCGTGTCGCTCACCCGCAGCACGACCGTTCCATCGGCGTGCGACGCGAGACTGACCTCCACGCGACCGTCGCGGGGCGTGAACTTCAGCGCGTTGTCGACCAGATTGTTGATGACTTGCCGCAAGTGGTGCGGGTTTCCCTCGACGATCATCCCAGGTTCCACCAGCACGTGCAGTTGAATCTCGCGCGACTCGGCCACCGCCTGAAACATCTGGCAGGCCCGCGAAACGATGGCTCCGAAATCGCAGGGGTGGCGGCCGGCACGCAGTCGTTCGTTCTCGGTCTCCGACAAGAACAAGAGCTGGTTCACGAGCACTTCCAGCGACGAGCATTCCTCGAGGACGCCGGCCAGCAGATCGTCCGCCTGCGCCTTCGTGCGATGGCCGTCCAACGCGACCTCGACCGCCGCGCGAATCGCCGCCAGCGGAGTGCGCAACTCGTGCGCCGAATTCGCCAGGAAGTCTCGATGGCGCGACAGGTAGTCCGCCAGCCGGTCCAGCAGGCCATTGACGGTCAGCGCGAGTTGATCCAGTTCGTCGCCGGTGCGGCGAATCGGCAGTCGTTCGTCCAGCTTCTCGGGTCGATAGCGCGAGGTCGCTTGAGTAATCTGGGCCAGCGGACGAATGGCGCGTCCCGCGAGCCAATACCCCGCGGGAGGCGCGGTGAGCAGCATGCACACCACCGAGACCATCACGAGCTGGTCGATGTGCGACATTGCCCGCTCCAGAAACAGCGTCGAGATCCCCACCTGCACGAACAGGGGCGAGTAGGGTCGACTCGTCCGACGGCTCTGCACGACGCGTTGCCCGGGTCGCGACTGCGGCTTGAAATCGGCAACCTCCGTCAACGGCGGCACGTCGTCCGGCGCTTGCTGACTCGACCATAGCAGTTCGCCCTCGGGGCTGCGCAAATGGGCGAACCAGCCGTGATTCTCGTGCCCCACGGCCTTGCGGTCGAATTCATCCAGCACGATGCGCATGCGCGTCGCCGTGTCAGGATGCTCGACGACCGCGCGGATGATCTCGGGCGTGGCCCCCGCATCGGCCAGGGCGAGCTCGATTTCGTACACGTCCTCGATCAACACCTGATCCATCTCGTATTGGATCGCGATTTTGACTCCGGTCCGCACTCCAAACAGAATCAGTAGCGCGGTCGCCATGATCACGCCCGCGTTCCAGACCATCAGCCGAAACCGCAGCGTCTTGTACCAAGGGCTACGTCGCTCGAAGAACATAGCCCCGCCCCCGCACCGTCTGGATCAGCGAGTCATCATGGTCTCGATCCAACTTGCGGCGTAGATGGTTGATGTGCACGTCCAGGACGTTGGTCATGCCCCCCCAATCCTCGTTCCACAAATGCTCGCTCAGCATCTTGCGAGTCACAAGCTGCCCGGCATAGCGCATCAACAATTCGAGGATGCTGAATTCGGTCGGCGAGAGCTCGATGTCTCGATCGCCTCGGGTGACTTTGCGCGTGCTCAGATCAAGACTCAAGGGTCCGGCGCGATACGACAGCGCGGGTCGCGCGTTGCTGCGGCTGCGCCAACGCATGCAGTCGAGCCATCAATTCGGTCATCGCGAAGGGTTTAACCAGATAGTCGTCCGCGCCCACGTCGAGTCCTTCGACTCGGTCCTCGACCGCTCCCAACGCCGTGATCATGATGACCGGCGTCATGATCCCCTCGGAGCGCAGCGCCCGCAGCAGCGACAACCCATCCAGATCAGGCAGCAGACGGTCCAGGAGGATCGCGTCGAACTGATGGAGCGGGCTAACTCCAGTCCCTTGGCACCATTGCGCACCCATTCACACGCGTGCTGGGCTTCCAGCAATCCTTGCTCGATGGCCGAGCCCAATAGTTTTTCATCCTCGACAATCAACAGATTCATGCGGTCACATCCTCCCACCTTCCAGCACATCGTGGCGATCGTCGCGGGAACCAGCAAGGGCGTCCCGCCACAGTTTAGCGCATTCACGGCCGATCCCGGAGCCGAAGAAGGAGCGGAGCGTCGCCAGGCGACGCCACAAGCTCCGGGATCGGCTCTCAATCGCTAAACTGTCCGGCACGGATGCCGCGAAGTCTTGGACAGGACGTCGGTCCGAAGGTCCGTCACGATTCTCCAAAGTAATTGCCATCGGGCTGACGCCCGCCGCTCGCCTGGAATTGCCATCGAAGTCGAAATCTGAAGGCCTTTTAACCGACTCGGTCCAGGACAACATGATGAAACCACCTACAATGCAACGACGAAGTACACTGCGCACCTGACCGCGCACCTGTCGGATCCTTCCCACCTCTGAGTTCTTCTCCTCCGTGCATCATGCCCGTTGTCCCAGGCGACGCCGATCCTAATCCATCCTCAGTCACCGGCGCTGCTGGTGCTCGCCATGCGCCCCAACTCGACCTGCTCAAGCGGCTCATTGATCAAGCAGGAGAATTGCTCCCGTCGCAGGGACCGATCACCGCGTTCGTCTTCTTGAATGTCCTGCAAGGCTTGGAACATCTGCCGTTCGACGAAGGCGTGCGGAAGGGGGCCCGGCTGTTCGGTTGCCAGCCTTACCTGACGGAGGACCGTCTTAGGGAAAAGCTCTCGCGAGGGCGCATCAGCGTCGACGACCTGGAAGCGGTGGTCGGCGAGGATCTCGGCCCGTGCGCCACGAATCCATCGATTCGCTGGTGACCCGCTTCGAGTTGCGAATGGCGATGCTTAAGTACGCCTTCCGCGCCGCTCCGACCGAGGAACTGCGTTGGTTCGTGGCGGAAACCGACGCGCTGACTCGCCTGCGCGAGGACGCACCGCCAGGCATGCGAGAACGATTCATCGAGGGAACTCGCTTCTGGATCATGCGCGATCTGCGAGGTGGCGGCGGCGGGTCGGAGTCGGGGCAGATCCTGGCCCGGGATCCTCGACTTCGCGAATTGTTGGCGGACGTCGTCGATCGGTACGACGCGGCTCGCATGGACGAATGGGATGCCGGCACCTGGGAATCGGTCGCGTTGCAAGCGCTCTGGCGCATCTGTAGCGCGGCGGTCCAGCGCACGCCTCACGACGAGCCTCCGCATCCGGAGCCGGTGCGGCATCGCGACCTGCTGCTGGCCGCGACCGGCGAGGACAGCGACGCCTTGGTCCACGACTCTGCTCATTCGCTATTCGGCCGCTTTCGCCGATCAGGGCTTCGCCGACTGGGAACTGCCCCAGCGTGAACTAGGGTACTTTCGCGCGTTCGGAGCCCTGTATCGCCGCGGCTACGGTTCCCCCGAACCATGGCTCGGCGGCCTCGCCGCCGAACTGCGGCGTATTCACTCCGCCGAACTGTCGGCCTTGGAATCGATCCACGAATCGCTGCGGTTGCTGGGCGTCGACGAGGCCGCGTGGCCGGAATACGTCACCGCGTCGCTGCTGGCCCTGCGTGGCTGGGCGGGCATGCTGCGGCAGATGGAAGTACGTGGAGATCGCGTGGCCGTCCCGGCTCCCGCGGGGACCGTCGTCGAATTCCTGGCGGTCCGTTTGATTCTCGAGCGACTGGCGCTGGCGTACGTCGGGACGCTGCACGCTCGACTTCCAGGGACCGTTGAGCCAGCTGCGCGACGCGGCTCGAGCGAAGATCGTGGTGCATGCGGCGACCAGCATCGAACAGCGGGCGTTCGTCGTCTTTCAAGTCGCCCAGGTGCTGGGATGGCGTCCCGCCGATCTGTATCGGCTGGGCGACGAGCACTGGCACGCATTGGTCGGCGAAATCGAGGCCTTTTCGGGCATCGAACGGCGTCGCATCTTTCAAATGGCGTATGAGCGAAAATTCCGCAGCCAGGCGCTCGACGCGATCTCGTTGCACACGGCGCGAGCCCAGGCGACCCAGTACCAGAAGCCCCGTTTTCAGATTTTCACCTGCATCGACGCGCGCGAGGAGTCCTTTCGGCGGCACCTGGAAGAGTTCGCACCGGACGCCGAGACGTTCGGCGCGGCGGGTTTCTTTGGCGTGCCGATCTACTACCGCGGAGTGGCCGACGCGCACTTCTCGACCCTCTGCCCGATCGTCATCCGACCGCAGCATTGGGTGATCGAGGACGTCGTGTTCTCGCTGGAAGAGGAACATCGTCGGCGGGCGGAGCGGCGCAAGGCGCTGGGGACGGCGACGCATCAGGTGCACGTCGGCAGCCGCAGCATCGCCCGCGGAGCGTTGCTCACCGCGGGGCTCGGCGTGCTGGCATCGATCCCGCTGATCGCGCGCGTGCTCTTTCCGCGCCTGACGGCCCGCTTTCGTCGCACGGCGAGCAAGTTCGTCGCCGCGCCGCAAGTGACGCGCTTGCGACTGGAACGCTCGGCGCCGACCGCCGGCCAGGAAGACGATCAGATCGGGTTTTCCCTGGAGGAGATGGCCGACGTTCGGCGAACGGTTCCTGCGCGACATCGGCCTGACGTCGCGGTTTCGCTCGGCTGGTCCTGTTCATGGGACACGGCTCGTTCTGCCTCAACAATCCGCACAAGTCGGTCTACGACTGCGGCGCGTGTTCGGGGAGCGGCGGCGGACCGAACGGACGGGCCTTGGCGGCCATGCTGAACGACTCGCGAGTCCGCGACATTCTCGCCGGGCATGGCATCGTCCTCTCGCGCGACACCTATTTTCTCGGCGGCTACACAACACCTGCAACGACTCCATCGAGTTCTTCGATCTGGATCTGCTGCCGCATTCGCACACGGCCGATTTCGCGGCCGCGCGGCGGACGTTGGAGGAAGTGTGTGAGCGAAACGCTCACGAGCGTTGCCGGCGATTCGATTCGGCGCCGCTGAACATTTCGTTCAGCGCGGCGCATCGGCACGTCGAGGCTCGGGCCGAAGATCTCGCGCAGACTCGCCCGGAATTCGGCAACGCCTCCAACGCGATGTGCGTCGTCGGGCGTCGCTGGCGCACCCGCGGGCTGTATCTCGACCGTCGCTCGTTCCTGATGTCCTACGATCCGACGCAGGACGACGCCGATGCCACGATCCTCGGCCGCATCCTCGGCGCCGTCGTGCCCGTGTGCGAGGGGATCAACCTGCAGTATCTCTTCTCGTACATCGATTCCGCCGGCTGGGGCTGCGGCACCAAACTGCCGCACAACGTCACGTCGCTGCTGGGAGTGATGGACGGCGCGGCGAGCGACCTGCGGCCGGGGCTTCCCCTGCAAGGCGTGGAGATTCACGAGCCGGTGCGGTGTTTGTTCGTCATCGAGTCGTACCCCGAGGCGATGCGCAAGATCATGGCGCGGAACGCCACCGTGGGGCAGATCCTCCGCAATGGCTGGGTGCAGCTGGCCCTGCTCCATCCCGATTCGGGCGAAGTGCTCTTGTTCCAGAAGGGGGAATTCGTGCCGTACCAGCCCCAGGCGAAGGAACTGCCGCAAACCCCGAATTCCGCCGGAATGGTATCGCGGCTGGCGGGAACACCTGGACTTCGCGCAAATCGTCCCCGACGCAAATGGCCGCTCATGACCGGGTCGTTCCGCTTGCGACTCATCCTCCTTGTTAAACTTCAACGATGCCAACGCCGCACCTCATCTTTGACATCCTGGGCTATGTGGTCGTCCTGGCGCCGGCCGTGCTGCTGGCGCTGCTGGGGATTTCGTCGCTGATCGATCGGCCGTTGAGCGAGCAGTGGATCGGGCGGGTGGTCCCCGCGACCATCGCGACCGGCCTGTGCGCGGCCGTGACGATTCTGGTGCTGATGCTGTCCCTGGATCGGCGGTTCGTGCCGATCCAGCTGGGGAATTGGGTGGACATCCCGCATTACCACTTCGTCGTGAAGTTTGTCTTCGACCGCCTGTCGGTGCCGTTCGTCATCCTGTCCTTCGTCCTGTGCGGCACGATCGGCGCGTTCGCGAATCGCTACATGCACCGCGAGCCGGGCTTCAATCGCTTCTTCGTGCTCTTCTCGCTGTTCGTGGTCGGGATGGTCACCACGTCGCTGGCGGGGACGATCGAGACGCTGTTCGCCGGCTGGGAAATGGTCGGGCTGTCGTCGGCGCTGCTGGTCGCGTTCTTTCACGAACGTCCGGCGCCCGTGCAGAACGGGCTGCGAGTCTGGTCGGTCTATCGCGTCTCCGACGCCGCGCTGCTGCTGGCGGCGGTCGTCCTGCATCACCTGACGGGGGAGGCGATTTCGCGAAGTTCCTGGGCGGTGGCCTCTGGCCCGAGGGACACGCCACGCTCGACGCGCCGCAGGCGCTGGTCGTCGGGCTGTTGCTGCTGGTCGCCGCCGCCGGCAAGTCGGCGCTGGTGCCGTTCTCGGGCTGGCTGCCGCGAGCGATGGAAGGGCCGACGCCGTCCAGCGCCGTGTTCTACGGCGCCTTGTCGGTCCACCTCGGCGCCTTCCTGCTGTTGCGGGTCAGTCCCATCCTGGATCGCCTCGTGGCCGTTGTCGATCATCGTGGTCGTGGTGGGGCTGTCGACCGCCCTGTTCGCCGGACTCGCCGAGAAGCTGCAGACCGACATCAAGTCGGCGTTGTCGTTCGCGTCGCTGTCCCAGGTGGGGATCATCGTCGCCGAAATTGGCCTCGGGCTGCGCTACATCGCGCTCGATCCATCTGCTGGGACACGCCTGCCTGCGCACGCTGCAATTCGTGCGAGCGCCGACGATGCTGCTGGATGTCCGTTCCATGGAGAACGCGATTGGCGCGATTGCCCCATCCCCACGCCGACACGACGCGCGGCTTCCGGCGACGATTCGGAAGCTGGCTCTATCGCTTCGCCCTGGAACGCGGCTACCTCGACGCCCTGCTCAATCGCTGGGTCGTCATCCCCTTCATCTCGATCTTTCGCTGGTGCGACGCCGCCGAACGACGCTGGACCGATTTCCTGGCACGAATGCATTCCCGCGAATCCGACGATCTCGAGCCGGCCGTGACCCCGTTTGAAGACCTGCTATGACCGAACTGCATCTGCCCTGGCTGGAAATCTCGATTCTGCTGCCGCTGCTCGGCGCGGTGTGGGTCAGCCGCGTGCGCGACGCCGAACTCGCGCGACGCGTTTGCCTGGTGTTCGCCACGCTCACGTTCCTCTGCGCGGTCGGCGAGTGGCAGGACTTCGACTTTCTGCACGTCCCCGAGGCCGACGACCGCGGGCACTTCCTGACTTGGCTGTTCGGTCATCCCGTGCTGGTGATCGATCAATTGAGCGCTCCCCTGCTGCCGCTGACCGCGCTGCTGTTCCTGCTCACCGCCGTGGCGACGTTGCGCACCAAGATTCGCCGGTTTTCGTTTCCCGGCATGCTGGTCTCGGAGGCGATCTTGCTGGCCACGTTCAGCTGCAAGGATCCGTCGGCGTGATCGTGCTCTTGTCCGTGGCGACGATTCCGCCGTTCTTGGAACTTCGCGCGCGGGACAAGCCCACCGGCGTCTATGTGATCCACATGGCGGTGTTCGTGCTGCTGTTGGTGGTCGGCTGGACGTTCGTGGTGCGCGAAGGAACGGGGCAGGTGCATAGCTGGTGGGCCCTGCTGCCGCTGCTCGGCGCCGTCTTCATCCGCAGCGGGATCGTGCCGGTGCACTGCTGGATGACGGACTTGTTCGAGCACGCCACGTTCGGCACGGCGCTGCTCTTCGTCACTCCGATCGCGGGGGCCTATGCGGCGATTCGACTGGTGCGTGCCGATTGCCCCGACTGGGTGCTGCGCGGGATCGGCCTGGTGTCGCTCACGACGGCCGTGTACGCGGCCGGGATGGCGCTGGTGCAGCGCGAGGCGCGCCGCTTCTTCTGCTACCTGTTCATCAGCCACTCGGCGCTGGTGTTCGTCGGCCTGGAGGCGGTCACGCCGATCGGCCTGACGGGGGCACTGTGCGTCTGGCTCTCGGTCAGCCTGGCCCTGACCGGGTTCGGCCTGACGCTGCGGGCGATCGAATCACGCCGAGGCCGCTTGGGGCTCGTCGATTTCCAGGGCCTGTATTACGCGTCCCCCGTGCTGGCGGCCTGCTTCCTGCTGACCGGATTGGCGAGCGTGGGATTTCCCGGCACGTCGGGATTCATCGGCACGGAAATGCTGGTCGACGGCGCCGTGACGGCGTATCCGTACATCGGCGTGACCGTGGTGGTCGCCGCCGCGCTGAACGGCATTGCCGTCGTCAAGTCGTACTTCCTGATCTTCACCGGCACTCGCCACACGTCGACCGTGGTGCTGACCAGTCGACCTCGCGAGCGCTGGGCCGTCCTGACGCTCGCGGCACTGATCTTCGCCGGCGGTTTCATTCCGCAACCAGGAGTCGCCACGCGGTACCACGCGGCCGAGGAACTCTTGCGGCAACGAGCATTCGTGCCAGGGCTCGTCGACGAACCAACGGAAGACGAGGTTCCATCGGACCACCAGCCCGGTGATCATGGCGTCCCGGCGGAGAGCATGGACGAAACCGCCCCTCCGGACGCAAACCCGTAGACGGGCCTCGTTCCAAAAAGGATTGCTCCCTTCTCCCCGCCGCACGATCCATCGGTACCGGTTCCCCATCACCCAGGCGGCGGGGAGAAGGGAGCAGATTGTTGGAACTTCCACGTGGCCTGGCACTGCGGTCTAGGCCTCGGTACAACCTAGGTACACTCGCCCCGCGCAACGCCTCAAGAACTCGTGCACTTGCTACCCAGGCTAGGAACCATCCACAATGGCGAACCGAATGGAGGTGCGCATGGGAACGGTTCCCGGATTTAAGCATGATGTGTTCGTCAGCTTTTCGTGGGCGGACAACAAGGAACGATTGCCCGGCGAGCCTCGTTCGCGATGGATCGACACCCTGAAGGAGGCGCTGACCGCTCGACTGGCGGATCGCATGCGTCCCGATCCTGTTTCCGTGTGGCTGGATGCCAAGGACGTGGAAGGGAATCTCCCGTTGGATGAAATCCTGCGCGGCGCGGCGGGCCACTCGGCCCTGTTCCTGCTGGTCCTCTCCGAGAATTACCTCCAGTCGAGGTACTGTCGCGACGAACTCGAGGCGTTTCTCCGCCAGGCGGGCGGCGACGAGAGTGCCAAGGGACGCATCTTCGTGGTGCTGCGCGAATGCGCCGCCGTTGGAAAGCCGTCCCAAGTCGATACAGAACCTCGTCGGCTATCAGTTCTTTCGGCAGCACCCGGTGACCGAGGAGATTGAAGTGTTCGGCGACCCGCTGCCGGCCGCGAAGTTGCCGGCCGAGTACAGCGAAACCGTGCAAGATCTGGTCGACGCGATCGAGAAGCAGCTGCGGTTCTCCTGATACAGACGCCCGGCGGCGCGGGGACGACGCCGAAGCCGGCCGTGCTGTTGGCGGAGTGCACGCCCGATCTGGGAAAAGTCTGCAAACAAGTGCGCACCCATCTGGAGGACGCGGGATATCGAGTCGTACCGGACGAGCGATTGAGCCAGCGCGCCCCCCGGCTACGAACAGAAGTTCGCCGATGCCGCGGCGCAGGCGAAGCTGTTCGTGCAGGTGCTCGGACCGTTTCACGACGACCCGTTGCCCCCCGCATTTCCACTGGGCTTCGAGCGCTGGCAATTCGACCGAGCCAAACAGGCGGGACTGGAAACGCTCCAGTGGCGGCGGCGAGATTTGACCGCCGAGCAATTGGCCGACGATCCGGACCACCAGGCGTTCGTGTTCGACCCCAGCGTCATCGCGGGGGAGCTCGAAGAGTTCAAGAGCATCCTGATCGACCGAGTGCCAGGCCGCCGCCAATCGACGAGATCGACCCGACGGCGAACCGCGCGTCCTGTTGTTGCACGTCGCGTCGACCGACGAACCCTTGTGAAAGCGTGGGACAAGAAGTCGAGGATCTCGCGCGGAGCTTCGGATCGGCACTGTCTACGCGGACGTCGTCCCGGCCGATCTGTCGCTGGAGGAAGTGACCAACAGCAATCCGAACTTTCACGGCATGGTCGTGATTTACGGCCAGGCCGAGCGGCAATGGGTGGAACAACAGGCGGACGTCTGCCGCCGACTGGCCCTCAAGTACCAGCGACAAAAGCCGGTCTGCGCGTTGTATCTCGGACCGCCCGATCCTAAGCCGCAACTTCGTCTGCCCGCGCGGTTCGAACGGATCACGCACGGCGACCAGCCTCGCTTGCGCGTTTCTCGCCCGGCTGGCAGGGAGGAACGCATGAACCCCGACACGACCACCGCGGACGATATTCGCACGCGACACGCGGGCCCCTATCCCGGGTTGCGACCATTCCAGCGCGCCGAAGCCGAACTGTTTTTTGGTCGCGGCGTGCAGATCGACGACATGCTGCGGCGCCTGGAAACTCGCCGCTTCCTGGCCGTGATCGGCGCCAGCGGATCGGGCAAGTCGTCGTTGGTGCGAGCCGGCCTGTTGCCAGCGCCTCGAACAGGGATTCCTTCGCGGAGCGCAAGACCAATGGTGGATCGCCAGCCTGCGGCCCGGCGACGATCCCTACGGCGCGTTGGCGGAGGCGCCGCTGCGCGCTCGTGGCGACGGTGCTCGGCAATCGGGTCATGCCGTCGCCGAGACCGCCGAGACCGATACCGCCTACACGGCGGCGACGCTGCGCACCGGCCAGAACGGGCTGCTGACCGCGTTGCACGATTTGCACGTGCCGGAGGACGCCGACGTGCTGGTGCTGGTCGATCAATTCGAGGAGTTGTTCCGGTTTCGGCGGTTGCAAGAGCAGCGGTTGCGGCAACACGAGGCCGATGCGAGCCGACCCATCGAGACGGTGCAGCAAGAAGCGGCGGCCTTCGTCAGCCTGCTGCTGGCCACCGCTCGCCAAACTCGACGACGCGTGTACGTCGTGCTCACCATGCGCTCGGATTATCTGGGCGATTGCGATGCGTTCCTGGGATTGCCCGAAGCGATCAACGAGAGCCAGTTTCTCACGCCCCGCATGACGCGCGACCAATTGCGCGACGCCATCGAAGGCCCGCTGGAAGCGTTCGGCTTGAATCTCGCGCGCGGCGATTGGGAACCCGCGCTGGTCAACACGATCTTGAACGACGTGGGGACCGACCCCGACCAGTTGCCGTTGATGCAACACGCGCTGATGCTGACCTGGTGGTACGCTGACCAGCGGTACAAGAGCAACGTCTCGCAAGATGGGCCCAAGGTCGCTCTGGACGACTACCGGCAAGTGGGGGGCTTTCAATCGGCTCTTTCGAACCACGCGACACAGACGCTCGAACAACTACGCCGCTCGGCCGTCGACGCTCGGGCGGCCGAGCGCCGCGCCTGGATCGTGCGGAAAATGTTCTGCCTGCTCTGCGATTTCGAACCGGGCGGTCGGCTCATTCGCCGCCCCGCGACCATTCGCGAAATCCGCGACGTTTCGCAGGCAACGTTGCCCGAGGTGGTGGCGGTGGTGTCGAAATTCGCCAGCCCAGGTAAGAATTTCGTGGCAGTCGATGCGGCCGATCTGCAGTCGCTCGGACTCGAGACCACGGTCGACATCAGCCACGAGGCGCTGTTGCGGCAATGGACCACCTTACGAGATCAGTGGCTGCCGTCGGAGATGGAGTCGGCGGCGTTCTTCCAGCGGCTGGCCGATCAGGCGCGGCGCCTGGAAAGACTGCGCCGCAAAAGGCCGGCCTATGGGACACGCCGGACCTCGAAACAGCCCTCAAATGGCGCGACGACGAACAACCGTGCGAAGCGTGGGCCAACCGCTATTCGCCCGGATGGAACCTGTGCAACGAATTCCTCACAGCCAGCCAGACGGCACAAGAATCGCGCCGGAGGGAACGCGAGCAACTGTTGGCCGAGCAGCGCGAGGCGGTAGATTTGCGCCGCAAGACTCGAGTCCTGCAAGTCGGGACGGGACTGCTGTTGGTGATCATCGCCGTCGTCTTTGGGATGGCGTGTCAGATGTACAACCTGAGCGTCACGGCGATCGAGGAACGAGGCAAAGCCACCGTGGCCAGCACGCTGGCCGCCAAAGAAGCTCGACTGGCTCGCGCTCAACAATGCGCGGCCGTCTCGGGGTCGACGCTTCCACGCAATCCGGTGTTGGCGTCGATTCTGGCGGCCGAGGCGCTGCACGGCTTGGACAAGGATGACGCCGTGCCGCAGTCGGTCGAACAGGCCCTGCGCGACGCCGTGGCGCAATGCACGGGTCGGGCGCTGGTCGGGCACTCGTCGCAGGTTGAACTGATCGCCATTGATCCGAACGAGCGATGGCTGGCTACCTCGGCGCTCGACGAAGTCTTCCTCTGGGACCTGACCGCCAAGCCTGAAGAGCTGCGTCCGGTGAAGTTGGCGGAATCCATTCCCCCGCCACAAGATGAAAATCAGCCCTGGCTGACGATTTCCCAGGTCGCCCTGGCCTTTGCGAATCAGGGGACTCGGTTGCTCGCGATCAACAAGACCGGCCAGATGAGTGAGTGGCAATTGGATGGGCAGCCCCGATTGATACGTCAGTCACCGTGGATCGACGAAACGTCCGGTCCGGCGATCGCCTGCTTCGAACCCGCCTCGCGCAAGCTGGCGACGTGCGATGACGAGGGGGAGATCCGAGTCTGGAATTGGCCCCGTGATCCGGCGGCCCCCTTGACCTCGGAGGTCATTTCACGAGGCAACACGACCGTCGCGTTTGCGTCGGGCCAACCCCGGCTCGTCACGGCCGGGGGGATCGTGCAGGTGTGGGACTGCGGCGACGAACCACTGAAGCTGCGAGCCACGTTGAGCGTTCCGGACGCCGCCACGTTCTCGCTCGTGGCCATCAGTCCCGACAATCGTTTCGTCGCGGCGGCCGACGAGCGACAATCGGGTGCGTCGAACGTGTATGTTTGGGATCTCGAACAAGGCCATGACAGCCCCGCCGGCGTGCGCGTCATCGAGCAGGCCGCAGCGTCGTACGCCCACGAGGAACTCGACCGCGGTTCAGGAATGGTCACGCACCTGGCTTTCTCGCCGGATGGACTCACACTGGCCAGCGGCGCCGAGGACCACACCGTTCGCTTGTTGTCGCTTGACGGGCTACGCAGGGCCATTCCGCCGTCGGGTGAATCGGACGATCCGAGCGAGGTGCCGGTCGCTCAACTGGCCTTCTTCACGTCAGTACCGCAGATCCTGCGGCTGGACGGACCGGTATCCGGCATGTCGTTTGATTCGAGAACAAGTGTGTTGCTGACAAACGACGGCAAGTCGATTGTCGGTTGGGGGGACGATCGCGAGGGTCGCTCGATGGCCTTGGGTTCCGTCGAGTCGGGGGGACGAGTCGCGGTGAGTCGCAACGGGCGGTGGCTCGTCAGCGGCGCTAGACTTTGGAACCTGGAATCGCCCCGCGACGGAGTCAGTCTGATCAGTGGACGACCGACGCTTTTCGCACAAGCGGCGGCTGGAAACTGGGCGGCTGATTTCGGCAACGACGCGCTCGGGCAGCGCATTCGACTGTGGCGGATGAGTGATCCGAATGGTCCGACGCCGGCTCTGCGGTTGTCCTTGCCAGCCGATGTTGGGTATGGCCGCGAGCTGCGGTTCGATCGCGACGGACATCGTCTCGCCTTGAGGTACGATCCCCACCAGGTGGATGGCCGCGAGGTTGGCATGCTGACCCGGGTCACTCGCCCGGACATTTCCCGCGTCGCCGTGTGGACGCTCGAATCTCTTCCCGAGTCCGGCGACGTCGACCAGAAACCGATCGTGACCCCGGTCCCGACCGGTGTTTGGGACGTCAGTGATTATGTCATCGCCTACGGGGAAGACGGCGGGCCAGCGATCAACGTCGTTGAGGGGATGACGGACCCAGGAGTGACTCGTGTTCAAGCCGCCGACGTTCCGCTGGAGTCGTCGTTTTCAGAAATCAGACTCAGCCCGGACGGACGTTGGCTGGCCGCGCTGAAACGACATTTCGGACCGAGCCAACGCGGATGACCGAAAGGTCACGCTCTGGAGTCGCGGCGAGGGAAACACGTGGTATCACCAGTGGCAGGCTCGAGTGCAGGAACCCCGTCAAGTGCGATCCTCGTGGCTACCTTCGTTTCCGTCGATCGTCCTGGGCAACCACTGGTGCGTCGTGGCGCCGGCGGGCGACAAGAAGCCGTCCGATGGAGTGCGCGTTGTCCGCTTGGACGAATCCAAGCCACGTGAGTTCACGCTAGAGTCGACTTCGGACTTTCATGCGGTGATGATGTTGAGTCCGGACGAGCGAAGGTTGTTCGTCGGTACTCCGACGGATTACGGCATCTACGATCTCACTGACGAACCCTCGCTCGTGTACCGCGAGGAAGGGTTTTTGGGACGCGGCAGGATCTTCGCCTGGAGCTGCAATGCGAATTGGCTGGCGGGCGGGGATAACCTCGAAGTGGAACTGCTGGCCGTCGGCGAGGCGTTCGCAACGCCCCGCAGCAAGGCGCCGGTTCGCCGCTTCCGGCTGCCGATCCGCGGGGACGTGACGGCCCTGGGATTCGGCGCGGACGAGCGGAGGCTCTACACGGTCAGCGGGCAGTCCCTGCGGCCTGGCCGACCGATCGCGAAGCGCTGCTCGCGCAGGCCGCGCGCGGCCTCTGGACGGAACATGACGCCCTTCGAATGGGATGCGAGCTTGCCGGACGACAAACGCCGAGGTGAAGAGACGTTTGCTGGTTTGGGTCGCCCCTTGCTCATGCTTGAAGAGCAACTCCGCAAGCCACAGTTCCCTAAGATGGATCCGCAGATGGACGGCGAGATCGTCTACGTTGTGGAAGGCCTGCCGACCCTCGAGGGAGCCGACGCCAACGCACAATTGACCGACGCCTGGAAGGCCTGGTCCGATCTCGGTGGCATTCGTCCACGCGAGGGGGCGGACCACGAGAGTCACATCGTCATTCGCACGGGACCAGTGGACGGACCAGGGGCGCGAAGGCACTGGCTCACATTGGTCCGCCGTCCTCCAGCCGGGTTTTGGAACTGCGGTTCGACAGCCAGGAAGAGTGGACTCCCGAGTCGTTCTATCTGACGGCCGCGCACGAAATCGGCCATCTGCTGGGACTGCGTCACAGCAACCAACCGGACCAACTGATGTATCCCGTGATGAATCCCAAAATCCGTACGCCGCAAGCGGAGGACAAGCAAAAGTTCCTTGAAATCTGGCGTGGCGTGATCAAAGCCGATTTCCCGCGATTGCCGCCCCTGCCATGATGGATCCCCCTCTCAACGATGCTCCCCTCTCCCGCCGCGCCTCGGTACAGGGAATTCCCCATCGTCCAGCGGCGGGGAGAAGGGACAGGAATGAGCGGCGAGCACGACGCCCAATTCGCACCCAACTCCCGCTCGACTGCCCCTCCGCTCACGTGAGCCGGAAGAACGGGTTGCCGTAATGTTGATAGACGCCCGAGCTGCCGCGTCCCATGGCAAGATCGAACAGCTTCGAGCGCCCGATTCCCGCAACGCCTCGTACATCCGAGCGCCGCGGTCACCGGTCCACACCACGTACGTCCCGATATCAATCGCGGACGAAGGAATCTCGATTGACTTGTCCAGGGGCTTGGCGTGGGCTTCCAGGCCGAGCAGTCGCGAGTAAAGCGAGATCGCGAAGACGCGCGCGGCGGCGTCGTCGACCGGCCAGCCGGTGCAGATGAAGTTCGACACTCCTTGTCGAAAAAAGGCCTCGGCGAAGGAAGGGGCCAGCCCGGCGAGCTCGCCTCGGCTCGCTCCGGCGTGATTCCTGATTCGCAGGCGTTCGAAAAGATGAACCGGGGGACGCGATCAAGCCGCGTCAGCTCCTGCGCCGACAACACTCCGTCCTCGAAGATCCAACCCGAGCTTTCAGGATTCTTGGCGTCGAAAAAGCAGTGTCCGCAGTAGTGCAGGATGTCGTAATTCATTTCGGTGATCTCGGCGAGCACCTCCAAACGCTTGGCTTCCACCGGCCCGATCATGTCGCTTGATGACGATATTCCGTGGCGCCGGTCCTGTTTGCAGCTGCTGGTAGGCGTCGAACAAGTCGTAGATCTCCTGCCCCTCTTGTCGAGCGCCAGGCAAGGGTTTTTTCGAGGAGGGATCGGCCACGATCAGGATGCGAAGTTCACGTCCCGCCGCCGTCGGAGGTTCGGGGGTACTGCGCGAACTGTGTCCGCAGCTGTCGGGTCAGTCCGCGAGTAAGGCCGACGAAGTGCTCGGTCGGCACGTGGCCGCGCTGCGGCTTCTCCGTCACTTGCGAGCGCTCCAAGGGCTGAGCCAGCATCTCCCAGGGGACGCGAGCCGTCGTCGCGTCAACCACCAGGACGAGTGGCGCGGAACCATAGAGATGCTCGCGCAGATCCTTGGGGATGACCAACGTCTCCAAGGTCAGACCGTAGCGGCGTTGGTAATCGGCATCGATTTGCCCCGCCAGGGATCGGGTGGCCTGGTCCACCAGCGTGGGATCGACGGTGACCAGGCGTTCGGGAACGGCCGCTTTGTCCGTCATCGCACTCAACGACCAGGTCTTGCCCTGACGCTCGACGAAGACTCGCGTGGCAATGGGATCATCGTCCTCGTCGAAATCGCTGGCGCGAAGCTGTTCAGCGGCGCTGTGTCTCGCCTTCGAGTAGGCTTCGTCCTCGACGGGCGCCGGGCCGATCGCGAACAAGTTGGGGGTCGTCTTCTTTTTCGCGAAGGACAGCACCACGGATTGCAGAGCCTTGTGCAAGTCGGTGGCACGCGAGTAACTGGCCTCGACAAACGTGACGCATTCGAGCAAGTTTCCCTGGCGAGGTTTTTGGTCGGCCGCTCGGGCCAATCCCCGCAACCAGCCAGACGCCGCTTCCTGCAGCGACAGATTCTGCCTGGCGCCGATCAGCACCGTCGCCAGCTTGTGGCACCCCACCGCGCCGAGCGACCAGGCGAGTTCGCGGACCAGCACGACCAATTCCGGCTGGCCAAACCGCCCGGGCGTGCCCATGCTGCAGATCGCGATGATCTTTTGGAGTGACCGAGGAAAGCAATGCGGATTTTCTCGCGGGTCGGGAAACAAGAAGTGTTGGCCGAAGGGCGCGCGAAGCAGACCCCGCTCGACGTAATTGCGAAACAGGCCGCCCGAGTCGGCCGCGGGCGATGACTTCGACGGGCCCGTGCCTTCAGGCGCGCGCGTCCGCAAGGCGGCGGATACCGAGGCGTCGAGCGCGGCGAACGCGTCTTGAGGGCGGGTGCCAGGGTAGAAGCCGATGGAAACCGCATCGGCGTCCTGCGCCTGCTCAATCCCTCCGTGGACGACGCGAATCAGGATTTGTCCTGGTTGAACCGTGGCAGCAACCGGAACGAGTTGGGACTCGACGCCACTGAACGACAGCATCGCGTCGGAGAAGGGTTCGTTCAGGACTACGGTCGCCGGATTCGACACGACCGTCCCCGCACCTCGCCCCAGCAGCCCGCCGAGCAGCCTCGTTTCGGCCGCCTCCTCGTCAGGACTCACCTGTTCGACCTCCGGAGCCGCCATCATGGAATCGAGTGCCAAACCAGGCCGCGTCTCGGCCTCCGAACCTGAGCGTAGGCGGATGGCGAACGATCGTAGTCTTCGCACCAGTTCGTCGAAGTCAGCGGACGCGGCAGGCACGGACCGTCCACTTGCCTGCTCGATCGGCGCCTGCCACGAGGTGACCAGGCCAGGCGCCGTGCGCTCACCGTCCAGCAGCGATTCGATGGCGGCGAGTAGGATGGGGTTTTCCGGGAAGCGCGCCATGCTCTTCGTCGACAAAGAACGTCGCTCTCGTGTCACTCAGCAGCCCGAGTTCCCGCGCGACCTGGCCATCTCCGTCGAGCGATGTCGAGTAGGACTGCGAGTCACCGGGCGGCATCCCATGGATCCAGATCGCCGTGGGCCGATTGATGCCCACGACCTGCACCATGCGGTCCGCGCCAATTCGGTCGGCCAGGTGTTGCTGGACCAGTGCCGCGGACCGAAAGTGAGTGTCGGCGAAAGTGGGGCCCTTTCCCTTAAGTCCCTTGAAGTACACGACGGGATCACGAAGTTGTTCCAGGACCTGTTGCTTTCCCTGGTCCTCCGACCACGGCAGCATTTGATACAAGCTCGGAAAGGAATTGATCGTCTCTTGGACGCCGCGCAGCGCAGTTGTCAAATACGCCGAATCCCCCGGTGCCGGCGACGAGCTTGGCGAGGTTCTGCACGGAGTCGTGCAGTCCTGTCAGAATCCTTGGAACTTCATACGAGCCATGGTGGGGAGTCCCCAACGTGATCAGTCGGCAAAAGCGATTCGGCAGCGCATCGCTGCCCAATTGACGCCGGATTTGACTGAACATCACGCGGGCGACAAGTCCGCCCATGGCATGCGCCACGAGGTAGACATCCTGCTCCTGATAATGTTGCGCAATGAACGCTTGCAGGTCGGCGGCCGTTTCGTTGATTCCCTTCCGCCAGTCATAGGCAAAGGCGCGAACGTTGCAATTCGCGGCCAGCTTCAAGAGCAACTCGCCGTAGTACTTGTTCAGGATGCCCGTGGGCCGCACCGCGAACCTTGCGTCGAACGCCTCGCCATTGTCACGCAAACGGAGGGCTGGCAGCCAGCCTGAGCCGAGACGAAAGTAGTTGAGCCAGACGCGACGTTCCACGCTGTTCGCCGTGGCGGATAACTCGCTCCCCATGAAACCCGGGATCACGATGACATTCCGACGCGGTTGCGTGCCGGAACGCGCATGGTCGACGCGATCGGCCCCGGCCCTCAAGCGTTGATACCGGGAGACGCCCAGGTACGTGCGCAGCCCAACCTCTTGATCGGGAGTCACTTCGCGCAACAGACCAATCAGGCGGTCGATCGAAGCGGTGGCAAACTCGGCCACCCAAGCGCGCTCGTTCATCGGCGAATCCCCCCAGATGCCGTGGCACCGTGGCTCGCCAAACCGTGCGCGGCTGACCCCGCGGAGGAGAGCCTCCGCACGAGTCTACGATTCGCTGAACTGATGACAACTCATTCTAATTGCCTGACCGCTAAATATTCCTACCGGCGTACCGGTGGCAAGCGTTGCAACTGAGGTGCGGCCCCGACCGGTCGGGGCCGCGCGACGGGGGCTTGATAGTACGCTGGACGCAGCTCGTCGGCCACGACGGGCTCCGGAGCGGGAGGAAATGGTCGCAGTCGTCCGGCGGAGTCCGCGTCGTATTGAGGCATGGGGATGGGATCGACCTCGCGGCTGACCGGCGCCGTGACCGATTGCTGGTCGCGCAACTGCTGGATCCGCCGCATGATCGATTCGATCTCTCCGACTTGAGCTCGCAGGGCCACCTCCAATTCGTCGATGTTCTCGCCGGCGCGGTGGAGGAACGCGACCTGATCGCCGCCGCATCGGTACAGGGACGTTTGCCGCAGGGAGGCTTGCCAGTCTTGCTGGGTGTGTCGTCGGGCGGTTGGGGCGAGGCGCATCCTTGTCGTCGGGCGGCGGCGGCGCATCCTTGTTCACGTTTGGAAAACCCGTGAAGGGGACCGCCATGGCCGGCATTCCGCCCGGCATCCCCATGCCCATTCCGGTTTGTTGCGCCATGGGCGCGATGGCCGAATCGAGATGCATCCGGCTATGCTGACGGAGTCGCGAGGCCCCCTGAAAGCGAAGTCGCGGCAACTTCAGCGTCAGTTCGGGAAAGGTCAGCGAGACGCCTCCCAGATCCCAGCCCGTGCTCGGCCCCTCGACGGTTCCCGTCGGGGGAGGAGCGACGAACGCGGTCGGGGGACCGCCTGGCGGAGGGGCGCTTCCTTGGAGGGGGGTTGATCTCGCGGCGGCGGAGCTTCCTTGTTGGGAGGTTCCTCGCCACAACCACATTTTTTCTTGCAACAACCATGGAACGGACAGGGAATGCAAGAATCCGTGCATCCGACCGTGCCGCGAGGAGCTCGCGCAGACGCAGTTTTGATCCGCCAGGACAGGCCTGAAAATCGCGGGCGACATCGCGGCCATCATCAGAAACAGGATTTCCGCACGCTTCATCGCTCGCTCCCCTGGACGAATAGGAATCTCCGTCACGACTAGCATCGACGGGCGCCGTCGGAGCTGTGAGCAGAATTCCTGCGGTCCGAACAGTTTGCCTAACCGTACCGCTGATCGAGCGATCCACCATTCTCGAATCGTCGTTCCACGGAGTCGGACGGTGCCTTGTCGCTCGTGGACGCCGTGTCTCGCTGCGCACCGTCCGAGCCGATGGTGTGTCTCGTGGCAGTGGACGACGTGCATCGGCTACGGACGGTGGCACAATGTCGCAGTGCGAGCACGCTCGACTGAGCCCGCCAACGAATACTGAATCCAAAGTGGCGCTGTCCCATTAGGGATTCGGCTCGAGCAGACTCGGCTTGTTCATCATGTTTCGCATCTGGCGGATGGATTCATTCTGTTGGCGAACGCTTTCCAGCAGGGCTTCAACTTTCACGTGCAAGTCTCGCACATCGCGATCCAAACCGTCGAGTCGAGCACTACTTCCTTGGCAGCTTGGCGCTGCCTTATCGAAAGGTTCTGGAGCCGCTTTGGACGCCGCTGCCACCGGCATGACAGGCATCTGGGCATAGACCATCGGCATCGCGAAGTAAGGCATCGATTGCATCACGACCGGCGCCGGGGCATCTTTCCAGCCATTTCCAGTATTCGCCGGCGCGGATCTTGTCGTAGCCCCCCTCGCAGCTGCGGCAAGGCCCGCATCGTCGGTGGCAGCGATGATGGAAACAAGCATGTGCCCCGTTCGAACCACAGCCACAGTCTTCGGCCGAAGCCGCTGGACCGGTCAGAGCGGCCGCGGACGCCCAGGTCGCGACGGCGAGGCACAAGAGGAGCCGCATTGATTGACCCTTCCAAAAAGTTTCCGCAGCTATCCTGGCTTAACCGCGCGAGGCGGCCAGATAGCATCAATCCATTATTGTGTCGGAACAATTTCGGCCCGCCTGCAAGGCGGCAGCGGGGGTCGGTACATCCCCTGCGACCAGCAGGGTTGAGAAGGGAAGATCGGCACAAAGCCAAAGAACGTGGTCAACTACTTCATGACATCGTCAAGAGGAATGTTATTGACTGCTTCAATGACCTTGAAAAAATCGGCAACGCCTGGACTCGCGTCTAACGTGTTCGCCTTGACGCGTTCGAGAAACTCGGTGGCCGCTTTTGCTTCGGCCGAGTCGGAATAGAACTTCGTGTCTACATTGGCAAACCAGACAGCCATTGCCACGCTTCCGCCCAACGACCGACGAGCACCTCCTCGTGCTTCCAGGCCGCGAATCCAGCCCGCAGCGATTGTCCTTGAAGACTTGCGGCTGGAGCCTCGCCTCGATACGGCTGCAACAATGCACTTAATTTGGCCCAACTCTCTTTCGACTTCTCCGCCAAGGAGGTTTCGCCATTCTTGGGGTCCTTGGCCGTGGCGATTTGCACCGCGAGCCGGTGGTTTAGGTCGGCAATCAGCGCGAGGCGCTGCAGGACGGGCTTATGAAAGTCCTTGGTGAACGCACCTTGGAGCGAGTTCACTTGATTGGCCAGATCGTTCGATAGGGCTTCCAACGTCAGCTTGGATTTGTCCACCGCGTCGGTGAATTGCTGCGAATCGACCGTTGCCGGCGAGGGAGTCTCCTTGGCGAAGGCATCGGCATCCTTGGAAAATGCACCAGCTCCCGCGAACACGTTGCCCGCGACCGTCAGGCCGTGCATGAGCACCATGCCCCCCGTGGGAGTAATTCCATTGCCCCAGCGCATTGTCTCTTTCGTGCGAAAGGGACCTCGCACGTAACGGATGTTGCCGCGCCATGCGCCATACGGCACGAACGCATCATTGGCGCAAAGTGAATCCGCAGTCAGGAGCATCAGGCCGCCCAACGCACAGCAGTAGCCCGCAAGTCGTCCGAAGCGTTTCATGGAATCGTCCTTAGCAGTTGTCTGGTTTCACTTGTCGTTGATGGATCGGTGATCGGTGCCGTCTTTAGGATCGGGAAGCTCGGTTCGCCTCGTGGCGCACGATAGGATGCGACTCGACACTAGGCAAACGGTTGCTCCGCGATGAATTGGCTCGAATTCACGCCCCAGCCGAGAATCAGACTTCGCTGAAACGACTGAACGGCGGACGCGATGTTCTGGTGAAAACTCTGGTAATTCATCCCGCTTCCATGGTTGCTGCGATTCCATTCGTTGAACAGCGCGAGCGTCATCTTGGAGCCGTCGCTGCCTCCCTTGGAGGTGGCATCATCGGGACATCCCGCGATATGAATGAACGAGCCTCGAACCCCGTCAACCTCGACGTTTTCCTCGGAACCACCCAACGTGCCGCCGGTGTTGACCGTTGGCCGCGACCCAAGACTCGATGGTAGCGGTACAAAACTGCCGGTATTGATCTTCCGCATATTCGTCCCGGAATGGCAGCTATCCGAGATGGTCAGCACGCGCGCGCCGCGACGCACGTTTTTCCAGGCGTCGAACAATCGATCGTCGAGAAGATAACCGTCGTACAGGCACAATAGCTCGTCCTCGCGGTCGGACTCGTCGCCGCTCGTATCGTCTTGGTGCGAGCCGTGCCCGGTAAAGTAGAACACGAGCAGATCGCCCGCGCGACTCTGGTTGACTTTATCATTGAGTTCAGCCAGCACGTCTCCCATCGTGGCGTCTTCATCCTGCAGCACGGAGATGTTGGCATGATCGAAGCCCGCCTGCCGCAGAATCTCCGACATCATCTGCACATCCTTGCCGCAACCTTGACAACCGCTCCTGCCATCCCAGCCTCCCGGGTATCGAGACGAGTCGACAAATTGCAGACCGACCAAGACCGCTCGTTTTGTCGCCATTCCAATACCCCTGTTCGAAGGTGAAACTCGTGATCCGCCTTGCTTACCGTCACGATCAGAATAGCCGGAAGTCTATCGGCGGCGACGGGGTCGAACAAGCAACAGCCCCCCCGCGGATCGCGACATCTCTCCCCTCTAGAACGTGTGATCGCCCCGGCGAATGTCAAGTCAGACCAGCGAAATGATGGAGCAGCCTGGCGACGTTGCCGGCCGCTTTGAGGAGTGTGCCAATTGAAGGGTCGGAGATGAGAAGGGATGAGAGGCCAGTCCCCGGGACAGGCCTGGGACTGCGACTCGCGGCCGAGAAGCACCTGGAGCGGGTGGTGCCGTCCTATGATGCACCGCCTACCCAATGGTACGAGACGCCGATGATTTGGTGCCTATTGCAGCCCATCCGCCGCGAAGCGACTGCCTTGATCGAGAAGCCCGAAGCCCGCTGATTCCGCCGCGGATCGCCGGCGCGGGTGTCGCACGACGCTGAGGCCGGCAATTGCTAGTAAACGCGGCTTGACTAACGATTAATGCTAGTCAAGACTTCCTTACTAGCAGACGTTAATCAACAGGAGAGCTGGACTAACCATAAAGCGTAGGACGGGAACTTACCGCGTGACGAAAGTCGGGGGCGAGGAGGTCCGTTCGTTTATTCCCCATCCACTGCCACCGGCCCAACCACCGTTGTTGCTTGACGAATCGCTGCAATCCCTGTTGGCCAGCGCGAGCACCGCCGTGGCACAACTTTCCGTTGCTGGAAAAATGGTTCCCAGCGCCGAATGGTTCCTCTACGGCTTCGTTCGTAAGGAAGCGGTGATCTCATCGCAAATCGAGGGTACGCAGGCCACGCTGCGAGACGTTCTCACGTTCGAGGCCACTCAGAAAGCCGGATCGTCCTGATGATGTCCAGGAGATCTGCAACTACCTCGATGCGATCGCCTACGCACGACGCGAGATCGCGCGACCCCAAGGTCTGCCGTTGAGCATGCGGTTGTTGTGCGAGGCCCACAAACGCCTCATGCGCGGCGTGCGAGGCGCAGAGAAGCAGCCTGGCCAGATTCGCACTTCGCAAAACTGGATCGGAGGTACGCGACCGGGCAATGCGCGTTTTGTTCCGCCGCCGGCGATGAAGTACCAACGGCGTTGGCCACGCTCGACCGTTGTACGTTTCCCGGTCGTGCTCGGCCCCTCATCCCCGGCCCTTCTCCCCGCCGCCTGGGTGATGGGGAACTTGTCCCCATGGATCGTGCGGCGGGGAGAAGGGAGCAAGAACTGGGGAGCAGACTTTTGTCGGGAGCGGTACGCACGAGCCTGACGCGGTGGATCTCCGCGGTTCGAGGTTGCCTCAATCCGCGTGATCCAACTCGTCGTGGCTGTGGTCGTGCGCGAGTTCCTCGAGTTCGGCCGCCGCGTTGCGCGACTTCACCCAGGCTCGATAGACGTCCAGCGCCAGTTCGTCGTCGACCGACATGGCGGCCGCGAGCGTGGGGACGGCGGTGGAAACCGGAAGGACCGGTGCGGGCGCGATGCGGCCTCGCGCCGTGAAGCGTCGCAGACCCTGGACCGATTCCTGCCCATTCGCGGTCGTCGCGGCAGGTCCCACGACGTTCATCGGGTTCTTCGCCATCGGGGCCCGACGGGGAACCGCCGGAGGTCGCACCACTCGCTCCGCCGCTTCCACCCAGAGCGTCCGGCGGCTCCGAGGCGCCACCGGCGTTCAGCCGATTGATGACCAGCAGGGCGTCCACGGGGGCGGCAAATCCATCGCCGTTGACGTCCAGGTAAGGAGGGGCCGATTGCGGGCCGATCCCGGGACTCGGCAGTTGTCGAGCTCCATTGCCGTTGAGGTCGTTGATGATCAACAGCGCGTCGATCGGCGCCTCGAACGTGTCGTTGCTCACGTCGTACCGGTTCAGGGGGTTCTGCCACGGGTTGTGGATTCCCTGGGCCGCGAAGTCGACGTGCGACTGAACGGCGCCGGCCGCGATCGTGATCGACTGATTCGGCGGCAAGGCGCCCGTCGCCACGAAACTCGCCGACGGAATCGCTCGGACCGTGTACGTTCCGGCCGGCAAGTAGTCCAACGCATATTGGCCGAGCGAGCCGGTGACCGTGGTGGCCTGCGCCCGTACTTCAAGTTGTCCAAGAGCACGTCGGAGCCGGCATGCCCCTTGGCGATCACGTAAGCGATTTCCGGCGTCGCCCGCTCGATCACCATCGATTCGACCTGGCCGCTGGCGAGCACACTTGTCGTGTGGCGCGCCAGGAGGTTGTTGGCCGCGTCGTAGGCCTCAAGCCTGCGCGTAATCGCCCGAACTGTTGCCGATCGCATCCAAGCTGACTCGATTCACGGGACTGGCGAAACGCATCCGCAAGTTGCGATTCTCATCGTCCCAGGTCGTCGTCCAGCTTTCCGTCCCCGAATCGTTGACCCCAAACACTCGACCGGGGATCGAGGTCAACGGTGAAGTGAGGGCTGCGACCGTCCCGTCCGTTCCGAAGCCAACGCCGGACAGGAACACGGCCGGGTTGGTCGAATTCAGGATCGTGCCAGCCGCATAGCTGTCCGGGTCGTAACTCGACCACAACGGCAAGACCTGCCCTCCGGCGTTCACGAGCTGCAGCGTCCAGCCAGGCAAGCCCGGCTCGCCCATGTCGAACACGCCGTCCGCGTCGAGATCATTCCACACGAATCCGTTGATGCCAGGTTCCGCCGTGGCGTGAGGCTTGCTCAAGTCCGCCAAAAAAATCGGCGAACTCGCGCCGGTTCCGCCACCGCCGCCGGGCAGGACGGCGTCGATCGTGCGGATCTCCACGGTGGTCGCAGTCGGAGGAACCGCGAACGCCAGATCGAGCGTCACGGCCGGTGCGGCATAAGTCGCGGCCACCTGCCACGCGCCACCGTCAATGCGGTATTCGGCGCGCGTGATCTCGTTGATCGTGATGTCGCTGCCGAGCCCGGACGAATTCAGATTGGGCAGCGTGCGAACCTTCGAGCTGCCCTTGAAGTGATACGTCCCGCTGACCGAATCGTAGTAGCCCGTGCCAGACAATTCGAAGGGAACATCCAGCACGTCGAAAATTCCATCGCCATCGCCATCGCGCCAGCCAATCATTTCCAACGCCGACGCGGCCTGCTGTTGAGTCTCCCAGGCGGTGGACTGCAGGGTTCCCGACGCCATGAGGCTCGGCTGTTGAACGTAGCCACTATGGGCGGCATTCGAGTTCTGCGTGTTGTAATAACCGCGCGCGCCAAGTAATTGCTGCCCGAGTACTCGTCCAAGCCCCAGAACTGGTGCGCCATTTCGTGGGCGTAGGTGTAGTCCGGACGTCCCGAGGGGACGATCATCATGAGCCCGCCGGGCCAGGAGAACGCACGCAGAAACGACCCGCCGGTCGGCAAACGTATCATCATCCGGATCGGCCGTCGAATTGACGACGAAAATCGTGTAGGCCCAGTCCGCCGGGCCAGGATGAGCGGCCGTTCCGGCCAGTCGACGCGAGTGATTGTAGGCGCGCAGGTCGAGCGTAAAATCTCCGGTTTGGTTGTAGCCGACCTGGTTGAGGAAGTCGTACATCCAGCCGGTCGTCGGGCCCGATCCCGTGTCGATGGCGAAGTCGTTCGACACGCGATTGATCGGTTCGTAGCCGGTCAGCACCGGGTTCTGCACGTACGTATCGTCGACGAAAAAATTCAGGTCGGCCGCCATCGTGGGGCTCTTCTGCGCCAGCAGGCTCTTCCACCAGTCGAGCCCGGTTTGCACCTTGGTCATGACGTCCGCCTTAGCGGCGGCCGTCCAGTTCTCGGTGCTCGGATCATGGGGCGCCATCGTCGGAGTCGATTCCATCAACACCACGGTGACGACGATATCCCCCAGCATGTACTCGCCCGTATCGTCAGGCAGGGCGCCGTAAGGCAGGGAAGCCAGCAGCTGCCGGGATTCAAGCGCTTCGACGGACAGTCGTCGGCGACGTAGGCTCGAAGGCTTGGCAGGTGATCGGAAGGTCATGCTGGATATGGAGTTGCGGGCGAATGAGGGGATGCCCAGGAGCTTGGTTGGCGCCGACCAACCCACATTCTTTTATCGTATGGAAGCCGACCAGTCAGGACAACAAATTGGCCAATTCCCTAGTCTGAAAGGACGAATCTACCCAGCCTTCGTCACTCCCCCCATCGCTCGCCGCCCGAAAATCCGCAAGAGATTAAGCTGAGCGCAAGGCGCGACGATCGCTCAGCCTCATCCCATCCCTCTCCCTCATCCCTCATCCCTTCATCCTTCATCCCTCATCCCTCATCCTTCATCCTTCATCCTTCATCCCTCATCCTTCATAACGTCGCCCGCCAACGTCCCTCCTCGACCCACAGTCGGACCTCCCCCTGAAATCTGGCCCCCTCGAGCCGCACGACGACGCTTCCCGGTTCGTCGCTCTCCAACCGAAACTCCCCCGCGTCGTAGCGAGTGACCCAGCCGCGATCCCCGGAAACCGCCCCCTCGTAGTCCAAATAGACGCGTCGATGGTCGGGTAGCGGCAAAGCGCTGGTCGTGGTTCCAGGCCGTGGCGGGGCGTCGAGCGCCCAGGCTCGCAGCACGTCGCCCGCTTCCCACAGCAGGTCCCAGTGCGAGGGACGCTCGGCGCCCTCGGGCATCTCGTGACGCAGGACGACGAACCGACCGGTCATTGAGCGGTGACCGTGGTCGTCGCGGAGGCGCGCTTGGGGCTCGGAGAACGCCAACTGATTACTTCCACGTCAAAAGTGATCCTGCCGGCGGCAGTCGGGGTCACTTCCACATAATACGGGACCAGAGCCTCGTTGGCACGCACCTCGGCGACCGCATCCATCTCCCAGGTGCGACCGTCCGGACTGATCTTGGGATTGCGGCGTGGGACCGGTCACTCGGACCTTCGTCAGATCGAGCCCCTCGGGAAGTCGGAACCGGAGCATCACGTTGCGATCGGACGCGTTGCGATCGTTCTTGATCAGGATCACGTACCGCGTCGACTGGCCGATGCGCACCGGATTGACGAGATCGGTCACGGTGACCGCAAGGTCCCCGACCACGGCCGGATCGTTCGGAGCGGCCGGGAGCGCGCCGCCATCGGCGGGAGGAGTCGGTGGCGCGGCCGGCCCCGCATTGCCTGACGGGGCGACCGCCGTCGCCCACGTTTCCGAGACGGTGATGTTCGGGTCGGCATACGCGGTGACTCGCACCGTGGCGGCTTGCGCGGGTGACAGGCAGCGGGCCTGCACGGTGAACTCTCGACGTTCGTCCCGCATGAGCGTGCCCACATTCCAGGCCAGTTGTCGCGGCAACGCCTGGAAGCCCTCCGAAGCCTTTGTCGATTCCGAGACCAGGGTCGCTGTCGTACACGACGCGCACATTGCCAATCGCCGCCGCGCTGGTGTTGACCACCGAGAACCGATACTCGGCAATCTGGTCGACCGTCGCCTGGCGAGGTCCGCTGAGCAAGACTCGCATGGCGTTCGAGGCCGGAATCGCCGGGCCGGCGCCTCCCGCCCCCACGCGTGCGGTCAAGCAGGCCCGCATCGACTCCGTCTGTCCACCTTCGGCCGAGGCTTGAACAGTATGACAAAGCGTGCCGGGTTGCCGCACGATGAACGTCACCGCCACTTCCTTCACGTCGCCGACCGCCATCTCGCCGAGTTGCTGTGAAATCGGGCTCCGCTGGCCCTGCGCGTGGGCGAATCCAGGATCGAATTGATCGAGCAGTTGCACGCCTCGCAGAAGGGGGCATCCCGCAACACTCGGCACACCTTGAAACTACACCTCTGGGAAGGGACAGAAAGGGAAGGAAGACGCCAGGCAAAGGAAAGAAAGAAAGAAAGAAAGAAAGAAAGGAAAGAAAGAAAGAAAGAAAGAAAGAAAGAAAGAAAAAAAAAAAAAAAAAAAAAAAAAAAAAAAAAAAAAAAAAAAAAAAAAAAAAATTAGCCGTGTAGAATGGAATGGAATGGAATGGAATGGAATGGAATGGAATGGAATTTTTATTTTTTTTATTTATCTATCTATCTATCTATCTATCTATCTATCTATCTATCTATCATC